>NZ_JAAVIY010000005.1 GCF_014748335.1 Flavobacterium selenitireducens
ACGACAACGTGATCTTCTACCAGGATCTTGACGGAGACGGATTCGGCTCTGACGTACAAGCAGGCTGCGGCGTTTCCAACAACGACGACTGCGACGACAATCAAATCCTTTATGCAGACAACGACGGAGATGGATTCGGCAACAGTGCTACTCAATCTGCGTGCGGCGTGGCGAACAACCTCGACTGCAACGACAACGTGATCTTCTACGAGGATCTTGACGGAGACGGATTCGGCTCTGACGTACAAGCAGGTTGCGGCGTTTCCAACAGCGACGACTGCGACGACAACGATTCGCTTACTACGACGGGCGACACTTTCTATGCTGATGCAGATGGGGACGGTTTCGGAAACCCGATCGTTTCGGTGACGGCTTGCTCGCAACCTGTCGGATATGTGTCCAACAATACAGATTGTGACGACAATAATGCATCGATTTACCGGACTGGAACGTTTTACGTGGACAACGATGGCGACGGCTACAACAATGGAGCTACACAATCGGTTTGCTACGGCGAGACAGTTCCCGAAGGCTTCGTACAAGCGGATAACGGATTGGACTGTAACGATGCCAACGCTTCGGTTTACCGCACGGCTCAATTCTATGTCGACTTTGACGGCGACGGCTACAACAACGGGACCCAGGAGACGATTTGCTACGGCGCCTCAATTCCGTTCGGCTATACGAATGTCGACAATGGCCTGGATTGCGACGATACTTCCGACTCGGTCAATCCGGCTCAGGAAGAAATCCTCGGAAACGGTATTGACGACAATTGCAACGGCGTTACTGACGAAGGCGGGCCTCAGGTATTCAGCCAGGTATTGCCGTCACAATGCGGTACGACAATGGCTTCGATCAGCACGCTTATCGGCGCGGTCAGCAAAGCGCGTGCGACTTCATATCGCTTCCGCATTACCAACCTTACCAATAATAATGTTCAGACAATCGTCAAGACTGCACCTCACTTCCAGTTGACAGGTCTTGCTTCTTACGATTATGCCACGACATACGCCATCGAGGTCGAAGTCCAGATCGACGGAATCTGGGTAGGAAGCTTCGGTCCGGTTTGCAACGTTTCCACTCCGGCGATCCTCGATGAAGGCGGTTCGGCTTCGGTTACGCCATCGCAATGCGGCGGTACGTTGCCATCGTTGAGTTCGCTCATCGCCACGACAAGTATCCCGGGTGTAAAAGGCTACCGATTCAAAATTACCAACACGCTTACGAATGAAGTGCAAAGCATCGACAGGACCCAGCATTGGTTCTCATTGACGCAGTTGGCCTCGTTCAACTACGGTACGACTTACGTTGTGGAAGTCGCCGTCCGAACTAATGGTGACTTTACAGGATTCGGCGCGCCTTGTTTGGTTTCGACGCCAGATATTCCGACGCTCGTAAATTGTGACTACATCGCTCCGAGCGCTACCTCGCCAATAGCCACAGTAAGCTTGAACCGCGTGACGACGTATCGTTTCGAGGTGACCAATCTTTCGGATTTTTCTACCCAGGTTGTCAGCAGAACGCTACATTTCTTCTCGTTCTCTTATGTTCCCGACTACATTCCGGGCGGACAATATGCGGTTCGCGTATCGTTGATGACGTCAGGAAGCTGGAGTCCTTACGGTGAAGCTTGCCTTGTGACAGCTCCGGGAGCGGCGCGATCTTCCGTTAAGTCGGACGACACGTCGGCAGATCTTGCTTTCAGGGCGGTCGTATATCCGAACCCGTATTCGGAAAGTTTTGCGCTCGACATGGATGTCGTGGGAGACGAGAACGTCAAAGTGAAAGTATACGATATGATCGGGAAGCTTATAGACGAGCGCGAGTTTGGACAGGATCAGATCGAAATGCAGCAGTTCGGTGAGCGTTATCCGTCCGGAGTTTACAATGTGATCGTGACCCAAGGCGCCAATATCAAGACATTAAGGGTTGTCAAACGATAAAATTGTGTTGCTTTTTAAAATCAAACCTCTCGGAAACGGGAGGTTTTTTTTATGAAGTCTTAAAGATATTTTAATGTTTACAGTACAGTCTATCTGTAATAATTTAAGTATTTTTACTGGATGCCTTTTTTGAAGTTCCAACCTTCGGAAGGCCGTAATTATCCAAATTAAATTAACCTAGATGAGAAAACTATTACACTTCAGAAGTGTGGATTGGAGCATTTCATCGTTTCTATTGACACTGTTTGCGTTTGTGCTTTCCCCCGGAGCATTTGCCCAGGTAACGTTAGGGACGTCTCCTTACACACAAAACTTCGATGCCGGAACACTTCCGACAGGATGGACAACCAGGACAGGCGCCGGCTCGGCCGCTCTTGGATCGAATGTGACACCCTTGGCAGCAACGTCTACCGCTGCGGCATTATCCTGGGCGTCATCAAGCGGAAACTTTCGATTTGCAGCTTCTGCAAAGGCGCCGTTGACATCAACCAGCAACCAAGATACGCAAAAGGCTTCTTCGGATCGTTCGCTGTCCATCAGGGCGACCAATGATTTTGGTGATACCGGATCATCGTTCAACCTTCAGCTGGCCAACACACTGGGGAAGACCAACTTGTCGTTGACTTTCTCAGCCCAATTGCAAAACATACAATCAAGGACGACAACCTGGGCCGTTCAATATGGCACCGGTACAAACCCTGCTTCTTATACACAATTGACGACGTTCACGGACCAATCCCTAAACGGAGGTGCCTGGGGCGTTCAGCCGATCACGGTCAATTTTGGCAGCGCATTGGACAATCTCACCGGCAACGTCTGGATCCGGATCATCAGTCAAGGCTCTACGGGAAGTGGAAGCCGCTGCACATTCGGTATCGACGATGTAAGCCTTTCCTTCCAGAACCTTCAAGCCACGCCAACCACGACCTCCATCACACCGTCTTCTGCCACGGCCGGTGATGCTGGATTCACACTAACGGTCAACGGAACGAATTTCGTTTCCGGATCTTCTTCGGTAACCTGGAACGGGGCCGCGAGGACTACGACATTCGTCAGTGCAACCGAACTTACCGCCTCAATCAGCGCTGCCGACATTTCGGCCGTTGGAAGTTACGCTGTGGGTGTCACCACGACAGGCGCCGCTGCAGCCTCGAATACGCAAACTTTTACGGTCAATGCCCCTGCGACGCCAAACCTCGCGATCACCGGCACCACTGCTCATGGCTCGGTTTGCCCCGGAACTGCGGCGACTTCCTTACAATATACCATTACGAACTCGGGGCTTTCGGCTGCCAATAACCTTTCGGTGGTTTCTGATAATCCGGATTTCGTCGTAAGCGGGCTTTCGGCTACGTCTGTTGCGGGCTCAAACGGAACGGTAACCTTCAACGTGACTTTCACGCCTGCTACTGCGGGATCGAAAACCGCGACGATCACGGTAAACAGTTTGACCGCTGGAGCTAATTCGCCCACGATAGGCTTGACCGGGACAGGAATTACACCTGTCGCAGTTTCGGTTTCAACCGTTTCCGCCAACGGCATCAGCAATACGGTGGCCACGCTTAGAGGGAATTTGGCGACACTTGGTGTTTGCCCGGCTACGACCCAAAAAGGGTTTGTTTATTCCCTGACGTCGGCCAACAGTAATCCCGAACACAACGGTGCCAGCGTGACCACGCAAAGCGTCATCGGCTTGGTTACCGGGGCGTTTAACTTACCGTTGTCGAGCCTGGCTCCGAATACATCTTATTCGTTCAAGGCCTATGCTTTCGACGGAACGACTTACACTTACGGGACGCTCGAAACTTTTTCGACGCTCGCGGCCGCGAACCAGTTAGCGTTCGTAGGTGTTCCCACTACGGGCAACGCAACTTTGGCTGTGCAAACGTTTACAGTCGAAGCCAGAAGACCTGATAATTCAATCGATACCAATTTTACAGGAACCGTAACCTTGACAAAAGCGTCGGGCCCGGGCGTTCTTAGCGGAACACTGAGTGTGGCCGCAGTAAATGGAGTCGCTACGTTTTCGACGGTGACTTTCGGATCTGCCGGAACCTATACGCTTCACGCGGACGCTGGGACACTTGCGCAGGCGACCAGTGGCAACATCGTGATTTCCCTTACGCCGGTCAGCATTTTTGCTAACCCGATCACTGGATCCAATCCTGGGCAGACAAGTCCTTATACGAATGGGCAAACGGTCGACGCGAATCTGACTGTCAGCGGAATTGTCCGCGGACCAGGCCTAAGTGGCGCAGATGCGGATAACCGTTACAGTGCTACATCATTTTCGATCCCGGCGACGCTTGACCAAAGCGATTATTTCGAATTTAGGCTGACGCCGACGCCAGGTCACAAAATTAATTTCTCTGAATTGCAATACACATCCCAGAGATCAACCACGGGACCACAGCTTTTCGCTCTAAGGTCGAGTGTGGATAATTTCAGTCAAAACATAGCAACTCCGACAAATACCGGAGGGACATTTTCATTATCGGCTTTCCAGAATGTGCAATCTGAAATTACGTTTAGGCTGTACGGCTATAATGCAACAAGTGCGACCGGCACTTTTAGCGTGAACGACTTTACGTTCAAAGGAAATATCCTTTGCGCCGATCCGCAAGTATTTAACGTAACCGGAGGCGGCGCCACTTGCGGTTCAAACGGGCTAGCTATCGGGCTGTCCGACTCTCAGCAAGGCTTCAGTTATCAATTGCTCAGAGATGGGAATAACGTAGGGAGTGCAGTTGCAGGAACAGGAGACGCGATTAGCTTCGAAAGCCAATCTGTAGCAGGGACGTATACCGTTCGGGCGACCAACTCGCAAGCGGGTTGCGAC
Organism: Flavobacterium selenitireducens; assembly: GCF_014748335.1. Taxonomy (GTDB): domain Bacteria; phylum Bacteroidota; class Bacteroidia; order Flavobacteriales; family Flavobacteriaceae; genus Flavobacterium; species Flavobacterium selenitireducens. The sequence goes on from NZ_JAAVIY010000005.1 coordinate 4,786, forward strand.
AATGTGATCGTGATGAACGGAAGTGCCGTTATCTCGCTCTCCAACACGAATACTTGGGTGGGAACCGTCGATAAAAACTGGCAAAATGCGGCCAACTGGTCGTGTAACACAGTTCCGACAGCTTCAAGCGATGTCGTGATCAATATTCCGACTCCCGGAGGTGTTGAAATCACGTCGACTGCGTTCGCGAACTCGCTGACAATCTCCAACGGGGCATTGCTTACGATCCTTAGCGGACACGATCTTACCGTAACCGACGTCGTCAACTCGACAGGCGGAAATCTCACCGTGGCCAACAACGCAAACTTGATCCAAATCAATGACGTGGACAACTCTGGTATCGCGAAAGTGAGGAGAAACAGCTCGGCTTTGATCCGCCAGGATTATACGCTTTGGTCGTCCCCGGTTTCGGGTCAGGATTTGCTGGCATTCTCGTCCCAGACGCTGACCAATCGATTTTACACTTATAACAGCGCTACGAACGCTTACGTGTCGGTTGCGGAACCTAACACAACGGAATTTGCCGAAGGCCAGGGTTATCTTATCCGATTGCCGAACAACCATCCTACGACACCGACGATCTGGGCCGGAGAATTTAACGGAACACCGCGCAATGGAAATATTTCCGTGGCGCTGAACAACGGTGGCGAAGGTTTCCGCTTCAACGCAGTGGGTAATCCCTATCCGTCCGCGGTCAATATGTTCACGTTTGCGAGCGACAACCAGGCCAACATTACGGGAACGCTTTACTTCTGGCGCAAGACCAATAACGCTGCGAGCCCAAGTTATTCCACGTGGACAGCCGGCGGCGGTTTCCTATCTAACGGAGAGGCACAAAACGTCAACCCTAACGGGATCCTGCGCACCGGCCAAGGCTTCATCGTCGAAGCATCGGCAACAGGAACGGAACTGGTATTCAACAACGCACAGCGCTCAGGCGATAACGCCAACCAATTTTTCCGCCAAAATCAAGAGATGGAGCGTCATCGCGTTTGGCTCAATGCGACGAACGCAACTGGTGCGTTTAGCCAGGCACTTGTCGGATATATCGAAGGATCAACGCTTGGTAACGATGCCCATATCGACGGAAAATATTTTAACGACGGAGAAATCGCGCTTTACTCTTTGATCGAAGGCGAGCGCTTCGGAATCCAGGGCCGTCCGCTTCCATTTGAAGATACGGATGTTGTCCCGATGGGTTTCAAAGCAACGGTTGCCGGTAGTTACGCAATTGCAATCGACCATATGGACGGTTTGTTCCTCGAAGGACAGGACGTGTTCCTCAGGGATAACCTGACCGGAACGATCCACGATCTTAACGACGGGGCTTATACTTTTGTGAGTGAAGCCGCTACTTTCAATACGCGCTTCGAGGTCGTTTACCAAAATGCGTTGAGCGTCGACAACCCGTCGTTCAACCCGAACTCGGTGATTGTTTACAAGCGGGGCAATGGGTTTGTCGTGAATTCCGGAAACATTGAAATGAGTGCCATTCAAGTGTTCGACGTCCTGGGCAAGCGCGTCTACGAACACTCGGACATCAATGCCAGCGAAACTTTTGTTCCGGCTACCGAGGCCAATCAGGTGTTGATCTTCAAGATAAAGGCTTCGACCCAGGCTGAAGTGACCAAGAAAGTCGTCAACTGAGAAACCAGTCGACTTCATATAAAACCCTCTTGCTTCGGTAAGAGGGTTTTTTGTTGGTGTGCAGTTAGTCGAGTGATAAACAAAAGTTTAACTATCGTCTACCGATTAAAGGTAAATCAGAGTAAGTATCTTTACAATATGCGAATATTCCCAAATTCTCGCAGCATTTAAACCTACTACTATGAAACAACGACTACCTATTTTACGGTGGGGCTTCATGGCATTTTTGCTTTTGATCCCGAAGGCTTATTCACAAAACACCGTTTTTACCGAAGATTTTTCGACCTCAGCAGGAACGGCTTTTACCACAGCGACGGGACCTATCGGCACGAGCCCGATTTGGAGCTTCAGCCGCAGTGGGAGCGACTTTGGCGCCAGAATCAACGCTGGAAATCTCACACTCACGAACGATGCCGGCGGAACGTTCAACAACTACGGTTGGGGAATGGCTTCTACCAATAATGGAAATTTCGCCGCCCCGTTCACTAATGTCCTGGCCAGCAATCCCGGAACGGTTTCTTGGTCGTTCAACATGCGGCAAATACGGTCCAATCCCGGAGGATTCAATACCACAACCTACGCTTCGGCCTTTATTTTGGCGGGGACATCTGGAACAACGAATGTTTCAGGTACGGGCTATGCGGTGATTCTCGGAAATTCCGGTACGGTCGATCCCGTTCGCCTCGTCAGATATACTTCAGGATTAAGAACTTATACGACCTTGGTGCAATCCACTACGACCGGTTTGACCGATTTCGGAAACCAGTACCTGAGCCTTCGCGTCACTTATACGCCAAGTACGAATACGTGGCAATTGTTCGTCCGAAATGACGGCACCACACCATCGGTCGACCCTTCCACGGGGACACTGACGCCACAAGGTACGGCAGTAAGCAATACGTATACGACCTCGGCTTTGCCAATTACCGCAGCGTTTTGGAATGGAGGGATCGGAACATCGCAAACTGCCATATTCGACAATTTCCGTGTTACCGTCGCGGTTCCGGTGATTACCTCGCTTTCACCTTCGTCCCGGGTTGCGGGAACCGGTGCTTTTACGCTTACCGTCAACGGCGCCAATTTTGTCAACGGGACCAGCGTCGTGAGATGGAACGGTTCAAACCGACCGACTACTTTCGTGTCTTCCACCCAACTAACGGCGGCTATTACCGCTCAGGACATCGCAAGTTCGGGTTCGGCCTCGATAAGCGTTGCGAACGGGGCGGGAGTTTCAAATTCATTGCCGTTTACGATAGATCTCGCCGGTGTTCCTGCGATAACGCTTTCGTCGAGTTCGTTGAATCCGGTGACGACGGTGACCGGAACGCCTTCAACAGCCCAGACGTACACCGTCAGCGGAAGCAATCTCACGGCCGATGTCGGCATAAGCGCACCTGCGAACTTTGAGATTTCGACAAATGGAACAACTTATTTTCCGACACTTAACCTGACACGAACCGGCAACGCACTCGTGGGCCAGCCCGTAACGGTGTATGCGCGGCTCAGGGCTTCGGCACCGGCGGGAATTTATTCGGGAACAATCGATCATACGACTACTGGAGGAACGACTAAGCAAATCGCCGTATCAGGAACGGTCCAGGCGGCCCAACCTACCGCCGCTGCGACAGGAGTAACTTTCACGAACGTTACGTCCTCTTCGTTCACCATCAACTGGGCCAACGGAAACGGCAGCAACCGTCTCGTCCTGGTGCGGTCAGGAGCTGCTGTCAACGCCGTTCCGGTCGATGGGCAAACTTATGCTGCCCAGGCCGCTTTTGCAGGCGGGTCTGAAATTGGCACGGGCAACTTCGTGGTGTATTCCGGTTCCGGTTCTTCGGTGACCGTCACGTCTCTTTCTCCCGCGACATCGTACCATGTTTCGGTTTTCGAATTCAACGGATCGGGAACAACTGAAAACTATCTTACAACGACTCCTGCCACCGGCAACCGTACGACGCTCAACGCTCCCGTCGGATGGCAGATCTATGCCGCCAATGCTGTCAATACGATCAATTTCGACACGACCGTCGACGGTGTGAACCTCAATTCGTTCGAGGGCGACGGTTTGGAGCCGACGGCTAGCGCAGGATCGCTCAACTCTAATGCGTGGGCGATTACCGGGTTCAGCGACGGCAATATCGCTTTTGGCGGAACATCGCCGGAAGACAGCGATTTTGACGGAGGTGTTTCCAACGGAGGCGTCGCCGAAAGCGGTCTCTACGCATTTGATACGCCTCAGGGCGACCGAGCGCTCGGGATACAGCCTTCTGGGACCGATTTTGCTCCGGGTACAATAACGCTTCGGCTTCAAAACCAGACGGGCGCGCCTATCACATCGCTGAACCTCGCGTACAAAGTGTATGTGTACAATGACCAGGCTGCTTCGTCGAGCTTCAACTTCAGTTATTCAGGCGACAATGTTACCTATACGAGTGCCTCCAATCTCAATGTGTTGTCTCCGGCTGCAGCCGATGCGGCCCCGGAATGGAAGGCGTATTATCGCGTAATTACCATTACGGGCCTCAACGTCCCGAGCAATAATTACTATTATCTCAGGTGGACGGGATCTGCCGTTATCGGGTCGGGTGAGTTCGATGAATTCGCCTTGGACGATATCGTTGCAGTTGCGAACCCGACTTCGAACTTCGCACCGTTCGCCGGAACTGCCGAAAGCTTTGTGCTTCAGGGCAACGCGACGCTTTCAAACGATTTGACCGTCGCTGGCGGCATCGTCTTCAACGCCGGCAAATTGGACGTCAACGGCCGGACACTCGCCCTGAACGGACCCATCACGAACACTGCCATAGGCGGCCTCAAAGGTGGCGGGACAAGTAACCTTATCCTTGGCGGATCGACAAGCGCTACTTTGAGTTTCGACCAAACCACGCCTGGCGTGACGAACGTTTTTAACGATTTTACGGTAGCCACTACGGCGACCAATACGATGAATGTCGGCAACGCACTCGTGGTAAACGGACAGCTTTTCGTTGCAACAGGACAGACGCTGAACGTAAACACCGTTCAGTTGTCCGGAGCGTTAACTTCCATTACGAATAACGGGACGATCCTGAGCTCCAATATTACCAATACAGGCTTGCCTTCGGGTAAAACCTGGAACGGATTGGGCTATGTGCACTACAATGCGGCTTCCGGAGTCCAGACCATCGCGCCGGGAACTTACAACAGGCTGAGGTCGTCTTCGCCAGGCGGATCGGTTTTAGGTGGAGCCGTCACCGTCAACACTATTTTGAACCTGCCGACAGCAAACCCATCGGCCACTTTAGGCAGCCTCCACACCGGATCGTTTGCCTTGACAATGGGGCCAAGCGGAACCAACACCGGAATCGGGGATGTAACCGGCGTCGTTACCAGAAACAGTATCACGACGAACGTGCTTTACACCATGGGTCATGAAAATATGGCCATTTTGTTTCCACCGGTAGGAACGCTTCCGACCTCGATGAGCCTCAAGATTACAATTGGAACGGCTCCGGCTTGGAGGCCCGGCGCAATCAATCGCGTCTACGATTTCATCCAGACAGGCGGTTCAGGAACGAAGGCGTTGATCAGGGCGCGCTATCTCGATTCCGAGCTCAACGGCAATAACGAATCACGCCTTGTCGATTGGGCGCGCATTGTTTCTACGAACACTGTTCTTGAGCAAGGGCGATCGAACTTCAGCACTTCCGAAAATTTCGTCGAGCTTTCGAATGTCAACGTCGGGTTGTATTTTACCTCTACTTTCGACCAGGTTTTGCTGACGTTGGATGAATCCGAAGCGAACGTGCTGACCTGGAACGGGTCGGTGAGCGATTCGTGGACGACTGCCGCGAACTGGACGCCGAACGCAACACCATCCGACGTCACCCAGGTCATCATACCGAATGCGGCAACGACACCAAATGATCCGTTGCTCAATCCTGCCGTATTGCTTGGGTCGCTTACGATCGAGGCCGGAGGTATCCTCAACGCACCTGCAAATTCTCAGTTTACGATAAACAATGGTGCGGGCGCCTGGATCAATAACGGTACGTTCAATCCCGGAACAGGAACGAGCCGCGTCATTTTCACGAATCTTGACGCCTCGATAGCGGGAACCACGAATTTCAATAACGTCACGATCAATGCGGGTGCAGGTTTGCGTCCGATCACCAACAACATTATGCGCATTTCGGGAGAATTTATCCGCAATGGCAACCTGTTGACGGCGGCCACGGAAAATACCGTCGAATTTATTGGAACGAACCAAACGATACCGTCGCCAAACGGGTCGTTGCCAGCTTACAATAACCTGATCATAAGCGGTACGGGCGCCATCGTGCCACCGGCGTTGAACGTGACGGGCAATTTGACGTTGAACCAACCCGTCAGTTTTTCGGGATCGACCGTGTCTTTTATCGGAACGGAGAACCAGTTTCTCAGCGGAACTTCGCAGGCTGCGTTCAACAATCTCACAATCAACAAAGCGACAGGCTACCTAGGGTTGCTCAATTCGGCAACCGTGGACGGCACCTTGACGCTGAGCTCCGGAAATGTCCGTTTGGGCGCGAACAACCTGACGCTGGGCGCAAATCCCGTCGCCGGAAGTTTTTCTGCCTCGAGTATGATCATCACGGACGGAGCCGGACAACTCCGACGCAACTTTACCGCTCCGGGAAGCTTTACGTTTCCGATAGGGGAGCGCACCGGTACGCTGGACTATTCGCCAATAACGGTTTCGGTAACCGAAGGAACGTTTTCCGGGGCTTACGTAGGCGTTTCGGTAACAGATGCGAAACATCCGAGCAATTCGAGCATGAACAATTATCTGAGCCGTTACTGGAGCGTCAACCAATCTGGGATAACCGGAGCCGTTGCTACCGTTACCGCTAATTATAAGCCCGAAGACATCGTCGGTTCGGAAGCCGGCATCAGTTCCGCACAGCTTAACGGAAACTTCAACCAGGTAACCAACCCGTGGATCAAATTCGGGCCTTTGTCGAGCAATACGCTCAGTGCGACCGGCGTGACGCTTACAGCCGGAAGGACGTCAGCGTTTACCGGACTTACGGGAGCGGCAGTCGAGGTCGACATTTCAGGATACGGATCGTTTTGCCAGAATGCCTCGGTTACGCTGACCGCTACTGCCGTCGGAGGAAATCCGCCCTATAGCTACTCGTGGTCGAACGGTTTGGGAACTGCCTCGACGGCAACGCCTCCCACAACGGCAATCGGAACCTTCAATTATACCGTGACGGTAAGGGATGCCAACGGTATTCTTGCGACCGACACGGCCGAGGTTACGGTAGTCGAAATTACGCAAGGTGGAAGCGTCTCGCCGAACCAGTCGATTTGCTCCGGTGGTCTTGCAAGCAACCTGACATTGTCTGGAAATGTGGGCAATGTCGTGTATTGGCAAAGTTCTACAGATGTCAATTTCGCGACAGCGACCAATATCGGGAATACGGCAACGGTTTTGACTTCGGCTCAAATCGGTCCGTTGACGGCAACGACCTATTTCAGGGCTGTCGTGCAGAACGGAAACTGTGCTGAGGTATTCTCGCAACCGGCGATCATCTCGGTCAGGACTTCTACCTGGAACGGAACCGCCTGGAGCGATGGTGTTCCGGACAGCGCAACGACGGCAATTATTTCCGGTGACTACACGGCCATTGCCGATCTTACCGCGTGCACGCTTACGGTCAACAACGGAGCGGCAGTCAGCATCCCGTCAGGGTTTGACGTGACGCTTACGGGTGCTTTGACGGTTGCCAGCGGAAGTTTTACGCTGGAGAACAACGCGAACCTTATCCAGGTCAACGATGTCGACAACAGCGGCAACATCGTGGTAAAACGCAATACGAACGCCCTCATGCGCCAGGATTACACACTTTGGTCGGCGCCCGTTGCAGGCCAAAACTTGCTTGCATTTTCCCCGATGACGCTGGCCGGACGATTCTACACGTATAATTCCAACACCAATATTTACGTATCGGTTCCGCCGGCAAGCACGAATTTCAGCACAGGGAAAGGCTACTTGGTAAGATTGCCGAATAACCATCCGACTACACCTACGATCTGGACGGGACAATTCAACGGAGTTCCGAACAATGGCGACATTACCGTAGGTTTGGTAAACGGTGGGGAAGGCCAACGCTTCAATGCGATCGGAAACCCATATCCTTCACCTGTCGATATGGAAGCGTTCGTCACCGATAATGCCGACAACATCACCGGAACGCTTTATTTCTGGAGGAAGACCAACAATCCGGTAAGCCCGAGTTATGCATCTTGGACTGCCGGCGGCGGATTCGTGACCAACGGGGAAGCCCAGGCATTTGATCCCAACGGAATTTTGAGGACGGGCCAGGGATTCTTCGTAGAGGCTTCGGCATCGGGAACCGAGGTGGTATTCAACAACGCTCAGCGTTCGGGTGACAATGCCAATCAATTCTTCCGACAGAATCCAATCTCGGAGCGCCACAGGATTTGGCTCAATGCGACCGGCAGCAACGGCGCTTTCAGCCAGACTTTGGTAGGCTACATCGGTGGCTCGACATTGGGCAACGATGCGGGAATCGACGGTAAGTTTTTCAACGACGGGGAAATCTCGCTTTATTCGCTTGTGGCCGATGAACGATTTGTGATCCAGGGTCGACCGATTCCTTTTGCCTCTTCGGACATCGTGCCTTTAGGTTTCAAAGCAACCACAACCGGAAGTTTCTCGATTGCGATCGATCATGTCGATGGTTTGTTCGAGAACGGACAGGATGTATATCTGAGAGACAACCTAACGGGCATCGTACACCTGCTTGGATCTGGCGCTTACACGTTTGCGTCGGAAGCGGGAACGTTCAATTCGAGGTTCGAACTCCTTTTCGAAAGTGCGTTGGGAACTCCTGATCACGATGTTTCGGAGGCGATCATCGTCTATAAGAATGGCGACAACCTGATCGTAAACGCCGGGTCGGTCGTCATGAAGTCGATACAGGTATATGATGTTTCAGGCAGGCTGATCCAGAGCCGAGAAGCTATTAACGCTTCAGAAGCGACGTTGCGTCCGGGCCTTGCCAACCAGATGTTGCTTTTGAAAATAGAAACGACGGAAGGAATCCAAACCATCAAGAAGACCAGTTTCTAAAACTCCAAAAATCAGCTGTAAAGGGCTCTTTCCTAATCGGAAGAGCCTTTTTTTTTGAGGGTGTCAGCCAAAAAACGAGGTTGGTCGGAAATAATTGCTGATTAACGGAATTATGGTTGTTCCAGTTTTAGTCTGATATATTTTTGCGCGCGAAAACTTAGACGATCTACTATGCGTGCAACTTTACGATTAACCAATTGCCTTGTCATTCTTGCTGTTCTGCTTGTTGGCGGGACTTCCGCCGCCTTGGCCCAGGCCACGACCGCAACCTGGGCAGGAACTTCAAACCTCAATGCCGTAACCAACAACGCCACTATTACCGCATCGGCGGTCACGGCCAGCGGTGTGACAGGATTATCATCATCGACGAACGGTGTCAACTCCGCTAGCTGGACGACCAGTAGTGCGATGAACGACAATGACTATTACCAATTTCAGATAACGCCAAGCGGCTTAAACGCGTTCACCTTTACTGGTATCACATTCCGCAGAAGTGGTTCCTCCGGTTCGACTTGGGGCGGAGCGGTCTACTATTCGACAAACGGGTTTACCAGCCGCACCCAGATCGGCGTCAATTATACCTTCAACAGCACGGAAGCTGCTTTTACCCAAAACAATCTTTCGGTTGTTGTAAGTCCCGGAACGACGCTAACGATTCGGGTTTATGCCTGGAATGCACCTGACGGATGGTTCGATTCGCAGAATTTCCGCGTCAAGAGTCTCGTGGTCTCCGGAACGTCTTGTTCTGGCCCAAGCTTCACTACACAACCGTCCGGTGGATCTTTCTGCGCCGGGACGACGCTTACCATGACCGCGGCTGCGAACGGAGCAACAGGTTATCAGTGGAAAAAAGACAACGTGAACATCAACGGGGCGACTTCCGCAACGTTTACGAAAAACAATATCACCGCGGCCGACGCAGGTTCGTATACCGTAGTGGCGAACAACGCATGTACAGGCAATACTTCAAATGCTGCCGTGGTTGCGGTTGTCGCGATTCCGACATCGGTAACGGCCAATGCTAGCGCGACATCGGTTTGCGCCGGAAGTTCGGTCAACCTGACGGCTTCGTCAGTTTCGAATACTTCGGCAAACACGACGTTGATAAACGAAAATTTCAATGCCGCGACCAACGCTTGGGTAAAGGTAAACAACAGTACGGGAGGCACTGTCGCCAATGCGGCATGGACACTTCGTCCCAATGGATACCTGATTCCGGACGCGACCCAAACCTACAGTAACGACAATTCACAATTTTACCTGTCTAACAGCGACCAGCAGAATTCCTCTTCAAGTAATACGCTTACCACACTGACGTCTCCAGCGTTCAGCACGTTGGGGCTGTCGTCAGGAAGCATTTCTTTTTACCATTATTTCAGGTCATACCAAAACTCGAACGTTAAAGTACAGGTGTCATCGAACGGCACAAGCTGGACCGACCTTGAAACCTATACGAATACCCAAGGCACAAGCACCGCCTTTGCAAACGCCACGTTGGCATTGCCTGCAGCATTCCTGAACCAGGCTAGCGTTTACTTAAGATTCAGGTATTCCGCAATAGACGGATGGTTCTGGGCCATCGACAACGTTTTGGTAACGGGCGTCATCGCGAACGCTCCGGCTGCTTACGCCTGGACCTCGACTCCGGCCGGTTTTACCTCTAATCTCCAGAATCCAACGGTCACGCCGACACAAAATACGACGTACACGGTCACGGTGACGAATTCGAACAATTGCAGCGTTTCGGCATCTACTGCGATGGTAATCGTGAATCCTGTTTCGATAGGAGGAAGCGTTTCAGGAGGAACAACCGTTTGCGGGGCTTCCAACAGTGGAACCCTGACGCTTGCCGGCCATACCGGTACGATCGTAAGATGGGAATCGTCTACGGATAATTTCGCTACCGCGGGAATCCCGATCGCCAATGCGACAACGACATTGAATTACAGCAACCTTTCGGTTACGACGTCTTATCGCGCCGTCGTGCAGAGCGGCAGTTGCGCGAGTGCGAATTCCGCAAGCGCTACCGTTTCATTCACGGCACCAAGCGTAGTCGGAACCCTTGCCGGAGACGCGACCCATTGTTCCAATACGAATTCCGGGACATTGACACTTTCCGGCTACACGGGAGCTTCTTTGGGCTGGGAATATTCACACGACAATTTTGCCACAGCGGGTGTTCCGATAGTGAACAACGGTGCGACTTTCAATTATTCGAACCTCACCGCGACGACTTCTTACCGGGTTGCGGTTGGCAACGGAGGCGGATGTCCGTCCCAATATTGCAACGTGATCACGATCGCGATCAACAACAACTCGACCTGGACAGGAGCCACGAGCGCCGCCTGGAACGAGCCGACGAACTGGTCATGCGGCGAAGTACCGCAATCGTATACGAATGTGACCATCGCGCCAGCTGCCAATCAACCGGTAATCACATCGGATGCATTCGCAAAAACCCTAACGCTTCAGCCGGGAACGTTGCTTTCGCTTTTGAGCAACGACCTCACGGTTACAGACGTCATCGCTTCGGCCGGTAGCTTTACGATTGCCAACAACGCCAACCTGATCCAGATCAACGATGTCGACAACACAGGCGTGGTTAAGGTAAAGCGCAACAGTTCGGCTTTGATGCGCCAGGACTATACGCTTTGGTCATCTCCGGTGAATTCTCAAAACCTATTGACGTTCTCCTCTCAAACGCTGACCAACCGTTTTTATACCTATAATAGTACGAACAATCAATATGCGGCGGTGGCCAATCCGAACGCGACCGCTTTCGCGGAAGGTACGTCTTACCTGATCCGTATGCCGAATAACCATCCGACGACGCCAACAGTGTGGAACGGTGAATTCAACGGTGTGCTTCGCAACGGTAACGTCAATGTGCCGATGAACAACGGAGGCGAAGGTTTCCGATACAACGCTCTGGGCAATCCTTATCCGTCCCCGATCAGCATGACGGCTTTCGCTAACGACAATGCGGCCAACATCACGGGAACGCTTTACTTCTGGCGCAAGACCAACAACCCTGTAAGCCCGAGCTATTGCACCTGGACAGCCGGCGGTGGTTTCGTAACCAACGGAGAGGCTCAGGTAAACAATCCGAACGACGTTATCCGGACAGGCCAAGGCTTTATCGTCGAGGCTTCGGCTGCGGGAACCCAGGCGGTTTTCAACAACGGCCAGCGTTCGGGTAATAACGGCAATCAATTCTTCAGGCAGGTCATGGCCGAGCGCCACAGAATTTGGCTGAATGCGTCGACTGCGGCAGGTGCGTTTTGTCAAACCCTTGTCGGATACATCGAAGGTTCGACTCTTGGAAATGATGCACAAATCGACGGAAGGTTTTTCAACGATGGCGAAATTTCGTTCTACTCGTTGATTTCCGATGAGCGTTTCGCGATCCAGGGACGTCCGGTTCCGTTTGAAAATACAGATGTCGTCCCAATGGGCTTCAAAGCGACTACTGCAGGCAGTTTCTCGATTTCCATCGCCGAAGCCGACGGTTTGTTCCTCGAAGGCCAGGACGTTTTTGTCCGCGACAACCTTACGAACACCGTCCACGACCTGAATTCAGGAGCTTACACGTTTGTGAGTGAGGCCGGAACCTTCAATAATCGCTTCGATATTCTTTACCAGAATGCTTTGGGCACCGATACTCCTGTTTTGGATTCCAATGCTGTCGTGGTTTACAAACAGCAAGGGCACTTCATAATCAACAGCGGCAATGTCGAAATGACGTCCGTCCAGGTTTATGATGTTCTCGGCAAGTTGGTCAAGACTGTCAACGGCATCAATTCCGGTGAGGTTTCTTTCCCTGTGACGGGAGCCAGCCAGATGCTGATCTTTAAAATCGCAACCGCAGGCAATGGAGAAGTCGTAAAGAAGGTGATGAACTGATTCTTTACAGCTTCCTGAATAATGCAACCCTTTCTTCGTGAAAGGGTTTTTTTATGCGTTTTATTGAGAAATCGTTTATGGCGTCCGACAAAAAACACTTTTGAATGGCTAAAATCCAACGGTTTCGACGAAATGCAGGCTTAAACGAGTTTTTGGGCAGTTTGTCGGAATTATTTCCGACGGGCAAATACCTGCTGTATTTTTGACCCGTAATCAAGAACAAACACGCACACGCTAAATGAAAACTTTAAAGCTGACATCATCGAAACAGGATATCCTGAAAACCAATGCAGACGCTGCGGCCATGCGGGTTTTCATGCTCTTGGTACTGATGTTGCTTTGCTGCAGCGGAATGTTCGGACAACAATCGCCTGCACAGGAAACAGAAATTCCGGTCGCAATCAGCAATGTTACAGATGGGCATGCCGACAAAGCGGAAGCAGTCGACGCCAACCGACAGTTCGAACTCGTGCAGTGGTTCATGGGCAGCAAGCAGATGAACAATCCTGCCGCTCAACCTGCAAGGACGTCACCAAAGGCGGAGACGGCAAAAAAAGTACTCATCAACTGCGGGATGACGCCTAACAGGATCCTGAGCCGCACTTTGCTCAAAAAGGCTATGCAGTACGAAAACAACATCGCATAATTAAGGTTTTATTTATAATTTTTAGGTTAAGTTAGTTGGACGAAGAACCTTCCGTGGCAGGAAGGTTTTTTTTATGCCTGTCGGTTACAAGCTTTCCTGTGGCGACTTTTTAGCTATTGACTGAAGACCTTATTCAGCACTGCGGCCTTGCTTTACGCAGACTGCTTTTCCACACTTCAACTTTACATTGCCGAAACACACTAACTGTTGTTCAGAGGATTGCATTAATGTAGTATTATCAGCTATTTAGCAGTTAAAATTGTGTATTTCGTCGAGTAAATCGACGCATTCATCGATAAACTACATAATTTACGAGTTGTCAAAATTGCTATGTCAAAGTTTAGTGTAAATTTACCCGCTTGGCCATTATTTTATCGTTAATTCTTTGAGGATTGTTAGCGTGAAGTGGCGGTTTTGCACGGTTATCCTAAAACAAAATAATACCACCCACCCTAACACCCAATCTATGATAAAAACATTACCCGTTCGCGGAGAGGCTTCCCTTGCTGTTTTCCGCTGGTTTTTATTGCTCTCTATCCTAAGTTTGTTGTTTGTCGCCAATTCGAATGCGCAGGTCAGCGTCAACTATTCTTTTTCGGAAATGGCTGCGACACCCGCTTATTCAGCGTTGAATCCAGCTACAAAAACAATATTGTTTGCAAGCCCATGGAACGATCAGACTCCGGTTTCGACACCCATCGGATTCAGTTTCGTTTTCAATGGCACGACCTATACGAATACCGTGGTGTCACCTAACGGGTTTCTCATACTTGGTGGAACCACGACCGGTATTAACTATAATCCGATCGCGGGTAATAATATTTATAACGGTGTCATAGCGGCTTACTCGGCAAACTTACAGGTTACGACAACCAGCGCAGCCACATCGATAGCAAAATTTCTCGATACGTCGGGCGGTGCGGGCAATTACATTTTGAAAATCGAATATCCGTCATTCCGGAAAAGCACTGCTGAAACAGGAGGATACATGAGTATGCAAATCTGGTTGTACGAAACGACGAACGTGATTGAATTTCACTACACCTCAACAGGGACATTTAACTCAAATACAACAGGACAAGTCGGTTTAAGAGGGACCTCAAGTGCGGATTACAATAAAAGGGTATGGGCAGGAAATACGTGGCCAACGCTTCCGGCAACATCGACTGCCGCGACAGTAAATACCATTGCGGCTTCCGACAACTGGAGGACTGCCATTAATAGTTCGATTCCAGGTACGTCCAACACGACTTTGAGGTGGACGCCCGTGAGTTGTCCTGCTCCTGGCGCGCTCGCGGTTACTCCGGGATCGGTTACCTTATCGGGAGCAACCCTCACCTGGACAGGAAGTGCCTCAAGCGGCTTCCAATACTATTACAATACTACGGGAACGGCCCCGAACGCCGCAACGACACCAACCGGAACATCGGCTACGAATTCTGCAACGATATCGAGCATGGCCGCCGGAAGCAACTATTATGTTTGGGTGCGCGCCAACTGTGTGGCGGGAGATTTGAGCGCCTGGACAGGACCGGTAAACGTATCGACACTTTGTGCTCCCGTAAGCGAGGAATATTTCAACTATTTTGAAGAAATAAGCGGAGTCAGTCCGCTCTATAATTACAATGCCCCGGCGATCCAACCTTGTCATGGCGTTCAAAGCGTCAACGGAAATAACTGGTACACGGCAGATGTCGGCTCCGCGGTAGACGGCATCGCGGACGAACATCTTCAGTACAACGGGAACGCACAGGTTGCGAACGCCTGGTGGTTTACGCAAGGCGTGACGCTGACGGCGGGCAAGACATATCAATTGAACTATCTGTACGCCGGGTCAACCGACTTCAACTTCCTTACCAACAAAATGAAGGTCATGATAGGAACGGCGCCTCACAGCACGTTCATGACCACGACGCTGGACGACCATCCGAACATCAAACATGCCGCCACGGCGAACCACGTAAACTTTACCGTGGCTTCCTCTGGAACATATTATGTCGGATTCCAGGCGTATTCGGTGGCTAACATGGGTAAGATCTTCATAGACGACGTGGAATTGGTCGAAGGCATTTGCATGCAGCCCGCTGTTGCGACGGCTTCGTCTGTTGCGGCAACATCAGCAACCTTGATGTGGACGGCACCGACGCCAGCACCGGCGCTCGGGTATGCATATTACGTCTCCACATCGGCAACACCACCCACGAATCACACTATTCCGACAGGCTTTACGGGCCCGGGAACCACTTTGGTCAACCTCGCAGGTTTATCAGGAAATACGGCATATTATTTTTGGGTCAGAGGTTATTGCAGCGCAGGCGATTTCAGTATATGGTCCGGGTCAACGACCTTTACGACCGCTGTGCTGCCTCCTTATTGCATGCCCACCACTACGCAATCGAGTCAGGCTTATATCAGCAATGTGAGCACAACGGGCGCCGTTCAAAACATTAACAATTCCTCAGCTTGGGTTGCACCGGGTAATTCAGATTATACGGCCCAAACTATCATACAATCTCAAGGTCAGTCTTTTAACTTCTCAGTAGGGCTTGACGACGGGAACGCATCGCCTGGAATCTATTTGGGAGTTGGCGTGGGAATTTGGATCGATTGGAATAACGATGGTGATTTTGCAGATGCCGGTGAAATCGTCTATAACACAACATCCTACACAGGAAGTAATCAGGGAACAGTTACCGGTACCATTGCGGTTCCGCTTACCGCACCTCTGGGCGTGACCAGGATGAGGGTGTTCATCGATTACGCTGATTCGAATCCGACCGATAACGCGAATGACCTTGGCTGCCTATTCAACGGAAGCGGGGAACTGGAGGATTACAGCATCAAGATCGTGACGCCTCCGCCAGCACTGGTTTTGAGTGCGGCTACCTCCACGCAATGCGCGTTGACGAACAGTCCAAATATTACGATAACACAAGGGCTTTCGGATTACAACACGTTTGTCTGGACGCCATCTGGTGTTACGGGCACTGCGGCCGGTGGTTATACGTTCAACGCGGGATCGACCGTAACCTATACGCTTACGGCGACGCAAACCGTTGCTCCGTTCAGCGTGAACACCGCCCAATTCACTTATGTCGCCAATGTGCTTCCGACACCTATAACGATCACGACGAATCCGACGGGAGCTACGATGTGTGAAGGCGGAACCGCTATGCAGTTGTCTGCGTCCGGCGGTGTGGTGTCCGGCCTTCCTATCCTTTCTGAGAATTTCAATTCAGGGGCTCCTGGATGGACGACAACCAATACGGGAACGCCGCCGGCAACCGCGGCAAACGGCTCCTGGACCATAAGGCCTGACGGTTTCACGCCGACCGGCCCTACATGGGGATGGATCAATCTGCACAGCAACGATGCTTCGCCTTTCTATTTTTCAGATTCGGATGCGCAAGGCGTAGGCAGCACAACCCGCACGGAGCTTATTTCCCCTGTTTTCAGCTTGGAGAATATCACCGCGGCTTCCCTTTCGTTCTGGCATTTCTATGACGGATGGATCAATGGCAACGGATTCGTTGAGATTTCAACTAACGGAGGAGCAACCTATACGACATTGGTTTCCTATAGCAGCCTGAACCAGGGAACGCCGGGTACTTTTGCCCATGTCGTGCGCGATTTGGGAGCTTATTTGGGACAAACCAACCTGCGGATAAAATTCAGGTACTCGACCAATTGGGGCTGGGGATGGGCCATCGACAACTTTCTGGTTTCAGGAAATGCGACCTCGGCGATTACCTGGTCGCCAACGACCGGTCTCTATAATGACGCGGCCCATACGATTCCATATACCGGAACGGGCGCGGCGTCTGTTTACGCCTGGCCGACAACAACCACGACATATACCGCGAGTGCAAGTACGCCGTCGCCTGTGTGCAGCACCACGACGCTCCAAACGGTGACCGTGACGCCACTGACGGCCGGTACGATAAGTGCAAATCAGAACGTATGTTCCGGAACGGTCGAGGACCTTATCCTTACAGGGCAAATCGGAACCGTCGGAACATGGCAATCGGCCAACGATGCAGCATTCACCACGCCGGTAAACATTGCGGGCTCGGCTGGTTTGACTACGTTGACTTCGGCTGTTTTGGGTCCGATCAACGCGACGACTTACATAAGGGTACAAGTGTCAAACGGAACGTGCACAGCATATACGAATACCGTTACGTTAAGCGTAGAATCGACGACATGGGACGGGACTTCCTGGAACAATGGCGCTCCCAATCTTGGAAAGAGAGCGGTATTTGCCGGGAATTACATTTCATCGGGAGACTTGAGTGCTTGCAGCGTCGGCGTGACTTCGGGTAACGTGTCTTTCGAACCGGGCCATTCGCTTATCGTCGAAAACGGCGTGAACGTTTCAGGCGGTGCGCTGATTTTTGAAAGCGAATCAAGTTTGGTTCAAATCAGCGATTCCGGCGTAAACACGGGTTCGATAACGTATAAAAGAGAAACGACACCAATGCGCAATTACGATTATACGTATTGGTCTTCTCCGCTTAACGGCACCACGCTCGACGACGTTTCTCCTGACACCCGATTCGATAAATACCATCATTACAATGTGCCGACCGGCCAGTTTCTTTCCATCCCGGACGTCACGGTAATGACACCGGGAAGGGGATATATCATGAGGGCACCTGCGGGTTGGCCAAATGTTCCGACCTCTTTTACGGCGGTCATGACGATGGGCCCGGCCAATAACGGTGTCATTACTTATCCAGTTGCGATGTCGGCTCCGGCGACCAATTTGAATTTGTTGGGCAATCCATATCCTTCGGCTCTTGATGCGGACGAGTTCATCACACATCCGACCAACGCCGGCCTGATCAATGGAACGTTGTATTTCTGGACGCACAACACGCCGATTACCAACCAGGTCTACAACAATAACGACTATGCTTCTTACAATTTGCTCGGCGCAACGGCCGCGGCCAATTCCGGAAGCGGTAACAATTCGGCTCCGACCAAAAACATTGCGGCAGGAAATGCATTTTTCGTGACCGCGATCGCAAACGGAACCGCCGTATTCAACAACAGCATGCGACTGGCAGGTTTCAACGATAATTTTTACCGACCGGGTAGCGCTGCGGCACTGCCATCGGTGTTGGAAAAACACAGGATATGGCTCGATATGAGCAATTCCGACGGCGCTTTCAAACAGGCTCTTGTCGGATATGCGACCAACGCTACATCCGGCCTCGACAGGGAATATGACGGTAAGACGATCGAGTCGTTGAATTCCATCAGCTTTTATTCCATCTTAGACGAAAACAAACTGACGATTCAGGGAAGGGCGTTGCCATTTGACGAGAACGATCAGGTTGCGATGGGTTACCGGGCGAATGTAGCCGGAAATTATTCGATTGCGTTGAGTGCTTTCGATGGTCTGTTTGCCGATGAAAATCAGCACATCTATCTCGAAGATCTCGTTTTGGGCACTATCCACGACCTCAAAAGCGGGGCTTACGGTTTTGCCACCGCTACCGGGGAATTTCCTGGCCGATTCGTGCTGAGGTTTACCGGCGAGCAATTGCAGGTCGGAGATCCTATATTCAACCAGAATTCGGTTGTAGTTTTCGGGAAAGATGAGGTAATCAGGATCAACTCCGGAAACGTCGCGATGGAAAGCGTCAAAATTTTCGATACCCGCGGCCGATTGATCGCGGAGCGGAAAAACATCGGAAGTACCCAGGCCGAAATCGCGAATCTCGGCATCGCCAACCAAGTACTGATCGTCCAGGTGACATCGGTCGACCAAATCACGGTAAGCAAGAAAATCATCTATTAATAAACATCCGGCAAGCGGTACGATGCCACTTGCCGGATTTTTTGTCTCTGATAACAAGATGTTAAGCACTTGTTAAAATGTATGTAAAACGCTGGAAACCGAGGTTCCCTTCAGCGGAAACTTCGTGTCTCTCGCATCGCGAACGATTTTTATTCTATTAACCAATTTATATTTTATGATTGTAAACTACCATTCTCCGAATCGCCGCAACGACGCCCGACTCGGTTACAATGTGGGGGACGTCAACGGGCCACCGCCCTGGCGAATCCCCAAAGTCATGCAAAGATGGCTTATGTGCTTGTTGGTTATGCTGTCGTGTTTGACAGGCAACCAGATGTTTGCCCAGACAGGGATTGCGAATTACTCGCGGACCATTTCTACGGGTAATACCTACACGCCGATTGTCGGGACGACGCTTTGGACCAGTTGGGACAGCGAACTTTCTGCCGCGATTCCGATGGGCGGCACCTTCACTTTCGGTGGGGCGAACTTTACAAGTTGCTTTATCGGTGCGAACGGTGCCATCACTTTCGGAACGGGCTCTTCGACGTCGACGCCACTGAGTTCTTCGACCAGTTATTCGGGGGCGATTTCGGCTTTGGGCAATGATGGAGGCAACTCCACCGCTGCCGGGGCTACTCCGCGGATAAGCTATTTGGGAACTGCGACGGAATTCATCGTCCAGTATACGGACCACGCCTACTGGTATGGCCGATCGACTGAAAGATTGAATTTTCAGATCAGGCTGACGTTTGCTACCGGCGAGATAAATCTGGTTTACGGACCTTGTACTGCTCCAGCCGATACGGGCGCAGCCCAGGTAGGACTTCGCGGTAACTCCAACACGTTCTCCACGAACGTCAATAACCTCATGTTGGCGAATACGCCTTCAGGAACGACATGTAATTGGTCAAATGCCGTTACCGGTTATTCCAATTCCAGTACTGTATTGTTCAACAGTTCCAATACAAGCGTGAATATCCCGAACGGGCTTAAGATCACGTTCAATCCGGGCACGGTCGCTCCGGTCAGGACATTTTCTTCCGTTACCGGAATCACAGCTACGGGTGCCACGGTTTCATGGACGGCTCCGTCAGGCGCGACTCAATACAGCGTGCAATATCGCGTTCCGGGTACTTGCGCATGGACGAATTACAGCGGAAACCCTGTTGCGGCGACATCAGTTGCCTTGACCGGATTGTCTGCCAACACATCTTACCAGGTAAGGGTTCGCGCTGAAAACGCGACGACAGCTTCCCAGTATTCGCATATACCGAATGCTGCCGGAACAGGGGATGGTTACACGACTACAGGTACGTTTACCACTTTGGCATCGTGTTTTCCTGCAACTGCCTTGACCGCTACGGTGACATCCAATGTCGCGGCCACGTTAAACTGGACTGCGCCTACAACTGCGCCAAGTGCGGGTTACCAATGGGAAGTTCGTACCTCGGGTGCGGCCGGAAGCGGTGCAAGCGGACTTGTGCAGAGCGGAACTTCTGCGACCACGACGGCAAGCGTTGCAGGCCTTACGGGAAATACCGCTTATTCGGCTTATGTACGTTCGAACTGCGGAGCTGGCGACTTTAGTACATGGACGTCCGCTTCGGCATTCACGACAGCATTCCTGGGCACTTTGCCTTGGAGCGAAAGCTTCGCCACCACTACGTTACCGGCAGGATGGTCTAATCCGACTCCGGTTTGGACGATAGGGACTACCACTGCGATTCCGGCGATTGCCACGAATTACATCCGGAGAAACCTTTCGTCTTCTACAACGACGGCCCAGTTTTCTACGGGATCTTATGGCCCCGTCGTTTCGGGACAGGAATTGTCATTCGACTACGCACTGGCTAACGCTTCTTCTCCTTATGCCCCTCCAACGGGATCTTGGGGAACTATACAAGTCCAGGTTTCGACCAATTTCGGAGGTACTTGGGCAACTTTGGCCACGATCAACGATGCTGCGGTATCAGGTTGGGTAAATCGGACATTCCCGTTGTCGGCTTATGTCGGACAAAACGTTTCCTTCCGATTCATCGGCACACGTACTTCGGGAGATTTCCAGATGGCATTCGACAACCTTAGCGTTGATGCTCCGTCCTCATGTACGGCGGTATCGGGCTTTGGAGTTTCAGGTGTGATTTCTTCGGGAGCAACCCTGTCATGGTCAGCCAATGCGTTGGCAACTTCGGGATATGAATACGAAGTAAGGACAAGCGGACTTCCGGGAAGCGGTGCTACAGGCTTGGGGCCAAACGGAATTATTCCGGGAACTTCGGTAAACCTTACGTCTTTGACGGCGAATACCAATTATGTGGCCTACATCCGATCAGTTTGCGGAGGTAGTTCAAGTGCTTGGAGACAAGTTGCCTTTAAAACTACTGTTGCGGGTGATCTTTGTGCAGAAGCCATTTCGTTGACTTGCGGGTCGAACATTACGGTTTCTTTGGTCAATTCGACTAACGAAGCTATGGCGGTTTGCGGTATTTCCGGTGTGACTACGCAAAACTCGGCCGGTATCTGGTTTAAGTTCACCGGCAACGGGGACGACACGACCATTTCAACCGGCAACACCGATCCAAGCGTCGATACGCGCCTTGCGGTTTACTCCGGAAGTTGCGGAACGTTGACTTGTTTGGGCGGAAACGACGACATCTCAAACGCGACGCCGGCGAACCTTCGTTCCCAGGTGTTTTTGCCTACCACGGTAGGAACGGAATACTATGTGTTGCTTTACTCTTACAGCGGCACTACGCCTACAGGTAACATTGTTATGTCGATGACGTGCACGCCGGTGTGTAATCCTGCCACGACGAATGACGACTGTGCCACTGCGGCGCCGGTAACGGTTGGAACGCCCTTGGCGTCGAACAACAGTTGTTCATTTGCGAGCGCGGTGAGTTACCCGAGCTGCGCTTCGTCATTCGGGACGTATTACGATACATGGTACAGTTTCAATTCAGGGACCAATACTTCTTTGGAAGTTTCGGCTGTTGGAATATCTCCGGCCGCTGTTTCTTATGCGATCTACACGGGCGCTTGCGGAAGTTTGGTACAGCAATTCTGTAACAACACTCCCGGAACTGCCGCAACGCATACGGTGGTAGCGAACACGAACTACTTTGTGCGCGTTTACTCGTTGAGCACGGGCGCAAGAGGAAACTTTACCCTTACGGTAAAAGTGCCTTGCGTTAACGCGACCGGAATTTCGTTCTCTGCGGTCACTCCGACGACGGCCACGATTTCCTGGACGGCGTCTACGAGCAATCCGTCAGGAGGATACGAATACGAAATACGTTCAACCGGTGCTGCCGGATCCGGTTCAGAAGGGCTCGCTGTCCAAGGAACTACCGCAGCTGGCGTCGTTACAGCCAATATTGTAGGACTTACAAAAGAAACGGCTTACAGGATTTACGTACGCGCGGTTTGCGGAACAGGTGACTTTAGTGCATGGAGTTCAGGAACGGCGTTCACGACACCTCCAAGCTGCTACGTCCCAACGGCGGTCACCGCCACGGGCGCCACGCCGACTACTGTAAACGCTGCATGGACGGCTCCGGCAACGGGAACTCCTCAAGGGTATGAATACGAAGTGCGTTCTTCCGGGGCCGCGGGATCCGGAGCAACCGGTTTGGCTGCACAAGGGACTACCGCTGCCGGTGTAGTTACGGCTAACATAGGAGGGCTTGTACAAGACACGGCCTACAGACTGTACGTTCGCTCGGTTTGCGGAACAAGTGATTTTTCAACCTGGACTTCCGGAACGGCTTTCACGACACCGCCAAGCTGCTTCAAGCCGACCGCATTGAATGCTTCGGCCATTACCAACAGCACTGCTAACGTGAGCTGGACTGCACCGACAACGGCTCCTGCCGTAGGTTACCAGTATGCCGTTACTACATCGTCTACGCCACCGGCTTCCGGGACGGCAACGACCACTGCAAACGGTTCTGTTTCAGGATTGACATCCAATACCCAACATTATCTTCATGTGCGTTCGGTTTGCGTCGCTAACGAGGATTTTAGCAACTGGGTGACGTATTCATTCCGAACGGCTTGTGATCCTGCATCAGTGCCTTACGTTGAAAATTTCGATTCATTGCCGGCACCTGCATTCCCTGAATGTACAGTTGTCCAGAATCCTGGAAGTGGAAACGAATGGATAGTCGACGAAATCGACATCCTTGGATTTTCGTCACAAGCTCTTATCTACGTTTACGATGAGGATTTTGCCGCGAATACATGGTGGCATTCCAGAGGCATAAATTTAGAAGCAGGGAAATCCTACACGATTTCGTATACGTATAGTGGAACAGGCACCGATTATCCGGAAAGGATGAGAGTTGCTTACGGAACGGCTCAATCTGCTGCCGCCATGACGAATATTTTAGCAACCCATGCGAACATTACGCTCGACACCGCTACGCCGAACAGCGTAATTTTCAGCGTGCCGACCACGGGTATATATTACTTCGGATTCCAGGCGTATTCTGCCCGTAACAGGGACTTGTTAGTTGTGGACGACATCTCGGTCATTGCTACGCCGCTTACGGTAACCACTTTCACACCGACAACAATCTGTTCCGCGGGAATCGCAGCCGACAGAACAGTCGTGATCACAGGTTACTCGTTTACAGATGCTACTTCTGTTACCTTTAACGGCGTGGCTGCTCAATCTTTCGTGATCAACAGCCCTACACAGATTACTGCTATCGCTCCGGCTGGAGTCACTTCAGGTACGATCGTGGTTGCTTCGGCCACTGCTTCGTCCACGAGTACGGAAAGTCTTGCCGTAACACCATCACCAGTGGTGAATCCTATCCAAAATGGGGACGAGCCGCTTTGCGTCGGAGATGCTGTCCAATTGTCGAATCCTTCTCCAGGAGGGACATGGTCTTCGTCTGACGAAAGCATCGCCACGGTGGAAGACGGTGTCGTAACATCAGTAGGACCGGGAGAGGTCGAGATCCGCTACAGCGTAACCGACTTGGGATGTACAACTGTCGTGACCAAAACGATTGTGGTTAACGAACCAGTACTGGTGTCGAATCCAGCTACACAAACCGTCGTAACCGGAGATGCTTCGAGCTTCTCTGTTACCGCTACCGGTGCTGTACAAAGTTACCAGTGGATGGTTTCTACAGACGAAGGGAACACATTCCAGAATGTCGAAAATGAAAGTCCTTACAGCGGCGCCCAAACAGCAACGCTTTCCATTTCTGCAACTCCGGACACATTCAACGGCTACTTGTATATGGTTGTGGTTACGGCTGCGAGTCCATGTTTGCCGGTTGAGTCCGCTCCTGCGACACTTAATGTAGGTAATACAGGAATTACGGGCGATCCTGCCAGCCAGACTGTTTGTTCTTCGAGCATAGCGGCGACCGTGTTTACGGTTGTTCCGTCTGGTGAAGTAGATTCGTATTCATGGGAAGAAGATCAAGGTCTTGGTTTTGCTCCGATCGCGGATGGCAGCGCCAACGGTCTTGTCTATTCGGGCACGGGAACTGCGCAGTTATCGGTTTCAGGATTTACCGCAATAAACAGCGGATGGGCTTACCGCGCAAAGGTTCAAGGACCTGCGAATGGGGCTACATCCAATGCGGCTTCCGTTACGGTTGTCGAAGGCGTATCCGTCCAGACAGCGCCGGCCAGCACTTCTAATTGCTACTCTTCAGGAAGTGCTACTTTCTCTGTGGTGGCAAATGGGGCGGTCGCGGGTTATCAATGGCAATATTCAACTGACGGCGTTACTTTTGCGAACGTTGTGAACAATACGCCGACAGGCGCCACGTATACGAATGCCACTTCGGCTTCGATGACGGTTGCCACTACAGCGGCAACTCCGGCTTCCGGGACGTATTTTTACCGCGTCGTGATTTCAAGCCAGAGCCCTTGCGGTCCGGTTGAGTCGACAAATGCGCAGTTGAGCATTTTCACGCCTCAGGTTACGACGGCTCCATCGGCTGCGACCGTTCTTTACGGAAACAGCACAACGCTTACTGTCGCCTCTTCATCTCCTGGGGCAACATATCAATGGCAGTATGCCGCGACTTTAAACGGTACATACGCAAACGTTGTGAACAACACGCCTTCTGGATTGACATATGAAAATGCAACAACAGGTACGCTTACGGTAAACGCATCTGCAATCGCAGCTCCGATCGCCCGTTACTATCGCGCGGTTATTACCTCCGGCGGATGTTCGTTGAGTACTGCAGGCGCATTGCTTACTATACAGAACTATTGTATACCGGCAGCCACGGCGTCCACGAACTCGAGGATTACCCAGTTTACGACGACAGGCGGCGTGACCAATTTGTCTAACGCTTCTGCCTTTTCTGCAGGAGGTTATGCCAATTACATCGATCTCTCAGCTTCCGTTTACCAAGGGCAACCGTTGTCTTTTTCAACAACGACTGCAGGAGGATCATCTGGGATGGCGATTTGGATTGACTATAACAACAACCTCTCATTCGAGGCTGGTGAAAGAGTTTTCAATACAACCGGTTACGGCAACAGCCAGTCGGGCACATTCACCGTTCCGGTGGCTACCGCTCCTGGATCGTACAGAATGCGTGTCTTGATTGACTTCAACTCATTAAACCCAACCAATTCGTGCGGATTTACAGGTGCAACTCCAAGAGGAGAAGTGGAAGATTACACGCTCACGGTTTTGCAGATTCCACAATGTAATGGAACTCCGACTGCGGGAACTGCTGTAGCTTCTGCGACGGCTCTATGTATATCCGGAGTGTCGACCTTGAGTGTGTCGGGTTACCAGACACCTGTCGTAGGACAGTCGTTCCAGTGGTATAACGTTGCAACCGGGCTTATTCCGGATGCCACGGGAACTACTTACACAACGCCGACACTTACGGCATCTGCTTCGTATTTCGTGCGTGTGACGTGTACCAATTCGGGTCTTTTCTCGGATTCCAACACTGTTGCCATAAACGTGACCAACCCGGTTGTGGCTACCATAGCACCGGCAACGCGTTGCGGAGCAGGTACAGTAACACTTGGCGCCACGGCTCCTGCGGGCCAGATATTGAGCTGGTATACAGCGGCTACTGGCGGTTCGCCCGTTGGTTCAGGCGAAAGTTTTACGACACCTGCGATTTCGGCTACGACCAGTTACTATGTTTCGGCGTCCAGCGAGGCGGCTCCACTTGCCGCGGCTTGTGCTTCGACTTCAACGTCGACGTCGTATTACATTACAGGTTTTTCTACGACGGGTGCGTTGCGCAACATCACGAACACCGGAACGGTTCAGTCGGCAAGCGGATATGGCAATTACACTGCTATGTCTGCAAGTCAAGTGCCTGGTGGCTCAGTTAACTTTTCGGTCACATGGCCAAGCTCGACCTATGGCGTGAGCGTGTTCATCGACTGGAACAACGACGGCGATTTTGACGATGCAGGAGAAAAAGTTGCCGGTACTGCAAGTTATGTGAGCTCTCCTTATAACACTTCGTTTACTGTTCCTGCGGGCACTTCCCCGGGAGCAAAGCGAATGAGGGTCAAGGCAGATTTCTCAGTCGGTTCTCCTTTGGCTTGTAGCAACTCGACGAGCCAGGAAACGGAAGACTATACCTTCATGGTACCTTGTGAATCAGCTAGGACGGAAGTTGTCGCAACTATAAATGCGGCACCTGCACTTGCGATAAGTGCCAGCTCAGCCAGTATTTGTGCGGGAGCCAGTACGAGTGTCAACGTTACTTCGGCATTGTCTGACTTTGACAGCTATGTCTGGACACCTTCAACCGGAGTTTCAGGAACTGCTGCCACAGGGTTCACATTTAACCCGACAACGACGACGACGTATACACTAACGGCCAGCCAGTCAGGCGGAAGCCAGTGCGTGAACACGGCGACTTTCGCGGTTACTGTCAATTCACTCCCAGTGGCACCGGTCTTCTCTCCGGCAAGCGTAAACATGTGTTCTACGGATGGACCGGTACAGATTTCGTCGACAGCAATCAACATGGTAGCTCTTTCGGAGAACTTTGACAACAATGCTCCGGCTTGGACGATCACGAGTGCAAATGACTCGCCGGTTGCTACCAACTGGACGTTCAGGTCTGTGCCGTACACAGAAACGTCAGGAATTGCGGATTTCAGCAACTTCACTACCCAAAACGGTGGTAAATTTGCGATTGCCAATTCTGATCTCGGTGATTTTGGAGACGTCACAAACACGATACTGACATCACCATCGTTCAGTACGTTGAGCATGTCAAGCCCTCAACTTACGTTTGAGCAGGTTTACCATTACATATCTGATGACGTCACCGTTAAGATTGAAGTCTCTGTCAACAACGGATCGACCTGGACAACGTTAGTGTCACAGCTGGGTACGAGCGTGGGAACTACTACGAACAATGCGCAGGCTATGGCAAATTCAAGCTTTGACATGACTGCTTACGCAAATCAGCCAAATGTGAAGATCCGCTTTAACTACGCGTCTGAATGGGGCTTCTTCTGGGCGATTGACAATGTTCGCGTGGTCAATCAGCAAACTCCTGCAGTTGCGTTTACGCCTGTAGCGGGATTGTTTACGGATGCTGCCGGAACCCAGCCTTACAGCGGAGGTGCCGTAACATCAGTCTATGCCAAACCAGCTCAGTCGACGGTTTATACCGCCACGACGACCAGTTCTGCAGGTTGCTCGACGTCAGTCTCGTATAACGTTAACGTCACCAATGCAACCGTTTGGTATGTAGATGCCGACGGAGACGGTTACGGAACTGCTACGCTTCCGACAGTTATCGCTTGTACGCAGCCGACGACGCCAACGCCATATGCTGCGGTTGCCGGAGATTGCGACGACAGTGCCGGCGCCATTCATCCAGGACAGGCCGATGTGCCGTTCAATGGTGTGGACGACAACTGTGACGGTGTCATCGACGAGACCAGCCGTGTGTATTCCCAAGTGTTGGCTTCCCAATGTGGAACGACCCTTACGTCGATCAGTTCTGTAATTGGAGCGGTGAGCTACGGCGCTCCGTTCAACGGTTACCGCTTCAAGGTGGTCAACACCGCTACGGGTGCTGAGCAGACAATCGACCGTACGGCTCCGAACTTCAGTCTTTCACAGCTGGCCAGTTATGACTACGCTACGACCTATTCTATTTCGGTCATGCTGCGTCGCAACGGCATTTGGTTGAATTACTACGGACCGGCTTGCCTGGTTTCTACTCCTGCTATTCTCGATCCGGGAGGATCTGCTGCCGTGAGCCCGTCACAATGTGGCGCAACGCTCAACAGCATCAGTACATTGATCGCGACGACAAGCATTCCGGGTGTGACAGGATACCGCTTCCGCGTGACCAACATGACCGATGATTCGAACCCTCATGCTGTGCAAACGATCGAGCGTTCGATTAATTTCTTCGCTCTTACCATGCTGACAAGGTTCAACTACGGAACGGAGTACCAGATCGAAGTTGCCGTCAAGACAAATGGCAACTGGTCAGGTTACGGCGCACCATGTAACGTCTTCTCGCCAGCCGTGCCGACGCTGAACAACTGTGGCGCCAGCATTGCAAGCCCGTCTACGCTTATAGCTACGACAAGCTTGAACCGTGTGCAGGCCTATCGTTTTGAGATCACCAACATGACGTCTTTCGAACAGATTACCGTCGACAGATCCCAAAACTTCTTCTCGTTCGCCCAGGTGCCTAACTTCGTACCGGGAGCGCTTTACGGCGTTCGCGTATCGGTACAGACTTCGGGTCACTGGTCACCGTATGGTGAAGCTTGCGAAATTACTGCTCCGGGAGCGGCGCGATCAATCGTCAACGAAGAACCTGCCCAGGCGGCGGTCAACTTCCGCGCGGTGGTTTACCCTAACCCTTACGTAGAAAGTTTTGCGCTTGACATGGATACCTCAAGTGAAGAGGACGTTCAGGTGAAAGTATACGACATGGTAGGAAAATTGCTTGAAGACCGCCAATTCCCGATCGACCAGATCGAGATGCAGCAATTCGGAGAGCGTTATCCGTCCGGCGTTTACAACATCGTGGTTACGCAAAGCAGTTTCGTCAAGACGCTGCGTGTGATTAAGCGCTAGTCGTTAGACTCTCGTTATTTAACTTTAAAACCCTTCTCATACCGAGAAGGGTTTTTTTATACGGATTATTTTATAGGGTAGAGATTCCGATGCCTATCGCATCTCCTGGCGTCGTCCGTCGGAAAACCTCAAACGACTATTTCTGATGGAGTGAAATGCGACCTTTACGAATTTAGCATAAGATGAATCATTAAATTATCCCTTTGGAAGTGCGGTATGTTGCTCGTATTCGCGAGGCAATAACGAGGTGAGCGTTATGCTTTACCTGGATCGCTGGCGTACCGACGCAGCCTGAATTGTGAACCCGCTAAAGTCGATCTCGCGACAGGTAAATAGTTTAGATTCCGTAATGCGAAAAGACTTTCTCAGAAATGAAAGGCCTTTCTTATTTAAATATTTTCACTGAAACGCAGATGCCGTTCAGGGTATCGCAAAATTTGTATCGCATGGTTGACAAATCCGCAATCGATTATGCAGTACAACGTTAAATCGGGTTTCCTGTCGATTATTTTTCCTATCTCGATTTTAGCTCGATTACTTTGACGTAATTCTTCCAACAAGCTGCCACACCGTTGATTAATTATTAGATCTCCCAGATGTAAGGTCTCGGGCTTGCAATATCATTCACTTAAAATTCGATGCTTATGAAAACAAAACTATTCAGTTTCGGCAGGCGATGTTCCGATTCGTTCGGAAAATCGGCTCTGCTGTTAATCATGACGGTGGGAGGCCTGTTTTTAGGACAGACGGCTTCCGGCCAGATAACCAACGTTGGCTCTTCCAACGCCACCACGACCGGGACGTCGTTGGCCATACCCAAGCCAGCAGGATTGGCGGTAGGGGATATGATGTTCCTCAGTATTGTACAGAGCGACAATGACGCGAATGGCCTGGCCGATCCGACGCCGTCTGGCTGGACGGAAATCGCCGGAAATCAAATCGGCAGTAGCGGCACTTCGCTGTGGAGAGGTACTTTGCTTTATCGTTTTGCCAACGCGGCCGACGTGAGCGCAGCCAGTTTCTCGGTCACACTTTCTTCCGGAACCAACGGAGACGGTGCACAAGGCGCCATCACCGTGTTCAGAGGCGTCGATGCCGATGACCCGTTCGATGCGACAGGCGACGCTTTGTCAGCAAATACGTCTGCGGCAGTGTTGTCGGCCGGCTCAAAAACCGCATCGGATCTCAATTCCGCGGCTGTTCTTTTTGCCTTTACGGGTCAAGCCGCTTCAACCCACGCAAATTGGTCGACTACATCGCCGGGAGCTTTAACCGAATTGTACGATCTTCCGTTTGCTGCGGCTCCATCGCAAAATTCACTTGGGGCTGCGTGGGCGATTAAATCCGGGACAGGCGGAACCGGAATAGCTTCAGTTGGCATTACTCCCAACGGACGAGGCGATGCGGTGCTGGTGCTTTTGAAGCAGGACCTTTCTTTAGGGGCCAACGCGATTTCGGGCTCGCCTTTCTGTCAAGGAGAGGTTATTTCGGTTCCGCTGGCTATCAAAGGAACGTTTGCAGCAAACAATACGTTTACCGTGCAACTCTCCAATGCAAGTGGTAGCTTTACATCAGCTACGACAATTGCAACATTGACAAACGCCACGACCGCGACTGCCATAAACGCTACCATTCCAAACGGGCAGGCAGCCGGAACCGGTTACAGGATAAGGGTAAATTCGAGCAATCCGGCCATCACCGGCGACAACAACGGAAGCAACCTTAGTATCGTCGCCAAACCAACCGCGAATGCAGGAACTGCTGTGTCCGCATGTTCTACAGGTGCCCCGGCCAATATCACCGCCGGAGCAACCGCTGCCAATAACGCCGGGATAACCTGGACTTCAAACGGTCTTGGGACGATTTTGAATGCGAACTCACTGACCGGAGCTACTTATTCAGCCGATCCGTCAGACGGGCCGACAGTAACTTTGACGTTAACGGCGACCGGAAACGGTTCTTGTGCGAACGTCATCTCCAACAAAACACTTACGATCGTCAATCCGCCGACAGCTGCTGCCGGAGGCTCTGCAACGATATGTGAAAACCAGACCGTTCAGGTTTCAGGAGCGTCTTCGTCAAACGGAACGATACTTTGGACTGAAAACGGGGCAGGGACCATCACGGCCGGCGCCAATACTTTGACACCGACTTACACGGCCGCTGCCGGGGACGCCGGAAATACGGTTACGTTGACGATGACTGTCAGCAACGGAGGATGTACGCCTGCAACGGCAACATTCACGGTAAATGTGACCGGATTGCCGATCGCGGTAGCCGGAACTCCGGTCGCTGTCTGCGCGGATGCTGTTGACATCGCGATAGGAACCGGAGCATCTGCATCGAACAATTCGGGAGTAGAATGGAGCTCTAACGGAACCGGTAGCTTCGCGAATGCCACTTCTCTGAACTCCGCAACTTATACTCCAAGCCCGGCTGACGTCGCGGCAGGATCGGTCACCTTGACCTTGACGGCATTCGGAAATTCGCCATGCGGAAACACTACGTCCACTAAGACGTTGACGCTACACGCATTGCCGACACCGGTAGTTATCACGCCATCTTCACAATCGATTTGTCCGGGCACAACAGTAGCGCTGAACGGGGCAGGTGGTGTTTTGGAACCAAATGCGTTTTATTCCGACAACTTCAACGGGACACTTAGTTTCGCCACAGCAGGAACCGCTAGCAACGGCACTGCTTTTACGGTGCGCACGAGCCCTCATTTTGCCGGCGTGAACAGTTTTGCTTCGCCTGATAACAGCAAATTTGTAATGTCGAATCTGGCTACCCTCGTTTCTAATGGAAGTGCGAACACCCAACTTACCTCGGCTACATTCAGTTCAGTAGGATTTGAAAGCCTTTCGCTCTCCTACAAGCACAGTTACAGAAAAGGAAGCGAGGGCGGAGTCAACGTCCAAATTTCAACTAATGGAGGCACAAGCTGGACTAACATCAGAAATCATAATTCCAATCAAGGTGCTTCGGACGGGCTTGTTACAGACAATGTCGACCTGAGCGCTTACATCAACCAGAGCAATCTCAAAATCCGCTTCAACTATGTTGCGAACGTGGGATGGTTCGGCACCGCATGGTGGGCTATCGATGATGTGGTGGTTTCAGGCATTGCACCAAAAATGGTGTGGTCGCCAACCACCGGTCTTTACACTGATGCGGCCGCAACAATAGCTTACACCGGAACCATTACGCCTAACGTATACGCCAAACCGTCAGCGACGACAACTTATACCGCTACCTCGGCAAGTTCGTTCGGCTGCGGATCGGAAAGCGCGCAAATCACCTTGACGGTAAACCAGGCAACGTTGTCTGGCGTAGCCCAATCGGCGGCGGTTTGTCAGGACACTGCGGCTACCTTTACGCTAACCGGATTGGTTCCTAACAGTGTCTCCAATATTACCTACCACATCGGTGCAGGGGGCAACCAAACGGCCGGTTCCGTGATCGCGGACGGTTCGGGAAGCGCCAGTTTTACAACAAACGTGGCTTTGGCTAACAACGGACAGACGTTGACCGTAACGAACATCGAATGGACCAATGCTACGCCTGTGTGTAACTTCGCACCGACTTCAGGAAATACCGTAGCGGTTCAGGTCAACGCCAACGTAACGTATTACGCTGATGCGGATGGGGACGGATTCGGTAACCTTGCCGTTACCCAGGTTTCCTGCTTTGGCGCTCCTGCGGGATTTGTAGCTGACAACACAGATTGCAACGATGCAGACAACACCAAGCACACTACTTTCGCATTCTATGTCGATGTTGATCTCGACGGGTTCGGAACCGGTTCTTTGGTAACGGTTTGTGCCGTGGACGCCAATACGCCACCTGCGGGCTACTCGCTCAACAACACAGATTGCAACGATGCCAACGCAGCCATCCACGAAGAATTTGACTTCTTTGTAGATGCGGATGGAGACGGTTTCGGAAGCACGACAATCGCCAGCGTTTGCGCCGTGGATGCCAGTACGCCTCCAACCGGATATTCGCTCGATTCATCAGATTGTAACGATGCCAATCCTGCCATCCACGCGGAATTCCAGTTTTATTTCGATGGTGATGCAGACGGTTACGGCGTAGGATCGCTGGTTAGTGTTTGCGCAGTAGATGCCAATACGCCACCGCTCAATTATGCATTGGTCAACGGCGATTGTAACGATAATGCAGGAGCTGTCAATCCGGGTCATGTAGAAGTACTTTACAACGGTATCGATGACAACTGCGACGGCAACCTCGACGAAGGCAACCAACTCGTTAGCCAGGTATTGGCTTCACAGTGCGGAGCTACGCTTACTACCATGAGTTCAGTAATCGGATGCGTGAGCTTCCCGACTTCCATTACGGGTTACCGCTTTAAGGTCATCAACACCCAAACATTGTCTGAGCAGACCATAAACAGGACGGCGCCTCATTTCCAGCTTACGCAATTGGCGTCTTACGACTATGCCACAACGTATTCTGTCTCGATAGAGTTGCAACGCAACGGCGTATGGCTTGGCTACTACGGCCCTAGCTGCCTGGTTTCCTCTCCTGCCGTGTTGGATTCCAACGGAGCGGCTCAGGTAACCGAGTCACAGTGCGGTATCACGCTGCCATCAATCAGCACGCTTATCGCCACGACCAGTCTGCCGGGTGCGACGGGTTACCGTTTCAAGGTGACCAATCTTGACAATCCGCTATCTGCAAATGCGGTTCAGACAATCGATAGGAACTATCACTGGTTCTCGTTGACCATGTTGACGGAATTCACCTACGGTACGACCTACATGATCGAAGTTTCCGTGAAAACGAACGGCGTATTCTCAGGATTCGGAAGCCCATGTGAGGTAAGTTCCCCTGAAGTTCCTACGATCGTGAACTGCGGCGCGGTCATCGCTTCCAAAGCGACCTTGATCTCGACAGCCAGCTTAAATCGCGTGACGTCATACCGATTTGAAATTACCGATATGACCACGTTGCAAGTTTACTCGGTAGACCGCAACAAACAATGGTTCAGCTTCAGCCAGATCTCGCCGGTTACGCCAGGCGGACAAATGGCTATACGTGTTGCGATGATGACATCGGGCGTATGGTCGGACTTTAGCGAAGCATGTTTCGTAACGGCTCCGGGAGCGGCAAGAAGCGCTGTCAAGGAAGACGATACGGCACCGGAAATCGCATACCGCGTTGTGTCTTATCCGAACCCATATATTGAGACGTTTGCCCTCGATGCCGATCTTCCGACAGAAGAGGCAGTCAACGTCAAAATCTATGACATGTTAGGCAAATTGGTCGACACCCGAACTTTCGAGGCTGTCGAAACGGAAAGCCAGCAGTTTGGAAGCAATCTCTCTGCCGGTGTGTATAACATCGTCGTGAGCCAGGGCGCAAATGTGAAGACATTGAGGATCATCAAAAGATAATCGATAAACCCGAAAATGAAAAGCCCCTCCGGATTGGAGGGGCTTTTTTTATAAAGAAAAACCAAAAAAAATTAAGCGGTTTTTCGTGTTCGTTTGTAAGCGTAGAACGCAAATAGGATTCCTACCACGGCGAGCCACAGCAATTTTCCGTTGATCGGGGCCGGAGCAGGATCGTCCCCTTCAAGTCCTCCGCCTCCGTCGTCATCCCCCGGAGTATCGTCGGCAAACGCCACAAAATCGATCAAGAGGAAAAACGTCAGGAAATATAATTTGTATAAATTCAGTTTCATAAGCTGTGTTTTGCGGGTGTAAAGATAAAAATGATTTTTAGAAAGAGAAACTTGACTCCCTCTTTTTTAAGCGTTTATTCGCATTTTGAGCAGATTTCAGGTTTACATAACCCAAAAGTGACCTATACTTAAAATTAGGTTTTTTTTCTAATCCAGTTCCGAAGTAAAGAATAATTTAACGGAAGGATATTTTTGCTGCGTCATCTGAATCGTAAAATCCGAGTCGGCCAGGAACACCAATTGACCGTATTTATCGGTAGCCAAAAATTTTTGCTTGATGCGTTTGAACTCTTTGAATTCCTCGTTCTTGGCATCGTCCGGCTTTACCCAGCACGCTTTGTGGACCGGGAAAGGTTCATACGAACATTTTGCTCCGTATTCGTGCTCCAATCGGTATTGGATGACTTCGTACTGGAGCGCGCCCACGGTTCCGATCACTTTCCTGTTGTTGAGCTCGAGCGTGAAAAGCTGGGCGACACCTTCGTCCATCAGCTGGTCGATTCCTTTTTCAAGTTGCTTGGCCTTTAGCGGATCGGCATTGTTGATGTAGCGGAAATGCTCAGGGGAAAAACTCGGAATGCCTTTGAAACTCATGTTTTCGCCTTCGGTCAGCGTATCGCCGATCTTGAAGTTTCCGGTATCGTGCAATCCGACGATATCGCCCGGATACGAAATGTCCACAATCTCCTTTTTCTCTGCAAAAAACGCATTCGGACTCGAAAATTTGAGCGATTTGTTCTGACGGACGTGCAAATACGGCTTGTTCCGTTCAAAAGTTCCCGATACGATCTTCACGAAAGCCAAACGGTCGCGGTGTTTCGGATCCATATTCGCGTGGATCTTGAAGACGAAGCCCGAGAGTTTTGCCTCCTCCGGCTTGACCAGGCGCGTGTCTGACTCTTTCGGTCTTGGCGCCGGCGCAATTTCGATAAAGCAATCGAGCAATTCACGCACACCGAAGTTGTTCAACGCCGATCCGAAAAAAACCGGTTGAAGATCGCCTTCAAGATATTCCTGCCGATTGAACGCCGGGTAAACTTCGGAAATCAACTCCAATTCCTCCCTAAGTCTTTCGGCGGGTTTGTCTCCTATGATTTTGTTGAGTTCCGGATTTTGGACGTCGTCGAACGCAATGGTTTCTTCGATATTTTTCCGGCTGTCACCGCTGAACAGGTTGATGTTCTTTTCCCACAAATTGTAAATTCCCTGGAAATCGTAGCCCATTCCGATAGGGAAACTCAACGGTGTGACGCGCAATCCGAGTTTTTGTTCGACTTCATCCATCAAATCGAAAGCGTCTTTACCTTCGCGGTCGAGCTTGTTGATGAACACGATCATCGGAATGTTGCGCATGCGGCAAACACCCACGAGTTTTTCGGTTTGCTCCTCAACACCTTTTGCGACGTCGATCACCACGATGACCGAATCTACGGCCGTAAGGGTGCGATAGGTGTCTTCGGCAAAATCCTTGTGGCCCGGCGTATCGAGAATGTTGATTTTTTTGTCCTTATAATTGAATGCCAGTACCGACGTCGATACCGAGATCCCTCTTTGGCGCTCGATTTCCATAAAGTCGCTCGTCGCCCCTTTTTTTATCTTGTTGCTTTTTACCGCTCCCGCCTCCTGGATCGCGCCTCCAAAAAGGAGCAATTTCTCGGTAAGCGTGGTTTTACCGGCATCTGGGTGGGAGATGATGCCGAACGTGCGGCGTCTTTCGATTTCTTTTAAAAAACTCATGATGTGTGAAATGGACGGCAAAGGTAGGGTTTTGAGTTTAATGTTTAAAGTTTAAAGTTGGGATGAGGGTTGACGTTTAAGGTTGGAAGTTTAAGGTTTAAAGTTTAAGGTTTAAAGTTTAAGGTTTAAAGTTTGAAGTTTGCGGTTATCCAATTAATAATTAAATGAATTAAATGAATACCGAGGTTAAGAGCCTCAGGCACACCAAAGATTCTGTTCAAAATAATTTGTTAATACTAAAACCAATACTTGCAAGCAAACTTTGAATTGCTACTTTTGTCAGTCGTATTTTTCGTCAGGGAAGCGATGAGAAAACCAAAACCGTAAGTGATATCATAATTCAATGAAAATCAAACATTTGTTGTTCGGATTACTGCTCGCCGGAAGCGTTGCCGTAGCCCAAAAATCAAAAAAGGAAGTACTTTTTACCATCAACGATAAACCGTACTACACAGACGAGTTCCTTCGCGTTTACAACAAAAACCTCGACCTGGTCAAAGACGAATCCCAAAAAGACCTCGACCAGTATCTCGAACTTTTCATCGGCTATAAGCTTAAAATAAACAAAGCCAATAAGTTAGGGCTTGAGGAAGGGCAAGGCTACAAAAACGAACTCAAGCAATATCGCGGGCAATTGGCCAAAGGCTACCTGTCCGATTCGAAAGTCACTAAAGAACTTGTGGATGAAGCCTACCAACGCTCGTTAAAGGAAGTTCGCGCGTCCCATATTTTATTTCTTGTCGACGAGAATGCAGCCCCGGCCGACACGCTAAAGGCTTACAACCAGGCGTTGGACGTCTATAAAAAGGCAGTGGCGGGCGAAGACTTCGGTAAATTGGCCGAACAGTATTCCCAGGATCCGTCGGCGAAAGACAACAAAGGCGATCTTGGTTATTTTTCCGCTTTCCGAATGGTATACGCTTTCGAAAGTGGTGCATTTCAGACCAAAAAAGGAGAGATTTCCAAACCGGTGCGCTCGCGTTTCGGTTACCACATAATCAAAACCATTGATGTACGCGACAACCGCGGCGAGATCCAGGTGGCCCACATCATGGTACTGAAGCCCAAGACCGACGATGCTGCCGAAGCCAAAAAAGCGAAGGACAGGATTTTCGAAATCTATAATAAAATCAAGCAAGGCGAGAAGTTCGAAGAATTGGCCAAGCAATTTTCAGATGACAAATCGTCGTCTTCAAAAGGAGGGATGATCAACCGTTTCGGTTCGGGTCAATTGAGTTCGGACGAATTCGAGTCGGCAGCATTCGCGCTCTCGAAAGACAACCCGCTTTCGGAACCCGTCCAAAGCCAGTTCGGTTGGCACATCATCAAATTCGTCGACAAATTCCCTATCAAGACCTACGACGAGATGAAAGTAGAGCTCGAGAATAAAATCAGCAAAGACGACCGTTCGCGCCTGATCACCTCGGCCTTGAATGAGAAATTGCACAAAAAATATCCGGTAAAACGAAACGAAAAGACCTACAAGCAGGTTGCTGCTGCGGTCACCGACGCCTACTACAAAGGCGAATGGGAAACGCCGGACCTCAAGAATTATACAGCCAAATTGTTTACGATCAAGGATAAAAACGTCACCGGAGCTGAATTTCTGACTTTTATCCTATCCCAACAAAAGGCGGGTTACGCGGACAAACCGGTGAGCAAGCTCGTCGAGAGGTTGTATTCTAAATTCGTTGACGATCAGCTTACGGCTTACTACAACGATAACCTCGAAGGGGAATTTCCTGAGTTTGCTGCCGTTATGGACGAGTACCGCGACGGCTTGTTGTT
This sequence comes from Flavobacterium selenitireducens, assembly GCF_014748335.1. GTDB lineage: Bacteria > Bacteroidota > Bacteroidia > Flavobacteriales > Flavobacteriaceae > Flavobacterium > Flavobacterium selenitireducens. The sequence continues at coordinate 43,221 of NZ_JAAVIY010000005.1, forward strand.
GTTCGACCTCATGGAAAAGGAAATTTGGGAGCGTTCCAAAACCGATACGCTAGGGCTTCGGAATTTCTACGACGCCAACAAAGCCAAATACCAGTGGAAGAACCGGGTCGACGTGGTTTTGGTGTCGTCGGTAAACCAGGATATGGTCAAGAAGGCGCAGAAGATGCTGAAGGATAAGACTACAGCCGATTCGATCAAGGAAAAATTGAACACCAAGGAGAAAGTCAACGTGATGGCGAGCGCCGGAACGTTTGAGGAAGGCAACGACGCGCTTCCAAAAAACCTCAAATTCAAAGAAGGAATCTCGGACGTTTTCAAGGAAGGCGATTATTATTACGTTGCCAAGATCAATAAAGTCCTGCCTGCCGGAGCGAAAAGCCTCGACGAAGCAAAAGGGCGCGTGATCAACGACTACCAGCAATATCTCGAGGAAAATTGGGTGAAAGAGCTCAAAGGGGAATTCACCGTGAAAGTGAACCGCGACGTTTTCGAAAAAGTGAAAAAGGAAGTCAAGTCCTAAATGAACAAGGTTTTTGTCATCGGGTTGTTGTTGGCCGTCATTGGCTGTTCCGGCCCGGAGCGAAAGCCTAAAGCGGTAGCCAGGGTAGGGGAATCGTATTTGTATCGCGACGATCTCAACGACTTGGTTCCCAAGGGAAGTTCCAAAGAAGACAGTGTCGCCATCGTCCAGGGTTTCATCAACCGATGGGCGTCGCAGAAATTGCTGATGGGTGCTTCCGAAGTCAACCTCGGGGATGCTTCGAAAGCCGATCTCGACAAATTGGTGCGACAGTACAAGATCGACCTCTACACGAAAGCCTATATGGAAGAGGTAGTGCGCCAGTCGGTAGATACGACGGTAACGGAATCCGAGCTTGCCGCCTATTACAACGCGAACAAGGAGAATTTTAAAACAAATGGCACTTTGGTGCGTTTAAGGTACGTACACGTCCCGAAAGACAATCCGAGATATGCCACGATCAAACAGAAATTCTTTGATTTCCGCAAGTCGGACCAGAAATTCTGGGACACTTATTCGTTGCAGTTCAAGGATTTTGCGTTCAACGACAGCGTTTGGGTCGATATGGAACAGGTTTTTTCGAAGCTTCCGTTCATCACGCCCGAAAACCGGGACGAATATATTTCCGGAGGCAAGTCGATCCAGAAAGGCGATTCGCTCGACGTGTACCTGGTCAAGATCCGGAGCGTCCTCGGCCGCAACCAGGTCAGCCCGTACGAATACATTAAACCGACCTTGAAAGAGGTCATTCTCAACAAGAGAAAACTCGAATTGATCAAATCGTTCGAAAAAGATATAATTGAAGATGCCATTAAAGACAAGAAATATGAAATTTATAAGTAAGTTGATCCTGGTCGTCGGGATTTTGATGCCGATGTTCGCCGGAGCCCAAGACACGACAGACGTCGCCCAAAACACCGAGCCGGTTTTCCAGAAGCGCCAGAAAGTCGACGGGATCATCGCAACGATTGGCGATTACCTGATCCTCGATTCGGATATCGACAAAGCCTACCTCGAGATCAAGAGCCAGGGCGCCGATATTTCGGCCATCACGCGTTGCCAGTTGCTGGGCAAGCTTATGGAAGATAAATTGTACGCTCACCAGGCCATACAGGACAGTATCGTGATCCAGGACAGCCAGGTTCGCGAAAAGATGAACAAGCAGTTGGACTACATGGTCGAGCAATTGGGCACGATCGATAAAGTAGTGTCGTATTTCAACAAAGACAACGAAGAGGATTTCCGCTCTGAGATGTTCGAAGTCCTGAAGACCAACATGCTCGTGGAGCAGGAGCGCGACAAGATTATCGATGAGGTCAAGATCACGCCAGAAGAGGTGCGTACATTCTTCAACAAAATACCGAAAGAAGAGTTGCCGTCGTTTGGAGCCGAAATGGAAGTTTCCCAAATCGTCGTCGAACCGAAAGTCAGCCAGGCCGAAACCGATAAAGTGATCCGAAAATTAAAGGAAATCAAAAAAGAAGTCCAGGATGGCGCGAGTTTCTTTGGAAAAGCGGTTTTGTATACCGACGACAAAGGCTCGAGTTCGACCGGCGGTTTTTATAAGATCAATCGAAAGACGCAATTCGTAAAGGAATTCAAAGACGTGGCTTTCAGTTTGGGCGAAGGGGAAATATCAGAGCCATTTGCTTCAGAATTCGGCTATCACATCATCATGGTAGAGAAAATCCGCGGACAGGAAGTGGAATTGCGCCACATCCTGATGGTGCCGAAAGTCTCGGAATCCGATATGAGGGAAGCCAAGGAAAAAGCAGCCCTGATCAAGAAACGAATAGACGACGGTGAAATCTCGTTCGCCGACGCTGCCCGTACTATGAGCGATGAAAAGGAAACCCGCGCAAACGGCGGCATCCTCATCAATCCAAAAACACAGGATACGCGATTTGAGCTGAACAAACTCGATCCGGCTTTCGGTCGCGACGTGACGAATCTCAAGAACAATGAGGTTTCCAACCCTATTCTCGAAACCGAGCCAAGCGGCAAGAAAAAGTACAAATTATTGACGGTAACCAACCGCTACGAAGAACACACCGCGGACTACGCCAAAGATTACACTAAGATCAAAGCACTGGCGTTGAAAGAAAAGCAGCTTCGTGCGATAGGGAAGTGGTTCGACGATAAAATCAAGGATACCTATATCAAGATCAACGGCGAATACAGCGCCTGCGAGTTTACCAACGACTGGCTTAAGAAAAAGTAATCGTCGGCTTGACGTTGCCTGTCGGATTTGCGTTACAAATTCGTATTTTGGCAGCTGATTATATCGAAAACACCAAATAACACGCAAATGTCTGACGTAGCCGCCATCCAAAATCTCGTAGAAAAACGCAACCTGCTCAAAAGGGAAATCTCCAAAATCATCGTGGGTCAGGAAGAGGTCGTCGATCAAATCCTGCTCGCCATATTTTCCGGAGGCCACGCGCTTTTGGTGGGAGTGCCGGGATTGGCAAAAACGCTAATGGTCAATACGATCGCCCAGGCATTGGGATTGGATTTCAAGCGCATACAGTTTACGCCCGATCTGATGCCGTCCGATATTTTGGGAAGCGAAATCCTCGACGAAAACCGCAACTTCAAATTCATAAAAGGCCCGATATTTTCGAATATCATCCTCGCAGACGAAATCAACCGTACGCCGCCAAAAACGCAGGCGGCCTTGCTTGAGGCGATGCAGGAGCGCGCTGTGACGATCGCGGGCGAAAACCACAAATTGTCGCTTCCGTATTTCGTTTTGGCGACTCAAAACCCAATCGAACAGGAAGGGACGTATCCGTTGCCGGAAGCCCAGCTCGATCGTTTCATGTTTTCGATAAAGCTCGATTATCCGAGTTTCGCTGAAGAAGTCCAGGTCGTAAAGGCGACGACATCTGACGAAAAACCTACCGTGAATTCGCTGTTTTCGGATGCGGAAATCATTGACTTCCAACATTTGATCCGTCGCGTTCCGGTTGCCGACAACGTCATCGAATACGCCGTGACGTTAGTATCCAAAACCCGTCCGGACAATCAACTCGCCACGGAGTTCGTAAAAAATTACATCGATTGGGGAGCAGGCCCGCGCGCCTCGCAAAACCTGATCCTGGCTGCGAAGGCCCATGCCGCATTCAATGGTAAATATTCTCCCGATATCGAAGACGTAAAGGCGGTCGCCACCGGAATTTTGCGCCATCGCGTCGTGAAAAACTACAAAGCCGACGCCGAAAATATCGCCATAGAAAAAATCATTTCTTCCCTGTTCTGATTTTTTGTTCGAGTTCGCGGTCGTAAAAGAACAGGAATGCGCTGCCCATCATATCTTGGGCGATATCTGAAGTATTGTCGACAGTAAGCACCAATTCGTACTCGTGGTCGCCGTAAAGCCAAATTCCCTTTTCGGAAACGAAATCCTCCACTTTTTCAAGGCCGATCCTGTTTTTGTGATTGATCATCCTGCTGGTGAAAATCGTTTGCCGTTCGGTTTTGTCGACAAGCGCAATCGAGGTCGCGAACGGATGGACGTGAATGGCCGCCGCATGTAGCCTCAGGCTGTCTTTCAGCTGCAATTGTGAATTCACCTCGCTTCTGTACGATTTCTTCCCGACGGGAATCACCCAATGTCCCGAAAGTTTTTCCCCATGGCCATTGTCATACGTATGGTTTTTGGTTTCGACCGGAATGCAACTGTTGGCCGCCGGGTCGAGTGGTTCCTTATATGGATTTTTCTGGTCGAACGGCAACATGATAAAAATGGTTCGGCTCATCAGCGGTTTTAGTTGTCCGTCGTGCTGGCCGTAGTCGATCGCGACTTCGTGTTTGATCCAGCGGTGCTCGTCCTTGAGGTTGTGGTTCAGGGATTCGGTGGTAACCATCAGCAAATCGTTTCCCCTCATCGGGATGCCGTAACCTTTTGGCAAATGAAAATTCTCTATTCCGTGCGAAAGCGAAGTCATCCTTGGATAGTGCTTGCCGATTCGGTCCGACAATCCGAAACCACCGAAATATTTCGCATCGTTGAAATCGATGTTGGTGTGGCAGATGAAATCGTCCGAAAGACGTTCCCGCGTTTTGGCGTCTACGGCTTTCACTTCAAAACCCGTGATCCAGATCAATGACGAATCGGGCGAAAGCTGTACGTAATTTGAGGCTTTCGGGCCTTCCATCGACTTGTAGATCCCGTCGATGAGCAATGTCGGGGAAAGCATTTTGAAAGTTTTCCGGTCGTCGCCGATTTTCCATTGATTGTCGACGAGCCCGGTGCGATGCAGGAATTCCGTTTTGACTATGGCTTTGTGGCGGTTGCTCAACGTGGAATAGCCGATCGCGGCGGCCATGCAAGCAAGGACAAATGCACCGCCGATTATTTTGTATACCTTTGATTTTGCCATGATTGCAAACTTACGAATTTATGGGTCGGACACATCCGCAATTGAGCGATAGGATTTTCGGGCTTGACTTTATGCGGGCGACTGCCATTTCCATGGTGTTGTTGGGCCACCTGACCTGGATCCTTCCAAAGAGTTTCGATACCGTCAACATGCTGTTTTCGCTGCTCGGCTTTGTCGGTGTCGAGGTTTTTTTCGTGCTCAGCGGATTTCTCATCGGCAGGATCATGTTCCGCTCGTTTGAAGATCCGGATTTCAACTTCGTCTCGGTACGCCGATTTTTAAAAAGGCGCTGGTATCGCACGCTCCCGAATTATTTCCTGATTCTTTGCGTCAATATCGTCATAGCCTTGGGAATCGTCGGCTACGAGATCGACGGCATCTGGGAGTATTTTTTCTTTCTCCAGAACTTCGGTAATCGCATGCCGGTGTTTTTCCCGGAATCGTGGAGCCTTTCGATTGAGGAATTCGCTTACGTAATATTGCCGTTTGCTTTGCTTGCGTCCGTCGCTTTTTTCAAACGCCTGAACAGGAGCAGCGTTTTTCTGGCGACCGTCCTGGTTTTGTACGTTGTTTTTATCGGAACGAAAATGGTGTACGCCATCAATACGAACCATACAACCCTCACTGAATGGAGCCTTTATCTCAAAGGTGTCGTAATTTACCGCATAGACGCTATCCTGACCGGCGTTATCGCAAGCTGGATCGCCATCAACAAATCCCGTATTTGGCGAAAGACACAATGGCTCGCCGCATTCATCGCGGTGTTCAGTGCCATGTTTTTGCTTTTCGGCGCCTCGATTTTAGGAATTGGCGTGGGCGAACACCCTTTTTTCTGGAATGTCCTTTTTTTGCCGCTGCTTTCTTTTTCTATAGGCGGAATGTTGCCGCTGTTATCCTCTTGGCGCAAACGGCCTTACGGAGTTGGGCGAGCGATCACGGGAATCAGCAAGATTTCGTATGCGATGTATCTCGTTCACTATGGCGTCGTCATGCAGCTTTTGCACCACTTTTTCTTGAGTGATTGGGGATGGACAGCGACAGCCGCTGTATATTTTACCCTTACGGTCCTGATTAGTTTTGCGCTCTATCGATTGTTCGAAAAACCCATCATGGATTTGCGCGATATCCGCAGCGAAATCGATTTCAGGAGTTAATTTAGAATCATTCCAAGTGTATTGGCCAATGCCCTCGAGCAGGCCGTTTTTCCGAATCGGCAATAAATTCATTTTAAATTAACAAATCGGTAAAATTTTTAGAGTGATTCCGTTTTTGTGTAATTAAATTCAGTGTTTCGTGATTATTGGAAATAATAATATCCCGATTTGTTCATTTTATTAAAAATATTTCAGCTATGAGGCGAATTGCGTAAATTTGCAGCACACAAATTAACAAACCAACAATATGGCTTTTGATATTGAAATGATCAGAAAGGTGTATGCCAATATGCCCGGCCGCGTCGACAAGGCTAGAGAGATCGTGGGTCGCCCGCTTACCCTTTCCGAAAAGATTTTATACAACCATCTTTGGGAAGGAATGCCTTCGAAGGCGTTTACCAGAGGAAAGGATTACGTAGACTTCGCACCGGATCGCGTCGCGTGCCAGGATGCTACGGCCCAGATGGCACTTTTGCAGTTCATGCATGCCGGCAAAAACAAGGTTGCGGTTCCAACTACGGTTCACTGCGACCACCTTATACAGGCAAAAGTTGATGCGAAGACAGATTTGGCACGCGCCAAGCAACAGTCGAACGAAGTGTTTGACTTTCTGTCTTCCATTTCCAACAAATATGGCATCGGGTTCTGGAAGCCCGGAGCAGGTATCATCCACCAAGTGGTGCTTGAGAATTACGCATTCCCTGGCGGTATGATGATCGGGACGGATTCCCACACGGTCAACGCCGGTGGTCTCGGAATGGTCGCCATTGGAGTAGGAGGCGCCGATGCTGTCGACGTAATGTCCGGGATGGCTTGGGAATTGAAGTTCCCGAAACTTATCGGTGTTCATTTGACGGGAAAACTTTCCGGATGGACCGCTCCGAAAGACGTCATCCTTAAAGTGGCCGGAATCCTTACGGTTAAGGGAGGAACCGGCGCCATCGTCGAATATTTCGGCGAAGGTGCGAAAGCCATGTCGTGTACCGGAAAGGGAACGATCTGTAATATGGGTGCTGAAATCGGCGCCACGACGTCTACTTTCGGATATGACGAATCGATGGATCGCTACCTGCGTTCTACCGGTCGCGCCGATGTAGCCGATGCCGCAAACGAAATCGCCGACTACCTTACGGCCGATGCTGAAGTTTATGCAAACCCGGAGCAGTATTTCGACCAGGTAATCGAGATCAACCTTTCCGAACTCGAGCCTCACCTGAACGGGCCGTTTACACCGGATCTTGCCACGCCTATTTCCAAAATGAAAGAAGAGGCGCTCAAGAACGATTGGCCCCTTCAAATCCAGGTTGGGCTTATAGGATCGTGTACGAATTCATCTTACGAAGACATCGCACGTTCCGCTTCACTCGCCAAACAAGTCGCCGATAAAAAGTTGAAGACCAAAGCACAATTTACCATCACGCCGGGTTCCGAACAAGTGCGTTATACGATTGAGCGCGACGGTTTCATCGACACTTTCGACAAGATTGGTGCGACTGTTTTCGCCAACGCCTGTGGCCCGTGTATCGGGATGTGGGACCGCGAAGGTGCAGAAAAGGAAGAGCGCAACACGATCGTGCACTCATTCAACCGTAACTTCTCCAAGCGTGCCGACGGTAACCCGAACACTTTGGCGTTCGTAGGTTCTCCGGAATTGGTAACGGCTTTGGCCATCGCAGGGGATTTGAGCTTTAACCCATTGACCGACACTTTGATCAACGAAGACGGGATGGAAGTCCGTTTGGACGAGCCATCCGGAGATGAATTGCCACCGAGTGGTTTTGCCGTTGAAGACGCCGGTTATCAGGCTCCGGCCGAGGACGGTTCCGGCGTGAAAGTCGCGGTTAGCCCGACATCTGAGCGTTTGCAGCTTCTCGCGCCTTTCGAGGCTTGGGACGGAAAAAACATTACCGGTGCCCGATTGCTGATCAAAGCGTTTGGAAAATGTACTACTGACCATATTTCGATGGCCGGGCCATGGTTGCGCTTCCGCGGACATTTGGACAACATTTCCAACAACATGCTGATTGGGGCGATCAACGCCTATAACATGAAGGCCAATTCGGTCAAGAATGAAATCAGCGGGCAATACGACGCCGTTCCGGCCGTTCAGCGCGATTACAAGGCGCACGGAATTCCGTCGATTGTCGTAGGCGACCATAACTATGGCGAAGGTTCATCTCGTGAACACGCTGCAATGGAGCCCCGTTTCCTTGGCGTGAAAGCCGTTTTGGTGAAATCGTTCGCGCGTATCCACGAGACCAACCTGAAAAAACAGGGAATGCTCGCGCTCACGTTTGCCAACGAAGCCGATTACGATCTGATCCAGGAAGGCGATACGATCAACTTCCTTGATTTGACCGAGTTCGCTCCTGGCAAACAACTGACTTTGGAATTCGTCCACAAGGACGGTTCAAAGGACATCATCATGACCAACCACACGTACAACGAAGGCCAGATCGGCTGGTTCGTCGCGGGTTCAGCGTTGAATTTGATCGCGGCCGAAGCCTGATCGAAAATTGAATTCCAATACAAAAGTCTCTCACCATGGGAGGCTTTTTTTATGCCGCAATTTGTCTTCGGAAACCTTGTTACAATTTTTTTGAGATTGTAAAAAATGTAACACTATTCGTAAAATTCTTTTCTGGGAGAACAATGTTACAGCCAGCGCCGGATCGTTGTGTGGAACATATACCGAAGGGAAATCACTTTTTGGTTTTGGAAAGCACCATCGTCACGAAATGCCGTTTGATGTGATGGCCCATCTTGCTCATCACATCCTCGTATTGACGGTCGATGCGCGAGAGCGTAAAGTTGGTTTGGCCCAACAGCTTTTCAATGTCATCAGGCATGTAGAGCCGGAACACGAATCCGGTAAACGCCAATTGTTCCATCGAATCCTTTTCTGCAAACGTCAGGCAAAAAATTCCTCCGGGCTTGAGGACTCGGTTTATTTCGTTGAGCATTTTCACGACGTCGGGCCAGAAATACAGGGTATTTGCACTAAAAGCTTTGTCGAAGTGATCGTCGACAGCCGGGATTGCAACGCCGTCGTAAAGCGAAAAATGCACATTGTCGGCCCGATCTGGGTTAAGCCGTTTCGCTTCCGAATGCATGGTTTCGGAAATCTCAAAACCTTCGTACCAAATTCCCTCGGCAATAGAAAGCAGTTCGTTCAGATGTCCGCAATTGCCGTGGCCCAATTCCATAACCGAGTCGTTTGCGGAAAGGTTGAGATTGGCAATCGAATTTCGCGTCATCCCAATATTGGTCTCGTTCATGTTTTCAGCCAGGTAAATGCCGAATTCGCCCTCGGGATGGCTCAGTTGTGTGGCAAGATGCCGTAATTCGTCCTGATTCATGAGCTGAATTCGATGGTTTCGTTTTTCACATTTCCGTTTTCAAGCGTGATGAGCCGGTATCCGAAATAGTCCGAATGGGCGTCAAGTTCCTGGGTTCCCTTCCTGACCTGATACGAAACGGCCGGAGTCGTGTATTGCGATATCGCCCCTGATCCCGTTTCGTCCTGGCAATGGTAATGTCCGCAAAAAATAAATACCTCGTGTTGCTGATTCTCGAGCAGCGAACGCACGGCGTCACGGTTCTGCAACGGATATTTCCTGTCGACGTAACTGTCGACTTCGTAAATCGGATGATGGATAAACAACAGGATTTTCGACTGGTTGCCTTCCAATTTCTCGCCGAGCCAGTGCAGTTGCGGTTCGCTGATCGCGTCGGTCGACGAATCGAGGAACAGGTACAGGAAATTCCCGTCAGAAGAACTGTAATACAATTCCGCTGAATCAGGATGTTCAGGGTTGGCAAAGTGAGGCAGTAATGCCGAAGTGAGATCGTGATTTCCAGGAATAATCGAAACGTCTCCGTCGAAACGTCTCAACGACTCGAAAAATTCAGGATACGAGCCGGGCTCGCCAATGTCACCTCCTATGACGATGGCGTCCAGTTGGCGCGAGCGGACGTCTTCAAGTATGATATTCCAGTGCTTTTCCTGATCGGTTGTCACGGGAAGTTTTTCAGAGAGATGGGTGTCGGTAATAAAAGCAATCGTTTTTTTCATACGGATCATTTTCCTAAAGATAACGCATTTGGCGACAAGGATTTCACCAGCAATGCATTTTCGATTCCCGCCGCGCTGGCAGTATTGTTGAAATAAATAAACACTGTTTTCGCCGTTGCCGCCTGTGCCAGGAATCGCATCAAATCGTCTTTTGCGTAACTCGAATAGAACAATTTGGGTGTTCCGTGAAGCCGGATGTAGGCAATGTCGCGGGTAATGATTACGTCATCCGGCAACCCGGGATAACTTGGTGTGCAGAATGCGGTATTGTTTTTTTCCAGGGCGTCGCTCACGTCGTCCCGCCACCAACTCTTATGACGGAACTCGACGACGTTAGGCAAGGCGGGATCGAGATTGGAAAGGATAAGTTCCAGTCGCTGTTCGGAATACGAAAACGAAGGCGGCAATTGGAACAGCAGCGCTCCCAGTTTCTCCTGAAGCCCGGCCTGGCAAACCTCATAAAATTGTCGGATTTCCTCGCTGCAATTTTCGAAACGCTTGATGTGTGTGATCAATTTAGGTGCTTTTACCGCATATGTGAAACCTTCCGGACTTTTGGAATTCCAGCCTTGCATCGTTTTCAACGTCGGGAATTTGTAAAATGTGGCGTTGATCTCAAAAGTGTTGAAGTGCGCGCAATAGAAGGCGAACCATTCTTTTGAGGCCAAGGTTTCAGGGTAGAAGATGCCTTTCCATTTGCCGTTGTAAAATGCCGAAGTTCCGATTAGCAGCTTGTCCATGTCGTAAAAGTAATCAAGGTGGCGCATTCTGGCTTGCAGGTTTTTGGCGCGATGTTGTAGTTTTTTATGCCGATGTCCCAAATTTTTGCCGTGTATGTTTTCTGGATTAGTTTGCTATCTTTATCCGAACTCGCCCGGCCAAATCAACGGTGCGCGCGGCCGATAAACCAACCAACCAATGCAAGAACAAGAACAGGAACATTTCAAACGCGAACTCGGACTGCTGGACGGGACGATGCTCGTGGTAGGATCGATGATCGGGTCCGGAATTTTTATCGTAAGCTCAGATATGGTGCGCCAGGTGGGATCGGCTCCGTGGCTGCTGCTGATTTGGGCGCTGACGGGACTGATAACCGTGGTTGCCGCCGTCAGTTATGGCGAACTTAGCGCCATGTTTCCGAAAGCAGGCGGGCAATATGTTTATTTAAAAGAAGCGTATGGCAAGCTTACGGCATTTTTATACGGATGGAGTTTTTTCGCCGTAATACAAACCGGGACGATCGCCGCGGTAGGTGTCGCATTTTCCAAGTTCGCCGCCTATATTTTCGAACCGTTCAGCGAGAACAACATTTTGTTGGAGGCCGGATCCTTCCGGCTCAGCGCCGCACAGATCGTATCGATCATCACCATTGTGCTTTTGAGCTACATCAACAGCCGGGGCGTCAAGAATGGCAAAATATTGCAAACGGTGCTGACGATCATCAAGATTCTCTCACTCGCCGGGCTCATCATCTTCGGATTGTTGCTGGCCGCCAAAGCCGAAACATGGGATGCGAACTTTTCCGGCGGATGGTTTACCCAATCGCTTGACGCCGATAGTGGAATTTGGTCACCCGTGAGCGGAACGGCCCTGATGGGCGCGATTTCAGCCGCGATGGTGGGTTCGCTTTTTTCGAGCGATGCCTGGAACGGCGTCACTTTCATCGCCGCTGAGATCAAAAATCCCCAGCGCAATGTCGGGTTAAGCCTTTTCCTGGGAACCCTGACCGTCAGTGTGATTTATTTTCTGGCCAACGTGATGTATCTCGCGGTGGTTCCGTTGCAGCAAATCGCCACAGCTCCTTCCGATCGTGTCGCGGTCGTGGCCTCGGAATATATCTTCGGTGACATCGGCACATACATCATCGCGGTCATGATCATGATTTCTACTTTTGCCTGCAATAATGGCCTCATCATGGCGGGAGCCCGTGTTTATTATACAATGGCCAAGGACGGATTGTTCCTCAGGAAAGCGGCACATCTCAACGCACACAGCGTTCCTGCCTGGGCGCTTTGGGTGCAATGCATTTGGGCGTCGGCGCTTTGCCTCACCGGAAAATATGGTGATTTACTCGACTTTGTGGTCATCATCGTCTTGATTTTCTACATCCTGACCATTTACGGGATTTTTAAATTGCGCCGGTCGATGCCGGATGTCGATCGTCCGTACAAAGCCTTCGGTTATCCGGTACTTCCTGCCTTGTACATCGTCGTGGCCACCGCGATTTCGCTTTCGTTATTATGGTTCAGGACCGATACATGCGGTTGGGGCGTGTTGATCATGCTTATCGGAATTCCGGTCTATTACCTGACCAAACCCAAAACGGCTTAAACGATGGAAATGGAGCCGATAATGCCGATCCTGGATATTTTCGGCTTGACGGGCACGATGCCTGCCGAACACGTCCCTGACGATGAATTCAACCTGTTTCTGTTTTCCCTGTTGGTCATCGGAATCATCGCGATTGGAGTTTGCGTAGCCATCGGGATCGTTCTTACAGTGCTTGGGCTGCTGGTCATTTTCGGCCTGATCTCAATGGGTGCACTCTCGGCTTCGTTGCTCGTAGGCATCCACCAAAAATCGGTTACGAAAGGTTTCAAGGCATTTGCCGTCATTTTTACGACATCGGCTTCAGGTTTTGCTGGCGCGATCGTTTTATGGACGCTCAACCGCTTAATGAAATGGTGGACGGACGCCATCGCCGCAGGAACGGGTCTTCTGATCGGTTTGGTCAGCGGATTCCTGACGGGTGTCGCGATCGCTTTTGCCATCCAAAAAATCGTTCCCATCCTGAAAAACAGCCTCGATAAACGGAAACGTCATCCGCGCTGACCGGAAGAGATGCAGCACCAATCTTACAATCGGTATTTGACGAGCAACGCCAATTGCCCCAAGTGGTAAGCGTCGTGTTGCATGATGCCGAAAATAAAATCGTAAACCGTGTAGCCGGAATCGAGGTATTTTTCGGACAATTTTTCAGGGCTCACTTTTTCGAGAAAATTCAGCCAGTCCACTTGTGTTTGTTCGAGTTCCGAGAGCAGTTTTTTCCAGGCTTCGGCTGATGTGTCGGATATTTCCAGAAAATAATTGTGTTCCGGCGTAGGGTCGAATTCGCCGTTAACGCGATTCAGAACCACATCGCGCCACATCCTGACGTGATACACCACTTCCCAAATCGAGTTGACGACGGAACTCGGTTTTTCGGCCGCTTTTTCCGCGGAAATGCCGCGCAGTGTCGGCATCAACGCCGAGTCGAGCCATGGATCGCCGTCGAACAAGTCGCGGAACAGTTTGATCATTCTTTGATTTTCACTCATAACTACATGTGTTTCGAAATAATCGATGTTCGGAACCTGGCTTTTTGTATAGAGACGATAACTAAATTACAAAAAAAATCCGCCCTATTCGTGACGGATTTTTCCAGTTAGGTAAGCGTAAAATCTTAATAATACGTGTAGCGTCTCACTTTAGAAACGTATTTGGCCAGTCGTATTACTTGATGGCTGTAACCGTATTCGTTGTCATACCAGACGTAGAGCACGATGCTTTTTCCGTCAGGGGACACAATCGTGGCGTTGCTGTCGTAAATGGAAGGAGCGGAAGTTCCGACGATGTCCGAAGAAACAAGCTCGTTGTTGAGCGAATATTTGATCTGTTCGACCAATTCGCCTTCGAGCGCATATTGTTTCATGATGGAATTGATCTCGTCTACCGAAGTTTCTCGCTCCACTTCGAGGTTCAAGACCACGAGCGAGCCGTTCGGAACCGGCACCCGAATCGCATTTGAAGTCAATTTTCCGGTCAGGGAAGGCAGGGCTTTCGCCACGGCGCTACCGGCTCCGGTCTCGGTTATGACCATGTTTAGCGCGGCCGCACGACCACGACGGTATTTTTTGTGCATGTTGTCTACGAGGTTTTGGTCGTTCGTATAGGCGTGGATCGTTTCCAGGTGTCCTTTTACGACGCCAAGCGTATCCTCGACGGCTTTCAGGATAGGCGTGATGGCATTTGTCGTGCAAGAGGCAGCTGAAAAAATATCGACTTCCGCAGGATCGTATTCAAGATGGTTCACGCCGTGAACGATATTCGGGACACCTTTTCCGGGAGCGGTCAGCAAAACCTTGTCGACGCCTTTCGATGTAAGATGGCGAGAAAGTGCTTCCTGTGTCGTGAATGCGCCAGTATTGTCGATGACCAACGCATCAGAAAAACCATATTCGGTATAATCGATCTCTTCGGGAGAATTTGCTGTGATGATATGTACCGTCGTTCCGTTGATGATGAGCGCCTTGTGGTCCGGATCGGCTATGACCGAACCTTGAAAATCCCCATGGATCGAATCGTATCGCAACAACGACGCACGTTTTTCAAGATAGACCGCGTCGTTCTTGTCGCGGGTCACGATCGCGCGTAGCCTTAACTGAGTTCCCTTGCCGGTTTTGGACATGAGTTCGCGTGCGAGCAAGCGCCCGATGCGCCCAAACCCGTAAAGGACGACGTCTTTCGGTTTGTTGTTTTTGAAGTCGCGTGCATTGGCGAGCTTGTCAATGATAAAAGAAGTTGCGTTCGGATAGTGGTTGTCTTCCGAGCGATACTCGTGCGTAAGTTTGCCGATGTCGAGTTTGGCGGGCGGCAGATCCATGGATAGGATGGCTTTGGCGATTTCGACAGAATCGAATACCGAAATGGGCTTTCCGACGAATTCACCCGCATATTCGTGCAAATTGATGATGTCGCTTACGTTGCAATTGATCAGTTGGTTGCGAAACAGTACCATTTCGATCGATTTATCGTACCAAAGATCAGAAACGATGCGGATGAATTCTACCGCGGCGCGCCTTCTGTCGGCTTGATAAGCTACCTCTTTTTCGTACAAGCTTGCTGTAGTCATTAGTTGTGTGTGGTTAGTGATTATTGAAATTTTCGGCAAATGTAAATTATTTCAAACGTTTTCGTAGATTATTTTGTTGCTTTTTTCTTAGTAAACAGGTGTTTCCGTAAAGGATTTTAAGACGGCGGATTGAGGTGGGATGTTAATTGAAGTAGGATTCTGTATTTTTGATTGTGAGCCCCCAATTCGCAAATTCGCGGCAAAAAAACGTGCGGCATAATTAACCTTGAAGTTTTCACCTTGTCGATGGAACGTGAATCCATAAAATTTTTAGCCGCGGATTAAAGGATTAAAGGATGCTAATGGAATCGACGTGAGCCCTTGAAATTTAAAGCCGCGAATTCGCGAATTCGCGGCTAAATAAAAAAAACGTGGCTGCGTGTTTCGAATTTGCGAATCTCAGAACGTAAATCCATCAAAAAAATCTGCGGATCCGCGGCAAAAAAAACACGTGACACAAATCGCCAGTTGAACATGAACTATGAAATTTTGCCGCGGATTAAAGGATTAAAGGATGCTTATGGAATCGTCATGAGCCGTGAAATTTAAAGCCGGGAATTCGCGAATTCGCGGCTAAATAAAAAAACGTGGCCGCATGTGTTGAATTTGCGAATCGCAGAACGTAAATCCATCAAAAAAATCTGCGAATCCGCGGCAAAAAAAAACAAGTGAACATAAATCGCCAGTTGAATATGAACTATGAAATTTTGCCGCGGATTAAAGGATTAACGGATGCTAATGAATCGACGTGAGCCCAAGAAATTTTAAAGCCGCGAATTCGCGAATTCGCGGCTAAATAAAACAAACGTGGCTGCGTGTGTTGATTTTTCGAATCGCAGAACGTAAATCCATCAAAAAAATCTGCGAATCCGCGGCAAAAAAAAAACGCGTGACACAAATCGCCAGTTGAACATGAACTATGAAATTTTGCCGCAGATTAACGGATTAACGGATGCTAATGGAATCGTCATGAGCCGTGAAATTTAAAGCCGGGAATTCGCGAATTCGCGGCTAAATAAAAAAACGTGGCCGCATGTGTTGAATTTTCGAATCGCAGAAGTCCATCAAAAAAATCCGCGAATCCGCGGCAAAAAAAAACACGTGACACAAATCGCCAGTTGAACATGAACTATGAAATTTTGCCGCGGATTAACGGATTAAAGGATGCTAATGGAATCGACGTGAGCCCATGAGATTAAAGTCGCGAATTCGCGAATTCGCGGCTAAATAAAACAAACGTGGCTGCGTGTGTTGATTTTTCGAATCGCAGATTAAGTACAAATCCATCAGAAAAATCCGCGAATCCGCGGCAAAAAAAACACGTGACACACCACGAAAGTTCAAATCGCCAATTGAACGTGAACTGTGAAATTTTAGCCGCGGATTAAAGGATTAAAGGATTCTAATGGAATCGGCGTGAGCCCATGAAATTTGAAGCTGCGAAATCGCGAATTCGCGGCTAAATAAAAAAATGTGGCTGCGTGGGTTGAATTTGCGAATCGCAGAACGTAAATCCATCAAAAAATCCGCGAATCCGCGGCAAAAAAAAACACCTGAACATAAATCGCCAGTTGAACATAAACTATGAAATTTAGCCGCGGATTAACGGATTAACGGATGCTAATGGAATCGACGTGAGCCCAAGAAATTTTAAAGCCGCGAATTCGCGAATTTGCGGCTAAATAAAAAAAACGTGGCTGAATGTGTTGAATTTTCGAATCGCAGAATGTAAGTCCATCAAAAAAATCTGCGAATCCGCGGCAAAAAAAAGCTCGTGAAACACAACGGAAGCTCAAATCGCCAATTGAGCGTGAACTATGAAATTTTAGCCGCGGACTAAAGGATTAAAGGATGCTGATGGAATCGACGGCTTACGAAATTTTAAAGCCGCGAATTCGCGAATTTGCGGCTAAATAAAAAAAACGTGGCTGAATGTGTTGAATTTTCGAATCGCAGAATGTAAGTCCATCAAAAAAATCTGCGAATCCGCGGCAAAAAAAAACACGTGACACAAATCGCCAGTTGAACATGAACTATGAAATTTTGCCGCGGATTAAAGGATTAAAGGATCCTAATGGAATTGTCATGAGCCGTAAAATTTAAAGCCGCGAATTCGCGAATTCGCGGCTAAATAAAAAAATGTGGCTGCGTGGGTTGAATTTTCGAATCGCAGAACGTAAATCCATCAAAAAATTGCGAATCCGCTGCAAGAAAGAAACTCCTGACTCAACGAAAGTTCAAATCGCCAATTTAACCTGAATCCATAAAATTTTAGCCGCGGATTAACGGATTAAAGGATGCTGAGGAATCGAGGTGAGCCCATGAAATTTTAAGCCGCGAATTCGCAAAAAAAAAGCCACCCGCAAGGATGGCCTTTTCTCAAAATCTACTTTTTTGGGTTACATGATCACGCGCACGAGTTCGCCGTTGCTCGTCATCAATTGCACTTGTACCGATTGTTCGTCTCCGATGCGCTTCAACAAGCCCGAGACTGTTTCCACATCCGAAACCTTGACGTTCCCGATCGACAGGATCACGCCGCCTTTGAGCTCGTCGGCATATTCCTGAAGCCTTTCGTTTTTTACGTCATCTATCTTGACGCCGTAACTTACGCGGAACCGTTTTTTGTCAGCAGTCGACATATTGGAAAGTTCCATGCCCTTGAATTCCACGGTCGCAAACTCATTTTTGATGAGTCGAACGCCGGTTGTGTAGGTCTTGGCATCGCGAATGTAAGTCACGTTGACGATGTCGTTCGGGCGTTTCGTCGTGATTACCGAGTTGAGATCTGCAAAACTGTAAATGTCGTGTCCGTCGACCTGGGTGATCACATCGCCTTTTCGCAAACCGGCTTTTTCAGCTCCCGAACCTTTCGTGGCGGCGCTTACATAGAATCCGGAAGTGCGGCCCACGTTGAGCTCCTGGGAAATCTTGCTGTTCAACTCGGTTCCCTGGACGCCCATGATGGCGCGTTGTGTATTTCCGAATTCGAGGATATCCTCTACGATTTTTCGCGCGACGTTGGACGGAACCGCGAACGAATAGCCTACATAAGAACCCGTCATTGATGAAATCATGGTGTTGATACCGACGAGTTCGCCATTCGTATTGACGAGCGCGCCTCCCGAATTGCCGGGATTGACGGCCGCGTCGGTCTGGATGAACGACTGCAATCCGTCTCCGCTGAGGTTCCTGGCTTTGGCCGATACGATTCCGGCGGTAACCGTCGAGGTCAGGTTGTACGGGTTTCCGACGGCAAGCACCCATTCGCCGACTTTGATCTGGTCGGAATTCGCGAAGGCGGTGTACGGGAGTTTTTCGTCTGCATCGATCTTGAGCAATGCAATGTCCATTTTGGAATCAGAGCCGATCAATTTCGCTTTATACGATTTGCGGTTGTTGAGCGTGACTTCTAGCTCTGACGCATCCTTGATCACATGGTTGTTGGTTACGATGTAACCGTCTTCCGAAATGATGACGCCCGATCCGGTCCCCACCTGTTCCTGTTGCTGGCCGCCGCGGTATCCGTAAAAATATTCGAGCATAGGATTGTTGACGGTGCGATAGGAAACGTTCTTGACGTGAACCACATAATGCACGGCTTTATCGGCCGCTGCGGTAAAATCGATATTTTCGGCCCCGCCAAAACCAACGGTACGCGTATGGTTTTCCGGAGCGATCGAAATGACGGGTTTGTCGTTTGAGAAAACCTTCTCCTCAGACAATAATTTGTAAGCGCCCAACGTAATGCCGCCGCTTAACAAAGACACCAGGAATAAACTAGAGAATCTTTTCATCTTTATTGAATTGTTTTTGGAATTTATCCGTTTAATTCCGAAAGAAATCAGGATTTGGCAACGGACGTAAAATTGCTTGTTTGATAACGTATGATTTTAACATCAAAATTATTCGTTTATTGCAATCGCAAAATCACTTTAACCACGCCTTAACAGCGTTTAACTTTACTTTAAATCTTCGTACTTTTGGGATATGGAAATCAGATTCTCCAAATACCAGGGAACGGGCAACGATTTTGTGGTCGTCGACAACCGTGGCCTCACGTTCCCCAAAAACGATACCGGGCTTGTTGCACATCTTTGCGACCGACGTTTTGGCATTGGCGGCGACGGATTGCTGCTGCTTGAAAACGATCCCGATTACGACTTCAGGATGGTATATTACAATTCAGACGGAAATCCCGGATCGATGTGTGGCAATGGCGGACGCTGCCTTGTCGCTTTCGCCCGCAATTTAGACGTAGTTGGGGAAACCGCCCGTTTTATAGCGTCGGACGGGCCGCATTTCGCAAATTTATTCGACGATATTATTTCGCTACAGATGAAAGACGTGGCATCGGTGAACGTAGAGGATGGTTATACGTTCCTCGACACGGGTTCGCCCCATCACATTGAAATGGTCGAAGACCTCGAGAATTTCGACGTGTTCGGTAGAGGTTCCCAAATTCGGTACGGCTCGCTTTACGGACAAAAAGGCAGTAATGTCAACTTCGTGAAGGCCGAAGCCGACGGAAGTTTTTCGATGCGGACATACGAACGAGGTGTCGAAGACGAAACGCTCTCGTGCGGAACCGGAGCGACGGCGGTTGCCATTGCCATGTACAAGACCGGGAAAACGGCATCTGACCGCATAAGACTCAACGTCAAAGGCGGGCAACTCGAAGTTTCATTTGCCGAAAAGAATGGTGTTTTTACGAACGTTTTTCTCAACGGACCGGCGAAATCCGTGTTCGAAGGCACATTTCCATGCTGACATTGACGGGAAATAACGTGTTTCTTCGCGCACTCGAACCAGAAGATCTCGATTTCGTATTCGCGATAGAAAACGACGAATCCATCTGGAATGTCAGCAATACCCAAACACCTTACAGTCGTTTCCTGATCAGGCAATATCTCGAAAACGCCCAGCAGGATATTTACGAAGCCAAACAATTGCGGCTTGCGATCGCCAGGCAAGGCAGCGGGAAAACCATCGGCCTTATCGATCTGTTCGATTACGATCCGAGGAATCACCGCGCGGGGATCGGCATCGTCATAAAAGATAAATTAAATCGCGACAAGGGTTATGGAGGCGAAGCACTCGAGTTGCTCATCAGGTACTCGTTTTCACATTTGGGGCTTCATCAGCTTTACGCGAACATCGCCACGGACAACGTGAGAAGTGTGGCGCTTTTTACTAAATTTGGCTTCGTCCTTTCCGGCGTGAAAAAAGGCTGGAACCGCGTTGGCGGGAAGTATGAGGACGAGGCGTTCTATCAATTAATAAACATCAGATAATACAGTGAATTTCAAAAAAATCATCGGCATCGTTTCGGTGGTCGTCGTGACCATCGCCATTGTTTACGGCTATATCCTTTATCGCAATATTTTTTCGTCGAACACTAAATTCAACGAAAAAGAGGTCGCCATCTTTATTCCGACCAATTCCGATTTTACCCAGGTCAAGGATATCTTGCGTCCGTATCTTGAAAATCTCGAAAATTTTGAGACGACCGCGGACAAAAAATCATTTACCACAAACGTGAAAGCCGGGAAATTCATCCTGAAAAAGGGAATGAACAACAACGAAATCGTAAATGCGTTGCGCCAGCCGGTTCCTGTCAAGATCGCGTTCAACAACCAGGAGCGGCTCGAGGATTTCGCAGGACGCATCGGCCAGCAGATCGAGGCCGACAGCACCAGTCTTATGAAATCGTTCCTCGATCCCGAATTCCTCAAGGAGAATGATTTTACCGAAGAAAACGTACTGAGCATGTTCGTTCCGAATTCCTACGAATTTTTCTGGAATACGACAGCCGACAAATTCCGCGACCGCATGGCCAAAGAATATCGCAAATTCTGGACGGATGAGCGCAAGCAAAAAGCCGAAGCCCAAGGTTTGACGCCGCTCCAGGTATCGGCATTGGCATCGATCGTACACAAGGAAACGGTCAAGACGGATGAACGTCCGCGCGTGGCAGGCGTCTACCTGAACCGTCTTTCGAAAGGGATCAAGCTCGAGGCCGATCCGACGGTGATATATGCGGTAAAGAAAAACTCAGGCGATTGGAACCAAGTCATCAAACGCGTGCTCAACAAAGATCTTGTGACGGTTTCTCCTTATAATATGTATGCGAACCACGGCCTGCCTCCGGGACCCATCGCCATGCCCGACATTACGGCAATCGATGCGGTACTGAATCCAGAAAAGCACAACTACATTTACTTTTGCGCAAGTGTGACGAACTTTGGTTACCACGAATTCGCCGTCACAGCTGCCCAACACGAAGCTAATCGCCAAAAATACGTGGCCTGGATCAACAGCCAAGGCATCAAACGCTGATGAAAGGCTTGCGCCACATAGCCACGCTGCTTTTGATCTTGACCGCCTTCTCAGTTTCCGGACAGGCTTTGGGAGACGAGTTCCTCAAACCGAGCGATTCGCTGAACATCGGCAGGAGAAACGGCGTGATCGTAGGCGAGGCGGTTTTTGCCATTGGAACTTACGCCGCGTTGAGCCAGCTTTGGTATTCCGATTACGAGAAATCCAGTTTTCACTTCATCGACGACAATGCCGAATGGATGCAAATGGATAAAGCGGGACACGCCTTTTCGACGTACCACTTGAGCAACCAAAGCGCCAATCTGTTCCGTTGGAGCGGCATGGACCAGCGAAAAAGTTCGATTTACGGAGCCGCGTCAGGCTTCATCTTTGTTTCGGCTATTGAAATTTTCGACGGATTTTCACAGGAGTGGGGCGCGTCCGTAGGCGATCTCGGAGCGAATTTCGGAGGAGCCGCGTTGTTCGTAGGACAGGAGTTGCTGTGGCGGGAGCAGCGTATCACGCCAAAGTTTTCCTTCCACAAAACGCCTTATGCATCCGTGCGTCCGGATGTGTTGGGAAGTTCGCTATCTGAGCAGATTTTCAAGGATTACAACGGACAAACCTATTGGTTGTCGGCAAACGTAAGATCGTTTTTTAAAGGTTCGGCATTCATCCCGAAATGGTTCAACGTCGCCTTTGGTTATGGAGCAACCGGTATGGTAACGGGTGAAAACGATCCGGTCAACCTTGTGTTCCTTCCGGAGAAAGGACAATTGCGGCAATACTACTTCAGCATCGATGCAGACCTTACGAAAATCCGCACAAAATCCCATTTGCTGAAAACGATTTTTTCGGTAGTCAACACGATAAAAATTCCGGCACCTACCATTGAGGTAAACGGACGCGGGGATGTTAAATTCCACGCGCTTTATTTTTAGAAAAGATTAACGTGCTGATTTTCAATATGTAGATATTTGGCGTATCTTTGGCCTCGCAGAAATTTTCAGTGAGATACCTAAAATTTTGAGCAGAATCGACTTACAAGTTGTTCTGCCACAGTTAGGTTAAGTCAAATTGGTGACCATTCGTTCTCGAGCGTTTTGATTGTCTTTTTTGGTAACGTCCACTGGAAGAAATCCAAAACCGTGATTAAAAAATGGGCATATTACGTTAGCATCATTACTATTATTGCATTTCTGAGCTCCGGATTCAGGCCGTTCCGGCTCGAAGCTCACGATTGGTTCAACACGACCGTTGAAGACCAACTCTCCTACAACTATCCATCGCTGAATTCCGCGGAATACGACAACAAAAAAGTGCCGTTCACGGGAAAATTTTTCGTGGCGTATAAAGAAGCTGTCGCGAAACGGGAATCCCAAGGCCAGTACAAATTGGTCAACACATTCGGCTATATGGGCAAGTACCAATTCGGAAAGTCGGCGTTGCGCGCCATCGGCATCCGCGATTTCAGAAACTTCCTAAACAGTCCCTCGCTCCAGGAAAAGGCGTTTGAGGCGCTGTGTGCCAAAAACAAATATGAGTTGCGTGAAGAAATCGCAAGGTACGAAGGCAAAATTGTCGGAGGTGTAAAAGTAACCGAATCCGGAATTCTCGCGGCGGCTCACTTGGGCGGCGCCGGGTCCGTAAAGCGCTTTTTCAAGAGCAACGGTTCTCGTTTTTTGAGAGACGGGTACGGGACGTCGATCAAGACTTACATGCGCAAATTCGGCGGTTATGAAACTTCCGGGATTGTGGCCGACAGCAACGCGACCGTTCAGCTATAAATCGCTTAATGTCAAATAAAAAAATCCTGTCAGCGGACAGGATTTTTTTGTTTTTTAAATCACGATTTTTTGAAGCGCATCGTGGCTTCCATCGCGCTTATCACCAATTCGGTATCGCTCAATTTCACTATATTTCCCGGCGGATTCTGGTCGTCCGGAATGCCCTCGGTCTTCTGATGGATCACTTTGCCATCGTCCGAAACGCTGTACGTTCCCGAGCCGGCGACAGAGCCGTCCGACTTTTTCCCTATATATTTCCCGTCTTTCTCGAAACAAATGACGTTGTTCAGTGCTTGTTTTTGTATTTCAGCCATGTTCGGCGGAGCTGGATCGATCGTGAATTCCACGAGCTTCCAACAACCCAAAAGTTGCTTTTCGACAGTAGCTTTTTGAGCAAATGCGCCATGACCGAGCAAAAGCAACAACGCTGTCGCTGTCAATGTCTTGAATATTTTCATGATATGATTTTAGGCTGTAAGTTAGGAAAACTATCCTTTGTGTAGGATAAAAATCGCCGGTCGGTTTTGAAGGTCGGGCAGGTTTTTTTTCCAGTCCGATACTTTCAATGTGCGGATGAATTCGGTCGGTAAGGTGATGTCGGCGGCAATGCAGAGCAGCGTGTTCGGCTGCAAAGCCTGAAGCATGTCTTCGACGAACTTGTTGTTGCGATAGGGCGTTTCTATAAACAACTGCGATTGGTTTTTGTCGCCTGACAGTTTTTCAAAATTCCTGATCGCGGTTTTTCGGTCGGTTTTGTCGATTGGCAGATAACCATTGAACGCGAAACTTTGCCCGTTCATTCCTGAACCCATCATGGCCAACAGAATGGAGGAGGGGCCTACGAGCGGAATGACCTGTATCCCGTTCTCATGCGCCAGTTTCACGATGACCGCCCCAGGATCGGCCACACCGGGGCAACCGGCTTCGCTCATCAATCCTACGTTTCTGCCGTGCAGCAAAGGCGCTATCATTTCTTTTAGTTCCGCCTCTTCGGTGCGTTTGTTCAACAGCGAAATCCGAAGGTCGGGCTGTTTCTTTTCAGGATGTACGGTTTTGATGAATCGACGGGCCGTCTTCTCATTCTCGACGATGTAGTCGTTGATGAAGTCGATCGTGCGTTTTATCGTTTGAGGCAAAACATCGCCCGGATCGTCGTTCTCGCCGAGCGTGGTCGGGATCAGGTAAAGCTTTCCTAAAATCGCAAACGGTTTCATGAGTGTTGTGCCTTTAGCCTGTCGGCTATGTTCGAAGTGGCTTCGTCCAGCATCGCGTACACTTTGTTGAATCCGTCGTGCAAGCCGAAGTAAGGATCGGGAACGTCCATGTTCTCGCCCGGGAAAAGTTCGTTCAATATGAGTTTGACCTTGCTTTTGTCCTGTTCGTTTCTCGCCATGTTCTTTACGTTGCTCAGGTTGCTCGAGTCCATTACGTAAATATGATCGAAATTGTCGAAATCGGAGACTTTGAACTGGCGGCCTTTTTGTTTGGAAATGTCGAGCCCATTGCGATGCGCGACCTCGATCGAACGTTCGTCCGGGCATGATCCGACGTGCCAATCGCCGGTCCCGGCAGAGTCGACCGTGAATTTTTCCTTCGGAAGTTTGGATGCTAAAAGTCCTTCCGCCAGCGGAGAACGGCAAATGTTTCCAAGGCAGACCATCAGGATTTTTACCGGCATATTACAAAGAGAGTTTCTTGTTGATATCCTCAACGAATTTCTTGAATTGCTTGTCTGTAGAGACGAGGTTGTCGACCGTCTTACAAGCGTGCAAAACCGTGGCGTGATCGCGATCGCCAATTTGGGATCCGATGTTGGCCAACGAGGCTTTCGTAAATTTCTTTGCAAAAAACATCGCCAGCTGACGCGCTTGGACTACGTGGCGTTTCCTTGTTTTCGACTGAAGCGTTTCGATATCCAATTGGAAATAATCCGATACGATTTTCTGGATGTATTCGATCGATATTTCGCGCTTCACATTCTTCACGAATTTCTCGACGACATTTTTCGCCAGGTCGAGCGTGACTTCCTTCTTGTTGAACGAAGATTGGGCGATCAATGAAATAATCGCGCCTTCGAGTTCGCGTACGTTCGTCTTGATGTTGCGCGCGACATACTCAATGATGTCTTCCGGCATCTCGACGCCGTCGCGGTACAGGATGTTGCGAAGAATCGACACGCGGGTTTCGTAATCGGGTTGGTGCAATTCCGCAGACAATCCCCATTTGAAGCGTGAAAGCAAACGCTGTTCGATATCCTGCATGTCAACGGGCGCCTTGTCGGACGTCAGGATGACCTGTTTCCCGTTTTGGTGCAGGTAGTTAAAAATGTGGAAGAACACGTCCTGGGTGCCTGATTTTCCCGAAAGGAACTGAACGTCATCGATGATCAGCACGTCGATGAGCTGATAGAAATGGATGAAATCGTTGCGGTTGTTCTTCTTTACGGAATCAATATATTGTTGGGTAAAGACCTCGGCTGAAATATACAGCACGGTCTTTTCCGGGTATTTGTCTTTGATCTCGACTCCGATGGCATGCGCCAAATGCGTCTTTCCCAAACCTACGCCTCCAAAAATCAAAAGCGGATTGAAAGAAGTGCCGCCGGGTTTGTTCGCCACGGCCATACCGGCAGAGCGCGCCAAACGGTTCGAATCGCCTTCAAGGAAATTGTCGAAACTGTAATTCGGGTTGAGCTGCGATTCGATCTTCAGGTTCCGGATTCCCGGTATCACAAACGGGTTTTTTAACTCCGGGCTGAGATTGCGCACCGGAGCGTCGACTTCCTGGGCCCGCATAGGTGAACGATGTGCGCTTGGCAACTGTTCCGTGAACGGTTGTTTGTTGCCGTAAGTATTCTCCATTTTGATTTTATAGAGTAACTTCGCGTTTTTGCCGAGTTCTTTGGTAAGGGCAACCTTGAGCAATTTTACGTAGTGTTCTTCGAGCCATTCGTAGAAGAATTTACTCGGAACCTGAATATAAAGTGCGTTGTCTGTGAGCTCAACTGACTTGATAGGTTCGAACCAGGTTTTGTAGGCCTGCTCCTGGATATTGTCCTTTATGAATGACAGACAGTTTTCCCATACCGATTGCGCAGTTTTGCTCATAAAATGGCTGTAAATTTTGAATTATTAAAGGTTATCTTACAAAAGAAAAGAAGGGTCTTCTGTACCTCTTTTGGGAGAACAAATATGTGAACAAAAATCGTTAAAAAAAAATTATTTGCCGGTTGATTTTTCAAAATTATTATTGTAAGCAAATAGTTAGAAAAATGTTAAAATTTCTTTATTAAATTTCCATGAGAGAAGACCAAATCCAAGTGCGTGTACGCTATTCCGAAACCGACCAAATGGGCGTCGTTTACCATGGTTCCTACATTCCGTATTTTGAAATAGGCCGCGTGGAATGGCTGCGCAGGCTTGGAGTTTCCTACAAATTCATGGAAGATGAAGGTATCGCATTGCCCATAGTTTCCATGCACATAAACTACAAAAAACCGGCGAGATATGACGAGCTGTTGACTGTTAAAACCAAGCTAAAAAAGCATGCCTCCGTCAAGATAGAATTCGACTGTAAGATAGAAAATGAAGGCGGTGACTTATTGACAACGGCCCACTTCATTTTGGTGTTCGTGGACATCAAAACGGGACGCCCACTTTCGCCTCCGGACTACATCAAAACCATCTTGGAAAAATTTGAAAACGAGGAATAAGTTTTCCGATAAATCACTCCAAAATATTCGCAATTGAAGTTTGGCAAATAGCAGGTCAAACCTCCGAAACTGAAATCCAGAACACGGCATCGAACGCGCCGACGGCTTCCGGTGCGTTGCGCTTGCGTACCGTGAATTCGATTTCGCAATCCAGTTCCATGCGTTGGGAAATCACGTTGAGATTTTTCTCCCGGATGATCCGCATCACCTTGTTGATATCCTTGTATTCAAATGCGACCTTGTAATGGAGATCGATCGTTTTTTCGACGATGTCCGACACTTCGAGCGCCATTTGAGCCGACGTCCGGTAAGCCGAAATCAATCCGCCGACGCCTAATTTGACGCCTCCGAAAAATCGGACCGAGACGATGAGCACATTGGTCAGCCCGAACGATTGTAACTGGCCGTAGATCGGCATTCCTGCAGAGTTCGAGGGCTCGCCGTCATCGTTTGCCCGGTAGTAGGTTTTCTCGGTGCCGATCTGGAACGCGTAGCAAAAATGAACCGCGCCGGAGTGTTGTTTCCGCAAATTTTCCAAATGCTGTTTCACCTCGTCTTCAGAAACGACGGGAAACGCGTATCCAAAAAACTTGCTTCCTTTTTCCTTGTAAAGCGTTTCCCCGGATGGAGCTGAAATGGTCTTGTAAGTATCGTTCAATTAAGCGGTCTCGAATTTTTTATCGAACAAATGTACGACATCTTCCTGACCAACCTGGAGCGTCCACACCTGCAAACCTGCCTGGCGCGCAGCATCGGTGTTTTCCTTTTTGTCGTCTATGAACAAAGTGCGCTTTGGCGAAAGATCGTGTTTGCGGATGATGTAATTGAAGATTTCAACGTCCGGTTTGCGCATGCCCATTTCGTAAGAGTAATAGACTTTTTCAAAACAGCGGTAAAAGTCGCCGGCGAATGTCGACCCGACAAGTTCTTCAAAATGAGCGATATGAATCTGGTCGGTATTGGTCAAAAGGAACATTTTGTAACGTCCGCAAAGCATCTGTAGAAATTCCAATCGCTCAAGCGGAAAATCGCCTATTACGAGGTTCCAGGCCGAACGGATTTCGTCCAGGGACGCATTCGGGACGTATTTCAGGAATCCGTTGAGGAATTGCTCCTCGGTAATCTGGCCTTTTTCGAATTTGTCATTGAGTCCGATCAGTTCGTCGTTCGGGCCTTCGAGACCCAATTTCCGGAACGCTTCCACCGAGGCTTCCTTGTTGAGGTTTATGAAAATATCGCCAAAATCAAAGATTATCGTGTTGATCATAATTGCGGAAAATTAAAAGTTCGTCGCCAAAAATGTTGTGTCGCTGCAGCGGATCTTGCGCAAAAACAGGTGCTTTCGTCCCGTCGCCCAATACAATGTCCGATTTGAAAACCCGGGCTTCGTCCCAAATTCCGGCATCGATGAAAGTCTGGAGCAGACGACTTCCGCCCTCTACGATAACAGATTGGATGTCGCGTCCGGAAAGGCCTTTGCATAAGCGTGCGGCAAGGTTTTCATCAAACGTCACGACTTCGGTTTCCACGCCATTTAACGGCGCTTCGGAAAATGCGATCGTTTTTGCCTGATTATCAAATATATGATTTTCTTTCGGAATGCGTTGCGAGCGGTCCAGAACTATCCGGATAGGATTTTTACCGAACCAATCGCGAGCCGTCAACGCGGGATTGTCGTCTATCGCCGTTTGCGTGCCTACAAGGATAGCGTGCTCCTGAGTTCTCCATTTGTGGACGATTTGTCGCGAATGGGAATTGGTGAGCCAAACGGGTTTTGCGTCGTCTTTTGCGGTCGGACCCAAAAAACCGTCGCGGCTTTGCGCCCATTTCAGGATCACGTACGGACGCTTTTTGTTTTGGAACGTAAAAAAACGGCGGTTGAGTTCGATGCATTTGTTTTCGAGAATTCCGACTATTACGTTTTTGCCCGCCGCCAGCAATTTCGCTACGCCTTTGCCGGCAACTTTTTCATTTGGGTCGACGCAGCCCACGACCACATTTGGGATTTCGTTGGCGATGATCAAATCGCAGCACGGAGGCGTTTTACCAAAATGACTGCAAGGCTCGAGCGTCACGTAAATCGTGGCTTTTTTGAGCAGTGATTTATCCTTGACGGAATTTACTGCGTTCACTTCGGCATGCGCTTCCCCGGACTTTCTGTGCCAACCTTCGCCAATGATTTTCCCTTCGTGTACGATCACGCTTCCCACGATGGGATTCGGGTAGGTCATGCCCAAGCCGTTTGCCGCCAATTGCAGGCAGCGTTCCATATAGATTTCGTGTTCACGCATTGCACAAAAATAGCGCAATTGGATCGGTTATGCGTATTTTTGCTGTGCGCTAAAAAATGATTTATGCTTATCAGGGACTTCCGCCAACACTTCCTATCCGAACTGGCAAAGCTGTACGACATTGTGGAAGCAGAGCGTTTTTTTTACATGCTGCTTGAAGAATACCGGCTGATGAAGCGCATCGACCTTTGGCTTTACCCTGACAGTTTTTTCTCGGATCACGAACTCATGGTCTTCTCGATTGCACTTGAAAAACTCAAAAAGCACATCCCGATACAATATATATTGGGTAAGGCGCACTTTTACGGATTGGAGTTCGAGGTCAATCCTGACGTGTTGGTCCCGCGCCCTGAAACCGAAGAATTGGTCGATTGGATCGTCAAGGACTACGAATTTCATCCGCATCCTAAATTACTTGACATAGGAACCGGAAGTGGCTGCATTGCGATCTCGCTTGCGAAGAACCTCAAAGATGCCGTCGTTTCAGCCATAGACGTGTCTGCGGCAGCGTTGACGATCGCAACACGAAATGCTCACCGCAATGCCGTACGGGTCGACTTCATGGAAACCGACATCCTTTCGGACACGGAATTGCCGAGGGATCTCAACGTGATCGTTTCGAATCCGCCTTATGTGCGCCATCTCGAAAAAGCTGAAATGCAGGCCAACGTGCTCGATCACGAACCACATCTGGCGTTATTCGTTGAAGACGACGACGCATTGCTGTTCTATCGCAAGATTGCCGAATTGGCCATAATTGCGTTGGCTCCCGGCGGAAAATTGTATTTCGAAATCAACCAATATCTCGCAGATCAGACGATCGATTTATTGAAGAGCAAAGGATTTTCTGAAATTCAGATGAGAAAAGATCTTTTAGGCAACGATCGCATGATCAAAGCCACAAAACAGTAACGTATGCAACGAACGATCGCGCAAAAAATGGGAGCGAAAACCGGAATGCGGGCGTATTTTTACAAGTCGGATTCGATTGAGGAAAATTTCGGCCTTCCGACTATGGAAATCAGGCGGCGTCTTACCGGAAAATTCAACTTTATCCACGCTTTCGTGATCACCCAATCGGAGTTCCGTAAGATTTTCCCGAAACTGCGCTCACACCTCGAACCGTCTGGAACGATTTGGGTTTCCTGGCCGAAATCGGGTCGGCTGAAAACAAATTTGACTCTTCCGAGGATAATCGAGATCGGCTACACGTTCGCAATGGTCGAAAGCAAGACGATTTCAATAAACGAGACGTGGTCGGCGATAAAATTTACGTTTCCGAAACCAGGCAAAACCTACGAGAACAGCTTTGGTAAACTCCCTGACGATTACTCGTAGCGCAACGCTTCGATAGGATCGAGACGTGAAGCTTTTATCGCAGGGTAAAGACCTGACACGATCGCAACGGCGAATGCGGTAAAAAATGCGGCGCCCATCGCGGCCCACGGAACCGCAAAGCTAAACTTCAGCAACATGGCGACGAGCGACCCGAGTAACATCCCGATAAGCATTCCCATTATTCCGCCAATTTGCCCGATCACCAGGGTTTCGATAAAAAACTGTGTGGCAATAGTGGCTCTTTTTGCGCCAAGTGCTTTGCGGACTCCGATTTCGCGGGTGCGTTCGGTTACCGACACAAGCATGATATTCATCAGGGCGATAGATGACCCGAAAATCGTGATGATGCCGATTCCCCATGCGGCTCCGGTCAGATAACCGGTAATGTCCTTGATCCTGTTGATGAGGTCGTCGCTTCGCGAAATGCCAAAATTGGTTTCCTGGATCGGATTAAGTCCCCTGATATTGCGGAATTCAAGGCGTGCGCGATCTACGGCGTCGTCGAGCATTTCCTTTTTTTGCACCATGGCGCTCACCGCGTAATTGATGTTAGGTTGGGTAAAAAGCGAGCGCGCGACCTGGATCGGGATAAAAACACGAAGGTCTTCGCTGTTTCCGAACGTCGAACCTTTTTCCTTGAGCATGCCGATCACTTTGAAGCGGGCGCCGCGGATCGAAATTACTTTGTCAATCGGATTTCCGTCTTTTAGAAGTCCTTTGCCAAAATCGGACCCGACGATGCACGAATAGGTGTTGTTTGAAATGTCGAATGGCGTGAAATTGCGGCCCTGGTCGACCTCGAGGCCGGAATTGGGCACGAAGAATTCATCCACTCCCATGACCCGGATGTCCGGATCGGTTTTTTGGGAGCCGTAACGCACTTCCGCAGCCGTCGTCGCCGTGAACGAAAGCGAGATCGTAGTGCCGGGAAAGTTGAAGTTTTCTTTGAACGCCTTGGCCTGGGCGTACGAAATGACAGGATTCGGCCGTCTTTCCTCTCCATCGTACTGCTGGCTGAAATCGTATTGCTGCAAGTTGAACGTATTGGCGCCCATAGACGCGAAATCTCGGGAAAGCGTATGTTCGAGTGCAGACACGATGGTCAGGATGCAAACGAGCGCCATGATTCCGATACCGATGATAAAAACGGTCAAAACCGTGCGCAGCAATTGGGCGCGGATCGAGCCGAGGGCGATTCTGATGTTTTCGCGAAGCAGTTTGAACATCGGCTACTAGATTTTTACAAATTTAGCGTTTTGCTTTTTACCATTTCTCATGTTTACCTGAAGAAAATAAACACCTTTTTCGAGTTTGCTCGCATCGATGGTTTGCAGGTCGTCGAGTTGTGCGGGCATTCGCTTGCCGTCCGCAGCGTAAATCGTCGCATGCGAAACGGGATCCGAAAAATACAACATGTCCGCAACCGGATTGGGATGAATGGAGAAGGCGTTTTTTAGCGTGTCCTGAGTTCCCAGCGTTCCGCCAATTTTGACGATCCAAAAATCCGAGGAACCGTGATGGCCTGCCGAAAGCATAAGGCTGTCCTGATTTGCACTTGCGACGAAAGCGTAGCCATCGTCGGGAGTTTTGGCCAGGCTACATCGCGCGGTCTGAAAGCCGGTGCCGCCATACGTCTTTTCCCATTCCAGCGATCCGTCGCTGTCTATTCGGAC
The DNA here is from genome assembly GCF_014748335.1 of Flavobacterium selenitireducens. Classification (GTDB taxonomy): domain Bacteria; phylum Bacteroidota; class Bacteroidia; order Flavobacteriales; family Flavobacteriaceae; genus Flavobacterium; species Flavobacterium selenitireducens. Next base: position 75,365 of record NZ_JAAVIY010000005.1, read on the forward strand.
CATCCAGACATCATCGTTTCCGTTGTTGAAGCTCACATTGCCATCATTGCTCGTCGTGCTGCCCAATATCGTGAAAGTTCCGTCGGGTTCGGCCATCACGTCCGGGACAACGTCTTCAAGTGCTGATCCGCCGAGGCATTTCTGCCATTGCAGATTTCCATCATCGTCGATTTTGATCACCCATAGATCGCGAGCTCCCCAAAATCCCGAAACGTCGCCATTGTTGTTCGACTGGTTGCCGAAGGCATGGGTGTAACCGGCAACGACATATCCGCCGGCAGGCGCAATTGCGACGCTGGTTGCCCATTCCTCGCCGGTACTTCCGAATGATTTTTGCCATTGGATATGCCCGGTGGAATTTAACCTTACTACCCAAAAGTCAAGACCGCCATGGTTGAGGGTGAGGTCGCCGTCCGAAGATGCGCTTCCTCCTGCGAATATGTAGCCGCCGTCGGCCGTTTGCCTTATGTCACCTTGGGCTTCGATTCCACTGCCGCCGATACTTTGTTCCCATTCGATATCTCCGTCGTTTTCGAGCTTCGCTACCCAGATGTCCTGCGCGCTGTCTGACCCGAAGTCTGAGCTTGTCAAAATATAACCGCCATCGACCGTCGGATGGATTTCGCTTGCCGCACGCTGGGCAATCGTTTTGTCCCACTGCATTTCTCCGTCCGGATTCAATTTGACAATCCATGCGCCTTCGGAGTAATTGGCAGCAATTATATACCCTCCGTCCGGAGTTGGTGCTATCGATTCTGGGATCTCGTACTGACCGTCATCCGATGCGAAGGTTTTCTCCCAAATCAGGTTTCCGTTTGGATCCGTTTTTACGACCCACATGTCCTGGTATAAGACAGGAGGATTGGAGATGTCGCCATTTGTGGAATACGTAAAACCGACTGCGACAAGGCCTCCGTCTGTAGAAACGCAAATGTCTTGTGCAAAATCTTCAGACGAACCGCCAAAACATTTATGCCAGGTGATCTCGGGCGCCTGGGCATTCGATTTTGCTATTGCGCCCGCGGCGACGGCCAAAATGGCCAAAACCAATTTTCTCATGAGATTTGATTGGAATAAGAATCCGGGAAATTCATTTCGGGCTAAAGTACATTATTTAGAAGCATTGCGAAAGCGGTTTTTTATTCGGTTTACAAATCCCGATATTTGCCGTTCATATTGATAAATTATGGCACAAAAACCCGGCATACCGAAAGGCACTCGCGATTTTTCACCCGAAGAGGTGGCGAAACGCCAATACATCATTGGCATCATGAGATCGAATTTTGAAAAGTTCGGCTATCAACCCATCGAGACGCCCTCGTTTGAAAATTCGGATACCTTGATGGGGAAATACGGTGAAGAAGGCGATCGGTTGATCTTTAAGATATTGAATTCCGGCGATTATCTCGCAAAAGCCGACGAAGGCCATTTGTCGAACCGCGACAGTCTGAGGCTGACGTCGTCGATTTCCGAGAAAGCGCTGCGTTACGACCTTACCGTGCCGTTTGCGCGCTACGTGGTCCAGCATCAAAACGATATACAGTTTCCGTTCAAGCGCTACCAAATCCAGCCGGTTTGGAGAGCAGATCGTCCGCAAAAAGGGCGTTTCCGTGAGTTTTTCCAATGCGATGCGGATGTCGTCGGATCGACCTCGCTTTGGCAGGAAGTCGAACTCGTACAGCTTTACGATTCGGTTTTCGCCGACCTCGGACTTGACGGCGCCACGATCAAAATCAACAACAGAAAAATACTTTCTGGAATTGCCGAAACCATAGGCGCCAAAGACAAGCTCATTGACTTTACCGTCGCTTTGGACAAACTCGACAAGATAGGAGAGGAGGGCGTGCGCAACGAAATGCTCGGGAAGGGCATTTCGGCCGAAGCCATAAGCAAAGTCCAGCCGTTGTTTTCGTTCTCGGGAGACGTAGAAGAAAAACTCGGCAAACTAGCGGAATTGCTATCGACGTCCGAAGAAGGCAGGAAAGGCATAGCGGAATTGCGTTTCATCTGCGACAAGGTAAAAGCGCTCGGGCTCAAGGGCGCGACGCTCGACCTCGATGTAACCCTGGCGCGCGGTCTCAATTATTACACGGGTGCCATTTTTGAAGTCGTCGCCCCCAAAGTGGCCATGGGATCGATTGGCGGAGGCGGGCGCTACGACGACCTGACCGGGATTTTCGGACTGAAGGACATCAGCGGTGTCGGGATCTCATTCGGGCTTGATCGAATTTACCTGGTTTTGGAAGAACTCGGGCTGTTTCCGGAAACGGTTACTTCGGCCCCGAACGCACTGTTTTTCAACCTCGGCGAAAGCGAAGCACTTTTTGCGATGCAAGCCATCACGACTTTGCGAAACGACGGGATCCGCGTCGAGATGTATCCGGACAAAGCCAAAATGGACAAACAGTTCAAATATGCCGAGAAGCGCAACATTACCTATGTGGTCACGGTTGGCGAACAGGAACTTATCGACGGGAATTATTCGGTCAAGAACCTCGTCAGCGGACAAAAAACCACTATTGGAATTGCTGGACTGAAGGAACTTTTATCCGATAATTTCTAACCGGCCCCAAGCGTTTTCAAGATTCGTTACATAAAAAAAGCCTCCCGGTAGTGAGAGGCTTTTCCTTTTTGGGGAAAAAAGGGGAAATAAGGGTGTTTATTTAATGATGACTTTATGGCTCATTTGTCCGCCAGTGGTTTGGATCTTGACGATATACGTCCCGGCGCTGATTGTTTTCAGCGGGATGCGGATGTCGTTTTGCTCTTGTCCGACGACAGGATAGCTTCCGACGGTTTGTCCTAGCATGTTGATCAATGTCGCATCCGTTACGTCGACCGTTTCTACCTTGTTGTTGATGGCGAGCACGGTCGTCTTTTCGTCATATCCGACCTTGATTCCGTCCGCGAGGTTGTCCTGGCCTTTCGCAACCGTGTCGGCTTGTTCCGTGAACCGCAGATAAAAGCGGTTGGTGTGCGTCCCGGCGGTAATGCTCAGGGCGAAGTCCTGTTCGCGCAAATTGTGGTAAAGGCCGGTCAGCTCGTCATAGATGTAGATCGGTTGTTCTTCGTCGAAATGCTCAGTGGCGTCAAGGTTGAATTTTACGCTTCCGTTGACGGCTGCCTTAACTTCAAGCGGATAACTGCTGTTCGGGTTGAAATAGCCGTCTCCCTGTATGACTGCTTTGTGCGTTCCGATCCTGAAAACCAGTTCGTCCGCATTCGAATCGAAGTTGTCGGCGTCGTAACCCAGGTCGAAATCTGGTGTCGCCAGATTGGCCATGAACCCAATGAGCAACTGTCTGTGGTAGCCGTTAGTATAGTCGTAACCGATACGGATCTTAGGATATTGCGCTGCAGCCTGGTAACTGTCATCGGCATTGCGCAAGTCTGTGTTGGTCTCGATCGAGCCTAAATTGTTTCCGCCGGAATTCAACGGAACCGACGATTTGAACATCGCATACGAGAGTGCATTGTCTTCCTTGATGAAAAGGCGTTGGCTGTTGCGGAAGGTTATGTTCCCGCCTGTTGCCGAACCACTGACGAAGAAACCTTGTCCGACAGGAATAAAGCGCTTCGGAGTCTTGTTGCTCGATCCCAGGCCGCTGGCGTTCGGATGCGCTACAGGAGGCGTTCCTCCCACCAAGGTATAGGTCGCGTAACCACCTTGATATTGAGCCGTGACGTGTGTGTTGTTGGTCCCGAAATGTTCCCAGAATCGAATCGAACCAGTGATCACGCCGGCGTTGTCCGTCAGGAACGCATTCGCATCGAGAGCCGAAGGATAAGGGTTTCCGGTAAGGTTGAGATTGTTGGCGGCGATCGGAAGCGTGATGGTTCCGTTGTTCGGTTTCCCGACGAAAACATAGTTCTGGCTTTCGGTAAGTGCGCTGCTTCCTTTCATCGTAAACCCTTGGCCGGCGAGCAATGCCCCGTTTTGGCCGACATGGGCCCAATTGGCATAGCTGCTCGAGGTATTCTGGAATTTATAGATCCAGGCGCTGCTCATCGTGATCGGGCTTGTCGCCGACGAGTTCGTTCCCGAAGTCCAGTTGAGGTTCAATGGGTTGGCGGCGTTCGTGCCGTCGCGCAACACGGTATTGAGCGTGTAACTGTTGTTGTTCGTCGTGGCGTTGATCGCACCTACCGGAGACGCCCAATAGTTGTAATTGAACCGGTTCGTCGTGCCTTGCTGGTCTTTTTCGATACGGCCGCTGCTGCTAGGGTCGAGGTCGCTGAACTCGGTTTGCACGAGCTGGGATTTGGCCTGGAGGTCAAGTTTCCCGTCGAGTTTTAGCCACCAGCTGTTTTCAAGTTTATTGTTATTGCTGACATTGACCGTCACGCCCGGCTCGATCTTCATGCCGAGGCTGCTCTGGTTTACCGTCAAGTCAAGGTTGTGTTTGACATGGATGATCGACCACGGATAGGCGAACACATCGGCACCGTTCACAAAGTTGTTCTGGCTGACCGCTGTCTCAATGCTCGACGACTGGGTAGTCTCGAACGGCATAGGAGCAAGTTGGCCCCGAATGTTCTTGACGTTGTAGATGCGGGCCAACGAGTTGCTGTTTCCGGCATCTACGCCCGTTGTGATATGGTTGTCGATGACGTCGTCTTTAAAATTATCCATTCTGTAATACGCCAGCAACGATGACCATGAAGACGCTTCGATATTCTTTGGTACGAATTCTCCCCTGATCGCGGCCCCGTTCTGCCTGATTTCCTGATAAACCATTTTTTGCAATTGATCGGGCGTCAGGGCCACATTGAAGGCGCGGACTTCTTCTATCGATCCGTTGAAATAATTGGCATTCGAAGATGGATTTTTTCCCATCGTAAGTTTGATCGCACTGGCATTCAAAGCGCCCGAAAGGCCAGAGACTGACGATGTGCTGATTTGTTCCCCGTTGAGGTACAGCCTTAGTTTTGTTCCGGAATCGCTTCCGTTGTAGACTGCGGCGATATGATACCAGCGGTTCGGGACCAACAGCGTCGAACCAGAGGTAATGGTAACGCCTTTTGCAAAAGTCCGCAACTGTCCGGTTCCGACCACGCGCATCAGAAAGTTGTCCTGTCCGAAGACGACGCCGTCTGTGTTGTAGCCGTTTCCGAGCTTGATCCATCCCATGATTGTCGACTGCGGAAGCCCGCTGAGGACTTGTGAACCTTCGGCATAGTCGTTCCTTCCGTCAAAATCGATGTAGAGTTTGCGTTCGAGATCGCGAGGAGAGCCCAACGCATTAGTCGCGGTGTCGAACGTGTCGGGGATACCGTCCCTGTCGATATCCGCTGTACCATCGATACGACCGTCGTTATTGGCGTCGAGGTTTGCATATAACCCGGCCCGGATGTCGAAAATACCGTCGTTATTGGAATCGAGTTGCCTGAAATCGGGCAATCCGATCAGGTCCGTATTCTGGGCTTGCGGACGAACTTGCGTGCCGTAGCCGTTTTGCGTGTCGAAAATGTTGAGGATGCCGTCGAGATCGGTATCTGGCCCGTCGCCGAGACCGTCTCCGTCGATGTCTCCGTCTCCATTGAAAATTCCGGCTTCGTCAATATCAAAAACGGAATCATTGTCGCTGTCGAGATCCTGGAAATCGCGCACTCCGTCTCCGTCGGTGTCAGGCAATATGTAAGTTCCGCCGGCAATCATCGCATCGATGGAATCGTGTAGGCCGTTTGAATTGTTGTCTACCCAAACGCCTGCCGTGGCAAGATCCATTTTGGCACGCCCGCCGCTGAGGTTATAGAAACCGGCTTCTTCGATATCCGGAATACCGTCGTTGTCGGCATCGAGGTCAAAAATGTTGGAAATGCCGTCGGAATCCCTGTCGCAGTAATTTTGCTTGATCGTGATATCGTCTATGGCCAAATCATTTCCGCCACCGCCGGGTGCGTTGTTGCGGAAGCGGATGATGAAAGACGTGACGTTTCCGAGGTTGACGCTCGTAGTGTACTGTCTCCACTGGCTGTCGATACAAGAGTTGTCGGCAGTCGTGGTACCGCATCGGCCGATGTCGCCGGTGTTATACGACGAGATCAGGTTGTTCGACATATCGCGGAACTCCACTGTGATGTTCGGCAATATGGAATTCGGATAAGTGTGTTGGGACATGATGTTCAAGGCCCAGAAACTGTAGGTGATCGGAACGTTCGGCATGATGCCGCCTATCGTAGTCTCATAGAAAATACCAGGAGTGTAACTCGCGTTGAACACGGCCATGCGACCATAAGTATCGCCGGGAGTGTGGTCTTCAAAACCGTTCCAGGCCAAATCCCCGTGAATGTTGTCAGGATGGTTCGCCGTAGTGTTGGCAATCCTGTGGACGACTACGTATTCCCCGTCGTCGAGAATCGCGCTCGACTGGCTCGGACACGCTCCGGTGTTCGGCTGCACGATACCGTCTTCGTAGCAATACGTACAGCTCGCGCCAGGGATGTTGATGTTGATTTGGCCCTTTGTCGTTCCGGCCCCAAAAGTCTCATTGAGGAAAACGTGTTCGGTTGTCCCGGCAAATACAGATTGTGCGCAATTCGACTGTTCGAGTGTGTCGATGATGCCATCGTTGTCGTCGTCGATGTCGACATTGTCGCTGACGCCGTCTCCATCAGTGTCCGGATACGTTCTCACGCCAAGGCCCGTCAGTGAAAAATTATAAGGGCTTTCGTCAAAATCGTCATTGAGTATGTACATCGCCGCGTTTTTGACGCCTACCGTCGTCGGCGTGAAGCTGATCTGGAAGGTGACCGTCGCGCCTTGGGCAACCGTCGTGGGCGGTGCCGTCACGATAGCGAAATCGGCTGCGGCGGCTCCGGTAAACGAAATGGCGCCAAGGTTAAGCGTACCGAATCCTGTGTTGGTAATCGAATATGATGCGATGGCTTGACCGCCTTGCATCGAGACCGAACCGAAATCGGTATTGTCGATTACGGAAGTCGTCGCGTTTCCGTCCGGGATCACGACACCGTTTCCGCTAACCTGCATGTCAGGGTCGCTTCCGAAACCGGAAATCGCGAAATCGTATGGATTTTCGTTGCTGTCGTTGTTCGGTATGTTGACCGTTGCCGTTCGGGTTCCCGCTACGGTCGGGTCGAACGAGACTACGATTGTCGTAGACGCGCCAGGTGCGAGCGACGTAACAGCCGGTTGGGTAACGGCAAAGTCGGAAGGGTTGGTTCCACCCAACGTTACCGTGCCGAGGTCAAGTATTCCTGCCGAAGCAAGGTTGTAAATCGTAAAGGTTCGGTTGATCAATCCGGTTTGCAACGGCGTGTTGCCAAAGTTGGTCCAGTCGTTGGCGCTTGGAGTTGAATCGCCGTCTGTTATGCTGTTGTTGTTTCCACGGACGTCAATTTCAGGATCGGTTCCGATAGCCGAAACGGCGAAAGCATATTGTGCGTTATTGTCGTTGCTGTTGATGGTGATCGTCGCTGATTTCGTTCCTGTCGAAGTAGGGTCGAAAGTGACCACGAATGTGGCCGAAGCACCCACCGCAATCGGTTCTGTCGGAAATGACGTAATCGTGAACTGTGCGTTACTGGCAGTGATACTGGTGATTGTCAATGGAAAACCGGCACCGGCGAGATTGTGAATCGCAAAGGTTTGGGAAATGCTGGTATTGCCGATGATGTTCACCGATCCCAGTTGGGTTCCATCGGTCGCTGAAGGAGTTGTGTCTCCGTCGGCAATCGTGTTGCCGTTGCCCTGGACGCTGATGTCCGGGTCTGCGCCCGTTCCCCTGAGGTTGAAGTTGTACGGATTGTTGTCAGGATCGTTGGTTGCGAAATTCATTACTACATTTCGAACGGTTACCGCATTTGGGTTGAACGTTACCGTAAAATCTGCCGATGCGCCGAACGGAATGCTTGCCGAAGTAGGCGTAACGGTAAAGTCTGCGTTTCCGGTGCCCGTGAACGTGACGCCTGTAATGTTGAGTTGTTCTGAAGCTGCTCCGTTCGTCACGCGGAATGTTTTGACAATCGTTCCGTTTGATACGTTTGTCGTGCCGAAATCGGTGTCGTTCGAAGTGGATACTACCGTGCTTCCATCGGCTATGAACACGGAATTTCCGGTTACCGACATGTCTACAGGCGTGCTTCCGAATCCTTGTACTTGAAAGGTGTACGGGTTTTCATCGGGATCGTTGCTGGCGATGACGACCGTTGCGTAACGATAGCCCGTCGCAGATGGGTTGAACCTGATGGCGACGGCCGCGCTTGCTCCCGCGTTGATCGTAGTGGCCGGGGTAGTCGTAACGGAAAAATCGGCGGCATGCGCTCCCGTTATGGTAACTGCGACGCCCGTCAAGGCTGCCGTGCCCGTGTTCTGGATCATAAAATTTCGTGTAAGATTGATCGCGCCGGCTTCGGTCACGTTTCCATAATCGGTAAAATCGTTGGCAGCAGGAGTTGTATCCCCGTTTGAAATTGTATTTCCATTTCCGATAAGGTTGATATCGGGAACCACATAACTTACGATAATATAGCCGTTCGCTCCGTTGCCGCCGGTGCGGTTGGGGCTGTTGCTGCGCCAGGATCCGCCGCCTCCACCGCCCGGGAATGTACCCGAAGTTCCGTTTCCTGCACTAGTGCGCCCGTTTCCGCCGTCTCCACCATTTCCCGGGGCATTTGCGCCCGTCGCATTGGTGGCGTCGATACCGTTTTGCGCGTTGGATGCAGACGATCCTCCACCTCCGGCATATCCGGCCGCACTATTGGCTCCGTCACCGCCTGAAAACTTATTCGTACCGACAGAAGCCGCGGACGAGCCGCCATTTCCACCGGTAGAGCCGTTGTTAGGAGCACTTGCACCACCTTTGGCGCGTATCGTTGAAGTATTTAAAAACCATGAGTCCTCTCCGGCTGCGTCGTCATCCGACCCGCGCCCTACGTAGAGATTGATGACCTGTCCTGGAGTGACGCTTACCGGACCGCCGGCAAAAGCACCGCCGCCACCTCCGCCCGTGCGACCGTTGGATGTCCGGCTTCCGCCATGTCCGCCGGCGCCCCAAGCTTGTATCGTGACCGACGTCACACCGGCCGGGACCGTAAAGCTGTCGTTACCAGGAGTGCTGAATGTTTGGGTTTGTGAGAATCCCGTTACGCCGAAGAACAGCATAAAAACGAAAATTCCCAGTTTTTTTTCGAGTTGCGTAAAGTTGTCCATAACTCTGTTCGGTTGTTTGTAAGTACCAGACTTAGTGTTAGTTAAAATTTATTTTTCGAATTGGTGTGTACGTTGCGATCATTCTCTCTTGCTGCGCATCGTTAAATTCCTTTCGTGGCATCAAAGAAATTTTAACAGGTCAAATGTAGAAGTTCGCTTGGAATTAAAAAATTTTTTCATCGATAAAATGCATAAAATATCGATGAAATGCACAATAATACGTTATTTGTAGGTAAATATTTACGATAAATGCCCGACAAAGTGTAGTATTAGTAATTGTTTAACTTTTTTTAATACGTTAGCATTCAGCGTGGTACGTGCATTTCGTTGGGGCTTAACAAATTTTGGGAAATTGGTTTATTACGTTTCAGTTATAAAACCGTGAAGCTATTTTAGTCGGCAGAGATACAATTTCGAAACACGCTTCAGCAATTTCGAAATTGGGACAAAGGAAGCTTATTGTTCGGCGCCGGTTTGGCAACTTTAAAAAGTGGTGTGGAACATAACCGGCTACGATGGGCGAGGTTCCGATAGCAAAGTGAACGGCATAAAAAAAGCCGTCATTGCTGACGGCTTTAAAGTAGCGAGGACGGGAGTTGAACCCACTTTACAACCCACTTTTTTATTTTCATCGTTAAATGGGGTTTGGCCGCGCTAACCTTACAATAACGGCCATTTTCGCTCATCGGTAAATGTTTATATCTGTCAATATCGCCCGTATATTTGTAAAGTTTTGGTTTGGCAAATGTTTGGCAAGTATTCAAAAAGCTTATCTTTGAGGTAAACTACTACTTTATGGCTACCTTGAAATTTAGGGTTCGCAGCAACGCGAACAAGCACGTCTCCATTGCTGCAATCTTAAGCGTCGGACGCGACAAGGTTTATGAACTTAAGACAGGATTGACCATAAATCCGAAAGACTGGAGCAAAACTACAGGGCGCCCAAAGCAGAACAATCCGGAAAACAAAAACTTGAATGCAGATCTTCAGAAGCTCGAAACCTTTGTGCTCAATCGGCTTAACATCGATTCATCGAAAGGGGTAGAGCCTGGTAGCCTGTGGCTGGAAAACATCATCAACGAGTGTTTCGGGCGGTCCAATGCGTCAGCCGGGAACCGTCTCGATTCGCACATCCAATACATCATAGATAACGCGGCCACTCGACGCGTTAAGGGAAGGTCAAAGCTTGGTATTTCTGAGAATAGAATCAAGACATACAAAACATTTAAGCGCATTATCGAAGAGTATCAGACGGTGATCCGAAAGCCAATTCTATTGACTGAGATCAGCAAGCCATTTGTTGAACGCTTTACGAACTGGCTGTTGAATGTGAAAAAATACTCGATCCTTTACAGTGGCAAAACACTGGACAACCTTAAGGGATGCTGCCTGGATGCGATGTCAATGGAAATACCAGTGCACAAATATGTGCCACAAATCGAGAGTTTTACAGAGGCCGACGAAGATCGATATATTGTAACGCTTTCGTTTGATGAATTGGAAAAAATTAAGAACGCCAAGATCTCAGGAATGGCATTGATAAACGCCCGGAAATGGATCTTGATTGGCTGCGAAATAGGCCAACGGGCCGGTGATCTCCTTAAACTCACCACCGACAATATCCGCTACAAAGGCGGTAATATGTACATTGACCTGATCCAAGAGAAAGGAAAGAAGCATGTGACCGTAGGAGTAATCAATCCTGACATCATCAACATAATCGAAAATGAATTCCCCTATGCAATAAGTCTGCAGAAATTGAACGAGTATATCAAGGCCGTCGCACTTGAGTCAGGCCTCGACCAAAAAATTGAAGGCCGAAAGATGGATAAAAAATCGAAAAGAAAGGTGCTTGGGTATTATCCAAAGTGCGACCTGATCACGGGCCATAGCTTTCGGAGAAGTTTCGCCTCCAATTATTACAAACGGATTCCAACGCCAATTATCATGGGCATAACTGGCCATGAAAAAGAATCGACGTTTTTGAAGTATATCAACAAGCGCGAGGATAAAGATGCAAATGCGGATTTGTTTATGCAGTTTTATCAGCAGATTCAACGCGACAATAGGCCTGTCCTGAAAAAAGTACTCTAAAGTTATTATAGTATCGGCTCGCTCAATTAGAAGGCCGTTCACCGTAGCCCGGACATCACTAACAAGGTTTACAAAGTGGGTAAAGAAAAGCGGGAACGGGAGGTTTTGAAGACGCTGGAGATTAATATTCAAGGACGTTAATGTAATTCATCGACAATAAGAGTACTTACGTCGAAATTTTAGCTAACGCTATATTTTTTAGTTATGTTTGGTTAACTAAAATCTCCATTTGATCGTGAGGAAGCGATCATTAGGGGATTTTTGCATTTAATAACCAACAAACATTTATGAAAACATCTATTGGTATTAGGGCCACTCCTAGCCAGGTATTTTATTCTGTAGTTACCGAAACAGATAATAACATTGAAATTAAGCTGACTGACAAAGTCATCCTTCCAAAATCAATGGAGACGCCTGAACAACTTAAGTTTCTCAGAAGTACATTGCTAGACATTATCAATGAAAACAATGCAACTTTAGGTTGCATAAGAATCGCCGAGGCTAGTGCCAGAAGCATCTCCGTGCCGCGAATTTATTTGGAGGGCGTTATTCAGGAACTCATCGCCAGTTCCTCCATTGAAAGATATTACGTTGGGCAGATATCCAATATTAGTGCAAAGCTTAATATCAATCGAAATGAATTCAAACCATTTGTTGCTAACGAAAACATATTTATGGGGATTGCAATTTGGCCGGAGCTGAATGCCGAAACAAGGGAGTGTGTAATGGCCGCAATTAGCGCCTTAAATCTATAATCATGCCGTTAGGACTTTTTACAGCGCAACTCAATTTCGAAACCTTACGGGAAATCGGTCAGGCGGGAAGAAATTCCCAAGTTTTTTTAGCACATGATAAACAGATGGATGGCGAAATTGCGGTAAAGCAAATAGCCAAAGCGAGAATGCCCCATGCCGCAGAATATTATCGAGAATCTAAGATTTTATACGGTTCTGCCCATCCCAACGTAGTTTCTGTCCATTATGGATGCGAGGACACGGACAATATTTACATAGCTATGCCGTTTTATAAAAATGGATCCCTAAAGTCTGCAATGGCATCGCGATCACTTTCGGTCAGGGAATGTATTCGTTATGCCGTCCAATTTTTATCAGGATTGAACAATATTCACTCTAAAGGTCTCATACATTTCGACGTGAAACCTGACAACATTTTATTGTCGGACTCAAACGAAGCACTGCTTTCTGATTTCGGCCTAGCAATGGCGATGGATTTACTTGGCTTCGCTTCTCCGGATCAGGTATACGGCAAGCAAATACCGCCAGAATATTTCACAGGTAATCCCCATACTCATCATTATGATATCTACTTGGCTGGTCTAACCCTTTATAGAATGTTAAACAGTGACCAACATTTTACCCGCCAACTTAATTTTACAGTTGAACAGGACTACTACGATGCTATTTTGGCCGGAAATTTTCCAAATCGCAATGCATACCTTCACCACATCCCGAAAAAATTACAAAGGATTGTGAATCGTGCACTCAGTGTGGACGTGGCAGATAGATATGATACCGTTCTCGATTTTATTAATGATCTTAATGAAATTGATGAAAATCTAGATTGGTTTCATAGTAAGGTGGGCTATGTGGAAGAATGGATTCGCACGGAAGGTGATCGGCGCTTTGCTGTTCGGCTCGACAGAAGAAATTCAGCTAACATAACAATTGAATGCACAAAAACTATAATTTCGTCAAATAGAACCACTCGTCTAACCAGACACTGCAAAACTGGCCTAACGAACGCTAATGTTCTAAGCAATATTAAAAAAACCTTACTTGACGTTTGACCAAGAAAAAAATAACATATAATCCCAAAGGGCTAAAAAGGGCGGACAATGCTTCGCCAAAACAAATTTTACCCAAACAAGAAGTCAATTTCAGCAAATTGGACATTCATCATTACGGCCATTACTTAAAGATAACATTGAAAAAACCGTAAATTTTAAAAGGCCATTTCAATGGCCTTTTTTTTGTTTTAAAAAGTTAATTAGGAATTCTTCCATTGACTCGCATGGAATTTTTCCAATAGCTTTGTACGATGGAATGGCGAGGTGTTCATCATAAGCAGAAGGTAGCAATATGCCTGATGTCTGGAGTCTGGCTAAGTGGAAATTTCCTGACGCACTACATCGTTCATAAATTCATAGATCCTGGCATCGAGGGTGGCGTCAAGCTTACCCCAGAGGAAACAATTGCTATCATAGAGAAGTATGGACGCCAATTATGGACAATGCATTGGAATTACGAGTCCGGAAAGTTCGACATCGCCCAGCAGGTTTTCGTGTACCAAGGCGCGAACGAAAAGTTTTTGACTGTTCTTCCTTCCAATCATCACACCCGAAACTTGCGGCATTCAATGAATTATTGTTGGAGTCATTCCGCTACGCCGCAGCTAGAGAAAACTCCTTAAATGAATAAACAAGACAGAATAAGATCCATCAAAAAAGAGTTGGATGAAATTGAAATTCAACTTGCCCTGCTCGAACAAATGAAACAGTCAATTACGTGTCGCAAAGCATTATTGACTTCGGAGCTGGAAGCCGTGGGGGCTTCCGCTCCGGCCCGCAAGGGATCAAAGATTATTACTCCTGAGCAAAGGTTAAAGGTTCGAGCTGAGCTCACTAAGGGAGCAAAGCCTTGGGGAAATCCGTAAAGTAACTGGAACAACATTTGATATATTTACAGCAAACAGCTGATCATGAAATATATCTACCTTTTGGGCGTACTTTTCTTCGCCACATTACTGCAAGCACAAAGCACAAGCTATATTCATAAGAAAGGAAAGACGTCGATCGTCACTGTCAATGCCGAAACTTATCCAGGCGATGATTTTCTTCGCGTCAATTCGTTTCGCGGGGAAGTGGACAAGGTTGAATGGGCAGACGCGACCAATATCGTTGAATACACCTTCCTTGGGTGGGACGGGCAAACGCTGTTTGTGAAGCGGACCGAGAATGATCATGTGATGAACAGGAAGGAAGTTGACGAGCTTAGATTCCGGATTGAATCAGGCAAACCGAACGAAATAACGTTGATTGGCCAGGCCGGACAAAAGGAACCGCTTCCGGTGAAAGTTCAGGTTGAGGTATCGAACAATGGGCTTAAGGCAAAATATTTAGGTGCTTTGCCCCTTCACCTTCAATAGAAACTGGTTCGCAGCAGCAAGGGCGGCTTTTCCGCGATTGTAGTCAGCTGAGGTGTCGCGTTCCTTACGCAAGTGTTCATGGAACCGAACAGCATCCGCGCCTTTCAAATCTGGAGTTATTTTAATTGGGTTTGCCATAACTCAAATGATTATTCGCTTGTTTTATAAAGTTCCCCAATTAGGACCTGCTTGCCATCACGTATCACATAGACATTTTCGCTCTTAAGCTCCCTGGTAGGAATAAATAGATCACGGACGTCAACATCGAGTTCTTCAGCAATCTTCAAAAGCAACTCGGGCTTTGGGAAACTTTTGTTCTTTAGGATACTCGAAATACTAACAGGAGTTACCCCAACCCTTTCGGCAAAGTCTTTTCCGTTAATTTTCCTTTCGGATAATAGTTCCCTAATTCTCAGTATCTCCATAATTATAAAAGTTTCTCCAAAGGTATATATTTATAGCATCGCTTTAAGTTTTTTGAAATAAATTATAGTAAACATATATTATATTAAAGAATTGGTTATATTTGTCTAGTAAATAATTAAAGTAAAACTTAATTTTAGATAATATGACTACTACTACTGTATTTCACGACGCCTTAAATTTTTTGACTTATAACACAGAAATAATGTTGGCGGGCACGCATCCGGACGCTGATTGCCGCGTCGATTACTTTGATATGACGTGCAAGGAAACGGACCAATCCACTATTATAGACAGGCTTCCTTTGGATCTTAAAAGGCACCAAATCATGTCTTTCAAAACTTTTCGAACTTATCATCCGAAATTTGGGCCAGAACACGGGGATTATATCAAGCACGAAATCAGCTTAAAGGCATCGGCCTAACTTCAACGATCAAAGCACTTACGGGGTGCTTTTCGTTTTTATACAAACTTCTTCAAAAACTTTCTTTTCAAAGTGTGATTATGTCCGCTTTTTCACTATACATTTGCCTTAATCCCTTTGGGATATTCAATTCTTGGCCTACTCAGGCATTCCAATCCTTGAAATTAATATTTGACCGGCAGCTTTCGAGTTGCCATTTCAATTAATTCAAGCGATGTCAAAATCAATTTATCCCGATCAAGTTTCCTCGTCTGAGATTTGCAAAATCTTTGGAATTCGTCCATCTCATGTCTTACGATATATTAAGAATGGCACTCTAACGCCGGTTCCCTCGATACATCCATTTTACGTCTTTGCGACAACCGATGTCGATAAGCTTCAATCATATCTCCAACGCTTAAACCAGAGAAGATGTCAAGGATCGAAATCGAAAGCGTAAACCTTCAGGAACTCTCCGAGATGATAAGAGCATCTGTTCGAGCGGAAATAGCGTTGGCACAGCCTCCATCGACTTCTGATCAAGAAGAACTTCTCAGCTACAAACAAGTTGCCGATATATTCCAGAAGAGCCGCCAGACGATTCACGCATGGGCTTCGAAAGGAATTTTACAACCTTATGGTATTGAGTCCCAAGTATATTTTAAAAGGAGTGAAGTTCTCGCTAGCCTTCAGAAACTATCAACCAAGTAATCAACTAAATTTTATACACCATGCCTTACAAAACCATTAAGGAAGAAGTCCGGGAGCGCCTAGCAAAAATCAAAGCTGATCAGGCATCTCTTATTCAGTTTTGCAAAGACTATTCACACGAGATTCCGGAAGAACTCAACTACACCGAACCTGTAGCGGAACCAAGCGAAGAAGAAATCGAGCAAATGAACGAATATTTAAAACACATTTGAGGTAATGACAAGAAAACTTATACATCAGGACGTATCCTCTGCCGAAACAGTATTTCGCTCAGTCGGTTTTTTAACGGGGAAATTGAACGCTTTCAGAAAGGCTTTCGACAAAACCGGATACAAATTGGAAGACCACTGGCCCGCATTCTCCAAACTTGGGGTTCAGGAGCGTTTTTGGGAAACGATGCAAAAGGAGGCTATGGCTGCTATTCCTTCGACGGTTGCTAATCACTTGGAAAAAGAAATTCAGAAGTCCACTTACAGCATTTACAGTGAATTGAAGGATCTGATTGCCGAGATGCGGAGGGATATCCAAAATTTTTCGAATAGGCAGATCGGATTGTCAGATATTACTTTCCAAGAGAACAAATTCTTTGTATCAAAAGAATCAAAAAAGCGAATACTGGAAGAAAAATTCTCCACATACATCGAGAACGATCAGGAACAATCCGCGGTTGACGCCGGCACAAAAGCAATAGAGGCATACAACGAGTTCAATAAAGTGATGCAATCTTTGGGAATGAGAAGTCCTCTTGGGTTCCTCAATTTAAATACGTTTTGCACGGATAAGGCGGGCGAAAAAGTTCTCGACGCTGCGGGCGTGGTTAGAAGTGTCCGATGGAACATTGCCAAAAGCAAAAACGATGAAGAGCAACGTATTGAAAGTCGGACAAAAATCAAGGCTAAAGCAGATAAAGAAGCATCCATGACATATCTGGATTGCAAATGCGACAACCTTTCAAGTTACGACGAACAAAACAACTTAAAATTGAAGTCATGAGAAAGAAACTTTATGAAAGCATCGAAGAAGCCCAGGCTGTTTTCGCGGATATAAAATTTATCCAAGAGCCGTTACAAAACTTCAAATCTGAGTTTGAAAAAACCGGACTGAACCTTGTGCTTTTTTGGGGCCTTACAGCCAAGCATAACGGGGTGTCTTATTTGCAGGAGGTCTTGACCAATCGAGCAATCGAGACTTACAGTAGCGCCACGCCCCAATCAATCGAATCAATCGTTTACGGGCAAATAAAGGAAATGAACCGCTTGTTTCGGGATGTTGTCAAATTCATTCCAGACTCTTGGCGATCGAGCCACGTTCGACTTCAAGACATTACTTGTAGTGACGATGAGTTTTTTATTTCTGACGACAGTAAAGAAGAAATCATGGATCGAACGTTTAGGATTTATTCCAATAGCGACCTTGAGGAGAAGGCGTTAAATGCCGCGATTGAGCTTGCAAGTGGTTACCAAGCTTTCAAGGATGTTCTTAAAACAGAATTACGTATGGCCACACCGTTTGGAGAGTTGAATATCCTGCATTATTTGAAAGAGAGGAATGGCCGAAAGGTAGTTGATACGGATCAGGTGGTCAAGGTTGTCAGAAGGCTGCAATCGGATCTTAAATAATCCTCATACGAAAGACATGGGAAAAGATCCAGCCTTCTTATTTTATAGCAAGGACTTCTATGAAGGCACCCGCATGATGCTTCCGGAGGAACGCGCTTGCTACCTAGATTTATTAATTTATCAACATCAAAATGGAGGATTTATACCTAACGAACCGCGTCGGTTGATGATGTATTGCTCCGGAATTGATGAAGCTACCCTTAAAGCTACCCTTGAAGCTAAGTTTGAACTAACCGAAAAGGGTTGGTACAACAAAAAGCTTCAGGAGGTTGTTTCGCTGAGGTCCGAGTTTTCGGGCAAGCAAGCCCTTAATGGCCGGGTCGGGCAATTTTGGAAAAAAGCAAAGTTGTTTTTAAGCGAAAAAGAACATTCACAACTTAGAGAAAACCTTCAACATCTTAATAATGAAGAAATATTTGAGAAAATAAAGGATATTGATATAAAAAACAAAGCTATGCTTGAAGCTATGCTTAAGCATTTAGTAAATGAAGATGTAATTGAAGATGTAATTGTAGTTGATAAAGGAAAAGGGGTTCAAGGGGAAAAACCATTAAGCAGAAATCAGGCATTTTACAACAATGCGATAGAATCTCCGGAATGGATAGAAACGGTTTGCATGCAACAGCGATCAACACCCGAAATCATTATTGCAAAACTTAAAGACTTCCTCTTGACAATCGAGGCACAAACAGACCAGAAGCCCAATGAAAAGGAATTCCGAAGCCATTTTGTCAATTGGATGACCAAAACCGCAAATCAAAAACCTGCGGCAAATGGGATTAGGCCGCCCGGCCAACGTCCTTACCGAAACGTGTAGTTTCCTCAATTCTTGAAATTAATTCTTGACCATACCAACTTTAAAACGTCAAGAATATGGGAGTGTTCCCAATACCAACAGACCGAATCAGATATACACTTTCCCACAAGACCTACGGTAGTTTTACGTTGCCAGAGGAGCCTTCAGGATGGGACACTGACGAAAAGGAATATGCCCGAAATGTGGACTATCACGGCATTTTCGCCAAGTTTTCCAACGCGTTAAAGTTTAAAGGCGAATCCAAAGATTTCATCCAGATGATTGAGGCGACCGAGGGCATCAATGCCCGCCCTCGGTTATTGCGGGAAGAGCGCCACCCAGTCACTGACATCTGGACGCGCAGCTATGAGGGATACCTTGACCTCACCACGCGTGAGATATCCGACGACACGCTTTCAATAAAGTTTAGTTCCGGAGGTTTGGAGCCCATTTTGAAAGCGCGGGAATCTGAAGCCGTTGAATTGGACCGATTATCTACAATGGACGGAAAGCCGATTGACCCAATGACGGTGGAGCAGGTTTCGCTTGACGGTCGAAGGATTTTGTTAACCTCAATTTGGGAGATCAGTCGTGCGGATAATATTGCCAGTACTAGGGTCCGCAGTAATGGCGGTACGCGATATCAATCCACGGGCGTTCCTTTTGAGCTTATCGAGAGGTCACATGAAGAAGCCCAATCGGTCATTCCGGAATCCCACGGGAATGAATTGAACGGAACCACGGGAATGATGTTGATCGCAAAAGTGGACCGGCCACGAACATTTCGTGTCAAAATGAACCTCACGTTTACTACCAATGTTTTTGAATACGACCATGTGAATCATGGTTGGTATGGATTGTTTTTCGGCAAATATTCAAATGGAGAGTCGTACGATTCTGAAAGCAGGATTGAGATTTTTCGGAAGGAGAAAGTGGAAGGACAGCCAAACCAGTTGCTTGAACTTGGCGGAACTTTCGGAAGTTGGTTCGATCCAAATAATATTGCGCCCGCAACCTGGAATGTAGCTTTTGACGACACAATATCCCTCGATACAGGGCAAAGTTTGTCGCTTGAGTTTCTGGTACGCGCCGATTTGGGTAATGCGACACACCGAGGACACTTAGGAATCAAAGCGCAGGACATAAAAGGCAAATGCACCATTATCGAAGACAGCTTCTACGAAAAGTCAAAAGCAAAGTTCTTCCTGATGTACGACGTTTTCGAGCGCCTTGCGGAAATCATGACCGGAAGCAAAAAGAATTTTCGATCGCGATTTTTCGGACGTACCGACAAAGGATACGCCGTTGACGGCCCGGGTGCGCACACAGGCATCACGCACGGTTTTTGGCTGCGTGGATTTGACAAGCACTCCGTAATCGGTGTTCAGCCTTGGCAGGCATCCACCTACACAACGCGCGCGGCGGTCACATTCAACGAAATTACCTATGTACTGGCCGGGAACGTTCCCATTCCTTTTCAGAGCACAAACTTCACATCTGAAAAGAACGCAGGAAAATGGATTTTGCCGTCGCCTGCCATATCTGGATCGCTTAATGAAATCGTTTTTGATTTGGGTGACATTTCCGGACAGACGGACAACGGGGAGCTTGCGTACTACATAAATGAAAATGGTGACACCTACCCGCTAACAAACCAGGAGCGCGCGTATTTCTTCAGATACATTTACAATGGAGTTGAGACAACTTACCGATACAACACGGCGGACGGCGGCCTTCACGTTTATGGGGCGGGGACCGGAAATACCATGCTTGGAACATTTCTGACGCAAACCACAAACATTGATTCCGAGCCAAACCCGTTCAAGCCGCTTGCAACGTCATTCAAGGATTGCGAGAACTCGAATGCGGCCATTTGGAATACGGGATTGGGAATCGAACGCGTCGGCTTCGAGGAAAAGATCGTTGTTGAGGATCTTCGCTATTTCTATAATCCCAACGTCACTGTCCGACTACCCAACCAGATATCCAAAGTCAAGCGGACCGTTTCGACGAAGCATTATTTCAGCTCCATAGAAATAGGTTACGAGAAAGGCGGCAACTATGAGGAAGCGATGGGCCTTGACGAATACAACGGGAAAACGACTTTTTCGACGGTAATCACTGCTTTGAAAAACAGCTATTCCGCATTGTCCGCATATAGAGGTGACTCATACGGAAAGGAGTTTGCGCGCAGGAAACCGAAAACTCAATATCCTACCACCGACACCCAATACGACGACGACATTTTTTACCTCGATCTAAAAAAGACTGAGACGGAAATTTTTAAAGAGCGCCTTTGGTTCGATGGGCCCGATGCTCTCGAAGAGCCGCCGACTGGAACCTATTCCCCTGAAACGGCGACGAACCTAAGATTGTCGCCATTCAACATGATGTTGCGACACGGCTGGTACATTGCCGCGGGACTTGTAAAATATCCGATGGATTACATACGATATGCCAGTTCGACCGCGAACAGTTCGCTTACGACAAAAATGGTCGGACAACATCAATATTCGGAAAACGGTAATATTCTCAACTCCGAATTATCCCGGCCAAGGTTTGTCCCTGAAATCGTCGAGTTTGAGCACGTATGCGATTTCGGAATCATGCAAATCATTGACGGCAAATCGATCATCAATGGACAGCAAACCCTAAACATTTACGGCCTCATTGAATTCACAAATGAGGACGGGCAACCGGAAAAAGGATGGCTCATAAGCCTAAAGCCAAATGGCGCAGGCAAGTGGCAAGTATTAAAGTATAATTCACAAAGACAACCATGAGTTCAGCGGGCACAATTACAAGAAAAGACATCATAACGGACGACGCTTTAGCATGGGGTGACGACTACGCAAAAAACCTTGATGCGGCAATTGCCAAAAACAAGGAATTTGTGAGTATCATTCTGCAAATGCGAGCCTCAAGCGAAGAACTTCGGAAGGCTGAGGGCTTCAAGGAAATGCAGGCCGCACTGAAGCGATCTAACGAAATTGGGGAAAAAGGGCTTAAAATATGGAAGGAGCAGGACCAGCTTGAAAAGCAGCTCATTTCTACCAAAAAGAAAAACGAACTCGCGACGGAAAGCACGAACCAGGCCTTGATTAAAGAAAGGACATTGCTTCAGGAGGTCAACAAGCAAATCAAACAAGAGCAACGTGATCGTTTGGGGTTGGTCGGTGCTCATGAGAAGCTGACTCGCGCCCGAAACGAAGCGCAAAAGCGCCTTGGGGATTTGTTATCAGCAGAGAAGCGCAACACAGCAGAGATTGCGCGCGCAAATATCGAATTCCAAAAACTCGAAGCGAGGTTATCAGCTGTCAACGCGGCAATCAACAACTACAAAAACAATATTGGAAATTACCAGTCGGCTTTTAAAGGTCTGAGGGGCACTCTGGTTGATCTTATGTCCGCTTTTGGACTCGTCGGCGGACTGCAATTGTTCAGCACCATATTGAAGGACGTTTTTAGCGTTATTCGTGAGTTTGACAGGCAGTTAATCGCAGTTGGTAAAACTACCGGAATCTCTGGCGCAGAACTGGACGCGTTGGGAGTTGCCGTCATTGACCTTGGAGGAAAGCTCGACGGGATAAGTATTCAAGGACTACTTGAGTCGGCAGAAGTCGCAGGACAGTTGGGCGTGACCGGAACGGCCAATATCCTCAAGTTTTCCGAGGCGGTGGAAAAGCTAAGATTGACCTCGAATATTATTTCCGAAGAGCAGGTTGGAAGTTTCGCGAAATTCATTGAGGTTTCATCTGACAGCTTCGAGAACGCAGACCGTCTGGCATCCGTAATTACCGCACTCGGAAACGCCTATGCATCAACTGAAGGAGAAATTTTAGCCAACGCAACGGAGATTCAGAAAGGTATCGCAGTTTACAATACGTCGGCACAAGGAGTGCTTGGATTGGCCGCTGCTACTTCAACGCTAGGTTCGGAAGCCGAAGCTTCTCGAAGCGCCGTTCAAACAACTTTTGGCGTTTTGAACGATGCGATCGCGACAGGAAAGAACCTTGAGCAAGTTTTAAAGCTCACAGGACTCACCGAAAAACAACTTTCGGAGCAATTCAACAAGGATGCTACCGGCGTGTTTCTGAAGTTCGTTAAAGGCTTGAAAGATTCGAAGGATCAAGGCAAAAACCTTAGCCTCACACTCGACGAATTGGGGATATCAGAGAAGAGGGCGTTTACCGTAGTTGGATCGTTGGCCGCGAACTACGGCGTTTTGGAAAATGCAATGAAGTCAGCCGGCGCAGAATACAAAGAAAACGCTGCGCTAAACGAGGAGGTTGCCGCTGCCGCCCAAAGTATTGATTCAGTTCTCAATGATTTAAGGGATGAATGGAGTAAGTATGTCCTTCAGCAAAACAACGCAAATGAAGGGTCACAGAGAATCGTAAAAACGCTGAGGTTTCTCAAGGACAATCTCGCCGACGTCATAACCAATACACTGAAGTTTGGGGCTATTATCCTGACTTTCATTGGGGTTCAGAAAGCATGGAACACATCCATGATAATTTGGAACGGACTAAAGGCCGCTTCGACCACTCTTCAGCTGCGTTTTGCGATGGCTACTGGAGTTGGTACCGTTGCCATAAAAGCGCAAGCCGCCGCCGCCCGGGAAGCCGCCGCCGCGACCACGTTATTAAATACAGCTACCAAATCAACGCCATGGGGATTAATATTAGGCATTGTTCTCTCACTAGTCGCCGCGTACGACGCGTTTGCAGCTTCAGCGGGTTCTGTTGCAGATGCCCAAAAAAGACTTGCTGAAGCTGCGGAGAAAGATGCCGCGGCATTAGCGGAAAGTGAAAAGTCTTTTGATAATTTCTATCGCAAGAAACTCAAAGCTATTTCAGACGAATACGCAATTAAAAGAGCCGCTCAAGGCGACAGTGAAAGACTTGATCAGGAGGAAATTGACGCGCAAAAAACGGTAGCCGAAAACGCAATCGCAGGCAACAACAAAATCATCGCGTCCAACGCATCGCTTGTCGAAGATGAAAAAAGAAAATCTGCGGAACGAGTTAGAATTCTTGAAGAAACGAGGCAGCGTTTATTAGCTGTGGACGATGAAAGCCAAGGCGCAGCCCGCGAGGCAGCTAAAAAATATCAAAGGGATATTGAAAGCGAAAAAGCGTCTAGCGCAGTGATAATCCAAAGAATGACATCAGACAGTGAATCTAAGAAGAAATTAAACAAAAAGCTGAACGACGACATTGCCGAGATTGATCAACAAGCAGCGGTATTAAAGGCAAATAACCAAAGGGAATTATCTGACAAGGAAAAGCGCGATCAAGAAAAAAGGGCGCGAGAACGCGAAGCACTGGCACGGAAGGAATGGGAAGCACAAAAGAAACTGATGGAGGACCGCTCGAAATTGGATCAGTTTCAACTACAGGTTAAAATTGATGCCAATCAGGACTTTATTGAAAATGAAAACAACTTCATTGACGAGCGCCTTGATGCGATTGACGAAAACGAGAAGCTTATAGCAGAACAAGTCCGAAAACAGTCCGAGAAGGAGCTCCGACAATTTGCAACCTACAATGCTGAAAAAGGCAAGTTCATTCGCGACTTTTCGGATAAGGAAGTTGCAGAAATAATTCGAACCGGCAAAACCAAGAAGGCGTTAACAGACGAACAAAAGCTTATTTATGCGAGGTTTCAAAACAGCATGACTCAAACTGCGATCGATGCCGAACGGAAAAGGGAGCAAGTAATTGATCAGTCAGCAGAAAACCAGGCGAAAGCTTGGGAGGAAAGGATTAAGAAAGTAATCGAAGGAACTGGCGACGAAAGTCAGATCATCATGGAGAAGGAAATTATGAACCTTCAAAAAGCCCTGCAAGAAAAACGTATTACCGTCGAGAAATACGAAGAATCTGTTGCACGCATTCGCCAACAGTATGCGCAAGCAAATCTGGAAAATCAAATTCAGACGCTCGAAACTGAGCTTGCAACTCTGGCGGACACTGACGAGAAGAAGGCGGTTTTAAAGAAGGTGCTGCACAATCTTGAGGTGCAACTTTCAAATGTTTCCACTCAGACTCAAATCGATAACGAGGCAAAGATTCTCGAAGTAAAAAGAGCCGCCATTTCCGAGGCAAGTAATGCACTGGCAGAGTCCTTCGGTCTGGACGCTCAAGTTATCGAACGATTTCTCGAAGGCGTTGTCAACGGATTCAAGAGCACTGGCGAAGCAATTCAGGCAACGATGGCGCTCGTCAGTGAAATAACGTCCGCCATCTTCAGTGCGCGAATTCAAAACATCGATATCGAAATTCAAAGGGAGCAGGAAAAATATGACCGACTTATTGAACTGGCAGGCAACGATCAACGACAGAAAGATCTTCTCACGAAGGAATCCGAAAAGAAGCGTGACGAATTGGAGAAGAAGAAGCGAAAGGAACAGGAAAAAGCGGCGATGTACGACAAGGCTTTGAAAATCGTACAAACCGGAATAGCGACCGCGTTGGCAATCATGCAGGCCTACACGCTTGGCCCGATCGCGGGTTCGGCTGCAGCAATTTGGATCGCGATCCTCGGGGGAATCCAGACAGCCGCCATTGCCGCGGCTCCAATTCCAAAAGCATACAAGCTTGGCCGTAAAGGAGGGCCGGAAGAACTTGCGATTGTTGGGGACGGCGGGAGACCCGAAGTGATTACCGATCGACACGGTTCGAATCCGAGGTTGACACCCAATAAGCCAACGTATGCACACCTGA
The DNA here is from genome assembly GCF_014748335.1 of Flavobacterium selenitireducens. Classification (GTDB taxonomy): domain Bacteria; phylum Bacteroidota; class Bacteroidia; order Flavobacteriales; family Flavobacteriaceae; genus Flavobacterium; species Flavobacterium selenitireducens. The sequence goes on from NZ_JAAVIY010000005.1 coordinate 100,476, forward strand.
AGGAAGGGGACATTGTCCACAAGTCCAAAGAGGATTATTTCAGGTTTATGAGCAAGACCAGTCTTCGCGGGATTGCGGAACGCCAACAAAGACATGAAGCTGCTTACCAAATATTGAACGCCACAGCTGACAGTCCGGAGCTTTTGAAAGAAATGCAGTTGACCCGCAAAGCGATTGAACGGATCAAATTGCCGCGGCCGCAACATCAGAGCCCGCAAAATATCAATCACGAACTATGGGCAATGACCCAAACAAAATGGAGATAATATGATTTACGACTCTCTAAGAAAGTTGCCCATGGTTCTTGCCATTGAGGTAATGGAAACCGGAAATCTTCGCCTATTGACCGATGATGATTCAATTACGGACGAACAGCTGTTCGACATGTGGGAAATTCTTTTCGAGGAATTTGAAGTGAAGCGGACAGGTAAGAAAGCCGGACAATCGAAGGAATTTCTTTCAAATCGCGAAATCGAGTTTTTGGAAAGGAAGCTTTCAATTATAAAATGTGCCTGTGATGCGCTTCTGTTTGATAGAAATGACGAAATGATTGAACTGCTGAAGGATTACAATTATGTGATTCGCGACGGAAGCTATATCTCCGACATCCAAAAAGTGCTGCGGGAAGCAGATGCGATCAAAATCAAAATATCGATGATAAGGGACGGACTGAAAAAAGAAACCGCGGAGCCGCCGGACATCATCGAATCAATGGCCGCGATTACCGTAATCCTTGGAACTGACTTCGACTATTACGCTGTGAGCTGTGAAAAGTACTTTGCACTCGAAAAGGCGGTCGATAAGAAAATCAAGGCAATGACAGAAGCAAACAAACCAAATAACAAAACCAAAAACAAATAGAACATGCAAACATCAATCGACAACCTGCCAATGGCGACATTCGAAAACATCAAATCCACCGGTAACGTTCAACTACTCGCATCGAATTCAGGAGTTGACGTCAATCTCAAAAAGATGTGGAGGCAAATCAAATGTGAAGCAAACGCCTTGCGAAAGTTCGGCATAGACCGAGAGCAAGAATTTAAGAGAAATCGCAAGGAAATAATTTTGAAGTGTTGCACAGCGCTCAAGTTCTCCCACGACAGCCGACTGATCGCTTTGCTTGCTTCTCACGGATTCATAGTGACGGAAACTAACTACGAAAGCGATCTAGCCGCGATTGAAAAGGCCAATGAGTTGAGAAGTACCGATGTAATCGTTCCCGAAATTCTTTCCGAAGAGGTGAGCTATCCTGTCCGGGTGCGATACTTGAAAAACCTGTTTTGCATTGTCTTTGACGAAAACCAGATTAGCGTTAGAAAGTTCCTTGAGATCGAAGGCCGTGCAATCCAAAACCAAAACGATTCACATCTACTAACAGCAAACTAAGTAATATGCCGGACCGGATTGGTCTCATGCCTGTCGAGGCCTTTCCGGAATCTGGCTTAAATCCAACACTCATGAACGAAAATATGAAAAACGCAGAGCCGATTGTAGAAGTAATAGACCGCCTTAAACCATACCTGCACCAATGGCTTAATGACGCTACCGCGATCAAGCTGATGGCCGAGATGAAAAACGCACTTGAATATGACATCAGGCTTTTTTTTGACGAAACAAATAGTATAAAGCCTGTCGTTGAGTTTCCAGAGGGATGGGAAAACGCAGTACACTATTCAGAGGTAATTTCTGGCGACAAAAAGTCGAGATCAATAGTTTTTTTTGGAAAACAGGCCGCAATATCTGCCGTACTCACTTATGCGGAAGTATTTATAACGAATGAAAAATTAAACCATGGCACGCCCCAGAAAAATTAAAACACCTGCTAAAATGTGGGAACACTTCGAAGCTTACCGAAAGGAGCTGCGGGATAATCCGATTCTGATAGTTGAACAGAAGCGCGGCAACACCACTATTCGAGTTACGGCGAAAGACGGGGAAGTTAACTTCACGCCTCCAAGCGATCTTGTTTATCTGCCTCGGGCACGATGTCTCACTATGGAGGGCTTCGAAAATTGGCTTTCTGACAATGAAATTATATCAGACGTTTCTGACTATTTTGAAAATAAAAACGGCGCGTATGAAGAGTTTCTCCCTGTCTGTACGCGCATTAGGAAAAATATACGCCAGGATCAAATTGAGGGCGGAATGGCGGGCATTTTTAACCCTTCCATTACGCAACGCCTTAACAATTTGGTGGAGCGGACTGACCACACAACTAAAGACGAAGCGATTCTCCCAATTATCGGGATGAAAATCGTTGTAGAGGACCAAAACAAGGACGATGCAAATTGAATTTAACACGCGCGGAAACATTAAGCAGGCCCAGGCGGCTAAACTATGGCTTGACTCCACCACTGCGGATATCTGCTACGGCGGCTCCAAGGGTTCGGCAAAATCATACACTGGATGCTCTCTGATTTTTGGTGACGCGCTTATCTATCCCGGCACGCATTACTTCATAGCCCGCAAGAAGCTGAACGATCTTCGAAAATACACGGTTCCGTCGATACATGAGGTCTTTCAGCATTGGGGATTGTCTGACAAATATTTTTCCTATAATGGAAACGACAACTTTTTTTCGTTGTATAATGAGTCAAAGGTCTATTTGATTGACGCGAAATACCTTCCGTCCGATCCGGATTATTACCGTTTCGGCTCCATGCAGATGACACGCGGATGGATCGAGGAAGCGGGGGAGTTTGAACTTGAAGCAAAAAATGCCCTGAGCGCTTCAATTGGCCGTTGGAAAAATGAGAAATACAACCTGGCCGGAAAACTTCTGCAGACCTGTAACCCGTCCAAGAACTACCTCTACTCGAATTATTATAAGCCGAACAAAGAGGGAACACTCGAACCGTGGAAAGCGTTCATTCAGGCGCTTCCCACCGACAACAAAATGTTGGACAAGGGTTATCTCGAAAGCCTCGAACGCACGCTATCAAAAAACGAAAAGGAGCGGTTGCTGTTCGGAAATTGGGAGTACGATGATGACCCGATGAAACTCTTTCATGACTATGATAAAATTTTGGAAGTGTTTACCAATGAATTTGTTCAATCCAACGGAAAAAGGTATTTAACAGCAGATATCGCTTATGAGGGGTCAGATTTGTTTGTCATGGGCATTTGGGATGGGCTTACGTTGATAAGGATTGAAGCAATCGACAAGATCGACGAAACACAGGTGTCGCGTAAGATTCAGGAATTACGCCTGAAGTACAACGTACCATTGAGCCATGTAATCTACGATGCCGACGGACTAAAGACTTTTGTTCGTCAAAGCGCGAAAACCGGAACACTTGTCGGGGCCAGACAGTTCCACAACAACGGTACGGCCATCGGAGGTGAAAACTATTATAACCTGAAATCGCAATGCTATTTCAAATTGGCTGAATTCGTCAACGAAAGCAAGATTTATTGCAAAGACCAGCGTTACCGAAAGCAAATGATCGAAGAGCTTGAACAGATCAAAAAGCGAATCCGAAATGATGATAACGAACCTTTACGCCTCGAAAAAAAGGAGGATATCAGAAAGCGGCTTGGCCGATCACCCGATTTTGCAGACATGCTTATGATGCGTATGTTGCCTGAAATAAGTTCCGGTCCGCGAACTCACGCCACAAGCCCTGAAATGTTGGAAAGAGTTGCTGCTATCTACGGGTAATTTGCATTCGTTTGGCAAGCGTTTGGTGAAACTAAAAAAAGAAACCCGCAAACACCTATAGATAGAGGTTTTACGGGTTTTTATTGTAGCGAGGACGGGAGTTGAACCCGTGACCTCAGGGTTATGAATCCTGCGCTCTAACCGACTGAGCTACCTCGCCAAATTTTCGGTTATTGCATTTCCTCAATGCGGGTGCAAATATAAAACTAAAATGGGTTTGGGCAAATTCTTCGGGCAAAAAAAATATTTTTCAAAAAATGGCCTCTTTAGTTTTAATTCTATATATTTCCCAAAAATAAAATAGTACCACATGAACGTCAAAGTACGATACGAGCTAGAGTTTCCGCTAAATTCCTCTCCGCAACTTCTTTACCAGTATATCTCGACGCCGTCGGGTCTTTCGGAGTGGTTTGCGGACAATGTGAACTCGAGGGGCGAAATCTTTACGTTTATCTGGAACGATACCGAAGAAAAAGCGCGTCTAACCTCGAAAAAGACTGGTGAAAAAGTGAAATTCCGTTGGGTTGACGAAAATAACAACGACACGGACCTATTCTTTGAACTCCGTATTCTCGAGGACGAGATCACGAAGGATGTTTCGCTTTTGGTAATCGACTACGCCGACGAAGACGAACTGGACGAAGCCAAGCAGCTTTGGGACAACCAGATTTCAGATCTCAAACACGTCATCGGTTCGGTCTGACAAAAGCCATATAAAACGTATATTTGCCCTGACTTAAACTCAGGGTTTTTTTATGCTCAATCACAACGGGAAATTCATTCCTGAATCCGATCCGGCCGTCGACAATCGCGGCCTCCTTTTTGGCGACGGCGTTTACGAAACGGTACGCGTCCTGGACGGCAAAGTACTTTTTCTTGAAGATCATTATTTCAGGCTGATGGCCGGAATGCGAATCGTCCGTATGGAAATTCCGATGGCGTTCACGATGGAATTCTTTGAAACCCAACTCATCGAAACGGCAAAAAATGAGGATTGCAGTGACAGCGCCCGCGTCCGGATGACCGTTTTCCGGTCAGGTGCGGGATTTTACCTTCCGCAGACGAATGAAGTGCAGTGGATCGTATCGGCACAACGGCTCCCGTCCGGACTGTACTGCATTTCCCAAGAGCGCTATGAAGTGGAGCTTTTTAAGGATTTCTACGTCACACGACAATTGCTATCGTCGATCAAGAATACGAATAAGCTCATAAACGTAACTGCAAGTATTTTTGCAAACGAAAACGGTTACGAAAATTGTCTGTTGATGAACGATTCGAAAAACGTCATCGAAGCGATAAACGGCAACCTGTTCATGCTTGTCGGAAACAGATTGACGACGCCTCCGGTTTCGGAAGGTTGCCTCAACGGCGTCATGCGAAAGCAAATTCTCGCAATTGCAAGAACGATCGAGGGTTTGGAAGTGATAGAGGAGGTAATTTCCCCGTTCGACCTACAAAAGGCCGACGAGCTTTTTATTACCAATGTGATTATGGGCGTGCAACCTATTACGCAATACCGTAAGAAATCATACGGAATCGAGTTTTCCCAAGGCTTGGTGGGTAAACTGAATGCTCAGGTCAGGTTAGGGATTTAACTTGTTGGAAGGTTAAAGTTTGGGTTGTTTAAAGTTTAAAGTTCGAATTGTTTAAAGTTTAAAGTTTGGGATTGTTTAAAGTTTAAAGTTCGAATTATTTAAAGTTCAAAGTTTGGGATTGTTTAAAGTTTAAAGTTCAAAGTTTGGGATTGTTTAAAGTTTAAAGTTCGAATTGTTAAAGTTCGAATTGTGTTTAAGTTTGATCGTTTGAGGTCGGCATATTGGTTAGCGATATCAATCAAAAAGTTTAGTTTATCGCACAATAACAATATTTAACGCTATCATCGGATTAAACCTTAAACCTTAAACCTTAAACCTTAAACCTTAAACCTTAAACCTTAAACCTTAAACTTAAACCTAATTCAACATCGGATTTTCAGGTGCGTTCGACCAAAGCATATAATCACCGCCTAATTCGAGGATTTTTTCTTTCCAGAAATCATTTGTAGACTTACCGATGATTTTGTTCTTGTAAACGTTTTCGGCCAAAATCCAGGAATTGGCTTCCATTTCATCTTCTAGTTGTTGGGCGGCCCATCCGGTATAACCGAGGAAAAATCTGATGTGTTCCTTTTTGATCTTCCCGTCGTTGATTAATTTTTTGGTAAGATCGAAGTCGCCTCCCCAATAAATTCCGTTTGAAATTTCGATGCTGTCCGGTATAAGCTCCGGAATGTTGTGTATAAAATAAAGATTATCCTGCTCTACCGGCCCGCCATTGTAGATCTTGAAATTAGCCTCAATGTCCGGCACGAGATCGCTGACAGTGTATTTTAGGGGCTTGTTGAGGATGAAGCCGACAGAGCCATCGTCATTGTGGTCCGCCAATAAAATGACCGAGCGGTTAAATGAGATATCGCCTAAGATGGAGGGTTCGGCAATCAGCAAAAGCCCTTTGGTGAGTTTTTCTGAAATCATATTCCCGCGTTTTTATTTTAAATTTAACTAAAAGTCTTTGAAATAGCCAAACAAACATGAGGATTTTATAAAAAAAAGCCTTTCAAACGAAAGGCCTTTGTTATTCTGTATGTAGTAACTTCTTAGTTTACACCACCTTCTAGTTCAGCACCAGCTTTGAACTTTACAACGTTTTTAGCGGCGATCTTGATAGTTTTCCCAGTTTGTGGGTTACGTCCTTCGCGAGCAGCTCTTTTAGATACTGACCAAGATCCGAATCCAACAAGGGATACGCGTCCTCCATTTTTAAGAGTGCCTCCTACGTTGTTCAAAAATGATTCTAAAGCTGTTTTTGCAGCTGCTTTTGAAATCCCTGCATCAGCAGCAATAGCATCGATTAATTCTGATTTGTTCATAATAATAGTTATTAATTGATTGGTTAAACATTTAGTTCCTTCAAACAAATTTAGTAGGAAATCCTTACCACGCAAGACTTGGCGCGTGTTTTTGAACGATTTGTTGATAACTTCGATGATTTGTTGAAAATCGCGGTTGCAAAACTTAAAATTTCTGTCATCCCAACAATGACGAGGCTTTAAGAGGCAATGGCGTTTTCTGAAAACGATATCCCATTCAAAAGTTCCGGAGCCGTCATTTTTTTCTTGCCCGGGAATTGAAGCGACAAGATTTTTACGTACCCGTCGCGAACGGCAACCTTGAGCTCTTTTTTTGAACTTACGAGCGATCCTTCGGTCAAATCGTGTTCGCCTTTTTCGATTTCGGACTGGTAAATCTTCACGTTCCACTCTTGCCCGTTGTCTTTAAACCAACACCAGGCCGACGGATAAGGCGAAAGTCCCCTGATCAGGTTGTGGATTTCCAACGATGGTCTCGTCCAGTCGATCTTGCAGTTGTCCCGATCGAGTTTATAGGCGGTCTTCAGGTCAGAACCGTCAGCCTGTATCTCGGTCTCGGCCGAACCCGTCCCAATCTTCTCCAGTGTTTCCACCACGGCGATCTTGCCGATATCCATCAGCCGGTCATGTAATTCTCCAGCTGTTTCATCGGGCCCGATTTCGATTTCCTTACTCAGGATCATCGCTCCGGTATCGATTTTCTCGTCGATAAAAAATGTCGTGACACCCGTTTTGGATTCCCCGTTTATAATCGCCCAATTGATCGGGGCCGCCCCGCGGTATTGCGGCAATAGCGAGGCATGCAGGTTGAACGTTCCCAATTCCGGCATAGCCCAGACGGCTTTTGGCAACATCCGGAAGGCAACCACCACATTCAGGTTCGCCTTCAGGGCTTTCAGTTCAGACAGGAACGCTTCGTCTTTAAGACTCGGCGGCTGCAACAACGTCAGATTTTTCTCCAGCGAATATTCTTTTACTGCCGAATACTTAATCTTTTGTCCGCGGCCCGCCGGTTTGTCCGCCGCGGTTATCACGCCGACGACTTCGTGTCCGGCTTCGAGGATGCTGTCAAGAATGCCAACGGCGAATTCAGGCGTTCCCATAAAAACGATTTTGAGTTTTTTTGTCATCTATTTGCTATTGGATTTGAAACGGGTTTAGGCAACCGTTGTTCATTTTTTCGATAAAGTGTATTTGTTGTTCGGACGAATGCTCACATAGCCCGATTCGAGCAGTTCGCGCAGTACAAAGATAACGTCATTGGGCGTTTCCCGCGTAAGGTTTTCCAATTGGCGCGAATCGAGATCTTCGGAAGCCAACAGCATTTTTATTTTATCCGATAATGGTATGCCGTCCGACGGCGCCTTGTTTTTTGAGATACAAAACGAGCAGTTGCCGCAATGGCCGGCGGTTTCCCCGAAATAAGCCATAAGTTGCCGGCTCCTGCACTCTTGATCGTTGGCAACATAGTCGATGACGGCTTTCAGTTGCTCATGCTTGAGCTTGTTCTGGTTTTCGAGGTATTTGGAAACACGGTTTATCGTGCGCTCGTCCTCTCTTACTTCGTTGAAAGTTAGGGTAGTGTCGTTGTTTCGCGCCTGGTAGTCGATTACGTGAAGTTCTTTTAGTTTCGACAACAATGCGTATACGTCGGCTTCGGTCTTGCCTGATTTTTTCGAGATGACCGAGATGTTGAGCGAAGCCGGAACGTCGTAAATTCCGGGATAACCGCGTAAAATCGCAAGTAAGATGTCCTCGTCCTGGGGATTTAAGCTTGTATATCGGATGACTTCTTTTGATGAAATCGCGAATTGGGCCGTGATTTTTTCCGAAAATTCCTGGGACAACGTCAGCACGCCCTGCCGATCGAGAAATTGCAGCGCATTATAGGCTTTCATCACGGGAAACTGGTATTGGGCGCAAAACTGGTTGAGGTTGAAATTGAACTCTTGCTCAATGCCTTCCCCGTAAGCGATCTGGAAATAATTGCAAAGTTTCACATATACTTTTTTGACGAATTCCTTATCGGGCAAAACCGAAAGGAACTGGTTTTGGGCAACAGAGACATCGCTTGGCGCATGAAGCAATACGGCAAATGCATTTTCTCCGCTTCGCCCGGCCCGACCTGCTTCCTGGTAATAATTTTCGAGATTTTCCGGAAGTTGGATGTGAAGGACCGTTTTGACGTCGGGCTTGTCGATGCCCATTCCGAACGCGTTCGTGGCGACCATGACCTGGACTGAATTCGCCATCCAGGCACTCATGTTTTTCTGCTTGTCCTTCGGATGCAGCCCACCGTGATAAAACGTAGCGGTAAATCCCAACGATTTGAGCTGTTCGGAAATCTCAACGCAGGATTTTCGGTTGCGCACGTAAATGATTGAAGGCTGCGGATATTTTTTGAGGATTTGCGACGCGCGGAACAATTTATCCTCGGCCTTGAAAACCATATAGCCCAAGTTTTCGCGCACGAAAGATTTTTTGTAGACCTTCGGAGCTTCGAGTTGAAGCTGCGTAACGATGTCCGCCTGCACGCGATTTGTGGCCGAAGCCGTAAGGGCAAGGAACGCGACTTTGGGAAAGTGCGGCCTAAGTTCCGAAATCTTCAGGTAAGCCGGCCTGAAATCGTGTCCCCACTGAGAGACGCAGTGCGCTTCATCTATCGCGATGAGGCTTACCGGCAGCGCTTTTATGCGATCGACGATCCAGTCGGCCTGCAAACGTTCAGGGGAAACATACAGGAACTTATAACCGCCGAATCGCGCATTGTCCAGCAGGTCCGAGATCTCGTCCTGGCGCAGGCCGCCTGTCATCGCTATCGCTTTGATATCGCGTTTCTGCAAATTCGCCACCTGGTCTTTCATCAAGGCCACCAACGGGGAAATCACGAGGCAAATCCCGTCTTTCATCATCGCCGGAACCTGGAAACACAACGATTTCCCGCCGCCTGTAGGCAAAAGCGCGACAGTGTCTTTCCCTTCGAGCACCGAGGCGATGATTTCTGCCTGAGGTTCCCGAAAAGTCTCGAATTGCCAATATTTTTTGAGCACGTCAAGAGCAGTCATCGATCGATACGGATTTGTGGATTGAAGTTACGGATTTTGCCGATAGCCCATCTGCAGAAAAACTGTACAAAATGCTAAAGCCGCTCCAAAATATAAGCGACCCGATTTTCCACCGTGTCCTTCGGGACCTCGATGAGGTCGTAACCGTATTTTGAATAGGTTTCCACCAAATGCCCGTGTATGAGTTTGGCCTGTTCCCAGTTTTCGTAACGCTCATTGTCGCTCTGGTATATTTCCTTCCAGGGCGGGAGCAGGAAAATTTTGTGGTATTTGTGGTCGTGGCACGCCTGGTCGAACGCGGCGGGATAACTATCGCCGATGTAGTGCATATATGCCAGGACGTCCGGAATGCCGCGGTCGATGAATACTACCTCGCACGTCTCGTCATGCGCGAGCCGGAATTGTTTTTTGCGCCCTTCCAACAGCAATTCGCTGAACAACAAAGGGTTTTCGAGAAACAGTTGCTCGACTCCGTTTTTCTTGGCCTCAAGCGTCACCTCCCTCGAAATTTCGGGATAGCAACGATGGCCCATCGCCGTGAGATGGTCGATGAGGGTTGTTTTGCCGGAACCTGGCCCGCCTATGATGACGACGATTTGTTTCATAGGGCGCGAAGATAGTAAAAAGGAGAAAGATTAAGTGAAAGGCGAACGAAGGTCAAACGGAAAAAGCGTGAGTGATTTTAACAGAAAGTACGGAAAAGGTGTCGAGGGTGTGTTTTTTTGGTTGGTATATTTGCGATGGGTGGGCGCGTAAGCGCTTCTACCGATTTCTTCTTTTTTTGGGCGGCAATTCCCGCTCTGCGCTGCAAGTCCTCGCCAAACCAACTTTTTTGAACTCGCCCAAGCGCGCTTCCTTCGGTCGCGGCCCGGGCAAGCAAAAAAATGTCGGTTTTGGCTGTGGGCTTTCCGCTTCGATCGGGGCCGCAATGGTCCAAAGACACTACTTCGTCTAGCGGTAAGCCTAAGTCGTATAAATAGCTTTTTCCTAACACAAACATTTCCGGGATTGGTGCGACCTGCACTTCCGCAACATTCTTCAAAGTCACCGTCAAAAAGAGTGAGCAATGCCACGCCTGAACAAGATCAACAATCGACACTCGAGTCGCGGCGAACGTTATGGGCTGCGGACGAATAAAATCAACAAATCATCAACTAAAATATAACTATTAACCCACTGGAAAATTGCCGATTGCAGATTGTCCATTATATTTGCTTTTTATTTACTTCCGATGGATCAAAAAAGCGAAGAATTCTACGACAGGCTGCGCAACGAACTCAACAACACGACCGAGAAATGGCCCGTCGAATACCTTTACAAATTTATCGTCCCGACAAGCCCTGAAAAAATTGACGCCGTCGAGGCTGCGTTCAACGGGATGGGAGCGGTGATCGAGACGACAAAATCGAAGACGGGAAAATATACGAGCCTTTCGGTGAACGTCGTCATGCCAGATGCACAGAGCATCATTAACCAATACCTCAAAGTTTCCACGATAGAAGGAATCGTGTCCCTATAATATGAAATACGAAAGAGAAAAACCCGGAGACGTGGTGTTCAATTTGGAGTACAACGCCGAGCGCACGCCGCTGATCATCCCGGAATACGGACGCCATCTGCAAAAATTGATCGACCAGGCAACCGCCATCGAAGACAGGAACGAGCGGAACAAGGCGGCCAAATACATCATCCAGGTCATGGGTTCGTTGAATCCGCATTTGCGGGACGTGCCCGATTTCCAGCACAAACTTTGGGATCAGTTGTTCATCATGAGCGACTTCAGGATTGAGGTCGACTCGCCTTACCCGATACCGTCTCGCGAGGTGTTGCGTTTGAGGCCCGACCCGCTGGCGTATCCGCAAAATTTCCCGAAATACCGGTTTTACGGCAACAACATCCAATACATGATCAATGTCGCCATCAGTTGGGAAGACAGTGAACTCAAGGATGCGCTTATCAAGGTGATCGCCAACCACATGAAAAAGTCTTACCTAAGCTGGAATAAGGATACTGTGACGGATGCGGTGATTTTCGAGCATTTGTACGAAATGTCAAACGGAACGATCAATCTTATCGAAAGCCGGGAGGAATTGTTGGGCACGACCGAGATCATGCGCACGAACAAGAAAACCTCTAACAAGCTCAATCAGCAGCCGCAACAACAGCCGCAATACCAGAAAAAAAATCAGAACAATAACAAGAAACCGTTTAAGAAAAAAAATTAGTCATTAGAGCCGGGTTTTGCGTCTTAAAGTTTCAATGAATTTGACTTCCTCGACGCGACATAAAACTCAAAACCTATGACTCCGGACTCGAAACAAAAACTAAGAAATGGGCGTTTTTAAAATTGAAGGCGGCGTTCGCCTAAAAGGAGATGTCACTCCACAAGGAGCCAAAAACGAGGCGTTGCAGATATTGTGCGCCGTTTTGCTCACTCCTGAAAAAGTAACGATTACCAATATTCCAGACATCATCGACGTCAACAAGCTCATCACGTTGTTGGGCAATCTTGGCGTGAAGATTACGAGGAACGAAAAAGGATCGGTCACGTTCCAATCTGACGAAGTCAATGTGGGCTATCTCGAAACCGATGCATTTCGCAAAGAAGGCGGGTCGTTGCGCGGCTCAATCATGATCGTAGGGCCGTTATTGGCGCGTTTCGGGAAAGGGTACATCCCAAAACCGGGTGGCGACAAGATCGGACGCCGTCGTCTTGACACTCACTTTGAAGGCTTCATCAATCTCGGCGCGAAATTCCGCTACAACCGCGAGGATCATTTCTATGGCGTTGAAAAAGCCGAGCAAGGCTTGATCGGTGCCGATATGTTGCTCGACGAAGCTTCGGTTACCGGAACTGCGAATATCGTCATGGCCGCCGTGTTGGCGAAGGGCGTAACTACAATTTACAACGCCGCCTGCGAACCGTATCTGCAACAACTTTGCAAAATGCTGAATTCGATGGGCGCGAAAATTACGGGCGTCGGATCGAATTTACTTACGATCGAAGGCGTTGAAAGCCTCGCTGGATGCGAACACAGGATTTTGCCGGACATGATCGAAATCGGATCCTGGATAGGATTGGCCGCCATGACGCGCTCCGAAATCACGATCAAGAATGTTAGCTGGGAAAACTTGGGTGTTATTCCGAGCGTTTTTCGAAAGCTTGGAATCACGCTGGAAAGAAAAGGAGACGATATCTTTATTCCGACACAGGAATCGTACGAAGTCAAGACAGATATTGACGGGTCGATCCTAACTATAGCAGACGCACCCTGGCCGGGATTCACTCCTGATTTGCTGAGCATCATCCTGGTCACGGCGACGCAGGCAAAAGGGGATGTGCTGATTCACCAAAAAATGTTTGAAAGCCGTTTGTTCTTCGTGGACAAATTGATTGACATGGGAGCGAAAATCATTCTTTGCGATCCTCACCGCGCCATCGTCATCGGGCATGATTTCAAATCGGTATTGAAGGCAACCACGATGTCCTCTCCGGATATTCGCGCCGGGATTTCATTGCTGATTGCCGCTTTGTCCGCAAAAGGGACGAGCGTGATCCAGAACATTGAGCAAATTGACCGCGGATACGAGAGCATAGACGAACGGTTGCGAGCGCTCGGGGCCAAAATTGAACGAGTCGACTAATATAAAAACAAGGATAACCGTTTGAAAAAGCATCCGGGAGCGTTGGCTTCCGGATTTTTTTATCGATAATTCCTACATTTTCGACTCGGAAAAAAGCCGCCACCACCCACCCGTAAAAATACACGGATCCCAAATACGCCAAATACAGATTTCCTATACCTTTTGTTAAAATCCCATTAAGTCCGCCGCCCTCCGCCACGCACAAACTCGACCCAATCTGCACTAACCTTACTCATCAAAACCCAAAGCCCAAACCAAATCCCAATCATCGGTACAACCACTTCTTTATGAGTCTGGTGTAGTTTGGCATCAACCAATACACCATGATAAAAACGATCGTCCCGGATAGGAAAAACCCGTCGGAATAGCGGTTGAAGCGAATCCCCAAATAATCCAATACCGGGAATAGCAAGACAGGAACTGCAATAGAAAGCGGGTAAATAGCCGACCAGGTGACCAAATATTGCTTCCAGCGCAGCGGCGGTTTAACTGAAGCACTTTCAGGCCGGAACAGGAAATCCAAACCTGAATTGATGTAATAGTCGTCGTCTTTAGCCAGAATCGGCTTGGCTTTTTCAATAAGTTCCCTGCGCTCGCTTGATGTCATCCACTTTTTAAGATTTTCGATCGTATCGAACCTGATGATTACCGTAAACCGAAAAGTCAGGCCCGGGATCGGACGGATGACCTGCCAGTCGATGTTTCCCTCGGAACGCCTGCAAACCGGGCCGATCTCATCGAGCCACGCCTCATATGACGATTCTTTTCCTTCCACGACATGATGCGTGATGACGACGGTGGCACCTCGATTTTCCATAAAAAGCGAAAGTGGCTTAAACCTGTGTACTCACCGACCAATAATTCCCTGCAAAGTCGAGAAATGCGCCCCTTTTATCAGGATCGCCTTCCTTGTTTTCCGGAGCCTCAAGCGCTTCACAGCCGAAATCGATCGCCTTTTTATAGGTCGCATCGGCATCGGGAACATAGACATGCAGAATGTTCGCGTTGGCCGGATAATCGTCGGTCGCATCCGAAACCATCACAACAGTGTCATCGATCCGGATTTCGAGATGCATGATCGAGCCATCTTCACGCTCGAACTTGCGCAACTCTTCGGCCCCGAAAACGGCTTGCGCAAAATCTGAAAATTTTTGGGCGCCTTCCACCATGATATAAGGCGAAAGCGAATTGTAGTTCCTGGGTTTGAAATCGCTCATAAAGTTGTCGTTTTATTCGAACAAGTTAAGAAATTTGAGGCCGAAAATCACGCCGTCTCCTTTAAATCCGTGTTGGTAGGATCGAAAATAATCGATGCGCATCAACCTGAATTTCCCGATTCCAAGGTTGTCAAGCCCAACCGAAAATTCGTGATACGGATTGCGGTCCGGTACGCAAAGATTGTGGTATCCCAAGACGAGCGTCGTGCGCAATTGGTTCAAAAGCGGAATTTTGTTCATCAGGAAACCCTTATCGTTGTGCTCGGCGTGGATTTCGAGATAACTGTCATTCGTGCTTTGTGAGTAATACGGTAAAAGGTTGAACCCGTAGAGGTAGCGGTCGTTTTTCCCTATATGCGTCTGGTTGCCGTTGAAGTGCTTGTAATCGACGAACGAAATACCTTCGGCATCGAAAAATTTCCCGGCCTTTATAATCGTCTCGAAACTCCCTTTGTTGCCCAGCGTTTTTTCGTAGCGGATGTTTCCGAAAACATGGTCGAACCCATAACGGCTTTCATTTCCGATGCCTTTTTCCCAACCGAGATTTACCGTAGGATATTTATCATTCCCGATTTTGACCTTCCCATCGGGCCGCGTCCAATATTCCTGGGCAAATACGATCCGGGCATACAAGCCCGTCTTGAAAACGTTGTGTTTGACAATGGCCGGAGTCGTAAAATCATCTGGTAGCAACGGATTGTTCGACGTGTAATGATCGCGATTTTCATCCACATAAACATGGTTGGCGTTGTTCCAGAGCGGTTTGCGTTCGGAATAATCGATTGCGGCCGTCATCGTAATTCCGTTGACGATTTCCTGGGAATAGCTCACGTTGACGAAATCCCGTTCGTAGAGCTTCATATAATTGTCCGTGAACAAAAGCGAACTGATCGTATTTACGAGCGGACCGATCGGATTTGACGGATTGAACTGGGCCGCGAGGCTTCCGCCGGAAACCCGGATCGTGGCGTCGGTCATCCGGTTGAAAAGATGGGTAAAGGTGGCTGTCGCCCTGGGTTTGTCTTCGGAAATTCCGTAGGTGACATTGACCGAGGCCGATGTGAACGTGCGCTTCTCTTCGCGATTCCGGAGCCAGTTCAATCCTGTTTTGAGCGTATAACCCTGGACGGTATTGAAACTGAAACCTTTCAGGACGCCTTCGTAACCGAGTTGCCATTCGCGATATGAGTTTTTATAGGTGTAACCCGTCAATGCGTTCCAAGGCTTGAATTTATTCGACTTTGCGTCAATGGAATCGAGATAGGACCGCGATTTTTTTTTCGCCTGGAGCGCGTCTTTTTTGATGTAATCGTTGGTTTCTTCGACCGTCAACGGGATAGGGCGTATGTTTTCCCAAAACGAATCGTCTTTTTTATTGGCGCCTTCCACAACAGTCAATACCTCGCGCGTGAACGTGTTTTTTTCAAACTTTTCCTGGAATTCGAAATTGTTGAACACGTAGGTAAAACGTCCGTCGACGTTGATTCCGAGAAGTCCCGCTTTGAGGTCGATCGTCTGGGCCGTCTTGACCCAAAGATTGTTTTGCGTATTGAACGTAAACGTCTGTTTGAGCGTCAGCAGGTTTACGGCGGGATTCTGCATGCTTTGGCCGGTGATGTTGAGCTCGCAGGCATAGACGGCGTAACTGTCGTCGACGATGTAGATATAACCCTCGGCCACGGGTTCCAACGGACGTCGCGGCGTTACTTTGATTTTGTTGATCAGATGGTTATTCTCGTCCACGAAAGTGGCTTCGAGCTTGAATTTGTAGTATCCGAAAGCGGCGTCAGAAATCGGGGAGACGATGTTGATGTAAAACGGGAGATTGTTGTCGTAAACGTCAAAATTGGCCGAAGCCGCGTTGTTGAAGCTAAACCCATTGTCGTTCCCGCTGACTTTGGATGCGATGATCGTTTCTTTTAGTTTATCCGGTTTTTGGTAGACGACCTTTGAAACGGTTTCCGACAAATACAAAATGCCGCTGCGCGTGGAGTCGAGCACTTCGTCGAACATGTCCAATTTTTGGCCTAACACCGCTTTTGGCGCGTCTTTGATTCGGAAAATACCACGGGAATAAAAATCGGCTTTGTAGCGGGCCGTTTTTGCGGAATTGGCCTTCTTGTTAGCGATAGCGCTGCGGATGATGCGGTCTGCCGGATTGTCCTTGGAATTGATTACGACTTCCTGGAGCGCGAAACTTTCTTCCGGCATCGACACGTTCAATTCATACGGAAATGTGTCGATCGTTATCTCGCGCCTTTGGGTCTTGAATCCCAAAAATTGAAACAAAATACTGTATTTCCCGGGTTTGCGGATGTTGAGCTCGTATTTTCCCTGGTCGTTGGATGTTGTGCTGTTGTAAGTGTTTTCTACATAAATGTTGACAAGAGGTAGTGTTGCGCCTTTGTCGTCTGTGATCGTGCCGCGAATCTGGGCGAACGACATGCATCCGGCGAACGCTAAAAACAGCGTAAAAAACAGTCTCATTCTAAAATAAAAGATTGGATGGCCAAATCGTAGCTTTTGAGACCGAAGCCCAAAACGACGCCTTTTGCGTTCGGCGCTATGAACGAATGGTGGCGGAATGCTTCACGGGCGATAGTGTTCGATATATGCACTTCCACAACGGGTGTCGTGACGGCCTTGACCGCGTCCCCGATCCCTACCGAAGTATGGGTGTAAGCGGCGGCGTTCAACACGATGCCGTCATAGGAAAAGCCAGTTTCCTGGATTTTGCCGATGATTTCGCCTTCAAGGTTGCTTTGGAAATAGGTCAGGTCGACGTCGGTAAACTTGCCTTTGAGCACCTCAAAATAGTCTTCGAAACTGTGGTGGCCGTAAATATCGGTTTCGCGCTTGCCCAACAGATTAAGGTTCGGGCCATTTATTACGATGATTTTCATGCGTGGAATTTGACTTGCGTTCAATTCGCCCTTTGGGCTGTAATCGTAAAATTAGCAATAGTCGGCCAATAAAAAAGCCATCCGCAAAAAGAAGATGGCTGTTGGTTCGTGCGATTTATCAGAAAGTGTAACCTAGCGACAGCTGGAAAACGGCATTCTTGACTTCTGCCTCTTTGGAAGCTTCGGTCAAACCGATCGAGTAGCGGCCGGAAACGAAAAGGCCTTCGTAAATGTTGAGCGTAACGCCACCGGCTGCGGCAAAGTCAAAAGATTCCGAGTCTGCATCGCCGGAAACCTCGTCAAACACCAACTCGGCATCGTCGACAAGAAACGAGAATTGCGGGCCTACGTCGATGCTCAACCGGTCTGAAACAACAAAAAAGCGCGCCATGATCGGCACAGATATGTAGTCGAGATTGAAATCACCCACGCCTTCAACATCCGCCCCCTGGGACGAATAAAGTACCTCAGGCTGGATGGCAAGGTTTTCAAAAGGTTTGATCTGTAGCAGGACACCTGCGTGAAAACTTGTACGCGAAGTGTAGTCGATGCCGCTCACGCCTCCGCTGAAATTAGCGAAGTTGGGCCCGGCCTTGATACCGAATTTCAGGAACTGCGCCTGACCACTGAACATGCCGGCGAAAAAGACCAGCGCGAATACGATTTTGCTTTTCATGATAAGGTTGTTTAGGTTGGTAAATGTAACGCTCAGTCGGTCAGGCTATTTTATACAGCTTTTCTCAAATGTTGCATTTTACTTCGGTGACTCGATAAACAATTCTTAACGAAAATGTTGATAAAGTTGTTTATAAGTGCGATTTATGGCAAAAAAGCCTACAAAAATGACTGTTTAACTTTGCGGTCATAACTTAAAACAAACAAGAAGATGAAAAAAGTATTGTTCTCAGTTGCGGCTCTAATGGCTTTCGGAATCGCATCTGCCCAAGACGCTACGACTACCGATGGAAAAGGTTTTTCCAAAGGAGATGTCTTTATGACGGGAACTGTTGGTTTCTCAAGCGAGAAAACTGGCGACTTCAAGACAAATGAGTTTACGATCGCTCCGTCGGCGGGTTATTTCGTGTCCAACAACATCGCAGTTGGGCTTAACGTCGGTTATATGACGACCAAGGAAGAAAATCCTGTAGATGGCGATGTCGACACAAACCTATTCACTATTGGCGCGTTCGCCCGTTACTATGCTACTCCGGCTAACGATTTCTCGTTCTTCGGTCAGTTGGGCTTCGATTATGCGACGGGAAAACAGGAGCCGGAAGGTGCGCCTGAGAACAAAGTGGACGGTTTCAACGTGGCATTGCGTCCGGGTGTGAGCTACTTTATCTCGAAAAACTTTGCTTTGGAAGCTTCAATCGGAGCTTTGGGCTTTACGACGGTTGAACCTGACGGAGGCGAATCTACCGATACGTTTGAAATCGGTGTTAACCTTAGAGAAATCAACCTCGGATTGGTTTACAAATTCTAAGCGTTCCCCAACGATCAACAAAGGCCTTCCACACGGGAGGCTTTTTTTTTTGCTTATTAACAATTGTTGCATTCTAAGTTCATAAAATTGTTGATAAGTGAAAAAAGCGCCGGACAATCGCAACAGCCTGCGTTCTAACTTTACTGTACTAACTTAAAACAGAACGAAATGAAAAAAATTCTTCTTGGCGCCGCGATGCTCACATTTGGTTTCGCAAGCGCACAATCGGACCAGATTAAGTTTGGCGTGAAAGCCGGATTGCTGCACAGTACGATTTCCGGAGATGATTATGGAGACGGCGTAGACGAATACGGCTTTGATTCCAAAATTGGCGGATATATAGGCGGAGCCGTAGATTTGCCGATCGCCGGAAACTTCCACCTGCAACCGGAATTGTTGTTTACCAGCGAAGGTGCCGATGAGGTTAACCTCGTATATGCGAGAATTCCTGTGCTGGCGAAATATTACATCATACAGAATCTTGCGTTGGAGGCAGGTCCTACGTTCGGGGCGATGCTTGCCGCAGAAGACGATGCAGAAGATGCTTTCAAGAAAATTGACGTTGCGCTTACCGGAGGTGCGGCCTACGAGTTTCCGTTCGGACTTTTCGTAGATGCCCGCTTCAATGCTGGTTTGGTCAACATAAGCGACATCAACGGTATTGACTGGCATACGGCTAGCTTTATGGTCGGGGCGGGTTACCGCTTTTAAAGTTAAGAGTTGAGTAGAATGCGAAAAGCCCCCCATGTTGGGAGGCTTTTTGTTGTTTTGGTGTTTCGTTATCTGGTTAGAACTTATAACCGATACTGATCTGGAACACGGAGTTGTGGATATCGGCATCTTCGATTACATCAGTAAATCCGTAAGTGTAACGACCTGAGGCGAACAATCCCATTTCAGTTTGGAAGGTAAGACCACCTGCTACGCCAAATCCGAATTTTTCGGCATTGTCAGTTTCGACGTCTCCTGGATCTGAATCCGGGTTGAAGTCATACTCTTCGTTGACAAGGAAGTCAAACTGAGGACCAGCTTCAACACTTAGCCCTTTCGTGATGTAGAATTTCGCAAGTACCGGTACGTTGATGTAGTCCAATTGGTATTCCACATCGTCAGATCCTCCAAGGATTCCACCCGCCGGGATTTTGGCTTTAACACCTTGTCCTGAATAAAGGACCTCGGCTTGTAGCGAGAAGATGTCGGCTACCGGAAGTTCTCCGACGATACCAGCGTGGAAGTTCGTTCTTGAACGTTGGTCGTCAAGGTCGTTTCCGATAAGGTTGGCAAAATTCACACCACCTTTGATACCGATGCTCGGCGTTCTGTCGGTTGAGTTGTCAGCTTCGTTTTGCGCATGCACGGCAGACGCTCCAAAGAATAGTAGGCCAGTTACTAAGATTTTCAATGATTTCATGACTGTTGAGTTTAATGGGTTATTTGATGCCAAAATTAGACGGCTTGTCTTTCTGTGATACCTAACAAACTCTTAATTCACATTTTTTTAACGGTGCGATTTTGTCGAAAACGTGACAATTTTGCAACAAATAAAGTTATTGTGTAACAATTATTTATCGATGTGGGAATTCTGTAAGTAAATATTGAATAAATGATAATTGGCGGATTATGCTTACATCCGTTTCTTCACATTGCATTTGTTTTTGTTTATTTGATGATGCAGAACTGGGCGCCCTATATCAAAAACTTTCGATCTTATCTTAAGATCGAGCGCGGCTTGTCAGACAATACCATCGCCAATTACGTTTTCGACATTAACCGCCTTTCCGCGTTTCTCGAAAGCAGCAAAATCGACGTGAGTCCCGTCAAGATAGGCGAGGAGGTCGTCCAGCAATTTATTTACGACATTTCAAAACAAGTCAACGCAAGGTCGCAGGCACGCATCATATCGGGTCTTAAAAGCTTTTTCGGCTACCTTATCTTCGAGGATTTCCGGGATACGAGTCCGATGGAATTGCTCGAAACGCCCAAAATCGGACGTAAATTGCCCGATACGTTGTCGCTCTCCGACATTGACCGACTCATCGGGGCGATCGATCTCTCGTCAAATGAAGGCGAACGCAACCGCACCATGCTTGAAACCCTTTACGGATGTGGTCTTCGCGTATCGGAACTCATTGCGTTGAAATTGTCCGACCTCTTTTTCGACGAAGGTTTCATTCGCGTGACGGGAAAAGGAAGCAAGCAGCGGTTCGTCCCGATTGGTGATGTGACGCGCCGATACATCGAGATCTACACGGGTTCCGTGCGCAACCGCCTGGCGATACAAAAAGGTCACGAGGATACGCTTTTCCTCAACCGTCGCGGCAAAGGTCTGACACGCGCTATGGTGTTTACGATTATCAGGGATTTGGCCGACAAGATCGATCTTGGCAAAAAAATCAGCCCACACACGTTCCGGCACTCGTTTGCCACGCATTTGCTCGAAAACGGTGCCGATTTGCGGTCCATTCAATTGATGTTGGGCCATGAGTCGATCACGACTACGGAAATTTACGTCCATTTGGACCGCAAGCATCTTACTCAAGTAATGAACGCGTTCCATCCGCGCAAACAATAAGCACTATGAAATATACCGTCGCCATATTTTTACTTCCGTTGATCGGCTTCTGCCAAATCGAATCCAGGTTGCTCGATTACATGGACAGGCAATCGGCAATCAACGGTTTCAGCGGATCGGTGCTCGTGATGAAAAAGGACAACGTGTTGCTCGAAAAAGCCTTTGGACATGCGAACCAGGAATGGAACGTCGCCAACACGCCCGACACGAAGTTCGTCCTGGCCTCGATAACCAAGTATTTTACCGCGATCGCAATCATGAAATTGGTGGAGCAGGGTAAGCTTTCGGTCGAGGACAAATTGGAGCGCTTCTTTCCGGGTTATCCGAAGTCAGACAAGGTCAACATCCATATGATGCTGACGCATACCGCCGGGTTGCCTCTCGATTTTGATGAGCTCTACGTGAATTCCGGAGGCGTCTCAGGAGATTCCGCTTTGTCGGCGATGATGCGAAAGCCCTATCTTTTCGAGCCCGGATCCTCACGCGCGTATAGCAATATCGGTTATTACCTGCTTGGGCAGATCATTGAAAAAGCCTCAGGAACGACGTATGCCGCGTTTTTGAAGCGCACTGTTTTCGATCCGGCAGGAATGACTGACAGTGGCGTTTGCAACAATGATTCGATCGTCAATCGAAAGGCGGAAATTTACTATAAAGAGAACGGGATATATCTCAAAAATCCGTTTATCGACTGGAATCTCAACGTGGGGCACGACGGCGCCTACGCGACCGCACGCGACCTGTATCGTTTGGATCGCGCACTTTATGGAGAAGCTGTGCTGACAAAATCGTCAAAGAAGCTTATGGAGACGGCCTACACTAAAAAATTGCCTGACGGCGGCTTTTTCGACACATATGGATATGGGATTTTTGTCGACCCTTATTATAACCACGGCCATTCCTTGCGTACGCACAGCGGCGGTTTTATCGGCGTCATGACTACTTTTGACCGTTATCCGGATGACGACGTGTTTGTGGCGGTGCTTTCCAATAACGGCTCGGAATCCCATATTGTCGGATATGCGCTGTCCGCCATTGTTTTTGGACTGCCCGTCGACCTTCCGTATGTGCACCTCGCGGCGTCGGAACAACCAACCAAACTCGAACGTTTTGCCGGCGAATACGGATCGGTGAAAATCGTTCTTGAAAACGGAAAACTCTACCTGGGCGAAACAAAGGCTGAACTGGTCGCGGAATCGCCTACGCTGTTTTTTCGAAAAGACAACCCGGACCGAACGTTCGAATTCGTGTCGGACAAAAGAGGAAAAACCGTGGCCGTCCTGGTCGGAAAAGGTGGCGTAAAAGAAAAGAAGACAAAAAACAAACGCGTCAAGCGGCCGTAAAAAAAACATCCCACCGTAACGGATGGGATGCTTGCTGAACTTTCTCGAAGTTTATTTTGCGATATTGACCGCCCTGGTTTCCCGGATCACGGTGATTTTCACCTGGCCCGGATACGTCATTTCGGTCTGGATTTTCTGGGAAATCTCGAAAGAAAGCGTTCCCGCCATTTCATCTGATACCTTTTCGCTTTCCACGATTACGCGAAGTTCGCGCCCGGCCTGGATAGCGTAGGCATTTTTGACGCCCTGGAATCCGAAGGCGATTTGCTCGAGGTCTTTCAGACGCTGAATGTAAGAATCCAAAACCTGGCGACGTGCGCCCGGACGCGCTCCTGAGATCGCATCGCAAACCTGTACGATAGG
Source organism: Flavobacterium selenitireducens (assembly GCF_014748335.1). Taxonomy (GTDB): domain Bacteria; phylum Bacteroidota; class Bacteroidia; order Flavobacteriales; family Flavobacteriaceae; genus Flavobacterium; species Flavobacterium selenitireducens. The sequence continues at coordinate 123,639 of NZ_JAAVIY010000005.1, forward strand.
CGAAAGCAACGATTTCATCTCGATCTCGTCGTGGTGCGCCCCGATGGCGTTGCACACTTCTTCTTTCTCCCCGTATTTCTCCGCCCACTGCATACCAAGCAATGCGTGTGGAAGGTCGCTTTCCGTATCAGGCACTTTACCGATATCGTGCAAAAGACCGGCGCGCTTGGCGAGTTTTACGTTCAAGCCGAGTTCCGCAGCCATGATGCCGCAAAGTTTCGAGACTTCGCGGGAGTGCTGCAAAAGGTTTTGGCCGTAAGACGAGCGGTATTTCATGCGTCCGACGATCTTGATCAATTCCGGATGCAGACCGTGGATTCCAAGATCGATCACGGTGCGTTTACCGACCTCGGCGATTTCTTCTTCAATTTGTTTGGACGTCTTGGCGACGACTTCTTCGATACGGGCCGGATGGATGCGTCCGTCCGTGACCAATTTGTGGAGTGACAGGCGCGCGATTTCACGGCGAACCGGATCGAAACACGAAAGGATGATGGCTTCCGGCGTGTCGTCAACGATGATTTCAACTCCTGTCGCAGCTTCGATGGCGCGAATGTTACGTCCTTCGCGACCAATGATGCGACCCTTAACGTCGTCCGACTCGATGTTGAACACCGAAACGCAATTTTCGACGGCTTCCTCTGTTCCTACGCGCTGGATCGTGTTGATGATGATTTTCTTGGCCTCTTGCTGGGCCGTCAGTTTTGCTTCCTCGATGGTATCCTGGATGTGGGCCATCGCCTTTGTCTTGGCTTCAGCGCGCAATCCTTCCACGAGCTGTTCGCGGGCATCTTCTGCAGAAAGGCCGGAAATCACCTCAAGCTGGTTGAGTTGGCTCTTGTGCATTTTTTCGACTTCCTGTGTCTTGCGCTCGAGCATTTCGAGTTTGGACGTGTATTCCGCGGCTTTGGCTTCGAAATCGTCGTTTAGCTTTTTTGTTTTGGAAAGTTCGTTGGATACCTGGGACTCCTTGTCGCGTATGCGTTTTTCAGCTTCGGCCGTCTTTTTGTCGCGCGAAAGGATTACCTGTTCGTGCTCTGCCTTGAGTTCGATGAATTTTTCTTTGGCTTGGAGGATCTTGTCCTTTTTTATGTTTTCAGCTTCCTGATTGGCGTCTTTTATGATGAGCGAGGCATCTCTCTTTGCTGTTTTGAGCAAGGCCGCCGCGCTCTTTTTCTCGAGCATCTTGGCAATGGCGAAACCTCCCCCGATTCCGATTACCGCGCCGATGATTATAAATAAAATGGTGTCCATGTTGGTTAAATTAAGTGTTTTGAGGATTTGTCGCCTCGTGGTTATTGCTGCAAACCATTGAAAAATGGCTATAAAAAAAGCCTACATTAGGCGCTTGCATAAACTCGTTATGACAAGTTTTGGGCTAACCCGCGGTTCAAGGATCCGGGACAAGCCGGCGTGCTTTAGGAGCGGAGATTCACCCATTTGAATTGTTTAATGTTGAGTTTATCAAATGGTAACTAATGTAGGCAGTATCGTTGTCTATGTAAAGAACGTGTTTATCGGTTGAGATATTCGGCGAGCATTTCATTGATCTCGCTCAAACGCTGCAAGGTTTCGGTCCCGTCTATGGCGTTGTCAAGCTGTTTTTGCTCCAACTGTGAAGCAAACTGCAACGCACACATGGCCAGGACGTCCTGTTTGTCGCGTACGGCATAACTTTCCTCGAACTGCTTGATCATGACTTCGATCTTGCGGGCCGCGCTTCTCAGGCCTTCTTCCTGCGACATGTTTACCGTTAACGGATAAACGCGGTCGGCTATCGAGAGTTTGATCTTGAGCTTTTCGTCCATTAGTCCGCGAGCTGGGCGATACAGTAATCTATTTCCCGTATCAATGAATTTATCTTGAGCTTCGTATCTCTTTTGTTGTCGTCACTGCCCAGCAATGAATTGGCCATCCGGAGTGTTTCGTTTGCCGATTTCAGCCCGTCGATTTCCCTCGACTGGCTGTCAAACGTTCCTGCAGCTTTTATCGCCTCGTCCCGAAGTCCTTTGTTCTCTGCCTCGAGGGCGTCGATCTTTTGGAGCAGTTTTTTGATCCTGCCTTCGAGAGTGTCAATAATTCCTGCTATTTCACTCATACGGAAACCTTGTCATTAGCTGAATCACAAAGGTAGTATTTCACATTAATTACGGAAATTTTTTTCAGGAAAAGAATGGGATCTTCATTTAGGGAGGTCGTTCGAGCCGTGAAATCGGGACACTACAGGCGGTTCTTTGCGGAGGTTCCGGCCCCGATGGAAGCGGCAGCCCGCAGCGACAAAAGCGATTTTGACACGGGCTGAAACCGCGACCGAAGGAAGCGCGTTTTGGCCCGATGGAAAAACGCTTTTTTGGGAGGACTATAGCGTACAGCGGGAAACGCCGCGAAAAAAGTCTGAAAACGAACAATTTGGCTTCCATTCGAAATTTTACCTTAAAAAACGGCGTTATACAGAAAAAATACACCCGAGTTCGGTTGGGCTTTTTTATCTTAGCAAAACGGGGAATGCCCGTGATCACTCAAAATTTTACGCCATGCGATTTTTTCTACTCCTTTCGTTTTTGTATGCGCCTATCTATGCCCAGGACGTTTACCCAAAAGATTTTTTTCGATCTCCGCTCGACATTCCGCTGCAATTGTCAGGGAATTTTGGAGAGTTGCGCTCCAACCACTTTCATGCGGGCTTCGACTTCAGGACGCAGCAAAAGGAAGGCTTGAACATTTACGCTTCCGGCGACGGCTACATTTCCCGTATCAAGATTTCGCCTTACGGCTACGGGAAAGCCATCTATATCGATCATCCGAACGGTTTTACGACGGTTTACGGCCACCTCAAAATGGGTTCGGCTACCGTTGAGAAGTATATTCGTGAGGCGCAGTACAAACAGGAATCGTTCGAGGTCGAATTGTTTCCGAAACCGGACGAGCTCAAGGTTGCAAAGGGCGACATCATCGCGCTTTCCGGGAATACGGGCGGTTCGGAAGGGCCGCATCTGCACTTCGAGATACGGGACACCAAATCGGAGAAGATCATCAATCCGTTGTTTTTCGGCTTCGACAAGATCATACTCGACAACAAGAAACCGGTATTGCAAAATTTATTGGCGTATCCGATCGACGCGAATTCGGAGATCAACGGTGCGAAAGTTCCCGTGATGGTCGACATCCGGCTTGCGGAAGACGGAAGCTATATTGCGGAGAAGATCACCGCCAACGGCCGCATCGGATTCGGCATCAGCGCCTATGACAAATGTGATTATTCGCCCGGGAAAAACGGCGTCTACAAAGTGGAGAATTACGTCAACGGCCAATTGTCGTACGGCTACGAATTCAATACGTTCGCGTTCGACGAGTCGCGTTACATCAACGCCTTGATCGATTATCCGCGGTATCGCAAGACCGGCCAGCGCGTGCAACGGCTTTTCAGGCGGCAGTCGAACGATTTCAGCCTGATCAGGACCGATGAATCGAACGGTGCGATTCTCATGGATCCGAACATGAACAAAGTGTCCCGTTTGGAGATCTCTGATTTTTACGGAAACAACATCGTCATCAACATCCCGATAGAATACGCACTGCCGGCGACGGCTGCGGCTGCGGAAGCCAAGTCGTCCGGTTATCTGGTTTCGGCTACGCGGGACACCAATCTCGAAAAAGGCGGTTTTTCAGTATTCGTCCCGGCGAAATCGTTTTATGAAGATACGTTCGTAAATTTTGAGGTAGATGGGAATGTGATGACGTTCGGGAACGACGATATTCCGGTACATTCCAGTTTCAACGTGACGATAGATGACAGATCGATTGCGGAACAGGATCGCGAAAAAACGTTCGTCGCTTCGGTAAACGGTTCGCGCCTCGGCTATAACTCCACGAAGCGCAAAGGCTCTACGTTTTCGACTTATACCAAAAATATGGGCGCATTCAAGCTTGCCAAGGATGTCGACGCACCCAAGATCACAAGCCCGAAAAAGATCGAAGGCAAACTGGTGAAGGAAGGCAGCATTTCGTTTACGATATCGGACGCGCTTTCCGGAATCAAGGACTACAAAGGCTATCTCAACGGAAAATGGGTGCTTTTTGAATTCGACTACAAGAGCCGTCGCATCACGCATTGGTTTTCGACTAGTGATCATGCGGTGGATGGGCGAAATGATTTAAAACTCGTCGTGACTGACAATGTGGGAAATTCCGCTATATTTGAAACGTATTTTTTGAGGAGCCAAACTCCGTAAAACCAAACCATTTGAAGACCAACAAACTTTTATTTTCGCTATTTTTCCTATTGTTCGGAATGGTGGCATTTGCCCAGAACGCGAGAATCACCGGAGTCCTTTTGGACGAAGACAACAAAGCCATAGACGGAGCCACGGTCAAAGTGGACGAAAACTCGGTAATCACGGACGAGTCGGGATTTTTCGCCATCGACGTCCGGGCCAACCAACCGGTGACGCTTTCCATTACGCATCCTGCTTATAAGGCGATTTCCCAACCGTTCGAGCTCAAAGCGGGCGAAACGTTGCAGTTCAATCCGGTGATGAATACCAAGTTCGAGCAATTGAAAGACGTGGTGATCACAATGGCCAATAGAGGACAGGTGGAAGGCGTCATCAACATAAAGCCGGAAGTCGTCCGCAATATCCCCGGTGCGAACGCCGGTGTTGAAAATATCGTAAAACTGCTTCAGGGCGTCACGAGCAACAACGAATTGAGCACGGCCTATTCGGTGCGTGGAGGAAACTATGACGAAAACCTTGTGTATGTTAATGAGATCGAAGTGTATCGCCCGTTTTTGATACGATCGGGACAACAGGAAGGGTTGAGTTTCACGAATACCGATCTGGTCCAGGACGTCAACTTTTCGTCTGGCGGATTCCAGTCGAAGTATGGCGACAAATTGTCTTCCGTGCTTGACATTACCTATCGCGTCCCGACCAAGTTCGGTGCGTCGGCACAGGCGAGTCTGCTTGGCGGAAGCGTTTCGGCAGACCTCGTGTCAAAGAACAACAAATGGAGCGGATTGATAGGCGCCCGTTATCGCGATAACAGCCTTTTCGTGAACAGCCAGGAAACGGAGACCAATTTCAGGCCGCGTTTCTTCGACATACAGACGAATATCAACTTCCAGCCTTCTCCAAGATGGACGTTCAGCTTCCTGGGCAACATTTCCCAGAATCGCTATAATTACCAACCGTTGACGCGCCAAACTAATTTTGGTACGATAGACGAGCCGATCGCGCTCCAAGTATTTTATGACGGGCAGGAAAAAGACAAATACGAGACTTATTTCGGGGCGTTCAAAACCGCTTACAAAGTTTCAGACAATTTCACGCTAAAGTTCATCGGGTCGGCATATCACGCCATAGAACAGGAGCACTTCGACATCAACGCGGCTTACTTTCTCGGCGAAGTCGATGCGAACATAGGATCCGAAACCTTTGGCGACGTCGTTTTTAGCCGCGGGATAGGCGAGCAGCTCAACCACGCGCGAAACGATCTCGACGCATTCATCGCAAACGCCGAGATCAAAGGTTCGCACAAGCTTCCGAAGGAAACCACGATCGAGTGGGGATTCAGATATTCAAGAGAAGACATACGCGACCGCCTTGTGGAATGGGAAGTCATCGATTCCGCGGGATTTTCGCTCAATCCGCCTATTGTCGATTTGCCGATAAACGACCAACCATATAATCCGTATACCGGGCCGCTAGTGCCTTACCAGAATGTCAGGGCGCTCAACTTTACCAAGATCGACCGGCTTTCAGGATTCGTTCAATGGAGCAAGAAGGCAAAATTGGGAACCAGCGACATTTGGCTAAATGTTGGGACACGCGCCCATAACTGGAGCGTGAAAAACGAATTCGGACAGGACGGAAAAAGCCAGACGACGTTTAGCCCGCGCGCCCAGTTTACGATAAAGCCGGCCTGGCAGCGCGACGTGTTGTTCCGCGTTTCGGGAGGTTTGTACCATCAGCCGCCGATGTACAGGGAATTGCGCGATTCTTCCGGAACGGTCAATCCCGACGTGAAGGCGCAGCGTTCGATCCATTACGTGCTGGGAGGGGATTACAGTTTCAAGCTTTGGGACCGTCCGTTCAAATTTACGGCCGAGGCATATTACAAGTCGCTGTCGGATGTCAACACGTATACGCTCGACAACGTCCGGATCCGGTATCGAGCCAACAACGACGCCAAAGCGTTTGTGACCGGCCTTGACATGAGGCTCAACGGGGAATTTGTACCGGGAACGGAATCGTGGTTCAGTTTCAGTTATATGAAAACGGAGGAAAATCTCAACGACCGCGGTTACATCGCCCGTCCGACAGATCAGCGACTCAAATTCGGCGTGCTGTTCCAGGATTACATGCCGGCGCTCCCGAACGTAAAAGTGTACATCAACATGGTCTACAATACCGGTTTGCCGGGAGGTTCGCCTTCGTACGCCGATCCTTATGTGTACCAAAGCCGTTTGCGTGATTACCGTCGTGCGGACGTCGGTTTTTCATACGTTTTTACAGAAAACAACGACAAGCGTGCCGAGGGCCACTGGCTAAGGAAATTCCAGGATTTGTCGCTCGGCTTTGAAATCTTCAACATGTTCAACAACCAGAATGCGATCACCAATACGTGGGTGCGCGATGTCTACACCAAAAATCAGTACGGCATCCCGAACTATATGACGACACGCGTGTTTAACGTTAAACTTTCCGCAAGGTTGAACTAACGCAAAGTGTCCTTTTTAAATTTGATTATATTTGATGTGTAACCCGAATTCCAGTCTCATGAAAAAAGCGTTGTTGCTCTCGATGTCCTTGGCTTTGCTTGCGATTTCCTGCAAGAATGAAGAAACCGAAAAGCCGAAAGTGACCTATAAGACCAGAGAGGCGAAGGCTGAGAACGCTGCCGATACGTCCGAGATCGAGATAGCCGATTTGCCGATCCATATTTCAGGGACGTCCTATCTCATTCATCCCGTCGGGCAGTACCGCGTGATGGACGGAACGCGAAAATCAGGCTACAGCTATGAAAGAGGAAGTTTTACCGTTTCCAATTACGGGGAATTCGAGATCACGGGATACCTGAAGAACCTGATGGTCCAGCAAGTCGAATCGGATTCGATCAAGCCGGTGTTCGAAAAGCCAGTCTTGCTTCAAACCGCTACGTTTCTCAAGGCATTCGCCGACAAGACCAAACACCAGCTCATGGTGTATTCGCTCGCCGATATGGACACGAACCAGGACAGCAAGCTCGATGCGAACGATATCCGTACGTTGTATCTCAGCGAAGTCGGTGGCGGTAGAATGGTAAAAGTGTCGCCTGACTATCAGGAACTCATCGACTGGAACTTCGTCGATTCTAAAAACAGGTTGTACTTCCGGACTATTGAAGACACCAACAAAAGCGGGGAATTCGACAAGGACGACGTCATTCACTACAATTTTATCGATTTATTGTCGGCAGATTGGAAAGTGGTCGAATACAAGCCGGTTTGATCATTTCACCATCGGATATTTTCCCGGATTCAGGATCAGCGTAACCACTACCCAAACCACCACGATCAACATGACAATCGAATATTGGATCACAATGGCGACCAATGTCTTTAAAGCGACTTTCGCTGCATTGTACCGATCGAACGCCTGAATGTATACTACAAAGATCAGCGCGAATTGTATCAGAAAAACCAGATTATAAACCAGTTGGAATGACGGATGGTGCGCCAACAGCAATAGGATCGGTACCGTCGCCAATCCGAAAAGTATTTTCAGCGAAGAAGCGAATGCATTAAGGATGAGGTTTTCAATGAAATTGTAGCCGCTGTTCCTGAACAGTAACCAGGACGCAAACGCGGCAATGGGCAACATGCCGATTTCCACGAGCGAATAATGGCTGATTATCCAGTCATTAAACGAAACGTACATCTTCAATTTCTCTTCTTCCGCTACTCCCTCGAAATAACGCGTCACGTCAACATAGTGCATGAGCAAACTGTAAAACCCTGCGAGCACGAAAATCAGCAACAGCGGTTTATAGTGCTTCACGCGTTTGCCTTCGATGAACTCTCGAGCCGCATGCCCGGGACGCGTCACGAGCTGTTTAAGCGTATAGGTCGCACCTCCGTTAAAATGCAGGAACGTATACTTCGCCTCATCGGCAACGTAATTCCAGTCGAGGCGGGCGGTCTTGGCCTTTTGTCCGCAATGGTTACAAAAATTTCCTTCGAAAGTTGTGTTGCAATTCTTACAGGTCGTCATTGGCGTTTGTTTGCGCAAGTATACTAAAAAGCCGGAAAATAATGGCGCGATCTTACGACTCGATTAAATCAGGATGTCGCTTTCAAGATCTGATTTCTCGATTTCAAAATCAAATCCCAACCGCTTCACAAGCTCAATTACCAGGTTTTTGTACCAGTTTTCAGACTTCGGGTGAATGTAAATTTTCTCGATCATCCGGCAAATGTCCACATCGATCTTGAGCCCGTTGTCGATCCTGATCCCAAAGTCCGAGACATCGGTAATGATGCGTACCTCGCGTTCATATTGGAAACTCTTGCGCTTGAACAGGAACGGGAAGAACGCGTTGTCGAACGGAATGTGCTCTTTTTTATAGTCAATGTAGTTCACTTCGCCTATATACTGACTGAATTGTTTTTCCGGAGCCAGCGCTTGCTGCAAACGCCCAATCGTCGATTGTATCGCCAAACCTTCCTGCTTTTGGGTAAAAATCTGCCACATCGCGAACGACTCATACTCGTTGAGATGCCAGGACGAGATCACGACCTGCTCGCGATGCTGTTTGTAGTAATGCAAAAATTCGGGATTGTCCGCCGACAATTTCTTGATCTCCTCGAACGTCGGTTCAGAAAAAGTCCCTTCGTATTGGTCTTCGAACTTGTCCGAACGCGACATGAACATCTTTCCCGAGAGCAAAACGTCGATCAGCTTGGACAAATCCATGTACTTCCAAACGACAGTGTCGGCGTTTGGAGGGAGTTTGATGGAATTGTCGTGGATATACACTGGAATCGGTGTTAAGTAATTAATAATGAACGATGACTGATGGGCGTTGCCGCGGCTCAACAATTGGTTCCGAAACAAAAACAGTCGGCCGCGGCCGGGCTTTGCGCACTCGCTGCGGCTCCGTTGCCACTGCGCCGCGAGCTCAAACAGATGCTTCAATCCCTAACGCTGGCTTTTCCAAACCGGTTTGCTTTTCACGACGACCAGTCTTCTCCGTTAGACGTTCGGGTCATAAATTCCGCCGGCCTCCAAATCACGGACCGTTTCGGCACAAGCCAGCCGGCCCAACAATTCATCGTTACGACAAAGCTACCAAACAAAAACGACCCGAATAATACCGGGCCGTTTACAAAATCTTATATTATTCGAATGACTGCATGTTGACCAGCTTGCGGTAAACGCCGTCGCGCGCGATCAATTCGTCATGAGTGCCTTGCTCCATGATCTGGCCTTTCTGCATGACCACGATGCGATCGGCTTTTTGTATCGTGGACAATCTGTGTGCGATCACAACCGACGTCCGGTTCTGCATCATGTTCTCGAGCGCTTGCTGAACCAGTCGTTCGCTTTCGGTATCCAGTGCCGAGGTGGCCTCGTCAAGGATCATGATCGGCGGGTTTTTAAGCACGGCGCGCGCAATGCTCAAACGTTGTTTTTGCCCGCCAGACAGTTTGTTGCCTGCATCGCCTATGTTCGTCATGATGCCATCGGGCAAATCTTTTACAAATTCGTATGCGTTTGCGACTTTCAACGCCTCAATCACTTCGTCATCGGTTGCGTTCGGGCGTCCGAGCGAAACGTTCGCCTTGATGGTATCGTTGAACAAAATCGAATCCTGGGTCACTAATCCGATAAGCCCGCGCAGCGACTGCATGTCAAGATCGCGTATGTCGGTTCCGTCGACGAGGATTTCTCCCGAATCGACATCGTAAAACCGCGTCAGTAAGTTTGCGATCGTGCTTTTTCCGCTTCCCGACTGTCCGACCAACGCCACGGTTTCGCCTTTTTTGACCGTCAGTGAGTAATTTTTGAGAACCTTGTCGTCGAGATACCCGAACGTGATATCCTGTATTTGGATGCCGGTTTCCAGCGTTTCCTTGTGGATTGCGCCTGCCTTTGTGACAATCGGATTGTGCTCGTGCAGGATTTCCAGTACGCGATCTGCGGCAGCGGCACCGCGTTTCACGCCATACGATGCTTTTGAAATCGCTTTGGCCGGCGTCAGGATATTGTAGGCCAATCCCATATAGGTAATGAACGAACTCGCCGCAAGCGTCTTGTCGACCAGCACCATTTGTCCGCCGTAAATCAGAAGGAAAGCGATTACGGCGATTCCCATGAATTCGCTCAAAGGAGAGGCAAGGTTCTGGCGGTTCACGATGCTGTTGGATAGCCTGAAAAAGCGATTGGTGCTGTTGCGGAACGCGTTTCCAAAATGCGTCTCGGCGTTATAGGATTTGACGACCTTGAGTCCGCCAAGCGTTTCTTCAAGCGTCGATAGAAAGTTGCCCTGTTCCTTTTGCGCCATGGACGACTTTTTCTTGAGCTGTTTCCCGACGAGCGAAATGATATAACCCGAAATCGGGATAAAGACAAAGACAAACGCAGTCAATTCCACACTTATCGTAAACATCGTCACAATGGTGAACACGATCGTGAGCGGTTCTTTTACGATGAGTTCGAGAATCGCGAGCAACGAATTCTGCACCTCGTTCACATCGTTGGAAATACGCGCTATTGTGTCTCCTTTTCGCTTCTCGGAAAAAAAAGCGATCGGCAAATGCAGGATCTTTTCGTACATCGCCACGCGCAGGTCGCGCAGGACGCCGTTTTTTAAGAACGTGATAAAATACATCGCCAGGTAGTCGCAAAGATTCTTGAGCAAAAAAATCGCGATGATGCAAATCACGAGTATCGTCAACGTGTTCCCGATGCCGTGCGCTTCCGTATATTGTGTCGTATGGTAAGCAAGCAGTTCCGACGCATAGTCTTTCCAACCCAATTCTTCGGTATAAACGGGCCGGACCAACACCTTTTTGTCGGTCCCGAACAAGACGTCGAGCATCGGCATCAGCGCCACGAACGACAACGTGCTGAACAACGCATATAACACGTTGAAGAAAATATTCAGGAAGGCGTATTTTTTATACGGTTTCGCGAACGGAACGATCTTTTTTAAACTGCTCATTAATCGATTTTGAGGTCGCGGATGATCGCTTTGATCTTATCGTCCAATTGTTTTGTTGCAGAAGGAATGTCGTCAACCGAATCGATCGCCGCATTCACGCTGACGTAAAACTTGATTTTTGGTTCGGTCCCGCTTGGTCGCGCCGCTATTTTGGCACCGTCCTCGGTATAGTAAATCAACACATCCGATTTTGGGATCGACAGTTTTTCCTCTTCTCCCGTCAGCAAGTTTTTCGCCACGGATGATTGGTAATCCTCTACCAAAACCACGCGTTCGCCGGCAATTTCCGCAATCGGGTTTTGGCGCTGGTCGATCATCATTTGCCTGATTTCCTGGGCGCCCTCAATTCCCTTTTTGGTCAGCGATACCAAATGTTCCTTGTAAAATCCGAAATCGACATACATTTTTTGAAGCTCTTTGTAAACCGAACTTCCGTTGGCTTTCGCCTGGGCCGCGACTTCGCAAATCAACAGCGTCGCGCCAACAGCGTCCTTGTCGCGCACTTTGTCGCCTACCATGAATCCGAAGCTTTCTTCTCCTCCGCCGATAAATTGCTGGTTCGGGAAATCCTTTATGAATTTTGCGATCCACTTAAAACCCGTCAATCCGACCTTGCATTCGACTCCGTAAGCCGATGCCAGTTCGTGCATCATCGGCGTCGAAACGATTGTCGATCCTATGAATTGGTTGCCGTTGAGTTTGCCTTTTTTGCGCCATTGTTCCAAAAGGAAATGTGTCATCAGCACCATCGTCTGGTTGCCGTTCAAAAGCACGAGCTTGTTGTCGTTGTCGCGAACGGCGATGCCGAGTCGGTCGGCGTCTGGGTCGGTTCCTATGACGATGTCCGCATTGAGTTTATCTGCAAGCGAAACCGCCATCGAAAGCGCTTCGGGCTCTTCTGGATTCGGCGATTTGACGGTTGGGAAATCACCATCCGGAGTCGCCTGTTCGGGAACGATGTGCAGGTTCTTGTAACCGGCTTTTTCCAAAACCGCCGGAATCGACTTGATCGACGTGCCGTGAAGCGAGGTATAAACGATGCTCAGCTGGTCTTTCGCAGCCTGAGGCGTGTCGAAACTCGCGTTTTCCACAGTTGAAGCCACGAAAGCCGCATCGACGTCCTTATCGATCATCGCAATCAGCTTTTCATTGGGCGTGAATTTGACCTGGTCGTACGAAAGCGATTCAATCATTTCGATGATTTCCTTGTCCTGAGGCGGAACGAGCTGCCCGCCGTCTTCCCAATACACTTTGTAACCGTTGTATTCAGGAGGGTTGTGTGAAGCCGTCAGGACGATTCCGCACTGGCATTTGAGGTGTTTGAGCGCAAACGACAGTTCCGGCGTCGGACGCAGATCCGAGAACAGATAAACCTGGATCCCGTTTGCCGAAAAGACATCGGCAACGACCTTGGCCAGCGTATTCGAGTTGTGTCGGCAATCGTAAGCGATCACAACCTTGATTGGCTGGTTCGGAAACGACTTGTGCAGGTAATCGCTGAGTCCCTGGGTGTTTTTGCCAAGTGTGTATTGGTTGATGCGGTTCGTCCCGACGCCCATCACGCCGCGCATTCCGCCTGTCCCGAATTCGAGGTTTTTGTAAAAACTCTCCTCGAGTTCTTTTGGGTTCGACGTCATCAAGTCTTCGATTTTTTCGCGTGTTTCGCGGTCAAAATCGGGCGTAAGCCATTCGTTTACGCGGTCGAGTATCGCTTTTTCAATATGCATTCTGATGTTTTTTATTAGCAGCTTTTTCCCGCTTTTCGCTACAATCTTTTCCGCTTAAAGAAAGCGAAAAAAGGATTTTCACTGCAATCGGGGCTAGGCTTTTGGTTCCGATCGCTAAATTTCCTTAAAATTCGCGACCGTATTTGTTAAGGCGTTTATAAATCTTTGAGCCGAAGCCGTAACAAAGGTCAAAGGTAATTTCCCGTCAGGTCGTATACTTTAAACCTCAAACTTTAAACTTTAAACTTCAAACCTCCAGATTCACCGTATCCGTAATTTTATAACGATCATTGCTGCTTTTGGCGCGCAGTATGATTTCGCCCAAAAATCCGGCAAGGAACAATTGTGTGCCGATGATCATCGTTGCGAGTGAGATGTAAAACCACGGGTTTTGGGTTACGAGTATCGTCGGTTGGCCGTCGTAAAGGCGTATCAGTTTTGCGATGCCAATGTAGCCCGCAGCACAAAATCCGATAACGAACATGACCGAACCCAGGGCGCCGAACAAATGCATCGGCTGCTTTCCGAATCGGGACAGGAACCAAATCGTGATCAAATCCAGGAAACCGTTGACGAATCTATTCATCCCGAACTTGGTTTCCCCGTATTTACGGGCTTGGTGTTTCACCACTTTTTCGCCGATTTTCTTGAAGCCGGCGTTTTTGGCCAAAACCGGAATGTATCGGTGCATTTCGCCCGAAACCTCCACGTTTTTCACGACCCGGTTCTGGTAAGCCTTCAATCCGCAATTGAAATCGTGCAGGCGAACACCCGAAGTCATCCGAGCCGCCCAGTTAAACAATTTAGACGGCAGGTTTTTCATCACCACGTTGTCGTACCGCTTCTTTTTCCAGCCCGAGACCAGGTCGAAGCGATCGTTTGTGATCATCGCAAAAAGTTCCGGAATCTCGTCCGGGTTGTCCTGAAGATCGGCGTCCATGGTGATGACCACGTCGCCTTTGGCCGCGGAAAAACCGGCGTGCAAGGCCTGGGATTTTCCGAAGTTCTTCATAAAACGAATCCCTTTCACATGTTCGTTTTCATGCGAAAGGGTTTGTATGATTTGCCAGGAATTGTCGGTGCTGCCGTCGTCTATGAAAATCACTTCATAGGTGTAGGCGTTTTTCTGCATGACCGATACAATCCAGTCGTGAAGCTCCCGAAGCGATTCTTCTTCGTTGAGCAGTGGGATAACGATAGATAAATTCATTTATTCCTTGTAGGTGGGGCGGCTTTTGAAAATGAGCGCCAGGATGAGGCCGAGAATACAGCTGATGGCAGTTATGATCGCTGCGTTCGTAATCAATGCACCGATCGAAAATTGATCTTCGCCTTCGAGTTTTTCTACGGCTTTGTTGATTTCGGAATTCGGTGTGCCCAGTTTCTCCAAAATGCTTACCGTGGCCTTGATCGACTCTTCCTTAACGACTTCCTTAGCGCCCGGATCGACGAAATTGTAAAGCACGACATTGTAAATGGTTCCGATGAGGACCGCAATGACGGCGGCGATGAAAAAAGTGGTGAAAGCATCTTTGAACGAATAAACACCACCCATTTCTTTTTTGGTCTTGGACAGCATCATGCAATACATAACGATGGAAATCACGAAGCTCAAAAGTGAGACCCACCAGGCCGTGTACAATTGGAAGACGTAAATTAGGGTGGTGGTCAAAATGCCGATGACGCCCAAAATGATACCGTAGGTAGTTCCGTTTTTCTTGATAGCTTGATCCATAATGATTGTTGTTTATTTTTGGTTAACAAATATAGTAAATCCGAACTAACGCTTTTACGAAAAAAACGATGCAAAAATAAGTTGTAGTTGTTTGGTTTTTAAAAAATAATCGTACATTTGCACACTCAAAATTAAACAGTAAATCAAAAGCTGTCCGTAGGCCATACCTTCATCGCGAAGCTTCAGGACGAAAGCGGCTCATTAAAAGGATACACCATGAAAAAAGGAATTCACCCTGAAAATTACAGACTCGTCGCATTCAAAGACATGTCTAACGATGAGGTTTTCATCACCAAGTCAACTGCTGACACAAAAGAAACCATCACACACGAAGGAGTGGAATATCCTGTGGTGAAAATGGAGATCTCAAGAACTTCACACCCTTTTTACACTGGTAAATCAAAACTTATCGATACCGCTGGCCGTATCGACAAGTTCAAAAACAAATACGCGAAATTCAGCAAGTAATCGCGAATCGCAAATTAGTGTTCAAAATTACGAAAAGCCTTCCCGAAACGGAGGGCTTTTTTGTTTAATTAGCGAATGTGTCAATTAGCGAATTAGCGAATGATAAATTAGCGAAGGAATGATCTTGTCGTTAAGGTTCGCGTTTGTCAGGAGTTTCGCTTTTTGAATTGGTTGGAAGTTTGTACTTTCGGGAAGAATTACGGGTCAGCGCAAAATTCGCTAATTCGTTAATTCGCTAATTCGCTAATTTCATGAACTACATCCTCTTCGACGGCCCCGTCCGCAACGCCTTGCTTCCTTTTACGTTCACGCGCCCCGTGGCCGATATCCGCATCGGAATATTGACCATCCGCGAAAAATGGGAACGGTATCTCGGCAATACCACGACTACCTTGACCGAGGAATATCTCTCGGAAAAATATCCGATGGTGGAAATGGAAGAAAACGTGATGATTTACGCATCGTACTGCCCGAACGAGGTGCTTGCCGAAATGGTCAAAAGCCTCGAACCGAAGCAGGCGATCGCTAAAAACGGTGAGATCATCGCCTTTTTTACCCAGGATACGCAGGAGGAAGTCGATTTTGATTCCTATGAGATACTGGAATTCGAAGACGATTGCATTACGGTTTCAAATCCTTGGGACATTTTTGCCAAGAACGACGCCGCTTTGCGTGAGGATTTTGAGCTTTTGACCGAAGACCGCGTCTCCCAACCGATTCCGTCGAGCGTCAATGTGATCGCAGCCGAAAATATCTTTATCGAAGAAGGGGCGAAGCTGGAATTCGTCACGCTCAATGCCTCGACAGGCCCGATTTATATAGGTAGGAACTCAGAGATTATGGAGAATTCCGTGATCCGCGGACCATTTGCGTTATGCGAAGGCGGCCAGGTCAAACTCGCGACGAAGGTTTACGGCGCCACGACGGTAGGCCCGCATTCGAGGATTGGAGGGGAAGTTTCCAATTCCGTGCTGTTTGGCTACTCGAACAAAGGGCACGACGGTTTCCTTGGGAATTCCGTTCTTGGCGAATGGTGCAATTTGGGCGCCGACACGAACAATTCCAACCTGAAAAACAATTACGAAGAAGTCAAACTGTGGAGCTACGAGAAAGGTGGTTTCGTAAAGACCGGATTGCAGTTTTGCGGGCTGATGATGGGCGATCACTCGAAATGTGGCATCAATACGATGTTCAATACCGGAACGGTCGTAGGCGTCAGTGCCAATATTTTCGGTTCCGGCTTTCCGCGCAATTTCGTTCCAAGTTTCAGCTGGGGAGGCGCTTCGGGCTTTACGACGTATCTGACCAACAAAGCATTCGAGACCGCCAGGATCGTGATGTCACGCCGCAACCTGGAATTTGACGAACAGGAAGCCCGCATTCTCGAGCATATTTTCGAAGAGACGAAACACTATCGAAAAGAATAAAAAAATCCCTCAGCCGAGGGATTTTTTTTAGTCGTCAATTTCTCCTTTGAGGAAATTTCCGTTCTTGTCGAATTCCAGGTCCAGTTTTCCTTCGAGATCGACATCGATGTCTTTGTGGCCGTAGTCGATGTGGGTAATTTTCTTTCCCGGATAGGCCTTGGCTATATAGGAAGTTATTTTTTTGTCGATAAACGCGGTCGGAATGGGTTTGTCGTTTCCGTCCACTTCGCGCCATTTTCCGTCTTTGGTAAATTCCACTTCGGTTCCGTCGGTCATTTTGACTTCAAAACCTTTCTCGCCGATTTGGCTTTCCTTGTATGCTTGCGCAATTTTGTATTCTTTGAAATGTTCGCTGAGAAATGCCTGGGCCGGCTGTGGCAGTTCCGAAACCTTGATTTTGTTGAGCTGGGCGTTTGCGCTTAATGCACTTAGCACTATCGCCAAAATGAATGTTGTTTTCATGGTCGTGTCGATTTAGTAGCATTAAGTTACGACGCGTGCCGGCTGGAAACAATTTCTTTAATATGTCTTTAGGATTATTCCGAAAGATTGCCCATCGCGTCGAATTCGAGCCCGACGTTGTTGTTGAGGTTGATGTCAATCTTGTCGTTATCTTTCTCGATATAGGTGATGCGTTTCTTCGGATATTTTTCCTTTACGTAAGAAGCAATCTGAGTAGGGACAAGTGCTTTTGGCAAAGAGGCGCCATCGCCGTCTATTTTGCACCAGTCCCCGTTTTCCCCGAAGCAAATCTGGGTGCCCTGAGCCAATTTTACCGTGTAGGGAAACCCGCCCTGTTCCTTTTTCCGGACGTATTCGATGGGACGGTATTTGTAATGCTGGTTCAAAAAAGTACGTGCCGCAGTGGGGAGTTCCGCGACCGAAATCTTTGCCGATTGCGCTTTGGCACAGAAAGCGCAAAGTATCAAAAATCCAAATCTAAAAATCGTTTTCATAGCTGTGTCGTTGTTAATTACTTTACAATATACGACATAGTGCAATCCGTTCGTCGATGTTAATAAAGCTTTGGGGAATGTTTACTTTAAAAATTTTCCTGAATTGTCAAACGTAAATTGCTGGCTGTTTACGAGCGTGGCCGTAATGGTCTTTCCGTCGGTCGTGGCTTTGAGCAGGCGTTGGCCGGGAGCGTTTTTCTTGAGGTATCCGATGATGGTCTGCCCTAGAAACGTGGGTTGGATCGAGTGCACTTTCCCGTCAATTTCCTTCCATTGGCCGTCGACGTTGAAGTCGATTTCGGTGTCGTCCGCGAGCACGGCTTTGTAGCGCACATTGTCGCCTTCGGTGAATTGCATGCAATGGCGCAATGCGATGCTGGTAAAATTGCTTTCGATGAACGTGATCGCTTTCTCAGGAAGTTGGGACGGTTGGATCTTTTTCTTTTGGGCCGAAGCCGATAATGTAAGAATCAGGCAGAGGGTTACAATCAGGCGTTTCATGTATTGGAATTTATTATATAACTGTTTTCTTTCCAGAAAAGTATAGCGAAAGATAAACTGGTACAAGTTTTTTTTCGCTCCGATTTTTGTCGTAAATTTGCGCCCTTATTTCGGACGTCGGCTGCCGCTTTTTGACCGGGCCGCGTTAGGGATTGAAGCGGAAATCCTTGAAAACCTCAAAGGTTTGCAACCCGGAGCCCGGCCGAATTTTTAACGAGGGCTGCGGAATTAAAACTTTGAGGTTTGAAAGATTGAAGCGAAAAGCCCGGCCGAAGGTAACGCCCAAAAAATGGAAAGGAAAAAAGTCGCATTCTACACTCTTGGCTGCAAGCTCAATTTTTCTGAGACTTCGACGATCGCGCGCAGTTTCCAGGACGAAGGCTTTGATCGGGTTGAATTCGAGGACGTCGCGGACATTTACGTGATCAATACGTGCTCGGTTACCGAAAATGCCGACAAACAGTTCAAGCAGGTCGTGCGCAAGGCGATGAAGCTTAACGACAAAGCGTTTGTCGCCGCCGTGGGCTGTTATGCGCAACTAAAACCGGGAGAGTTGGCTGCCGTTGACGGTGTCGACCTGGTTTTGGGTGCTACCGAGAAATTCAAGATTACCGATTATATCAACGACTTGTCCAAGAACGACATGGGCGAAGTGCATTCCTGCGAGATACAGGAGGCTGATTTTTATGTAGGGTCGTATTCGATAGGCGACCGCACACGCGCGTTCCTGAAAGTCCAGGACGGCTGCGACTACAAATGCACTTATTGCACGATTCCGTTGGCGCGTGGGATTTCGAGATCGGACACAATGGAAAATGTGTTGCGCAACGCGAAGGAAATTTCCGAAAAGGGAATAAAGGAAATCGTGCTAACCGGAGTCAATATCGGCGATTACGGCAAAGGCGAGTTCGGCAACAAAAAACACGAGCACACATTTTTCGAGCTGGTGCAAAACCTGGACAAGATCGAAGGGATCGAGCGTTTGCGGATTTCTTCGATAGAACCGAATCTGCTAAAAAACGAAACGATCGAGTTCGTTTCCCAGTCGCGGACTTTCGTTCCTCATTTTCATATTCCGCTGCAATCGGGAAGCAACGACATTCTCAAAAAGATGAAACGGCGCTATATGCGCGAACTTTATACGGAACGCGTTGCCAAGATTCGCGAAGTGATGCCGCACGCGTGCATTGGTGTTGATGTGATCGTCGGGTTTCCGGGAGAAACAGACGAGCATTTCCTCGACACGTATAACTTTTTGCACGAATTGGAGATCTCCTACCTGCACGTCTTTACGTATTCTGAAAGAGATAATACGGAAGCTGCCCAATTTGACGGCGTCGTCGAGGCGAACGTCAGGGCCAAGCGCAGTAAAATGTTACGTGGATTGTCGGTCAAGAAAAGACGGGCATTTTACGAAAGCCAGTTGGGTTCATCGCGCACGGTTTTGTTCGAGGATGAAAACAAGGAAGGGTACATTTACGGGTTTACCGAAAATTACGTAAAGGTAAAAGCGCCGTGGAATCCTGAGTTGGCCAATACGTTACACGAAGTTACCCTTACGAAGATTGATGAGGACGGATCGGTGAGGATGGCGTTTGATACTGTCTTGGCAACCGGTTGAAATAAGGGTTAGGGATGGCGTCCGAACCGGGTTGAATTATAAGGCTGGGTTTAAGAGGTGTAGGTTTTTTCTTAATTTTTGACTTCCAAAAAAAGCCGCCACCACCCACCCGTAAAAATATCGGAATCCCACATACCTCCAATACAGAAAAACTGTACAAATTCTTAAATCTTCCAACCGCGTCCCTAATACCGCGAATGAAACCGCACTTTCGTAATCCGGTACACATTTATCCCGTACAATTCGATAAACTCATACGTGTGTCGCCCCGGATGCTTGAAATCGACCAACCGCTCAGCTGAAATCTCATAGTACATTTTCTCGCCTTCCATCATCAAACGCGCACCGTTGTTGCGATAAGCCGAACGCAGTAGCGTAAATTCAGACAAGTTCCAGGTGGTCAGATTCGCGTCGAACGTATCGCCATGCGAATACAAACCTTCGGTAATTTCAGTAAGGTCGCCATAATACTTTTGGATGCTTTCGAAGAAATCGACAACTTGTTCGCGAAGTTCGTTTGAGATCATAAATTCCAGGCTTGTCCGTCCAGCGGAATTAGTAGTTTTGTACAAACGCAAGATATGAGAAAATTATTACTTCTGTGGTTGATGGTAAGCGGTGTTGTCGTTATGGCCCAAGAGCCCCATCCGCCGGGATGTTCGTCCTATGATGTGCTCGACTACGATATGGACGGCGTCTACACGATCAACGTCGACCGCTTCCTCGAAATCGCCATTCCATTTCTTTCAGAAAGGATAGACTACGATCTGGCGGCAAATTACACATTCACCGTAAACGTGAATGAGGTAAGCGCGTCCCATATAATTACCGGAAATTACACCCATAATGAACCCGGTTCCTATTCCATGGATATTGTCTTCAACTACACCGGACCCGGACCAGAATACGTGCCCGCCGTTTATTACGAGTCGTTCGGATATTTAAGCTGTTTTGTCGTAATGGGCTTCGATCCTTCCGGTGATGAAGATTCAGACGGCATTCTCAACGCAGACGAAGACCTTGACCAGGACGGCGTCTTACACGACGATAGCGATGGTGACGGGAATTTCGACTATTCGGATCAAGATGACGACGACGACGGAGTGCCAACGATAGACGAAGATTACAACGGCAATGGCAATCCTGCAGATGACGACACGAATTCTGACGGAACACCCGATTATCTCGATCCAGATGTTGCGCTGTCGTTGAATCCAATTGGCTCAAATAAGATTGGAATGTATCCCAACCCGGTTTCGGAGGTACTCTATCTCGACGAAACGGCAAAGGGTTGTGAATTTTCCCTTCATGCGCTTGACGGCAAACAGGTTGACCAGGGTAGATTGTCTCAAGGCGAATTGAATGTTTCCAAGTTGAACCGCGGTGTGTATCTGCTAAGAATCAAAACACCGACGAGCGTTGTAGTACAAAAGCTGGTGAAGCAATAAAAACGCCCTTGGTTGGGCGCTAGATCTTGATTCCCGGCGGCAACAAATCTTTATAGGCAGGATTTTTCCGGAAGAAAGCCGCGATTTTGGGAAACGTCGGAACCACTTTAAGATTGCGTTCGCGGGCACCGTCGAGGATTTGGCGCAACATCCCACCAATGAATTCCTCGTCTTCGAAACCTTCAGGCGATACGATGCGCGTCAGGAAAATCTTGCGTTCCTGATGCGAATATTCGACCGTTACAAGTTTGCCGTTGGCATCAGCCTCAAATTGCCGTTGAAAAGTATTGTCCTTTATTTCCATAGTAAAATTTCTTTTGCGCTCCACGATTGATATGGGAAGCGGTTCGTTGATCAGGATCCGGGAAAGCCGA
Organism: Flavobacterium selenitireducens; assembly: GCF_014748335.1. Taxonomy (GTDB): domain Bacteria; phylum Bacteroidota; class Bacteroidia; order Flavobacteriales; family Flavobacteriaceae; genus Flavobacterium; species Flavobacterium selenitireducens. Next base: position 145,101 of record NZ_JAAVIY010000005.1, read on the forward strand.
TAGCCGGTCGTCGGGAAACACAACCCGAATCGGCTGCTGCCCGATGAGGGCGAAAGCGGCCTCCATAATCACAATTTCTTGATAAAATGATTTTGACGATACGACGCGTTCGGGGCGAAACGAGTATTTTTATGCAAATTTCGCGATTTTATCGGTGACGAGCTGTTAGTAATCCGTTAAACATTTATGAGGAAAATTCCCGTATATTTTATGCCAGGCCTTGCCGCCAGTCCCGAGATTTTCGAACGCATACAATTGCCCGAAGATCAGTTTGAGACCCACTTTCTTGAATGGAGTCTGCCCGAACCAGGGGAAAGCCTCACGGAATACGCGCGCCGCATGTGCATTCACGTCACGGACGAAGATGCGGTATTGATAGGCGTTTCCTTCGGAGGCGTTTTGGTGCAGGAAATGGCGCAGTTCGCCAAGCCGTCAAAAGTCATCATCATTTCGAGTGTGAAAAGCAATCTCCAGTTTCCGCTGAGGATGCGGCTTACCAAGTATACCAAGCTCTACAAGATTTTTCCGACTCATCTGGCTTCGGATTTCGGGCGGTTTGAAAAATTGCCGTTCGGATCGAAATTCCGCCAGCGCCTCAAGCTTTACGAGAAATTTCTGGCCATGCGCGACAAGATTTACCTCGATTGGGCGTTGGAACAAATCATCTTGTGGAAACGATCGGTCGCTGACCAAAACGTGATTCACATCCATGGCGATTCGGACGAAGTGTTTCCGGCGAAATACATCACCACCGATTACATTCCCGTAAAAGGCGGCACACACATCATGATTCTCAATAAATACAAATGGCTCAATGAGAATCTGCCGAAAATTATCTTGGGTGAACCGATACAACAGTAACCAGTCAATAAGGATGACGAAGTGGCGCTGGGAAAGAAGTCAGATCGCCTTTCGCTTAAATTCGTAGTTTTACAAATAGATTAAAATAGATTTCTCATGAATCCGATACAAAAATTAGGCATTATTTCCGCTGCCGTGATGGCGAGCAGTTTTCTTATATATGGTGTTTCCACCGATACCAAAAAACAAATACTTAAAGAGGGCACGGCAATGTACTTTCCGACGCAAGCCGATTTTTGTGGCGAACAGGTGCCGTTGCAAATTGCCGACGTTCGCGAACGCCTCGACCGAGAGTTGCTGGTCAACGCCAATCTCGATGCGACGACGTTGATCATTCTCAAACGTGCCAACCGCGCCTTTCCGATAATCGAACCCATCCTGGCAAAAAACGGCGTTCCTGACGATTTCAAGTACCTCGCCGTGATAGAAAGCGGCCTCGTCAACGCGGTTTCTCCCGCCGGGGCGCGCGGCATCTGGCAATTCATGCCCGCCACTGCAAAAGAGAAAGGCATGGAAGTCAACGAAGTCGTGGACGAACGTTACCACCTCGAAAAATCGACCGAGGCGGCATGCCGGTATCTGCTCGATTCAAAGGCGCGGCTTGGCAGCTGGACGCTGGCGGCGGCTTCCTACAACGGAGGCGTGGCCGGTGTCACCAAGCAGATCGATTTCCAGAAAGTCACAAATTATTATGATTTGCTGTTGACCGAAGAAACCGCTCGCTATGTATTCCGGATCCTTGCGCTAAAGGAAATCATGAAGAATCCTGCGCTTTACGGGTTCACGGTGGCGCCAGAGGAAACATATCCCTTACTTCCGGTACGAAAAGTAGAAGTTGATTCGACGATAAACGATCTTGCGGCCTTTGCGAACGGCCAGGGCATCAATTACAAAATACTGAAGATCCACAATCCTTGGCTGCGCGACCGGAAATTGACGAACGTGGCGCGCAAGAAATACGTGATCGACATCCCGACAAGCGGTTATTGATGGACAGTTTCTGGATTCTCATCCTTATCGGACTGTGCATCGGGACCATCGGCACGCTCATCGGAGCCGGCGGTGGTTTTATCCTCGTGCCGTTGTTGCTGGTCTTTCATCCCGAATTCGATCCGGGGACGGTGACGGCCATTTCGATGGCGGTCGTCGCGGCGAATTCCATTTCCGGGACGTCTGCTTATATGTACAACAAAAAAGTCGACTATAAAGCAGGACTTATTTTTGCGGTTTGCACGATTCCGGGCTCGATTTTGGGCGTGATGACTTCGAAATCAATGGAAAAAGGAACCTTCGATGTGGCATTCAGCGTGATCCTCATCGGATTGGCAATATTTCTTTTCGTAAAAGGCGGGAAGGCCAAGCCTCAAGGCAAAGTCGTGGTGGAGCACCAAGGTTGGACGCATCGCAAACTTATCGATCGCTCCGGAACTGTCCACGAATACAGTTACGATTGGAGAAAAGGTACGTTTTTGAGCGTCGTCGTAGGTTATCTTTCTCCGATTTTGGGAATCGGCGGCGGCATCATACACGTCCCGGCAATGGTAGAGTGGCTGCGTTTTCCGGTTCATATCGCTACCGCGACCTCTCACTTCATCCTTGCGATCATGGCGTCGGCCACGGTAATTACACACTATGTAGACGGAAGTTACGCTTCGGCTGAAGTCCAACATTTAGTATTGTGGCTGATCATCGGTATCATTCCCGGGGCCCAGATTGGCGCACGGTTGTCGCATAAGATACAGGGAAAGGCAATAATCCGGTCGCTTGCCGTTTGTCTTTGCGTAGTGGGAATCCGGATTTTGTTTGGCGCGATGTGATTCCAGTTCGCGAACCGTGGCTAAAAATTGCATTTGGCAGCGTTGTTCCCTAGTCAGAAAATAAAAAAACCGTCCAATTAGAACGGTTTTTTTTGTTGGATAAAGCTGAAGCCGAAACTTCATCTCAATGTATCAGATTCGCTTCAATTGCTCTTTAAGCATCGTTATCTGGTCTTTAAGCATATTTTGTTTGTCGAGTTTTTTGGCTTCAGCGAGCAAATTCTGGGCCTCGATCTTGCGACGTCGGCTTGCGGCGATCCCGGCGAGCTGCAACTTTACGACCGCCATGTCCATATCCATCGTCAATCCGTATTCGACCGCCTTCTTGAAATATTTCTCGGCCTGGTTCAGGTTCGTCTGGGAAACCATGATGCCCTGAAGGTAGTTGTAATATCCTTTCTGCTTGCGAACCAAAGCCGTTTCAGGGTTTTTGATGTGGGCCAACCATTTTTGGGCGCCCGGAAAATCCTGTTTTCTCAATTTGAGGAATGCGAGGATGATGAACTCATTTTTGAAATAGAGCAAAACCGGGAGCAAAGACAGCAAAATCAAAAAGATCCCGTTCCCGATGTTGCCTTCCGTGAATTGCCAGATCGCCAAAGCGAAAATCACGACAGCAATACCGATTTTTATGTTTTTATTGAACATGGTGTGTTTTTTAGCGCGGCAAAGATAGGGTTAATTAGCGAATTGGTCAATTAGCGAATTAGCGAATTAGCGAATTAGTCAATTAGCGAATTAGTTAATTAGATAATTAGATAATTGAAGATGCTTTCGTTCGATATCGCGGAAACGATTGCTGCGTCAGGCACGAACTCAGGTCAGCATATAACAAACGATCAAAAACGGACGACAAAGAATCACAATGTTAATACAAACAGCGTGCTTTGGGCTGTGGAACGACTACCTTTAAAAAAAAATCATGTCAAACAAGAGCAAAAAACAATTCGGAGTCTGGATGGATTCCCAAAGCGCGACGATAGTGGGCCAAAAAGGATTTGACGGCGCTTTCATCGTGCTCGACAACGTCCGAAATGCCGGAGCAGACGGGAATTCCAACGAGAATGCCGCCAACAATCAGGAAATCAGCCTGACGAAAAAGTTTTTCAAAGAGATTGCTTCCAAAATGCAAAATGCCGACGAAATCCACATTACCGGAACCGGGCAGATCCAGGAGCAATTCGCAAGTTTCCTGAACGAGACGCCACAATACAAAAACACAAAAGCAAGCGAAAGCACCTCCAACAGGATGAGTGACGAGGCCCTGACGTCGTTTTTCATAAAGCACTTCAACTGAACGGTCACGACAGACGGGGCTGGCAAATGCAAATTTTCAGGTGGTACGCAAGCCTTTCAGAAGAAGTACCTGTTATAAACTACACCGTTGCGATACAAAAATTAAAGACGGTTTTCGCGTCACTGCTAAAGCGTCTGATCTATAAAGTCCGAACTCCGTAAAGGCCAATAAAATATTTTTTCAAAACCACTTGGTAAAAAAGAAATTCTCCATATATTTGCACTCGGTTTTGAAAACACCCGATCACTGCCGAATCAAACGAAAGTTATACACGATATTTAAAGATAGTTAAGCGATGAGCAAAAGAACATTTCAACCATCAAAGAGAAAGAGAAGAAACAAGCACGGTTTCATGGATAGAATGGCCTCTGCCAATGGTAGAAAGGTACTTGCCCGTCGTCGTGCGAAAGGACGTCACAAACTGACTGTTTCTTCTGAGCCAAGACACAAAAAATAATGTTGGAGACAGCATTTCAAAAGGCGTTATCTTAAGTGGTTACGCCTTTTTTTATACCCAAAAAATTTTGTTTACGGTTTGAAGTTTAAAGTTGTTGGCGAACGTCTTAACTTTAAACCATAACTTAAAACTACAACAACACAACTAAAGTTACATGCCAAAAGACACCTCCATCAAATCTGTCCTCATCATAGGATCCGGCCCAATCGTAATCGGGCAGGCCTGTGAATTCGACTATGCCGGTTCCCAATCGGCTCGCTCGATTCGCGAAGAGGGCATCGAAGTCATCCTGATCAATTCGAATCCGGCCACGATCATGACCGACCCGAGCATGGCCGACCACGTTTACCTCAAGCCGCTCACGACCAAATCGATCATCGAGATACTGAAAGCGCATCCGCAAATCGACGCGGTCCTGCCTACAATGGGCGGGCAAACGGCGCTTAACCTATGTCTCGAGGCCGAAGAAAAAGGCATTTGGGAAGATTTCAACGTAAAATTGATCGGTGTCGACATCAACGCGATCAACATTACCGAAGACCGCGAACAGTTCAAGCAATTGCTCGAGCGCATCGGCATTCCGGCTGCTCCCGCTAAAACCGCGACCTCGTTTTTGAAAGGAAAGGAAATCGCACAGGAATTCGGTTTTCCGCTCGTCATTCGTCCATCGTTTACGCTTGGCGGAACAGGCGCAGCTTTCGTCCACAAAAAAGAAGAATTCGACGAACTTTTGACACGCGGCCTCGAAGCTTCTCCGATCCACGAAGTCTTGATCGACAAGGCCTTGTTGGGCTGGAAGGAATACGAACTCGAACTTTTGCGCGATAAGAACGACAATGTCGTGATCATCTGTTCGATCGAGAATATGGATCCGATGGGAATCCACACCGGAGATTCGATCACGGTCGCTCCGGCGATGACGCTCTCTGACGCGACGTTCCAGAAAATGCGCGATATGGCGATCAAAATGATGCGATCGATCGGAAATTTCGCCGGCGGTTGCAACGTGCAGTTCGCCGTGTCTCCCGATGAAAAAGAAGAGATCGTCGCCATTGAAATCAACCCGCGGGTTTCGCGTTCCTCGGCTCTTGCATCAAAAGCAACGGGTTATCCGATCGCAAAAATCGCATCCAAACTTGCTTTGGGCTACAATCTCGACGAGCTCCAAAACCAAATCACCAAATCTACATCGGCACTTTTCGAACCGACGCTCGATTACGTCATCGTCAAAATCCCGCGCTGGAATTTCGACAAATTCGAAGGCGCCGACCGAACGCTTGGCTTGCAGATGAAATCGGTAGGCGAGGTGATGGGCATCGGACGTTCGTTCCAGGAGGCGCTCCACAAAGCCACGCAATCGCTCGAAATAAAACGCAACGGTCTCGGAGCCGATGGGAAAGGCTATAAAAATTACGAACAGATCATCGAAAAATTGACGTTCGCAAGTTGGGATCGCGTGTTTGTGATTTACGACGCGATCGCGATGGGAATTCCGCTTTCGAGAATCCATGAAATCACAAAGATCGATATGTGGTTTTTGAAGCAATACGAGGAATTGTACGCGCTCGAAAAGGAAATTTCGAATTACAAGATCGACAATCTGCCGAAGGAATTGCTTCTAGAGGCCAAACAAAAAGGTTTCGCCGACAGGCAGATCGCCCACATGATGGGTTGTCTCGAATCCCAAGTCTACAACCTGCGCGAACAGATGGACGTCAAACGCGTCTACAAGCTCGTCGATACGTGCGCCGCGGAATTCAAGGCGAAAACACCATATTATTATTCGACCTTCGAGGCTGAAATCCAACGTGGGGACGGAACAACTTATGTTTCCAACGAAAGCGTGGTGTCGGACAAAAAGAAAGTCGTCGTCCTGGGCTCAGGCCCGAACCGCATCGGGCAAGGGATCGAATTCGACTATTCCTGCGTTCACGGCGTTTTGGCCGCGAAAGAGTGCGGATACGAAACGATCATGATAAACTGCAATCCGGAGACGGTTTCGACAGATTTCGACACGGCCGACAAATTGTATTTCGAACCGGTTTTCTGGGAACATATCTACGACATCATCCGACACGAAAATCCGGTGGGCGTCATCGTCCAGCTTGGCGGACAGACCGCTTTGAAACTGGCCGAAAAGCTCGACCGTTACGGTATCAAAATCCTCGGAACAAGTTTTGACGCACTCGACCTGGCCGAAGACCGCGGACGTTTTTCGGAGCTTTTGGAGTCGCTTCACATTCCGTTCCCGAAATTCGGTGTCGCGGAATCTGCCGAAGAAGCCTCCCAACTCGCCGACGTGCTCGACTTCCCGCTTTTGGTGCGCCCGTCTTATGTTCTCGGCGGACAGGGTATGAAGATCGTCATCAACAAACAGGAACTTGAGGAGCACGTCATCGACCTTCTCAAAAGCATTCCCGGAAATAAATTATTGCTCGACAATTATCTCGATGGGGCGATTGAAGCCGAAGCCGATGCGATTTGCGACGGAGAAGACGTATACATCATCGGGATCATGGAGCATATCGAACCGTGCGGCATACACTCGGGTGATTCCAACGCGACATTGCCTCCTTTCAACCTTGGTGAATTCGTGATGCAGCAAATCAAGGATCATACGAAGAAAATCGCCCTTGCGTTGAAAACAGTCGGATTGATCAACATTCAATTTGCGATCAAAGACGATACGGTCTACATCATCGAAGCCAATCCGCGGGCATCGCGAACGGTTCCTTTTATCGCAAAAGCGTACGGCGAACCTTACGTGAATTATGCGACAAAGGTGATGTTGGGCGAGAAAAAGGTCAAGGATTTTACCTTCAACCCTAAACTCAACGGATTCGCGATCAAGCAACCAGTATTCTCCTTTTCGAAATTTCACGGCGTCAACAAAGCGCTCGGGCCGGAAATGAAGTCTACCGGCGAAAGCATTTTGTTCATCGACGATTTGAAGGACGACCAATTCTATGAGTTGTATTCGCGCCGCAAAATGTATCTGTCGAAGTAAAAAAGCGATTTTTATATGACATAAAAAAGGCCCTGGTGTAGAACCGGGGCTTTTGCTTTATCCCAACGTCAGTCTGCCTATTTGTCCGAAATCTTGGCGTTGCGGTCGGGATTCGTTTTTTTTGTGTAAAATCTGTATGCCATATGGAAACTACCGTAGCAAAAGCGCAATCGCAAGTATATAACGAAGTCCTTGAAATTTTGTTGGATTGGGGACTTTCCAGAGATGCGGCCCACATCGCAAACGCCATTCTGCTGCTGCTTTGCCTGGGGCTCGTATTGTTCCTGGCCGATCATCTGTTCCGAAAGATCTTGCTGTATTTCATCATCAGGGCCGTCCGGAAATCGCGGACGCGTCTCGACGATTACTTGTTGCGCAACCGCGTCGTCAAATATTTCATGCACATTGTCACGGTGGTCGTGGCCCAACAATTCCTTCCGTTGATTTTCCTCGGTTTTCCGGGACTCATCAACGGCACGCTCAAACTTACCGACGTTTTGCTGATCGCCGCCGTCGGAATGTTTCTCAACGCCGTCCAGAGATCGCTGAGGGATTGGCTCAAATCCAAAAAAGCGTTCGAGGACAAACCGATCGACAGTTATGCCCAGGTATTGACCATCCTGATTTTTTTTGTCTGCGGCATCATGATTTTTTCGCTGCTGACGGGTCAGTCGCCTTATGCGTTCCTGATTTCGCTCGGGGCGGCTTCGGCTGTGCTGCTGTTGATTTTTAAGGACACGATCCTCGGATTCGTCGCCAGCATCCAGGTTTCGGCCAACGACATGGTGCGCGTCGGCGATTGGGTCGAAATGCCGAAATACGGAGCCGACGGAGACGTACTGTCGATCAATTTGGCGACGGTCAAAATCCGGAATTTCGATCGCACGATTACAACGGTCCCAACCTACGCTTTTATCTCCGATTCCTTCAAGAACTGGCGCGGCATGCAGGAATCGGGCGGGCGTCGCATCAAAAGGTCGATACACCTCAAGATGAGCAGTTTTCGATTTTTGGACGCGGACGACATCGAAAAATTCAAAAAGTACCGTCTCATCCGCGATTATATCACGCAAAGGGAAAACGAAATCGCGCAACACAACAAAAACATTGATGCCGAATCAATTTCGGTCAACATACGCAGGATGAGCAATATCGGAGTTTTCAGGGTGTATGCCGAAGCGTACCTCAAGGAGAACAAGCGTCTCCACAAAAACATGACGACGATGGTGCGCCAGCTTTCGCCTACGCCTCAGGGGCTTCCTCTCGAGATTTATTGCTTTACGAACGATATCCGTTGGGTAAATTACGAAGTCATCATCGCGGACATTTTCGATCATTTGATGACCATCGTTCCCGAGTTCGGGCTCCGGATTTTCGAAGAGCCAGCCGGGGATGACTTTCGCGACCGAGTGCCGGTTTGAGTGGCCAGTATTGGCGTTGACGACCGATTCCGATAAAAGACAAACCCTGTCACTATTTCAACCAGTGACAGGGCAATTGTTTAGGATCGACCCGTTGGCGACAAAAGGCTCGTCGCCGGGAGCATCCGAATATTGGGAAATCGCTATTTCCGGGCTACTTTCTGTACCGAAACTCCACTCTCTGTCCGTATCCTCAAAAAGTACAAGCCCGTGCTTCTCGCGGATAGGTCTATCGTGCCCGAATTTAGGGATTGCTGCAGCAACCTTCCCTGAACGTCGAACAATTCAAGCGATTTTACTGGCGAATCTGATTTTATGCCGACCAGTCCCGCAGACGGGTTCGGGTAAACCGAAACACTGTCTTCTGCTGCGACGTCGGGCGTTTTGAGCGCTTCGAAAACCGTTTCGGCATCGTTGGTTTCGATAGGGAAATTGTAGTCGAAGAAGATGTTGGCCTGTTTGTTAACCGAATCTCCATTTGTGAGAGCGGAATTCGATTTGATCTTGAACAGAACATTGCCGTGTCCGCCAACCGCGGGATCGCCTTGGGCCGGCGCAAGTTCAATCGTCTCGAAGACGAATTCGACTCGGTTTCCGGTCACGCGCGAATACGAATTATGAGACGTACTCAACAATTGGAGCGAGTTGACATCGTACAACGCGGGATCGATGTCGATGCGTACCACGACATTTTCAGCTTCCGCATTCCCGAGGTTTTCAAAGTTGACCATATAATGCAGGTAATTTCCTATCGCCGAGGGATCGACACTTTCGCCTTCAAGACAAAGGATTTCGTTCGGGTCGAACGCATTCGTGACGGTGTGATTCAATGTAAAGGCGTTGTCCGAAGGGTTTTCATCCCCGGAAACCGGATCGATGCTGGCCGAATAAGTAAGGATATCGTCAAGGTTCACAGCCGGCGTTTCCATCGGGCCGTTGATGTTGAGCTTCACGAAGATCACGCGTACCTCGAACGGCAGCAAATTGCTGTAATTCCATTGCATTTGTCCGGCGCTTTGCACGTCCGGCGCAACCGAAACATTTTCGAGATCCATTACGGAGTCGTCATACTGGAACGTCACGTTGCCGGATAAAATCTGGTTGCCCTTGTTTTTGTAGACGATCTTATATTCGGTGTCGAAACCAGGGCGTGCGCGGTCGACAGGTGCAATCACGACTTCAGCGTCCGCATGGATCCCGTTTGCCGACACGCAGAAATCATGGGTGGCGACATTGTTGTTCGTATTGGTGAAAAGCGACGTCGCAGTTGTAGGAGAGAACGTGAAAAACGTCGGATTCTCCACTTGTGGCGCAACCGTAAAATTGCCAATTTGCGTATAAAAGTTATAGTTTCCGTTCGCTGTAGAAAACGTGGCTCCGGCAGTCGCTCCACCGGCAATGGCCAGTTTGATGTTCGGTTGTTGCATGTCGGAAGCGTCGCAGCCGTTGTTGTCGCCATCGAATAAAATCGAACCGGTGATCGTATTGTAATCGCCTCCCGGAGTAAAACTGCAATAGGTGCTTACCGATGCATCGGCGTAACCCAAATCGATCAATTTTTGCAGGAACAGCGCTTCTTCTCCTTCGTCGGCACAAATATATTGCAGATTTGGAATGTCGGACAGGTCGAGCGTCTGGACGGGCATGGTCAGGAAGCCGTTCTTGAGGAAAATGGTTTCCATCGGATTGTTGCTGCAGTCAAGGTTAATAAGCTGCGATTGGGAACCGTCTATCGTGGTCAGCAAATTATTTTCGCAGATCAACGCGCCAAGTCTCGGAACGCCGGTCAAATCGAGGTTCGTGATCTGGTTGTCCTCACAAAGCAAAGCGAGCAGGTTCGGCGTGTGGCTCAGGTCGATGGTCGTCAATTGGTTGAATCCGAGGATCATGAACCGAAGTTGCGAAAGCCCCGTGAAGTCAAGCGATGCAAATTGGTTGTCCGACGCGCTGAAAGCTTCCAGAAGGGGCACGGGGCTCAGGTCGATCGACGCGAATTGGTTGTGGTAGATGTCCAATTGCTTCAAATTCGGGACAGGCGTCAAATCGACAGACGTGAAAAGATTCCCGCCAATGTTGAGGCTCTGCAGCGTGGCGTGCCCGGTCAAATCGATTGTCGTCAACTGGTTTGCGGCGCAGTCGAGGTTGGTCAAATTCACGTTAGCCGAAATATCAATGCTGGTCAGGTTATTCCCGCCGACGATCAAAATCTGCAACCCGGTCAAAGGCGATACATCGATCGCTGACAAATCATTTTGGGTGAGGTTGATCTCGTTCAGCATCGTGAAATCGGTGAGATCTATAAACGCGATCTGGTTGTTCGAACAATTCAGTTTTTGCAATTGAGGCGCAAAAGGAATGTCGAGAGCGGTAAGTATATTGTAGCTGCAATCGAGCGTCCAGAGCGAACCAAGGAACGTGAAGTCGATCTCCGAAATCTGGTTGTGGGCGCACTTGAAATTGCGCAGGTTAGGGAAATTGTCAATGATGTCGAGGTTGGTAACACGCGGCCCTGTCCAATTGTAGGGATTGCTGATGTCCAACCCGTAGACCGCCAGTGCTTCGCCGTAGCTTATTTCGCCGTCTGTGTTGGCGTCTATGGCGATGTTGGTTCCCATATTGTCCTGGGCGATGGCGTTCGACGGCCCCGATTCCAGCAATTTAGCCTTCAAAACCGCGTCGGTTATGGGTATGTTTTGGGCTTTGGCGAGACCGGCCGTCAGCAATATTGAAGCAATTATGGTGATTTTTTTCATAATATCTGATTTCGATGATTGGGAACTATTGTTTTACGGCTTTCACTATTTTTTCACCCGACCCGGTATGGATACGGATAAAGTAGATTCCGGTCGCGCGTGACGAAAGATCTACGGAAGCGGCATTCTCGTCCAGTATATTCGTCTGCAAGATGCGTCCCTGGATGTCAAACACTTCGACTTTAGAGATATGGAAAGCGCTTTTGATGTTCAGTATGGATTGGGTAGGGTTAGGATAAACGCTTATCGTGTCGTCCTGGTCGACGTCCGGCGTGCCGAGCAGTTGGAACGTGGTGCGCGCGGGATCTGTGTCTATAGGGGCATTGTAGTCAAAGAAGATGCTCGCGGTATTTTCGACAATCGTACCTTCAGTCAACGTAGGCAACGTCTTGATCTTGAACAGCACGTTTCCATGACCTCCAACCGGCGGATCTCCCGCAGCGGGTGCAAGATCGATGTCCGCAAAAATAAATTCGACGACGTTGCCCTGGATGTTCGCCCTCATCGCATGTGACGCGTACAGCACCTGCAACGTACTGATGTCGAACTTCGTGGTGTCGATGACGTCCCGAATGACGACGTTGACGGCTTCGGCAGTTCCTAAATTTTCAAATTGGATGTTGTAATGCAGGTAGTTCCCAATTTGTGACGAGGAAACCACATCGCCTTCGAGACAGGTCTTGGCGTTAGGGTCATACGATCCAATCACGGTTTGGGTAAGCGTAAATTGGTTGTCAGATGGGATCTCATCTCCCGAAGCAGGCGTGATGGATGCAGCGAAAGTCAGGATGTCGCCGTTGTTCACCGGAGGCGTCTCGACCGGCGTATTGATGTTCAGCGTTAAAGTGATGCTGCGGTTCTCGAACGGCATCAGGTTGACGTAGTTCCACGATAAATTGTTTATCGCCGTATTGTCCGGAGCAGGCAAAGCGTTGACGAGGTCTGATTTCGTATCGTCGAATGCAAGGGAAACCATGCCAGAAAGCATTTGATTGCCTTTGTTCTTATACACGATTTTATAGCGGGCGTCGAATCCAGGTCGGGCCGGTTCCAAAGGCGCGACGACTACTTCGAGGTCGGGATGGGCGCCTACCGCGGCAATGCAAAAGTTCTGGATAGCGGTATTGTTGTTGTTATTGGCGAATTCGAACGCTGCCGATGCTGGCGTAAACTGGAACCACGTCGGATTCTCCACGTTCGGGGCAACCGTATAGTTTCCGGCGTTCGCAAAGAACGAGTATTCGCCGTTGATATTGGTAACGGTGGCGCCAGTCGTGGTGCCGTCGTTGATGTCGAATCGCACGAAAGGATTGACTTCGTCGGTAACTTCGCAACCATCGTTATCCACATCGAAAATCGCAATTCCCTCAATTGTATTGAAGTCGCCTCCAGGGGCAAACGAACAATAGGTGTTGGAAACCGTCGCATTCATTCCAAGGTCGTTGAGCGTAGTCTGGACCGCTTCGAGCTCGTCGGCATCGGCGCAAATGTATTGGAGCGTCGGGTTACCGCTGAAATCGACGGGCGTCGTGTTGCCGTTTTTCATGAAAAGGGAAGTCAACAGGTTCATACGGCAAGTAACTTCCTGCAGCGCACCGGCGTTGTTGAGATCCAGCGTCGTCAGTTGGTTGTCCGAACAATTGAAGTATTGCAAATCCGGCATGTTACTGACATCCAAAGTCGTAGTTTGCGTTCCCATGCAAGTAAGTAAAATAAGGTTGGTAAGCGGCGCCACATCAAGATCGGGCAGCGCATTCAACGAATAGTCGAGGTGCGTCAGGGCCGTGTGTCCGGTCAGGTCAAGAGTTGTCAATTGGTTGTTGCCGCAAAACAAGATCCGGATGTTGTTCAGTCCTGCAATGTCGAGGTCAGTAAGCAAATTGGAAGAGCAGTTCAACAATTCGAGGTCGTTCATGTGGCTTACTTCAAGCGCCGCCAATTGATTTTGTGAACAGTCGAGTGATTTCAGGTTGGCCAACGTAGACAAATCAAGGCTCGTGAGCTGGTTGAAACCGCAGCCCAGCGTCTCGAGGTTTGTCAGGCCGGAAACGTCAAGGCTAGTCAGGTTGTTTCCTTTGCATGAAAGGGATTTGAGGTTTGTCGACAATCCGCTCACATTGGAAAGCGTAAGCTCGTTGAACGAATAATCGAGCGATTCCAGACTTGTCAAGCCGCTAAGGTTGAGCGTCGTGAGTTGGTTGCTGGAACAGTTCAACGATTTGAGGTTGGTAAGGTCGAGTACGTTCAGGGTAACCAATTGGTTGTTTGAACAGGTTAGGGTTTCCAGGCTCGGAAGGTTGACCAGGTTCAGGTTCGCCAATTGATTGTAATTGTAATCCAGCGTTTTGAGGCTCACAAGGCCGGTAAGGTCGAGATTGGCAATGTGATTATAGGCGCAGTACAATATTTCAAGATGCGTCAGGTTGCTCACATTCAGGCTCGTGAGTTGCTGGAAACTGCAGCTCAAGGATTTGAGGTTTGTCAGATGGTTCACCTCAAGCGAGGTCAGCGTGCCCAGATCGTTGGCGATGCCATCGCAAGAAAGGGTTTCGAGGCTTGTCAATCCGGTAAGGTCAAGTTCATCCAGCAAACTCCACGAACAATTGAGGTTTTTGAGGTTTGACAGCCCGGCCACGTTCAAGTTCGTCAAATGTCCTTCCACAAGTCCATTGACGACGTAGCCGCTGCCACAAGTCAGATCTTCGAGATTGGACAAGCCCGACGCGTCAAGGCTGGTCATCGGGTTGACCGAACAGTTGAGCTTGACCAGGTTCGGCAAGTTCGTCAGGTTAAGCGACGATATTTGGTTGTACGAGCAATCCAGTTCCGTAAGCGAAGCAAGGTTGGCCAGGTTGAGCGAGGTCAGGGCTCCGGAACTGCAATGTAGTTTTTCCAGATTCGGCAAGCCGCTGAGGTTCATGCTTGTCAGACCCGTAGAAAACAACACCTTTAAATTTTCAAGCGCCGGCAGGTTCGAAAGCGTAAGGTTCGTCAGTTCCGGGTTACCGCTGCATTCGATTTCCGAAAGGTTCGTCAGTCCATTTACAACCAGGCTTGAAAATTTGTTGCTGCCGCAGCTCAATTTAGTCAGTTGAGACAGACTGTTCACATTCAGGCTCGTGATTTCGTTGTTGGCACAGTCCAACTCCACGAGGTTGACGAGGCCGTTGATCGAGAAATCAGTCAGCCTGTTGCCGTTGCAATTGAGTTTCGTCACGGAATTCGGGACGCCGTTGAGGTTCAGAATACGGTTGGTGGCACAGTTGAGTTCCGTCAAATGGACGAGATCGTTGACGTTGAGGTTCACGATTCGGTTCATCGAGCAATTGAGCGTCGTAAGATTGGGCGCTCCCGATGCGTCGAGATTGCTTAGCAAATTTCCGAAAAGGTTCAGTGTCAATAGATTCTGAAGACCGTTTACGTTGACGCTGGTGAGCGACGAAAAGCTGCATGAGATATGCTCAAGATTGGTCAATGCGGTAAAATCGATAGATGTCAGGCTGTACATCGAGATGCACTGGAAAGTCGTCAAACCGGACAAACTGCCGATATCCAACGTGGTCATGTATTGCAGATCCAGTAAAATCAGCGTTTTAAGATTGGGCATAGCGGGAAATTCGGCCGATGCCATTTGATTTGTCCTGATATGCAGCGTTTCAAGATTGCTGAAACTCCCTATCCCGGTAATTCCGGTAACAGCGTAATTTTTGATTATCAGATATTTAACGGCTTGCGCTTCGCTAACCTGGATCTGGCCGTCGCTATTGGCATCGATCGCGATCCAATCGTCGTTGAAATTCTTGGCGATCTGTTCCGTAGGGCTCGCCTCCAGCAGGTTTGCCTTGAACTGAGGATCGGGGATATCTACGAGCTGGGCGTTTACCATGGCGGTAATCATCAGCAAAAAGAGTAGTATTTGTTTCATGATTCGTTTATTAATGTTCGGTTTTTGATTTTTTTCCAGGTGTGATGACTTGTTCGCCCGCTATAACGTTCGTATGAGTTCCTGCAATTTTTCCTTTTTGCTTTGTGCGATCGGAATAGTGGTGTTGTCCGACATGATCACGTATCCACCGTCTGACCTGATATACGACTTGAGGTACGACAGGTTGATCAAATGCGACTGATGGACGCGCTCAAACCCGTGCTCGCTGAGGATTTCCTCGTATTCCTTCAGCGTTCTCGAAATCAGCACCGGTTTGTGGTTTTTGATGTAAAACTGGGTGTAATTCACTTTGGCCTCGCAACGGATGATGTCGGCCACGTCAAACAAATGGATGCCGTCGCTCGTCGAAAGCGCGATTCTTTTGAAATTGTCGACTTTCTTGCGGATATTCTCCAACAACAAATCGATGTGCTCGAACGAACTGTTCTGGTTCACGACTTCCTTGATCTTTCCAATCGTGTGCTGTAGTTCCTCGAAATCGACGGGTTTGAGGATAAAATCAAGAGCCGAAAACTTGAACGCCTTGACCGCATATTGCTCGTGGGCGGTGATAAAGACAATGTGTGCCTTGATTTTGCCCTGGTCGGACAATTTTTCAAGCATGTCGAAACCCGTTCCGTCGCTCAGATGGATGTCAAGGAAAATCACCTGAGGCTTGTATTTCTGTACGGCTTCGATCCCGGTCTTGACGCTTTCCGCTTCGCCGATTATCGCGATGTCGTCGGTATAGCGCTCGAGCAAGGCCTTGAGCCCGGTGCGCAGGTGGTGGTCGTCGTCTATGAGTATGGCTTTGATCATGTTTATCGTTTATTCGTTGATTGTTATTGGTTCATTTGAGGATTCGTCTGCGCCTCCGCTCGTTATTCACACTTATCATTCGCTAATTCACGCATTCGCTAACTCGCTATTGACACATTCGCTAATTCGCTAATTGACACATTCGCTAATTCGCTAATCGACACATTCGCTAATTCACTAATCGACACATTCGCTAATTCGCTAATTCGCTAATTCGCTAATTATCTAATCATCTAATCACGAAACATATTGAACCGGCAAGCGCAACACCACCTTCGTACCTGGTTTTCCGTAATCGTTGGTTTCCGAGATATCGATCTGGGCTGATTTCGCCGTCTTCGATTCCATGATCTCCAATCGTTTTTTCGTGATCTCGAGCGCCATCGATTTATGGGCGGTCATCGAATTTTCCTTGAGCGACTGGGATTGGGCAATGCCGATGCCGTCGTCCTTTATCGTGCAAAGCAGCTGTCCGTTTTCGACATCGAAATCCACGAGGATGTGTCCGAAACCTTCTTTGGGAACCATGCCGTGCAAGATGGCGTTCTCCACGAAGGGTTGCACGAGAAGCGGTGGTAATCCCATGTTGAATTCGACCTTTTCGCTTGAGCGGATTTCGAAATCGAACTTATTGTGAAAGCGCAACTGCTCGAGCTCAAGGTAGTTTTGCAGGCTTTCGATTTCCTTGTCTATCGGAATCAGCGAACCTTTTGAATATTCGAGCGTCAAACGCATCAGTTTCGAGAATTTCGACAGATAGCGCAACGCCGAATCCGTGCCGTTCTGGACGATAAAACTCGAGATCGATCCGAGGCAGTTGAATACAAAATGCGGGTTCATCTGCAAATGCAAAGCTTTCTGCTCGTATTCGGCTACTTCTTTTTGAAGCGTCAGTCGGCGTTTGACCTGGCGACGGTTGTAAATGGCCACTATCAGCCCGATGAGCAGCAACAGCACCAAAGCGGAAAGCAAAATAAGTTGCGTCTGCCGTTTGTTTTGTTCCTTGAGCAACGCCTCTTTCTTCTGATATTCGAAATTCATCTCGGCCAACGCGAATTTGCGAGTGTTCTCCTCGTTGATGATCTTGTCGCGAGAGGCGATGTATTTTTTGTAGAATTCGAGCGCCTTGCCAGGCTGTCCGGCGTCTTCGAAAAGCCCGCTGAGCAGTTCCTCGGCGTGGTATTGCTGGTTCAATGCATTGATGGACGTTGCGTATTCAAGCGACTTTTGTGCAAAACCGAGCGCTTTTTCCGGCTGATTCTGGTCGCGATACAACAACCCGAGGTTGAAATAGGCCAGGGAAGCCCCAAATTTATTTCCCATCGCCTCGTAAATTTTTATCGATTCCTGATATTCAAAATCTGCCTTGGCGAGGTTGCCCAGTTTTCGGTAATAATCGCCAAGTTGGTTGTGCAACAGTCCGATGCCGCGTTGGTTGCCGCTGTCGACGAGTATCGACTGTGCGCGATCGTAGTGATTCCGGGCTTTTTCGGTTTCTCCTTTCTCGAAGAAGATCGTTCCGATATTGAGCAACGTCACACCGGCAGACTGTTCCCCGGTCTCCTGCTGTAATGCGAAGGCTTTCTGAAGATATTCCAGGGCTTTGTTTTGGTTGCCCTGTGATTTGTACACGATGCCGATGTTGTTGTAAGCGCGCGACATCATTGGCTTATTGGCCGTTTGCGTGAACAACGTCAGGGCTTTTTGGTAATCGGCCAATGCTCTTGCATAATCGCTTTCTTCCGAAAAAACCACTGCAGAGCTGGCGTAGGCGCGTCCCAATGCGTTTTTGACGGTATTGTTTCGGGTGTCGTCGGAAAGCAAATCCTCAAAAAGTTGCTGGGATTGCCCGATGACAGCCAAGGCTTTTTTATACTCACCCGAGATGATCATCGCATTTCCCTGGTTCTGGTAAGCCGAGGCCAGGCCGAAATCGTAATCGGAACTTTGGGCCAATCGCTGGGCCTCTGCGGCAAAAAACAACGTGGAATCCGGGTTGCTTTCGCGATAGAAGTTTGCCAGGTGGTTGTAGGCGTTTATGCGTACCGTGTCTACTTTCGTATCGCGGACAATGCGCTTTAAGCTGTCGGCCGCGGTGTGCTGGGACTGCACAAGGCCCGAGGCGCTTATGGCCAATACGGTTGTCAGAATGTGTATGTTGCTCTTCACGGCGCTTCGGTTAGTTTATCTGGAAACAAAGATAGAGGAAGCATTTAGACAACGTTAACGGTTTGATTATTCCCGAGACTTGGGTTATTATTCTTAGGGTACGGGTTTTTCGGGCATAAAAAAGCCCCGTATCAACGGGGCTCGAATCAATTGTTTTCTGTGTATCGCTTAAAATTGTCGAGTATCGACTGCCAGCCGTCGCGCTGCATTTCGATCGGATTTTGGTTTTCGGCTTCAAACGTTTCGACGATGTTCACTTCGGCTTGATCCTGCTCGAAGGCAATCGTGACCTTCCGTCCGTCTTCCAATTCGTAAGCAAGTGATTTGTTGGGCGTCACGTCGGAATACGTTCCGGCAAAATCGAAACTGAACGAGCCATCTTTCGCGGCCATGGTGTAGATGAATTTTCCACCGACGGTCAAATCGTTTTGGGCTTTTGGCGTGTGCCAGTCGTCCGAAGCATTGTTCCATTTGACAACATGCTCAGGATCGTTCCAGTATTTCCAGACTTTTTCTATCGGTGCTTTGACGTTGGCTTTGATCGTGACGGCTTGGTTTGCAGTTTCCATAATTGTTTTCTTTGTGGTTATGAAGCAAAGATAAGACAGACTTCCAGACGGTAAGGTTCGGTAAAACGACAATCAACGGGTGGATTGCGTTATTTGCCGAATTGCTTTTCCATAAAATCCATACTCGCGGAAACATCGAAATACAAGCCTTTTATCTTATCGGGATTTTCGGTTACCTCCAGAAAATCGTAATGACCGTCGACCAATGATTGCTTTCCGGCGGGTTGGTAGCCCAGGATGTTCAACAACTGGTACTCGTCCCCGACGCTGGTTACGTAAAAGGCGGTCGCCGTCGACTTGCCGTCTCCTGAGCTCATGAGCGCGTCCACCGTGATCTTCATTTGGCCTAACGTCGTATGAAACAGCGTTATATCCTTGATCTGCTCGCTCGCGTAAAGCATGACGTTCATCATTCTCAGGTCGAAAGGGTTGTCGGCGAGCACCGCTTTGCCAAGCGAAACTACTTTTAGGGCATCGGCATCAGAGAGTGGTTTCTTTTGCAGGATCGGACGCAATTCCTCCATCTGCTTTGGAATGCCGTACGGATTATAGCGCTTCTGATAGCGAAATCCGTAATAGAGATGGCGCTTCTGTCCCAACGTCATCGTCGTGTCTCCTTTTTGGAATTTTTGCATGAGTTTGGGATAATGGTAATCGGAAGACGGATCCGAAATTGCGGTTTCAATCCTGGCGTAATCCGGTTTTTCGGGAGCTTCCTGCGCCAGGACTGCCAGTGCCGAAAGGGTAAAAAGGAATAGGAATATTTTTTTCATGTCATTTGGATTTCAAAATCGGATTATAGATGTTGTAATAGGTACAAGCGGCATTTCCGCTAACGCGTTCAACGCAAAATTTTCACGTTATAAAGCTCCAGTTCCGCTATCGCTTCCATTGATTTATAATCGAACGTTTCCTCGTGGTTTTTATGCGCTTTTTTGTCCGAAATCCGCCTCAGCGCCTTAAAAAACCGTCTTAAGTCATCGTCGCACGTTAGCACAAGTCCGGGAACGATTACATTTTCGCCTGCCTTATTCTTGGCGACCATCGTAAAATAGGACGAATTGCAATGTTTGGAAACACCTGTCGTAATGTTTTCGGAATCGACGCGAATGCCCACCACCATAGAGCTTTTTCCGACATAGTTTACCGAGGCCGTGACGAGTTCCCCGATTTCTATCGGATTCAGGAAGTCGACCGTATCGACGGAGGCCGTCACGCAATAATGGCCGGAGAATTTGCTCGCGCAGGCAAACGCGATCTGGTCCATGAGCGACAAAATGTAGCCGCCGTGAATTTTACCTGAAAAGTTGGAGTGGCTCGGCAACATGAGTTCCGAAATCGTCACGTAAGACGATTCTATCGATTTATATTCCATCATTCTTCGAGTAGTTTGTCCATTTCGGCATCGGCTCTCCTAAGGATGTTTTCGGGAAGCGCTTTCTTGGCTTTTGCTCCCATTTTTTTGAGGCGTTCTACGCTCGTGATGAGGTTTCCTTTCCCGTCGACAAGTTTGTTCATTGCGTTGTCGTATTCGTTTTTCGAGTCCTTGATCTTATTCCCGATTTTGACCAAGTCGTCAACAAACCCATGGAATTTGTCGTATAAAGCGCCCGCCTGACGCGCAATTTCATAAGCGTTTTCCTGTTGTTTCTGGTTCGTCCACATCGAATCGATCGTGCGAAGCGTCGCCAGCAACGTAGAAGGCGTCACGATTACGATGTTCTTTTCGAACGCCCGGTTGTACAACGTCTGGTCTTCGTTAAGCGCAATCGCGAATGCGGGTTCTATCGGGATAAAAAGCAAAACAAAGTCAGGGCTTTCCATCTGGTACAAATCGTGGTAGTTCTTCTCGCCGAGCTGTTCGACATGGCGCTTAATAGACGATACGTGTTCCTTTAGGTGCAACGTCTTGGTCATGTCATCTTCGTCATTGCAGAATTTCTCGTAAGCGACAAGCGACACTTTCGAATCGATGACCATTTTCTTTCCGTCCGGCAGGTTCACCACGACGTCCGGGAAGACGCGTTGGCCGAATTCGTTCGTGAAACTTTGCTGAACTTCGTACTCCCGACCTTTTTCCAAACCTGATTTTTCGAGCACGCGTTCCAAAACCAGCTCGCCCCAGTTGCCCTGCATTTTCGAATCGCCTTTGAGCGCTTTGGTCAGGTTTACCGTCTCGCGGCTCATCTGTTCGTTCATTTCGCGCAAGCCCAGGATTTGTTGACGCAACGCGGCGTGGTAGTCGATCGATTCCTTATGCGTGTCTTCGACTTTCTTTTCGAACAATTGGATTTTTTCCTGTAAAGGCGAAAGAATGTTGGCGAGGTTGGCTCTGTTCTGCTCGGTAAATTTGAGCGACTTTTCGTCGAGGATCTTATTGGCGAGGTTTTCAAATTCCTTCGTGAATTTTTCCTGCAATTGCTCGACTTCCGATCGCTGTTCCCGATGTTTTTCGTAGAGGTTCGCGTAATCGGCCTCTTTTTTCGTGAGTTGGATCGCAAGCGCTTCTTTTTCTATCCTGAGATTCTGGATTTCCGACAACTGGCGTTCCATCGATTTTTCCGAATGGATGCGTTCCGACTGTTGCTGCTGCCGGATGAGCTCCAATTGCGAATTGGCCGACAACAGTTTTTCTCCGAGAGCGGTAGTCGCCGTTTTTGAATCCGCGGCCGCCATCGTTTTTCCGATAAGGTAGCCAACGCCAAGCGCGACGCAAAAAACGATTGCGGTGATCAGGTAAGGATTCATGTTGGGTGGATTAAAAAGTAAAGGTAATGAAAAAGTCGCCGGGTGCCTGTGTGACCAGTCTCTTGTCCATAAAAAAAATGGCCCGCAATTGCGAACCATTCGTATAGGTAGATTTCTATATGTTACGACATCCCGAACTGGGAATCAAAACTCTTATTCCTGATTCTCTCGCGAGAATAGCTATTGTACATAAAACTGCGCGCCTTTGGTCTCTTGAACTTGGCAAGCGGCAAATTGATCACGATGCCCAGTATCGAAATAAAGATCAGCGTGAGCAGCATGCCCATGTAAATAAGGTAATTGCTTTCTGAAGATAATCTGAAATCAACCGCGAAAAAATACGTTGACGCGACCAGTGCCAGGGCAGATATGAGGAGTGATACTGATTTCATGACTCTTTGTTTTTAGGTTATCGATGAGTGAATAGGAGCATTTCATTTTCCTTGATGCTAAATTACTTTTTCGGCCCTCGAGAATTTTTACATAATTTTAAGATAGAGTTACATTATTGACTTTAACATTTTGTATTGGATTTAAATTGTTAATTATCAGGAGCTCATCCGGCTGTCCGCTACTAGTTTTCGCGGTTCGGGCGCTTTTTTGCAACTCGTCGGCCGGGCTTCCTTCGGTCGCCGTCCACCTTCGGCAAAAAATGCGCCCGAACCTCAAAAAGCTGGCCGCTTCCATCCGGGCTAACCATCAAACATCGGTCATTCGCGACTCGACAATCGTCATTCGGCATCGCTGCATCATTATCGATTTGACGTTGTCCCAAAGCGCGCCATCAAATTTCCACATATCGAATTAAGTTCCTATTTTAGTTTATCGTCATCGAAATCCAATTGTTTCATCGTCTAATACATAATCATCCAAATGTCAAAAATCCTCGGCCTCCGCACCACGATCTACAAAGTCGACAACCTCAAAGCCGCTACGGAATGGTATTCGAAAGCGTTTCAAATCGAGCCCTACTTCAACGAACCTTTTCATGTTGGTTTCAACGTTGCCGGTTACGAACTTGGGCTCCAGCCTGAAGAAAATGCCTCGGCGAAAAAAATCGAGAGCGTCCTGACCTATTGGGGCGTAGACGACATCGAATCGGAATACAAACGGTTTATCGACCTCGGCGCTACCGAACACGAGCCGCCAACGAACGTAGGTGGGGAAATTGTCGTGGCATCGGTGAAAGACGCCTGGGGCAATATCATAGGATTGATCTACAACCCTGAATTCAAACCGGAATAATCGCGGTCGACTTCCTCAAAACGCAAGGCCAGGAACAAACGGTGTTTCCTGGCCTCGTTTTTATTTTGATTTAACTCGCCTGAACCTATACTTGAATTGTTTTCCAGCGACCACGCTTGAACAGGATGACACCTGCGATCGTAATGGCGGTTTCGGCGACGGGAATCGCGATAAAAACGCCTGTGGGTCCCATTTCAAACGTCTTGGCCAGCAAATAGGCGAGAGGAATCTGGAAAAACCAAAACCCGAAAAGGTTGATCCACGTCGGTGTTTTGGTATCGCCGGAACCGTTGAATGCGTTGATCATCACCATCCCGATCCCGTAAAAAATGTAGCCGCACGCCATGATCCTGACTGCTTGCGTCCCGATTTCACGAACGGCCGGATCGTTGCTGAACACGCCCGCAAGCCATTCAGCACCTACAAGCGACAAAATCATCACCGCGCCCATGTAAATCGCATTGAAACGGGCAGTGACCAACACAGATCGCTCGGCGCGCTCAACCTGTTTGGCGCCGAGATTTTGCCCGACCAACGTTGCGGCCGCTCCGCTCAATCCCCAGGCGGGAAGCATGAAGAACATCATTAGCCTTAGGGATGTTTGGTAACCCGCCGAGCCGACGTCGCCCCCGGTAGTGGCCACCAGCTGGGCCAGAAAAATCCAGCTGCACGAAGCGATCACGAATTGTCCGACAGCCGGAGCCGAAATTTTCGCAATGTGTTTGATCTGTTCCCAGTGCGGCCTGAAATACGACAGGTAAACCACGATCACGCCCTTTCCGTTGAACAAATGATACAACTGGTAGCAAACGCCTAAGCTGCGCCCTATCGTCGTCGCGATCGCCGCTCCGTTGAGACCGAGAGCCGGGATAGGGCCAAGGCCGTTGATCAATATCGGACATAAGATTATATTGGCGATGTTAGCCACCCACAAACTCTTCATGGCGATCGCGGCGTTTCCGGCCCCGCGGAAAATCCCGTTGAAAAGGAACAGGCAAATGATGATAAGGCTCGAACCCATCATGATGCGCACGAACGTCGTTCCGTAAAGTGCGGCTTCGTTGGATGCGCCCATGAATTTCAGGATATCCGTAGCGAAAATAATCCCGAAAATGCTGATGAACAGGTTGATTCCGAAAGCGATCAGGACGGCCTGGATCCCCGCTCTTGAGGCGGCTTCCGGGTTCTTTTCGCCTACGCGCCTCGCCACGACGGCCGTTGCGGCCATACTGATCCCGATGGCGAGTGAATAGATGATCGTCAAAACCGATTCGGTCAAACCGACGGCCTGGATCGCGAAACTGCTGTGTTCGAGGTGTCCGACGAAGTAAAGATCGACAAGCGCGAACACGGATTCCATCATCATCTCGAGCATCATCGGAATGGCGAGCAACACTACGGAAACGCGGATCCCGCCTGTCGTGAGATCGATATATTCGCCATTAAGCGAGCGTTTTATTATGGAAACAAAGGCAGATAGTTTGCCTGAAAAAGTCTTCTGTGACATTTGTATTGATTGTAAAAATGAGATATAACCGGCTTTCGCAGACGTGCGATGTGGTAGAAATTCGCCTGTATGGATTGTCCCGATTTGCTAAAAAACGAGGACGGCTGAAACAATCATAGTCCGAAGCATAAGCGACAAAAATAATCGTTTTATCCAAAATGGGTGAACCGCTATTGAAATTTTTAATCGGTCTAAACAGCCGGAAACGAGTCCGGTACACAAAATTACGGAGTGCGCTGCTTCCAATATGCGGCAATTCGCGTTAAAAGAACGGGTCAAACGCGACAAAGCCAATGCCCAAATTTTATAAAAATGACTTGCAGGCGATGCGAAATGAAGCTAACTTTAGGCGAAACTTTTTTTATGAAGACGACATTCTGGGAAATCGATCCCGCTCATTCCGAAATACATTTCAAGATCAAGCACCTCGTCATTTCTACCGTGACCGGGGCATTCCGCCTGTTCAAGGGAACGTTGCAAACAAGTGACAAGGAAAATTTCAACGACGCGAAAATCGACCTGGTAATTGATACCTATAGCATCGATACCAATGAAACCGACCGGGACGAACATTTGAAATCACCTGAATTTTTCGATGCCGACCAATTTCCTGAGATCATGTTCAGGTCAACGTCTTTTCAACACAAATCGGGAGACGAATACGTGCTCCACGGCGACCTGACGCTCAAAGGAACCACGAAAAACATCGCGTTGCAAGTGCTGTTCGGAGGCGAACTTAAAGATGGCTTCGGCCGTTACCGCGCCGGCTTTGAAGTCAACGGATCGATAAAACGGCACGATTTCGATATCGTATACGACGGAATTACCGAAGGCGGCGGGCTCGTCCTGGGCGAAGAAGTCAAGATCGCGGCGAACATCCAGTTCGTAAAGATGGAATAGTTTGTAAAGAACCGAACACCAAGGGAACCCAAGTGATCGGTTCCTTTTTTTGTTTAGGTTCGGTTGAGATCGGTGATAAGCAAAGGATTGTCCGACCTTAATTCTTCGATAAGTTTTGCTACCTCGGGAGCCGTCGGATTGGCTTTGAGCCGTTGCACTTCAGATTCGGTTATCCCGACAAGTTGCAAAAATGAAACCTCTCCGTGGGGCGTCACAATCTTTCCGAGTTTGGGATCGAGCGCAAACACGACGCCCGTAATTTGGGTATCGGTATTCAGGCGAATCGGGCCGTTTGCAGGTATAAAATGATTTTCCTCGAACCAATTCCCGCTGTCGTACACGTAGCGCGCGAGATTGTTCATCAATTGCACGGCCCAAAGGGGATCGGTTTCGTCTTCGGCGAACGGTCTTATGCGCATCGTAAATTCGAAGCCCCATTTGCTGAATTCTCCTCCGTCTTTTTCTGCGTCGTAATACAATTCGGACATGCCGTACGTCACGATATGGCGGTGAAATTCAGGATTGCCGACGTCATAAATGCTGGTGCCATCTATCGGATCCGTTCCTCCTGCGACAAAATGAAGTCCGCAAAGTGGCCCGTAATGGCGAGGCTCCGCACCGGAGTAAAGCGTGTCAAGCGCATCGTCTATCGCTAGCCATCCAACGGCATCATCCTCAGAAAACTGGTTGGTGTAAGTGGTTTTGTCCATGCATTATTTCCGGTTAGGGGAATCGTAGTTGTGATCCTCTCTTCCTTCGATTTTTTCTTCTGACAAATCACTTTTTTTAAGCGATCCGGATTCTTTCCATTTCCCTTCGTCATCTGTCGTGCGTTCGGCGTTGCGAGCGCGGTCGACGGTTTTTTTGTTGCCGTCGGAGTCCGTCTCGGTTTCCTTGACATGCTTGGCCGGATTGTAATCTTCCGGCACGTTTTCACCGCTGAAGCCTTCGTTGAGATCGCCTTTTTTCTGTTCGTTATTCCAGGTCTTATCGCCTAGATCTTTGTTGTGGGTCGTGTCCATGATACTTGTGTTTTATAGAAAAGTACGCCTTTCGGCTGCCGATTGCGAGTGCTTTAACATTGCTTTATCTTTGGCGCATGGATCACCGTCATTTTATCGTTTACAAACCGTTCGGCTTTTTGAGCCAGTTCATCTATGAGAAAAAACGCAGTAAGAAATTACTCGGCGAATTATTCGATTTCCCGAAAAATACAATGGCGATAGGACGTCTCGATGAAGATTCGGAAGGGTTGCTTTTCCTGACCACAGACGGCATGATGAGTGAAATTGTGCGCGGAAAGCAGCTCGAAAAGGAATATTTTGCCCAGGTCGACGGCATAATCGATCAAAGTGCCGTCAATTTATTGGAGAATGGTGTGGAAATCGGCGTCAAAGGAACAAAGTACGTTACCAAAAACTGTAAGGCGCGCCTCATTGAGACTCCGGATTTGCCACACCGCAAAATACGCGATGAACGCCACGGCCCGACAAGTTGGGTTTCCCTTACGCTGACGGAAGGCAAGTTTCGGCAAGTGCGCAAAATGACCGCTGCCGTCGGGTTTCCAACTTTGCGTTTGGTACGCGTCAGGATAGGCGAAGTGGAACTGGGCGACCTTCAACCGGGAAACGTGAGCGAAGTCCCGGATTTGCTTACTCCGAAACCCTTGTCATGAACTCGGCGAAATTGTTCAGGATGGCATTGGCGGTCTTTTCGAGAGAGGGTTTCGCATCGCGATAGTCATCCTTGAGGCGTCCGTCCGGCAGGAAAAAGTCAGCGACCTGAAGCGTCGTGAGGTTTTTTTGGGCGTAAATTTCCTTCACCGAAAACTGGGTCTTGATCGTTTCGCCGAACTCGAGACGCATCGTATACCGAATGCGGTGCTGGTATAATTCCCCTCGATTGCGGTAGTAGAATGCATTGCGTTTGTAAGCGTCTATGGTCATTCCCGCACTGGAAACTTCTGTGATGTCGTATCCGTACTGATTCTTTTCGTTATAGGTTGCCACCCAGTTGCGGACGGCTTCAATGAGTTTGTCCTCGGGAACCGGCGGGCGCTTTATCGTGACCGAAGGAAATCCCTGAGGCTGGAGTTCGAGGTTTATTTGGGAAAAGGCCGGGAGGGCGCACAACAATAACAATGCAATCAGGTGTTTTTTCATGGCAAAAGCGAGTCTATCTCAAATATAGCTCAAAATCCGCGGAAAACAAACCGTTGCTTCTGTTTGTCGAAAACAATCGTTTCGTCATCAAAAAGACGGTCAAATGCACCCATTTTTATCAAATTCTCGGGAGTGTCCTGGATCACGTTGCCGCGGTTCATCACGATCATTTCGTCGCTGAGCTGGATCGCCATTTCTACATCGTGTGTCGAAAACAAAATGCATTTCCCTGTTTCGGAGCTCAAGGTTCTCAGCAGGCGGAACAGCGCGGCCTTATGTTGAAGATCGAGATGAGTAGTCGGCTCGTCAAGCACGATAAACGGAGTGTCCTGGGCAAGTGCGCGCGCGATGAGCACGTTTTGGAGTTGGCCGTCCGACAATTGGAAATGCCGTTTCGCCGATAGGTGCGTGGTGGCGGTCAGATGCAGGGCTTGGTTGACTTTTGCGATGTCGTCGGCTGTCAGTTTGCCGACCCAGTTCGTGTAAGGTTGGCGTCCGAGCGAGACGAGTTCGAAAACGGTTAGGTTGCTCGGCGGCAGTTTTTCGGTAAGCACCAGCGCGAGTTTTTGTGACATTTGGGAAGGCGGATAATCCGATACGATTCTGCCGTTGAGCATGACTTCGCCCGAGATCGGTTTTTGGATCCCTGTCAGCGTCCGCAGCAGCGTCGATTTCCCAATGCCGTTGGCCCCGATCAACGAAATCAATTTCCCCATGCGAAGTGATATGGACACATCCGAAGCGATCACCGAGACCTGTTTTTTGGTTGGATAGCCGATGCTGAGATCCCGGGTAAACAATAGTGGTTTTTCCATCAGTCGAACGTCTTTCTTTTGCGCATCAGCAACCAGATTACAACAGGTGCGCCAATCAGTGAGGTGATCGCATTTATAGGGAGTGTAACGTCGCTTCCCGGAAACTGGCACAAAATGTCGCATAACAATACGATGATGGCCCCGAAAAGCACGGTGGCGAAAAACAGCACTTTGTGATCGCTTGTCCTAAAAAGCAATTTGGCCATGTGGGGAACGACTAATCCGACGAAAGCCACAGGTCCGGCGAAAGCTGTGATGCTTCCCGTCAACAGACTCGTCGCGATGATGATCGTGAACTGGGCGCGTTTGTAATGGAGACCGAGGCTTTTTGCGTAATTCTCACCGAGCAGGAGCGCATCTAACGGCTTGATGCAAAGGACGGCAATCGCGAGTCCAGTGGAAATGCAAACCGCCAGTATCGTTATCGAAAGCCACGACAGGTTGCCGAGATTTCCCATTGCCCAAAACGTAAATTTCTGCAATTGTTCCGCAGTTGAAAAATAGGTCAGGATGCTAACGATCGCACTGGCGAAACTCGCGAACATCAGCCCTACGATCAGGATGGCCATCGTATCTCTAAGTCGTCTTGAGACCGCCAGAATTGCGAGCAAAACAAGAAAACTGCCGAAGCAGGAAGCCAAAATAATTCCATATGACGACAACATCCAGACGCTGAGGATTCCCGGGATCAATCCCGCGCCCATGACGACGAATGCGACGCCGAGGCTCGAACCCGAACTCAAGCCCAATACGTCCGGCCCGGCGAGCGGATTCCGGAACAACGTCTGCATGAGCAAGCCGCTCACTGCCAGCCCGATTCCGGTCAAAACCGCGGTGATGGCTTTTGGCAACCGATAATTAACGATGATGTAGTCCCAGGTTTCCTTGGACGCCTTGCCTCCGGATATGCTCCGGAAAACGTCTTCCACAGGAATGGAAACCGGCCCGTATGCCAAATCCAAAACGAACAGCAAAACCGCCAGGAGCGATAGCAAGAGGAAGAAGCTGCTGTTTTTTTGGTCAGGCATTTCAGGAAGGGTGTTTTTGGATTAATTCAATTTCTCGAAAAAGAAAAGTTCATAATTGGGCAAGAGTTCCGGATGCAGGATTTTTACGATGTCTTTTAGCACAAGATCGGGCCGGTTTGGCGCCAGCTCAAAATAAATCACGCCTCCCGTCTTGCCTTTTTTGGAGCTGAACGAATAGACGTTTTTGGTTTGGAACGCTTTGAATTGGGCGTAGTGGGCGTTTGCCGACTGCATTTCCGTCAACGAAGTGAATTCTCCCGGCCCAATCCAGAATTCGGCATCTTTCGCTTTTTCCAATACGGTCTCGAACGGAAGTGAAAGACTCCCGGTTCCTTCCGAATCCGACCACATATACTGGCCGCCGCCTTGCGCGATGAGTTCGGCTCCCCAACTTTTTCCCTGAGGCAGATACCATTTGTTTTCGAACATGGCGCCAGCAACGACGGTTGGTTTCGTCTTCGCCGATTTTGCAAGTGCGAGGGTTTCATTGTACGATTTTTCGATGTCGGAAAAAATTTTGTCGGCTTTGTCCTCCAGTCCGTAAAGCGCCCCAAAAAGTTTGATCCATTCTGCTTTTCCCAAAGCCGTTGTCTCGTTCCAGTCGCCGTTGAGCAAGACTTTGAGGCCGCTTTTCTCGAGGTTGTCGATCGTCGGGTTGTTGTTGTCGATTCCGTATCCGATGATGACATCCGGCTGCAAATCGATGATGACCTCGGTATTCAGGCTTTGGTTTTGCCCGATTTCCCTTACTTTTTTGACATCGATATTTGCCCGAACTTTTTCGGACGAAATGTAATTGAGTTGAGGAAATCCGATAAGCGAATTTTCAACGCCCAGCATTTCGAGAGACGGAATATGCGTCGTCGAAGTGGCGATGATAGACTTAACGGGAACGTTCACAGTCGTAAACGAAGCCAGGCTGTCAGGTACTTTCGCATCTTTTTCCCTGAGCACGTAAGTGTAGTTTTTGTTGGCGTTCGGCCATGGGTCGCTAACCTTGACAACCGAGTAATCTCCATAATCAAAAATCGAAAGGCCATTGGCGTACTTTACGGAATTCCGGACATCGGAGGCCTGTTTCTTTATTGTTTCCGATTTTTTGCATCCGATAAAAAGCAAACTGAGCGCTATCGCAAAAAACGAAATCCTGAACTGTTTCATGTCTGTAAATTGATTGGCGCAAAGATAAAGCGAAACGTTTGCGCTGTTCAATTTTTTTTGGAACGGGAGTCCGACCGTGATTTTATTCCTACATTTGCACCCGAATCAAGGTTGCAATTTTTGCATGAAAAGGGAATCGGATGCAACGTCCGGGCTGTTCCCGCAACTGTAAGCTATTAGCCTGTCGTCATCTGCTGCCACTGCAAAAGCGGGAAGGCCGACGAACGGGACGCGAGCCAGGAGACCTGCCTTGATTCGCCACAAAAGGATTTTCGGGAAAAAAATCCTCCATGTATGACAGCGAAAAAACTGCTTTCGATTTGCTTTTTGTTTTTGGGTCCGATGCTTTGGGCGCAACAGGATTCGATTGCGTTGTGCGAAGTCGTTGTGGGTGACGCACAATTGCGAAAATTCTCCGATACGCAACACATCATCGTCCTCAACGATTCCGTTTTGGGCCGAAACCAAGGTTCGCTGGCGGCACTTTTGCAATTCAATTCCTCTGTCTATTTAAAGGAAAACGGATTTGGCTCCGGCGTGGCTTCTGCCTCTTTTCGCGGTACGACGGCCCAACAGACGGCTGTCGTCTGGAATGGGATCAACATAAATTCCCAGGTGAACGGCCAAACGGATTTCAATACGATCGCGACTTCCGGTTACGATGAAATTTCGGTGCGGTCGGGCGGTGGCAGCGTGATTTACGGAAGCAGTGCCATCGGCGGGAGCGTGCATTTGTCGTCCGAACCGATTTTTGGCGACCATCTAAGAAATACGATCGAGGCCGTTTACGGAAGTTTCAATACCCAACGTTATCGCTACAAGGCGAATTTTGGTTCGGATAAGTTTGCCGTGAATGCTATTGTTTACCACAACCGATCGGACAACGATTACGATTTCCCGAATTCTACGCGAAAGAATCGCAACGGACAGTTTTACAATTCGGGAATCAACGTTGCATCGGCTTACAAGATTTCAGATCGCAACTTCATCAAATATTTCGGAGAAGTTTACGATGGGGAGCGGCACTTTCCGTTGCTTACTTCATCGGACACCAAGACAAAATACCGTGATTTCAATGCACGCAATCTTGTCGAATGGACGAACGTCGGCAACAGGTTCACTTCTCGTCTGAAAGCTGCTTATCTACATGAGCGATACGGTTATTTCGAGAATCTTGGCACGCCGGCTACGGGATTTGCGACGGTTGAGACGCTTATCGGCAAGTACGATTTTGCGTATAATGTGTCTGATGATATTCTGGTCAATGCCATCGTCGATTATACTTCGGCTACGGGGCGTGGCAGCGATATTTCGAACCATTCGCGTGGAATCGGCTCGGGAGCGCTTCTTTTCCGCCACAAAATATCGCCTAAATTCCATTACGAAGCCGGCATCCGACAGGAAATCACCGAAAATTACGACAGTCCGCTGTTGTATTCCGCGGGAATCCGATACCGTCCGTTTTCGTTCTATTCTGTAAAATTGAATGGCTCGCGCAATTTCCGTATCCCGACTTTCAACGATTTGTACTGGGGCGATGGCGGAAACCCGAACCTCAAACCGGAATCGTCTTACCAGGTCGAAATCGGCAATGAGTTAAAATTCGGCAAGACGACAATTGCGCTGACCGGATATTACATGAAAATACGCGACATGATACAGTGGTTGCCGGGCACGACCTCGACTTGGTTTCCAGTCAATGTGAATCGCGTCGAAAGTTACGGAGCCGAGATAATGCTCGAATCGCGCCAGAATATCGGGCGACATGAATTGCTTCTGAATGCGACTTACGCATATGCGGTTTCCGAAAATGAGAAGACGCAAAAGCAATTGATTTACGTGCCTTTCCACAAAGCGACGGCGAATTTGTCGTATGGCTTCCGGAAATTTTCGGCTCACGTCCAAAGTCTTTTCAATGGGGAAGTTTTTACAAGGAGCGACAACAACAAACGCTATAATCTCGAGGCATATGCGGTCGTGAATGCCGGAATTTGCTATGATTTTGGAAAATCGGATGTGTACCGCATCGGATTCCAGCTTCGCAACGCCCTTGATTCCGAATATGAAACCATGGAAAACCGCCCGTATCCCGGACGACACTGCAATGTAACGCTAACACTACAATTATAATGAAAATCAACAAATGCATTTTTGCGCTGATCGCGGGCTCGGTTTTGCTCGCCTCGTGTAACGGAGATGACGATTCGAACGCGCCTTTGGGTAGCTATGACAACGGAATACTGGTACTCAACGAAGGCGGATCGACGGGCGGGGCGAGCGTGACGTATATTTCGGACGACCTACAAACCGTGCAAAACGACATTTTTACGGCAGTCAACGGTGACGATGTAACATTAGGCTTGTTCCCTCAATCGATTTTCTTTTCCGGAGATCGCGCGTTCATCATTTCGAACGGATCAAACAGGATTACGGTGGTAAACCGTTACACATTCGAGAAGGTCGGAGAAGTGACGAGCGGCTTGACCGTTCCGCGCTACGGTGTGGTATACAACGGCAAGGCATATGTGACGAACTCCAATTTGTTCACCAGCCCTACAGACGACTTCATCGCGGTCATCGACCTGAACACGCTCACCGCTGGGACACCCATTCCGGTCAACAACCAGGCAGAGCGCATTATCGAGGAAAACGGCAAACTCTATGTTTCGGGCGGCTTTTACGGAAGCGGCAACGTGGTGTCCGTGATCAATACCTCGAATCAGCAGGTCACGGCGATAAACGTCGGAACGGCTCCAAACTCTCTCGAAGAAAAAGACGGCATTTTGTACGTGCTGTGTTCGAGCTGGAACGGGCCGGGCAAGATTGTGAGGATCCGTCTTTCGGATAACGCGCTACTTGGCGAGATGGCGTTCGCCGAAACCATGGTCAACGCCCAAAACCTTGATATCGAAGATGGTTTTATCTATTTTACGGCCGGGCCGAAAATCTATAAGGTCGATCCGTTCCTGGCTTTGGCTGCCGATACGCCACTCATCGATACCGGGTCTGAGTCAAGTTACATCGGATACGGGTTCGCGGTAAACGACGGCAGGATTTACATCGCGGAAGGAGCCGATGATTTTGTGTCCGATGGGAAAATTTTTATCTATTCTGAGAACAATGGAGCGCTCGTAGACGAAATTCCGGTCGGGCTCGGGCCTAACGGATTTTATTTCAACTAATTTTACCAGTCATAAAAAAGCCGACATCAACGTGTCGGCTTTTTCGTTTTTCACAAAGTCGCTGATGCAAGGCGTCTTATTTCGATTCGCTGATAAACTCGAGAATCGTCGCGGCTATCCTGTCCTGTTGTTGTTCGGATGTCAGATAATTGCGATCGCTTTCATTTGTAAGAAAGCCCAACTCGAGCAGGACCGCTGGTGATTTCGAATTCTTCAGCACATAAAACGGCGCTTCCTTGGTGGGCCGCAACTTGAAATTCTCTTTTTGGAGTTTCTCCGAAAGTTTGGTCGCGAAATCCATTGACCTGGTTTTTTGCGCATGGTCTTTTCCTACGTAAATTTCCATTCCGGAGGCGGTGACGTTTTTGTTTCCCTGGACGTGTATCGAGAGCACGAGATCTGCGTCAAGCGAGTTCACAAATTCGGTCCGGGCGCTCAAATCTTTGAATTCATCGGAATCTCGCGTAAGGTGAATCTCGATTTCCTTGTCGGAATTCAACGCTTTGATTTTTCGGGAAACG
Organism: Flavobacterium selenitireducens; assembly: GCF_014748335.1. GTDB lineage: Bacteria > Bacteroidota > Bacteroidia > Flavobacteriales > Flavobacteriaceae > Flavobacterium > Flavobacterium selenitireducens. The sequence continues at coordinate 179,465 of NZ_JAAVIY010000005.1, forward strand.
GTTTCGGTAATCGATTTTTCCATCGCAGATTCGTGAGTGACGCCATAATCTTTTCCGCCGTGTCCCGCATCGATTACGACGACGAACTTATCGGCATCCGGCGAGATGAAGGCGAACGATATTGCGGCCGCGACAATTGCTGACAATCCTAAGGTTTTTTTCATACTGCTTATTTATTGGTTATGGTTTCAGGTCGTTGACGCATTCGAGGATCGTACGCGCGATGCGGTTCTGCTGTTTTTCGTCCGTGAGGTAATGGCGATCAAGCTCGTTCGTGAGATAGCCGAGTTCGACGATAATGGCCGGCGCCTCGGATTTTTTCAACACATAAAACGGCGCTTCCTGTATTTCCGAAACAGCAAAATGATGGTTTTTTTTGATGCGGTCGGACATTTTCCTGGCGAGTTGGAGCGCTTTGTCTTTGGACGCATTTTCTTTGGCGATATAGAGCCCAATGCCCGATTTCGCGGAATCCTTGCTCGCGCTTACGTGCAGCGAAATCACGAGATCCGGTTTGATGGAATTGATAACCTGGGTGCGCTCTTGCAGCGTTACGGGAATGTCCGAGGCGCGCGTAAGTACGATTTCGATGTTCTGGTTTTTGTTGAGCGACTTGATTTTTGAACTTATCTGGGCGACGATCGCTTTCTCCGTAAGGTTTTCGAAAGAAGCTCCCGAATCGTTTCCGCCGTGTCCCGCGTCAATTACGACCTGTATCTTTCTCGGTTCTTCGTGTCGATTGACGCTGAATGCGAATGCCGAAAGTACGGCGAAAGACAATACAATCTTGAGAGCAATTTTCATATGGGAGGATTGAGCTATTGTGTTAACGCGGAAAATCCGACAATAATTGCAAAATAGTTCGAAAAAAAATCCGAATGTCCCTCATACTTAAGAGTTTTGAACGAACATATCCACAATTGGAAATGAAATGTTTAAATTGGCAATCTACCCATCGTAACATGTCTGAACTTGAAAAAATCGTACGGGATTACGTCGAGGCTTACAATAGTTTCGATATTGACGGTATGCTCGAAAATGTGTACGAAAACGTTGTTTTTGAGAATCTTGAAAACGGTAACATCACGTTGCTTCTCAACGGAGCCGACAGTTTCCGTCAGCAGGCAGAACTTTCCAAATCATTCTTTTCAGAACGCGAGCAATTAATAGAATCGTTAGCCCAGACTAACGAAAGGGTCGTGATCGGGATTCGATACACGGCCGTACTCGCCATGGATTTTCCGAATGGGATGAAAAAAGGGGAACGGCTTTCGCTGTCAGGCGAATCGATTTTTGAGTTTTCGGATGGAAAGATCATCCGTCTGACCGACCGCAGCTGAACTCACCGCGGAATTCTGCTCGTATACATTTGGTCGCGCAGCCCGTCGAGCGATTTGGAATCTTTGAAAGGCGTGAAGGTTTTTGTCGGAGATTGCCGTATCATCCGCCCGTTTCCGGTAATGATTCCGATGGCCGTCGACAACAGCGGCTCGTCTGTAGTTCCGATGACGCCAAGATTTCCGAGATCTTCAATGTAATCGTAATTGGGCTCAAGTCCACTTGCATAGTCTCCAAAACCGTTTTTGTCTACCACTTTTAGAACAATTGGCTGCATCGCGTAATAATGCGAGCGATCCGCACCTTTTTTTTGGAATGAGGGCGAATCGTAAAGCGTGACCGACCCTACGTTTTTTCCCGTGGTGACATCGCCTACCTGAACGACATTTACGTATGGTTTAAGGCAAGAAATGACCAATTCGCTTGCCGAGGCCGTACTTTTGGAAGTGAGGATGTAAACGGTGTTGAGTTCGAGACTGTTTGCGGATGCGTTGTTGATTTCGTCGGTGAAGCGGTTCACAAGCGCGTCTGCATTTTGGTCGCTCCAATAGTCCATCAGCTTGTCGTTCCATTGTTCTTTTGCAAAAACCTGTCCGTTGAATTGTCCCGTGATCATGCTCGCGAGATACGTCGCGGTCTGGATCGATCCGCCGGAATTGTAACGCAGGTCGAGAACCAAATCAGTGATGTTTTGCGACTTCAGCTGGCCGAACGCCTGGTTGAGCGCATTGTCGTAATTCGGATAAAAACCGTTATACATCAAATAGCCGATTTTGTGGTTACCGATATTGAAAACCTCGCGCTGGTAAACCGGATTCTCAGAATAAACCGATTTTGTCAGCGCAACCGATTCTCCGTTGGGCGTGATGTTGCCGTTGTCGTAATCGGCCAGGTTGAGCGTATAGGTTTGCTGGGAAAGCAATTGCTGGTAATTGTCGGACGTCAGTGGCGTTCCGTTGACGGCATAGAAAATATCGCCACGGTGAATGTCTTTTGTCGATGCATCGGAATTCGGCAGGATGTAACGCACCCATCCGAAAATATCGGTAGTGCTTCCTGTTTTATAGCGCAATGCGAAGTCGACACCGTTATTTCCCGTAGTTCCGGAAAGCACGCCTTCGAGAATCCGGTAATCCGAATAGATCACACTAAAACGGTCAATCGACGTATCGACACGCAAATGGTTGAACAATGCCACCGGTTCGTTGTTTTGGGCGAGCCACGCATTGAGTTCAGACTGGTTGGCGAACCGATTGTCGTCGAGATCGGGAACCTCTTGTTGCCATAGATAATAAAGATTCATGCCTTTCCATACGAAGTCGGTGATGCGCACGTCATTCGGGACGTGGTTGGAATCGTCGGGTTGGCACGACCAAAATCCGAACGCAAAAAGCAACATCGATAGTGAAAGGACAAGATTCTTTTTCATGGGAATGTAAATTAGCGGACAACGCAAGTCGTTCCAAATCAAATAAACGAATAAACAAATAAACGAATAAACAATTTTTTCAGTTTCGTTTGTAACAAAAAAAAACAACCCTCGTCTGGACTTTATAACCGACCAAATAAGCAAACCAAAATGAACCAAAACGAGTTCATACAAATCGTAAATCCGTTCAAGGATAAAGTCTTCCGCCTCGCCAAGCGTTTGCTCGTGAGTGTAGAAGAAGCCGAGGACGCCACACAGGAAGTCATGGTCAAGCTGTGGACCAAAAACGAGACGCTGCCAAATTACAACAGCGTCGAAGCTTTGGCAATGACGATGACGAAGAATTATTGCCTGGACCAGTTGAAGAGCAAGCGAGCCAGCAACCTGCAACTCGTCCATAGCAATTACAGCGACCGTTCGCCTTCGGTACAAAAGCAGGTCGAGGACCGCGACCGATGGGCCTGGATGGAAAAAGCGATGGGTGATCTGCCGGAACAACAGAAACTCATCGTACAACTCAGGGACATTGAACAATATGAATATGAGGAGATCGCTTCGATGCTCGACATGAACGAAACGGCGATTCGCGTCGCACTTTCAAGAGCGAGGAAAGCACTCAGGGACAAAATGACTAAAACGGAAAATTATGGAATTGCATAAAATAGAATCACTACTCGATAAATACTTTGACGGGGAAACCTCCTTGGCACAGGAGCGCGAATTGCAGGAGTATTTCACTTCACCGGATGTTGCGCAGCATCTCGAACAATACCGCCCCATGTTTGGTTACTTCGCCAAAGAAAAGGAACAACGATTTGACGGCACCTTGCCTTTAGAACCCAGAAAACGCAAAGTCGTGGCTTGGCTTTCGGTAGCCGCTTCGGTCGCTGTCCTGTTGGGCGTCGGGAAATTCGCTTATGATAATTTGGGGAGCCAGACGACTCCGGGTGATCTGGGCACGTATGACAATCCCGAGCTTGCGATGAAAGAAACGCAGAAAGCACTCGATTTGCTGTCAGGGCATTTCAACAAAGGTGTCGAGAGCGTTTCCTACATCAACGAATACGAACAATCAAAAGACTTAGTTTTCAAAAAGTAAAATCCAAAAACATGAAATCGATTAAAACCCTAGTACTTACAGTAGTTTTCGCTTTAATGCCAACACTGTTTTTCGCTCAGACCGCTTTCGATAAATTCGACGGTCAGGACGACGTCACCGCTGTAGTCGTGAACAAAAAGATGTTCAAGATGATGGGAGACGTTAAAAGCAAAGAGAATCAGCAATATTTGAACCTGATCAAGAAACTTGACAACCTTCGCGTTTTCACCACCCAAAGTGCAAGGGTGACGAGTGATATGAAGGCGACTTCCGAAAAGTATATCAAGTCTGCCGGATTGGAAGAACTGATGCGCGTTACCGACAAAGGCCAAAATATCAAAATTCTGGTAAAGTCAGGAGCCACCGACACGAATGTGCGCGAATTGCTGATGTTCATTGAAGGCGCAGGTAAAAACGAAACAGTTCTTATGTCGCTTACCGGCAACTTCGACCTTAACGATATTTCCCTGTTGACAGACAAAATGAACCTGCCCGGAGGTGACAATCTAAAAAGCGCGACCAAAGGATCAAAGGGCACAAAAGGAGCAAAATAAAACGACATGAAACGATTCTTGACATTGGCTTTGGCCATTACAGCACTGGCTTCGTGCAGTTCGGAGCCTTCTCTCCAGAAATATTTCGTGGAGAGCCAGGAGAAAAAGGATTTTGTATCGCTTGACATCGGATCGTCCATTCTCCAGGTTAAGCAAGACGCTCTTACAGAAGAACAACGCGAGGCTTTGAAAACATTCGAAAAAGTGAATGTCCTGGCGTTTCAGGCCAATGATTCGAATGTTACGGAATACAAGGCGGAGTCTGAAAAGGTCAAAAAAATGCTCAAGAGCGAAAAATACCAGGAACTGATGCATTTCGGATCCGGAAAGGACGGCGGTTCCATCAGCTATGTCGGCGCCGATGACGATATCGAAGAATTCGTGATATTTGCCAATCGCAAGGAGAACGGTTTCGCCGTCGTCAGGGTGCTTGGGGATAAGATGTCGCCGAACTCCATAATGCAGATGCTTCCGTTGCTTCAATCGTCGAACTTCGACATGGAACAGCTAAAGCCATTGCAAAAGTTGATGCAGCCGGGCATACAGCCGTAAAAACCAAGTTCGATAAATGAAAATCAGCGCTCTTCGGGGCGCTTTTTTTATAACAATTCCACGGCAGATTTCAACGACTGGAACACGGTAAGCCTCGGACGAGAACGCTCAATGGCGCCACTTCTCTTGCCAAAAATCCATAGTTCCGAACTCGTTCCCATAATTTGCGCGTACACCTGATCGATGTAACTTTCGACTTCATCGGGTTTGGGCTCGACCGTGAAATAAGTCGCAAACGTAACTTCTTTAAACGTATTTTTCATCTCACTCAGGCTCGACAACGGAATACCTTCGCCTAGATAGATGCTGCGATAACCGCGGGAAATAAGTTCGTAATGCAAATACAGCAGCCCCATTTCGTGCATCTCATGTTGAGGAAGAAACAAAACGAAGCACCGTTCGCTTTTGACGACCATCTCTTTTTCCGCTTTTTCAGTCTGGCAAAACACTTTTTGGCGTACGAGGTTGCAGATGAAATGCTCGTGGGCAGGCGTGACTGTTCCGCTTTGCCACAACAATCCGATCTCGTCCAAGAGAGGCAGGAAGACTTCGTAAAACACTTTGTTGAATGGCTTTTCGGATAACAGGCTGTCGTAGGTGTTAAAAAACATTTGCTGGTCAAAATTCATCATGGCCAGTTTAAACGCATTAAGCGCGTGGTTTTTAGCGCTTTTTTCCGAAATGATCTGGCGCACCATTTGCGGGATCCGTTCTTCCCCAAAAGTCCCGATTTTCGAGATTTTGTAGCCGTGTTTGTGAAGCAGTACCACATTCAGCAACTTTTTCAGGTTTTCTGAATCATAATACCGGATATTGGTATCGGTGCGCATCGGATTGAGGATTCCATAACGCTTTTCCCATATCCTGATGGTATGCGCTTTGACGCCAGAGAGATTTTCGAGGTCGCGAATGCTGAATTTAGTCGAAATTGTGCCCATAAATTGAGTAATTGGATTGAAGTTACTACAAAATTTCGTTCGCGGATTCTAATCTGAAAATGATGTAAGACTAAGCGAAAATGGTAAAAGCCGCGGGCATTCCGAAGGTCAGAATCGGCGGTTTTGACCTTAATTCACTCACAAATATCCTGATTTGGGCTTCCCGAGACATTAATTGATGTTTTTCTGACACTTTTTTTGTTATTGTTAGGAAAGTTTGCTAAGTTTCGCCACCCAAAAACACCTACTACCGTGAGAACCCTGATCCTCGCGACCGTACTTCTTATGTTCGGTCTGCCCGTAAAGGCGCAATTCGTTTTTTCAAACGGCACGCTTCCCGATGAAGTATCGATCCTGGACAAAGCTTACATCGCCAATGTCGGACATCAAACACTTTCGCTCGAACAGGTAAAAAGCGGCAAAATCAGCCATGCGTTCAAGCCACTTTCGGGAAAATTGGGCAATTTGGGCTTTACCGACGCGACGTATTGGGTAAAGTTCGATTTGGTAAACAATCTCGACGTGCCGCTCCAATATTACCTGGAAACTGCTGAACCTGTTACCGACAATGTCAACCTTTATCTCGTCGACGAAAACGGGCGTGCAACCGTGCAACGCAGCGGCGACAATCTCGATTTCAGCCAACGCGCCGTAAAGAGCCGAAAATCCGTTTTTGATATTTCGCTAGCCAAAGGCCAAAAAGTAAGCGCGTTTCTCGAGATTCGCAACGATGGTGAGAAAAACAATCTTCCGCTAAAGCTTATCAAGCCGACCAGAATACTCGAGGAAACCTATCACGACCAGTTGCTCATCGGGCTTTTCTTTGGAATATTGTTGGTCATCGCGATCACTTATCTGTTTTTTTATTTCGCGTTAAAGGAAATTTCGTTCCTGCACTATTCCCTTTACGTATTTTTTATGGCGCTGTGCCAATTCGCGCTTGACGGGTTTTACCATCAATACGGAGGCGCGGGCCATTCCTGGCTCGATCGTCATATCGTGATCCTTTCCGCCATTCTGAGTTGTTACTTCTTCGGAAAATACAGTGTCACGGCGTTATCGATCAAACAGCAAAACCCGGTGTTATATCGCTGTTACCAGGCACTTTTCGCGGTATTGGCCGTGGAGCTCATCGCGATTATCGCATTTCCGTCGTTTTTGCCGTTGGCGTATCCGATAATCAACGTGCTGACACTTGTAGGAATCTTGCTGATTTTTGCGACAGTAATCGTAAAATTGCTCAGGAGACAGCCAATCGACCGGTTTTACGTCGGCGGGATCGTCATTTTATTTCTTTGCATCGCGATGGCCGTGCTCATGAATTTCGGATTGTTTCCACAGGACTTTTCGATGGATAACATTACCAAACCAGGGATTGCACTTGAAATCATCGCACTTTCGCTATCGATGGCCAACCGAATAAAACTGCTGAAGACCAAAGAGGAAGAACTCCAGGCGGTTGCGCTCCAGAAGTCAGAAGAGATGAACGACATCAAATCCTATTTCTTGTCGAATATGAGCCACGAACTTCGCACGCCTTTGAACGCGATCCTGGGATTGGCAAGCGAAATGCATGAAGAGACCGACAACGACAAGATCCGTTTTAACTGCGAAGTCATCCGCTACGCTTCTTACGGACTGATTTCTTCGGTAAACGACATCCTCGATTTTTCGCGTATCGAGAAAGGGGAACTTCGGCTTGACCGGATCGAATTCGAAATCCAGGACATCCTCGAAAAACTCAGCGGAACCATGCGCAAACAAATCCAGGACAAAGGACTTTCGTTTACGTTTTCAAGTAATGTTGAGGCGGGCACGTCGGTTTTTGGTGATCCCGTCCGGCTTGAGCAAATGGTGTACAACCTGCTGGTCAACGCCTGTAAATTTACGGCGGAAGGTTCCGTCCATTTTGGCGTAGAGGCCCAAATAGAAGGTCAAAAGATGTCGCTCTCAATCAGTGTTTCCGATACCGGAATCGGCATTGCGAAAGAAAAACTGGAATCCGTTTTCGGGCTTTTCTCCCAAAGCAACTTCGACAATAAACGCAAGTTCGGCGGATTCGGCATCGGCCTGAGCATCGTCAAATCGCTCGTGGACCTACATTCCGGAAAGATCAGCCTTGAAAGCCAACTCGACAAAGGTACGACCTGCAGATTGCAACTCGACTACGAAATCGCGTCCCAGGCGTTGAAGCCGGTTTCGTCTCTTCCGGAAAGCAATGAAAAGGCATACGAAGGCAAGAACGTGCTTATCGTCGAAGACAACGCGATGAACCAAATGGTGATCAAGATGATCCTGAAAGGGTTAAAAGGACTCACTTTCGCGGTGGCCAATGACGGCTCGGAATGTCTTGAGATGATGAAAGAGCAGCAATTCGATTTGGTCTTGATGGATCTCCAAATGCCGGTCATGGACGGTTACGAGGCAACCCAAGCCATACGTGCCGGCGAGACGGGAGCGTTGAATTCAGCTATCCCGATCATCGTCGTGACGGCAGATATCACGCCGGAGACACGCGAACGCGTTTTTACCCTAGGCGCCAATGATTACCTCACCAAGCCCGTCGACAAAAAATTACTTTACGGGAAAATTGACACCGTATTCTTTGGGGAAACCCTCCAGGAAGTCTTCCAAATCAACAGGGTCGCGGTCTAGTCGCCGTCCAGCATCGATTTCTGTGCAGGTTGCCTGGCAGGAATCGGCAAATCAAGATCGAACGCCTTATTGGCAGCCAAAGTAAAGTGTTCAGACAGCAAAGGCGATTCGAGCTCTATGTTCTGGTGAACGAAAAAATACAGCTTTTGCAACCCTTGATCGCGCCACTTTTGTATGCGCTGCGTCCAATCGTCGAGACGGGTGTAATCGCTGGGATGGTTCGCACCCACAAAACGCACGAACGCCACCGGACTCGTCAGTCTCATATGCAACATATCCCGCCTTCCGGCCGTATCGACAATGATGTTGGCCATACCGAGTTCTTCGAGAAGATTCTCGTAATCGGTTTTGGCCTTTGCATCCGAAAACCATTCGCTGTTGCGCACTTCAAGACCGAGCGGAACGCCTTTTGGGAATTCGCGCAACGTCTTCTCGAGCCGGGCGAAATCCTTCGGCTTGAAGTTGTCGTGGAGCTGCAAAAAGCACATACCGAGTTTTTCACCAAAGTTGCTCACCGCGTTGCAAAAATTATCGACAGGCTCTTTTACGTCAATCAGTCGCTTGAAATGAGAGATGGTATTGGTCAATTTGGGAAAGAACTTGAAATTGTCGGGAGTCTTGTTCTTCCAGATCTCAACTTGTTGCCACGTCGGCATTCCGTAAAATGTAGCGTTGAGCTCTATCGAATTGAACTGGGTCGCATAATAACTCAGTTCATCTTTCGTCCCTCTCGGATAAAAACCCTTCAATTCGGTTCTATTCCACTTTGCGCAGCCGATGTAAACCTCAAAAGGTTGATCTGTTTTGGCGGCTGAAAGCACACGCGCGGTCTCTGGGGCATCAGGCGGTAGCGTGAAATCCACTTCACCGGGATTGGGAACTTGACCAAAAATCATATACGATTACTTTTTAGCTAAAATACATTTTTTATGCAGCTGATCCGGCTGTCCGCGTCAAGCTTTTTTCAACATACCGCATTTTTCAGCGCCCAAAACGAGCTTCCTCCGGGCGCTGTTTCAGACGCGAAAAATAGCGGTATTTTTTCAAAAGGCTTTCTGCGACATCCGGGCTGGGCCGCGGAGTTAAGGGTCGTTATCCTCCAACGGTACCGGTCTCCACGTCACCGGCCCGCTCGTATCGCGCGATGATCACGCCTTTTGTCGTCACGGCACTTTCCGCAAGCGAGAATGCCGCCGGAATGGGTCCGTCGGTAAACAGTTTTTTCCCGTTGCCCAACGTCAGCGGATGGATCATCAGCCATAACTCGTCTACCATGTCATTCCGGAGCAACAGTTGGACGATTTTGCCGCTGCCCCAAACCTGGATGTCGGCTCCGTCCGATTGCTTGAGTTTTTTTACGTCCGCTACACTGTCTATGAAAATACAGTTCTTCCAATCGGTATCACGTCTGGTCCCCGACAGCACAAATTTGTTCACCTCGTTGATCGTGGGCCAATTTTCGGTGTGTTGCGGCCAATACCGTTCCCATATTTCAAATGTTTTGCGGCCAATCAGCAGGTCGGCTGGTTGCAGTAGCCGTTGCATGATTTCTGCCGAAACTTCGTCGTCATATGGCGCGATCCATCCGCCAAACTCAAAACCATTGGAACGATCTTCGTCGGGAGTGCCCGGGGCCTGCATGACGCCGTCTAAAGTAATCATCGACAAAACGGTTATTTTTCTCATACATCCTTTTGTGAAATATAAAGTTCGGGAATTAAAAACTTCCGTCGATAACGCATTTGCGACAAAATGGGAGGTAAGATGCGACGCGGGCTGATTCGGCTGCGCGGTGTTTGGCGATTCCGCTGTGCGGTGTCTAGGGTTGGACTGAGATGTTACGTTGTGGGCGATCCCGCTGTGCGGTATCGGGAGGTGGGATGCGATTCCGCTGCGCGGTATTTGGCGATTCCGCTGCGCGGTGTCTAAAGTGGTTCTGGAATGTTTGTTGTAGGCGATCCCGCTGCGCGGTAGTTCAGGTTGGGTGTCCGCTGCGCGGTATTTGGCGATTCCGCTGCGCGGTATCGGGAGGTGGGATGCGATTCCGCTGCGCGGTGTCTAGGGTGGGTCTGGAATGTTTGTTTTAGGCGATCCCGCTGCGCGGTATCGCATGGTTTTTGGGTTTGGGACGGCCAATCTCGTTCACGAATGGGATTCCGCTGCGCGGCATCCCTCAAAGCTCCGCTTTGAGAATGAATAATCCCATAAAAAAAAGCCTCAAGCAGAGCTTGGGCTTTTTTTTATGGGATTATTCATCCATTCGTGACCTCGATGGGATTCGAACCCATACGCCTTTCAGCACCACCCCCTCAAGATGGCAAGTCTACCAGTTTCTCCACGAGGCCTTCAACAAAAAAAAGTCAAACGACAGGCGTTCGACTTTGTGACCCGACTGGGGCTCGAACCCAGGACCCCAACATTAAAAGTGTTGTGCTCTACCAACTGAGCTATCGAGTCAATGCCTGAAGAAATGTTTTTTAGGTCTTTGTGACCCGACTGGGGCTCGAACCCAGGACCCCAACATTAAAAGTGTTGTGCTCTACCAACTGAGCTATCGAGTCGTTAACATTTCTTCAATGCGGGTGCAAATATACAGTCTTAAAATTAAATTTTCAAATCGAATTTTATTTTAAATTTACCTTTTTTTAAAACAGACTCTTAACGCCCTATTTATAAGGGTTTTGGCAAATGAAAAAAGTGCTGCTTTGCGGATACATGGGATCCGGCAAATCCACGATCGGCAAAAAAATAGCCCAAATGACTGGGCTGCCGTTCCGCGACCTGGATGATATTGTCGAACAAATGACAGGAATGCCGATATCGCAACTTTTCAAACAAAAAGGGGAGTTATACTTCAGGAAGATTGAGCACGAAGCGTTCAAATCTGCAATGGAGTCACACGAAAGTTTTGTCTTGTCGCTCGGGGGAGGCACTCCGGCCTACGCGAACAATCATCTGATGCTAAACGGCGAAAACGTCGTATCGTTCTACCTTCGGGCTTGTGTAGAAACGTTATTCGAAAGGCTAAAAGGCGAGAGCGAAAATCGTCCGCTGATCGCGGGAAAAGCGAATGGCGAAATGAAAGAGCATATCGCCAAGAACCTGTTCGACCGATCGTATTATTACAACCAGTCTTCTCATGCGATAGCAATTGACGGCAAATCAGTAGCGGAAGTGGCCCGGGAAATCCTCCAAAAATTAACTTAGATAAGCCGAATTCGCATTTTCCTTAAACACGACCTTAACGTGTTCCATCAGTCCGGTTGAAAGTGAAATACCTTTGAAATCTGCTTTGACGGGATATTTTTTATGATTGCGATCTACAAGGACGGCAGTTTTGAACTTTTTGAGCGGGACGTCAAGAAAATGCCGGACGCCGTAAATCAGCGTCGTCCCGGAATTTAGGACGTCATCGACCAACACCAGGCCTTTGTTGGCATATTCGTCGGGCGCCAAAGACGTCCTGATTGCCGAATCCGGGTTATTTTTGTCGATCTTGACTTCACACAACAAAGTCCTGAGGTCGGAAACCTCGTTGAGCGCATCGACGAGTTTCTGCGCGAATACAAAGCCGTTTGAGGCAATCCCGGCAATCACGATTTCTTCTTCGTCAATAAACGTTTCGTAGATCTGATAGGCGATTCGTTTGATTTTGTGCTCGATCTCTTCCGAATTCAGGATGACGTTCTTAGGCATGAGGTGTTGTTTTGCAGCGGCAATTTACGGTAATAAGTCGAAAGTCGAAAGCAGAAGTCGATGGACGAATCCCGAAACTTCAAACATTAAACTTTAAACTTCAAACTTCTAACAAACTATTGCCCGGCGTCTTTTCCGTAATCATCCAGGTCGCGCCGGTCTTTTTTGGTCGGACGTCCTTCTCCGGTCTTGCGGTAATGTTCCTTGGAAAGCCGTATCATTTCAAGGTGGGCAAAAGATTCGGCCGGTGTCTCGTCTTTGCGGTAGATATCGACAAGTTTCGCCCCGACACGACTCAGCGGTAAGTCGAGCACGGAGACGATATGCGTGATCTGGTCTTTCCGGAATGTGATCTTGTCGCCCGGGAACACTTCCTTAGACGGCTTGGCCACGTTTCCGTTAACGGTGATATGGTTCTTCTTGGCCGCTTCGGTAACCATGTTCCGCGTCTTGTAATAGCGCACGCACCAAAGGAATTTGTCTATTCTCATAATTGTAAAAAGGGCGTTAAAGTACTCACAAAAATAAATCAATATTGTATCTTGCGGGCTTTAAAAAACTGCAAATATGAAAAAGAATTTTGCTCTTATGTCCCTGTTGGCATTGGCACTTATGCTTGTGAACTGCCGACGCGATGACGACATCGGGCCAACCAAAGCACGCGACTATACCGATCAATATGCCAAGGATCTTGCCGACATTGAGCAATTCCTAAAAACCCATCGTTATACGGTAATCAACAATCCCGGCCAGCAAAACGACCAGGACGTGACCTTTCACGCCGTGCAGGATGGAGACCCACGCGCCATATGGTTCAGTGACTCGTTGGAGACCCGAACGGTAAAAACGTATCGCAACCAGGATAAGGATATCGACTACAAAATGTATTTCCTGAGGTTGAGGACAGGCGGAGGCGCGTTGAACGACAAGCCATCCCCAACGAATACCGATGAAATTTTGGCGTCCTACACAGGAAAATACCTTTTCCATCTTTCTACAGTAGTGGATGGAACTCCGGTCGATTCCCTAAAGTATTTTGAGTTCGAATCCAACCCATTTCCTCAGGCCAATCTCGATCTTCAGCAAACGATTAAAGGCTGGGGCGAAATTTTTCCGCAATTCAAAGGCGGCGATGCTACTCAGATTGATGGCCAGCCGACAACTTATGGCAATTTTGGAGCAGGAGTAATGTTCATCCCTTCCGCACTAGGATACTACAACCAGGCATTGGGTTCGATCCCAGCGTATGCTCCGTTGATCTTTACATTCAAATTGTATAGTGTTACGCGTACCGATACGGATGGAGACGGCATTCCGAATTATCTGGAAGACCTCGACAATGACGGTTATATGTACATCATTCTCAACGAGGATGGAACGGGAGATCCGCGTCCTGACGACATAGATGGGGACGGTGCGCCGAATTACCTCGACCAGGATGACGACGGCGACAATGTTTTGACTATTGAAGAGCTCAGAAGGCCTCAGGTTGAAATCAGTCCCGGAGTATACGATTACACGAAATATTATTACAAGTTCAACGGAGCTGCGGTCGATGATCCCAACACGCCTTACGACGACAGGCTTGGCGCGCCGAGATGCCTCAATGGCCCAACTGACTCCCAGTGTAACGCGACCGGTTCATTCGAAGATTTCACGGAGCCGACCCGACTGCGCAATTACCTCGATCCCAACTGCACGAAAGTGAACAGATGGGTATCGGCCGGCCAGACACCCGCGCCTTGCAATTGACGTAAAGTGTTTCCATAAAAAAATCCCGTTCCAACCGAACGGGATTTTTATTTTGTGACTATCTGAAAATTACTTTCGGGAAATCGCTTTTTCAGATGCGGACACTATCGCCGACGCATTGAGTTTGTACTTTTCCATCAACTGATCAGGCGTTCCGGATTCACCGAAACTGTCGAACACCGCAACGAATTCCTGGGGCGCCGGATTGTTCAAGGCCAGTACGCGGGAAACGCTTTCGCCAAGTCCGCCAAGGATGTTGTGTTCTTCTGCTGTTACGATGCAACCTGTCTTTTTCAAGGAATTTAGGATCGCATTTTCATCAAGCGGTTTTATCGTGTGGATATTGATCACTTCCGCCGAAATTCCTTTTGCTTCCAAAGCTTCGGCTGCCAAAAGCGCTTCCCAGACCAGATGGCCCGTGGCGACGATGGTGACATCTGTTCCTTCGTTTAACAAGATGGCTTTCCCGATTTCGAACTTCTCGTCAGCCGGTGTGAAATTGGGCACGACCGGACGTCCGAAACGCAGGTAAACCGGGCCGTGGTGCTCAGCGATCGCCATTGTAGCAGCTTTTGTCTGATTATAGTCGCACGTATTGATAACGGTCATGCCCGGAAGCATTTTCATCAATCCGATGTCTTCGAGGATTTGGTGGGTTGCCCCGTCTTCGCCCAGCGTCAATCCCGCATGCGACGCACAAATCTTGACGTTCTTATTAGAATAAGCTACCGATTGGCGAATCTGGTCGTAGACGCGCCCTGTAGAAAAGTTCGCGAAAGTTCCAGTGAATGGAATTTTCCCGCCTATCGTCAGTCCAGCGGCAATCCCGATCATGTTCGCCTCGGCTATCCCGATCTGGAAAAAGCGGTCCGGATGGTTCTTTTTGAAATCGTCCATTTTGAGCGACCCGATCAGGTCGGCGCAAAGGGCAACTACATTTTCATTGGTTTGGCCAAGTTCGGTAAGGCCGGCCCCGAATCCGGAACGCGTGTCTTTACTACCTGTATTTTCGTATTTTTTCATGTTTGATAAGCAAATTAGCAAATTGTCGTATAGGGGAATGGAAGTAACCAAGCGCGTACCCGACAATCCAATTTTAATAGTCAGATTCGTCTTCGCTGTAGTTTTGCAACAAAGCGGTCTCCAATTGGGCATCGTTAGGCGCTTTCCCGTGCCAGGCGTGAGTGTGCATCATAAAATCGACGCCGTGTCCCATTTCGGTGTGCAGCAGAACGCAAATCGGCTTTCCTTGTCCCGTCCTGGATTTTGCGTCGGTAAGCCCTGCTATAATCGCTTCGACATTGTTTCCGGCTGCGATCTCGACTACCTCCCATCCGAAAGCGATGAATTTGGCACTGAGGCTGCCCATGTTCAGCACTTCGTCTGTAGGCCCGTCTATTTGCTGCCTGTTCAGGTCTACTGTTGCGATAAGATTGTCAACCTTTTTGGCCGCCGCATACATGATCGCTTCCCAATTTTGGCCTTCCTGCAACTCTCCGTCACCGTGAAGGCTGAATATCAAATGATTGTCGTTGTTGAGCTTTTTGGCTTGGGCGGCTCCAATGGCAACAGACAATCCCTGACCCAACGATCCTGAGGCGACGCGAACTCCGGGCAGGCCTTCGTGAGTTGTCGGATGACCCTGAAGTCGGGAATTGATGTGGCGGAACGTCTTGAGTTCCTCAACCGGAAAATAGCCGCTTCGAGCCAAAACACTGTAGAAAACAGGTGAAATGTGTCCGTTCGACAGGAAAAAAAGATCCTCACCGATACCATCCATATCGAAACCTTCCTTGCGATCCATGATGTTTTGGTAAAGCGTGACGAGAAATTCGGTGCATCCTAAAGATCCGCCGGGATGTCCCGAGTTTACCGCATGCACCATACGCAGGATGTCGCGACGAACCTGGACGGCTAAAGCGTTTAACTGTTGTGTGTTACGTTTCATTAAATTGGTTTTATTAAACTGACCCAAAGATAGGCTAATTCGCGATAGGCAACCGATAAGTCCGAGCCAAAAATTAGCTCCAAAGCTGTCCGGTCGAAGTAAGTTTTAAGTGAAATTTTTGCAGCTGTGTTTATTTTCCGATCGCTGCCGGGCAGAGATTATCCAAAACGCCAAGTGTCAATCGCCCAATCTTGGATCAAGAGGCATTGTTTTTTAGCTTTTTGTATTCCCGGATCAAGTCCTTGAGTTGCCTGTTGGACGACACATCAATTTCCTTGTCCGACAGATAATGCCTGAATTTGTAATGGCTGGTGTACTTTTTTGAGGCGATTTCCTGGTTGATCGCGCTTAGTTCGGCTCTCAGGATCTTCTTTTCGCTTTCCAAGATCTGCAACATCCTGAATTTGTCTTTCAGCACTATCCTGAACGTCGTCGTATTGAATGGAATCGAATTCAACAGCTGCATTTGCTTCTTGGATTTCGCATCGAGCGTGTCTATGAGTTTTATGGCGATATTTTCCATTTCTTTTCTCGACAACGCGTCCATGTCGTCCGGAAGCAGGGATTCACGCGCCTTTGCATTTTCAACCGGCTTGGGTTTTGCCTGATCGCGCGCCGATTTTGGAGTTGACCCGGAATCGATGTAACCACTTCCAAAGCATTTTTCGCATTTCGGGTTCAAGCCTTCGCAAGGGCAAATTTCGACAGTCATAATCAGGTATTTTGGTTAGCCGCGCCAAAAAAAGGCACAGCGGATTTCTATATCGTGAACAGCGAAAAAATCGCGGTTGCATCAGCGGAAATGGAAATGTAACGTTAGGTGAATCAGGTTTTTTGCTTTTTCTTGCGCGCGGCAGGGAACAAGACGTTGTTGAGAATCAGGCGGTAACCGGGCGAAGTGGGATGAAGGTCTAGAACGGTTGGCTCGTCTCCGACGCGGTGCTGGTAGTCCTCGGGATCGTGTCCGCCGTAAAACGTGAACATGCCCTTGCCTTTTTGTCCGTGGATATAGCGCGCTTCCCCATTGACCTGGTTTTCGCCCAGGACAAGGATGTTGGATTTTACAAGACTGCGTTCAAACGACGTGCTCTGGCCCATGAAACCCTTGACCAGTTGGGTGTGGTTTTGGCAAAGCATGCTGGGCACGACATCCCATTTGGCAGAAAATTCCATCAAAGTAAAATAGTCCTTCTCAAACGGGATGCGGCGCTTTTCTGTCATGTCGATATCGGAAAACTCATAGCGCTCCGGACGCCTTTCGAGCGTAAAATCCTTAAAGGCGAAACTGCGGGAATAATCGAGTTTGGATTGGTAATTGGGTTCGCTCGCGTCTCCATCGAACATGGCCTCGCAAATGTCGACGCCTTCCGCCGAAAGGGCGATGTCGAAACTGTCGGTTGCCGAACACATGGCGAACATAAACCCGCCACCGATTACAAAATCCCTTACTTTCTTGGCGACGGCAAGCTTTTCCTGAGACACTTTCTCAAAGCCAAGCTTTTTGGCGAGCGCTTCCGCATTGCGCTTTTCTTCGATATACCAAGGCGCGTTGCGGTACATGCCGTAGAATTTTCCGTATTGTCCGGTAAAATCTTCGTGGTGCAGGTGAAGCCAGTCGTAAAGCAATAGCTGGTCGGACATCACTTCTTCGTCATAGACTTCAACGTACGGAATTTCCGCAAATTTAAGCACCAACGTCACCGCGTCGTCCCACGGTTGCTTGCCCTTGGGTGTGTAAACCGCGATTTTCGGCGCTTTCTCAAGCACGACGGTTTCCATGTTCTGGGAAGGGCTTGAAATTTCGTCGAGTATCGAATTGGCCTGGGAATCGGAAAGTATTTCGAAACTGACGCCGCGAATCTGGCATTCTTTACGGATTTCCGGGGCGTCCGGCAATAGAAACGAACCGCCGCGATAATTGAGCAACCAACTCGCCTTGAACTGCTTGTCGAGCGCCCAATAGGTTATGCCGTAAGCTTTCAGGTGATTTTGCTGTGTGGTCTCATCCATCGGAAGCAGGATGAAGTTCGCGTTGGCAACCGTGGAAAAGGTCAGAAAAACAAGTGCGATAAGCTTCCTCAAAAACATTGTATCCATTTTGGGTAAAGATAAACGTTAATCCTTGAAAAATAGTTCGCTACAATTTAAAAATTCGCTAATTATGCAGCCGCAAACATCGACCCCAAATCTGATGAGACGTTTTATGATACTGTGCTTCGGCCTGTTAGCCGTCGCGCAACTCCGTGCACAAACGTCCGATTTCGTTGCCACCAACAATCGGATACAGCAGCTTATTTACGACAACAAATACAACGAGGCACAAGCCGCGATTTACGCGCTGCTCAAAAATCCCAAATGCGACAAGCGGCAACAAATGGTGCTTTACGTCTTTCTCAGCGACATCAAGCGCATATTGGTTTCGCAGGATGAAGGCATGAAATATGCGCGCAAAGCCCTGGCCATAACGTTTACCGACGAAGTCACTGGAGGTCGCGCGCGGGCGTTGGCCTACCATGTGATCGCAAATATCTTTTATGAAAAAAAGCAATACGATTCCGCTTACTGGTACGCGACGAATTCCACCAAGATGGCCGAAAAACACAGCGATCCCAGGCGGCTGTTCAACACCAGGTTGTCGAATTTGCCGATAATCGGATATTACTACCTGCACAACAATCGCTTCGAAGATGCCGAAAAGACATTGCTCGAGGCCAACCGGATGTTCAGGCTGCAAGGATCGGAATGTGAAATCCCGCTGCAATTGCTCAAGCTGGCAGACCTTGAGGCTAAAAGGGACAATCTCGGAAAAGCGGAAAAATATGCGCTCGAAGCGCAGAGCATGGCCGACAGTTGCTCCGTATCGAATTACGTATTGGCGGCTTATTCCAAGCTTATCGATATTTACAAGCTTCAGAACAACGCCTCCAAAATGCTCGGTTATGTGAATCGTCGCGACAGTCTCAACCAGGTCAAGAATCTCGACTTACAGCGACAGAATGCCGAGGTCATCGAAGCCCGTCACAATGCATTGGTCAGTAAGCAGGAGAGTGAATTGTCCAAGATAGAGGCAAAGGCGCAGGAAAGCCGCAGCAATTTGCTTTCCTGGATCGTAGTGGTTTCAGCATTGTTGCTCATTCTTTCGGTGCTTACCGTGCATCGGCTCAAGCAAAAAAACCGTGTCATCTCGCGGCAAAAGAACGAGGTCGACCGTCTTAACTTGTTGAACCGCAAGATTTTTTCGGTGGTTTCACACGATTTTAAAGGGCCGCTCCACAATCTCCAGGGAATCATCGCGCTTGTCGAAGACGGCCATCTCGACGCCGAGACGTTCAAGGATGTCGCCACCGCAATCGGGAAACAAACTTCCCAGGCCAATCTTGTGCTTGAGAATTTGCTCAACTGGGCAAAATCCGAGTTTGGAAACCGAACAGGGGAAGAAGCCGAAAGCGCATCTCCGTTGCTGGTTTCGGACGAGATCATCGGTCAGCTAAAAACGGTCGCCGCCGAAAAAAAGCTGCTGATCGAAAACCACATTCCGGACACGCTCAACCTCAATATCCAACCCGATAAATTGCGTATCGTGTACCGCAATCTCGTCAACAATGCCATCAAATACAGTTTTGACAATGGGCGCGTCACGTTGGGTTATGATCCGGTCAAGGACTGCTTGTTCGTAAGGGACGAAGGCGTCGGGATTCAATCCGACACACTGGAAAAATTGTTCGCGAACAGCGTCGCCTCTGGTAAGGGAACGAACCTGGAAAGCGGTTACGGCATCGGGCTACAGATCACTGCCGAGCTCATCCGTCAGGCAGGCGGAAAGATTGCTGCGAGGAACAATCCTGAGAGAGGAGCCGCGGTTTATTTCCACATTCCCACGGCTTTTGAGAGAAGTGCTTAGTCGATTGGGCAATTAGCGAATTAGTCAATTAGCGAATTAGCGAATTAGCGAATTAGTCAATTAGCGAGTTAGTCAATTAGTCGATTAGTCAATTAGCGAATTAGCGAATTGGTAAGTGGATGGAAGATCGTCGAAAACGCCTCCACCGTAATTTTCTAAGATTATCGAATTTACCGAGGTGTCCGATGAACTTGAGCCGGATGTTTTCAAGCGAACCGTTGCGGTGCTTGGCGATGATGAACCGTTAGAACGGAACGTCGCTGTCGTCGTCGAAATTGTTTGCGCTGCTGCCGAAAGCTTCATTCGGCGACGGTAGCGAACGAGGCGAAAACGGCATGTCGTCATGGTTCATTTTGGATGGAAGATCGTCGAAAACGCCTCCACCGTAATTTTCCAGGTTGTCAAATTTACCGAGGTGTCCGATGAACTTGAGTCGGATGTTTTCAAGCGAACCGTTACGGTGCTTGGCGATGATGAACTCGGCCTGGCCTTCGGTCGGTGAGTGTTCGTCGTCATCCCATTCGTCTATTTTGTAGTATTCAGGACGGTAAATGAACGACACGATATCGGCATCCTGCTCGATCGCGCCCGATTCACGAAGGTCAGACAACAACGGACGCTTGCTCGAACCACGCGTTTCGACGGCACGCGACAACTGCGACAGTGCGATAACGGGAACGTTCAATTCCTTTGCAAGTGCCTTGAGATTACGCGAGATCGTCGAGATTTCCTGTTCGCGGTTTCCACCGCCTTTGCCAGATCCTCCTGCCGTCATGAGCTGGAGGTAATCGACGATGATGAGTTTGATTCCATATTGGGAGGACAACCGTCGGCACTTGGCGCGCAAATCGAATATGGACAGGGAAGGCGTGTCGTCTATGAACAACGGCGCTTTTTCAAGATCCTTTACTTTTGTCGACAACTGTTCCCATTCGTGTTTTTCGAGTTTTCCGGTTCGTAGCTTTTCGGACGACAATCCCGTTTCGGATGAAATCAGACGCGTGATCAGCTGAACCGACGACATCTCGAGCGAGAACAACGCGACGGGCTGGTTGAAGTCGATGGCCATATTGCGCGCCATCGACAAAACGAATGCCGTCTTACCCATACCCGGACGTGCCGCGATGATGATCAGGTCACTCGGTTGCCAACCCGATGTGATCTCGTCCAGCTTTTCGAAACCTGTCGCCACACCACTAAGTCCTTCGCGTCCGGCAATCTCTTCAATGCGCTTTTTAGCTTGTAACACCAAGCTTTGCGCCGTTTCGGACGAGCGCTTGATGTTTCCCTGGGTGACCTCGTATAATCGGGATTCGGCTTTGTCGAGCAGATCGAAAACGTCGGTGGTCTCATCGTAACATTCCTCAATGAGCTCGGCCGAAATCCGGATCAGGCTGCGCTGGATGAACTTTTGGAGAATGATACGCGAGTGGAATTCGATGTGGGCCGAAGACGAAATCTTCTGCGTAAGCTGGATCAGGTAGAAATCCCCGCCGGCGAGATCGAGTTTTCCGCTTTTTTTTAGCTGGGCGGAAACCGTGAGCAGGTCGATCGGTTGGGAATCCGTAAACAACTGGAAAATCGCCTCGAAGATGTGTTTGTGGGCATCTTTGTAGAAAGCGTCGGCAGCGAGGATGTCGATCACCTCGTCAACACCTTTCTTGTCGATCATCATAGCGCCCAAAACCGCTTCCTCAAGTTCCGTTGCCTGAGGCGGCAGCTTGCCTTTCTCAAGACTTATTATGGCCGATTTGTCCACCTTTACGGGACTTATACTCCTGAAATTTTCCATCAAGCGAAAGTAAACTAATTTTAAAAAAATCGTAACCGGAGTTTTACCGATACGAATGTTGATAACCTGTGTTTCTAGTGTTTATAAAGCAAAAAAAATCCGAAACCACAGGGCTTCGGATTCATTATCGATTTGGAATCGATTATTCCTTGAATTCGCCCATTTTGCTGTATTTGTCCATTCTTCTGGTTACCAACTTGTCTGTTGATAAATCCTTGAGCTCGTTAAAACCTTTGAGGATGTATTGCTCTACATTCCGGAATGCCGTTTCGCGGTCGAAATGAGCGCCTCCGAGTGGCTCCGGGATCACGTCGTCGACGAGTTTTTGTTTTTTCATGTCCGTCGAGGTCAGTTTCAACGCTTCGGCAGCCTGTTCTTTATAATCCCAGCTTTTCCAAAGGATGGACGAACAGGATTCCGGCGATATAACCGAATACCAGGTGTTTTCCATCATGTACACTTTGTCGCCGACGCCAATTCCGAGTGCTCCACCCGAAGCTCCTTCACCGACGATCACCGCGATTACGGGAACTTTGAGACGGATCATTTCGAGAATGTTGCGCGCGATGGCTTCACCTTGTCCGCGTTCTTCGGCTTCCAGTCCTGGATAGGCTCCCGGCGTGTCGATGAACGAAACTACGGGAATCCCAAATTTCTCGGCCATTTTCATCAGCCGCAGCGCCTTTCGGTAGCCTTCGGGATTCGCCATGCCGAAATTGCGGTATTGGCGCGTTTTGGTGTTGTATCCTTTTTGCTGTCCGATGATCATGAACGATTGACCGCCGATCTTGCCAAGACCGCCAATCATCGCCTTATCGTCCTTAAACGCGCGGTCGCCGAACAGTTCGAGGAAGGTTTCCCCGCAAAGGGCGCGCACATAATCCATCGTGTACGGACGGTTAGGATGGCGCGATAGCTGGACACGTTGCCAGGCCGTAAGGTTTTTGTATATCTTCTTTTTGGTTTCTTCTAGCTTCTTTTCGATTTGCTTGCAGGTGTCGGTCACGTCTACGTTCGATTCCTGTCCGATGATCTGGCATTTGTCAAGCTGGTCTTCAAGCTCCTTTATAGGAAGCTCAAAATCTAAATATTCCATCTGAAGGGATTTTAGTTTAGTTGAACCGCAAAGATAGGGAGATTCTTTGATTGTTGATTTGTCGATTTGCCGATTTGTTGATTTTGAAATCGAGTTGGGAAACCTCAGCGGTTCTCAAAACCTTTGAGGTTTGGCAGGCGCACGCACACAGACCTAACGCATCACGACTGAACAATTTTTCCGCTATATTTGATGCAAACTCCTCGTCATGAAATATTTACTGTTTGTAGCAAGCTTCTTTTTCGTTGCGGTTGCCCATGCCCAAACACACGATTCCATCGTACTCAAGGACGCCGTCTTACATTATTATACGTATGGGAAAGGAAAACCCGTGATCATCCTCAGCGGAGGCCCGGGCGTCGCTTCCGGACAGGAGGACGACCTCGCCAGGGAAATCGGCAAGAAACACCAAGCCGTGCTTTTCGACCAAAGGGGAACGGGAAAATCCTGGACGAAACCCATGAATAAAAAGACGATCAACCTTGACGTCGCGATCGAAGACATCGACCTGTTGCGCCAAAAGCTCAAACAGGACAAAATTGCGATTTCCGGGCATTCCTGGGGCGCCATGCTTGCGAGCGCTTACGCGGACAAGTATCCGGATCGCGTCCAAAGCCTGATCCTGATCGGGGCGGGCGAGATCGACATGGCGTTTTCTCCAGTGGTAAGCCAAAATATCCGCGCAAGACGACAGCTTTCGGATTCGACGGAAATACAATATTGGCGCGATCCCAAAAACGCCAAACGCGAACCTGAAAGAGCGGCCGCCTTCAGGAAACGACTGGCTTGGAAGTCGTTCACGTTTGACCAGTCCAAACTCGAGAAAGTGCTCGAACAGGCCGGTCATGGCAGCTATTCGGAAGAAATGGGCGATTTGATGTGGGACGATCTTCTGGATCGTAAATTCAACGTATCGAAATCACTTGCCCAAAAATACAAGAATCCGGCTTTGGTGATTTTCGGATGGCAGGATCCGGTGGGCTCGATTACCGTGGGTATGTTTGAGAAGGCGATCCCGCACGCGCAGATACACGGGATCAACAAATGCGGGCATATGCCGTCTGTGGAGCAGCCCGAAGAATTCTTTGGGGCCGTGATGGCTTTTTTGGACAACAATCTCTAGTTCCCGCTTCCGTTAAGGATGGAAGCGGTCAGCCTTTTGCCGGCAAACGCTGGATTTTTGGCTTTTTGGCACGCGACCGGCGGAAGCGATGCGAAATAGCTCAAAAACCGCGTTTGGCTAAAAAGCTGGAAGCGGACAGCCTGGCCGAAGGCAACGGCCTAGGAATCAAGCTGTTTTTTGTTGTCGGACCTGTTCTTGACAATCGAATTGAGTACGACCACGCCAATGATCACGGCGGCCCCGAAATAAAATCCGGTGCTCATGCGCTCGTTCTCCCCAATGAGGAACCACGCGAGCACGATGCCGTAAACCGGCTCGAGGTTCGTCGTAAGCATGACCGTGTAAGGTGTAAGCCGGCGCATTACCTCGACCGAAGCCGTAAAGGCATAAGCTGTGCAAACCGAGGCGAGCAGCAGGATCAGTGCCCAATCGTATCCCGACAGGACAAAGAATTCAGCCGAGTAGCCTCCGGTAAGCAACAGGTAAATCGCCACGAACCCGAACCCGGTCAGGAACTCATACAATGTGATGACTTTCGGGTCGTATTCGAGCGTGAGCTTTCCGTTGATGAGCGTGAACATCACACCGAAAAACACCGAGATCAGCGCGAGTACCATTCCGTTGAAGTGCTGGAATTCCACGTTGAGGATCAGGCTTAATGCCCCGATGATGACGAGTCCGAACAGAATTTCGTACCACAGCATCTTTCTATTGTAAAACAGCGGCTCGAAAACGGCGGCGAAAAACGCGCCCATGGAAAACATCGCCAGCGTAATTGAAACGTTGGAAACCTTTATCGCGGTGAAAAACAAAATCCAGTGGATGGCGATGAGCAACCCGACGAAAGTAAGTTTCAGCAGGACTTTGCGCGGCAGCTTCATCGAGGTTTTGGTCAATGCGAGCCATGCGAACAAAAATCCCGATGCCAGCAACATGCGATACCACACGAGCTGCGTCCCGTTGATCGAAATGAGGCCGCCGAGCACGCCCGTGAATCCCCAAATGAAAACGATGAGGTGTAAGAGGAGATAGCTTTTTAGTTTACCGTTTGGCATTGCGCAACAAATAAACGGCTAAGATACCGAAAAGGGCATTCGGGAGCCAGACGGCCAGAAACGGCGGAATGCTCGACTTTTCGGCCAATGTCCCGAAGATCTTGTCGAAAAAGACGAACGTGAACGCGATCCCGATCCCGATGGCGAGGTTCATTCCCATTCCGCCGCGTCGCTTCATGGCCGAAACGGAGACGGCGATGATCGTCAGGATAAAGGCGGAAACCGGCAAACTGTATTTTTTGTACAGCACGACCAGATAGGTGTCGATATTGCCCGACCCGCGCTTGCGTTCCTTTTCGATAAAATCGTTGAGTTCGCCTAACGTCAAGGTCTCGGCCACGTAAACGGTTGGCGTGAGGTCTTCGAGCTCGAACGGAAAAACCGTGTCTTTTTTGGTCTCGGATACGATCTTGTCGTTCAAAGGCCCGACCGAGCGTCGCGTGTAATTGTAAAGCGTGTATTTCTTGGATTTTTCGTTGAATTTGATGCGGCTTGCGGTTATCTTGAACTGCAATTTTTTTTGCTTGTCGAATTTTTCGAGCGTAAAATTAAAGCCCATTTTGGAGCTTTGGTTGTAATTGGTCACATGGATGAACACGTCGTCGTTGATCTGGCGGAAGACATCTGAAGTTTTGCGCATCTTTTCCTTTCCGCCTCCTTTGAGATATTGGTATCGGAAATCATTGAAACCTTGGCTGGCTTTCGGGACAATAAAAAATCCGGCCAGCAAAACCACAAGCGAAACGATCGTCGCACCGACAATATAAGGCCGTAAAAAACGCGTGAACGAAATCCCGGAACTCAGGATGGCGATGATCTCTGTATTGTTGGCAAGTTTGGACGTGAACCAGATTACCGATAGAAAGAGGAATATCGGAAACAGCAAATTCGCGAAATAGATCGTAAAATTCAGGTAATACAACGCGATCTCCACGAATGGGATCTTGTTTTCTATCATCTTGTTGACCTTTTCGGAAACGTCGATCACGATCCCGATCGGGATGAACATCAGCAACATCACCGAGAACGTGGCGAGATAGCGTTTGAGGATGTAGAGGTCGATGATTTTCATAACTGGGTATGTCTTAAGACGTAAGCTAAACGAACAAAATCAGGTGGCAAATCACAAACGTTTATCCATCTGCTTCACCATCATTTCCTTCCACTGCCTGAAATCTCCCGCTAATATATGTTTTCTGGCTTCACGCACCAACCACATGTAAAACCCGAGGTTGTGGATTGTCGCGATTTGTTTGCCTAAATATTCGTCCGCGACGAAAAGATGGCGCAGATAGGCTTTCGTGTATTCGCGATCCACGAATGTCGTCCCGTTCTCGTCAATCGGGGAAAAATCGTCGGCCCATTTGAGGTTCTTGATGTTGATGGTTCCATGAGCCGTAAACAACATGCCGTTCCTGGCGTTTCGCGTCGGCATCACGCAGTCGAACATGTCGATGCCGAGCGCGATGTTTTCCAGGATGTTGATCGGTGTCCCGACGCCCATCAGATAACGCGGCTTGTCTTCCGGAAGAATTTCGGTGACAACCTCGGTCATCGCGTACATTTCCTCGGCAGGCTCGCCCACGGAAAGTCCTCCGATGGCATTCCCGACCTGGTTCGAATTGGCAATATATTCCGCCGACTGCCTGCGCAGGTCTTTGTAAGTACTTCCTTGTACGATTGGGAAAAAAGCCTGGTCGTAACCGTATTTCACGGGCGTTTTCCCCAGGTGGCTGATGCAGCGGTCGAGCCAGCGGTGGGTCATGTGCATCGAACGTTGGGCGTAACGGTAATCGCAAGGATAAGGCGTACACTCGTCAAAGGCCATAATGATGTCGGCTCCTATCGTGCGTTGGATTTCCATGACGTTCTCAGGCGTGAAAACGTGGTAGGAACCATCGATATGGGACTTAAATTTTACACCTTCTTCCTTGATCTTCCGGTTTGCAGATAACGAATAGACTTGGTAGCCGCCGGAATCCGTAAGGATATTTCTGTCCCAACCCATGAATTTGTGCAAACCACCCGCTTTTTCAAGGATGTGGGTTTGGGGCCGCAAATATAGATGGTAGGTGTTCCCGAGGATGATGTCAGGATTGATCTCTTCCTTGAGCTCGCGCTGATGCACGCCCTTCACCGACGCCACCGTGCCGACGGGCATAAAAATAGGAGTCTCGATGACGCCGTGATCTGTTGTGATTTTGCCCGCTCTCGCCTTGGTTTGCGGGTCTTTTTGTATAAGGTCGAATGTCATGTCAGGCAATTGTCGCGCAAATATAGTTTTTTGGGATTTCGGCATCGGCGAATTCAAGTTTTATTTAACAATCACCACTTTCACGTCCGGCGACGTGCGACATTGATTTTCAACCGGAGTTGATGGGACAGCATCCATTTGGGATCAACGGGACCGGCATAAAAATCAAAGCCGCTCCTAACGGCAGCATTTATGTCTCCTACACGCATTTAAAAGTTAAAGTTGGAAATTTTTCAAAAACACTGTAACAAATCGCAAAGCCGATCTTCTTTAAAGAACAATCATCAAGCGCAGCCGACCTTTTTGGAACGCAGCGGAAAAAAATCAGCCAATCGAAGTCATCAATCAATCCAATCACTCACCAATCGCAAAGTTTTATCCCGTCTCATCAACGGGATTTTTTTTGGCGGTGACGCAGTGCGACGGGCTTCGAAAAAAAAATGCCTCCAAATGCCTCCAAATGCGTAACTTCGAAAAATGGGAATTGCGAATCCCGAAATCAAAAAAACCAGACATGAATTTTGTAAAAACAACGACAATTGCGGCGTTCGTGCTATGTTCGGCTATGACGCAGGCACAAAAAAAACAGCAATCGAACGTAACCTCCTGGCTTACCAAAGGCGACAAATCCGTATTGTTCCAGAAGCAGCCGGATTTTAATTTCGTCGCGGCCTCAGGCATGGGCAACCGCAACGGTATTACGATAGACGCCAGCCAGAAATACCAGGAAATAGACGGGTTTGGCTATTGCCTTACCGGCGGCAGCGCCCAATTGCTTACCGCCATGGAGCCCGAATACCAGGCAGAGATCCTAAAAGACCTTTTTTCTACAGATGGCAATGCGATCGGCATCAGCTACCTGCGCCTGAGCATAGGTGCTTCAGATCTCGACGACCGCGTTTTTTCGTATAACGATCTTCCGGCAGGACAAACCGATCCGAAGCTCGAAAAGTTCAGCCTCGAACACGACAAGCGAACAGGTTTGATCCCGATCCTCAAAAAGATCCTGGCGATCAATCCGAAAATCAAGATCATGGGTTCGCCTTGGTCGGCACCCGTCTGGATGAAAGACAATGGCGACACCCGCGGCGGTAGCCTAAAAAAGGAATGGTACGGCGCTTACGCGGATTATTTCGTGAAATATATCCAAGGCATGAAAGCTGAGGGCATCATCATCGACGCCGTCACGATCCAAAACGAACCGCTGCATCCCGGCAACAATCCGAGCATGTACATGGAAGCCAGAGACCAGGCGGTATTCGTTCGCGATTTCCTGGGTCCGGCATTCCAAAAAGCGGCGATCAAGACCAAAATCATCGTCTACGACCACAATTGCGACAAACCGGAATATCCGATTGAAATCCTCAACGATCCCCAAGCCAAGAAATTCGTCGACGGGTCCGCTTTCCATCTTTACGGAGGCACGATCGATGCGATGAGCAAAGTACACGATGCCCATCCGGACAAGCATATTTATTTTACCGAGCAATGGACGGGCGGTCCCGGCGATTTCCCCAACGACC
This sequence comes from Flavobacterium selenitireducens, assembly GCF_014748335.1. Classification (GTDB taxonomy): domain Bacteria; phylum Bacteroidota; class Bacteroidia; order Flavobacteriales; family Flavobacteriaceae; genus Flavobacterium; species Flavobacterium selenitireducens. The sequence goes on from NZ_JAAVIY010000005.1 coordinate 208,170, forward strand.
TCAAATGGAACGTTGAACACCTGTTGGTCGGCGCTACCCAAAACTGGGCGAAAACCGTGTTGCAATGGAATCTGGCGTCAGACCCGAATTACGATCCCCACACCGATCGCGGCGGTTGTACAAGCTGCATGGGCGCCGTTACGATAGCAGGGTCGAAGTACGTCAAAAACGTCGCGTATTATCACATGGCACACGCATCCAAATTCGTACGGCCGGGATCGAAGCGCATCAAGACGTCGGCAGTCGAAGGCCTTCCCAACGTAGGATTTTTAACACCTGACGGAAAAGTCGTCCTGGTTGTGGTCAACACATCAAAAGAATCCAAAAAGTTTTCGGTCAACCACAATGCGATGAGTTTTGTAGGAAAACTTGGGGCAGGCGAGGTCATTACCTACATCTTCTGATGCGGTTGCGCGTCGCCCGACATGCCAAAAATTTAAGCCCGATGCTCGGTTTTTACACCGAAGTCATCGGGCTTCGCGTTTTGGGCCAATTCAAGCAGCACGGCGCCTATAGCGGAGTTTTTTTGGGATGGCCAGACTCAGATTGGGAATTGGAGTTTACCATATCGGACGAGGCACCCAAACATATTTCGGATGAAGACGACCTGTTTGCGTTTTATTTCGATACGCAGTCTGAAATCGACGCGATCGTAAAACGTGCGTTGGGCGACGGCGTGCTTCCTGTACAGGCGAAAAATCCGTATTGGAACGCGAACGCGACGGTTTTGCCCGATCCGGAAGGTTTTTTGGTTGCGCTGGCGTTGCGCTCCCCATTGCTGACATCGGACGGGAAATTTTCCAAAATGGCCACATCACTTGGTTTGCACGATTGGAACTCGGTTGTGGAGCACGTCCGGAAACTTCCGTATGGCAGAAATGAAAACCGTTATGAGTTTGGCTTGGTGTTATCTGAAGGCAAGGGAAGCTGCAGTTCCAAACATGCGTTGCTCAAATCGATCGCCAACGAAAATAGGATAAACGTCGGGTTGATGCTCGGGATTTACAAAATGAATCGCGTCAATACAATAGGAATTGGCGACACACTTGAAGCATCGGGTTTGGAATTCATTCCCGAAGCGCATTGTTACTTGGTTATCGACGGGCATCGCTTCGATTTTACGGATCCGCAGTCGGACGTAGGCGCGATATTGCCCGACATTCTTTGCGAAATGCCCATCGAACCTGACCAGGTCGCGGATTATAAGATCAAAATTCACAAAGACTTTATTCGGACGTGGATCGCATCCGAAAAAATTCCGCTTGATTTCGAAGCGGTTTGGAAGCTCAGGGAAAAATGTATTTCGCGACTTTCAGGAGAACCCGAAACACACGGGCCGCCAAGATAGTTCCGGTTCGGGATTTGTTGGGTTTTTTTGCCGCGCCAATTCTGCAAACAAACAGCTGTCACGAATGTTTCATTACATTTTAATTTGTAACAAACGTTTTGCAACAATTTGGTTTTTTTAAAATTGGCTAGTCTCAAATTGGCCGGATTCGGATGGCGGTCGCGTTATTTTTTGAGGAACTTTGCGCTGATGTCATCGTATTCGAGCAGCAACGCATTCGACTTTCCGTCGCGCTCGAAGAATTTCTCCCAAGTCGAAAGCGGCTCCCAGATTGCGGTTCCTTTGGCGCGTCCGTTAGGCGAATCGAAACCAGCCTTGTTGACTTCCTGTTTCTTGTGTGAATATTCGACCACGATCACATCTTTGTCGTAGCGCTCGGACAATTCGAAAATATTGTATTCCAAATCATTGATCGTACCGTGCCATTTCGGATAATAGGACAATCCGATCACGTCGAAATGCGCATTGCGTTTGACCATTTCGTCAAGGCATTCGGTAGATTCGAAATGTTGTCCGCCCAATGCAAGGTGAAACATCATCTGTGTTTTCGGATTCACTGCTTTCACGGCGGCGACTCCTGCATTGTACAGTTGCGCCATGCCGTCGGGATTCGCGATTGAACCCTCTGGCCAAACCAAGCCGTGGTTGATCTCGTTGCCCACCTGAACCATGTCAGGCAAAGTGTTTTGGTTTTTGAGTTCGGACATCACTTTGAACGTCCAGTCGTAAAGCGATTTTTTGAGTTGCTCCATCGATTGGCCTTCCCAGGCTTTTGGCTTGTACTGCTTGCCCGGATCGGCCCAATAATCGGAATAGTGAAAATCGAGCAACAATTTCATTCCCGCGGATTTTATGCGTTTCGCCATTTCCAGGGTGTGGGCGAGATCACAAAAACCTTTGCCGGGCGAATAGCCTTTTTCGTTGGCAGGCTCGTTGAAAATCCTTAACCGGACGTAGTTGAAACCGTGGTCTTTCAGGATGGCGATCGCATCTTTTTCAACGCCCTTATCGAAAAATTTCATGCCGCGGGCTTCGAGTTCGGGAAGAAAAGAAATGTCGGCGCCGAGCATCTGGTCGACGGGACGCGGTTTGGCGGCTTCTCCTGACAGCGCATATTTTTTATCGGACGTGACAATCCTTTTTTTCGCAGGTTCGACGGTGATGAAGTCGGTAGCTCCGGTGGTCAATCCCGCAGCTTTGGCATCGAAATGAATAAAGTCGGATGTCGTCCCGGCCTGGACGATGACTTGCGCAAAACCGTTGAACAGCGAGCGTTGCCAGGCACCGTCCGAGCATTTGTCCGGTTCGTGTGAACTAGGATCTCCGTTCCCGACACCAATTATCTTGGCGTCGCCCTTAATTTCAAATCGGATCATATTGTCTGCATCAGGCACGGTTCGCCCTTCCTTGTCGATTACCGAAATGTTGACGATAGCCACGTCTTTTCCGTCGGCGGTCATCGTGGTTTTGTAAGGCGTGACGACCACTTCGACCGGCGCGCCCGTAGTTTCGACCGATCCACTGATTTTTTTGCCTCTTTTGTATCCGATGGCTTCCAGTTTTCCCGGTTCGTACTGAACGGTCCAGTTCAGGTGGCCATTTCCCGGCATGTCTTTTTTACCGAGTGATTTGCCGTTGAGGAACAATTCCACATTATCCGCATTGGAATTCACCCAAACCTCGACATCGTCCGAAGGCTTGTTCCAATGGCGCTTTTCCGGCCAGTTCCAGTGAGGTGAAATGTGCATGACGTCCTTATCGGTCCACCAGCTTTGATAATAATAGTAGAGATTTTTCGGGAAACCGCAGCTATCCATTATCCCGAAATGGGAACCGATATTGGGCCAGGTGTAAGGCGTCGGCTCACCGCGATAGTCGAATCCGGTCCAGATGAACCCGCCGAGCCAATAGTCGTTTTCGGCCGACAATTTCTGCCAATCCTCTGCACGGCTCGCCCAGGACGGGAACGAAATGTCCTGGTCAGGCACGTAAGCGCGGATCGTGTCTTTTTCATAGACACCTCTCGTAGTCACGGTGCTGCCCATTTCGGTGCCGATGATAGGCTGGCCAGGGTGTGATTTGTGGTAATCGGCGACCGCTTTATGGCTGTAATTGAATCCACGCACGGGGATTACTTCGTTTATGCCTTCGAATTCGTTCCCGAAATTAGCTGCATACGTAGCGGTTCGTGTGTGGTCGTATTGACGTAAGATCGAGAGCAGCGACTTTGCGATGCGTTTTCCGGTGTCGTTTTTCTGGATCAGGCCTTCTTCATTCCCAATCGACCACATAAATATCGAAGGATGGTTGCGGTCGCGCTTTAGCAATTTCCGAAACTGGCCGGCGTATTCCTTTCCGGAATTGACGAGGCGATTTTCATTCATGACCAACATTCCGAGGGAATCGCAAGCCATCAAGAGCACCGGATCCGGAGCATTATGGCTCATGCGCCAGGCGTTGACGCCCATTTGTTTTTCGAGCATCACGCGGTGGTAGTGCAAATGATCGGGAATTGCCGAGCCGACTCCTGCGTGGTCCTGGTGATTGTTGACGCCTTTTATTTTGTGCTTTTTTCCGTTGACGAAAACGCCGTTGTTTTTGATTTCAATTGTGCGGAATCCGAATGGGACGATCTCCGAATCGATCAATTTGTCATTTTGGCTGACGCGGACCGAAATCCGGTAGAGATAAGGATCTTCAAGCGACCACAAACGCAAATTGGAGACCGGGACGTGTTGGTTTATCGTCGTTTTCTTTCCTTCCGACAGCGAGATTTTGGAACTTGCCGAACTCGCAACCACTTTCCCTAACCGATCCTTCACGAGAAACTGTACGGTAGCATCGGCATTTTCGAACCCGTCGTTGGCGATCGTCGTCTCTACGGTCAGGTTCGCCTTTTTACCGGCAATTTTGGCATGGGCGAAAATCCCGTCGGTATCGATGTGGACGTCGTCGTACTGATTGAGCCAAACGTGGCGGTAAATGCCCGCACCTTCGTAAAACCAGCCTTCGTATTGGGATGCGTCGACGCGGACAACCACAACGTTTTCGGTTTCAAACGATACAAAATCCGTAACATCGTAATTGGCGCCGAGATAACCGCTTTCGTTGCGTCCGCAGTAAAAGCCGTTGACCCACACTTGGGCGTCGCGGTAAATCCCGTCGAACTGTAGCTCGAACCGCTGGTTTTTGTCGGATGCATCCAATTTGAAATGTTTGCGGTACCAACCGATCGAAGTTTCAGGGAAATGCCCGCCGACCGGCTTGTAACCGTGTGATTGCACACCGAAATGGTCAATATATCGAAACGGCAGCGCCACGGCCCAATCGTGCGGAAGGTTGAGGGTTGTCCAATTGGAATCGTTGAAACCTGGACTTACCGCCGTCTTACCGTCGCTGCCGGATTTGGAAAAAATAGTCTCAACCGAATAATTGAAATCTTTTTCCGGATTCGAGGCGTGCCCGAACTGGAATTTCCACCCGAAATCGAAATCCGTTTTTTTTCGTGTCTGGGCGAAAAGCGTGAGGGCGAAAAGCAAAAAAAGCAGAATGAAGCGGAATTTCATGTGTGGGGATTTGGTTTCGATAAAAATAACGAGAACGTTTTCATTTCCCTACTGAACCCTACCAGTTCGTCCTTTAAGTTCAACGGTTGATCGGCGTTCGTTTCCCGAGGTTGATTCTGTGCGGAATGTCGCGTTTGCTCTCAGCGTCAGATTTTAAACTTCCGGCGCAGATTAAATGCTGACGTCGGAAAATAAAATTTGCCTGGAAAAAATGCCCCCGCCACCCACCCTAAATTTACCCAGCTTCACCCACGCCAACATCCAGAAAAACTGTATGAAATCTTAAATCTGCGAACGCAAAACACCAACTGGAAAACAACCAAAAAGTTACACCCACGTATTCCAACAAATTCGCGATACTCGCCATTCCCAAACGCCAAACCCATTAATGATACGAAATCAGCGAAAATGCAAATCCATGCTCGCTCGAGCATCTATCGTCCGCTCTCCATTCGTCTGTTATCTTAAATACCTACATTTGAAAAAAGAATCCGATGGAACTCTATACAATTACTCAACCTACCGCCGATGAGGTCCCGATACTCATCAGTTCGCCTCACTCCGGCACCTATTTTCCGCCTGGGATAAAATCGCGTATCAAACCCGAATTGGCCGAGCGCCCGGACGACGCCGACTGGTTCATCGATAAATTATACGACTTCGCGCCCGCCATGGGAATCGGGATGATCGAGGCGAATTATTGCCGTTGGGTTATCGACCTGAACCGCTATCCGCAACGCGAACCGCTGTACTACGACGGGCGCGTCATCACAGGCCTTTGCCCGGTAACCGATTTTAACGGACTTGCGCTTTACCACGGGAAAAAGCCCGACGATGCCGAAATCGAACAACGGCTCGAAGAATATTTTATTCCGTATCACAAAAAGGTCGAGGAAATGCTCGCGGGATTGGTCGAAAGACATGGCGTGGCGTTGTTGTTTGACGCGCATTCGATCCGGAAATCGGTGCCGGGAATTTCAAAAACTCCGTTTCCCGACCTGATCTTAGGTGACAACGACCTGACGTCGGCCTCGCCAGCGATCATTGCCGCAGCTTACGAGGCGTTGAAGAAAGGGCCGTTCGAGGTAAATCACAACATTCCGTTCAAAGGCGGTTACATCACGCGTTTTTTCGGGCAGCGCCAAGACAATATCCACGCGCTCCAACTCGAAATGGCCAAGAAAAATTACATGGACGATTCCGAAACCGAATATCACGAGGGAAGAGCAGAGGGAATGCGTGCGTTGCTCAAAGACATGTTTACGAATATCATTGATGTGCTAAAAAAATGAAGACGTTTTGTTTTAAAGGACTGCTTACCGAAAACGGATGGCTTGAGAATGCCGCGGTTTCAATAGATGCAAACGGGAAGATCGAATCGATTGCCCAAAACAGGTTGGGCGAACAAGTCAACGGATTTGCGTTGCCGGGTTTCCAGAATGCCCATTCGCATGCGTTCCAGTATGCGATGGCCGGTTTGGCCGAACTGCACGAAGGCACCGGCGTTCCCGACGATTTTTGGAGCTGGCGCACGGCCATGTACAATTTGGCCCTTACCATTTCGCCCGACCAGCTCGAGGATATCGCAGCGATGTTATATGCCGAGATGCTCCGGCACGGTTACACTTCGGTAGCGGAATTCCATTATTTGCACCACGATAAAGACGGGAAGCCGTTCGCAAATTTGTCCGAGATGGGCGAGCGATTGGTGGCCGCCGCGAAAAAGACGGGAATAAAGATCACGCTGGTTCCGATGTTTTACCAGCAAGGCGGTTTTGGGCAGCCTCCGGTAGAGAAACAACAGCGTTTTATTTCATCGACTTTGGAAGACTATCTCGAATTGCTCGAGGCGACGAAACGATCGGTGGCGGCTTGCGAAGGGGCGAACTGGGGAACCGGAATCCATTCGCTTCGCGCGGTAAAACCCGAAGACGTGGTGAGGTTGACAAACGGGATGGATCAAAACCAACCGTTCCACATACATGTCTCGGAGCAACTTAAGGAAATCGAGGATTGTCTGGCGTTTCACGGAAAACGACCTGTTCAGTGGCTATTGGATAATTGTGGCGTGAATTCGAATTACCATTTGGTGCACGCGACGCACCTCGACGGTGCGGAAGTGGCCGAAATAGCAAAATCAGGCGCCAACGTCGTGATTTGCCCGAGCACGGAAGGAAATCTCGGGGACGGGTTGTTTCGTTTTGAAGATTATAAAAACCTCGGCGGAAAATGGTCGATCGGTACCGATAGCCATGTCGGGCTCAATCCGTTCGAGGAATTGCGAATCCTCGATTACGGACAACGCCTGATCTCGCATAAGCGGACTACGTTTTATGAACCGGCAAAAGGCGACAGCGGATTTAATGCGATAAGATCGGCATGGCAATCCGGACGCAAGGCGATGGGCGCGCAGAACGAAACTTTTTTTAAGGTCGGCGATGCTTTCGATGCGGTCGTGATGGATGCGGATTCGGCTCTCGCGGCGACGGCATCGGTAAAAAACTTGTGCAATACGTTTGTCTATTCGGCGGATGTTTCGAACATTTTGGGCACGATAGCTTCCGGAAAGTGGGTCGTCAGGCATGGAAAGCACGAAGCACATGCTCAGAATGTAGAAGGTTTCAAACGAACGATGCGGGAACTCGGGACGCGACAATAGTCAGTCCAGCAGCCATTCCGTGACGTTCGAAAATACGATCCCGGCCGCAATCGCATAAGCGGTTAACGAAAATACGAGTGCGACGACATTCAGCGGTTTGCGGTGGCGGTAAAGGTAAGCGGCCGACAGCAAAAGCCAGGCTACAAAAGAATACGGCAGACAAAAAAGGGAAAGCAATGCGACTTTTCCTAAATATTCGGGAAGTGCAAAGGTCCCGGGATCATTAAGACTCGGTTTCGGAAAATGGCCAAGCAGCAAATATGCGTTGAAATATAGGAAGCACGACAGAACCGTGTACAATATCGGTATAACGGAAAGTCCGTAAAAGCCGAGATTCCAGTTCGATCGAAAATGCTTCATTTCAGATTTCAACGTAGAACACCGATGGATATTGCCACCCGATGCCATAGCCCCGATGGGAGCGGTTAGCCCGCAGCGCACCAACCCTGATTTTTGGGTTGCGGGACGGCGACCTCAGGAAGCCGGAAACGCTACCGCAAAAATTGGGTTGGGGCGAGAGGACTAAAAGCGGACAGCGGGAGGAGCTTCCTAAAAAAATGATAAAGTTGCGCCAACCTCACTTTAAACGATCGGATATCGGACTTAAATCACTAATTTCGCGACAGATGAAAACGCAAAACCATATTATGTCGAATTGTAACCGTCAGGACGTGAAACCGTTTTGGCATGCGGGCGTTTTGTGTAAACCCATAATCTGAATCAGTAATTGATAAGAATATCACACAAGGCGCCTCTTTTTGGGGCGCTTTTTTTATGACCAATTGGAATGAAACTACATTGTAAACGCAACTGCCGCTAAGTTTTTGGATCACCATCTGCTGATGCCGAATCCTGAATATGAGTATCCGCACACGTTGCGGACAAGGTAACTATTGCCTGACAATTTCATAACTCGTTGATTTTCAATAAAATAATTTTATTTTTTCTTGCAGATTCCAAAAAGTCTTAGTTTCTTTGCAACGTTCAAACTAACCGTACTACTTACAAAATAAAAGCGATGAACCTTATTTCAATCCATAACCGCACGATGAAGCAACCTAAACAGGTGGAGCTCTTCAATGTGTGTGACCGAAATGGCCGCACGGGCAAGTGTACAAGTAGACAAACGCGAAGAAAATGACGTTCTTTCCCTTTAGATACGAAGCACTTGCCAACAGCAGGTGCTTTTTTTTTTGTTTGAAGTTTAAAGTTTAAGGTTCAAGGTTTAAAGTTGGGAGACGCCCGTTTCAAATCAAAGTATGGGGGCAAACGAAACGCCGGTTCGAATGAACAAAAGGAACGATTAAAATCATTATATCAACAACAACGCAACGAATATACGATCATCATGAAAGCTCTAACCCTAAAATTCTTCGACGTTCTCGAAAAGAACCTCTCGCTAAAGGAATTCGAAAAATGGCTCTATTCGCTAGACGACAGCGACGGCCTCAAAAAAAGTGCGCTCTGGAAAGCGTTCTACAACTTTAATTACGGCAGCAAAAACGGCTATGAATTCGCCCAATTGCTTTCGAATTTTGACACGGATGAATACGCCTTGTACAAGTTCGAGAATACGCTCAAGACGATTCTTGCGGACGGCAACCTGTTTCGGGGTAGTGCGCTCGGCCCACGATTTCAGCCTGAGATACGATTACCCGTTATTTGCGGTCATTGGCGAATACGACTACGAATTGCAGAACGAGTACCAATCGTATGAAAACTCAAGACAAAAGCTTGCCGGCACGGCCGAAAATCTATTGCAGCAATGGGTTTCGCTGAGAACGGCCGAGGCGCGGCTTGAATTTTTAAAAGGACGGATCCCTGTCGAAAACCGGTTGCGCCTTTCGCCGGATTCCGCCTACTTCAGGTTCTCGGGCAAACTTTGGAACTTTTGGAAAAATTAATTCTGGAAAGGAAACTGCCATGTTTCGAAAAGTCCCGGGGCTCTTGCTTCGGGATTTTTTTTGTGTTTCTGCTTGCTATCCGTAAGAGAATATGGCATAAGGCGATCTTCGGGTCGCTTTTTTTAGATCGATTTTGTTGTCCGTCCGGGGCGTTTCGAGCTCGGCGATCAATGCAGCTCCACACACGAAAGTCCTAACTTTTGTAAACCTTCCTCAATCGAAAATACGACGCCGTCCGGATATTCAACACGCAGGATACGATCCTGGTCTTCGAGGTCGAAATTCCATTTGGCGAACCACAGCAGTTCGTCGAGCTTGACCCGGACCGCATTCACTGCAAAAGTGTCGCGGATGTCTGTTTTAAAAATGCGTACCATTGTCTTGAGCGTCTAGTTTGCGTAAGATTTTCCTGTCCACATAGAACGTCCCAAACGGAATCAGGCACGCCAACAGCACTTTCCAGGTGGTTTGTGTAAATTTCCAGCGCTGCTCCACGGCAGTTTGGAACACGGAAAATACAAATAGCAGAAACAGGCAGCCGTGTACCGGACCGAGAATTTTCGAGAACTGAGGTGCGTCCCAAATATATTTTAGCGGTACGGCGATAAAAATAAGGGCGATCAGCGAAAGTCCTTCGAGCCAACCGGCAAGGCGAAGTCTGGAAATATGGTTTTTCATTTCATCGAAATAGAGGGCGTTGGACAAAAGGAGAGAAAGGCCACGGAATTGCAAGAAAGATGATCACAAGTGCTATCGAAAAGTAAACGAGCATGGTCTTGAACTTTGCGGACGATGTCGCTTCTCGTTTTGCTTTTGCCGATGCAATCGTCATCAGGATCACGGCCGCGAACATCAAAAGGATATGGACGGCTCCGAAGAATAAGGCGTCCGCGTTTTTAACGGCTTCTTTTTTGTTGGCCCAGAAATAAGCGACCATCGGGCTTTGCGTATACACGAACATGCCGATCATCAATTGGATGTGACCTATCGTGGCGGTCCAGTGCCGGATGGAGTTATCGCTTTTCGTGAAGTCACGTTTCCTGAAATAGCCCCGTGCCGATTTGTAAATAGCCAATAGCAACGCTATCAGGACGGCCCATCGGGTTATGGAATGTAAGAAGAGTCCAGTCGCATACATAAGCGGTAATTTTGCGCAAATATACTAAAACATACTAATTGGTATGTTTTTGGACTGAATTTTTTTTGCCCGTCCCGTGATTTTGCGACGCGGTTTAGCTAAGTGTTCGCAAATAGTTTCGAAGTTGGGCCAGGTAAGCGCGATATATTTTTTTGCCTTCTTCCAGCTTTCCAAGGTTGCGGGCACCCCAATAACTGCCCATAACGAACGCTGCGACCTCGTTGGAATTTACCGACGGGTTGATTTTGCCGATCGCTTTGCCAGATTCGAGCGTTGTCGCTATAACGTGCTCCAGGGTTTTGGTAAGGTTGTGAAGCGCGCTCCGGAAATAGACGTGAGCGGACATTTCGTGGGCAAGGTTTGCCGCAGGGCATCCTGATTCCTGTGTGATAGTAGGATTGGTAAGCAGCAGGGATTCAAAAACCTTGTAAATATCCTCAGTCGGGTTTTGGGAATTTTGCAATGGCGTTGCGATCGTGTCCATCATTCCCGGCGACATGATTTCCCGGATCAGCGCTAGGCCCATTTCGTCCTTATTTTTGAAATGGTAATAAAACGCGCCTTTGGTTACGCGGGTTTCGGCGATGATGACATCCACGCTCGTCGTCTGGTAGCCGTTTTTGTAAATCAGTTCGAAAGCCTTGCTCAGGATTTCAAGTCTCGTGGAAGCGGCTTTGGACGACGGTTTGCTCATTCGGCAAAGAAACGGATTTTGTCCCTGTACTCAAAACGTTCCCATATTCCGGGGCCTAGCCCTGACCGAGCCGTTGTCGGAGCTCTTTTGAAACCTCGAAGGTTTTCAAAACCTTTGAGGATTCAAAAAGCGACCGGCGAGGGCAGGTTCCCGGCTCCAAAAAAAACGCCCGAGTTTCCCCAGGCGTTCCAAATTGTTTTTGAATCGTTTATTTGTTGTTTTCAATCACGTAATCGAGCACTTTCTGCATCAAATGCACGCGATCGCGACCGGAAACATTGTGCTTGTGCATCGGATAAGGGAAGAAGTCAACTTGTTTTTGGGCTTCGACGAACTTTTTGACAAGCGCGAAGTTTTGTTGCATGACCACGACGTCATCGCTCGTCCCGTGGATCAAGAGCAATTTTCCTTTGAGGTTCTTTACATAATTTAGCGTACTTGATTCGTCGAAACCTTTTTGGTTTTCGGCCGGCGTGTCCATATAGCGTTCGCCGTACATGATTTCGTAAAATTTCCAGTCGGTGACCGGGCCGCCTGCGACTCCAACTTTGAAAACGTCGGGTTGGCGCAGCATCAGCGAAGTCGTCATAAATCCGCCGAAACTCCATCCGTGGACGGCCAAGCGGTTGGCATCGACATACGGCAGTGATTTCAAGTATTCCACGCCTTTGATCTGGTCGTCGATTTCGTGAACGCCGACGCGTCCGTGGATCACGCTTTCAAATGCGACGCCGCGGTTGTCCGATCCACGATTGTCGACGGTAAAGACCAGGTAGCCCTGTTCCGCCATCCAATACATCCACAAATTGGCTCCGTCGAGATAGGAATTCGTGATGAGTTGGGCATGCGGCCCGCCGTACACGTAGACGAAAACGGGATATTTTTTGCTCGGGTCGAAGTTGCTTGGTTTGATCAGGCGGGTGTACAAATCGGTCTTTCCGTCAGCGGCCTTGATTGTCTTGATCTCGGATGAGCCCATGACGACATCTTTGTACTTATTCGGGCTTTCTATCAGCGTCTCGGACTTGCCGGATTTGTTCCAGATCAGCGATTTGCCCGGAGTCGAATGGTTTGAATATTCGTCGAAAACGAAATTTCCGTCGGTGGAAATCGCCACGTTATGGACGCCTTCATCTTTGGTCAGCAGCGTCTGTTTTCCTTTGAGGTCGACTTTGTAAGCCAACATATTCGTCGGATTCGGGCCTGTCGCCTTAAAGTAGAACTCGGTTCCCGATGGGTTGGCTCCGATGATATCGCGCGCCATGAACTTGTTCGACGTCAATTTCTTGAGCAGTTTGCCTTCGAGGTTATAGTAGTAAAAATTGTTGAAACCGTCCTGTTCGCTGGTCCAGACGAAGTTGTTCGACTTCGCGTTCGGGAAAAACGCAGGGTGTTCCGGTTCTGTCCAGGCATTCGATTTTTCTTCGAGGATCGTCCGAATGAAAGCGCCCGAATTGGCGTCGTACAGATTCAGGTGCATGTGGTTTTGGGCACGGTTGACCTCGGCGATCAACACATATTTTTCGTCAGGCGTCCAGGCGAGGTTCGTCAGGTAATCGTCCGAGGCGCCTTTTGGCGAAATAAAAACCGATTTTCCGGAAGTCAGATTGTAAATCCCGACTTTGGGCTTTTCACTTTTTTGTCCAATCATCGGATATTTGATGCTTTGGAGTTTTCCTGGCGTTTCATTTATGTCGAGCAGCGGATAGTCGGCAACTTCCGATTCATCTTTTTGATAAAACGCAAGCAAATTGGCTTTCGGCGACCAGAAAATTCCGCCCGAAATCCCAAACTCATTGCGCGCGATCGAGGCTCCCGACACGATTTCTTTACTGGTTTCGTTGGTGACGGCCTTAACCGAACCTTCCTTCCAGAAATACAGGTTGTTCGCCTGTGTGAACGCGGCGACTTTTCGGGCTTCGTCCCAAGTCGTGTTTTCAGCTTCAGAAGGCAATTCGGCAATCAATTTTCCGGTCTTCGTCTTAAAGTTGAATTCGTAGGATTTCCCACCTGAAGTGAGGATAAAAGTGTCTGAATTTTTAAAGGCGACACCGCCGAACGACTTGAATTCGGCTCCCGTCGCTTTGTTGACGTCGGCCAACGCCACGAGTTCTAACGCGGTTTTGTTCGTTGCCGATGCCGTCATGAGCTTGCGTCCGCCATCGGCATAAAATACATAATTGCCGGTGTTCGGAATCCATTGGAAACCGCGCATGCCATCGGCGCGGAACTGTCCGAATTGTTGCAAAACGCCTTGCTCTAAAGTCAATTTTTGGGTTTGGGCCGAGGTCGAAACGGCCACAAAAAGGCTTACCGCCAGTGTTATTCTCTTGATCATGGGAATGTAGTTGGATTGCAAATGTAAGGATTTGCAGGTTGGTCGAGGAAACAAGGAATTCGTTACGCGAGGTAGGTTTGAAGTTTAAGGTTTGAAGTTTAAGGTTTAACGTTCAAAGTTCGAGATTTAAAGTTGTAAAGTGCCGGCGACAATTTTACTTGCTTTTTTGAGTGTGTTTAGGCATTTAAGGTTTGAGTCTGTGGCTTTATTAGTTCAAAGTGTTGAGTTGCGGAGGAAAACTTCGTCTGCTTTTACTCGCTTAACTATTAAATAAGTTTTGCAGATAAGTTAAAATTTAGAATCATTTAGCCTGATAGCGGAGGAAGGTTTCAGGCTTAAAATTGGGGGAAAATCACAATGATTTTTCAAAACGTTATCGGCAATTGGAGGCTACTTTTCGTCGGTAGCGAAATATCTTTTTTGTTGTTTAATTTTCTTCGATTCCCTAATGGCTAAATAACCTTGTAAATTGGTCAAGGTTTTAAACTGGATATAAATGGTCGAAGCCGTAGCGCATTCCTTGTCGGTGCGAGCAAATAGTATGAGCCAAAGCTATAAGTCGTCGGACAAACCAAACCTCGGTTGATCAGGTGTCGGATAAAAAAAGTTTAAGGTCTAAGTAGAATCGGAAGGTTTTTGTGACCCAACGAATTCCAACCTTAAACCTTAAACCTTAAACCTTAAACTTTAAATATGCCCTTCCTCGTTTTCCTTGTCCAAATATTCCTGCACGATATCGATCGCGTTGGTCACGACATCGCTTAGCGCGGTAATGTAAGTGCCTTCCTCGGCGGAATTGATCGCGTGCTTGATCGCATCGACCTCTTTTGTGATGATTTCGTAGGTCACGTTCTTGCCCGATCCTGAAATGCCCTCGAGAATCAGGTTGACGATTTCGTCTTCGGTGCGTCCGCGCAGGTGTTTTTCCTGTCGGATGATGATGTGGTCGAACATGCGCCCGGCGATCTTGCCGCATTCTTTGATGTCTTCGTCCCGTCGGTCGCCCACTCCGGCGATGATACCGATCTTCTTGGTCGCCTCGACGCTTTGCAGGTAATCTTCCACACCGAGATAGCCCGATGGATTGTGTGCGAAATCGACGAGAACCTTAAATCGCTTGAACTCGAAAATGTTCATGCGGCCCGGTGTTTGGGCCACACTCGGGATAAAGGTTTGCAGCGACAGGCTGATGTCGTCGGTCTTGAATCCGTAAAGGTAAGCCGCCAAAGTTGCCGCAAGCGCGTTCGCGATCATGAATTTGGCCTTTCCGCCCAGCGTCAACGGGACGTGAGTAGCCCGTTCCACGCGTATTTTCCATTCGCCGCGTTTGACGGTAATGAACCCGTTTTCGTAAACGGCGACGATTTTACCTTCCTTGCTCAGGCGTTTCGCGTTCGGATGATCTTCGTCCATCGCAAAATAGGCGATATTGCAATTGAGGTCTTTGGCGATGTTCATGCAGTGCTCGTCTTCGGCGTTCAGGATCGCCCAGCCGTCTTTCTTGACGCTCTTGACAACGGTAGCCTTTACGCGAGCCAAGTCGTCCAAAGTATGAATGTCGGACAAGCCCAAATGATCTTCCTGTATGTTCGTGACCACGGCAATGTCGCATCGGCTGAAGCCAAGTCCGGAGCGCAAGATGCCGCCACGGGCCGTTTCAAGAACCGCAAATTCGACGGTCGGATCCTTCAAAATGTATTCTGCCGAAAGCGGGCCCGTCGTATCGCCCTTTTCCATCATGTGATTTTGCACGTAAATCCCGTCGGACGTCGTAAAACCGACACGGAAGCCGTTGTTTTTGACGATATGTGCCAAAAGGCGTGTCGTCGTCGTCTTTCCGTTGGTTCCGGTAACGGCGATGATCGGAATTCTGCTTGGTTTTCCAGGCGGATACAACATGTCGATGACCGGAGCCGCGACATTTCTCGGCAAGCCTTCGCTCGGCGCGAGGTGCATCCGGAAGCCCGGAGCCGCATTTACCTCGAGAATGCATCCGCCGTTTTCCTTCAAAGGTTGCGTCAGATTTTCGGCCATGATGTCGATGCCGCAAACGTCGAGTCCGATGATGCGCGAGATGCGTTCGGCAAGGAAGATATTCTCGGGATGCATCATGTCGGTAACGTCCACGGAAGTGCCGCCGGTAGAAAGATTTGCGGTCGATTTCAAATACACGATCTCGCCATTTTTCGGGACGGTTTCCAGCGTGTACTCCATTTTGGCGAGCAAATCCTCTGTATCGCGGTCAACCGAAATTTCGGTCAGCACATTCTCGTGCCCGTAACCGCGGCGCGGATCGTTATTCGTTTCATCTATAAGGTGTTGGATGGAATCGGCCCCATTTCCGACCACATGGGCCGGAACGCGTTTTGCGGCCGCCACGAGCTTGTTGTCGATGACCAAAACCCGGAAATCGAATCCCGTGATG
The DNA here is from genome assembly GCF_014748335.1 of Flavobacterium selenitireducens. Lineage (GTDB taxonomy): Bacteria > Bacteroidota > Bacteroidia > Flavobacteriales > Flavobacteriaceae > Flavobacterium > Flavobacterium selenitireducens. Next base: position 224,242 of record NZ_JAAVIY010000005.1, read on the forward strand.
AACTTTTCCACAATCGTACGGCGTCCGTAGGTTTGCGCAAATGCGAGGCCCGCCACGGCATCTTCCCAAGTCTTGACGTTGATCGAGGCACCTTTTCCGTGATTTCCGGCAAGCGGCTTCAACACGATCGGATAGCCGATTTTTTCGATGACTTCCTTAAGGCCGTCTTCGTCCACGACAATGCTGCCGCTGGCAACCGGCACGGAGTTCATGTCGAGCATGCGCTTGGTTTCTTCTTTGTTACAGGCGATATCGACGGCGATGTTTGAAGTTTTGCACGTAATGGTCGCCTGGAAGCGCATTTGGTTCACGCCGTAACCGAGTTGCACCAGCGAATTCGTACCCAATCGGATCCATGGGATATCGCGGGCCACGGCCTCTTCGACAATACTTCCCGTCGATGGCCCGAGACGGTCGCGTTCGCGGATCTCACGCATTTTCCGGATGTCCGCCTCGAGATCGTATTCGACGCCTTCGATCAGGGCCTCTGCAATCCGGACGGCACTTTCGGCTGCGAACAAACCGACGTTTTCCTCTGTATAGCTGAATACGACATTGTACGTGCCGGGCGTTTTAGTCTCACGCGTGCGTCCGAAACCGGTTTCCATCCCTGCGAGCGTCTGGATTTCGAGCGCGATGTGTTCGATGACGTGACCCATCCAGGTGCCGCGGTCGATTCGCGAAAAAAATCCGCCGGGCGTGCCTTCCGAACAGCGATGTTCATATAAGGTAGGGAGTAATTGCTCGATGCGCTCGCGAAATCCCGGGATCTTGTTTGTCGGTTTTTCCTCCATGTCCTCGAGGTCGAGGCGCATTTGTATCAATTTCTTGCGTTGCACGCTCCAGATGTTCGGGCCGCGCAATGCCTGTATCTTCAAGATTTTCATTGGTTTGTTTGATTAGGATTCTGCTGATGGATGTTTTAAAATTCAAGAAAAACCCACAGGATTTTCGTTAAATCTGTGAAAGTATTGCCTAAAATAGCGGATTTCGATATCGAAACAAAATTATTTTCATGTTAAACATTTGATTTGGGCTGCGTTTCGTGAGGATTTTCCTCAAAAACCGGCATTTTTCACGCAGTCATGAATCCGGTTAACGCTTTTCAAATCAGAATATTAATGCGTGCAATCCCGTCTTTGCCGTCAGAAAAACCGGGCGTTTGTCCATTTATTCCTATTTTTACGCCCTCCAAGTTTATGGGATTATAATGGAAATAAAAGGAAAACTCATCATCATAGGCGGGGCCGTCGACAAAGGCAGCTTTACCGAGAACGATATTGACGTCAGCGCCAGCAAAAACATCAATTTTTTCGAGACCGGCATCCTCAAGCGCATCCTCAACGAGGCCAAGCACAACGAAAAATCCCGTATCGAGATCGTCACTACGGCGTCAAAGATTCCGCGCATCATCGGGCCTGAATACGTTAAAGCATGGGACTATCTCGGAGCGAAAAACGTCGGCGTCCTTCATTTGGAGAAGCGCGAATTGGCTTCCGATCCCGAAACGCTCGAAAGAATCAAAGCCGCAGATGTCGTCATGTTCACCGGAGGCGACCAGTTGCGGCTCACTTCCATTTTGGGAGGAACACCGTTTCACGACCTTTTGCTGGAGAAATACCACAACGAGGATTTCATTTATTCGGGAACTTCGGCAGGAGCCGCGGCCGCTTCGAACTCTATGATTTACCAGGGAAGCAGTTCCGAAGCGTTGCTGAAAGGAGAAGTCAAAATCACAAGCGGTCTCGGATTCATCGACGGCGTGACCATCGACACCCACTTCGTCCAACGCGGAAGAATCGGGCGCTTGTTCCAGGCCGTGGTAGGAAATCCGAGGGTTTTGGGCATCGGACTGGGCGAAGATACGGGCCTCTTGATCACGAACGGAACCGAAATGGAAGCGATCGGCTCGGGCCTTGTGATCCTCGTCGACGGACGCGAAATCAAAGACACCAATCTTACCCAGGTGGAACTTGGCCAACCCGTCTCGATCAACCATCTTGTGACGCACGTGATGAGTCAATACGACACCTACAACCTCAAAACCCATAAAATGCTGATCAAGTCTTCCCAATATGCGGAGGATTTGGGCATCCCGACGGATTAGGTTTAAGGTTTAAAGTTTAAGGTTTAAAGTTTAAGGTTTAAAGTTGGATTCATTCGATGTCACACATGAAAATCATCATACACGGAGGTTTTTTCTCCGAATCTTCGACAAACAACGAAACAAAAGTCGCCAAACAGCAAGCGCTGATACGCATCGCAAAGGCATCATTTGAATTCCTCACGCACAATTCCGCTTTGGAAACCGTCGTGCATGCCGTCTCTTTGCTCGAGGACGACGAGTTGTTCAACGCGGGAATCGGTTCCCAGATCCAATCGGACGGAAAAATCAGGATGAGCGCGTCGATAATGGACGGGGATTCCAAAAAAATGAGCGGCGTGATCAACATCGAAAACGTCAAAAATCCCGTTCAGGTCGCCCAATTATTGCTTGATTCAGAAGACAAGGTCCTCGGAGGCGAAGGCGCCACTGCTTTCGCCCGAAAACTCGGCTTCGACGAATTCTCTACCGAAATCCCGCAAAGACGAGCCGAATACGAGGCCAAAAGAACACCAACCGGAACCGGAACCGTAGGCTGTGTCGCGCTCGACCAACACGGGCGAATCGCCGTTGCAACCTCTACTGGCGGAAAAGGTTTCGAAATTCCGGGGCGCATTTCCGATTCGGCTACCGTAGCCGGGAATTACGCCAGCGAACGTTGCGGCGTGAGTTGCACCGGAGTAGGCGAGGACATCGTTTCCGGGGCGGTCGCAGCCAAGATCGTGACGCGCGTCACAGATGGGTTTTCGCTCAGCGACGCATTCGCCAAAACGTTCGACGAACTTCTACCTTTCGACGGTTTTGCGGGTGCGATCGCGATTGACAGCGAAGGGAATGTCTTCCATCAGCATTCGCATCCTAAAATGGTTTTCGCGTCGTTCGACGGGGAACAATTTGAGGTTTTTGAGTAACGTATTTCGTTGAGCGATTAAGGGAGTCCGGATCACGTCACTTTGCGTTTTACGTCCTTAAATCTTTAAATGATCTTAATTCTTTGGGCGTTGCGCCGCATCGAAACCTGTCCCAAATCCTAAATTGTCGCCGGCGCCGGGCTATCCGCTATATCTTTTGCCTCGCATTGTCGGGTAAGCGAAAGTTCCCGTTTTGCAAAAGGATGCCGCTGCTATCCCTAACGCCAACCCTACTGACTCAAAAATCCGTTGAGACGGTTACGCTTTTCCAACGTTCGAGTTCGTCCATCATGGCGTTTGACTTTTCGGTCGCAAGTTTATAAGCGTCGCTGCCCAAAAACAAATGCACCGGCGGATTTTCGGCATAAACCGTGTCGATGATCGCTTTCGCGCCTTTTACGGGATCGCCGGGTTGGTTTAAGTTCATCTGCTCCTGGTGGAATTTTTGGCTCTCACGCGTCGATTCGTATGCGTCCAATTCGTTTTTAGGTGTCACCAACGAACCTGACGTCAGGAAGTTCGTCCGGAAATAACCAGGCAAAACGGCTGTCGCCTTGATGTTGAAATCTTTGACTTCCATCGCGAGCGCCTCGGTAAATCCTATTACGGCGAACTTTGTGGCGCAATAAATCCCGAATCCGGGAAAGTCGCCCAGGTAACCTCCAATCGAAGCAATGTTGAGAATGTGCCCGGCGTTTTGCTTTCGCATTTGCGGCAACGCTTTCCTGATCACGTTTAGCGAACCGAATACATTGACTTCAAAGTTTTGACGCGTTTCGGCGTCACTGAGTTCCTCGACCGCGCCCAATAAACCAAATCCGGCGTTGTTGATGACCACGTCAAGACTTCCGAATTCCGCAATGGTTTGTGTTATCGCGCGTTGGACATCGTTTTCGTCGGTTAGATCCAATTGCAGCGCGAGAAAGTTCGGGCTTGCCGCGATCTGGTTTTCGAGTTCGTTCTTGTTGCGGCTCGTAGCGGCCACATTCTCGCCTTTTGCCAAAAGTTGGCGTGCGAGCTCCAGTCCGAAGCCTTTTGAAGCTCCGGTAATAAACCAGGTTTTTTTCATTTCGTGATTATTTGATAGCGTTGATTGTTCCGAGTGTCGTGACGGAACTTTGTGGATTTTTACAGGATTTCCGTATTGGGATGAGGTTTTGAATTTTTATTTTTCAAACCTCAAAGGGTTAAAAAAGACCTTTGAGGTTTAAAGGCCACTTCAAAAATCAGTCGACTTTGAGGTTATCTTCCAATCCTTGATATTTTCCTGTATCGCCTCGGTCTTCTCCCAGGCGCGTTTGACGGCGTCGCCTCCCATGAAGAAACGCACCGGCGGATTCGGGTTTTCGGCAAGGTCGATGAACACGTCAGGCGCTTTTTCCGGATCGCCGGACTGCCTGCCGTCAATTCCTTTATAACGTTCATGGGTGGAGCGGACCGCGGTATATTCCGGCATTTTGTTCTCAGAAAGCACGAGCGATTCCGGCTTGAGGAATGAGGTTCGGAAGCCGCCTGGCATCACGACCGTGACTTTTACTCCAAATTCCCTGACGTCTTCGGCAAGCACTTCGCTCATCCCGATCACAGCCGCTTTAGCCGCAGAATAAGCGGCCCATCCCGTCGCAGGAGCGAATCCCGCTATTGACGAAATATTGATGATGTGACCCGACTGTTGCTTGCGAAGTTGGGGCATTGCCGCACGGATAACGTTGATCGTACCGAAAATATTGATGTCGAACGCCTGTTTGATTTCGGCATTCGTCAATTCTTCAATGCTTCCGCCGATGCCATAACCCGCGTTGTTCACGATAACATCGAGGCGGCCAAACATCCCGATAGTCGCTTCGATCGCCTTTTTTACGCTTTCTTCGTCGGCCAGGTCGACGGTAAGTGGCAGGAAATTTTCGGTCCGCCCGACGGCCTGTTGTAATTGTGCAGCGTCGCGCGAGGTCGCCGCGACCTTGTAACCGTAATCCAGTAATTTGACGATCAGGGAACGGCCAAGCCCTTTTGATCCTCCGGTAACGAACCAAACTTTTGATTGCTCTGTTTTCATAATGTGTGGGATTATGAAGCAAAGTTACGCCTTCAGCTGTCGGGATAATTAGCCCACTTCAAACTAAAAGTTACGAAAATCAAACATTTCTGAAAATTGTCGGCGTTTGCGTGGTGTGCTTTCGGAAGAAGTTGTTGAAATGGCTCGCTTCCTCGAATCCCAAACTGTAACCGATCTCCGAAACATTCCAGTTCGTGTGCCTCAGCAACGCACGGGCCTCGGTGGCAAGGCGCTCGGCGATGATGGCGGTCGTGGTCTTTCCCGTAGTCGATTTGACGGCCCTGTTCAAATGATTCACATGTACGGAAAGTTGGCTGGCGTAATCGTTAGCGGACCGCATTGACAATCGCTGAGCGGGATTCTCGATGGGAAATTGACGCTCGAGAAGTTCCATGAAAACCGTCGTGATACGAGAGTTGGCATCGGGATGTTTATAGAGGTTTTCCGTAGGCTGCCGCTTCATCGCGAAATGGGCGAGTTCGAGGACATAGTTGCGCAACAGATCGAATTTGTATGTATAATCAGATGCGATTTCGTTGAGCATCTTGTCGAAAATCGCAGAGACTTCGGCGTCTTCCTCGGCGGAGAGCACGTAGCCAGGCTTTCCGTTCAACCCAAACATCGGCCAGTCCGACAAACTTCCCCTGATTTTTTCCTTGAAGAAAGATTCAGTAAAAATGCAAAAAACGCCATCTTTCGTTTCGGACAACGGCTCATACGTATAAGGAACCTGAGGATTGAAAAACATCAAGGTCGAGCCGTCCACGTCGATGCTCCTGTCGGCATAATGGTAACGGTTGTTGCCGCGAACCAGCGCCACCTTGTAAAAATCGCGTCGGTTGTAATGCACGGTGACCTGCCCGTTGTTGTAGCAATCTTCGGTACGGAAAACGTTGAAGTGTCCTATTCCTTGCTGGTAATCCGCCGGAAGGCCGTTGAGTTTTTGTCGGTAAAAGTCTTCCAGTGTTTCAGCTGTCTTCATAATGCGAAGTTATGAAAATCAAACAAATTGATTTGGAAAAACGAGGTTTGAAGTTTAAAAGTTTAGGGTTTAAAGTTTGAGGTTTGAGGTTTTTTGAGGTTTAAATCTTGATTAGATCAGCAATCCGCCGGAAACTTCGATGCGTTGGGCGTTTACCCATTTGGCGTCGTCCGAGCACAGGAAGGCTACCACGCTTCCGATGTCGTCCGGCAAACCGACGCGACCCAAAGCAGTCATTCCCGAAAGTTGCTCGTTCAGTTCTTTGGAATCGCGCACGCGTCCGCCTCCAAAATCGGTTTCGATAGGACCGGGCGCGACGACGTTGGCACGGATTCCGCGGGAGCCGAGTTCTTTTGCAAGGTAGCGTGTCATGACTTCAACGCCACCTTTCATGGCTGCGTAGGCCGCTGAGCCCGGAAAACTGAAACGCGCCAATCCCGATGAAACATTGACGATGCCGCCGTTGTCGTTGAGATGCGGCAGTGCTTTCTGCGTCATGAAAAATGCGGCTTTCAGATGGATGTCGAACATGTTTTGAAGTTGTTCCTCGGTAGTTTCGGCGAACGGGACGTACATTCCCGTACCGGCATTATTGATCAGGTAGTCGAATTTGTCTGTTCCGAATTTTTCCAATAATGTCGATCTCAGTTCTTCAAAGAAAGACCCGAAAAGGGCACTTTCGCCAACGTTCAATTGAAGCGTTGCGGCTTTTCGGCTGAGCGATTCGATTTCAGAAACCACGTTTTGCGCTTCGTCGTTATTGCTGTTGTACGTGAGCACGACATCGACACCTTTTTTAGCCAATGCCAACGCCATGTTTTTTCCAAGTCCGCGACTTCCGCCGGTAACGAGTGCTATTTTTTGTTGTGACATGATTTTACGTTTAGTATTTACGCAAAGTTAGTGTCGGTCGGAGCGCCAAAAATGGTGGAGACGTCAGTTTTTATCCCATCGATTCAATCCGTCGGCTCAACTATTTTTTTTTCGGAATTGAAGCGGCGTCTGGCCGACCATTCCTTTGAAAAACTTTACGAAGTTGGTCGGTTCGTCCCAGGCAAACCGGGAACTGATGTCTGAAACGGAAAGATTTGTTTCGCGCAACAGCCGTTTGGCCTCGTCTGCGATCGCATTTTCCATGAATTCGCAAGGCGATTTGCCTGTCGTAGCTTTAAGTGTGTTGGTCAGGTGGCGTTTGTTGATGAAAAGTTTCGCCGCGTATTGGCTTGTGGACATCCTGAAGTTAGCGCGTCCGGCGAAGAGCTCGTCGAGATGCGCGCCAAACAACGCCATGAAGTCGGCCGTAATTTGTTCTGCGCGACGGCCTTTCCTCCGGTTGTTTTGGCGACCGGTAAAATCGATTTCGGAAGGATCGGAAACTTCGGATGGATGCGGCATATCCAAATTTACAAAAAAAGGAAAGTCGCCCGTAAGCGACTCTCCAACATTGCATCCAAATAAAAAAGATCAGCCTACTCTCCATCCGGAGGAGATCGCCAGGCGGTTCCACGCATTGATGGCAATTACCATCACGATGGCGTCGGCTATGTACTTGTCGTCGAAATGCTTGCGCAGTTCATCATAGGTGGCATCCGTGACGTGTTTTTCGCTGATCATCGTCATTTCTTCGGTCAGGGCCAAAAGTGCCTTCTCCGCATCGCTGTAGATGTCGGCTTCGCGCCACGCGTTGAGCATAAAAATGCGTTGATTGGTTTCGCCATGTTTCAGCGCCTCGGCAGTGTGCATGTTGATGCAAAATGCGCATTGGTTGATCTGTGATGCGCGAATCTTGATAAGTTCCTTATGGGTTGCGGTAAGTTCCGTGGACGCGATGTAGTTTTCGATTCCGACGAATGCCTGATAAGCGCCTGGTGCCGTTTTTGAGATATTTACCCTGGTTTCCATTGTGAAATGTTTTTAAGTTTACAGGACAAATTTCCGCACTGTACGCTTTAAAAAACTTGAAGTACTTCAAGAAATGAATTCGGGTGCCTGAAACAACAATTCCAAATACTCATTTCGATTACCGTCAAACCTTTCCAGCCCTGATTTTACTAAGGAACTCAGCCGAAAAATCGAGGTAGGACGCCAGCATATATTGAGGCACGCGCTGGACGAATTCGGGAAACTTGTCGTTCATGTTGTGGAAGCGCTCCTCGGCCGAAAGCGAAAACAAATAGCTGATCCTCTTCTGGGCCGCGCCGACCGCCTTTTGGTAGCACAACCTGAAATAACGCTCAAGCTTTGGAATCTTCTCAAGCAGGAAATCCATATCGGATTTTTGCAGGACCGCGACCTCAGAACGTTCCACCGCCTGCACATAAAATCCCGAAACCGAATCATTGTGGAATGCGAGATAATCGGTCATCCACCAATTTTCGATCACGAATTGGTGGGTTTGTTCGTTTCCTTTGGGCGTTATCAGATAGAGCCTCAGGCAACCCTTGAGCACGAAAAACAATTTGTAGCCTGGCTTTCCGGCTTCGAGCAAAAACTGTTTTTTTCGTGCCTCGACATACGATATCCGAGACAATAACAATTCTTTTTCGCTTTCGTCGAGACTTACGAATTTGTCGATATGTTCCAACAGATTTTGCATACACAAATATAGTCCAACGGCTCAAGATTTTCCGACAGCAAACGACTATAAACGACTATAAACGACAACAAACGCTTATAAACGGATAACAATTTTGCCTTTGGTGCGACCGGACTCAATGCTCTCATGGGCTTTGGGCAGCGTGTCAAAATCATAAACCTGGGAGACGTGCGCCTGCAATTTCCGAGATTCGAGCCAATCTGCAATCTGCCTCATGTCGTCTCCGCTGCTTTGCACCATATGGAATCCGAGCCTGACACTGCGCGCTTCAAGCCTTTGTGCCAAATCTTTTAGATTGGCACCCGATGGCAACGTCCATAGCGTGCCGCCATCCTTGACGGTAAACGAGAGTTTTTCGAGAAATTCCCCCGAGAGCGAATCGAGTGCAAAATCGAAGCCTCTGAGCGACTCAAAAGGTGTTTCCAGATAATCGACGACGTGATCGGCTCCGAGCGATTTGACGAAATCGACATTTTTTGTCGACGTGATCCCGGTAACTTCAGCTCCGAGGTGCTTCGCGATCTGGATGGCGAAATGTCCGACGCCGCCCGCTGCCGACTGGATCAACACTTTTTGCCCTTTGGAAATGTTGGGTCTGAGGATTTGCAGCGCCGTCAACGCTGCCAACGTAGCGGCTGCCGCTTCTTCGAACGAAATGTTCATCGGTTTGAATGCGAGCTGTGATGCAGGCGAAGCGACATATTCGGCGTAAGCTTTGCCGTGACCCGGAAAATGGATCATCCCGAAAACATCGTCCCCAATCTGAAAATCCGTTACGGACTCTCCAACGGCTTCTACCGTCCCCGCGACGTCCCAACCCAGGACGAGAGGCATTTCCTCTTTGAGTTTTCCGAAAATTCCCTTGCCCGATCGGGTTTTGGCGTCTACCGGATTGATTGAGATCGCTTTGACTCTTATTAAAACTTCGTCCGCTGCGAAATGTGGCATATCGGTCTCGACCAAATTAAGGTTGGAAGCAGGCCCTGTTTCATTTAGAAGGTATGTTTTCATGATTTTAACTATAAAGATTATAGTGACAAAACTATTTATAGTTTTTTACCTTTGCAATAACTATCCAAATGGATAGGTGAAATAAAAATGACGATCGACTGTAAAAACGAGCAATATGAGATGGGCGGAAAGCAGTTTCCGTGCAGTACGAGCATCACGATGGAATTTATCGGAGGGAAGTACAAAACCGTGATCCTCTTTCATCTCCGCAACGCCGCACTGCGTTATAACGAATTGCGAAAGTTCATGCCGGTCGTCACGGAGCGCACGCTGAGCCTTCAATTGAAACAACTCGAACAGGACGGGCTTTTGAAGCGCACGGTGTACACCACAAAGCCGCCATTGAAGGTAGAATACGAATTGACCGATTTCGGCAAAACGTTGCTGCCGATGCTGATGGTCATTGCCGAATGGGGACGCGATGTCGCCGCCCAGAAAGCCTCCGTCGTGAAAGTCTAGGATTTGAGCATATCGACCGCGGCTCTCAGCGAAATAGCGGCGTGATGCACCGACACCAGCCAATCTTCGGCTGCAGCTCCGTCGGCACCATCCGAAATATATTTAAGGCATAAGAACGGGATATCGCTTTTTTTGGCGATCAGCGCCAGCGGAAAAGCTTCCATGTCAATCACGTTGTATTCGGTATTTACGTGGGACATTTCAAAGAAATCGCCGGTTCCGCAAATGCCTTGTTGAAGTTCGGGTGCCGAAAACCCGTACTCGAGAATAGGTTCGTCGCCGGAGAATGGCGTTTCAAATTTTCGGTAGCCAAGCGCCCGTACGTCCATATCGCGTTGAATGAAGCGGTTGCAGGCGATTACACTTCCTTTGGTAAATTCCGTGCTTCCGGCAGATCCAAGATTGACGATGATGCTGGGCTTTCCCGATTCCAGTTTTTTCATCAAGTGATATCCGGCCGACACTTTCCCGATTCCCACGAAAGCGTTGTTGCAACCTTCAAATGCTGATGCCGCCTCGATTTCGAGCGCAAAAACGAATAGCGGATCTTGGTTGAGCAATTCTCTAAGCATGCGCAAATGTAGGTATCACAAAGCAAAAAACCCGACATTTCTGACGGGTTCTTCATTGGGAAATAATGGGTTTAGAATCCTAATCCGACGGCAAAACCGTTGACCGATGCAGGGAAATCCGCGATCGCAGTGGCCGAGCCGTTCGAAAGGTTTATAGAATAGATTTTGTTGGTCGTTCCTACGGTAAGGATAGCATAAGCTGTATTCGAATTTCCTCCGATGTCGAAACCATTGGTGTCCATGACGTCTATGCCGAGTGAGCCGATTGCAGTCAATGTTCCTGCGTTAGGCGGATCTTGTTTGTACAACATGTCGGTAGCCGAATCGATGTCGTATAGAACCGTAGAGGCGGTTCCCGGATAACTGTTGGTGTAAGCCGCGGCCGTTATGGTCGGCGTACCCGGATTCAAATTGCCGTCTGTGGCAACTAAACTGCCGTCCACCGGATTGACGCGTAGATTTTGGCCGGTGTCGCTCACGATACGGATTTTATCCACAAAGGGATTGAAATCAAATCCGAAATCAGTGCCTACGAGCGTAGCTACCGGACCAGCGCCTACCATTGTGCTCGCTCCCGTGGCGGTATTGATGACGTAAAGACGTCCTGTGCTTCCCAAAGCGAACAATTGTCCGGTTACGGGACGCATGTCGATACCGACTACGCTTTCGGACGGTTGAAGACCCGTTATCGCTTTGCTGACCGGCGTTCCCGGCGACATAAAGTTGAAGGTGTGCAGGTTGTTGGAGCCATCTACGGCATAGGCCACAGGCGAAGTTGGGATGGCAATCCCGATGATAGAGGTCGAGAGCATACCCAAATCGGTCGCTTTGCCAGTCGTCAAGTTGATTTGGTAGAGATGATCCATGCCGGCCGTCGTAAAATTTGCAAGTGCCACGCTTCCGGACGGTGCGATGTCGAATCCTCCGTCGGCAGAGACATTGCCGGTCAGGTCAAGATTTCCGATCCCGGTAAGGTCACCGTCGTTCGGCGGATCTTGTTTGTACAACATCTTCGTGCTAAAGTCGATCACGAAAAGTTCGGTAAAAGAAGCGCCGGCCATATTGTTCGTATAAGCTGCCGATCCTACGTTTGGCGATCCCGGATTGAGATTGCCATCTGTGGCGGCAACGGCTCCCGTTTCAGGGTGAAGGCGCAAATTCTGTCCGCTCGAGGTAACCAGTCGGATGCGGTCTACCGTCGGATTGAAGTCAAATCCTACCATGCTACCTGAAACAGCTGGCGTAAAAGGCGCTCCCACGGCGGTCGCGGCTCCTGACGAGGTGTTGATGATATACAGTTGGTTGGTGCTTCCCAATCCGTACAATTGTCCTGTTCCCGGACGGAAATCGATAGCAAGCAGGTTTTCACTGGCCTGAAGCCCGGTAACCGGCATCGTGCTGATCGCGGTTGCGGAATTGTTGGCGTTGTATTTCACCAGGCTGTTGGACGTCGTGAGTCCGTAAAACTCGAGATTGGGTTTTTGGACAGGCGGATTGGTAGTGTTGCCGCCATCGTCATCATTGTTGCAGCTCGTAAAAGTTGCGGCCGAGAAAACGGCGCCGAGGCAAAACAGGGATCGAAGAATTTTTTTCATGTGGTTGCTGTGTTTGAGTTACTGATTCATTACAGTTTCTAACTACGAGCAACGATGGGTTTTGGTTTTAAGAATATTGCGTTTTTTTTAGCTATTTACGTTAAAGGCTGATATTCTAATGTTATTTTAATTTTTGATCGGTTTTTCCGACGCGGTTTTGATCGCTTTTTCAAGAATTTCGTCGCGCCCTTCGGCAATGCCCGAAACAGTCGGTTGGACTTCGATGTCGATTTTTACGCCGGTTCGCTGGGTTTGGGTGCCGTCCGGATAATAGACACCGAGCCCGGTTATGTAAGTGCTTGTCCCGTCAGGGAAGATCGCATCGCTGACATTCCCGTCGGCTCCGGCAGTCTGGCTGCCGATTGTAATGGCGTTTGGCGCGCATTGCAATCCCATGACGGTAAACTCTCCGTGGCTTTGCGTCATTTCGTTGACCAGCAGAATAACTTTTCCTTTGAATTTATCATTTCCGTTCTTGCCGATAGACAATATTTTGTTCCAGTAAAATTTTCCGGGATAGTCTGGATCCGGTTGCGTAAAGGTGACGAAATCCTCACGCCCGAAAAGTTTTGCCCCGATCGCATAGACGGTTCCTTTCGGATAATTCCGTATATCAAAAATAATCGCGCTCGTTGCTTTGAGCATATCCCACATGGCGTCGATCTCTTTTATTTCAAGTCTTCCCATGTCGACATATCCGATATTGTTATTGAGAATTTTCCACTTCGGATCGGTCTTTACCGGATCTTTTAAGTCGTCCGATAAGTAACGTTTTACCGTCTTTTCGGCACTTTGCCCGTTCCTCGAAAAAACAATCGTCGCCGAATCGTCCGGACCGTTGAGGAATGCATAACGCCGTCTTTTCTTTACTGCAGGATTTGAAGCCGGAAGATAACGGTCGCGCTCTTTCATTATTTCTGATATAGATTTACCGTTTACTTTTTCGATGACGTCGCCAATCCTTAGATCATCTTTTTGTGCTTTTTCTACATCGTGAAACGAGGTTATGACCGCCTTTTCGTCGATAATCCGGAAATCGGCGGCGATCCAATAATGTCCGAAATAAGCGTTTGCTTGAGCTGTTGTGATGCCGGCGTGGCTGTCGTCCGTTCTGGTCACAAGCTCGAGCATGGCGAGGTGCAGTTCCTGTTCGCTTTTCGCGTTGTCGAATTTCGGGATCATCTCCCGCAGCACGTCGTTCCAGTTTTGGTCGGTCAAATATTTGTTAGGGGAAAAGTACTCGAATTGGTTCCAGTATCGAATCAGCGAAAGCAGACGCAAATTGCGATCGTTCCAAACGCCGCTTCCGTATGTCTTCTCGTTTTTAAATTCTACGTTTCCGACAGGATCGTGCACGCCGAAATAATGCGATTTTCCAAGAAACCGGTTTTGTTCGATCGACTTTAATTTACGGGAAACCGATTCCGAAAAAAGCGTAGGATCCTGCGTCCACGACAAATCGAAGTTCTTGTCAAGATATTTTTTGGACGAAGGTCTTGCGCAAGCTTTACAGGGCTTTACAGGCCCGAGTCCGTCGAGCCATTTGTCGTAAACCGCCGAAAGATCGCCCGAATTTGAAATTGTTTTCGTTTTTTCGATGATGTCGAAAAGTTGTGCGTCCCAATCGAATTTGCCGCCCGCAACCTCCGGATGGTAGTATTTGAGAAAGCCCCATAGCTTTGCCGTGGTGTATAATTTGTCGGTTTCAGTAAGGTTTTGGGCCAACCCGAAAGCCGATGCCAGAAGGAACGCGAGTGTCAAGAGTTTTTTCATGAATTGTATGGTCAGGCACGTATCACGAAACGAAGACACGGAAATTGTTTTACAATTCCAAACGTCGCTACCTAAATTTTCCTCGACAAGCTATTTTAGGAGACGCGTTTCATACAAATCGGTTCGGCGGTCTTTCATGATGCGCACCGAACCGTAGTGATGAAGTTCGTCGAGCAGCGACAGGTCGACGTCGGCGATAAGCATCATTTCGGTGTTTGGAGTAGTTTCGGCTTTGATGCCGTTTGTCGGAAATTGAAAATCCGATGGCGTGAAAACTGCCGATTGGGCGAATTGTATGTCCATATTGTTGACTTTGGGCAAATTCCCGACGCATCCCGCGATGGCGACATAACATTCGTTTTCTATCGCGCGTGCCTGGGCGCAATGTCGAACGCGGGTATATCCGTTTTGGGTATCGGTCAAAAACGGGACGAACAGGATCTGCATGCCTTGCTGGGCGTACAATCGCGACAGTTCCGGGAATTCCACGTCGTAGCAAATCAGTATGCCGACTTTTCCGCAATCCGTGTCGAAAACTTCGACCTTATCGCCTCCAACCATCGCGTAATATTTTTGTTCGTTCGGCGTGATATGGATCTTGCGGAACTCGTCCACTTTACCCGTGCGGTGACAGAGATAGGAAACGTTGTAAAGTTTCCCGTTGTCGAGCAGCGGCATGCTTCCGGTGATGATGTTGACATTGTACGAGAGCGAATACTCGTGCATCTTCGCGACGATTTCCGCGGTCTTGGTTGCTAGCTCGCGCATGGCTTCGGTCTCGGGCAAATGGTTGTAAGGCTCGAGCAGAGGCGTGTTGAACAATTCGGGAAACATGATGAAGTCCGATTGGTAACCGCTGACGGCATCGATAAAAAAGCGCACTTGCTCGTAAAACGTTTCCATGTCAGGGAAAAGCCGCATTTGCCATTGCACGAGCCCGAGCCGGATTTTCATAGATGATCGCGCCGAAGCGTGAATGCCCTGATAGTAAATGTTGTTCCATTCGATAAGCGTCGCAAATTCCTTTGACTCGTGATCGCCGGGAAGATAATTCTGGAGGACTTTGCGGACGTGGAAATCGTTGGCCATCTGGAACGTCAGCGTCGAATCGTAAATCTCTTTGCTTTTTACCTTGTCGATGTATTGGCGGGGCGAAAGTTCCGATGAGTACTGATGATATCCGGGTATGCGTCCGCCGGCGATAATGCTCTTGAGGTTTAAGTTTTCGCACAATTGCTTGCGTGCTTCGTACAGACGTCGTCCAAGCCGCAATCCGCGATATTCGGGATGGACGAAAATCTCTATTCCGTAAAGCGTATCGCCTTTTGGATCGTGGGTCGAAAACGAATAATCGCCTGTGATCAGTCGGTAGGTGTGCTTATCGCCGAACTCGTCGTAGTCGACAATTATCGATAGGGCACAGGCCACAACCTTATCGTCAACCGCAATGCATTGCTGGCCCTCGGGAAATAATTTGAGAAGTCGCCCAATGCTGGCTTTGCTCCAAACCTGTCCGCCCAAAGTGTCGTAAGCTTCACGCATGGAGTCGCTGAGATCTTGGTAGTCGTCTAAGGTCAGGTTTCGGATTTCTATGTTCATCGGGTTGCGTTTTCTTAGTTTTTCAGAAGGTACGCAAATCTTTGGAAACAGGCGAGTGGGTTGGGAAGTTTAGCGTTTTGTTGACATAAATTCCAAGTACTAAACTTCAATTGGTTTTGATGCATTAAATTTTAAATGCCTTTAATTTCGATTTTTGTTCGAAACCTGAGTCTCACATTACGATCGTTGAGGTTTTGTGCCGTTGGAATTTATTTTTGGATGGGTTTATTTTTGCTGAATCGAATCGGAAATTACGGATTATTTTGTCCGATTTTTTTTCGCATTGATATACGGATTTTCACTGACCACACGGTTTGTCTGTTTCTTTTGCGGAGGATTTTTGGTTTTGGACGAGTGGATAAATACGCAAATCAGTGTTTAAGGAATTTCTTTTTTTGGCAGTAGGAGTGTGACTGACCCGCCTTCGAAATTTAAACCGCGAATTCGCGAATAAAAGATAATGCCGGAATCCTGGCGCCCACAGGGTCCGATTGTTGATGAAATTTGAATCGGTACAACCAATTGTGAGATTCCAAAAAAGCAAATCCCAAAATCAGGTAATGAAATTGTTGGTTTCAAACTGTTGGACTCGATTGTTTGGCTTTTCGTTTCCAAACAAGGTTCGGGATCGCGAAAGGTGTAAAGCAACTATGGAATTTGGTCAAAAAAACCTCGGTAGTATTTGATACTCAAACAAAAAAATCCCGCCTTTCGAGCGGGATTTTGAGTAAGTCATTCCGATTTATAAAAACGTTTATTTTACTTTGTTCACGATGGCTTTGAAAGCCTCTGGGTGATTCATGGCAAGATCGGCAAGAACTTTACGGTTCAATTCGATGTTGTTTTTCTTCACCAATCCGATGAACTGTGAGTAAGACATTCCTTCCAAACGGGCACCGGCGTTGATACGCATGATCCACAATGAACGGAAGTTTCTCTTTTTTGCTTTGCGGTCGCGATATGCGTACAACATTGCTTTTTCGACAGCGTTTTTGGCAACTGTCCAAACGTTCTTACGACGACCAAAGAAACCTTTGGCCTGCTTCAATACTTTTTTTCTGCGAGCTCTTTTAGCTACGGAGTTTACTGATCTTGGCATACTTTTTTTGTTTTTTGCAGCAGGCGTCCTGAATTGAATCTAAGGAACTTGGTGAGCCCGATACAGGGTTATATAATAATTTAACCGAACAATTGGTCAGTTGTCAGCGTTGGTTGTCAATTGTCAGACTAGGCGTTTGTCAACTATCAACTGTCAACCAATAACTTAAATAAGACGCAACTGTTGTTTTACGCTTTTTTCGTCAGTTTTGTGAACCAAAGCTGAGTGAGTCAAAGCAAGCTTGCGCTTTTTAGACTTCTTGGTAAGGATGTGGCTCTTGAAAGCGTGTTTCCTCTTGATTTTTCCAGAGCCGGTCACTTTAAAGCGTTTCTTGGCGCTGGATTTGGTTTTCATTTTAGGCATAATTCCTAATTATTGTGGTTTGACTTACTTTTTGTTTAACGTTAAAGTTTACTGTTAAAGTTGGCCGCGAACGAGCACCTTAAACTTAAAACTTTAAGCATTTACTTCTTTTTCTTCGGCGCAATAAACATGATCATACGCTTTCCTTCGAGCACTGGCATGGCCTCTACTTTTCCCCATTCTTCGAGGTCGGTAGCGAGTTTCAAAAGCAAGATTTGCCCTTGATCCTTGTAAATGATCGAACGTCCTTTAAAGAAAACGAAAGCTTTTACCTTCGAACCTTCCTTAAGGAACTTCTCTGCATTCTTGCGCTTGAATTCGTAATCGTGATCGTCCGTCTGAGGTCCAAAACGTATTTCCTTGATCGTCACTTGCGTAGACTTTGCTTTCAGGGCTTTATCACGTTTTTTCTGCTCGTAAACGAACTTCTTGTAATCCATGATCTTGCAAACCGGCGGAACGGCATTTGGCGAAATTTCGACCAAATCCAATTCTTGTTCGTCGGCCATGCGCAGGGCATCGGTCAATTTGACGACTATCGGCTCGGCACCATCGCGAATAAGGCGTATTTCGTTTACGCCGCGAATGTGCTGGTTGATGCGGTGGGCATCCTTTTTTTCTACACGGGCCGGGCCCCTGTTGTTACTTCTTATTGCTATGGCTTTATAAGTTTAAAGTTAGACTTTGTTTAAAGTTTAGTGTTAAGCTCCAAACGTTTTTAGTGTTGTGCTGATTTCTTCGTTGACCACGCGTGCGAATTCTTCGATAGAAACGGTAACGTTGCCTTTGCCTTCCTGTCCGTGGCGTCTCACCGAGATCGTCCCGTTTTTTTCCTCTTCTTCGCCCACGATGAGCATGAAAGGGAATTTTTTAGTTTCGGCTTCACGGATTTTCTTCCCGATCGTCTCGTTGCGGTTGTCAATTAGGGCGCGAATTTCGTGATTTTCGAGCAATTCCAAAACTTTTTTCGCATAATTTTCATATTTCTCACTCAAAGACAGAATGATAGCTTGCTCCGGCATCAGCCAAAGTGGGAAGTTTCCTGCCGTGTGCTCCAAAAGGATGGCGATAAAACGCTCCATCGACCCGAATGGCGCGCGGTGGATCATTACCGGACGATGCAATTCGTTGTCGGAACCTTTATAGGTCAGATCGAAACGCTCTGGCAGATTGTAATCGACCTGGATCGTTCCTAATTGCCATTGCCGACCCAGCGCATCTTTTACCATAAAATCGAGTTTCGGGCCGTAAAATGCCGCCTCGCCGGACTCGATCACATAATTGAGGCCTTTGTCGCGTGCCGCGTTGATGATCGCCTGCTCGGCTTTCTCCCAGTTTTCGACAGATCCGATGTACTTGTCCGGATTGTCGAGGTCGCGAACCGAAACCTGGGCCGTGAAATTCTCGAACCCTAAAGATCCGAAAACATACAATACCAAATCGATTACGTTCTTGAATTCGGCATCCAACTGGTCCGGCGTACAGAAAATATGGGCGTCGTCCTGGGTAAATCCGCGAACGCGTGTCAACCCGTGCAACTCACCTGACTGCTCGTATCGGTAAACCGTCCCGAATTCCGCATAACGCTTCGGCAAATCCTTGTACGACCATGGTTTTACAGCGTAAATCTCGCAGTGGTGCGGGCAGTTCATCGGCTTCAGCAAAAATTCCTCACCTTCGGCAGGTGTGTGGATCGGCTGGAACGAATCGGCTCCGTATTTAGCGTAATGACCGGAAGTCACATACAAATCCTTCATTCCGATATGAGGCGTGACGACTTGTTCGTAACCTGCTTTTTTCTGCGCTTTTCTCAAGAATTGTTCAAGGCGATCGCGCAAAGCGGCACCTTTTGGCAGCCACAGCGGCAAACCTTGCCCTACTTTTGGTGAAAATGCGAACAATTCCAGTTCTTTTCCGAGCTTGCGGTGATCACGTCGTTTCGCTTCTTCGAGAAGTTCGAGGTAATCGGTAAGGTCTTTTTGTTTTGGGAATGAAATTCCGTAAACACGCGTCAACTGCTTGTTCTTTTCGTCTCCTCTCCAATAAGCGCCCGCAACCGACATGATTTTGACGGCTTTGATGATGCCTGTGTTCGGAATGTGTCCGCCTCGGCAAAGATCGGTGAACGTCGAATGGTCGCAGAAGGTAATCGTGCCGTCTTCGAGGTTTTCGATCAATTCTACCTTATATGGATTGTTTTCTTTCTGATAAAATGCCAGCGCATCTGCCTTGGAAGCTGAACGCATCGTGAATTCGAATTTGCCGCGCGCGATCTCGAGCATTTTGTCTTCGATGGCTTTGAAATCGGCATCCGAAATTTTGATGTCTCCAAAATCGACATCATAGTAAAACCCATTCTCTATTGCAGGCCCAATCGTCAGTTTGACGCCTTGATAGATTTCCTGGAGTGCTTGCGCCAGAACGTGGGAAGTGGAATGCCAGAACGCTTTTTTGCCGTCCTTGTCGTTCCACGTATAAAGAACCAAAGAACCGTCGGTGGTAAGCGGCGTTTCGGTCTCTACGGTCGTGCCGTTAAATGCGGCCGAAATTACGTTCCGGGCCAAACCTTCGCTTATGCTTTTGGCGACATCCATCGGAGTTGCGCCACTTTCAAACTCTTTTACCGAGCCGTCGGGCAATGTTATCTTGATCATGCTTTAAAATTAGAAATGCAAATATAGTTGACAATTAACAATTAGTAATTAATAATTAATAATGTTTTGGGCTGAGATGGGCGTCCATTCGATTGGGATTTATTGTATTCGCGCTGATTGTTGCTCATGTTCCGGCGCTGGAGCGGAACGTGTTTTCATTCATTTAGTTCTTTTGATATCGCTTAAGCGCCATTATTCGATTTTCGCTTGTTTGTCAAATTTCCGGAAAAGATTTTGGTTTATCCGACAACAAACGTTTATAAATGACTACAAATGATTACAAACGTTTACAAACGCTTACAAACGACAGTAAGTGTTTAATGGTCGGATAATTTGTTCTGCATTCGCCAAATTTGCATTGTTCACGATCACGTCCGACGGTGGCAACCGAACGCGCTTCAGTTTACTCGCGGTTGAAACCTGACCGATCGTGACCAAACATAAATTGAAAGAATTTGGTGCATCGAATCAAGGTCTTTGAAATAGTGTATTGAAGCGGCTGTAGACTTGCAAGGATCTTACTTCGGTTTAGGCTGCGTTAAGGATGGAGGCGTTGTCTGAGCTCTTTTGCTTGAAACCCGCGAGGCGTCGCGACCTGTTAGGCCGTAAAGCAAAAAGCGAGGCCGACAGCCTGGCCCGTAACAAAAAAGCAGCCCTCAAAGCTGCTTTTTGTTGAAGGGAACGCCCAAATATCAAAGGTCGATACGCAGGCCTACGGACAATACGTTTTCCTTTTGGAGGCCGTTCTTGAACAAAGGATTGAGGTCGTATGTCACATAAAGCGCCGTCGGGCCAAAACCGGCGTAGGCACCGACTCCGTAGATGAAATTGCTGACATTGAATGAATTCCTGTAGCTTTCGTCCCGCTTGCGACCGTCGACCTTGTAGCGCAACGTTTGGTTATTCCAGATGTTCAGACCGGCGTAACCTCCAATGCCGAATTTCCAGTTATTGACCGTGGAGTAGCGCACGCGATCATAATATTCCAGTTTTTTTGAGTTTCCGAATTCGAGATAAGCCGGGAACACTAGGTTGGTTATGCGCAGCTTTTGGTATTTCAAATTATGCTCAAACGGCTGATAGAAAGTTTGGTCGCCGTCTACCGCAAAAATGCGATTGCCTGTGAGTTCAAAAGAATGGATTTGGAGAGCGGTTCCGTAGGCGAGACGCCAAAAATTGGAATCTTTCAGCAGGCGCGTCCGGAAGGTAAAACCTAGTTCGGCGAATCCGCTTTTCCAGATTTTATATGGTGAATCCTTTAGTGAGCGGTCGCCGGAAATGGCGTTGTTGATCCCGCCTGCCACAACAATGTCCGTGTAGGTGCGCTTGTCGTATTGGACTTTTTTGCTGTTGTTTTCGTATCCGAAACCCAACAGGAAACTGCCGTTGTCGTCATAGGAGTTGCCCAGGCCTAGCTCAAGTGTCGAACTTCGTTCGTATTGAAACGTCCAGTTGCTGTTGGTGCGTTCTGCCAATTGAAGTTGGTTCTCTATGATCGCTATTTTGTTGTCGATGTTGAGCGCGGCTTCCTTCGCTGCGTCTTCCTTGAGTTTTTGGGCTTCTTCGACCGAGATTTCCTTTTTCTCAAGACGAGTGTTAATATGCGCGATCGTTTGCTTGAGCTTAAACTTTTCCTGTTTTTCCACGCGCTCTTTCTCTTCGTTGAGGTCTTTGAGACGATTCGCTTTTCTCGCCTCGGCATGTTTTAAAGCCACAGAATCGAGAACGGGTTCATTTAGGTGCTGTGGGATGTTTTGGGCGTTCAGGCAAGGCATGACAAGGCCTGTCGCCAATAAGGCGAAAATGATTTTTTTCATGATGATTGAAATTTTAGTGGATGATTATTTAATTGTTTCCGAATGCTACCCGGATACGTTTCTGCTTGAAGACATTTTCAATGATGCCGCTTCTAAAGCTTTCGTCGAGCTCTGATTCACTCGCTTTCAAAAGCGCGTTTGCATCAGTTGGTTTGGATAGTCCGCGACCGGCGGCAATTTCCTTACGGGCGATCTCGATGAGGAGGTCAACGTCGTTGGGATCGGTTTTTTTTGCCGATTCTAAAGTCAGGGGGATTTTTGAAGTAATTTTTTTATCGGCAGGCGAGCGGGTCAACTCTGCGGAAGCGATCGTCAACGTTTCCTGGACGCCTTGTTTCGGCTCTGCCGTTGTCGAAGGAACCTGTTCAATCATTTTGGGCTCCGTGTCCGACGGTCTGGTTGCGACTTCCATCGGCTCGATGATTTCCAGGGTAGTTTTTGTCGATCGGGTCTCAAGTTCGATCTTTTTAACCTCCACAACCTCATGCGTAATTTCCGCTTGACGGCCCGCATTGAACAACAACGTAGTGCCTAATCCCAAAATTAGCACAGCGGCAATCCAATAAATCGCAGTATTTTTTTTTGGTTGACGTTCCCGCTGCAAGTTCACGCGTTCCCAGGCGTTTCCCGATGGCGTTATCGCGCGTTCGTTGAGTTTGCGTCCCAGCTCTTTCTCAAAATTCTTGTCCATGCGCTGTGGTTTTTTGGTTTGACAATTGGTTCTGCAATAGTTTGCGTGCTTTGAAAAGCTGTGTTTTGGACGTGCTCTCGGAAACGCCGAGGATTGAAGCAATCTCTTTGTGGCTGTAGCCTTCTACCGCATACATGACGAGAACGGTTCGGTATCCGTCTGGAAGGGAGTCGATCATCATCTGGAGCGCGTCCGTATCGAAATCATCAGGATCCGCATCAATGCTTATAAAATGAGCTTCCTCGACTTCAGTAAACTGCATTTGCTTTCGGCTCCTCAAAAAATCGATGGCTTCCCTTACCATGATGCGTCGTATCCAACCTTCAAAACTACCTTCGAAACGGAAGCGTTGCAGGTTGTCAAAAACTTTGGTGAATCCCGTAATCATGACGTCTTCTGCATAATGCAGGTCCGAAATGTAATTGCGGCAGACGCTAAGCATTCTCGGGGCGTGTCGCTTGAAGAGCTTCTCCTCGGCCTTCGCATCGCGTTTGAGCGCCTTTTTGATAAGCGTCTCTTCAGATTCGTACAGCGTAATGATCTTCATTAGGTTCGGTTTCTAAGCCATAGACGGAAATGCAAATGTAGAAGTTGCCTGGGATTTATATTTTTTATTTTTTCGGATATCAGCCATTCCTACGTCAATTTCAAACGACGAATGAACCGATTAGTTCATGGCGCCGCCGAACGCGGTCAGGTCGAAACCACTGCCGTATCTTTGTCTTATGCAACAATACTCAGTTGCTATTTTTCCGCCTCCTTATAATAGGTAGGGTAAGAGACATGAAACAGGAATTACGCACGGCCATCGGAAAGCGGTTTGGTAGCGTCAATTCCGATGCGCATATCACGTTCAATGTTTTTCGATGCGACGAGACCGAACTGGCACTCCGGATTAAGGCCGTGCAACTGTTCTGCGGTCAAGTCGCACATTTGCCGATGCGGTTCAATCATTTTGGGAATATCCGAATGGAACTTTTTTCCTGGCGCCCGATGTTGACGCTACCTTATATATAAAGTACTTGATGCAAGTGTTCCATCGGATGCATTCCGATTTCGGCGTCCAAGAGGTCGAACGATCCGCATATGAGTATCGCCCGACAGCTGTCGCCAAATGAAATGGTCGTCGCCAGATCATTTTACGGCAGTCCCGCATTTGTTGTTTGACTGGGACCGCGTCAGTTTGCGACGGTTTAATTACTCCCGTATGCAATACGATGTAGTGACCGATTTCGTTTTTTCCGGCACTGGCAGTAAAGAAGAGGAACAACTGACACTAGATTTTTGAAGAAAAGTTTGAAGATGGGTTTCATCTAACGAAAAATTTTCCAAACGTAACGCTTTCGTTATCTAAACGTTACGGATTATCGCGAAAAAACTTGCAAAATTTCCACATTTAAAACTTGTAAATGCGAAAAAAGCGGCTACTTTTGCACCCGCATTGACAGCGAAGTTCATCGACATACTGAGGTAATAAGGGGCAAAAAAAAGTGAAAAAAAGTTTTGTCGGAGACGAAAAGACTTTTTATCTTTGCCGTCCGGTTTGAAAGGGTCGGATGTGTTTAAAGTTCCTTTATTATTGATGTGCCGGGCGGCAGGAAAAAAGATCAAAATATTTTTCTCAAAAAGCTTGGCAATTTAAAAACAAGTTGTACTTTTGCACCCGCTTTGAGACACAAGCGAAAGAAAAGAGATTGACAAGTTCATAGACATATTGGATTGACAGCACTTCAGGAGTGATTCTGAAGTAAGCAGAGAGTAAGGAGAAACAATAGCGTGTTTCTTTTGAATTATACTGAGTAAGGCTTGAAGTCGTAAGTTATTAAAATATACGATGAAGAGTTTGATCCTGGCTCAGGATGAACGCTAGCGGC
>NZ_JAAVIY010000009.1 GCF_014748335.1 Flavobacterium selenitireducens
GGCGCAGCGAAGCGGAGCCGCAAAACGTCCAGCAATAAAATTCGTGAAAATCCGCAAATCCGCGGCAAAACAATTGCGGCGCAGCGAAGCGGAGCCGCCAAACGTCTAGCAGTAAAATCCGTGAAAATCCGCAATCGCGGCAAAACAATCGCGGCGCAGCGAAGCGGAGCCGCAAAACGTTCAGCAAAAATCCGTGAAAATTCGCGAATTCGCGGCAAAACAATTCGGCGAAGCGGAGCCGCCAACCAAACGTCTAGCAGTAAATTCGTGAAAATCCGCAAATCCGCGGCAAAACAATGCGGCGCAGCGAAGCGGAGCCGCAAAACACACAGCATAAAATCCGTGAAAATTAGCAGCGAAAGCCGATCCACTTACACTGACCCAAAATAAAAAACCACTCCGTTTGGAGTGGTTTAACCTGAGCCGATAGAGGGACTCGAACCCACGACCTGCTGATTACAAATCAGCTGCTCTAGCCAGCTGAGCTACACCGGCGTCTCAGTATTGCGCTGCAAATATAGAAGCGAAATTCAAATTTGCAAAAAAATATCGCCAGTTTTTTAGCTTAAAGCGCGTTTATTTTTTCAACCAATTGGTTTGCAGTCGCTTCAAGATCCTTCTGAATTTGGGCAAAATGAGCCTTTTTATCCTCAACTCCTTTAGCGTTCACTTTTTTAATCAGCGTGTCGAAAGCGACAATCGCTTCGTCGATAAGTGCATTGGTTTGCGGAGTCGGTTGACCATCTGTTGTCATCTCGTGGATGTAAACTGCCTCGATGATATCGCCCAATACGAAATTGATGTCTTTCTTGAGGTTTCTAACGTTTGCCATTTCTCTTTATTATTTTGAATTGCGATTGCAAAAGTACACAAACTTTATTTAAGGCACGTACACTTCGAGTACCGATCCAAAACCGTCGAGTCGGAAATCACGCAATGCTGCCGGAATCAATATAGTATCGCCCATGCGGTATTCATACTTGTAGCCGTCGTGTTCAATGCTGAAATGCCCGTCGACACACATATAAACGCGAAAACGATCGCCACCGGAATGCATTTCGGACTCGCCTCTAACCGGAATAAAACTGGTATGGAAATACGGACAATTTACAATCGTATTGGCTTGGTTTTCCCGGTCGGAATAGGATTTTTGTGTATCGGTGGTTTCGTAATTGATCGCGTCAACGGCGAGATCGACGTGCAGGTCGCGCTTTTTCCCGTTGGCATCTACCCTGTCGAAGTCGTACAGACGATATGTGATATCAGATGTTTGCTGGATTTCGGCAATCAAAACGCCTGCCCCGATCGCGTGGACGGTTCCCGTTTCGAGAAAAAACACATCCCCGGCTTTTGTCTTGACGGTATCCAGGATATCGAGAAGCGAGCCTTGCTCGAGGTTAAACAGATATTCTTCACGACGCGAGCGATTCTTGAACCCGACGATGATGCGCGAATCAAAATCGGCTTGCATGACGTACCACATTTCGGTTTTGCCGAAAGAATTGTGGCGCTTCTTAGCCAACTCGTCGTTTGGATGCACCTGTATCGACAAGTCTTCGCGTGCGTCGAGGAATTTGAACAGCAACGGGAATTCGTTTCCGAAGCGCTCGTGTATTGGCGCACCGAGAATTTCATTCGGGAATTGCTCTAACAGTTCGTTCAGCGATTTTCCTTGGTACTCGCCATTGGAGACGACGCTGACATCGCCTTTTACGCCCGAGAGCTCCCAGCTTTCGCCGGTAATGTCCGAAGTTATGTCTTTGTTGAGTACGGTTTTAAGTTTGGTTCCGCCCCAGATGCGTTCTTTGAGGATCGGATGGAATTGTATGGGATAGAGGTGCATTTATTGTTGATTTGTTGATTCGATTTGTTGTTTAAAGTTCAAGGTTTAAAGTTTAAGGTTAACGACATAATGTCATTGCGACAACAACTTTAAACGTTAAACTTTAAACATTTAATTTCTAGCCCGCGGTTTTACAAAAAGCTAGTAGCGGCAGCCGGATCAAGCTCCCAGAAACAGAAACTAAATTAGGAATTATTCCCCTCGGTAAGTTACAAAATTTCGAGGTGTTTCGTACAACGTGATCTCAAGATCAAGCGCAGGGTCGAGCCGCTTCCGGAGTTTGCGCCAAATCACGTACGCTATGTGTTCGGCCGTAGGAATGAGTTCGGCGAATTCGGGAACATCGAGATTGAGGTTTTTGTGGTCGAATGAAACTTCCACTTCGTCGTAAATAAGGTCCGCGAGCGTTTTGATGTCGATCACATAACCCGTTTCCGGATTGACCGCACCGGTGACGCTTGCTACCAACTCGTAATTGTGTCCGTGAAAGTTGGCGTTGTTGCACTTCCCGAACACCGAATCGTTTTTCTCGAACGACCAGTCAGGGCGATACAGCCGATGGGCGGCGTTGAAGTGGGCTTTGCGGGAGACGGTGATTTTCACGGTAGTTGGTGGTTGATAGTTGATGGTTGATGGTTGATAGTTGTTAGTTGTCAGTTAATGGTTGAAAGTTGATAGTTGTTAGTTGATAGTTGTTAGTTGATAGTTGTTAGTTGATAATTGAGAGTTGTTAGTTGAGAGTTGTCAGTTGATGGTGATCAGCTTTATACTTTGTGAACTTCGATGTAGTGATAAAATTCGTCGAAGATAATGCGTGTCCAAATCGTATAAAGTTCCGGATGACGCTCCATGTCCGACTTGACGTCGTCGATCGCCATCCATTTCCAGCTTTCGACTTCTTCAGGATTTACCTGAGGTTCTCCATCGTAAAATCCGATCATGACGTGGTCGAGTTCGTGTTCGGTAAGCCCATTGTCAAAAGGCGCTTTGTAAA
Source organism: Flavobacterium selenitireducens (assembly GCF_014748335.1). Taxonomy (GTDB): domain Bacteria; phylum Bacteroidota; class Bacteroidia; order Flavobacteriales; family Flavobacteriaceae; genus Flavobacterium; species Flavobacterium selenitireducens. Next base: position 2,838 of record NZ_JAAVIY010000009.1, read on the forward strand.
TGAAATGGAAGAGCTCGCGCAACTCGGTCTCAAAGCCCATTTCCTCTCTCAAACGCCTCGTCCCTGCCTCGAGATTGGTTTCGCCTTGGCGCTGGTGGCTGCAACAGGTGTTGGTCCACAACAAGGGCGAATGGTATTTTTGGGAGGCGCGCTGCTGCAACATCAATTCGTTTTTCCCGTTGAGGATAAAAACCGAAAATGCGCGGTGCAACACGGCTTTTTCGTGGGCTTCGAGCTTGGGCATCAAGCCGATCTGCTCGTCTCGTTCGTTGACTAGGATAACTTTTTCTTCGTTCATGGCTCAAAGTTCCAAAAGTAATGAATCTGTTTGAAGCGTCTAAATGTTATTTTCCAAAACATTTGGAGAAAAACCGGGCTGGGTTACGCGATTGTTGCCATATCGTTTATCGGATTCAAGGTTCTCGCACAACGCAAAATCGGCCAAAGCAACCGGGCGTTTCGATAGCCGACGAGCCAATCTTGCCGGACTCGCGATTCGTAAAAGCACGTAAACCTGGCGATTACCTATATTCCGCTGTCAATCTCCGCAACATCGTCGGTAGGAAAAATCCTGTTTACCATCGACTTTGCGTTAAAAATATAGATGCGTGCTGCTACGGTAATACTTTTTCGTTTAAATTTACGTTTGCCAAAAATCTGCTAAATCATTGGAATTTAATTTCCTACCTTCAAAATTACAGCTGCTAACCTACGCCCTTGATTTTATGACGAAGTACTTTTTAAGTTTTCTATTGCTGTTCGGACTATTTTGCTATCCGCAGTTGGCCAACGAATCCAACCTCGTTGCGGACAATGGCGCAAATACCTCTTCGCGCACGACAAAAGCCGGGTCGGGCAGCGCATTAGACGCCAAACACCTTTCGGAGGCTTTGCTCCTCGAACGGTTTTCCGGTGCGTCAGCCGAGCATAAAATCGCCATTGCCGAAGAGCTTGTCGAACGCAAATCTGCCAAAGTCACGGAATTATTTGGGAAACTGCTTACAGATGACAGTGTCGTGGAGCGCAAAATGGGCTCGATTTCCTATCCGACGAATCCGGCGAGCGAACTATATGCCGCCGTGGCCCATCAAAAGGAAAAGGCCGAGCGCAAGAAATACTACGAAAGGACCACGACGAAAGGATTGCAGAAAGAACTCAAGGGTATGTTCGGGCGCGATTACGACACTAAATGGACGATTGCCGAAACAGACGCCTGCCTTTCGAAATTGACGGCGATGGCATTGGCGGACAACAACGTGTCCCCGCGAACGCTCAGCTCGATCTTCTACACGAACGGCTTTAAGAGCAAAAATTACGCGAGGGTAAAACACTTTGCAACGAGATATCCCACCGCTGAAATATTGGCGACATTGGCCAATTTCAAGAATCCATCGGACATTTCATATCTGACCAAGCACGCCCAGGCGTCGTACCTTGCCTATGCCCACTATCCGCATGCCGCGTTTTTCCCGACATTACAGATGAACGTCGACAATGATTACGAAAACAAGGATTTCCAGAACGCGATTACGGCCTACAAAAATTCGGATTCCAGGGTGTTGCTCGAGAAAATATGCGCGAACATCTGCAAAAACAACGTGGTCAAAATGAACCGTGACGACAAATTGTTCCAGCTGTATTCGATAGTGGAAAAGAGCAATTGCCGATTGTACGATCCTGTCCTCAAGAAAATCGACAAACTTATGATGTAACGAAAGTCCTGCGAAAGCGGGATTTTTTATTTGCCGAGAATAGCTTCGGCGGCGCGAATGGCGCACTTTTCACCATCGATTGCGGCAGAAATGATACCGCCTGCATAACCTGCGCCTTCTCCACAAGGATAAAGTCCTTTGATTTGCACATGTTCGAGCGTTTCCGGATGTCGCGGGATACGCACTGGCGACGAGGTTCGGGATTCAGGTGCGTGTAAAATTGCATCATTCGTGAAATAACCTTTCATCGATTTCCCGAATTCCACGAAACCTTCTCGTAGGATTTGAGTGAGGAAGCCGGGGAAAACCTGGCCCATTTCCACCGATTCCGTTCCCGGAACATACGATGTTTTTGGAATGTCTGAGGATTTTTTGGATTGGGAAAAGTCGACCATGCGTTGGGCCGGAACTTTTTGGGTTTGGCCGGCCAACTCAAACGCGCGTCGTTCGATACTTTTTTGGAATTCCATTCCCGCCAGCGGCCCGAATTTAGCGAACGGCTTGAAATCTTCGTGCTTGAGCTCGACTACGATTCCTGAATTGGCCGTAATTTGATCGCGCTTGGACGGCGACCATCCGTTCGTCACCACTTCGCCCGGACTCGTCGCACAAGGCGCTATTACACCGCCGGGACACATGCAGAACGAATACATTCCGCGGCCGCTGACCTGTTTCACTATTGAATAAGGAGCGGGCGGCAGGAATTCACCGCGATAATCACAACTGTACTGGATCTGGTCGATGAGCTGTTGCGGATGCTCGGCACGAACGCCTAGAGCGAAAGGTTTGGCTTCGATTTCGATTCCCTTCCTATACAACAATTCGAATATGTCGCGGGCCGAATGTCCTGTCGCCAAAATCAATTTACTGGCTTCGATTGTGTCTCCGTTTTGCGTCACGATCCCTTGGATTTCGTTTGCCTTCACGATAATGTCGTCGACGCGGGTATCAAACAAAACTTTTCCACCGAACTCGATGATCTTTTCGCGAATGTCCTCAATGATTTTAGGAAGTTTGTTGGTTCCGATATGCGGATGCGCTTCGACGAGAATGTCCGGAGTCGCGCCGAAAGCTACGAGCAGTTTTAAGATTCGGTCGACGTCGCCCCTTTTTTTGGAACGGGTGTACAATTTCCCGTCGGAATACGTACCGGCTCCGCCTTCGCCGAAACAGTAGTTGGAATCTGGATTGACGATATGGTCGCGGTTGATCGACTTAAGGTCGCGTCTGCGTCCGCGTACGTCTTTACCTCGTTCGATCACGATCGGCTTCAAACCCAATTCAATGAGTTGCAAGGCTGCGAACAGTCCGGCGGGACCGGCGCCAACCACAATCACTTCCTGGGCATTCGCGACATTTTTGTAATCCGGAATTTCGATCTTTTGCTCCGAAACCGATTCGCCCGCAAAGAAAATCTCGAGTTTAAGATTGATCTTGATACTGCGTTGACGCGCGTCGATCGAACGTTTAAGAATGTTGACGTGCTGGATTTCCTGAGGCGAAGTGCGCAACAACTGTGCGACGTGCTCCTTCAAGAACACATTCTGGGTCGCCTGTTCTGGCGAAACTTGGATGAGAAGCTCTTTTGGCATGGGACAAAAATAGTGAAAGTGGATGGAAGAAGTGCTAAAGTGCTGAAGTGCTAAAGTGAGTGATGACGTGCAGAAACAAAAAATGTTGCCTCTCACCCGTGTTTAACTTATTACCTTTGTCACGCCAACACTTTCGCAATTTAACGTTCCAGCAATCCCATGAGAAAAATAAAAATGATCTGGGATTTCCGAGGGCCCGCCGCCGCCAAAACCGCCGAGCACCACGAAATCCATCTTAAAGAATACATCGCAATCGAAAAATTACCGCTGGAAATAACCGGTTTTGAATCGCTTAACGAAATGCACGCCATTGCGTTCGTCGTCGTGACCGATGCCGAAATGATCCAGGTTCGCGATGCTTTAAAGCCGCATCGGGGAGAAGTTTACGAGGGCTAATTTTCCCATTTTGATGCCGGAGCCATTGCTTTGACTTTCGCGATCTGGCCCTTGATTTGGCTGAAATTTTCAGGAAATACATGTGGTATCGGCTCCGCCGAAAGCCTTCCCGATTTATCCAAAAGTGAGTGCCAAGGATAATGGCTGACCCTAAATTCCTGGTAAAATGCAAATTGATTTTCGGTTAACAGATGATGCTTGCCTTTGAGGTCGAACTTCTTTGTTGCTAATTGCCATTCGGTCTGGCTCATATTTGTGCCCAGAAATATAAAGACAACATCGGAATTAAAGTGGCCGATAAATTTATTGTAGTGACCAAACTCCTCGACACATGGCTTACATCCTTTCGACCAAAAATCATGGAAGACAACCTTGCCTTGCGTATCGGCATAGAGCGCCAAAAGTCCGTCTTTTTCAGTTTTGGGAATGTCGTATTTGGCAAGCAATTGGAGAATTGGCTCTGTGGATAACCGCTTTGCATCTTTCAAAAGAGCGACAAGGTCCGGAGAAACCAGTTCTTCAAGTTCGTCTTTGTACGCTTTGATCGTCTTTGGCTTTCCCTGAAACGCATAAGCAATCATGATTTCGCGATCCCGGTTTTCCGACAAATTTTTCAATACCTCGAGCAACAGTGGAAAATAAACGTATTCCAGTCGAGCATCTTTATTATCCCTCCTCCGTTCTTTGTAGGTATGGGAAACGTTAACCGCGATTTCCAAGCTTGACGTTAGGGCATTCAGATAGCCAAGACGCGAAAAATACACGGTCGACGCATCAGATTCGAAATCTTCAATAAAATCGAAATATTCATCATCTGGACCTTTTAGCTTGATTCCGTCAAGATGCTGATAGGTCGCGATGTCTGATCCCGCTGCGTTTTTTATTTTGCAGGTTCCCCAATTCCTAAACTGCTCATCGTTGATTTTTTGGTTCCGAAGCAGATTTGAAAACGAACGCAATTGGATCTCCATTTCTTTGAGGCGGCCCTGTTTAAAATCGTTGTCTGAGGTGTGATTTTGCCCAAAAAACGCCTGTTGCTCACGAGATAAATCTTCGAAATATTGCACGTGGCGAAGCAACAGTTCGTTGGTTTTGTTGTTGTCTCCCTGAACTCGGACGGTTTGCAGGTGGCGGTTTAACAGCTCATCAATGTTGATCTCGGCGACAAGGTTTTCTCCTGGAGACAAGATCATGTTGAAATCCATACTAACGTACCGGAACTGGATCTCGCGCTTGCGGTCGCTCAAAAAATTAAAATTGATATGGCCGCTGTCCGAAATCTTCAGTTGGGTCACTATGGGAAGAATTCTATTTTCGATCTTAAGGTCGATGAAGCTTTTGTGGAGCGACTTGTCATATCCGACAAGACGCAACGAAATCTGAGTTGGCAGTGGTTTGGCGGTTTGGGCTTCTGCTAACAGCGGTTTGGATTTGGAGCAGCCCGCGAGCAGGAACCAAAAAGTCGAAGCGAACAATAGTTTTCTCATATCGCAAAACGGTTTACGAAAGGTTAGCCCGGATGCGAGCGGCCAGCCTTTCAAAAAAAACAGCCCGATTTTTCGCATTTGCGCAAGCGACCGGCGGAAGCTTGAGGCAAAAGCTGAAAAATGGGTTGTTTTTGAGAAAGCTAATAGCGGTCAGCCGGAAATTGCTATAAAATTCCAAAATCCAATAAAAAACGCTGCGGGAACGGTTGAAATTTGCACATTCCGGTCAGTTGGCGACTTCCGAAATAAATTTGATGCGCATCAGTCGCAACTCCTCTATGTCATAATCGCCCTCGAATTCCTTGAGCGCGTCTTCGATCTTATCGGTTTCGGAAGCCATGAAATAATCCTGGATCTCCTCCTGCTGGTCGTCATCGAGCAAATCGTCTATCCAATATTTGATGTTGAGCTTGGTGCCCGAGTAAACGATCATCTCCATTTCCTTGAGCAATGCGTCCATCGTCATGCCTTTGGCCTTTGCAATATCGTCGAGTGAAAGCTTGCGGTCGACGCTCTGGATGATGAACAGCTTATTGGCCGAGTTGGCTCCCGTGGATTTCACGACCAGGTCGTCAGGGCGCGTGATGTCGTTGTCTTTTACATAACGGTCGATGAGTTCGGCGAATTCCTTTCCGTACTTTTTTGCTTTGCCTTCGCCAATCCCGTGTACGCTGGAAAGTTCTTCTATCGAAATCGGATATTTGAGCGCCATGTCTTCAAGGGACGGATCCTGGAAAACCACAAATGGCGGTACGCCGAGTTTTTTGGACACCTTTTTGCGCAGGTCGCGCAGCATTGCCATCAGTGCTTCGTCGGCGACGCCCGTAGACTTGGAAGCGGTCACGACAGTTTCGTCGTCTCCATCGTCGTATTGATGGTCTTCGGTCATTAGGAACGAAGTCGGGTTCTTGATAAAATCGAGTCCCTTTTCGGTAATTTTGAGAATGCCGTAGGTTTCGATGTCTTTCGAAAGGAAATCGGCCACTAACACTTGCCGGATAAGTGCCATCCAATGCCGTTCTTCCTGATTGGCACCCGCCCCAAAAAAAGGTTGCATGTCGGTGCGGTGCGCTTTGATGACGGCGTTTACTTTTCCGATAAGCGTATAGACGATTTCCTTGGCCTTGTACAGATGTTTGGTATCGCGAACGACTTCGAGCAGCAATTTGACGTCGTCTTTGGCTTCCTTCTTTTTCCTAGGGTTGCGCATGTTGTCGTCCATGTCGCCACCTTCGCCGGTTTCAGGATCGAATTCCTCACCGAAATAATGCAACAGGAATTTGCGCCTCGACATGGAAGTTTCGGCATAGGAAACGACTTCCTGCAACAGCGCGAAGCCGATTTCCTGTTCGGCTACGGGTTTTCCCGACATGAATTTCTCGAGCTTTTCGACATCTTTGTAAGCATAGTAAGCCAGACAATGCCCCTCGCCTCCATCGCGTCCGGCGCGACCGGTTTCTTGGTAATAACTCTCGAGCGATTTCGGGATATCGTGGTGAATGACGAAACGCACGTCCGGCTTGTCGATCCCCATCCCGAAGGCAATCGTGGCCACGACCACATCGACGTCTTCCATGAGGAACATGTCCTGGTGTTTCGCGCGCGTTTTGGCATCGAGACCCGCGTGATACGGGACGGCCTTGATACCGTTGACTTGCAAGACCTGGGCAATCGCTTCGACTTTTTTGCGGCTCAGGCAATAAATGATCCCTGATTTACCTTTGTGGCTGCGGATGAAACGGATGATGTCCGCCTCGACGTTTTTGGTTTTCGGACGAACTTCGTAATACAAATTCGGACGGTTGAACGAGGCTTTGTACGCATCGGCATCAGGAATGTCGAGATTCTTGAGAATATCTTCCTGTACCTTTGGCGTGGCCGTGGCGGTCAGTCCGATGATCGGGATGTCGCCGAAGTTCTTGATGATGGTTCTCAGATTGCGGTATTCCGGACGAAAGTCGTGTCCCCATTCCGAAATGCAATGGGCTTCGTCAATGGCGACGAATGACATTTTTTGCGTTTTGAGAAAATCTGCATATTCTTCCTTAATAAGCGATTCCGGCGCGACGTAGAGCAATTTTGTCTTCCCGTCCACAATGTCTTTCTTGACCGTGGCCACTTCAGATTTGGTCAGCGAAGAATTCAGGACGTGTGCGACGCCAGGCTCGGCGGAAATCCCGCGAATGGCATCGACCTGATTTTTCATAAGCGCAATAAGCGGAGACACCACGATCGCGGTTCCATCTTCTATCAGCGCAGGCAATTGATAACAAAGCGACTTTCCTCCGCCCGTGGGCATGATCACGAAAACGTCGTGTTTTGCTAAAATGCTTTTGATGACTTGCTCCTGCAAGCCCTTGAACTGGCTGAAACCAAAATACTTCCGTAACTGCTGGTGTATATCAATTTCGGGTAGATTCATTCTGAGGAATAAGGGTAATTTACGTACATTTGCTTTCCCTAAAGATAACACTTATTTTCAGGCTTACAAACTTTATAGCAACACAATCTTTTGATAAACTCCGAAAAAATACTGGCTTCCGCAAGGCGAACCATTATCACTGAAAGCCAATCGATTGCCCAGTTATCCGATCTGATTACCGATGATTTCGCCAACGCGGCGGAATTGATTTACAACGCCTCCGGCAGACTCGTCGTGACCGGGATCGGGAAGAGCGCGATCATCGCACAAAAGATCGTCGCCACAATGAATTCCACCGGGACGCCGGCTATGTTTTTGCATGCGTCCGAAGCCATCCACGGCGACCTGGGAATGGTGCAACCGGGAGATGTCGTGATTTGCATCTCGAAAAGCGGCAATAGTCCTGAAATAAAAGTGTTGGTCCCGATCGTGAAGCGCTTCGGCAATACATTGATCGCAATGACGGGAAACGTTACGTCTTTCCTGGCCAAAGAAGCCGGTTTCATACTCGATACGACGGTGAATGCCGAAGCCGATCCGAATAATCTCGCGCCCACGAATTCTACTACGGCACAACTTGTAATGGGAGACGCGCTCGCGGTCTGCCTGATCGAGATGCGCAATTTTGGGGCAGAGGATTTTGCCAAATACCATCCCGGAGGCGCACTTGGCAAAAAATTGCTGCTGCGCGTCGGCGATATGCTCGACCAGACGCATCGTCCATCAGTAGCCCCGACCTCACCGATCAAAAATGTAATTGTCGAGATCTCGCAAAAGCGGCTTGGTGTCACGGCGGTCGAAGAGGACGGAAAAATCATCGGGATCATTACCGATGGCGATATCCGACGCATGCTCGAAACACGCGATTCGTTCAGCGACCTATCCGCAAAGGACATCATGACGCAAAACCCGAAAATGGTTTCTTCCGTAAGTATGGTCGTGGACGCGCTCAACATCATGGAAGACTTTTCGATCACTCAACTTATCGTAGCCGATGAAGGCATTTACAAAGGCGTCATCCACCTGCATGACATTTTAAAAGAAGGCGTCGTATAATGGCTAAAAAGCAGAAAAAACCCATGAATGAGATGTCGTTCATGGATCATCTCGAGGAATTGCGCTGGGTTTTGGTGCGAAGTACGATTGCGACATTGATCGCGGCCGTGGGCATTTTCTTTTTCAGCGATTTTATTTTCGACCAGGTCATTTTCGCCCCTACGCAACCCGATTTCTGGACATACCGCTTTTTTTGCGACCTCGCCCAGCAATTAGGCGTTTCGGACATTTGCGTGACCGAAATGGACTTCGTGATTCAAAATACCGACATGGAAGGCCAGGTCACGATGCTCATCTGGACGTGCGTCGCCGGTGGTTTCATCGCGGCTTTCCCTTATATATTATGGGAATTGTGGAAGTTCATCAGCCCGGCCCTGTACGAAAAAGAACGCAAAGGCGCCAAGGTTTTCATCAGCGTTTCGTCTTTGCTGTTTTTCATGGGCGTACTTTTCGGGTATTTTATGATCGTGCCGATGTCGGTCAACTTTTTCGCAACGTTCAAGGTCAGCGAGCTGGTCAAGAATGAGTTCAACATCGATTCGTACATGAGCATGGTCAAGACTTCGGTAATTGCATGCGGCTTGTTTTTCGAGTTGCCGATCATCATCTTTTTCCTCGCCCGATTAGGATTGGTCACGGCGGAATTGCTTCGGAAATATAGAAAATACGCCATCGTAGGCGTACTGATCGTCGCCGCCGTCGTCACACCTCCCGATGTGGTCAGCCAAATAATCGTGTCGATTCCGATGCTGATCATTTACGAAGCGAGTATCTTTATCGCGGCCGCCGTAGTCAAAAAGAAAAAGATTGCAGAACAAAACGAAAAACTCAATGGCTGATCTTGTATCTGAATTCAACGATTACCGTTCTAAAATGAACGAAAAACTGCTTGCCGACAACAACAAAGTCATCAAGCGCATTTTCAATCTCGACACCAACGCTTACGCGGAAGGCGCTCTCGACGTAAAAACGAAGGAATTGCTCGGATTGGTCGCTTCTGCCGTTCTGCGTTGCGACGATTGCGTAAAATACCACCTCGAAACCAGCCACAAAGAAGGCGTGACCAAAGAAGAAATGATGGAGGCGATGAGCATTGCGACCCTGGTTGGCGGAACGATCGTGATCCCGCATCTAAGACGGGCTTATGAGTTTTGGGAAGCGTTGGACAACAATTAGCGAATTTGATGATTAGCGAATTAGCGAATGAAATATTGAATTTGAGAATTTGGAAATTTGAAAATTTGGAAATTTGAAAATTTGAAAATGCCTGCGGCGCCGAATGTAAAGATGAGCGTTTTCTAAGATATTTTGGATTGGCAACTGCATTATCCAACCGATTGGAGACAAACAAATATTTGTTAATCCGAATTTGGAACTACTGTTAAATTATAACTTTGGACTGCCATAATGACTATTCCGTAGTCGGCAACCAATCCATAACCGAATTGGAGTTTTGCGACTTTCATCCGCTAATTCGCCAATTCGCTAATTCGCTAATTGAATTATGAAGCTAAGAGCTGAAAACCTCATCAAAACCTACAAGAAAAGAACCGTCGTGAAAGGCATTTCGGTAGAGGTCAACCAAGGAGAAATCGTGGGTTTGCTCGGGCCGAACGGTGCCGGGAAAACGACGTCTTTTTATATGATCGTCGGATTGGTCAAGCCCAACAGCGGGACGATTTACCTAGACAAGACCGACATCACGGATTTTCCGATGTACAAACGCGCCCAGAACGGCATTGGTTATCTCGCCCAGGAAGCATCGGTTTTCCGCAAGCTCAGCATCGAGGATAACATCATGAGCGTTTTGCAGCTCACCGATCTTACAAAAGACCAGCAGGAAGAAAAAATGGAGTCGTTGCTCGACGAGTTTTCGCTTCAGCACATCCGAACCAACCGAGGTGATTTGTTGTCCGGTGGGGAAAGAAGGCGTACCGAAATCGCGCGCGCCTTGGCCACGGATCCGAAATTCATCCTTTTGGACGAACCCTTTGCCGGTGTTGACCCGGTTGCGGTCGAAGACATCCAGCGCATCGTCGCACAACTCAAGAATAAAAACATCGGCATTTTGATTACGGACCACAACGTCCAGGAAACTTTGGCGATCACTGAAAAAAGTTACCTGATGTTTGAAGGCGGCATCCTGAAAGCGGGCACGCCGGAAGAATTGGTCCAGGATGAGATGGTGAGACGTGTTTATCTCGGCCAGAATTTCGAGTTGCGCAAGAAGAAACTTGATTTCGCTCCGAAGTCCCAGGATGCGGATGCTTCGCACTGATTTTTTCTAAGCCATTGGACTCGCTGCGCTCGCCTCTGTTTGTTTTTCCCCGGACATACGGGATTTTCGCCCGGGACGTCCAGCGGCTCGCTTCGCTCGCCCCTGCCCTGCTGCGTAGCTGACTACAGGTAAAATTGGTCCGGACGAACGCTGGGCCTTTTTACCTGGAACGGATCTCCGAATGGAAAAACACCGGCGCGTCAAACGAAAAAAGTGAGATTTAACAAAAAGGGCAGAAAATCTGTAATAAAAATTTTCACGGGACCGTATCTTTACACCAGACATAACAGATTTTTAAAAATCTGTTATGTCTAAGCATCCCTTCTTAAATTTGCACTGTCAACAATTTCCCAAATTTGCACTGTCAACAACTTCCCTAACGTCGACAACAACTCCGCTACGACGCCATCCAGTTTCGTTTCTCCATCACACCTTTTAGATAAAATTCGTCCTCACGCATGGCTTCAGGCGTCGTCTGTTGCTGGTATTGCTTCACCACGTTGTAAGCGTTCACAACCGCGTCCTTGAACGTCGGAAATTCCTTTGCCGTTTCAATCAAAGCGTGAAGGCCTTTCATCGCCTGTTTGTTCTGGATCAGATAAAACGCGTGCTGCGACCGGAAATACGGGCAGTGATAAAACTCAGGCGCGACCTTTTCCCATTCGCTTTCGGGAGCTTCAGAACTTTTGAGCAGTCCAACGGCGTAAACCGATGAATGCACGATGTCGTTGCGGAAACAAACCAAGTCGTATAATCCGTAGTCGCGCGTACCGGGATGGGCGAGCCTGCTGTCCGAAACTACTTTTTGGTAAATCGAATGGGCGCGTTGGCGATCGCCATCCAAGTGCAGCAAATCCGCCAGGGCCAGTTGGGCACGAGCCGATCCCGGGTCGAGACGCACCGCTTTTTCGGCATATCGCAACCCTTCGTCATAACGCGAAAGCACAAACATGAGGCGAGCCATCGACGTCAGGAACGCCGCATCCTCAAAATCCTCGGATTGGCCTACCTGGTCAACAAACTTGAGGGCTTTTTCCGAGAAGCGGTCAACCAGGAAGCGTTCCACCGCCTGCCACTTCTCGATGACAAGCAAGTAATGCTGGTCGAGAGCGGAAAACAACGCCGCCTGTGCATCCCAATGCCGGCTCAGCTTCCGCCATTCCTCGAACACGGACGGAAACGCCTGCTGCGGCAACTCCGTTTCCCCGAAATTGTTGTCGAGATCGGCGTGGAAATCCGGTTCGGTAACACTGAAATATCGGGCGAAACCGCGGTTAAAAAAAGTCGTGAATGCCTTGTCTTCAGCGACGTTCGGCTTATTCGGAAATAGAGAATCAAAAAATCCCATGCTTAAATGCGCAAATTCTGTAGCCGACTTTTAGGGCCATTGTAAATATTGAGGTCGACAGGCGTCGGGATACCGTCGATTTCGGCGCTTTCGGTAAACTGCCAGAACATCCAGTCCTGATCGATGCTCTCGACAAAAAAGTTGTAATTGGCGATCCAAAACACGTAACCCTTGAACTCCTCTCTCAGGAAATCGTCATAATACCGTTCGCCTGAATAAATTATCGGAGCCACTTTATAGTGTTTTTCAATGGCGTTGCACCACCGATGCAGCCCGACGATCAAACTGTCCATCGGTTGGTTTTCAGGAATTTTTTCGATGTCGAGAACCGGCGGAAGGTCTCCGGCCCTAAGCCTTACGTTCAAAATAAAATGGGCCGCTTGTTCAAGCGAGTTCTCGTTCGGACGATAATAGTGATAAGCGCCCCTTATAAGACCGCGTTTTCCGGCGCCTTCCCAATTTTCCTTGAAACAGGCGTCAATCTTGTTCTTTCCTGCCGTCGAGCGGATGAATACGTAGTCGAGCGGGTAAAGATTTTCTACCGAGTCGATCTTCGTCCAGTCGATTTCGCCTTGGTATTCCGATACGTCGAAACCGATTGACATGCCGTGATGGCGCGTCAGGACCTCGACCGTGCGGACGTCGGCCAGACGTTTCTGCTCGGCGGTCATTTTTGCGTTCTTGTCAGACTTGAAACTGAAGTAATAGGCGATGCCGTTGCGATAATGCCATCCGACGCCAATAACGACAAACAGCGAAATGACGATACAGACGGCCCAAACGATCCGCTTTTCGGCAGACGATTTCCTCGACCTTGGACGAGGCCGCGATGAACCTTTGCGCGTCCCCATTATTTTTTATGGAATCTGTTGTTTACGACCGAAATGAGCACATAGCCCAAAATGATCAAAGGAACGCCGGCAAACCTGAAAACTGCCAGCAATACTACTGAAAGCGCGAGAAACGCGATCTGCAACTTGTTTTTCTGAAACGAGAATTGCTTCATCTTAAGCGCGAACAACGGTATTTCAGCGTTCAGGATATAGGCGCTTAAAGCGGAAACCGAAAGCAAAAACCAAGGATTAATGAGCAATTCGAGCAACACAAGCGAATCGGTGTTGGCCAAAACGAGCGGTAAACTCGTAATGAAAAGCGCATTGGCAGGCGTCGGCAACCCGATGAACGAATCGGTTTGGCGGGTATCGACGTTGAAATTGGCCAGTCGATAACACGAACCAAGCGTGATGACGAACCCGAGGTAAGGCAGCCAAACAGGCAAATCGTGGTTGTTTACGGTATCGAGCAACATCTTGTACATCACAAGTCCGGGCGTCACGCCACTTGTGACCATATCGGCAAGCGAATCGAGCTGTAATCCAAGCGGTGAGGATGCGTTTAGGATGCGTGCGAAAAATCCGTCGAAAAAATCGAAAAATATGCCGAGCGCGACAAATCCGAATGCGTACACATAATTGTCGTTGAACGCAAAAACGATGGCGATGCAGCCGGAAAACAGATTGAGAAGCGTAATGAAGTTTGGCAATTGTCGCAACAGGCGCATCAGGGCAAATATTATTGTCGGTTTCCCGCAAATGTAGTACAATAACTTTAGCCTCAGGGCGTTTTTAAGAGAGTTTTTAACGCATGCGGCAATTGCTGATTTTGTGTGCCGAAGCTTGTAAAAAAGACTATTTTTGAAAAAAAATTCCGCTTTGAAGAAAATCCTGTCGCTCGTCTTCGTTTTGGCCTGTACGCTCGTATCGGCCCAGGCGGTGCGCAAATATTCCAACGAATTCCTCAATATTGGCGTCGATGCTGCCGCTTTGGGTATGGCCAACGCCGTCACCGCGAGCTCGAACGATGTGAATGCCGTATATTGGAATCCGGCCGGCATCCTCAATCTCCAGGATGGGCAGGTGGGCGCCATGCACGCGAGCTATTTCGCCAATATTGCCCAATATGACTATCTGGCCTACGCAAAACCGATTGACGATCGCAGCGCTTGGGGAATTTCGGCTATTCGCTTTGGTGTGGACGACATCATGAACACGACCCAACTCATTGACGAACAGGGAAATATCGACTACAACCGTATCAGTTTGTTTTCTACAGCCGACTATGCTTTCATGTTTTCTTACGCGCGCCATTTGCAGATCGAAGGTTTGTCGATCGGCGCCAATGCGAAAGTTGTGAGGCGTGTCATCGGAAAATTCGCCAATTCGTGGGGATTCGGGTTCGATCTTGGAATCCAGTTCGAACGCAACGGCTGGAAATTCGGTGCCATGGCGCGCGATATCACGACAACCTATAATATTTGGGCGATAGACGAGGACGAATTCGAGAAAATTGCCGATGCCGTCGAAGGACAAAACCAGGAATTGCCCGAAAGCACGGAAATCACGCTTCCGAAATTGCAGCTCGGCGTTTCCAAAAAACACGAATTCCACAACGAAATGACGCTTTTGGGCGCCATCAACCTCAACTGCCGCTTTGAACAGACAAACGACATCATTTCGACTTCTGCCGTGAGCATTGATCCTGCCGTGGGTTTTGAACTCGGATATATCGATCTGGCGTTCATTCGCGCCGGCGTCGGAAACTTCCAGAATCTCGTGGAGATCGACGGTTCCGAGCGACTCGGGTTCCAACCGAACGTGGGCGTCGGATTCAAATACAAAGGCATCCAGGTCGACTATGCGTTGACCGATTTAGGCGACCAGAGCGCGGCTTTGTATTCCAATATTTTTTCATTGAAAGTGGATTTGGGGATTTTCAGGTAACTATCAAATTAGCGAATGTGACAATTAGCGAATTAGCGAATGTGACAATTAGCGAATTAGCGAATGTGACAATTAGCGAATAGCGAATGTGACAATTAGCGAATAGCGAATGTGACGATTAGCGAATGGTTGCGCGCGAAAGCCCCGCCTTCTCCTCAAAAAGATTTGATGATCATTGACGTTGCTGAACCGATATTTCTAAAATAAATCCATATTTTTCCGACTCTCGGCAATTTTGTTTGGGAAATATTTTCTGTGTCCAATTCCCGGATTAAAAAATTGCCACAAAAGGTGTCGAAAAATGTATTGAAATAAATTGACTCAATAGGAATGGGTTTTTCTGACAGTCCAACTGACGAATTCGCTAATTATTTCATCCGTTCTGCTACGTCTCGGGTCGCTAATTCGCTAATTTCCACATTCGCTAATTTCTACATTCGCTAATTCGCTAATTCGGATCGCTAATTCCCCAATTGGCTAGTTCCCCAATTGGCTAGTTCCCCAATTCGCTAATTCGCTAATTTCCACATTCGCTAATTATCCAATTCACTAATTATCTAATCATCTAATTACCTCATCCGTTCGGCTACGCCTCGGGTCGCTCATTCGCTAATTCGCTAATTTCTACATTCGCTAATTCGCTAATTCGGATCGCTAATTCCCCAATTCTCGTAACTTGCAGCAAATTCTTCCAGATGCGCTCGTTTTTTGCCTTTTTTCTCCTGCTGTTCACCGGTTTACTTTCGGCTCAGTTCACGACACTTTCCAACCATGCTGAAATCAGCATCCTGACCTGCGGCAACGGCAACGAGTTATATTCGCTTTTCGGACACACGGCCCTTCGCGTCGATGATCCGGCAAACGGAATCGACAAGGTCTATAACTATGGAAGTTTCGATTTTGCAACGCCGAATTTTGCACTCAAGTTTGCAAAAGGCGATTTGCAGTATTTCGTTTCCACCAGTTCCTTCGAAGATTTTCTTTATAATTACGACCAGGAAAAAAGGTCGGTTTTCGAACAGCGCCTCAATCTGACGGCGGCCCAGAAACAAAAGGTTTTCGACCACCTGAACAAAGTTCTCGTCTCCCAGGAGCGCTTCTACCAGTACAAATTCATCGATCGCAATTGCACGACGAAAGTCGCCGATATCCTCAATGATGTGGTTGGCGCCAATACTATTCGCAAGATCGGGAATAAAGACATGACGTATCGAGAGGTGATTTATCCCGAATTCGACGGCTACTTCTATGAGCAATGGGGAACCAGTGTAATTTTCGGGACGCGTGTGGACGACGACGCCACTCAGCTTTTCCTTCCGATAGAACTTTACCAAAGCATATCGGAAGCGCGAAATGGCGATCAAAAGCTACTCGAATCGAACAAATCCTGGCTGGTTTTTGAGGAAGCACCTCCTGCAAAATCGGTTTGGAACAACGTTTACACTTACATCGCTATCCTGATGCTGATCGTTTTCGCGAACAATGATAAGCTGACGTTGGTTTATTTTACCGTGATCGGACTGTTGGGCATTTTCTTTTGCGTGGCCGGATGGTATTCGTTCCACACCGAACTCCAATGGAATTACAACGCGCTTTTGCTGAATCCCTTACTGCTGCTTGTCCCAATCAATTACGGAAGGAGAAAAGCCCGAACGCTTTACATCATTTGCCTGCTTTGCTTGGGATGTCTCGGCGCATACCTGATTTACATGCTGAATAAAATCCATTTGCTGATTGTGGCTCCGATGATTGTCGCTCACGCTGTCCTGCTACTGAAATTCATGCTGCGTTCGCGTCGCAAAACACTCTTTGCCTCATGACGGAAACTCAAGATCAAATTGACGACGCATTCGTTGCCGAAATAAATAAAAATTCCACGCTTGAAAAACGAAAAAAAAGCGATCGGAAATTATTGCGCAAATTGCTGGCTCTTGCCGCCGTCGCTGCATTTTTTCTTTTTCTATACAACTGGCTCAACGGAAAATCCTTGCCTCACGCAATCGCGACGGGAACCACAGGAGCGATTGTCTTCGGATTTTTGGTAAGCGTGCTCCTGGCAAGCCTGATCGCGTTGATTCCAGGTTCGCATTTCAGCTATAAGCGACGGTTCATACGTTGTGCGATAATTGTCGGATTCGCAGCGGAGAGCGTAAGCCTTTTTATCTCGCTCATGGGAATTCTGGCCCTATATTTCGGGATCAACTAACTACTGCCCTCGGTAAAATAACACCGTACTCAACGTTTTGATCGTGATGTTGATGTCGAGAAAAACGCTCCTGTGCTTGATGTAATACAGGTCGTATTGCAATTTCATCAGGCTGTCGTCAATCGAATCTCCGTAAGAATAATTCACCTGAGCCCAACCGGTCAAACCAGGCTTTATGACGTGACGCGTTTCGTAGAACGGCATGACTTCGGCTATTTCCCTTACAAAAACCGGGCGTTCCGGCCGCGGCCCTATCACGCCCATATCCCCTTTTAAGATGTTGAGGAACTGAGGAAATTCGTCCACTCTGGTTTTGCGCATGAACTTCCCGAACGGCGTGATGCGCGAGTCGTTCGTTGTGGTAAACACCGCCCCGTTTGCCTCGGCATTTTTGATCATCGTGCGGAATTTAAGGATGTTGAACACTTCCCCGTTCTTGCCGACCCTTTCCTGGGTGTAAAACAACTTCCCGCGATTGCCCAGCGCATTTCCGATGAGGATAAGCGGCAACAGTATGATTCCGACGAGAATCCCCGAAAGCGAAAACAAAATCTCGAGGATGCGCACCGCAAACAAATAAAGGTGATTCTGATTGCTTCGGCTAAACGGGAAATACCGGTAAAAATCGCGGGCGACATATTGCACGGGTATGCGTTGTGTAATCGCCTCGTAGACCTGTGTGTATTCGCGGATGATAAAACCGCTTTCGAGCAGATGAAGCAATTCGTTGTAGAGTGCGATCGTAATGCCGTCGGTTTTTTGGGAAGCGATGACCACTTCCGACACCATATTGGATTGGACAAACCGGGAAATATCGACAGGATCGATGTTCTGTATAAACCCAAAATCCGGGTTGTGGGGCGAATTACTGTCCGTGTTGACATATCCCAGGACTTTGTAATGAGGATCCGAACCTTCAAGGCCGGTAATCAGCTCTTTGACCTGGTCGCGGTCGCAAAGCAGCACCACTTTTTTGATGAAGCGCTGGGAAGCCAGAAATCGCACGTAAAAGAATCGCCACAAAAACAAAGCGACCAGAACGGCGAGATAGAAATACAAAATCTGGATACGATTGGGCAATATAGGCGTGTAAATCGGCGTAAGCAGATACAGCAAAACCGTAACCGAAGCGGTAAGCACAATGCTTTTGGTCATTTGGAACTCATTGCTGGCAACCTGAAGATTGTACATTTCGAAAACCGTCCCGATAGTCGAAATGTAAACGCCGAGCACGATCGTCCAGATGAAATTATCGGCCGAAATGTCAAAGTAGTTGAAATTGAAGAGGCGCCCCATCAAATACAGCACGAGCAAAACGGAAAGGACGTCAAAAATCCTGAGCAGGATCTTCCTTTCAGACACCTCAAAGTGCATCTTTTTACCTTGTACCATCGTCTTGTGAATGAGGGCGCAAGTTAGGCAATTCCGTTAAAATTGGGTTAAGGCAATTTTAAAATTTCGAGCCATTTCATCCGCAAAAGCGGCCATTTTACCGATTCGGCTAACTGTAATGATTTTTGGATCAAATTCTGGGTGTATTCGCTGTCTTCGATAAGGGATTCGATTGCTTCGGACATTTGGGCCGCATCGCCTTTCTTCACAAGGCGGGCCGAAACGCCATTGGTAAATAAGTAGGGAATTCCGCCAACATTGGTCGAAACGATCGGAAGCCCGAGAGCGGCGGCCTCCACGAGACTGAACGGACTGTTGTCGACGTTCGAGGTATTGATGAAGAAATCGCAATCGGTCGAAAGATGCATCCACTCCGGCTTGCTTAAACGCCCGGTAAACGAAACGTCAAGCCCATACGAAAGGGCAAGTTGGCGGCATTTATCGAGATTGTCGTCCACTTCCGGCCCAACCATCGTCAGACGGGCATCGGCAAATTTTGAAGCCAGGTTTTTGAGCACTTCAATCGCCATTTGAGGGTTGTAGAGACTTGAGAACGATCGGACCCAAATAAGTCTCGGACGAAAGATATCCCGATGGACTGCCGTGATATCATCCACTAGAGGATTGGGAACCACCGCGACCTCGAATCCTTCGTTCCGGAAAGCTTCGGCGAGATAGGCCGACGGCGCCACATTGAGGTAAGCGTTTCCGAAAAGAAACCGGCTCAACCTTGGGCTTGAGGACAGCCGATTGGGTAAATTACCGCCGTGAAGTATTGGGATGTAAGGCGTGGCCACCATTTTGCAAATCACCGCGGAAACAAAAGCGAACCAAAAATTGGAAGTGCTGTAGGTGTCGATCAACACGTAGTTCGAGGTACGGGCATACTTAAGAAGCGCCACTACCATGTCGGCCAAACGCGCGATCTTTCCCTTTTTCGACGACGCGTAGCGCAACACATAGCCTTCGCCCTCAAGCAACGGACCCAGGATTTCAATTCCCGTGGGCGTCTTTCCTTGAGAAGACAGCTTATTCCCTATGTACAGCAGGCGACCGCTTGTCATTGTAACTGATTTTTAGTAGGGATAACGCATAAATAAACGCCGGAGACGCCGTTCGCATCGCAGCATGGTTGATGGTAAGCAGCCAAAAAATCACGAAGCTTATCAGCATGATGTGGTTTTTATTGTCGATGTACAGCAATAACGGCGTTGTGATCAGGATGACCAATGCCATAATGCCGAGCGATCCGTGCTCGGCCAAAAGTCGCGTGATCTCATTGTGGGAAAGCGTGTCGCCACCGCTGTCGATCCGGATTTCGGCTCCTTTGGCCACACCGATTCCGAAAACCGGATTTTCGAGAAAATGTTCGAGTTCGTCCGAGGCGATTTGTTCGCGTCCGCTGAACTGGCTTGTTTTGGTGCGGCCGGCTGCATCCTGGTTGGCGTATCGTTTTTCGATGAGGCCGCCGGTCATGAAGGAGGAATACGTCCATATCCCGAAAAAAACAACAAGTGCCCCAATAAACGCTATGTGCATCTTCGAGCGGCCGGAGCTGTTGATCTTCAGGTAAACAAGCCCCATGAGGACACATAACATCACCAACCCGGTAATCATTCCGCCTCTCGAGAACGTGATCAGTCCTCTGTATGACAAGTTCAGCGCGAGTATCAGGTTGACCGCCATAATGATTTTGCCCGGCGAACACAGCAGGACGCGCGAGAAAAAAATGAACATTCCCAATCCCAGTATCGTGGAAACCTGGTTGGGACCGAAGCCTCCCGAGGTAGCGAAATTCGAACCCGTACCTGTAACCGATTCCCTGAGATCGGGCGTAAAAAAAATCAAATACGTCATTATCGAGACAATGGGCAGCCCGATGCAAAGCAGGATGTCATAGAGCTGGCTGATGGTAATCGGACGTCGGTAGCAATACAGAGCAGCGATACCCAGGCAGAACGGCCCCGAAATATTGAACGATATGGTTTTGCGCATCTCCACGCCCGGCCCGAGGGTTTGGGTAGCGATGACAATCCCGGGAATCAGCAGCAACAGGAAAAGCCAATATGGCGCGCCGTTCTTCGAAAACCCGCTGTAATACGTTCCGAACATTATAAAAAGCACCACGGAATACTTCCCATATTCGTATAGCAAATTAGCGCCGGTCATCCGCAGCAGCACTTCCGCTCCGATGATGTAACCGGCCACGTAAAGCGCCTCGTGACTGCGATTGCGGTTCTTGGCGACGAAATAAAATCCGACGATCAAGATAAGCACCGCATATACTTTCGAGAGAAACGGCAGCGCGAAAATGGCCGTTCCCAACGCTACATGGGCGAGGACGAGTGCAATATAATTTCTTTCGGCCGTGTTCATAACTGTCGCATCCAATTGGTATATCTTGCCATAACCGCTTGTTCGGAATAGGTCTGGCGCACCGTTTCCAAAAGTGCCGCACCCAATTCCTTGCGCTTGTTCCCGTCGGCGATCAACAAGGCGAGCGCATCGGCAAACCGGGCGGCATCTCCGGGCGGACAAACCATTCCGTTGTATCCGTCGGCGATTACGGACGAAACCTCCCCAACCGAGGTTACCACCACCGGCTTGCCCATAAAACCGTATTCGAGCAAAGCTACGGGCAATCCTTCCGAAGCCGACGTGAGAATGCAAATATCGGATTGTGCGATGATATTCTGGACATCGTCACGCGAACCATAGACGATAATTTTGTCTTCGAGCCCCTCGGAGGCAATCTCTTTCCGGACGCTTTCGGCATAATCGTCTTTAAAATCCTTGCCTACGAGATGGAAGGTCCAATCGGGAGCGTGCAGTTTCAGCGCCGCCTCGATCAACATAAAGTGATCTTTTTGGGGCCGCAGGTTGGCCAAACAAAGAATGCGCTTTCCGTGTTCGCCTTCGAGACGGGTTTCGGAGACGACGGCTGTCCCGCTTAGCGAAAAGTTGGGGAGATAGATCACATGGCGGCATTTTAACTGTCGAACCGACCATTGCTTCAGGTTTTCATTGACGGAAATAATGCCCGAAAACAGCAGCGACGCCCATTTCAACGCACCGGCTTTTCGTTCGGCGGCAAATTCGCTCCATCCGTAATGGTCGTGCCAGATTAGTTTTAGCGAAGGCGACAACAATTTGAGGCACACGCAAACAAACCAGGACGTACTATGGGCATGTACCCATTCTATGTTATTGTCGCGGCAAAATTTGCGCAGCGTGCGTATCGCTCGAACATCGAACGTCGAATTGCGGTCAAGGAAACAGTACGGTAAATCATCGGGAACCGATTGCTTAAGGCTTCCCTCCTTGCGCGTCACGGCCAGGGCGGAAAATCCAGTGGCATTCCTGAGCGCGATCGCGTAGTTGAGTGCCATGCGTTCGGCTCCTCCCGGCTCAAGCGAATCTATTACTTGCAGGACACGCATCAGAACAGGCTTAAAAAATCATAAAGTGACAATTTGAGCGCGTAATATATTGTGGGGATTTTTTCGTCTCCGTCTATGTTATTGCCATCGTAAACATAGTAATGGCGACCATCCACTTTTTGGACGTCGTAATGGTGCATTCCGTAGCTGAATTCGCGCATTTCAGGAACCGCCTTGAGAAATTCCTCTTTAACTTTTACCAGTTGCGTTTCCTTTTTTGAAAAATCGAACCGATAAAGCGAAAGCGAGGATCCGTAACCTTTCGAACAATCCTGTACCGGCAGGTAAAGCGATCCTCCGGACTCGAAAATGCGACCGCCTGGACGCGCCTCAGATCCCATCAGGACGCGGTGCTTCCTGGCCCATTTTCCATGTAAGGAGTCGGCTGTAAAGAGGTGCATCGAAAGATTGTCGTCCGAAGCGACCATGATACTGAGCGTGTCCGACAGATAAATGCTCGGGTCCTTGAAACGCCCTTTGAACAGCGTATCGGCAATTTTCCATCCATACGGGAAATTATCGCTTGCGTAGAGCAACACATGTCCCGCTGCCCCGGTTTCGGGAAGCATGTACATTTTGCCCTGATGCCTGAAAACCTGCG
Organism: Flavobacterium selenitireducens; assembly: GCF_014748335.1. Lineage (GTDB taxonomy): Bacteria > Bacteroidota > Bacteroidia > Flavobacteriales > Flavobacteriaceae > Flavobacterium > Flavobacterium selenitireducens. The sequence continues at coordinate 25,548 of NZ_JAAVIY010000009.1, forward strand.
GATAGGACAAATGGAACTTTTCCTCGAGGACTTTTCCTTTGTAGTGGTATTTTTTGCCGTCGGCCGATGCCATAACCGAAATATCGGCTTTGAAAGGGTTGAAGTGTTTGTGCTCGAAAAAAAGGTAGAACGAATCTTTTTCTTTGATAAAAAACGGATCGGCGAGAAACTTGGTGTTCTTTTCCGATTTTTGCAGATCGGTCGGGCTGATGACCTGATCGCGCCTCGGTTTGACATCGGCGATCGCAGCATCGGAAAACCCAAAACCGACGGACCAATCGCCTCCTTTCGGTTGGAAGAACGGCGTGCGAAAATGGATCAGCACGAGACACAAAATCCCTGTCAACACAACGCCAATCACTATTTTTTTACTTTTTGCCATGTAGCAGGTGTTTTACTTCAGTGCTGAATTTGTCGAGCGTATACCGTTGCGACCAATCACGGGAAGCGGTTGCGAGTTCGTGAAAACGCTTCTTGTTGCGAATCACGTCCAACAAAGAATCGCGATCGTCCTCAAGCCTCAGCGACAATTCCAAACCGCGCTTTCCGGAACCCAACATCCAGGGAACGCAGGAGACGTTCGTAGAAACCGGAACCGCCGACCAGAACATGGCTTCTGCCACCACTTTCGGCCAGCCTTCGCTCCTGGAAGGCAAAAGTAGGAAATGTGCGCGTTTATAAGCTTGTCTTACCTCGGCTTCCGGTCGATTTCCGTGAAGACGAACGCTTTCCGACAATCCTTTTTGTACGATATGCGATTCGAGCATCTCGCGCTGGGCGCCTTCCCCGAATATATCGAGGCAGGCATCGACTCCGGAATGCTGTAACGCTTCTACCAGTTCAATCGCATACGACGGGCGTTTGCCGACAGAAAGCGATCCGACGAAGAGCAAACGGACGCCGGTCTCGAAATCGCGTGGTGCAATTTCAGAAATGTCGGATTCCCTGTAAGTGGCCGTGAAAAAAGGAACGACATTGCCCGAGCTTCCTTCCCATTCCCCGTAAACGAGCACTTTCATGTTGCGCGTCAGGAAGGTATTGTTCAGCAGCCATTTTTGCAGCCGATAGCTCCACGGCTGGGCGGCGCTCAAATCCCAATTGCCGGCATATTTGGCGGTTTTTGGCTTCGACGGAAACAAAATCTGGACAAAGCAGCCGAGCAGTCCCATGTTCCCGGGACATCGTAAGTGAATGTGGTCGGCCCGTCTCATTGAGCCGAAAATCCGAAACGCGATCAGCGGCAAACGCAGCAGCGAGAAGAAAATCGCTTTGGGGCCGAGCAGATCGAACGAGGCGACTTTCGTAAACGTCACTTTTTTAGAGGCGTAGGCAAGATCGATTGGATTCGGCGACCCGCTGGCCAATGGCGCAACGATTTCGACTTCGGACACGAATTCGCTCCAAATGTCCATTTCGCGCACATACGGACCGTACGCAAAGTAACGACCGTCGTAAATTTTGTGGGCAACATGCGTAATGATGGCGAATCTCATAAGGTTTATTGGTCGCGCAACTTCGGTTTGGAGACGACGAGCTCGAAATAAGCAAAAAAGCGTCCCGCACTTTCGGTCAAGGCTTTGATCTTGTCGCGCCTGCCAAATATAGCATTTGTAAACCGTATTGCGGCCAACAGCAGCGCAATGGCGTGCCATTTTAGTTTTGCCTTTGCGGATGGCCGCGGCGTGCGTACCCTCCAGACATACCAACCGTTGCGGACGACCATGCGACCGTATTGGAACTGGTTCGGACGACCGCCCGGCGCGTGGTGGTGCTCGAGCCTTGCCGAGGTATTTACGTAAAGGTTGCCGTGTTTCAGCAATCGGAAACAAAAATCGGCATCTTCATATAATCCGTAGCCTTCGAAATAAGTAGAAAACTGTTGCAGGCGAAACACCTCGACGCGAAACGACGAAACGCCTCCCATGATTTGTTCGGCTTTATAGGTTTTTCCTGATGGAGGCAAAAACCCTACGCTGCGCCCATTGGAAAAATCAGGCGCCATCGCAGGCGGACGGTCACTGTCGAGGCCGAGTTTTTTTCGGGTAACGAAACGGGCGCCATCGCTGCGTTTCCATCCGTCGTAGGCGAATTCGGAAATCGCAGGCTTGTAACCTGAAGGGACAACCGTCCAGCTGACTTCATTGGTAATATAACCGCCTACGGCCAGGGCGTCCGGATGATCGGCATAGGTTTGCAGCAATTGGCTGAAATAATTTGGCTCGAGAACAGTGTCGTCGTCGAGAAAACAGATGATTTCAGAAGTTTCGGCTGTGTTGGCGATCCCGAAATTTCGCTGTCGCGTCAAACCTCGGTCGGAATCCTGGACTTTCAGGTAACGCAATGACGGGAAGCGATTCAACCCGAGAATCTTTTCGGTAAGATCATTGGTGGAACCGTCGACGATAAGGATCTCGTCAGGATAAAGCGTCTGGACTTTTACCGATTCCAACAGCACAAGCAACTGCTCGGGCCGCATATAAGTGCATATTATCAGCGTGAACCGCATCATCAGCGTTTTCCGAGTTCACCGGCCCAATAGACGCTGCTCGCCCAGGCTTCCTTGAATTTGGCGTAACCCTTGAACGGATTTTTGCTGCGCTTGCCCAGATTCTTGAAAAAATAAACCGTTTTGTAGCCTTTCAGCTGTTCGTCGGTCATGTTCCGGATCATGTGCAACATTACAGTCGGCGATGGCTTAGGCTGGATTTTTTCGTTGCTCCACGGATGCGTCGGCTTGACTCGGAAACCGCCCATCGGCGCCTTGAGATGGATGACATGTATGAAAGGCACCAGAAGGATGTCGTAGCCCTTGTTGCGAAGCTGCATCCCAAAATCCTTGTCTTCGCCATATCCGAATTCATAACCGGGATTGAACCAAACTCCGTCGAGGCATTGCTGTTTGAGGAACACCCATCCCGAACCCAAAACCGGGTGCTGTATGATATTGGTGTCCTTTATGACTTCATTGGGCTGAGGGCCCGCTGTTTGAAGCACTTCGTTACCGGTTTTTCTGAAGTAACGAAACGCTTGTTCAATAAGGTCGGGCTGGAAACGGATGTCATCGTCGGCCATAAACACGAATTCGCTGCGGGTGTGCATCAGGGCCACGTTGCGGGCAGCACATGCGCCGGTGCGATGGGTAAAGACGTGGTCGATTTCGAACGGCCATTGTTCAGAGGTGATGAAATCCAGTTCGGAATTGCTTTCCGTATCCGGATTCTGCTCGACGACAATGACGCGCTTGGGCAGATACGTCTGCGCAGCCAAATCCTTGAGCACGTTGTGGAAATGTTCCCGGCGACCTATCGTCGGGATGATCACGTCCAATTCACCGGTTCCGGTAATGTCGCGCGTAGATTCCATTGAAACGGACGAAAGCGCGCGCTCATCTGTTTTTCTGCGCGAATAAAAAAGCGAAACGAGGTAGGGAATTATCGGGAAACCGTGCTTGAAAATGACCATATCGAGCAGCAGCAGCGAGGTCCATCGCATCCTGTAATGCTGGCGGACAAACTTGAACACTTCAAAAATACTGGCCTGCCGGCTTTCTACTGTCGGTGCGCCCGTTTTTAGTAAAGCGGGTTCGGAATAACACAGCAAACCGCTGCGCATCGCCCTTTTGGCGAACGAATTCAAAAAGTACGCAAAATCGTCCGAAGCGAAAAGATAAGCCGAGAACGCATTGACAACCGCGGCGTTGACCAAACCGACCTGGGCGCTCATTTGCCACGTAGGATATTTGACGCCATATTTTATCGGAATAAAAGGAGAAGCTTCCTCGCAAAATCCGATAACCGGAGTGAGGTAATTGCGATGCGACACATCGTAGGAAAACATTTGGCTGTCGTGATGCATCAAGTCCGGGACGGCCTCAAGCGCAAGGAAATCGGCGAGCCGTTCGTCGCACCAGACGATATTGGCGTCGGGCTTTTTCGCTGCAGCCTCCAAAAGCGCGACCGTCACGGGCTTGCCTTCGAAACCTTCGATTCCGACCGACCTGACCACCTTATCGCGTTTGTGATAAAAAACTATCATTTACTTTTTTAACGTATTAAGCCGAGATAAAACGCCTCGTTTTTCTTTGCCACCACTTCACTCGCAAAATGGTCGATGACGCGCTTGCGGGCCTGTTTCCCGATTGTTTTGCGCAACTCGGGATCGAGCAGCAGATCGTTGATTTTCCCGGCGAACTCGACATGAGCTGTCGGATGTACGAGAAAGCCCTGGCTGCGGTTTTCCAAAACCTCGTCGGCCCAACCGATATTTGAGGCGACGATCGCTTTTTCCATTGCCATGGCCTCTATCCAGGAAACCGGCAACGCTTCGGCAAAGGTAGGGAAAACACATACTTCGGCCTCATCAATTTTGCGGCGCATTTCGGAATAGCGGACCGCACCGGAATACGTCACTTTCGGCAATGCTTTATCGGAAAACAAAGGTTGCATCAGTTCCCATGTGGACGGCTTTTTAGTGAGCACGTCTGCCGAATCCTTACCGACAAGTTCCAGCGATACGTTGGGATTTTGTTCGACGAGGGCATTGAAGATGGACGGAAGTTCGAGCATTCCTTTTTTGCGGATTAATGTACCGAAATACAACACCTTCCCTACTTCCGGAACAGTTTCGGACGGTTCGAAATTGTCGACATCGAGACCGTTAGGGATTATCGAAATCGGCCTGCCGAGGCCGAAAAGTTCCTTTGTGACCTGAGCCGTGTAGGCACTTACGGACACGACAGCGTCGGCATTTTCCAATGCCTTTTTCTCCCTTTTTCTATTGATCGGCTTGACCGGCCTTTGGTCGAGATGGCAAAAATAAGTATCGCTCCCGTGCAGCCGCACCACGACGGGACATTCAGGCTTGATTCCAGAGGTAATCCCGGTCCAGTCCGAAGCCTCGACGAGGTCAAGCGCTTCTCGCGCAACGAGTTTGTTCAGGAGTTTCTCAATTTTACGCTGTGTCAGGTAGCGCGAAATGCCTTTGACTTTAGGATTCCGGATCGTGTGCACGGAAATTCCTTCCTGTTCGAATTTTCCATCTCCGGACTGGCCGTAAACGATTACCGAAACCCGGTGGCCGAGCGCGACCAAACCTTTGGCAAGGTTCAATATGCTTGTCCCTATGCCGCCCGAACGCGATAATTTCGGGTTGGGAAACTCCGATGTCAGGAATCCGATATGCATTAAACGATTGATTTTATTGCGTTGACGATACGTTGGGAAGCTGAAGTTACCGGATGTTCGTTGATGACGTTGAACCAATCGGAAGCGTGTCGTACATATTCCGACGGATTTTGCATGCCCGATTTGAGTTTTGAAGCTATTTCTTCAGGATTGTTGAGCCAGATCACTGCTTTTTTGTCCGGCATCGAACGAAAATGGACATAATCGTAAATGGTTTTTACCGACCAGCCTTCGCGTGCGTTCGGGCTCGGATCGTAATTGACGAAAGCGCAAGGCTTCCCGTGGCTCGCGTAGTCGAAAACCATCGAAGAGCCCAGGTTGACGACCATTTCAGTGTGCGCGATCGTATTGACCTGGAGCGCCATGTCTTCACGCGTCGGCAAAACGGCGTTCCAAACCGCTCCCATCCGCTTCCAGGCGGGATGAATCGCCGTGATGATGTCCTTGTGTTTTTCCAGGACGGTATCGAACCTGTCGGAAAAATCAACCGGACAACGCCTGAAAACGATGCCCAGATTCTCGCCCTGGCCATTGAGCTGGCGCACGGCCTCGGCTACGTCGGACAAGTATTGGGGATCGTTTGGCGAGGTCGTAATATCGTCTCCCGAATAACAAATGTATTTTTTATTAAGATCGAGGCCATGGGACGCAAAAAAAGCCTCGCGCGACACCAGCAGTCCGTTGTCGAAATGCGGCTCGAATTGAGGCGTTCCCGTCACGATGATATTTTCGGCCGGAATATAAGGATAGTAATGTAGCAATTCCAGCTTCATGTGATCGCTCCAAACCATGTAGTAATCGGCTTCGATGACCATCGTGGCTTTGGGGATGTTGTCCCACGAAAAAATAAACGCTACCGTCGGGATTCCGAGATCCTGGGCGGCCAGTATCGGGGAAATTGCCGTCAACGGACGCTGGTTCGTGCAAAAAACGACAGATGGCCGCTCGCGTTTCAACGTTTGGAGACATTGTGCGTAATAGGCGCTTTTGCGTTCGCTGTCCTTGATTTTTTGACGCAGCGTCACAAGGCCTTTATCGGAATCGTATTTCTTTGAAAGATGACCGACGAGCAACGACTTGATTTTATTTTTAAAACCGAGGCTCGACGCTTTTTGCCGATAGGAATCATACACTTTGTCATTCGACGCCGACACATTTCGGTTCAGGTCGATTACGGACCGCGACCGTTTGAGTAAATCCGTTTGCGGACGCGGCGAGGCGTTTTCGATCTTGGTTTCTTTGAGTCCGAGGCTGGTCAGGTCGAAAGGCGTGTTGTTCCAAAAGGTCACGTCAAAACCTTCTGCCTCGGCGATTTGCGGGAATTTTCCGTACGCAAAGTTGCGCAGACCGACGCCATCAGGCAACAAAATGAAAATGGAGCGTTTGGTCATGTCCGAAAGTTCGCGTTATCGTGTCAAATTGCGGGCAAATATCGAGATTAGACCGACAGGAAACAAACGCAACCTTACTTTTCAGTTATCCCGGAATTGCTTTTGCTGGTTGATTTCCCACAATTTGGCGTCGAGAACCGAATCGATGAACAATTTCGTGCTGTCACCCTTTCCAAAATCCGACCTGGTTTCGCCAATAGTATGCTCCGCAATGCCCGAAAGCGCCGTTTTCAGGCTTTGGCGATCGTAAGCGACGTTGACGATATCGGCGTGCAAAGCGCGATTTTGCTGGCGTGTGCCGATGTTGATCACCGGAATCCCATAATAAGGCGCCTCGCGGATTCCCGCACTGCTGTTGCCGATCACAAATTTCGCGTGGTGCAGCAACACCAGGAAATACTCAAACCTCAGCGACGGAAAAATCCTGAAACGCTTGTGATTTTCAAGTTTTTTATACGCATCGAGTATATAGCGGCTGCCCAGATCGTTGTTCGGATAAATCAGCACGTAGTTGCGCTCGTCCTCGAGCAAGGCATCGACAAAATCGTCTGCATAGCGCTTCATATCGCCAGCCTCGGTCGTCACGGGATGGAACATCGCCAGCGCATAATCGTGGAACGGGATGGCGTAATACTCTTTGACGGTTTCGAGATCGGGAAGCTTGTCCGAGAACATAATATCCACATCAGGCGAGCCGATCGTAAATACCGACGTCTCGGTTTCGCCCATCTGGATCAGGCGGCGCGCGGCATCCTGGTTCGATACGAAATGAATATGGCTTAGCTTGCTCACGCTGTGGCGGATGAGTTCGTCTACCGTTCCCGAAAGTTCGCCACCTTCGATATGCGCCACCAAAATATTATTGAGCGACCCGACGATCGCCCCGGCAAGGGTTTCGACGCGGTCGCCATGCACAACGATCATGTCGGGATCAACCTGCTTCACATAGTGGGAAAGACCTTCGATCGTCTTGGCCAAAGTGAGGTCCATCGTGGTTTCGTGCGTGTGGTTCTCAAACGTGTGAACGTGGGAAAAGCCGCAGTGCTGGATCTCGATCAGCGTGTAGCCGTATTCCTTTTGCAGATGCATTCCGGTAACGAACACGAAAACCTCGAATTCGCTTCGGGCTTCCAAAGCGGCGATCAGCGATTTGATTTTGCCGAAATCTGCGCGCGTACCGGTCAGGAACAGCATTTTTTTGCGGTTATTCAAAATCGGACCAATCAAGTTGGACGTCGTTCTCGAGGTCGTGCGTTGCCTTCTTTCCGATAAGCGAATTGAAATCCTCGGCCAGGATTTTGCCCGTTCCCGGACGTTTTACCCAAATATTTTCCTTGGAAAGCACCTCGCCTTTCGCGATGGGCGCGATCGTACAAACCGTTGCGAACGCGAAATCGATCGTGACCTGCTCTTCTTTTGCAGGCGCTTTCTCGCCTCCGCGCATTTGCCAGATTTCGTTCGAGGACACAATCAGTTCGGCGCAAGCCTGCTCGTCCATCGAACAGACGATATCGGGGCCCGTGCGTTGCATGTGGTCGGTAAAATGGCGCTCGAGGATGGATCCGCCGAGAGCGACCGCCGCAAGACAGGCGTTGTTGTTCAGCGTATGGTCGGACAAGCCGAAAACTTTGCCCGGGAATGCTTCGTGCAACTGCGTCATGGCGCCCAATCTCACGAGGTGGATCGGCGTCGGATACAAATTCGTCGTGTGCAAAAGCGCCACCGGAACGTCGTATTTGTCAAAGATCGCAACGGCCTTCGCAACCGATTCTATCGTATTCATTCCCGTGCTCAAAATGACGGGCTTTCCAAAAGAGGCGATGTGTTCGAGCAGCGGATAATTATTGCACTCGCCCGATCCGATCTTGTAACCCTGCACATCGAATTTGTTTAGGCGTTCGGCGGCCGCACGCGAAAAAGGCGTAGAAATAAAGATCATGCCTTTGCTTTCGACGTAATGTTTGAGCGCGAGTTCGTCGTCTTCGTCCAAAGCGCAACGCTCCATGATCTCGTAAATCGATATGTCGGCGTTGCCCGGAATTACTTTTTTGGCGGCCCCGGCCATTTCGTCGGACACGATGTGCGTCTGGTGTTTGACCACTTCGGCTCCGGCCCGGTGCGCGGCGTCGACCATTTCCTTGGCAACGGCGAGCGAACCTTCGTGATTGATGCCGATTTCGGCAATGACAAGTGGCGGAAAATCAGGACCGATCTTGCGGCCGGCTATTTCGATGAATGGGTTCATATGCGTCTATCGGATATTTTTTTGTTTGAGAATCAGGTATTCGGCCCAATCGAAATCGGCTTGGGTATCGATGTCAACCGAGGCGGATTCCAAATCGGCAACGAACGGAAAACTTGCTTCGGAAATGATCTTGCCCGAGCGAATCGTTTCGGCACGGCAAATATACAACAATCCGTTTTCGCGATAAAGCGGCTCGAGATCCTGGCTGCGCTGTCCCGGCACGTAGTTGAACGGCAGGAATTTGTCGTTTTCGATCTTCCCGAGCTTATCGGAATTGCGGCTCACGGTGAAAACGCCTTCGAAGCCGCGATTTTTAAATTCGGAAAAACAATCGCCTAACAGGCGATCCGGCCGCAACGGATTCGTCGGCTGGAGCAATATGACATTTTCGACGTGATGCCCGCGTTCGGATAAAACCTCAAGCACATGCGCGACTGCGGTTACGGTAGGTTCGTGATCGCCCGAAATCGACTCGGGACGTTCGATGATTTGCGCTCCGTAGGCAATTGAGGCGGAGGCGATATCGGCATCGTCCGTGGAAACGAAAATTCCATCGACGATATCGGGATTTGCCTTGGCGTACAAAATGCTGTGCGCGATCAACGGCAATCCGCCGAGCGCCATCAGGTTTTTTCCGGGCAAGCGCTTCGATCCGCCCCTGGCAGGAATGACGACGATTGTTTTCATTTGTTTTCAGGTTTCCAGTAAATCGCGGCTTCGGGCAATTTGCGATAAGCTTCGTATTGCTTTCTGGTGAATTTCGAATCGTTGGAAAGTAATTTCGGCAGCCAGCCCAGGATGTCCAAATTAGCCCTGACCACCGCTTTGAGCGCCGTCGCATCGCCTTTGAATACCTTGAGTTTCAGCTGCATCCAATTCGTATAGGCGATCATTTTGGCGAGGTTCGTCCATGGCAAAAATACAAAATAGGACGCCCAGTCGGAACGCAGCGAAAAACGCAGACGCCTTCCGTAATCCGGTTGGGTGCGCCTTTCGACCAAATCGACGCGATGCTGCACCAACACCGACGGCAGGTAATGCACTTCGAATCCTTTGCGGAACAATTGCATCGAGGCGTAATTTTCCTCTCCGTAAAACCCGAAAAATTCCGGGTAATCGGGAATTTGGCGCCAGGCCGAAATACGCCAGGCATGCCCACATCCGACGTAACTCTTGACCTGTCGTGCCGCCTCCCTATCGGTAAGATTTTCCGGAAGTTCTTTTCCCCAAAAGATGCGGAACCCGACGAGAGCGCATTGCGGATTGTCACCAAAATAGGATTTGATGCCGTCCAACGGATTTTCGGATACGAAGTGAGCGTCGTCGTCGAGTGAGATTGCGAATTCCGCCTTCGCGGTGTTGAGCATATGGTTCCGACAAAACATATAACCTTTAGACGCTTGGTTTCTCAGCAAAATGACTTCGGGAAAAGCGGCGGAAACGGCCTCGGAAGTTCCGTCTGTCGAACCGTCGTCGTACACGCGCACCACAACGTCATCCGATAGCGATTCGCGGATGCTGCCCAAGGTAAAAAGCAAGTCGTCCCGCCTGTTTCTGGTAGATATATGGATTTCGAACATCAGCTCAAACTTTTCTTGGCGATATCAATGATGTCGTTCATCGATTTCGCCCATTCTTCCTGGGTGTAGATTGGATGGTCGAGCACGATCGGATCGTCTTTTCCGGTAATGAAATCGGCAATGGCCTGCTCCCATTCCGAAACGAAATTCGGGTTTTCGATCAGCCTTCCCAATTTGCCGTGTTGCAAGACTTCGGGAACACCGCCCTGGCCCGATGCGATGCAATGACAACCACAATTCAGCGCCTCGATAAGACTCAGTCCGAAGCCTTCGTGGCACAACGTCGGAAACAAATAACAGTCGGCGGCCTGATAGTATTTGGGAAGATCGTCGTTTGGAATCCGACCGAAAAATTTGACGTTTTCGACTGGCTGTCGGCGATCGGCCCCAACCACCATCAGGAAATTTCCCGGATGTTTCTCGTTGATGAGGCGCCAGGCCTGGAGAATGAGATCGAGTCCTTTTTTTGGCCTGTCCTGGGAACACCACAAAAATATCTTGTTTCCGGAAAGCCCTAATTCCTGACGGATGCGCGTTTTTTCGTTGGCGTCGACTTTCTTGAAACGACCGGCGTCGATCCCGTTGTAGAGTACCGATACGCCAATCGGGAAAACCGTATAATAGTTGAGATGCGAACGGTAACTGTCATGGGTAAGCAGCACGAGGCCGTCGACATCGGAATAGAAATCGTTCGAAACGCCCTGGGCCGGCAAAAATGGATCGTACCCGTGGTAAAAAAGCTGGATGAAACAATTCTGGCGGATGCCCATTTGAGTCAGCATTTCGTGTATGCGGTCGGCCATATTGAAATTGTCCACGAGCTGGATCACGTACTTTTCGTCGGGCTGCAGCACGCTTTTAAGCGCGTCCATGTAGCCGATCCTGTAATAGTGAAGCTTGCGGCGAACCTTCATCCAGAGGTTTTCCTTGACGATCGTATATCGGACACCCGGAAACTGGTAATCCGGCATTTCGCAAATGATGTGATCGATGTTGTGGTTTCCCGATTCGAGATAGTTGCGGTACATAGTCGTCCAGCTTCCAATTTTGGAATACGGCAAAGGGAAGGTCGAGACGAGAATAACTTTTGGCATAATATAAAAGTGCGTCCTAAAATAGGCAATCCATCTTTAAGACAGGTAATTTTTAGCGTCCGATGCCGACATTCCTTTGACGCGAAGCAACCACACCGCAGTTTTCTTGCGATTGAGGATGTTCGCAAACAGGCGATCGAGCACTTTCCGAAACACGCCGGGAGATTTTTTGGGATGCAACAACGGCATGGCAAGCGACTGCCCGGACGGCTTGATCTGCTGGAGCGCGATGCTCATCCAGTCTTCGGCTACATTGCCCATGTGGAAGGTGTAGTTCCGGACTGTGGACAAACGCCAGAAGCCGTTTTGAAGCACAGGTTTATCGAGAATTTTGTCCAAACTATCCCCTCCGAGTTTATAACGTGAAAAACGACTCGACAGATTCTGGAATACATCCCCTCTATAAGTGGCAACGAAATGTCCGGCGCCAACAACAGCTTCATTTTGGTTTGACGTGACGGTGAGATAACGCTCTAGGTGAAGTTTCGAATAGAAATCGGGATTGCCTATGCTGTGTGCGAAGGCGTTCAATGCGCCCGCATCCTGAACATCGCGGAAGGCCAGCCTGTCGGAAAAAAGCAGATGTGCCCAGATATTTGCCGTATGCGTCCTCAGCGATTTGGAAGACGGCGTCGTGCATACGGCCCCCGCTTTCGGAAAATCCCGAAATACTTCGTAACAGGCATCCTGCCAGCCGCTGAGGAACATGACGTCCGCATCGGCTACGGTCACAAGCTCAAATGAATGCCCGCCGAGACCTTTGATCACAGCGTTGATCTTTCCGATATTAGTAGTATGGACAAGTTCGTGAATTTCTCCTTTAAGACGCAAATCTTCAAGATAAGCGGCCACCTCTGCGGAACTCCCGTTGTTGACTATGGTAATGAACGTTTTGGGATGAATGGTGAGCAGCAGCGACCTCAGGCAATAGTGCAGTATCTGTAACCCATCTTTGAAATACCCGTCCCGGTTGGGCAGAAAAACAGGAATGATGACCTGGTGGTAATATTCCGACAGGACTTCCGCCTTGTCCTTCTGCGGATTGTAACCCTGTCTCATTGCTCATAAATTTTAATGATTTTTGCTTTGTTTGCTTCCCAATCGAGCCGTTCGACGGCCAGTTGAAGGTTTATCGCCTCAGCGGAAAGCCGCATTGGTACATCGGGCAAGGCCTTTTCGATATGTGCTGCAATTTCCTCAATGTTCGCAGGATCTGAAATCAGGAAGCCGTTTTTACCGTGATCGATAATTTCTTCCGATACGCCTCCGGGATTGGATTGGATCGGAAAGGTTCCCATCGCGACAGCTTCGAGCAGCGTGTTGGCCATGCCGTCGGAAATGCTGTTGCCGATGCTTATCGCCGACCTACCCATGAGTTGCAACAGCTCATCGTGGCTGAGGTCATGGCGACCGTAAACCATGAATGGAAGCCGTTGTCGGTTGATAAATTCCGACACTTTTTCGTGCGCCCCAAAAACACATACCGCATACTTTTCCAATTTTGACTGCAGAAACAGGATTTCCAAGGCCTTGACTACATTTATGGCCCGACCGAAAATATGTTCATAGCCTTTGACCAAAATGATGTCGCGCTCGGCGAATGGCTTTTTGTGTACGGCCATTTCGCCCAGGTGGTAACCCGAACCGCCCGGAATGACGCCCGTGTGTAGGCCGGAAAACCCTAGTTGCTTTGCAATTTCGTAATCGCGAAGGCAATCGGTATGCAGGACGTCAACGCGTTTCAGGACTTCTCGGATACGACGATTGTGATATGGAAAGTCGCGATAATAGAACAGATCGTTTCCCCAACAGGAATAGATCCATCTCAGTTTTGGCACAGCGCGCATCGCCTTTATGATAGCATACGAACACGATTGCATCTCGAAACTGTGGACGACGTCGGGTTTGACTTTTGCAATCAGGTTCGATAAGGCTTCCGAAGCCGTGACTTCAAGCAATCCCCGTATCTTGGCATAAGCGTTCGGAAACCGTCTGGATAGAAAATATTCCCCTTTGACGGCGGGTAATTTCCGTTTTTTCCAACCGCTGACCTTTGTCACATTTGGCGGCAAGTCGAATTCGCCCCTGTCCAAAACATCGAACCAATATATTTCGTGCCCCTGCCCTTCCAGATTCTCGATCCAGCGACTTACGTGAAGGGACGGCATAGAAACAACAATTATCTTCATGGCTGCAGCAATTTATAACCTTTGCGAAATAATGAAAACGAAAAATACCCGATCACAGACCGGGACATCGCGTAAAAATCCCGCGACCTGAATTGTGCCTCGAGCAACTTTTTAAAAAAATACGGCGCTTCGCTATTCCGTTCTAGCAACCCTTGGCGCAGTATGTACGCCCAACGTTTACGGATGTACTTCCGGACCAAAGCTACAGGGGCTTTGCGATTCCGGCTTAGTAGCATCACGTGTTTTTCACGAGCCTCAAATTCGGACTTGATTTCGCCCAGGTTGAGTTTTCCCACTTGTTGCGAAAGGGAATCGGAATGTACCCTATAACTTGCCAGAGGACGGTCTATGTAGGCGATTTTGGGATCGGAATACAACATGCGCAGATTGAAGTCCCAATCGTCGAGATGGCGCAGGCGCACGTCGAAAAGTTCGGACTGGCCGTTTAGAAAACTGCGTTTCCAGGTTTGCAGTACATACCAGGAGATCTTGTCGCAAATGTAATCCGCAATCAGGTTGTCCGACCTGTAATTGTGTTTGCGCCCCGCCAATACGCCTGTCTCATCGAAAAAATTGAGAGCGGACACTATCACGTCCGGTTGATCGGCCGTTACAGCAGCAGTTTCCAAGAGGGCATCGGGATGCAAAAGATCGTCAGAATCGAAAAACTTCACGTATCGTCCTTCGCTTTTGGAAAACGCAAAATTCCTGCAACCGTTCGGGCCTTTAGGTACGTCCTCGGGACGCGCGAACCATTTGATGCGTTTGTCGCGAGAGGCGTAGGCTTCGAGTTGTCGCACGGTGCCGTCTGTCGAACCGTCATCTACGACAATACATTCCCAATCGTCCCAGGTTTGGGAGAGAATCGAGTCGAGGGTTTGCCCTATCAGGTGTTCTCTGTTGTAAACGGGAATCAGCACGGAAAATGTCTTGCCCATCAAACGTAATTTACGGCGTAGCGACCAACCCTTTTTTGAAGTCTGTAGCTTCCTCTGCCTATCGACAAAAATAACAGATTGAGCATCTTGAACTCGAAATAATTGCGCTTATTTCCTTTCGCGAGTACTTTCAATACGAGTTTTGAAGCCTTGCGAGCCGTTTCGGTATCCCTATTTTGGAGCGCTTCAAAATACAGGACCACGAGATTTTTGTACAAAAGCGGAAGTAATAGCGCATTCCTGGAAATGAGGCAGCGTTCCAAATTGAGGTCAAGTATGTACAGGACAGATTCCTTATACGCTTTTTTGTACTGCCTGAATCGACTGGTTTTGGTGTCCGGGTGCTGTCGATACAGGAACAGATGCTCGGTAAGAATCCGGTAACGCGACGCGGACAGGTTAAAAAAGATTCGACAGAACAATTCCGTTTCCTGGCCGCGTGAAATTTTAGGAGAAAACAGTTCTGTATTCATCAAAAAATCCTTTCGGAACAGTACCGACGGCGTCATGACCTGGGCATTCCACAACACGTAGTCGGTAAACAGGTCATGTTTGGCCTCCATTGGAATATTTCGGATGAATCCGAGATTTTCGTCCACGTAATGGCCTGTGCAGATAATCAAATCGAGTCCAGGCGATAATGCCTCCATTTTGGTTTCAATGAATGTAGGCAACATGATGTCGTCGCTGTCGAACCAATTCACGAATTTGCCCTGAGACTTCTCAAAGCCGAAATTACGACACGAATTGGCGCCTTTAGGCAAATGTGCCGGCCGTTGAAAAATCAAAAAACGGGAGTCGGATGTCGCGAATGACCGCGCAATTTCAAGCGTTTCCGCTTCGGATCCATCGTCGATCACAAGGCATTCGAAATTGCGGTAGGTCTGGACCGAAATACTTGCCAATGTTTCACGTAACAACTCTCCTCTGTTGAAAGCGGGAATGATGATTGAAACCAACGCAGAATGATTCATGGCGTCAATATGGCGTTACATCGAAAGAACTTTGGCTAGTCAGGCAGGTATAGCGCTCGTTTCGCTTTACTTTGGCATTGAGCAAAGTGGACCATTCCGGCACGATTCGCTTCTCGTCCGGTCTTGCAGAATCATCGAGAAAAACAGCAAATTGCCCTGTAATCCTGGATTTCAGATACGGAACTGCTGAATAGCGTGCAAAAGGCGTCAAGCCTCCGAACGGACCGTCCACGATGACCACGTCTATATCCGGATGGCGTTCAAGGGCGATGTCGATCGCGGATGTATCGTACCACTTTTGTTGGCCATCGAGCGCAATTTCCCGGGCAACCGACACAATTGGGGCGTAAACAACCGTTGCGTGATGCGACAATCCCATACGTTCCAGTATGCCATTTTGCTTAATTGCCCACTCTTTATTATTTTCAACGCTTGTGAACTTGGCCTCGCTCTTCGTTATCTGCAATAGCCGGGCGATACAGATAGTGGAAAATCCGGAACCGAACTCGACAATGTTTTTGCGGTCGTTAATTGCAATGTCGTTGCAAATGTGAAGGACTTCCCGCGGACTTATCGACCAGTTCGTTGCCGGAATAAAGATGCCGCCGTCAAACATCTTAAGCAATTGCGCTAAGGCAATATCATCATTTTGCCGGAACTGCAGCGATTTGATACTCGTCTTGAACGACTTTATCTTTTGGAGTATGGTGGAGATCATATAGTGACGTTTATTTCACGGTAAAGTCCATGACAACTTTGCTTTGGGCAGAAGGAACGCGTTTTCCCGATCCGAAAAAATCACCTTCGGACACCTCGAAACTGTAGACGTTTTGTATCCAATCAGCGACCTGTTTTTGAACCGTGGCCTGTATCGTTACGTAGTACAATCCGTCGTTAAGCGACAATTTCTCAATCATGAAACGCAGGGATTCAACTGTTCCGGTGCGTGATGATGGCAGGATGGTATTGCTGAACCACGCGATACGCTGTCCGAGATAATCGTCAATACGCACGTCGAAACCAAGGTCCCCAATATCCACGAAATTAGGGTTGTCGAACGAAAATTCCATAGTGAACGGCTGGCCGGTTTGAGGCTTGATGTGCCGATCTGAACCATAAACAGCAATTTCGCGCAATCGGATCGCTCCATTGCCAACACGCGTGACATTGTGGTCGATTATACCGGAAGATATACTCTGCTTCAAATAGTCGCCAACGGCCATATCTACGTTTCCGTCGAAGCTCATCGCGCCATTTTTCAATACGATGCCGCGGCTGCACAAATTCTGAACGGCGGCCATGTTATGGCTCACAAACAAAATCGTCCTGCCCTGCCCTTTGCTTATATCGCCCATTTTGCCCAAACACTTTTTCTGGAATTCCGCATCGCCTACGGCCAAAACCTCATCGACGATCAGAATTTCACTTTCGAGGTGGGCGGCGACGGCAAACGCAAGTCGTACATACATTCCGCTGCTGTAGCGTTTGACTGGCGTATCGATGTAGCGTTCGACTCCTGAAAAATCGATGATTTCGTCGAGCTTGCGCGTGATTTCCTTTTTGCGCATACCGAGGATGGCGCCGTTGAGATAGATGTTTTCGCGTCCGGTCAATTCAGGATGGAATCCGGTTCCGACTTCGAGCAAACTTGCAATACGCCCTTTTACGCCAATTTGTCCCGTAGTTGGAGAGGTAACGCGTGAGAGCAGCTTGAGCAACGTACTTTTTCCGGCTCCGTTCTTGCCGATTATTCCGACAGCATCGCCTTGGTTGATCTCGAAATTGATGTCGCGCAACGACCAGACGATGTCGCTCGACCCTTTTTTGCTGCGGTCGTTGGCCTCCCCGATCTTGAGAAACGGATCTTCTTTGCCCAGCACGCGCGTGCGGACAAACCGCTCGATGTCGCGAGATACCGTTCCGGTTCCGATCTGGCCGATCTGGTAGGCTTTCGAGAGGTTTTCTACCTTGATTACTGTATCAGACATTATATGGTATCGACAAAATTACGTTCGGTCTTATTGAAAATGACGACGCCGGCGAAAAGGACCACCAAAGTCACGATCGCGGAATAGCCGATGCTGGCGAGCGTAAAATTGCCCTGACCGAGAAATGCATAACGGAACGCTTCGATGATTCCCGTCATCGGGTTCATTTCGATGATCCAGGCGTATTCGGAAAACTTCGATTTGGCTTCGCTTAGCGGATAAATGACGGTTGTTCCGTACATCAGCAATTGTACGCCGAAAGTAACCAAAAACGTGAGATCGCGATATTTTGTGGTCATGGCCGTAATGATGAGACCCGCACCAAGCCCGAGAGCCGCCATCAAGAGTATAAGCAGCGGAAACAATAACAGTGCGCCCGATATTTCAAAGCTGCCCGGTTTTGCAATGGCGTAATAAGCCATCATGACGGCCAATAAAGACAACTGCACGCCAAAACGCACAAGGTTGCTCACCACGATGCTCAACGGCATGATCAGCCTCGGAAAATAGACTTTCCCGAAAATGTTCGCATTATCCCTGAATACGGTACTCGTCTTGGTCAGGCAATCTGAAAAATAGTTCCAGGCGGTGATCCCGCAGAGGTAAAACAGCGGTTGCGGAAGCCCGTCGGTTTGGATTCCGGCGAGATTTCCGAAGATGAACGTGAACACGAGCGTGGTGAAAATCGGTTGGATGAAGAACCACAGCGGCCCGAGGATCGTCTGTTTGTAAAAACTGATGAAGTCGCGCTTGACAAACATGCCGAGCAAATCGCGATAGCGCCAGACATCGGCAAATTTAAGGTCAAAAAGAGAAGAATGCCCTTTGATGACAAGGTCCCACTGCTCTTCATTCGGTTTTGGATCCATACGCGATTTTTGGTTGCAAACTGCCGGCAAAGATAACAATTTGAAGCAATTTCACCGGAAAATAGGGAAATGCCGAAATTGGCGTATTTTTGCCGATATCCATACGATTTTGTTTTCGATTTTTAAATCCAGACCGACACTAAGGGAGCTGATTCCCGCCGACCACATCGACTTCCATTCCCATGTTTTGCCGGGCATAGACGACGGCGCAAAAACTGCGGAACACACGCTGGCTCTTGTGGAAAGCCTTCGCGAGATGGGCTGTTCCCAACTCATCGCAACGCCTCACATCATGCATTCGGTTTGGGACAATTCTCCCGCGAACATCCTCGAGAAACGGGACGAGACGCGAGCGCTTTTAAAGCAAGCGGGAATCGACATTAAAATCGAAGCCGCGGCAGAATATCTAATGGACAGTTTTTTCGTACAACGACTCAAATCCGAGAAGTTGCTTTGCGTGCACGACAATTTTGTCTTAGTGGAAATGTCTTATATCAATCCGCCGATACAACTGTACGACATCCTGTTCGAGATGCAGCTCGAAGGCTATATCCCGATTCTGGCGCATCCCGAGCGTTACGCGTTTTACCACAACAAAGCTAAAGAATATCAAAAACTCAAAGACGCGGGTTGTCGTTTCCAGCTGAACTTATTGTCCTGCATAGGCTACTATGGCAAAGATGTCGCCAATGCAGCCGAGCGATTGCTTGAAACGGGACTCGTCGATTTTGCGGGATCGGACGTGCACCATTCGCGTCACGTCGAGGCGTTTTCGAAAAAACTCGTCGTCAAATCGCACAAGGCATTGTCCAAGGCATTGGAAAACAATCAGCAATTCAGGTTCTAGCCGTTCCTTTTGAATTTCCACCAAGGCTGTTTCTCCGTATCCTGGGAATAGCCGTAGCCGTAGCCATATCCGTAGCCGTACCCATACGTTTTTCCCCAGATGGTATCGTTAAGCAACAACGCCATATTCGGTAGTTTGCCTTCGCTGTAGAACGATTGCACGATACGCAACAAGCGCTTGTCGAAGTAATTCGCGCGCAATACATAGATGAAGGCATCCATATATTGCGTTATCAAAAGTGTATCGGTAACCAAACTCACCGGAGCGGTATCGACAATGATGTAATCGTATTTCGCCTTGAGCTCCTCGAACAACGGGCCGAGCTTGTCGTTCATGAGCAAATCGACAGGGTTCGGCGGCACGACTCCTGACGGCAACACGTCGAAATGCTCGTAACCTTCGAGCCTCACTATAAAATCGGAAATGTCGCCTTCGTCCTTGACGAGATAATTCGTGAGCCCTTTTGACGGAAGCTTGACATACTTGTCGATTTTCGGGTTTCGGATATCAAGCCCTACCAAAAGCACTTTTTTACCCGAAAGTGCGATCGTGCTCGAAAGATTGATCGCGATGAACGTTTTGCCTTCTTTCGGCATCGTGGACGTCACCGCAACGGTCTTGGCGCGGCCTTGCGGCACATTGCCCAACATGAATTCGAGATTGGTGCGAACGATGCGTATCGCTTCGGCCGAACTCGAACGGCTGCTGGCGTTGATGATTTCGTTTTCCGTTTCGGATTTCGGGATATCGCCCAAAATCGGAGCAGTAACCTTGCCTTCCACATCGGATCTTGTCTTGACCTTCGTATCGAGCAGGTTGCGCAGATAAATGATGAGCAACGGAATCAGCAGCCCGATCAAAAGCCCCATCATATGGATCGTATTGCGCTTTGGAGCCACAGGGGCGTCCGAGGCCAGCGCCGGATCGACGACTTTGGCGTTCGGAGGCGTTACCGCCAGTGAAATCGCGATTTCCTCCCGCTTTTGGAGCAGGTAGATGTACAGCGCTTCCTTGATTTTTTGTTGTCGGTCGATCACGCGAAATTGACGCTCCTGTCCCGGAATCTTGGAAATTTTCCCCGCTACCATATTGACCTGTTTCTCGAGGTCGGATTTGCGGATCTTCAAAGACGAAAGCAGGCGTTGCAGGTTTTGCTTGACCACTTCGCGTTTTTCCTCCAGGTTTTTTCGCGCGTTCGAAATAACGGTGTTTTTGCTCGTACCGTGCTGGCTCATCCGCGTAAAGGCGATCACTTCCGTATTGTATTCGGAGATCATGTTGGACGACTGCATGTCGTTCGGGACGAGGTTGATCGGGATCGGATTGTTCGCCGGAGCGGTTTCCAGGAACTCGACCATCGATTGCACGACGCGTATCTGGGTTTCGGTTTCTATAAGATCGCGTTCGAACGTAACGGAATTCTGCAAATAGATCTCGGCATCGGACGCAATGTCGGTCAACCTGTTGGACTGTTTGAAATCTGCCGCGGTGCGCTCGACGTCTCCCAATTGCAACGCGATCGATTCGAGGCGTTCAGCAATGAATTTCTCGGTGTTTTCCGATATGTATTTTTTGTCGTTGATCGCATCCTCGTTATACATCTCGATGATGGCGTTGAGCATGTCCTCTCCCCTTTCCTTGATGTGATCGGTCAGGGTAAGCTCGACGACGCTGGAATTCTTGTTCTTGGGCACGATCTCAAGGTTGGCCTTGTAACGCTGCACCACGCTTGACAGCTTCCGGATCTGTACGATGATCTCATAGTCGAGGCCGGGCTTGTCCTTGATCGTCGGGTTGGGCGTTACGACAATCTTGAAATTGTCGAAGGAAACCGTGCGCCCGTATCGGAATTTACCAAACGATTTACCCGAGGCGAGCAACAGTTCATAAGTATCTTTCGCAACCGATTTGACCGTGAAGTTTCTCGGTTTCTCATAAAATTTCGGGCTGATCCCGAAGAAGTAGACATCGATTGGCTTGTCTTGGTACAACTCAACGCTTTTAACTCGGCCTTGCGTAAAATATTCCACGGTCGCCATGCGCTTTTCCACCGCTTTTTCGATGTTGGAACGCGACTGTATGACCTCGATCTCGTTGTCGAGGACGCTTTTCACACCTGTCGTCAAGCCAAGGTCGGACAACGCGGTAAGTTCAGATTGCAACCCTCCTTTTCTATCGTCCTTGACCAATATCGTAGCCGAGCTTTTGTACAGCGGCACGCTATACCTGAGGTAGATCATCGACAAGAACAAGAAGAACAAGGCCGAGGCCACGATCCATTTCCAGTGGACTAAGAATTTTTCGACTTCTTCCCGAATGTTCAGGCCGTCGTCCTGCGTGGGCTTGGATGAAAAAGATGGATGTTCTGGCAACATTATCGTATCAGGGTAATTGTAGCGATCGTAATCAGGATAGAGGCGACGGACAGATACAAAGTCGTATTGGGTCCCACGGCCGATGATTTTACGCGAGTGTTATTGGGTTCGACCACAACCACGTCGTTTTGGGTCAGGTAATAATAAGGGGAATCGATGAAATCGGTTTTGGTGATATCGACGCGCGCGAACGCTTTTTTGCCGCCTGTTTCGCGAATTACCAAAATGTTATGGCGTCTTCCGTAAATGGTCATGTCGCCTGCGTTGCTCAAGGCCTCGAGCAAGGTGATCCGCTCGCTTTCGATATTGAAGCTGCCCGGCCTCTGCACTTCGCCCAGGACCGATACCTTAAAATTCAGTATTCTCAGGTTCACGGACGGGTTGGTTACATATTCGGAGATCGCCGTGGTAAGCTTGTTCACGGCTTCGGTACGCGTAAGTCCACCGAGCTTGATTTTGCCGAGCACCGGAAAATCGATGTTGCCGTAATAGTCAATAAGATAAGTCTTGATCCCGTTTTGGTTGTTGTCCACCTGGTAGTTGCCTTGAATGGCCGGGAGGTTGAAAGGCACGGTAACTTCGGGCGTCTCGGCAGAAACGATGATGCTCAACAGGTCGTCGGATTTCAGCGTCGGCTCGTAAGTCTGGGCCTGGCCTTCCTTCGCGATGTCCGCATCCTGGAGATACGCAATATCTTTTCGGCTCGCGCAGGAAGCAGCGATAACAAGGGTCAGGAGAACAAAAACAGTTTTAAAACGCATATTGGGATGGTGGTTGCTTATAAACGATGGCGTCAGAGCGAAATATTTTCACGGAAATCAAGAGTTTCGAACACGGAATTCATGCTCTTGAACTCAGGTACGATCTGCTTCATCTTGAACACGATCTGGGCACTTGTCACTTTGCCGCAGTCGTAGGCCAGGTCTTCGACAGCCTTGCTGACATCCTCGAAATCGTCCCAGGTATCGACAGCGATCATGATCTGATGATTGTGCGTCGGAAGGGTTTTGGAGTTGTCGTTGAGCAATTCTTCGTATAATTTTTCCCCTGGACGCAATCCGATGATCTTGATTTCGATTTCTTTATCGGGCGTGAAACCGGCAAGGCGGATCATTTTCTTGGCCAGGTCGATGATTTTGACCGGCTGACCCATGTCGAAAATATAAATCTCGCCTCCATTGCCCATCGCTCCTGCTTCGAGAACGAGCTGACACGCCTCGGGAATGGTCATGAAGTAGCGTATGATTTCAGGGTGCGTGATTGTGATCGGTCCGCCTTCGCTGATCTGGCGCGTGAACAACGGCACGATCGAACCGTTAGAGCCCAATACGTTGCCGAACCGCGTCGTGATGAATTTGGTGATCACTCGTTGTTTCTTCTGCGACATGAAATGCAGCGCCTGAACGTATTTCTCGGCAATGCGTTTGCTCGCACCCATGACGCTGCTTGGGTTCACGGCCTTGTCGGTAGACACCATAACGAAGCGTTCCACATGGTATTTGAGCGAAAGGTCGGCGAGGTTTTTCGTTCCCATGACGTTGGTGAAGATCGCCTGGTCAGGATGTTCCTCCATCAATGGGACGTGTTTGTAAGCCGCGGCGTGGTAGACCACATCGGGTTTGTATTCCGAAAACACCTGGTCGAGGGCTTCGCGGTTGCGGATGTCGGCCAACACGCTGTAAATCTCAGACTTCTCCTGTTGGATTTCAGCGATCTCAAGCGTTAGGTTGTGCAAAGGCGTTTCGGCCTGATCGAGCATGATGATGCGCGAAGGCGAAAATTGCAAGATCTGTCGCGTGATTTCACTTCCTATCGATCCCGCGGCTCCCGTTATCAGGATCGTTTTCCCGTTGAGCTGGCTGGAAATGGCTTTGTTGTCGAGTACGATCGGTTTTCGCTCGAGCAAATCCTCGATCTGGAACGACTTGAGCTGTTGGGAAATCTGTTGCTGGTCTTCCCAATCCGAAACCAGCGGAACGGTGTACACCTTGAAATTGTATTCGAGACATTCCTCGACGAGGCGAATGGTCTCGTCTTTGGTCATGCTCTTTTCGGCAATGATGATCGCGTCGGCCTTCATCGCACGCAAAATCACATGGACGCTGCGGTTCTGATTGATGATCGGAACGTTGAGGATGCTCTTCGAGGTCTTGGCCTGGTTGAACTTATCCACGAATCCGAGCAACCGGAAACGAGCCGGCACTTCGGACGACAACGCATTGGCAACCGCGATCGCGTTCGCATCGGCACCATAAATTACGGCCCCGAGCAGCTTTTTCTTGTCCTCGCTGCTCATGTAACGTTCGAACATATGCTTGACCAAAATGCGGAACAGGAACAATAGCAAGAACGAAATCACATAACTGATGAACAGCCCGGTGCTCAGGTAGAGCTTCGTCCCAAAGCTGAACTGCCAGATATAATTGACCACCAAAAGCGTCAAAAATGACGAACTGGCCGAGACCAACAGCTTGACGCCATCGAGAAATGTGGAGTGCCTGATGATGCCCGAGTAGGTTCTGTAAAATAAAAAGAAAAGGGCGTTGACGCCGATGATGAGCCCGTAGCGAACCGGAAGATTGAGCGTTCGGTATTGCGGATGAAGTTCAGTGAGGCTCGAAACAATCGTATAGGTGATGATGTTCGCTCCAACGACGATACACACGTCGATCAGGAAAATAATCCAGCGCGGCAGGTATCCGATATTGCGGAAACGCCGCCCCGATACGCCTCTCATTATTTCCGCAAAAATTGAACTCCTCATCTGCTACCCATTAGGTTGTCAAAATTATAACATTTTTAACGCATAAAGCCCCTCTATTCGACAAATTACGCATTTCGTCCAAAAAAATCGACGAAAACCGCTTTAATCCTTTCGATTTCGTCAATCTGAAGATTTGAACCTGACGGTAAGCACAACCCGTTGTCGAACAAATGCTCGCAGACGTCCGAACCGTAATACTCGCTTTCAGAAAACACCGGCTGCAAATGCATCGGCTTCCAAAGCGGACGGCTTTCGATATTTTGTGCCTCGAGCGCCAGACGCAAATCTTCACGCGATTTACCCAAAACCTTTTCGTCTACGAGAATTGCAGAAAGCCAGTGATTCGAAAAATAATCGGAATCGGGTTCGGCAAATACCGTCACGCCGTCAACATCGGCAAAAAAATCGCGATACCAAGCGTTCATCTTGCGCCTGAGTGCGATGTGTTTGTCGAGCACTTCCATTTGGCCGCGGCCTATCCCCGCGCAAATATTGCTTAAACGGTAGTTGTGGCCGATCTCGCTGTGTTGGTAATGCGGAGCGTTGTCGCGCGCCTGGGTTGCCAGGAAGACCGCTTTTTCCTTGATATTCTTGTGTTTGGAAACCAAAGCGCCTCCTCCAGAAGTAGTGATGATCTTATTTCCGTTGAACGACAAAATACCGATGTCGCCAAAGGTGCCGCACTTTCGGCCTTTGTATGTGCTTCCGAGTGCTTCGGCACTGTCTTCGACGATCGGCACGCCATATTTGTCGGCGACAGCCCGCAATTCGTCGGCTTTGAAAGGCATTCCGTACAGGTGGACGGCGATGATCGCTTTTGGCGTTCTGCCTTTTTTGCTCAAATCGAGTAATGCTTCGTCAAGCGCTTTCGGACACATGTTCCAGGTTTCCGGCTCGCTGTCTACGAAAACCGGCGTCGCGCATTGATACACGATGGGATTCGCCGAGGCCGAAAACGTAAAACTCTGGCAAATCACGAAATCACCTGGCTTTACGTCGAGCAGGATCAACGCCAGGTGGATCGCCGCGGTTCCTGAACTCAAAGCGGCCACATTGCTGTCGTTGCCGAGATAGGCTTCGAGGTCGTTTTCAAAACCGGTCACGTTTGGTCCCAAAGGTGCGACCCAATTGGTATCGAAGGCTTCGTTCACATATTTTTTCTCGCTTCCGCCCATGTGAGGGGACGAAAGCCATATTTTGGATAATTGTGTCATGATTGCGGTACTGCGGTTTTGATTACTTTGCCGGGATTGCCTACTACGGTAGAAAAATCGGGCACGTCTTTGATGATCACGGCTCCGGCTCCGATGACGCATTTTTCGCCGATCGTCCTGACGCCCGAAATGATCGTGGCGCCCATTCCGACAAACGTGTCTTTTTTAAAGTGGATGTTGCCGCCGATATTGCAGCCGTTAGCCACAAAAACGCCTTCCTCGAAAAACGTATCGTGCCCGACGCTTATGCACATGCTCAACATCACGTAATCCGAAAGCGTGGCATTTGGCATCACGACGGTTCCAGGCATGATATAATTGCCGTGCCCAAGGTTGGTGTTCGGGCCTACTACCGATGATCTATGGATGAAATTCGGGAGTTCGTATCCCAACGATCCTGCGTATTTGAGGAACTTCACGCGGTATTTGTTGTTGCCTATCGGGCAAAAGACGCCCTGGGCTCTGTCGCGTAAGGTTTCGAGCATCCGGATGCCGCCCAAAACGGGAACGCCCATGATTTCGGTTCCGTGCAACGCTTCGTTGTCATCCACAAAACCGACGATGCGAACGGGCTCGTCCTGCGCCAAAATATAATTGTAGAGCACGTTGCTGTAATTTCCGGCTCCAATGATGATGCAATCCATTAGTTTTCTCCGTTAAATTTGGTCATGATGAGTTCCTTGCTCGCGTTGACGTCCTTGGCGCCGACGATTTTTCCGATGGTCTTGAACAAAATCCTGAGATCGAGTGCAAAGCTCAAATTGTCGACGTAGTACAAGTCGTAAGCGAATTTCTGTTGCCAGCTGATGCTGTTGCGCCCATTGATCTGCGCCCAACCCGTAATGCCGGGACGCACGTCGTGACGTCTTCTCTGTTCCGGTTTGTAAAGCGGCAGATATTCCGGCAACAACGGTCGCGGCCCGATAAGGCTCATATCGCCAATGAGTACGTTGAGTAGTTGCGGGATCTCGTCCAGAGACGATTTGCGCACGAAATTACCAATCGGCGTGATGCGCTCTATGTTGGGCAACAGGTTTCCCTCGGCGTCTTTCCTGTCGTTCATCGTCTTGAATTTGATGATCTTGAAAATGCGTTCGTTTTTACCAGGACGCAATTGATAGAAAAACGGCTTCCCGTCGTTCGAAAACGTCAGGATCACGATGACGGCCAAAAAAATCGGCGACAGCAAAACCAATCCGACTAGTGCGGCGGTAAAATCGAGGCAACGCTTCAAAAATGCTTTGTACATGGCGGCTTTTGGTTATCCAAATTTAGGCAAAATCAGGCTTTCAGGGAACGGTATTCTTCGAGAATCGCGCTCCACACGAAGTTTTGTTCGTACCGCTTCCTAATTTCCTCCCTTGAACTATCTCGCATTTTTTCGCGCAGTTCGCTGTCGTCAAGCAATTTGAGCATGGCTTCGTGCAGCGCATTTTCGTCGGCGACGGGCACGATAAGGCCGTTTTTGCCCTGTGTTATGATTTCGTTACATCCGTTGATATCGCTCACGATCGCAGGAAGTCGCATCGCCGCGGCCTGCAATACGACATTCGGAAAACCTTCGCGATAGCTCGGGAAAGTCAGGATGTCGCTCGCCAGGAAATACGGGCGTATCTCGGTCTGGTAGCCGGTCTCGATGATATTTTGGTTCGACGCGATTTTCGTCATCGTTGCTTCGTCAAGCGGATCGAGATCGGGTTCGTAACGGCCGACGAGCAGTAATTTAGCTTTGGGATGATCGGCGCTGATGCGGTCGAAAGCCGACACGAGCTCGCGGATGCCTTTGTCCCTGACCAACCGTCCGATGAAAATGAACACGACATCATCCGGCGAAATACCGAGACTTCGACGCAAATCCTGTATTTCCTTATCGGAAAACAATTCGGGATCGAAAACAGAAGTATCGATGCCGTTCGAACTTCCGTTGGCCAGGACCGTGAGTTTTTCCGGTGCGCAATAGCCATTTTGGACGATGATGTCGCGCAATCCGTACGAATTCGGATAAACCTGCGTCGCCGCCGCATACGTGATCTTCTCCACAAAATCGAGGAGTTTGCGCTTTTTCCCTTTTGCCACGAGCAGCGGCAGTCCGGCCACGGTGTGCAAACGGTGCGGAACTCCGGCGAGTTTGGCGGCCAACATGCCTACCGTTCCCGCTTTTGGCGTATGCGAATGCACAATGAACGGCTTTTCCTTTTTGAGGTAGCGATACAGTTGCCAAAGCGCCTTCAAATCCTGGACAGGCGTCAGTTTGCGCGTGAGCCCGACCGCGTGTGTGTCAATGCCCTGCTGCTTTCCGAATGCGGATAAACGCTCGGGTTCAGACGAGACCGCCTTGATTTCGAAATGTTCCTTCATAAACGCGATTTGCCCTGAAAGCAGCTTTTCGAGCGAAATGGGAACGGTCGTGATCCGGATGATCTTTTTCTTGTCTGACATCAATTCGGGTTTTCAAGCAGATGCCTGATGTTGTTTTTAACGATGCGGTATTTGCCGCTTTTTTCGACGGGAATTTCGTCTACGATTTCCAGTAACAAGGTCATGTCGTGCCCGATGCGGTCGCGCCAGTTCTGCAAAAATTTGGCTTCCACCGCTTCAGTATAGACATTTTGGTCAACGACAATCTTCACGATGATCGTCTCGAGGCTGTTCTGCAACACCTGGAAACGCACGATTCCCTTCGTGTCCTTTAGCGTGTTGGACACGTTTCCGAGGTTGATCTTGCCGATTTCGGGCGAATAGACATAATCGTCAATGCGGCCGTGGATGGCTTTGGCCAACGGATTGTGGTTGCCGCAATCACAGGTTTCGTCGCTGAGTTCGAGCGAATCGCCAATGTCGTACCGGATCAGCGGCGTGCCTTCCGTAGTAAACGAGGTTACCACCAGACGCCCGTTGCGAGCCGGATCGTCATTTTCGTCAAGCACTTCAAAAACACCGCTTTGCAACTCAATGTGCAACTTTCCTTTTGCACATTCAAAAATAAAAGGCGCGCCTTCTGACGATGCATATTGGTCGTACACCTTCGTCTTGAAATACCTTTCCAGGGTTTCCCGAACCAGCGGCGTGACGGTTTCGGCCGTAGGGAAAATGGCTTTTACGATGCCCGCGGGAAACTCGATGCCGTGGTTTTTGCCGTATCTCGCGATCTCGGTCATAGTCGACGGGAAACCGACCATGAATTCCGGTTGAAACGCGATTAGATTCCGTACGTAATGCCCTAAAAATTTCTCGTGTATGTGGAATGTCGAATAATAGCGCACTTTGTACCAATGATCGGTCTTCCAAAAGCGGTTGTTCCTGATGTCCGATTTGGTCAACAGGCTTTTTCCCGAGAACCAAGCCGTCTTTTTTCCCAATTCGTATCCGGCGCGCGAACGGAACTCGTCGAGCATCGCAAACCGTTCCTGGGTATTTTCCGGCTTGTAAAGCACTTCGAGCGATTTTCCTGTCGTGCCTCCGGTTTTGGCCACATTGCCCTGTTCCTTTGAAATCGTGTAAACGTCAAGGATTCGGCTGCGCAGGTCTTCTTTGTTGAGAATCGGAAGCTGCCGGATGTTGTCGAGGTTAGAAGCGTCGGCTATCGCTGCAAAATTGCCTGCGTAGAACTTCGATCCTGAAATAGCCTTGCCGATAAATTCCGAATATCGCTTGCGCTGTATCGCCTCGAGCTGCGCCTTCGACAGGTTCCGGTTCTCGCGTGCGATCTGCAAAAACTCCTGGTATTTTCCGCCATAGCGCTTCCGATAGGCTTTGACGTTGTAGAACGTGACCATCAATTCCTGGACGAAATTGGGGCTTTTGGCGAAGAATTTTTCTAGTATCGGATGCATATTATCGCGCTAAAACTTGGTTGTAGACTGTAATGTGCTTTTCGACGGTCTTTTGGATGTCGTATTGCTTGACGCGTTCGAGGCATCTCGAAACGACCTCGTCATAAAACGCTTTATCGGAGAGCAACTTCGTGACGCAATCCGCCAATTGTCCGCTGTTGTTGTCTTCGAACAAAAGCCCGGCTCCTTCGTTGATCTCGCGCAATCCGTTGACATTGCTCGTGACCAACGGCTTTCCGCTTGCCAGACATTCGAGTGACGAAATCGAAAGCCCTTCGGAATGGGACGAAATCAGGTTGATGTCGCAACTTTTGAGCAGTTCGGCCACATCGCTCCTCAAACCCAAAAAATGGACTTTGTGGTCGACCTTCAGCGAGGCCGCCAACTCGATGCAATCCTGTTTGAGGTTGCCCTCGCCTACCAAAAGCAAATGGACGTCTTCTGGCAAAAGCGCCATGGCCTTGATTGCCGTCGGATGGTCTTTTGTGGCATTGAAACGCCCGACCATGATGATTTTCTTTGCGTTGTCCGGCACTTCGGGAATCGCTTTCGGCTTTGCGTTATAAAACGTCTCGAGGTTGATGCCGTTTTCGATGACGTCGAATTTTTGCGTCGGGAAACCGAGCCATTTTTTGATCGCTTCGTCCGCTTTGTGGCTTATCGAAATAATTTTCCTGTACTTTCCGTAGCTGAATTTCTCGATGGGGCGGTAAAACGCTTTCGAACGCCTCTTGTTCGTCGTGCAATGTTCGGTCATGACCATAGGCGTTTTAGAAAAAGCTACCGACGCCAGGTATTGGGCCGGGAAAAGATGGACATGGACCAGGTCGAAGTCGCTGCTTTTCTTTTTTATGAAACCGATGTTTTTTAGCGAATACAACCCGAACGGGCTGTAATGTATCTTGATTTTGGCGTCCTCTAACGGCTTGATGAAAATGCTGTCGACTTTGCGCAACAATAACAATTCCACCTCGACGCCTTTGTTTTGCAAGAGCGGCAGCATGTCGGCGACCAATTTTTCGGCTCCGCCCGTACCGAGGGAGTTCAGGACATATAAAATGCGCATCAGTCGATTTTTTTATTTAGGGTTTCCACCATTATTTCGCGGTGGGTTTCGCATCGGAACAGGTTCAATACCACATTTTTGTGTTGTTTCGACTCAAGGAAAATCTTCGGGAAAAGCCCTTTGGCCATCAGCAGACGCACGTATTTGTTCTGCACGAAAAGCAAGGCCTTGTAACTTTCTTTTTGGGTTTTGAGATAATTTTGCCAGGCTTGACGGAACTTGGAATCGTCGACGATCGTCCGGTTGAGTTCGGACAATCGGTCGTCGAACGACTTTCTATCCTGGGCAGACAGCAATTCCAGCGTCGCCTTTTCCTGCCTTCCCTGTTTGTACGGGATGATATCGAAATCGAGTTTTTCGTCGTCGAGTCGGAATTGGACGGCATAGCCCTCGGTCCACTTCCCTTTTTGGTACTTCTTTTTGTAGTCGAAAATAAAATTGCCCAACCCATAAAAAATGGGCGTGCCGTTCCAGGTTTCGTAACCCGAAAAGCAATGGGTGTGATGGCTTACGACGGCATCGGCACCGGCATCGGCGAAGAAGCGGAAGTTTTCGCGGACACGCGGGCTCGGCAGCTGATAGTGTTCGCGCCCTCCGTGGACGATCACGATCAGGAAATCGACGTGCTTTTTCGCTTCGGCTATATCGTAAAAATTCGACACCGGGTTCAACGGATTGGCGCCATATTCGTCTCCTGTCGTCGTGCAGAATTCGTTTTCTGCGAAGTTGAGTATCCCGATTTTCTTGCCTTCGACGGTTTTCACCCACGGCTTTCGCGCCTGTTCGAGGTTCGCATCGGCCCCGACCGTATCGATTCCGGCGTTTTTGCAAACGTTGAGCGTATCTTTCAAGCCTTGCGACCCGAAATCCATGATGTGGTTGTTGGCGAGTGTGACAACGTCGAATCCGGCAAACGTCAAAGCCTCGATCGCATTCGGTTGTGCCTTGATGCACGGGCCTGATTTTTCGATGCGCCCGTCAGATTCCGTAAGCGGGCATTCAAGATTGGTGATGGCGAGATCTGCCGCCTTCGATATTTCTGAAAACCCACCAAAAACGCTGTCGAAATCGCGCTTGTCGATGAATTCCCGGTTGCGGTTGATCGGGCAAAAATCCCCGCTGATTAGTATTTTGATGCTCATGTTGGGTTCAGTTCCTGGCTTTTGACCTGATGTAAAAATAAACGGCTACGCCAAACGGCAGCGCGAGAAGCGTCAAAGGTACGTTTGGGTTTTTGAATAGGAAAGAAATTCGCTTCAACTGTATGTTATTTGCCACGAAATGGATCGCATTGCGGAACTTTTGCCTGAAGGTCACGCCATATTTCATCGCGATCGTGCGCGAATAGGCGAATCCTTTCGGATGGCGGCGGTATTGTTTGAAGATATTGCGCGAGGATCCGTCTGGCAAGTATTCGACGATGCACACCACCTCGTTTAGCGGAAGCAGGTCGTATTGCTGGTCGATCATCAGGTATAAAATGCCGAGCGGCACGAACTTTTCCCCTTCGAAAATCGGATATGGCGGAAACTGCCTGGCGATCTCCGTGCGCAGGATCAATTTCTTATCGCCGCTCACGTTGTGTTTTTGGTAGAGTTCACTTAGCTTGCAGGTTTTGAGGTGATCGGGGATTTTCTTGCCGATGACCTTCCCGTCGCGATAGGCGTCCAATGCGACGATTCCGGCGAGGTTGGGCGCATCGAGACCGTGCTTTTCCCAATGTGCGAGGATTTTCTCGACGGCGTCGTCCAGCATGAAATCGTCCGAATCGATGCAAGTGTTCAACTCGGTCGTAATATTCGCGTAAGCGGTGTTGTGGCCGCCGTGCATACCTTGGTTTTCCTGATGGATGTAACGTATCTCGATCTTGTTTTCGGATATCCAACCCTCGACAAGCGCCTTCGTTTCATCGGTAGAGCCATCGTCAATGACCATCCAGACGAAATCCTGTCGGGTTTGCCTTACGAGGCTTTCGTAAACCTGGCCGAGGCAATACGCACGGTTGAACGTGGGCGTGAAAACGGTGAGTAGTTTTTGCATAAGATCAAAGGATGACATTCAAAATAAACGAGAGCATGAAATACGCCAACAGAATTTTACCTACGATCCTGTGTTGTCCTTCAAAAAATTTGTTGACCAGGAACGGATAGATGACCACGATGCCGAGAACGAACCACGAAAGGTAGGCGAAACGGTTGGAGAATGTCGCCCGGATCAACAGGATCCAAAACGCATTGGCGATCAGGTAAATATTGTAAAACCGTATGTAAAGCGGATCCTGGAATTTTTTCTTGACGATGAAATACCATCCGGTGAAAACGCCCGTAAAGCTGTAAATCAGGAAGTCCCACCGGAAGCCTGTGCTGCTGAACTGTTGGGCAAATTCGCTTTCCTCTTCGAAATAGCCTTCCAAACGGTCGTTTTCGACAAGGCCAAGCCCCATGATAAAGCTTTCCCAGGTTTTTCCGGCCACCAACGAAAGCGGAATGGCCAGGAACCATATTTTGAGGTAAGTCTCAGATTTGGTGTAATAGCGGGAGGCGACGAATGCGGCGATCGGGATCAGCAGTGATTTGTGGAACGAAACGCCGAGCAACAGCCAAATCACCATATTGGCGGTCTTAGTGCGCGTCATGGCCAGGATGAAAAACGAAGTGGCGATGCCGTTCCGGATTCCGTTGGTTCCGAACGCCCAGAACGACATCGAGACGATGAGCATCATAAAGGCGTAAAACCAGTAGTTCGGGAACATTTTGCGCGTGGCGACATACAACGGGACGATGTAGAAGATCGCGCAAAGCAAAAAGAACATCTCCACGGTCATGATGCCCGAGCAGAATTTCATGAAGTTGTTGAACACGAAATCCTTGGTCTGGATCGCAGGCATTCCCTGTGCGTAACCCTCGAATGTCAGGGCGTAGGTGCGCATGTCCCCGAAATACAATCCGTTGACCGGCCTCAGCCCGATGTAGAGCAAAACCAATCCTAAAATCAAATGGCCCGCCACCGATTTGCTCCTGATGTTGCGTTCTTCGTCGAGCGCTTCCTGGAGCGATTGCAGATACGAAAACATGATCACCAACGCCAATGCGTAGTAATAGAGATTTTCGTAAAGCGCTATCGGAATGAAGTCGATCATGGGAGCGGCGCTGTTTTTGGCACTTTTTGCATCGGAACCGAAATTAAGCAAAGCAATTGGAAATGCCATTGCCAGACGGCCGCGTAAAGATAAGCAGAAATGCGTCGGTGCGGTTTTGCATATTCGATGCGACTGTCGTCGTGCGTTGGAAATTCCGCAGTAAAATCCATCATCGGTTTGCTATCGTGACGCGATTTTCCCTGATGAGCTTGTCCCATTGTCCCATTACGTGAGCGGAGCCAAAGCGTTCCACATTGCGCAAGGCATTGCGGCTCATTTCGTTTCTGAGATCCGGATTTTTCATCAGCAGCAGCAACTTTTCAGCGAGTGCGTGCGTGTCTTTTGCCGCAACGAGAAATCCGTCGGACTCGTCGGTTATGATATGGGCCGGGCCCGTCGGACAATCGAAAGAAACGATCGGCAAACCGTTGGACAAGGCTTCGAGCAACGACATCGGAAATGTCTCGGTTTCGGAACTCATCACATAAACTGAGGCTTGGGCAAGTTTGGCGTTGATTTGGTCGGTGGCACCGGGAAATGATATCGGGTTCCCAAACGATTCCTGTGATAACTGTCGTTCGAGCTTTTGGCGCTCCACGCCTTCTCCATACACTATCAATTCCCAGCCTTCAATTTGCGTATCGACGATTTTCCAGGCGTCGATGAGCAGATCGTATCGCTTCTCGCGGCTCAGGCGCCCCAGCGTTATTACCGTGTTTTTCCTGTCAGGCGGTGATTTTGGCGCGGCATCGTCGTAGAAATTCGGGATCACGACGGCATTCGGTTTCCTGAACTTATCGAATTCCGACTGGTTCAGCAACACGATTTTGGTGTATTTCGATTCGGCGAAACGCGTGATGGCCTTGATGAACCGATTCTTGATCTTGTGGACGAACGGCAATCGGTCGTATCCCATCTTGAATCCGTACCAGGACGTGTGGTATTCGAAGTACGTCGGGATGCCTTTGGCGGCAAACGGCGCAATGATATGGAAAAGCGTCTGTGATACCACAAAAATGGCGTCGGGACGATATTCGTTGACAAACGACTTCAGCTTTTGGTAATGTTCGCGAAAAAGATTGAAATTTTTCGGATGGTACAAACTTCCTTCCGGATAACCGATGTCGAGATCGGCAACCCGAACTTTCGGGCTTAGCGGCAAGAACGGCGCTTTCCCTTTCTGTACGGACGTCAGCAGCGTCACCTCGTACCCATAAACATCGGCCCAGTAATTCAGCTTCTGAATCAGGATTTTCTCGGCTCCTCCGTGCAGGTAGACCTGGTCTGCCAGGTAAAGCAATCTCATCGACGCTTGATCAGGTTGATCACGAACTGCACCGGCTTCGGCCCTACGATATTCATCACTTTCATTTTGGCGATGTTGCGGAAGCGCTTGCCCGCGGGAATCCACGACTTGGCGAAATGATGGATGCAAGCCGAGTTTTTCGTGAGTTCGATGCGACCCGTCTTATAACTTTTCGGGCAGAAATAATCGTTCGGATAAAACGCCACATAACCGTCGATTTCCTGGAACGTATTGGTCATTTTGAACCCTTTTTGCTTCATCATTTGGGTAATGATGAACGTATTCGAGGTGGTTTCCATCGAACCGTCGGCGTTCACGAACGGTTTGTTGTCGTAATAAGCGAGCAATTCCGTTACCCAGGCGCCGCCTTTTTCGCTGGCCATGATGCCCGTCGGGACGAAATCGTCGTTCTCGAAACCTGAAAACGCCGCGTGATGCAGGAATCCGTCGAGCGATTTAAGTGCCTCGACATCGGTATCCATGTAAATGCCTCCCATTTTTTCCATAGCGTACAATCGGGCGACGTCCGAAACAAAAGCGAATTTGCGGTTCTCGAGTGCTTCTTTGGCGAAGATGAAATCGTCAATCGGAAAATTGTCTTCGTTCCATTCGATGATTTCGTATTCCGGAAGGTATTTCCGCCACGACGCAAGGCATTTCTCGGCCAATGGCGGCAACGGATTGCGTCCGAACCAGCAATAATGTATGATTTTCGGGATCATGTGAGTTTCGATTTTAGGAATTCGACGATACGGGCGTTGGCTTTTCCGTCTCCGTATGGGTTGTAGGCCTTCGACATTTTCTCGTAAACCGATGGTTGGTCGAGCAGTTCAAATGCATTTCGAGCGATCACGTCGGAGTCGGTTCCAACCAATTTGACGGTTCCGGCCTCGACGGCTTCCGGCCTTTCGGTCGTCTCGCGCATCACGAGCACGGGCTTTCCTAAAGACGGAGCTTCTTCCTGGACGCCTCCGGAATCGGTAATGATGAGCGTGGCCTGTTTCATAATCCAGACAAACGACGGATAATCGAGCGGCTCGGTCAAATGGATGTTGTCGTAGCCCGAAAGCAAATCGTTCACCGGCTTTTGTACATTCGGGTTCAAATGCACCGGGAACACAATCTCTACATCAGGTCTCGAGGCGATTTCGGCCAGCGCTTTACAGATGTTGAGGAATCCGTCTCCGAAATTCTCGCGTCTGTGGCCCGTGACCAGAATGACTTTTTTGGTAAAATCTACTTTGGATTCAAGCTCCGAAATACGGTCGTTCGAGAAACCGCTGTCAAGTTTTCCGACGGTCCAGAGCAACGAATCGATTACGGTATTTCCGGTAACGGTGATGCTTTCGGCGGCGGTGTGTTCGCTCAAAAGATTGTTCTTCGAAGTCTCGGTAGGCGCGAAATGGAAATCGGCTATGCGACCTGTTATCTGTCGGTTGATTTCCTCCGGGAACGGAGCGTATTTGTTATAGGTTCGCAATCCGGCTTCTACATGGCCAGTGGCGATTCCCCTGTGGAACGCCGCCCAGGCACAAATGCTCGAAGTTGTCGTATCGCCGTGGACGAGTACGAGGTCTGGAGCATAGTTTTCCAGGACGCCGTCCATCTCGGTAAAAATGCGGCCGCTGAGCTTGTTGAGCGTTTGGTTGGCCGTCATCAAATTGAGGTCAAAATCGGGCGTGATCTCGAAAAAATCAAGCACCTGATCCAACATTTCCCGGTGTTGGGCCGTCACGCAAACCTTGATTTCGAACTCAGATTTGCGCAATTCGTGAACGAGGGAGCTCATTTTGATGGCTTCCGGACGTGTTCCGAAACAAACCAGTATTTTTTTTGACATATCAGTTCGAGGCTATGAATTCCCTGCATTTGGCTTTCAACGGTTCGGCCAATGCGTGGTGTTTCTCAAGATTCTTGACCATGGTGTTGCTGTCGATCTTACCTTCCAGACCAAAATTCGTGGTAAACTTGCCCGTTTTGGCATCGACGTCGACGCGGTTGAACAAGTCGAGAATCCCGTCGAAGCGGCACGAGTCGACGAAACTGTCGAAACCGTTTACGAAAATCACGGGCGTTCCCATCGCCAAACACGGCAAAGCGCAGTGGATCCGGGAAGTGATGACCAGCTTCGCTTTCGCGTATTGGCGCAGGATATCTTCGGCCATCGCGAATTTTTCCTCGTCGTTATGGCGTCCGGCAGCGGGTTCCTGGTTGATGAATTTTGCAGTTTTGAGCAAGTCCGCATCGATAAAATTGCGCAAGTGCTTCTGCTTGTCGCCTGTCTTGAACACTTTTCCGTTCTGTATGCCGCGCACCAACGTTTTCCAGTTGCGGCTGATCTTTTCCCAGGTCGGATAACTGTAGAGCGGATCAACGATGTAAATGTCGTCCCCTCTTTCGGAATCGTCCACTTTGTAACTGTCGAGCGTCAAGGTAAGGCATCCGCTGAAATACGCATCGATTCCCCTGGCCTTGAGCGTGTCGGCCGTGAACTGGTCGCGGCAACCAATGGGCTGGTGCTTTTTGAGATACGCCACGCCTTTGTCGTTGAGCATGAACGGAGCGGCTGTATTGTTGACGTGGAACGAAACGAACAACGGCTCGATGTCGTCGCTCGGCACCCAATTGGAGTGGTTGTGCGTAAACCATCCGTTGAGGATGATCTTCGTCTTGCCTCTGCGGTAATCGGCCATGCGCTCCCGGTTGATGAATTCATCTACCTGGGGCAAATATTGCTTTGCGGCGAGACTCTGGACATTGTCGCCTACGTTGTAGAAAAGCTTGTTCTCTTCGTATGTTAGTAATCCGTATTTCATTTTCTTTTCGTTGCGCGACGTATTTTAAGATACCATTGGAATAACTTGGGGAATTTGCTGATGATGGTAAACTTGAGCCGCTTCGACTTCAATTGGGCGTCGGCCTTGCGGTTCACGATCTCGTCCAGCGGCAGCGCGGCAAAGGTAGCGATATTATTCCGTTCGGTTTGTGCCTCGGACAAGACGAACAGCTTGCCTTGGGCGGCTTTTTCCTGCAAACACCGCCATTCGTAAGCGACACCCGTGGTCATTACCGCATTTTCATTGAAGTTCTTAAACAGCAGTTCATAGAAATTTGACGGAATGTTAAACCCAAACTCATCCGGATTGGCACCGTCGAGCAAAAAACACAGCATCGTGCGCTGGCATTTGGCGCATTTGCTACAGTTCTTGCCAGTCCTCAATTCGGAATAACAGACGCGCAACTGGACGTGATGACCGGTTTTTTTGGCAAACGAGACGATGTTTCCCACTTTTTCGGTACGCCTTAGATGGAAGCCATCGTGTATGACGTTCATCGACGCCCATTTTACCTTTTCATCGGTTTCGGATGTCGATCCCCAACCAAACGAAACTTCGCCCGTGTTCGACGAAGCGATCATGACCGTATTGATGCCGTTCAGGTAGCTCAACGGCGCAATGATGCTGATGAGGGCCATGCCGTGCTGGACTTTTCCCCACCAACTGATATCGACGAGCAAGTCGACGTGGTGCGTATAAAACGTGCGCAGGTTCGATTTGACGTACAGCACGCGATCGTCGGCAATTATCTTTTCTTCGGAATTGAAGCGTTTGAAATCGTCCCATCGCTTGGTGTCAGAAAGTTCGATATCGGCTCCCCAAACCGAAACCAAAAACGGATTTTGGTCGATGTTGCGCGTCAGGGCTTCGAACGCATCGAGTCCGCCGCTGAACAACAAAGCAGTCTGGTCGCCGTCGATCACATTGTGTTCGACTGAGGTGCAGACCACTTTCGAGCCCGGCTTCATCTGCTTGAAATGGATGGCGAATTCCGCTTTGAGTTCTTCAAGCGACGCCAGGAATGTCGCATCGGCGCAAGCCACTTCTATGTCAAACCCGACGAACCACGCGATCGGCGCAAAATTCGCCAGGAAAGGGACAACGCAAATGCATTCGGGCACACCGCTTACATCGCGATCATACTCTACGAAAAACGTGTCTTTTTTGCTGAAGTATTTCGAGAGCGCGCCATCATACGAATAATCGTAGGCGATGCGTTTGCCGCCGTTCTCGAACCGCAATTTATCCAACTTAAGCATTCGTTTTCTTTTTTAGGAATGGAATGGAGCCGTGAACGACCGATCGTTCCGAGGCGTTCATCCCGAATTTGTAAATCAGCCCGCAATAGAGCGCCCCGAAAAGTGCGATTTTGACGCAAAGGTTCAGCCAGCCGCTTCCGGGTATATAATCGATGGCTTTTCCGATGAGCAACACGATGGCAAAAACCACCGAGATTCGCGAAAGCAATTCTTTAAAAAACCGCAGTATTTCCAAACCGATCGTGCGGCTGTAAAAGACATTCATGACGACCTGGCTCAACAACCAGCCGCCGGCCGACCCGTAAATGATGCCGACGGGCCCGTGATCGAGCGAAAGCCAGGCTCCTATGGCGGTTCCGATGGCGATCAGCGAAATATAAGTAATGGCCTTGAAAGCGAACATGCTGCGCGCCTCGAGAATGGAGTTGGCGAACGACTGCACGAGCGGCAACGTATAAGAAAACATGATGATGATCGCGATGATCCAGGAATCTTCGTAGGTCGCGCCTACCCAAAGCAACACGAATTGTTGTCCGTAAAGCAGAAAGCCGCCAAAAATAAGCAGCAAAACGATCAGGGAAAACCGACCGATGCGCGTCATCATATCAGTAAGTTCGGCAGGCTTGGCCTCGTGAACCGTCATTTTGGTAGCTCTCGGAAGAAAAACGCCCGATATCGCCGTCGAAAAAGCCCCGTAGTACGTTCCGAGCAGGATCCCGACGCCGTAAATGGCCACTTCAGTAAGGCCGGCTGTCTTCCCGAGGATGATTTGACCCATGCGCCATTGAAACTGTCCGACCATCGCAAAGATGAAAATCCAGACGGAATATGTAAAAATCTGTTTGACGAGCGTCATCTCGAACGTCTCCAGACGGAACCGCGCCCTGAGTATCCGAAACACATAATACGCGTTCATGCTGATCACGATCACGTTGACGACTGTATCGAGGATCACGATAGAGACCGCGTCGCCTCCGTAAATCAGCAAACCCACCACCATTAGCGATCGCACGCAATATTTGATGATGTTGAGCGCGCGTGGGTAAACGAAATGTTCATAAGCCGAGCAGATTGCCGTAAAAGCGCCGCCGGGCAACGTGATCGAAAGGTTGAAAATCAGGATCGCGAACATCGTTTTGGCCTTGCCGAGTTCTTCCGGCTTGAGGCTTTCGAGGGCATCCAGGTTGAAGTAAAGACCGATTCCCAAGGCGATGATCAGCGTCGAGATCACGCCGTAAATCAGCATGACGGTTCCAAGGAAATTCTCTTCGGCGGCCTTGTCTTTCAGGGCGCGGTACTTGGCCACGAAGCGAACGATGGTATTGTTGAGCCCGAAATCAAGCACGCTGATCGACCCGATCAACGAACCGATTAGCGTGTAAAGGCCGTACTCGCTATCGCCCAAATGCCGGATCATAAAAGGCGTCAACAACAAGCCTATGCCATTGGTAAGGATAATGGTGACATAGGAAAGCGCTGCCCCTTTTTTGAGTTGGCTCATCTAATTATTGGTTGTACTGCTTGTCGTAATAATTGGAATATTCGCCCGAAGTGACGTGCGAGAGCCATTCCGGATTGTCGAAATACCAATCGATCGTCAACGCAAGACCTTCTTCGAACGTTACCGACGGTTTCCAGCCGAGTTCCTTGTTGATCTTAGTGGCATCGATAGCATAGCGCAAATCGTGGCCCGGGCGGTCTTTCACATACGTGATGAGCTTTTCGGATTCGCCTTTTTCCCGTCCTAGTTTTGCGTCCATAAGCTGGCAAAGCAGTTTGACCAGATCGATGTTCTGCCATTCGTTGAACCCGCCGATGTTATACGTTTCGTGGTTTTTCCCTTCGTGGAAGACCAAATCGATGGCGCGGGCGTGATCCTCGACGAAAAGCCAATCGCGTGTGTATTTCCCGTCCCCGTAAACAGGAAGCGGTTTGTTGTTGATGATGTTGTTGATGAACAACGGGATCAGTTTCTCCGGAAAGTGGTTCGGGCCGTAATTGTTCGAGCAGTTCGTCAAAACGTAAGGCAACCCGTACGTTTCCCCATAAGCGCGGACGAAATGATCAGAGCCGGCTTTCGATGCGGAATAAGGCGAATTCGGGTCGTAGGCGGTCTCTTCGGTAAAGAAACCTTCGGCACCCAAAGATCCGTAAACCTCATCGGTAGAAATATGGTAAAAGCGCTTTCCATCGGAATTATCTTTAGCTTCACCCAATTCGGCTCCGCCTCGGGTCCAGATGGATTTCGCAGCGTTCAATAACGTAACCGTCCCGAAAATATTCGTTTTCACGAACGCAAGCGGGTCCGTAATCGAGCGATCGACATGGGATTCGGCTGCCAAATGGATTACACCGTCGAACCGATGTTCGGCAAAGAGCGCGTCGATAAAGGCCGCATCGGTAATGTCGCCTTTGATGAATACATAGTTGGGTTCGTTTTCTATATCCGAAATATTCTCGAGATTGCCCGCATACGTAAGAGCATCGAGATTAAAAATCTGATAACCAGGATAATTTTTAACGAAACGCCTTACGACGTGGGAGCCGATAAAACCTGCGCCCCCTGTAATCAGTATCTTTTTCATGTTTTCTTGTCGGAATTAAGCGACGAAACCTTATTTCTTTAAGCCACGGATTGCAATTCGCGAATTCGCGGCTTACTTTTTCCGGATCGCGTTAAGCGACTTATCTATTTTTTTAGCCGCGAATTCGCGAATGAAACTTACAATTCACCGGAAGCGACTTATTTATTTTTCTAGCCGCGAATTCGCGAATGAAACTTACTATTCACCAGAAGCGACTTATTATTTTTTTAGCCGCGAATTCGCGAATGAAACTTACAATTCACCGGAAGCGACTTATCTGTTTTTTTAGCCGCGAATTCGCGAATGAAACTTACTATTCGCCTACAGGCAACCGTCTACTTCAATTCCGAGAACGCCTTTTACATCGTACACTACAGAAGTTTCCTTGCGGAATTGGTCGAGGTCGAGCGAAAGGAACTCGTTGTGGGCCACACCCAAAATGATCGTATCGAACTTGTCCGACGGCAATTCCTGTGTCGTGGTCAATCCGTATTCATGTTCCACCTCTGCCGGATTCGCCCAAGGGTCGTAAACGGTAACGTCGAGCTTGTAATCGTTGAGCGCGTGGACGACGTCGACGATCTTGGTATTGCGCACGTCCGGGCAATTTTCCTTGAACGTAAAACCGAGCAACAACACCTTGGCACTGTTGACTTTGATGTTTTTCTTGATCATGAGCTTGACCACGCACGATGCGACATATTCGCCCATGGAGTCATTGAGGCGACGCCCGGCCAGGATGATTTCCGGATGATAGCCCATTTCCTGGGCTTTCTGGGCAAGGTAATAAGGATCGACACCGATGCAATGACCGCCTACGAGCCCTGGCTTGAACGGAAGGAAATTCCATTTTGTCCCGGCGGCTTCGAGCACGTCTTTGGTATTGATATTCATCATATTGAAGATCTTGGCCAATTCATTGACGAAGGCGATGTTGATGTCGCGCTGCGAATTCTCGATGACTTTCGCGGCTTCGGCAACTCTTATCGATGGGGCGAGATGCGTTCCGGCTTTGATCACCGATTTGTATAGATCGTCGACAACCTTTGCAGATTCGGGCGTAGAACCGGAAGTCACTTTGAGGATTTTCTCGACCGTGTGTTCCTTATCGCCCGGATTGATGCGCTCAGGGGAATATCCGGCGAAAAAATCCTCGTTGAATTTCAGTCCGCTTATGCGTTCGAGCACCGGAATGCACTCGTCTTCGGTAACACCGGGATAAACCGTCGATTCGTAAATCACGATATCGCCTTTCTTCAGGACGTTGCCCACGGTCTCACTCGATTTGTACAAAGGCGTCAGATCCGGCCGGTTGTTTTTGTCGACGGGCGTCGGAACGGTAATGACGTAAATGTTGCAATTCGCGATGTCCGAAATATCGGCCGAGCAAAACAATCCGTTGCCTTGCAATGGAGCCTCGACCAGCACCGATCGCAGCAAATCGTCCTCGACCTCGAGCGTGCTGTCCTTTCCCTGGTTGAGTTCGGAAATGCGGCCCTTGTTGATGTCGAATCCGACAACGGGATATTTTGTGGCAAATAGCCTGGCCAGCGGTAATCCGACGTAACCCAAGCCTATGACGCCTATCTTGTTTTCCATTTTTATGATCCTATGGATTTGTATATGAATCCTATTTCAGTAAGCTTTTTT
This sequence comes from Flavobacterium selenitireducens, assembly GCF_014748335.1. Lineage (GTDB taxonomy): Bacteria > Bacteroidota > Bacteroidia > Flavobacteriales > Flavobacteriaceae > Flavobacterium > Flavobacterium selenitireducens. The sequence continues at coordinate 68,874 of NZ_JAAVIY010000009.1, forward strand.
CCGTCGAGCAGGTTGCGCCCGTCGAAAACGAAAGCTGGTTTTTGCATGTTTTTGTAGATGAGCGTCCAATCGTACTCCTTGAATTCGTCCCATTCGGTAAGCACGGCGATCGCGTGGGCCGAATCGCAGGCTTCGTAAGCGCTTCCATACGATTTTACCCTGTCGCGGCCTTTTTCGGAAACGCCAATGTATTCCAGATCGCTGATAACCTGTTCGCTTTCTACCTTCGGATCGTAAACGGCAATATTGGCCTGTTCGCTTACCAGGTCGCTCGCTACGTAAATCGCAGCCGATTCGCGTGTGTCGTTCGTGTCTTTTTTGAACGCCCATCCGAGGAAACAGATTTTCTTGTCCGCCACGGTATTGTAAAGCGTTGAGACGATCTTGTTCGCAAAGCGCCTTTTCTGGTGGTCGTTCATAATGATGACCTGCTCCCAATAATCGGCTACTTCCCTGAGCCCGAACGTCTTGGCGATGTAAACCAGATTAAGGATGTCTTTCTGGAAACACGAGCCTCCGAATCCTACCGACGATTTGAGGAATTTCGATCCGATGCGGCTGTCCATTCCGATGGCGCGTGCGACCTCGTTGACGTCGGCCCCGGTCTTTTCGCAAAGTTCGGAAATCGCGTTGATCGAGGAGACGCGCTGGGCAAGGAATGCGTTTGCGGTGAGTTTGGAGAGTTCGGACGACCAGACATTTGTCGTAAGGATATTGTTTCGGTCTACCCACTTCGAGTAGATGTTCACCAATGCGTCGATCGCGGCTTCTCCCGCCGGTGTAGTATCGCCTCCGATAAGCACGCGGTCCGGCTTCAGCAAATCCTCGACAGCCGTTCCTTCTGCCAGAAATTCCGGATTGGACAAGATTTGGAACTGAACGCCGTTCCCGGTGTTGTCGAGAATACTTTTGATGGCTTCGGCCGTGCGCACGGGCAATGTCGATTTTTCTACGACGATCTTGTCGTCCTTGGCCACGCGGGCGATCTGGCGAGCGCAAAGCTCGATATACTTGAGGTCGGCGGCCATGCCTTTACCCGATCCGTATGTTTTGGTAGGCGTGTTCACCGAAATGAAAATCATCTGGGCTTCGTCTATCGCGCCGTCGACATCGGTTGAAAAGAAGAGGTTGCGCCCGCGGGCTTCCGAAACAACTTCGCTGAGGCCCGGCTCATAGATAGGAATCTTGGTGACGTCCGGGTTGTTCCACTGGGCGATGCGCTCTTCGTTGAGATCCACGACGGTAACTTTTATGTCGGGACATTTTTGCGCAATGATCGCCATGGTGGGTCCACCGACATATCCAGCTCCTATGCAGCAAATTTTAGTGATGTTCATTCTTTTTTATTTCGGTTTGCAAATATACAATGGTCAATTGACAAATGGTTATTGGCAATTTACCGATCGGTTAATTATTTGAGGTTTTTCCAATACCAATCCACTGCTTGTTTTAAACCTTCGTCAAATGAGAATTGCGGTCGGTAGCCCAGTTTTTCCTTCGCTTTTTCGATGCTCGCCAGTGAATGCGGCACGTCTCCTGCCCTGTTCGGACCATAGACGACCTCGACGTTGGCAATCCCGGGATCAAACGCGGCGAGATACTCCTTGAGTTTTGCGATGAGTTCCACAAGCGACGTGCGTTCGCCAAAAGCGGTGTTGTAAACGGTGTTGAGGGCGTCGGGATTATCCGAAAGCATCGCGAGCTCGTTCATCTGGATCACGTTGTCGATGTAGGTAAAATCGCGCGAAAAACTGCCGTCTCCATTGATCACGGGACTTTCGTGTTTCATAAGCTGCATGACGAATTTCGGGATGACGGCGGCATAAGCGCCATTCGGATCCTGTTTGCGCCCAAATACGTTGAAATAGCGCAATCCGATCGTTTGCATGCCATAGGTTTTCGAAAAAATATCGGCGTAAAGCTCGTTGACATATTTGGTGATCGCATAAGGCGAAAGCGGTTTTCCGATCTTGTCCTCTACTTTCGGCAAGCTCTCGGAATCCCCGTAAGTAGACGAACTCGCCGCGTAGACGAATCGTTTGACACCGGCATCTCGCGACGCCACGAGCATGTTGAGGAATCCCGAAACGTTGACGTCGTTGCTCGTGATAGGGTCGTTGATCGAACGCGGCACCGATCCCAAAGCGGCCTGGTGTAACACGAAATCACATCCGGAAACGGCATCATGGCAATCCTGCAAATTGCGGATATCGCCTTCGATGAAACGGAACGACGGATTGTCCTGCAGCGCTTCGATGTTTCGCAAATGCCCGGTGGCGAGGTTGTCGAGGCAGACGACCTCATACTTTTTTTCCAGGAAATAGTCGCAGAGATTGGATCCTATGAATCCGGCACCTCCCGTAATCAAGATTTTGTTGGGCACTTTATGGGGCGTTGGGTTTGTCATTGTTATTTGCCGCCAAACAGGTTGCGTATCCTGCGCAGCACTCCCGGCGGTTTTTCTTCTTCGTGGTATCCTTCTGAATAATTCACGTAACTGTAGCCGTAGCCGTAACCGTAGCCATAGCCGTAACCGGAACCATATTTGGCCTTGTCCTGGTAACCGTTGAGCACGATGCTTACGTTGTGGATCTCGCCTCGCTTGAAGCGGTTGTTGAGCAACATCACCATTTCTTTTTTGGTGTAATTCTGTCGCATGACGTAAAGCGTGACATCCGCAAAATGGGCGAGTTCGAGCGCATCGGCGACGAGGCCGATCGGAGGTGTGTCGAAAATCACGTAATCATATCGCGATTTGAGTTCATTGACAAATTCCGTCATCGCCTCACTGATGATGAGTTCGGACGGATTCGGCGGGATGGGCCCGGACGTGATCACGTCGAGATATGGGATATGGGTATTTTGGACGACCTCGTCGAGGGTTTTCTGACCGATGAGATAATTCACCACGCCAATTTCGTTGCGCACCCTGAAATCATCGAAAATCTTGGGCTTGCGCAGATCGAGTCCGACAATTACCGTTTTTTTCTCGCTGAGGGCGAACACGGTCGCGATGTTGATCGAACAGAACGTCTTGCCTTCGCCGCTTATCGAAGAGGTCAACATAAGGGTTTTGCCCATTTCCGGTGCGTCGCCCCGTTTTTTGTAAAGGAATTGAAGGGACGAACGTATGGCGCGGAACGATTCTGCCAACGCAGATTTCGGCTTTTCGAATACCGCCAGGTTTGATTTGGTCCGCTTGACGCCGACGACTCCGATCAACGGGATCTTCGTGGCTTTGGTAATGTCGTCTGTATTCAGGATCGCGTTTTCCATAAAGAAGATCGCGAAGATGAAAATCAACGGGATCAGCAATCCGAGGAAGAACGCCAGGACGTAATTCACGCTTGTATTAGGGCCGACGAGACTGCCGCCGACGTCTTTTGCCGGATCGACAAAGTGGATGTCCGACACGTTCGAGGCCTTGATGATACTTGCCTCAAGCCGTTTGTTCATAAACAGGTCAATGACGTTGGCGCTAAGGTCGAAATCGCGCTTTAGCCTTAAATATTCCTGTTTGTCTTCCGGCAATTGGCTGATTTCGCCTTCGAGTTGCCCGATCTTGGATTGTATCAGGTTCAAATCGTAATCTACGGACGACCTCGCCGCGACGATATTCTCTAGCAAAACCCGCTTGACGGATTCGATTTCGCGGTCAAAATCCTGGAACCATTTGTCGCTCTTGATGCCATAGGCCATATTCGAGCGCCGGATCGAGAGCTCGATAAGCTTGGAAACGTTGGCATTGATATTGGCATCTTCGATACCGGCGGCGGTCGGCGCGGGAAGTTTGGAGAAATCCACGCTGCGCAAAAGGTAGCCCCTGAGCGAATTCAGGTAGGCAATCTTGCGGAGCACGGCATCGCGTTCGGTATCGAGCGTGAGCATTTGTCCGCTGAACTGGGTGCCTCCGGCCTCGATCTCATTGAGGTTCTTGCCACGCGAAAAACGCTTGATGGCTCCTTCACTCCGCTTCATGCTGCTGTCGAGCGCCGTGAGCGTACTGTCTATAAATTCGATCGTATTGGTCGCGAATTTGTTTTTATTGTCGAGTTGGTCCTTGCGCAACTTGGTAACGGTCGCGTTGAGGTAATTGACCATCCGGGCCTTGTTGCTTCCTTGCAGCGACAGCTTCAACACAGATCCCGCTTTTTCGTCAATGTCGGCGCGAATGCCGCGATAGCGTCCGACGACATCGTCGAAGGCATTGAATCGGAAAAAGAATTCCTGGTTCAGGAAAGGCGTCGGATTTTCGATCACTTCGACGCGGAAGTGCAAAAACGGCAAGTCGACCTGCTGACCGACCTTGTACCTCTTTTTTATCGATCCCGGCGTCACGTTGACGTGGTCGAAGCGGTTCTCCTCATAATATACGACCGGAACCGAACTCCCTTCGAAATTATAGGAAATCTCGTAAACGGAAGGAGACACGAACTTAAGGCTTATCAGCGATCTGTAAATCTGGGCATTTTTGCGATCGATGATCAACTTGAACGGAACTTCCCCGTAAACATCCTGCATGTAGTATTTGCTCTGCTTGAGGTAATCGATGAAAAACTCGAGAGAATCGACCACCTTTTCGTTGTGCGATCGCGATTTCAACGTATAGGCGACACCTTGCACTTCGTCTGAAATTCCGCCCCAATTGAAAACGAGACTGGTATTTGAAGTAAAGAGCTGGTTGTTTTCCTCTTTGATGGCAATGGTGGTTTCCATGCCGTATACTTTCTCCTTGCGGATATTCACCTGATAGGCAATAAAGAAGCAGGTCGCGAAACTCAACAGGAACCATTTCCAATAGCTCAGTGTCTTTATGAGGAAACCTTTGAAATCAAAACTTTCCTTTGCACTCTCCAGGATTGAAAAATCTTTTGTGTCCAGCATCGTCAATTATCTCGTAAGTAAGATGGTTACGGTTGTAATCAGCGAAAGGGCCGATATGATCGTGGTCATCGACTGCACCAACGTGGTCCCTGTTCCCAACGTTTTTTGGGGCAGCGGTTTCACATAAACGTAGTCGTTCGGCTGAAGATAGTAATAGGGCGAGTTGATGGCTTCGCGACGCGTCAGGTCGATCGTGTGCATTTCAGTGCCGCTTGGCAGTTGCCTGATCACCGTCACCGACTTTCTGTCGCCCGTTATCGTGATATCGCCCGCATTGGCTATGGCTTCCATCAGGTTTACCCTGTCTTGGAACAAGGTTTTCGTGCCTGGCGTTCCCACTTCTCCGTTTATGGTATATCGGAAGCCGGAAAGCCTGACGTTTACGAAAAGGTTGGCCTCTTTTGTAAAATATTCTTCGAGCAGACGCTTCTCAATCAACTGTCTCGTTTCCTCAAGCGTATAACCCAGGACGTTCACTTCGTTGAGCACCGGCATGCGGATGTTCCCGTGATCGTCTACTGCGAATCCGTCAAAATAAAGTGATTGTTCCGACCTCGCGGCCTGACCCGTAGCGGCAGGCTGAAAAAGGGCCGCGAACTGGGGATCGATGGTTTTTATAGTGATGTTGAGGATGTCGTTGGTTTGCAACCTGTACGGCTTGGCCACCACGGAATTTACCGCCTGGGTGGATTGGCTCGGTTCCCCTTGCAGATAAATAAGGTCTTTGGTAGGGATGCATGATGTGAACAACAATCCGACGAGCAACAACAGGTAAGCCGAAAGCTTCTTCATTCGATTCGCGAAATTTAGCAGACAAATATAGTTTTTCATTTTCAAACTCCCATAGAAACGCGTGAATTAGGCGCTAATTGTTCTTAAGGGAATTTTCGAAAGGAACACGTTGGACGATGCTGCGCCCCAAAGTAACCTCATCGGCATATTCGAGTTCGTCCCCAACGGCTATGCCGCGTGCGATCGTCGAAGTGATGATATCGGAATCCTTGATTTGCCTGTAAATGTAGAAATTGGTCGTATCGCCTTCCATCGTCGGGCTTAAAGCGAAGATAAGTTCCTTCACGTCTCCCGCCTTGACTTTGCCGACAAGCGTCGCGATGTTGAGTTGGCTCGGGCCGATGCCGTCCACCGGGGAAATTTTGCCGCCCAAGATATGGTACAATCCCCGGAACTGGCCCGTGTTTTCGATAGCCATAACGTCGCGCACGTCTTCCACTACGCAAATGATCGAGCGGTTGCGCCTTTCATCTGCACAGATCTCGCAAATATCATGGTCCGAAATATTATGGCATTGGCGACAGAACTTGATGTCGTTTCGCATCGAAAGCAGTGCCTCGGACAAAAACGCGGTCTGTTCTTTTGGCTGCCGCAACAAGTGCAACGCCAGCCGCAACGCCGTTCGCTTGCCGATCCCGGGAAGCTGGGCGATTTCGTTGACGGCTCTTTCAAGGAGTTTTGAGGAGAATTCCATGGCGCAAAGGTACTAATTAGGGAATTAGCGAATTTGGGAATTAGCAAATTAGCGAATTAGCGAATGTGGAAATTAGCGAATTAGCGAATGTGGAAATTAGCGAATTTGGAAATTTGGGAATTAGCGAATTAGCGAATGTGGAAATTAGCGAATAGGAGTTTGGAAATTTGGAGATTTGGGAATTTGGGAATTTGGGAATTTAGGAATTTAAAAATTTGAGAATTAGCGAATGTCGAGATTTGGGAATTAGCGAATTAGCGAATGTGGAGATTAGCGAATGTGGAGATTTGGAAATTTGGAATTTGGAAATTAGCGAATTTGGAAATTTGGGAATTAGCGAATAGGAGTTTGGAAATTTGGAAATTTGGAAATTTGGAGATTTGGAGATTTGGGAATTTGGAAATTTGGACATTTGGGAATTTGGGAATTTGGGAATTTGGGAATTTGGGAATTTAGAAATTTGGAAATTAGGGAATTAGCGAATGTGGAAATTAGCGAATGTGGAGACTTGGAAATTTGGAGATTTGGAGATTTGGGAATTAGCGAATTAGCGAATGTGGAGACTTGGAAATTTGGAAATTTGGAAATTTGGAGATTTGGAAATTAGCGAATTAGCGAATTAGCGAATTAGCGAATTAGCGAATGTGGAGATTAGCGAATGTCGAGATTTGGAGATTTGGAGATTTGGAAATTTGGAGATTTGGAAATTTGGAGAATTTGGGAATTAGCGAATGTCGAGATTTGGAGATTTGGAGATTTGGAAATTACTTATTGTGAGATACGATCACATCTGGAAAAACAAAACATGCCGCCAGGTTGGCGACACCAACGAGATTCGTTAATTACCTCCGGTCCGTTTTGGCTCATCTGACATAATCTAATTATCCAATTATCTAATCATCTAATTTTCTAATCATCTAATTTTCTAATTAACCAGTTGCCACGGGCTCGTTTCGGCTCAGCTGACATTATCTAATTATCTAATTGTCTAATTGTCTAATTCGCTAATTCGCTAATTGACCAATTCGCTAATTAACCAATTCGCTAATTAACTTTTCGTAAATTCCGCCCACAATTCAACACCATGACGCCAACCGCCATTTTGATCCTGATGCTCGTCTATTTCGGGCTATTGTTTTTGATTTCCCACGTCGTAAGCAGCAAGGACAGCAGCAACGACGCTTTTTTCAAAGCCAACAAGAATTCCAAATGGTATCTCGTGGCGTTTGGTATGATCGGAACGGCGCTTTCAGGCGTGACGTTCATTTCGGTTCCGGGTCAGGTCGGCTCGCCCGATGTACAGTTCAAGTATTTCCAGTTCGTGATCGGGAATGCCATCGGATTCATCATCATCGCCAAAGTGCTGCTACCGCTTTATTACCGCATGAACCTGACCTCGATCTACGGTTATATCGAACAACGGCTCGGGCATGTGTCGTATAAAACCGCCGCGTTTATCTTCCTGGTCAGCCGCACGATAGGATCGGCCGCACGTTTGTATCTCGTGGTGATCGTCTTGCAGCGTTACGTTTTCGACGCTTTCGGCATCCCGTTCTGGATCACGGTATTGATTTCCCTCGGACTGATTTTCGCCTACACCTACAAAGGCGGGCTCAAAACCATCATCATAACCGATACGTTGCAGACGCTTTTCCTGGTTTCATCTGTTTTCCTGACGATTTACTTCATTTGCGACAGCCTCGATTACGACATTCCCCAAGCATTCGAATCGGTCAAGAACAGCAATTATTCCAAGATTTTCTTTTATGAGGATTGGCTCAAAAGCAATTATTGGGTCAAGCAGATCGTAGGCGGGATCTTTGTCACGATCGCAATGGTCGGGCTTGACCAGGACCTCATGCAGAAAAACCTCAGTTGCGCCAACATAGGCGAAGCCCAGAAAAACATGTTCACGTTTACCGGGATTTTCGTGATGATCAATTTGTTCTTTTTGAGCGTTGGGGCGCTTTTATACATATATGCAGAAAAAAACGGCATTTCGATTCCGCTTGACGCCTTTACCGGAAAGCCGCGAACCGATCTGCTCTTCCCTGAAATCGCCTTCCACCATCTGGCGTTGATCCCGGCCATTGTTTTCCTTCTCGGATTGACCGCTGCGACGTTTGCTACGACCGACTCCGCGTTGACGGCACTTACCACCTCGTTTTGCGTCGACTTTTTGAATATGGACAAAAACCAGGATCCGGACAACCGCAAAATGGTGCGCACGAGACACCGCGTCCACATTGGGTTTTCGTTGTTGATGTTCGTGGTGATCATGGTGATTTATGCGTTGAACAGCGATGCCGTCGTGAGCCTGATCTTCAAAGTGGCCGCTTATACGTATGGCCCGCTTCTCGGATTGTACGCGTTCGGATTGTTCGTCAAGACCAAGACCGTCAAAGGAGCGTTCGTTCCGTTTGTGTGCCTGATGGCGCCGCTGGTGACGTTCATCATCAGTTCGTATTCGGCGGAATTGTTCGGGAATTACCAGTTTGCGGAAGAATTGATCATCGTAAACGGTGGTTTGACATTTCTCGGCTTAATGGCGATAAGCAAGCCCGCGGAAACGCAAACCAGGTTCTGATGCGCGGCATCATCGCTTTTTTGCTGATTTGGACGTATGCCGAAGTTTCGTCCCAGAACAGGGATTTCGAGGTAAAAGGAATCGTCAATGGGAATTTTACGGGAAAGGCGATTTTGAGTTACGAAGGCCGTACCGACAGCGTCGCGGTGGTCGATCATACTTTTGAATTCAGCGGAAGCCTGAAACAGCAATCGGCATTGGCGACGCTGCAACTGGAAAATAGCGCCGTGGCGGACGAATTCTACCTTGAACCCGGAAATTTGAAACTGCAACTTCTCACGGGCACAAGGGAACTTAGCAAAGGCGACACCGCGCGATTTTTTCGTATCGAATCGGTCGAAGGATCCGGGACGCAGGATCGCGTCAATGATTTTTTGAAATCGATGACCGACTACAAGATGGAACGCGTCACACGCTTTGAAGTCATCGCGAAAGGACAATCGCTTATTGAAAGTTATCCCGAAAATCCCGCCAGCATTTTCATTCTCGAACAGCTTTCACAAAATTTCTACGCTACCGAAATGGGCTTGCTCAACGGATTGTATGCCAAAGTAACGCCTCATCCCGAATTTTTCAAGTCGTATGCAAAAATCTACGACCGTCTGTTTCCCGAAAAAGTCGTTCAGGTAAAAGGCCCGATGCGGCATTTTTCGCTGGCGGACGAAAAAGGCGTGACGTTACATACGGAATCGCTAAGCGGAAACTGGATCCTGATCGACTTTTGGGCCAGTTGGTGCGCGCCCTGCATCGAACAGTTTCACTACTTCAAAAGCCTTTACGGAAGACCCAATCTCAAAATCGTTTCCGTTTCGGTCGACGCGGACAAAAGCGACTGGCTAAACGCTTGCGCCAAATACAAGCTGCCGTGGCCAAGTGTGAGATGTGATCTCAAAAATGGGGACGAAGTGAGTTCGGTTTACGGGATTTCGCGAGGCGTTCCGGTCACGTTCCTTGTGGATCCGGACGGGATTGTCGTGGCGAAAAACCCGTCGAAAGCGGAACTCGAAGCCTGGATCAAGTCGTGATTTCGATTTAGCCCCGATCGCAGCTGATAGCCTTTTAAAGGAAAAAGCGTGGTTTTGCGCGAGGCGCGGGCGACCAACGGAAGCCACGCGACCGAAGCCGCAAAACCGGGTTTTGCCGAAAAAGCTATGAGCGAAGAGCGGGAAAAGCTTCAGACCTTAAACCTTAAACTTTAAACTTTAAACTTTAAACTTTAAACTTCAATACTGATTCGTCGACAACATCACCAACGTGCACGCCACTTCAATCTCAATGTCGTTTGCGGTAAGGATGCGATACAGTTCCGGGTTCTCGGTTCCGGGATTGAAGATAACGCGATCCGGTTTCAGCCCGACGATATAATCGTAATATTGTTCCTGTCGCTGCGGATTCAGGTAAAGCGTCACGGTGTCGACATCGGCAAAAGGCTGAGGTGTCGTGAGAATCGGCACGCCGGCCACCTCGGCTTGCTTCAAACCTACGGCTACTACGGGATGGCCGCGCCTGACGAGGCTGTTTATGGCGAGGTAGGAATAGCGCATGGGATTGTCTGAGGCGCCGAGTACGAGTGTTTTTTTATTTTGCATGGTGTCGAAGTGGTTTGTTGTTGTACTAAAAGTACTATCTTTAACAGAAAGGCAGTCTTAAGACCGACTTAAATTTTTACCTGAACCATAACCTTAGCTTGACGCTTCATTTACATTTCGACCCGCGTCAAGCGCTACTTTCGCCTCAAAAATGATGGAGCTTTTCATTTACCTGTTCGCCGCTTTGTTTTCTGTTTTGAACCCGATCGGGACCGTGCCGATCTTTGTCGGGCTTACCCAGGACGACAGCAAAGCCGAGCGTTCGCGTATCTCGGTCTGGACGGCCATCAACGTCTTTATCATTTTGCTGATTTCATACTTTATAGGGAAATACGTGTTGTCGTTTTTCGGGATCAGCATCGAAGCGCTGCGCATCGCAGGCGGCTTGATCATCGTAAATTCCGGTTTTAATTTGCTGTCTGGCAATCTTTCCAAAAAACGTGGCATCAACAGGCGTGTCGAAAACGAAGTCCAGCAACGCAACGACATCGCCCTCACGCCTCTTGCCATGCCGATGCTCGCCGGCCCGGGTGCTATTTCACTGCTCATCGCGTTCTATCAGGAACACCATGAAATGTGGGATATGGTCATTGCGGTTTTAGCCATGGCGGCAGTTTCGCTTACCATTTTCCTGATCCTGAGAAGCGGGCATTACCTGTCCAGGATTTTGGGCCCGTCCGGAATCGTCGCCATTTCGCGCATCGTCGGGTTTATCGTCGTGGCGATCGGGATACAATATATCGTGAGTTCGATCGTGGTGATTTTCAAACAAATATGACATTCTTTCGGTTGAGTCTATTTTAAAAAAAAAGGCCCCGGTTTCCCGAAGCCTTTCAAAAAAAAACACCCAAATTATCGCTTATTGCAAGACGATTTTTTTTGTGGTCGAATAGTCGCCCGATTGGAATTTCAGGATATACACTCCGGAGTTCAGGTTGGAAAGGTTAAGTTCTGCATTGGCGAAACCGTTGTTGTCCAATTTCCTGTCGAAGACTTTCGCTCCGGTAAGGCTATAAATGCTCACGTTATTGTTGGCATTGGCGGTGGCGCCATCGTATATGATGTTGATCCGTTTGTCAGAAGATGGGTTCGGATAAACGCCGAACGACACATTGTTCTCAAACTTTTCGGTGTCCAATTGATTGGTGACGTCCTCGAAGTTGAACGTCGAAACACCTGTCGAACTTCCGACGAAAGAAGTAAAAACGACTCGGTAAACGGTACCGTCCGCCACTTTGACGAAGTAAGCCGTGTTCGGGTTCACCGTGTATTGGAACGAACTGTTCAACGCCTTCCAGTCAAAGCCGATGACATTGATCACGTCTCCTTCATAAGCCGGGCTGAAGTTGGCAGGCAATCCTGTAGGTTGATCGTGTTGGGCGACCAAAACGTCCGGATGGCTCAAAACGCCCGTCACTTTGTACTTGTCGTCGACGCCTCCGGGATAATCCGTCACGTATTGCGTGAACACCAAATCCCATTGGGTCATTTCAGGTTCGACCTCAACGACGGCATTCGTATTCAGGTTATAATAGTTGAAGAAACGGTTGGCGCCTGTCGCATTCAGGATGGTTTGGGTCGTGTCTGCAGACCAAGCCGTGCCGTTCCAGCTTGAGTAGGTAAAGGTGTAGCCTGCGAAGAAATCGTCGATCTTGATTTTTTTGAACGAACCGTCGGCATATTTCAAAACGAAAACCCTTGCTCCTTCTACGTGGTGCGTCGCAATGTTGTATTCGCCCCATCCGTAAGTGGCCGATCCGTTGTCGAACGAGCCTTCATTCCAAATCGTATCGCTGTTGTAAAGTCTTGACCATGTGTCTACCTGAGCTACGTCTACCGTAGACCAAACGCTGCTGGGACCGACTTCGTAAGTCTGGATGCCTTTTCCATCGTTGACACGTGTCGCGAAACCGAAATTGCTCGTCCTGTTGAACGCGATGTCCCATGACGCAGCGGCAACCGGTGTCCCGGAATTCGTAGAGAATTTGTAAAACACCTGGTTGGCATAACCGGCGCCCATCGTCGCCGTTCCCGGAGTTTGCGCATTCGATAGACCGAACATTGCCAAAGCCGCTAAAAGTATTCTTTTTTTCATTGTGGAATTGTTTAATTGTTGATTGTTTATTTTTATCCGCCGCGCTCCAAGGGACTCGGTCGCGCCTCGGGTGTTCCATTGTTTACCTGGGATTTCGTGTTCCCGGTCTGTCGTTCGACATTCGACTTGGCTACTGTAATAGTTTGTACTCGAATTTCGGGTAACCGCGAACGCCGTTTTGGTTCAGGAAGCTGAGCATCCTGATTTTGTACAGGTTGCCGTCCGCATCGCGAAGCACGTAAAACCTGTCGGTATAAGCCGAACCGGTAAAGACGTCGCGCCAGTCGGCTCCGATGACGCGTTGGTCGTCCTGGAAATTTGCATCGGACACATTGGCCAGCGCAAAATTTTCGTAAGACACACCTGGGGAAACATTCACGCGATAGGCCTTGATACCGGCTTTGATGTTGTTGAGCACAAAATCCGAATAACCATAAGAACCGGCTCCGTCGATGATGTTGGTAAACACCGTAAACCCAAGATCCCATTTGTCTTTTTCAGGTTCCACGTTCACTACATTGTTCGTGTTGAAACTGAAGAAAGTAAAATTGTGGCCCTGGTTTTTGGCGATTATGGCTTCCTGATGCGTCGCGCTGTTCAACGGTGCGTATTGCAATTTGTAGCCGTTTCCTTCGCGCGTCACCTTGATTTTTCGCCATCCACGCGGACTTCCCGCCACTGCTACGCTACCGGTTGGCGGTGTGGTGTTCCCGACCGTGTACCCGAGATTGACGAGGTAAACATGGTTGTCTGCTTCGATTGTCGACACTTCGCCCATCGCATTTCCGGCAATGAGTCCGTTCGGATGGTCGATGTAGGCCGCGTTGACCGGATCGAAAGTCCCGATCGAAACCGAGCTGAGAAATGGCTGTACGCTTGCCTCAGTTACCGCGTCGATGTTTGTAGCGTCAAGGCGTTTGGCCGCCATGTAGATCGAAGCGTTCAAGCCGACGCGGAACTCGTCACCTGCGTAAAACCCGAGATCCCAGCTGTCGCGCCATACTTCGGTCGCAGTTTCCGTACTAAGGTCGAAATAGATCTGGTTGCCTTGGTTGGGACCGCCTACATTCGGCTCGGCAGTGGCACCCAGAGAGGCCGAAAACGACACTACGGCTGCGGTGTAACCTTGTATGTTGTTCCAATGCGGATAATCGATTTCGACGATTTCAAGCCGTATCGATTTGTCGAAAGCATCGAAAGGAAAAATCAGGTTGCGGAACTCAAAGCTCACGCCTTCATCTCCAGATGCGAAAGGAATGACGAGTTCGCTTCCTTCAGGAGACGGGAAAAGCTCGAAGTCGAGGCCGTAGACGGCAGCGGTGGGCGTAATCCTGATCTTGACGAATCCCGGAGCGATCGCGCGCTCGGAGAAAACCACCTGGATGGTCTGGTTTTGCGAAATCTGCCTGTGGTCGTAAGAACGCTTCTCGAACGCGACCACGAACGGTTGGGAGGCGACTTGGTCTTCAGACTCACATCCGGCGAAGACCGCGGTAAATAAAACGAAGAACAACAGTAGTTTTTTCATCATTATCCGAAATTGAATTTGTACAATATTTTTAGGAAATAAGACCGGCCGTAGCCCAGCAATTGGGAACTTGCAGCGCCATCGTGAGTTCCGCCCTGGACGGCGGTCGTATTGACGCGCGTCACATCGGTAAGGTTTCGCGCCCCAAGTGTGACCTGTAACCTTTCCTTGTCGAAACTTTTCGTAACGGTGGCGTCGAGCGACGTGAACCCGTCCCGTTTGCCGCGAAAAATGGTACCGCCTTCCTCAGTCAAATCGCCGGTTGTGATAAACTGGTATTCGGGTCCGTTGTATTTGAGGAAAGTCGATAGTGTCGTGGACCATTTCGGGATTCGGTAAAACGCATTTCCGTTGGCCTGGACGCTGTGCAGATAATCGTCATTCGACGGCCCTGTACTCGAATTGATGACCTTCGAAACGCCCGAGAACGTGAATCCTGCATTGAATCCGAAGTTACCGTAGTGGATCTGGGAAGTAAGGGACGACCCATACGTGCGGTACAAGTCAATGTTGCCATATTGCCACGACAGGCCGTCGTCCACAAAAGAAATCAACTCGATCCTGTCGCGAACGTTGAGATACCAGGCCGAAAATTTCGTGTCGAACGCAAGTTTGGAGCCGGACCTGTAAACCTTGCCCAGATGCAGGAAGGCCGATACGCCGTTCTCGGGAGTCAGATTGGGATTTCCCGTCACGTTGTGGTTTGCGTCGACGAAAAACGTATAAAGCTCTTCGTACGTCGGAAGCCTCGGGCACGTTCCGAAGACGCCTCGGAGGTCGTATCCGCCGCCCAGACTGTATTTCGCGCTAAGAGACAAAGCCGCCATCGGGTCGAATTTTGAGGAAAACAACGCCCTCGCGCCGGGACGCAGAGAGAATTTTGATGTGACGTTGATTTCGGTAGATCCGAAAACGTCATAGGAACCCAGCGTGCGTTCGATAGGATGAGGCAGCATTCCGGTGAACGTCGAAGCGTAGCCATGAATTTCGTTCACTTCGTAACCAACCTGAAAATCGACGGTTTCGCTGTCCAGAAAATTGCTAAGAGTTCCTTTCGTGAACCAAGCTTTTCGCGATTCGTACGTCTGATCGGTAAGATTGAATTTTTCGCCAGACCTGATGCGATACTGGAAATCGACAAGGTCGCGCTCCTGCTGCTGGTAAGAGGCATATACGTCATAGGTAAGGCCGCTTTCGAACCGGCCCGAACCGTTTAGCAAATGCACGAAGCGCCTTGATTTATACATCTTGTCGTTCGCAATCGGATCGTTGGTTTCGGTCGCCGGATCATAATTCAGGTCGACGACGTCGTTGAAAAACTTGGTCTTTTCGTTGAAGAATTCAAAGCGGTAAAAAAAGCGATGGCTGTGATTTGGCGTAAAGCCCAGATGCGCTTTTGCGTGCAGTTGAGATTTCGGAAGCCACTCATATCCGCGCAAGCTGTCGTTCTGTATGTAATCGCGCCCTTTTTTGTGGTTGAGAAAACCGTCGAAATCGTTGGCCGTGAACATTCCGTAGGCATACCAGTTCGGGCTTATATTGTGTCCGATCCTGATCGACCGGATATGGCGCCCTTTCGTGATCCCGTCGTATTCGTTGCCGATGGTTTCTTCCTGCAGGAAAGGCGTAACTTCCCATTTGTATTTCGAACTTTTCTTGGTGATGATATTGATGATGCCGGCGACGGCATTGGCTCCGTATTCGACACCCATCGAGCCGCGAACGATCTCGATTTGCTGGATATCGTCGAGGTTGATTTGAGTCAGGTCGGTAAAGTTTCCGAGGCCTTCGTCGTTGATCACCGGGACGTTGTCAACGAGGATTTTGATGTATTTGGAATCGAGACCGAACATCTCAACGGTCGATTTTCCGGTGGACGAACTCGGCATCACGGTAATGTTCAAGGTTTGGTTGAGCAAATCCGCGAGGTTGTTGCCCGCCTGCCGATCGATGACCTCACGCGAAATCACTTCTACCTGATAAACCGACTTTTTTACTGACTGCGGATTGTATTGGCCGGTGACCACCACTTCTTTGAGTTTTTCTCCTGAAACGATGGTGTCGTTTTGGGCGAAAGCGGATAATCCGAAAAGCAGGAAAGCGGCAGGCAGTAACGTTTTGGCAAGCATGTGTGTTTAATTTGGTAAGGCAAAATGACCGACTATTCTGTTTATTTAGATTAAGTCTTAATAATTTTGCGATGCAAATATATACCCTATTTTTAATTGTTCTAAATAAAAATACTATTTTTGCATTGTTAAAAAATCAAACACAATATGAAATCTCGAATTCTACTTTCCCTATCGGTTCTGTTCACGTTGGGAATCAATGCCCAGGATGCCAAAAAGAAGGAAGACATCAAAGCCATCAAAGCCATGTGCGGTTGCTATGAAGTCGAATTCAACTTTGCCGAAACGTTCAAATACGCTAAAAATGACGACTACAAGCCCTCTCCTACCAAATATGAAAAGGGCCTCGAATTGGTCGAATTGGTAGAGGAAACGCCAAACAAGATCGTGATGCAGCACCTGCTTCAGGTATCGGATACGATGGTAATCAAACACTGGCGCCAGGATTGGGAATTCGAGAATACCAAACTTTACGATTACGAAGGCGAGAACGTCTGGAAATTCGTCACGCTACCTAAAGACAAGGTTAAAGGACAATGGACGCAGCGTGTCTTCCAGGTCGATGACAGCCCGCGCTACGAAGGATCGGCTACCTGGGTTCACGTCGATGGCCGCCACTACTGGACGAACGTCACCGATGCTCCGCTTCCGAGACGCGAACACACGATTCGCAACGACTACAACGTTCTGGAGCGCACCAACACACACGAAATCGTGAAAGACGGTTGGATCCACAACCAGGATAACGTAAAAATCAAGCGAACCGAAGGAAAAGACCAATTGGTCGCAAAAGAGAAAGGATTCGATTTCTACAAAAAGGTAGATGATTCGAAATGCGCCGGAGCCAAAAAGTATTGGGCGGCCAACCAAAAGATGTGGAAAAACGTGCGCGAAAAATGGGCTACGATTTTTGCGCAAAACAAAGACTTGTCGCTATTGCCAAAGGTTGAAGGTCAGTCGCTTTTTATGGCTTTGTTCGATTTGAAACCGACGGCTTCCAAGTCTGAAACCGATGCCATCATCGAAAAATACTGGAAAAAATCTTAAAAACTGAATACAAAAGTTAGTTATGAAGCGCTCTCCGGGGCGCTTTTTTTTATTTGGACGAGAAGGCTGCTGCGTTCTTGAAGACAGCTTCGCCTTTTGGCCAGATGGACAACTCTGGAAGCGATGACCACAACCGATTCCGCTCAAGCGCGTGAATTCGGTAGCGAATCATAATTGGAAATGGCATCGAGGCCAGCCGTTTCGAAACGCCACGCCGGGAAAGACGAACCTGTAAACGACAACGCGACAGAAGATGGCGTAGCCTAATCCGTCGCGTCATATTTATGCCCATCAATCCATAAACTACCGGACTGACAGCCAACTTTAAACTTTAAACCTTAAACTTTAAACCTTAAACTTTAAACCTTAAACTTCAAACTCCCTCCTTCGGCAAAAAAACCTCCGCCATCATGCAACGGGCGCTTCCGCCGCCGCAGGCTTCGATCGTGTCGAGGCTCGAACTCAGGATTGTCGCGTGTTTTTCTAATTTGGCAACCTGGTCTTTTGTAAGGCTTTGGTGGGCCGCAGTACTCATCACGAGAAAGCGTTTTCCCTCGGCTCCGCGGACTTCGAGCATATTCCCGGCGAATTGATTCACCTGTTCTTCGTTGATCAGGATGATCTCCTTCCCGTCTTGCTTGAGGCTGTCAAGTACCGCTTTTCGCTCTTGCTTGTCATCGATGCAGTCGGCGCAGATCACGGCAAATGTTTCTCCAAGACACATCATGACGTTGGTGTGGTAAATAAGCTCGCGCTTGCCGTCGACGGTTTGGTAAGCCTTGAAAATGACGGGCCCGAAATCCATGTCTTCGCAAAACTCAATCAGAAGTTCCTCGTCTGCTCTTGGCGAAAGGGCGCAGTAGGCTTTTCCGTTGGCGCGGTCAAGCAGCAAACTGCCCGTGCCTTCGAGAAAAAAATTATCCGACTCGGCTTCGGTATAATCGACGATGCTGTCGATGCGGAATCCTTTTTCCTCAAGGATTTCGAGCACGTCCTCACGCCTTTCGGCACGTCGGTTTTCAGCGAACATCGGGTATAGCACGACGTCTCCGTTTTCATGGAACGAAATCCAGTTGTTCGGGAAGATCGAATCCGGAGTGTCCGGATCTTTCGTGTCGTCAACCACGGTAACGTCCACGCCGGCCATTTTCAGCTTGCGCGCGAAATCGTCGAATTCCTCCTGTGCTTTGGCGTTCACGTTTTCAGGAGAAAGCCCGTCAAGTACTTTCTGGTAATAATTGTTGACGGCCGTTTGCTCGTTCATCCGGAACGCGACCGGGCGAATCATCAAAATGGAGTTGGTGGTTTGTTTCATTTTTTTGGAGTGACTGAGTAGCTGAGTTGGTTGTTAAATGAGATTTTAAATGTGAACGGTCGCGTTAGGGATTGCAGTGAAAATCCTTTTTGGGGCCGAGCGCAGCGAGGCCCTAAAAAGATTGAAACGGAAAGCCCGGGCCGCAGGCAACGCCCAACTTTAAACTTTAAACTTTAAACTTTAAACAAAACTAACTAATCCCGAACCAACGGCAATGTCGAGCAACGCAAAAGCCCTTCCTGCTTTGAAATCTCGGCATACGGGATTTCCTCTACGGTGAACCCGTGGCCGCGCAGCCAGGCGTTGAGCCTTGTGAAATTCCTTTCGGACACGACGACATCGGGCGCGATCGAAAACACGTTCGAGTTCATGTCGTACATTTCCTGTCGCGTGATGTGGAACAGGTTTTCCTGTCCGAAAAGGTCGCGCAAATATTCGTAGTCTTCGACATCGCAAAATCCGTCTTTGTAAATGATCGCCTTATCGTCCCCGACGGGTTGGAAACAGCAATCGAGGTGAAGCGCGTTATCGCGGGCCTCGGTCGTGGACTTGACAAGGTCAAAATCGACCACTTTCTTGTTTGGGAAATAATTGCGGATGAACTCCACTCCTTTCTGGTTCGTACGCGCTGTTTTGATATCCGAATAATCGGGCCTGCAATACGTGCCGATAAAAATATAGTCGTTCCACAAAATGACGTCGCCTCCTTCTATGTGGATGCTTTGGTCTTCGATCTCGACGAACTTGGCGGGATCGATCTCATCGATAATGTATCGAATGGCTGGGAATTCCCGTTCGCGATCGGGCAAAATATTGGCTTTAAAGAAAATATCATCGATCACAAAGCCGATGTCGCGTGTAAAAATCTGGTTTTCATTCTCGACGATTTCCGGACGGTACACCTTGACGCCGTACTTCTCAAACACAGCATTGAAGGCATCCATTTCGGCCGTCATGTCTTTTTCTACCGGATACGTTCCGGCCAGGATGTGTTCGAGTGATTTTGGGTCGTAAGCGTCTTCCGCTTTTGGTGTCGGGCCGTTTGAAACCGCGGTTCCAAGCACGACCGCGCGAAGTCGTGACGATTCATTTTTAACATTTAGGGATAGCATAGAAAACGTTTTCGTTGCGGGGCAAAGATAACAAAAAAAGCCCTCTCGGGTGGAGAGGGCTTTGGGGAAGTTTGGTTAATTTTTGATGAATTTTTGCCATGCGATTTCGCAAAATCCTGACGTGACGTTTGCGACCTATACGCCTCCCGGACGTTCCTACATCAATGCTCCCGCTTGTTTTACCGCCTCGTTGGCAGCTTGCATCACTTTTCCCTCTACCGATTGGATTTCTACCGACGCCAGCGTGCGGTCCGACACACTGTATTGAGCGACGTGTACCACATTACGCCGCCACAAAAGAACGTGTTACAAAAAAAAGCCTCAATTAAGAGGCCTTTTTTTATCGTTTTTCCATTGGGACGAAATCGCGTAGCGGCGCTCCCGTGTAAACCTGTCTCGGTCGCCCGATCGGTTCCTTGTTGACGCGCATTTCCTTCCATTGTGCGATCCAACCCGGCAAACGCCCGATGGCGAACATTACCGTAAACATATCGGTTGGGATACCGAGCGCGCGATAAATGATTCCGGAATAGAAATCGACGTTCGGATACAAACTGCGTGCTTTGAAATATTCGTCATTCAACGCGGCTTGTTCGAGTTTCATCGCGATGTCGAGCAATGGATCTTCTACGCCTAACGAACTCAAAACCTCATCGGCGGCTTTCTTGATGATGCGCGCGCGCGGATCAAAGTTTTTGTAGACGCGGTGCCCGAAGCCCATCAAACGGAACGGATCTTCCTTGTCTTTGGCTTTCGCCAGATATTTGTCGGTGTCGCCACCGTTTTTGTGGATTTCCTCGAGCATTTCGAGAACCGCCTGGTTGGCACCACCGTGCAGCGGGCCCCAAAGCGCGGAGACTCCGGCTGAGATGGAAGCGAAAAGTCCGGCGTGGGACGAACCGACCATTCGAACCGTAGAGGTCGAACAGTTTTGCTCGTGATCGGCATGCAGGATGAACAATTTGTCGAGCGCATCCACTACTTTCGGATTGGCGGTGTACGGCCCCGTAGGCAAAGAGAACATCAAATTCATGAAGTTTTCTACGTAACCTTTCGTGTTGTCGTAATAGTTGAGCGGATAACCCATCGACTTGCGGTACGTCCAGGTTGCGATGACGAGGAACTTACCGATAGTTTTGCAAACGCCTTCGTAAATGTCTTTGTCGTTGTCTACGTTGAGCGACTTAGGGTTGAATGCCGTAAGGGCGCTCGTCAGTGCCGAAAGCACGCCCATCGGGTGAGCCGTTTTCGGGAAACCGTCGATGATATTTTTCATCTCCTCGTTGATGAGGGTGTATTTGCGGATGTCGTTCTCGAATTGCTCCAACGTTTTGGCGCTCGGCAATTCCCCGAAAATCAACAGGTAAGATGTTTCAAGAAAACTCGCTTTCTCGGCAAGATCCTCGATGGCGTATCCGCGGTAGCGCAAAATTCCTTCTTCTCCATCAAGGAATGTGATCTCGCTTTTGCAGACACCTGAATTCTTATAACCCGGATCGAGCGTGATCGCCCCGGAAACATCGCGCAGTTTGTTGATATCGATGGCAATTTCGTTCTCGCTCCCCACTATTACAGGGAACTCATACTTTTTGCCGTCGAGTTCTAATATTGCAGTTTTAGACATGATATGTTTGGAAGTTTAATAAGAGTTCCAAAAATAGGCAATTTGAAAACAACAAAAAAACAGATACGGTAACGATTTCGTTAATAATTGCTAAAATGTACCGAAGTGCCCATCTGCGGAAGTCGTGACGTACTAAAGCGCCAAAAAACCGGACTGGCACTCCGGACTTGCTTCGTCCCGTTACTTCCTTGCCAATTTAACTACCGATGATCCTTTTTCGGAAGTCGTCCTGATAAAATACATTCCGCTGTTTTTATCGGACAAATCGATCGCGACTTCGCCGGAATTAACTTTCCTCGCGAGGAGAAGTCGGCCCCGGGCGTCGAACACTTCAACCGATTTCAACTCCGACGCTGCTCTTACCGTAACGATATCTGTCGTCGGATTCGGGAAAACCGAAATCGAAACATCCGAAACTTCTCCTACCGACAATTGCTGGAAAACAGTTTCGGCTTCGTTCGTGGTTACCGGGAAGTTGTAGTCGAAGAATATATCGGCGAACGCCATCACAGACGAGTTTTCGACCAGCGTGGAAAGCGTTTTGATCTTGTACAGCAAATAACCATGTTGGCCAGCTCCGAGTTCGATACCTTCAAAGAGGAATTCTGCTTCATTCCCTGTGATGCGCGTAACCATCTCGCCGGAACTTTGCTGGATTTGCAGGGAGGAAACGTCGAATTTCGTCGCATCGATTGCGTTTTTGACTACGATGTTGTGCGCATTGGCGTTTCCGGTGTTTTCAAATCGGATCAGGTAATGCAAGTATTCCCCGATTTTTGTCGGAGACACGATCCCACCTTCCAAACACGTAATGTCGTTCGGATCATACGACCCGAAAACCTCTTGGGAAAACGCAAATGTGTTATCCGATTGCGTTTCGTCGGAGGCCACGATTGCGGAAGCCGTGAAAGGCAAAATATCGCCAATGTTGACCGCAGGCGTTTCCATAGGCGAATTTACGTTGAGAACAAACAAATATTGACGCGTTTCGAAAGGTTGCAGATTTGTGTAATTCCAGCTTACTGAACCAGCATCTGCATTGGCGTCAGGATTCGACGAAACGTAATCCAAACGCGAATCGTCGAAGTTGACCGTTGCCGTTCCCGACAATACCTGGTTGCCTTTGTTGCGCAGTGTTACGGCGTAATTCGTGTCGAAGCCGGGCTCGGGCATGCTTCCGTTGAGAATGATTTCGGCGTCGGGATGGATGCCGTTTGCCGTCACGCAGAAGTCGCGAACCTCCACCGAACCGTCCTCGCCCGCAAAATTAACGGTTGCCGAAGCCGGATTTACATTAAAATACGACGGATTTTCCACAAACGGCGTCAACGTGAAATCTCCGGTGTTTGTGTAGAAGTTGTAGTGACCGTTTGAATCTGTAAAAACCGATTCTGTCGTCGAACCCTGAGTGACCACAATCTTGCTGTGAGCGAATTTAAGATCGGAAGCGTCGCAACCATTGGCATCGGCGTCATGCGAAAAACTGCCTTCGATGGTGTTGAAATTTCCGCCCGGCGTGAACGAGCAATATCCGTTGACAACGACATTTGAAAGCCCTGCGCTCTGAATGGATTCGTGCAACATCGATTCCTCGCCTGCATCTGCGCAAATAAATTCTATATCGGGATTCCCGTGAAGCACAAGCGACGAATCGGAATTACCATTCTTGATGTTGACAGTCTGCAGTTGGTTATTGCTTAAATATACCGTCGACAATCCGACACATCGCGACAAATCGACATCCGTCAGATTGTTGCTTGCCAAACTTATCCAAGCCGATGGATCCGTCGTTTGAAAATCAATTTCAGTCAACGCGTTGAAACTTGCATCCACATCGTCAAACTCATTCAGTGTCAGGCTTTGCAGCGCGTTATGGCTGACTTCAACGCTAAGGAAGGCGCTGTTCATGGTGTTTAGCGTCGTCAAGTTCGGATTGTTTTCACATTCGAACGCCACGAACGGGCCTGAGTTGACCGTTACCGATTGCAACTGTTGATTGTTTTGGCATCGGAAATACCCAAACCCTGAAAAAGCCGAAAAATCCAGGTTTACCAAACCGGTATTGAACAATTGTGCGACATAAATATCGGTTCCCGTGAGATCCAATGCGTTAAGCAGAGGCGAATCATCAACGGTCAAAGAAGTAAAGCTGTCATTGCCCGACACGTTTACCGATTGCAGCAACGGATTATCCCAAAGTTGCAAATAAGCCAAAAAGCCGTTGTTGGAAATAGCAACGGATGTAATCGCGGTGTTTCTTATTTCCCAGCTTGAGACATGAAGACGCTCAATTCCGGTGAGATCCGTAATGTTGGGATCGTCTACGAACATCTGACAATCGCAACCCAATTCCTCGGGATCTTGGATTTCTCCATCGTGGTTCGCATCGAAAGCGAACAGAATGTTTTGCTTGAAAACCGGATCGGCGAATGTAACGACCTGCGCCTTGGTTCCCATAACCGTCAAGCATATAAACAACAACCAGTAATTCTGTTTCATAGTCCCAATTTACTGTAAATATAACTGTTACAGATTAAAAAAGCCTGCACAGATTGTACAGGCTCAGCAAAAATTAACTTAACTATTCTCTTTCAAATACCACAAATCCTAAAACAAGGATGTCGCAGTTTTCCCTAACTACCTTTTGATTATTTTTTCGACCCGGACGCCTTTTGTGGTGGTGACTTTCACGAAATAAACACCGGTCTGGCGGTTGGAGACGTCGAACAAACTTTCTTTCGCATCGACCATTTTCACCTGGAGCAACCTGCCCTGTACGTCGAGAAGCTGTAGCGAAATGATATCCGCATCGGCTCGCACGACAAAAGCATCGCTTACCGGGTTCGGGTATAGATTGACCGAAACGCCCTCCGACGGTTGCCCTACCGACAGAGCTTCAAATGTCGTATAGGCGGTTCCGGTCTCTATTGACGAGGTGTAATTGAGGTAAATATTGGCTTTGTTGGCTACAGTGGAACCTTCCTGTAGATTGCCTCGCGTACGCACTTTGAGTAGGATGTTGCCGTGGCCGCCGGAATCCATGTTGATGGTTTCGAATACGAGCACGATCCCTTGACTAGAACTTCTCGCCGTTACCGGATGGGAGCTCGACAAAATCTGCAACGTCGAACGGTCGAACATCGCAGGGTCGAGCACGTCGCGAATGATGATGTCCTGGGCAGTAGCCGATCCCGTATTTTCGAAATTGATCGCGTAGTACAAATATTCGCCTATCATGCTCACCGGAGCGCTCTCGCCCTGAAGACACGTTTTGTAATTCGGGTCGAAGGCCGACACCACGTTTTGGGAGAATGAAAACATATTGTCGGACGGAACAACGTCGCCCAAGGCTTCGACGGCAGCCGAAAACACAAGCTCGTCATCCGGGTTTACTGCCGGAGACTCGAATTGGGAATTGATGTTGAACGTGACCGTTATGCTTCTGCTCTCAAACGGGCGCAGATCGGCATAATCCCAAACGATAAGGCCCGCACCGGTATAGGCCGGGGCCATGGACGCCGAAACAAGTTCCATAAGCGTCCCGTCGTACTGGAACTGGAGGCCTGCACTCTGGCTCAACGGCTGGTTGCCTTTGTTCCTGAGGACGATCGTATATGTCGCGTTTTCGCCGGGACGGGCCGGAATCACGGGGATGATCGCAACTTCGGCGTCGGCGCTTGGACTTGCCGCGGACACGCAAAAATCGTGTGTGGAAACCGATCCGTCGACCGTTCCGAAACTCACCACTGCCGATGAAGGCACGATGTTGAAGTAATTGTTTTCGAGTACCGGATACAAGCTGTAATCGCCATTGGTCACGTAGAAGTCATAAAATGCCTGGTCGTTCGTGAAGACATCCACATCTTCCGCCCCGGAAACCATTCGCATCTTAAGGAACGGGCGCGCCGCATCCGAGGCATCGCAACCGTCGCCCTCCATATCGAACGTCACATTGCCCTGGATGGTGTTGTAGACGCCCCCGGGAACGATCGTGCACAGCGAATTTACCTCGACGCCGCTTCCCGCAAGCGCTTGTACGGAAGCGACCTGAGTCTCGTCAACGCAAATGTAGCTGAAGTTGTTGGTCGTAAAGTCGACGGCCTGGAATTGTTCGTTCACACCGTTTTTAGCGAAAAGCGTCTGCATTCCGTTCCCTGAAATAGCCAGCAACTGAAGGCTGAAATTGGCGTTCACATCGAGCGTTTGCAATTGATTCTGGCGGCAATTCAGGCTAGTAAGCGAAGGGTATATCGAGACATCGAGCACCGTCATGCCATTGCTCTGGCAGTTGAGTGTTTGAAGCGAAGGCGAAGCCGGAAGATCCATTTCGGAAATACCGGTGTTGCGAAATTGCAGGTTCTTCAACGATAGAAGCCCTGTCCAATAATGGGATTGGATCGGATTGTCGTTAAAATTGAGGTTTTCGAGGTTGGACAAACCCGCCACGTCTATAGTCGAAAGGTTGTTGCTCGAACAGTCGAGCGTTTTCAGCGTGGCTACGCCGGACACCTCAAGGCTCGAAAGCTGGTTGACCGAACATTCGACGATCTGCAACATCGGAAATGCGTTGAAATCGAGATGGACGAGGTCATTGCCGATGACTTTTACTTCGCGCAGCATCGGGAGGTTGTCGAGGAACAAGCCTGAAATATTGTTGAAAACGGCCGAAAACCGATCGAGGTTCGGCTTGTCCTGTATCACCAGTATCTCGAGCTGGTTCTGGTCGAGCACCAGGTCGCGAAGGTCGTCGACGCCCAGCAGGTTTATCGCTGTGATGTCGTTTCCGCCAAGATAGGCCATTCTCAGGTTAGCCATTCCGGATAAATCCACGTTCGTCAGCAGATTGTCCATGACGTAGAGATTCTGGAGGTTGGAAAAACTCTTGATGCCCGTGAGGTCGGAAATACTGAGATTGTCGACGGTCATTGTGGTGACGGCGGCAGCTTCCGATATTTGTATCTCTGCGTCCGAATTGAGGTCGTAGCCCAATCCGATAAGGCCTGTCTTGAAATTCGGATCGGGAATGTACACGATTCCGGGATCGGTCACGACCAAATCGAAACTCGTAATGCCGAAGCAACTTGATGAACCTGCGCTTACCCGGGCCCATATCGTTTGCGGGTTAGCGACATTTTCATAAGTCGTTGGCGCTGCAAGCGGGTTGTTGTTGTTTTGCGCTTCGGACTCGGAAAGAAAATAGCTTACCGTGACATTGGTCTGGCCGTTCAGGATTCCCACTTCTTTAGACGTGAGGTTGAAAATAGCCACGCCGTCGTTGGGCGCTTCCCCGATCACGATAGGCGAAACCGGAAATGCGAATGCGGGCGAGACGACAGATGCCGTGATACTCGCTCCTGCCTCGCTGCTACACGAGTTGGCCGAAGCCACGCCCAGCAACTCGATATTGTAAGTGACCGGTTCTTCAGATGAAAGGTTCAACGAAGCGCTGGCCGTATTGGAAACCAGCGTTTGGGAAAGCCCTCCGTTGATTTGATAGGTAAACGTATAAGGCGCCGTCCCGCCTGCAGCCGAAAACTGGATGGAAAGGCTTTCCCCTACGCAGACATTCGGTTGCAAAGCCGACACCGTTGCAGTGGGAACCATGTGCACGAACAGCTGGAGCGCCGCGATCGCGAACGAATCGGGATCAGCGTTTTCCTCTACCCTGAAGTAAAGCACCTGGGCATTGGGAACCGTAGTATTGAAGGTCGAAAGGTCGCTTATCGGATAAAGTCCTTGCTGGGCATCGCTATCGGAAAAGTGGACCGTTACGGTGTGTTGTGATGCGTCGAGGCTTCCCAAAACTTCGGGCACGGCCGATGCGAGGTTGAAGGTGCCCAATCCGTCCCCATCGGAATCGCAAACGGAAAGAGGCGTTGGATTTTGGTTGATGTCGGGCTGGGCATAGGCCAATCCGCCACAAAACAATAACAGAAAGTATAGTTTTTTCATTGTCGGTAATTTAGGTTAGCCAGGCCCGTGGTGAAGGCCGCTTCCATGCTGTGATGCTTTTAAATCGTCCGGATGAGTTCCTGCAGCCTTTCCTTTTTGCGCTGTGAAATCGGCAAATGGCTGCCATCGCTCATAATGACGTAACCTCCGTCCTTCTTGATGTACGATTTCAGGTACGAAAGATTGATCAAATGGGATTGGTGGATGCGTTCAAATCCATGTTCTCCCAACATTTCCTCGTATTCTTTAAGCGTTTTCGAAATCAGGATGGGCTTGTTGTTCTTTATGTAAAATTTGGTGTAATTGTCTTCGCTTTCGCATCTCACGATATCGCTTATCTCAAACAGATGGATGCCTTCGGAGGTCGAAAGCGCGATACGTTTAAAATTGTCGACCTTCCTGCGTATGTTTTCGAGCAGCAGGTCGATGTGGGCAAATCCTTCGTTTTTCGATACGACGCTCCTGATTTTCCCAATGACTTTTTCAAGATCTTCAGGATCGACCGGCTTCAGCAGGAAATCGAGCGCGCTGAAACGGAACGCCTTGATCGCGTATTGTTCGTGGGCGGTGATGAACACGATGTGGGACGTCGCCTGGCCGTGCTTTTTAGCGAGGCTTTCGAGGATGTCGAAACCCGTGCCGTCGGCGAGCTGGATGTCGAGGAACACCACCTGGGGCTTTAGTGCATCCATTGACTTGATCCCGGTCTCGACGCTGTCGGCTTCTCCCAGGATATTGAAATCAGGGGCATAGCGCTCGAGCAGGCTTTTCAGCCCGTTGCGCAGGTTGGCGTCGTCGTCGATCAGGAGAGTGGAAATCATGTGGTATTGAGTTGTTTGATTGTTGGGTTGTTATTGGTTTGGATTGTTATATTGAAATTTTTGTTCCTTCCATTGGCTCAGTCAGTCATTTTTTAACTGCTTCCCTTATGTGGTCAGACTCGCTTTTTATGTTATGATCGTTGGTTCGTTCGCTTTTTTTACAAACCCACCAATCGATTATTCATTATTAATTATTTCTTGTCAATTACCTCCCACGTATTGAACCGGCAACGTAATCACAACCTGTGTCCCGATTACATTCCCTGCGTCGTCGGCGCGTTCGGTTATATCCACGTTTGCCTTGCGCGAGGTCATCGCCTTTATCATTTCAAGGCGTTTCTTGGTAATGTCGAGCGCCATTGATTTGTGTACCGATACCGATTGTTCTTTCATCTGCCGCGATTTGTCGATCCCGATGCCGTCGTCTGTAATCGTACAGACGAGATTGTCGCCCGAAATCGCGAATTTCACGTCGATCCTGCCCTGCTCTTTCTTTGGCATCAACCCATGTATGATGGCGTTTTCTACAAAAGGTTGCAACAAAAGCGGCGGAATTGCCGTGTCGTCCTCGATATCAGGGCTTTTTTCTATGCCAAAGTCGAACACCTGGTTGAAGCGCAATTGTTCAAGCTCGAGGTAGTTTTGCAGGCTTTCGATCTCTTTGTCGATAGGGATCAGCGATTCTTTGGAATATTCGAGCGTCAACCGCATCAATTTCGAGAACTTGGACAAATACTTTATAGCCGAATCGGTCCCGTTCTGCACGATGAAGCTCGAAATCGATCCGAGGCAATTGAACACGAAATGAGGGTTCATCTGCAAGTGCAGCGCCTTCTGTTCGTATTCCGCCAATTCTTTTTGTAAAGTTAAGGTCTTCTTGAGCTGCAAGCGATTGTAGATCAGGAAAATTATCCCGAACAGCAACAGCGAGAACAACACGATGAAAAAGGTCTGCATCACATGCCTTTTCGATTGTTCGCTGAACAACATCTCGCGTTTCTCCCGCTCTTTTTTCTGCAACGCCTCCCGTTTGTCGAACTCGAAATTCATTTCGGCCTGTACGCTTTTGCGGATATTTTCGTGCAGGTTCAAGCTGTCTTTGGCCTCACTGTATTTCTGGAAGTGCAGCAAAGCGAGATGCGGCTGGTCTTTTTTGACGTAGATGTCGCTCAGCATTTTTTCAGCCTGGACGATGTGTTCCGGAATCCCGAGCTCTTTGCCCAGTGACAAGGAACGATTTGCATAATCAAGGGCGTCGTCAGGGCGGTTCACCGATAAAAAATAACGCGAAAGGTGCGCATACGTATCGGCCGTCCCGAATTTGTCGCCTATGCCGGAAAACGTCGCGACGGCACCATCCCAACTCTGTTTCGCTTTGCCGAAATTGCCCGTCCTCATATAGTAAAACCCAAGGTTGTTCAACAATTCGCCCATTCCCCTAGGGTTCGGGAAACCGTTGAACATGCTTTTCGCTTTTTGGTAATATTCGAATGCTTTCGGATAATTTTTTTGGGCCAGGTAGATGTTGCCGATGTTGGTCACCGTGATCCCGATCGTAGGATCGGCTGATTTTTCCTGTATCTTTTGCGCCTTCACGAAATATTCGAGCGCCTTGAAATCGTTCTTCAGGGACTTGTAGACCACGCCGATGTTGTTGTAGACGCGCGCCAGTCGCAGTGGCTCGTCCAGCGTTTCATAAATTGGGACGGCTTTCAAATGGTATTGGAGTGCGCGGGCGTAATTGCTTTGTTCAGAAAATACGATGCCGATGCTTCCGTAAGCCTTCGCCAAACCCGCCTTGATCTTTTCGTCTTTCGGGCTTGAGCCGTACTCGGATTCGAAAACACTTTGGGCCGCGGTAAAGTGCTGAAGTGCCGCAGCGTAATCGCCCGACAGTATCCCGGCATTGCCCAAATGCAGCAGCGCGTGACCCTCGGCAACACGATACTTGATTTTTCGCGACAGATCGAGCGCCTTTTCGGCATATTGTTCCATGCGCGAGGGATCAGACGACTTGTAACCGTCGGCGATTTCGTTGAGCAGATCGGTCTTTTCGATGTCGTTTTTTGCCTGGGGCAATTGCGCGAGCAGGCTATCCGGCGTTTGGGCAGACGCGAGCAGGCAGCAAAACAGCAATACGACTAGTAGGTTTTGTTTCATTTATCCGATGATACTGAGGCAAAAGTAAAACATCTGCAAAGCCAAACGCAAAGCGATTAGAATTTTTCGATTATGGCTTAGAATCTGAGCCTTATCGCGCGAGCGTCCCTAAAAAATCAGTATATTTAAGTAAACACGACCGCCTGTCCCATTCCGGCGTTCAGGTACGACACTTAAAATACAAATCGCAACAAAATAGCAAATTGAAATGAAAAAGTACAAGATAGGCATTATCGGTTACGGAGGATTTGGCAAATTTTTACATCACTGGTGGTCAAAACTCGAAAACGTGGAAATCGTCGCGATTGCAGATC
Organism: Flavobacterium selenitireducens; assembly: GCF_014748335.1. Taxonomy (GTDB): domain Bacteria; phylum Bacteroidota; class Bacteroidia; order Flavobacteriales; family Flavobacteriaceae; genus Flavobacterium; species Flavobacterium selenitireducens. Next base: position 99,517 of record NZ_JAAVIY010000009.1, read on the forward strand.
ACGGCCATCACACCAAAGAATCGGCAGATTTCAAGGTTTACGACAATTGGAAAGACCTCATCGAAGATCCCGACGTCGACATCGTCAGCATCGTCACGCCGCCCGCCCTACACGCCGAAATGGCGATTGCCGCTATGAAAGCCGGCAAACATGTTTTGCTCGAAAAGCCTGTTGCCGTGACGGAGGCGACCGCGCGTCAAATACTGGAGGTGCAGCGCCAAACCGGTATGGTGATCACCGTCGACCACATGATACGGTACAATCCCATCATACAGCTTCTCAAACAATTGGGGAAAGACGGCACGCTCGGGAAGCTCAGGCACGCGGTCGTCAACAATTATGCGCAGGACGCTTCCCTGCCAATCGATCATTGGTTTTGGGACGAAGCACTCGCAGGCGGGATTCTCGTCGAACACGGCGTGCATTTCTTCGACATCGTCAACGCGTTGAGCGGGCAATCGTTCACGGAAGTTTGCGGCCAATCGGATAGCCGGAATGACAAACAACGCGACCGCGTGGCCGCCATGGTAAAATATGACGACGGATTGATCGCCCATTACTACCACGCTTTTTCCGGCCCTGGCCTTTTCGAGCAAACCACGATCGCGCTGGCTTACGACCTCGCCAGGGTTGAAATCGAAGGCTGGATACCGCTAAAGGGAACCGTCAAGGCGTTGGTCAATGCGTCCGTCAAGGACCGGCTCAAACAACTTCCGGGTTGGAAAATCATTCGTTCCGAATCGCTCGCTTCCGCGGACGATGCCTCGAGACCAGAAGGTTGGGGCGGATCTGAAATTTCGGGCAAAGACGTTCGCTTCGGCGGCGTGGCGTATGATGTAGAGGAGATGATTTCGGCCACTTTCGAAATTCCGAAGACCAAAGGCGAAGTTTACGGACAGTGCGTCCAATCTATCATGTCGGACCTGATCCGAAAAATCGAAAACGACGATCACAAATTGGCCATTACCATCGAAGACGCGGTCGTCGCACTTCAAACCGCCCTGTTGGCGACCGGTGAATTCGACTAGCGGTTTCAATCATATGTATAACAACAAACCCGACTTGGAAGCCGGGTTTGGTGTTTTTAAACAAAAGGAATTGACGGTTTTACGCGATCTTATTTCTTGAACCACAGAATAGCTAAGGATTTAAGCTGTGTGCCCGGCTTAAGGAAACACCTTAAAATGGCAGGATCGCATCCGGAAATTATCTTATCTTAAACGCCTTTTTTCCAGGAAAATAAGCCGTATCGCCCAACTCTTCCTCGATGCGCAGCAACTGGTTGTATTTGGCCATACGGTCGGAGCGAGAGGCGGAACCGGTTTTGATTTGTCCGCAGTTCAATGCGACGGCGAGGTCCGCGATCGTGTTGTCTTCTGTTTCCCCGGAACGGTGTGACATCACGGAAGTATAACCCGCGTTGTGCGCCATGTTCACCGCTGCGATCGTCTCTGACAACGTCCCGATCTGGTTTACCTTGATCAAAATCGAATTCGCGATGCCTTTGTCGATTCCGGTAGCAAGACGCTCGACGTTGGTCACGAACAAATCGTCTCCCACGAGCTGTACTTTGTCGCCGATAAGGTCCGTGAGGTATTTCCATCCGTCCCAATCGTCTTCGTACATGCCGTCCTCGATCGAGATGATCGGATATTTGGAGGCGAGTTCCGCCAGGTATTCCGCTTGTTCTTTAGATGAACGGATCTTTCCGCTTTCGCCTTCGAATTTTTTATAGTCGTAACTACCGTTGACGTAGAATTCCGAAGCGGCGCAATCCAAAGCGACCATCACATCGTCACCGAAAGTATAGCCCGCTTTTTCAACCGCCGTTTTGATCGAATCCAAAGCATCTTCGGTTCCACCGGCCAAATTCGGTGCAAAACCACCTTCGTCACCAACTGCGGTAGAAAGGTTGCGGTCGTGCAATACTTTTTTGAGGTTGTGGAAAATCTCGGTTCCCATTTGCATCGCATGCGTGAACGATTTGGCTTTCACGGGCATGATCATGAATTCCTGGAACGCGATAGGAGCATCTGAATGCGACCCTCCGTTGATGATGTTCATCATCGGGACCGGAAGCGTATTTCCGGAAACGCCGCCAACGTAGCGGTAGAGCGGCATGCCCAGTTCGTTAGCGGCAGCTTTGGCAACGGCCAGGGAAACACCAAGGATAGCGTTCGCCCCAAGCTCGCCTTTGTTTGCGGTTCCGTCGAGCTCGATCATTTTCTTGTCGATGAAGTTCTGTTCGAAAACCGAAACACCAAGAAGCTCTTCGGCTATGCGAGTATTTACGTTTTTCACGGCAGTCAGGACGCCTTTGCCCATATAGGCTTTTCCGCCATCGCGCAATTCGACGGCTTCGTGTTCTCCAGTCGAGGCTCCGGATGGAACCGCGGCACGGCCCAAAACGCCTGTTTCGGTAACGACATCGACTTCAATTGTAGGGTTTCCTCTTGAATCAAGAATTTGTCTTGCGTGAATTTTAACGATAATACTCATATTGTATGTTGATTTGTTGATTTAGCTTCGCTCCGTTAGGCTGCGCCCCGGTGTTCAATCTTTGGTTTGGATTTCGAATTTCGGAATTTCAAATTTCGGCGTTCGATTTATGCAAATATATTAGAACTACGCTAAAAAAGCCAGTAGAATTGAGTATGTTATCAACGCAAACGTTGTAATTCCGTAAAAGCGAAGACGTTCGAAAAGCAGGGAGCGCGCATTGCCCCATCCGGATGCCGTTTGACATAAAATTCTGTATTTGCCTCCTCAACCTTACCTTCATGCTTTTCAACTCCTGGCAGTACGCGCTATTTCTGCCTATAGTTTTCACGCTCTATTGTGAGCGCAAGTTTACGCAACAGTTCATCGCGAATGAGCTCAAAAAACGGTAGATCGCGTAGCCAAATCCGTTAAAAAAATCGCGGGTGCCCATTAAATAAATGTTGTTTGTGGCGCCAACCGCCCAAGCTGCCCATTTTGTTCTGTTAAAATCCTATATTTGGGCTCTCAAAACAAACTGACATGCTTTTCAACTCCTGGGAGTTCGCGTTATTTCTACCTATTGTCTTCGCTCTTTATTGGTTGATTTCCGGAAAACGGCTGCAAGTACAGAATATCTTGCTGCTCGCGGCAAGCTATTTCTTCTATTCGTGTTGGGACTGGCGGTTCTTGTTCCTGTTGATCTTTTCTACCGGGCTCGACTATTTTACAGGATTGATGGTCACGGGATCGGACGGATTCAAAAAGAAGTTCTGGTTCTGGCTCAGTATCATCGTCAACCTCGGGTTGCTTGGCGTTTTCAAATACTATAATTTCTTTGCGGAATCGTTCGCAGACATGCTCGGGGCCGTCGGCTTCAAGGCGAGTTTCGCCACGCTGAACGTCATACTTCCCGTGGGAATTTCGTTTTATACGTTTCACGGCGTTTCCTATGTGATCGATATTTATAAAGGACGTATCGAGCCCGAGCGCAATTTTGTGACCTACTCGCTTTTCGTAAGTTACTTCCCGCTGCTTGTGGCCGGTCCTATCGAACGGGCGACGCATTTGCTTCCGCAGATAAAACGAGAGCGCAAGTTCGATTACGCCAAAGCGATGGACGGATTTTACCAGATCCTGTGGGGCTTGTTCAAGAAAGTCGTGGTCGCCGACAGCTGCGCCCAATATGTCAATTTTATTTTCGACAATCCGGGCGAAATGAATTCGGTGACGCTTGCATTGGGTGGCGTTTTCTTCGCATTCCAGGTCTACGGGGATTTTTCGGGATATTCCGATATCGCATTGGGAACGTCCAAATTGTTCGGGATCGATTTGTTGCGCAATTTCAACTATCCGTATTTCTCGCGTGACATAGCGGAATTCTGGAGAAGGTGGCACATTTCGCTTTCGAGCTGGTTCCGCGATTACCTCTACATCCCGCTCGGCGGAAGCAAAGGCGGTATGTGGATGAAGATCCGGAACACGTTCATTATTTTCCTCGTAAGCGGATTTTGGCATGGGGCCGACTGGACATTCGTGATCTGGGGCGGACTCCACGCCGTTTACATGCTTCCGCTGCTGATCAGGAAATCGAACCGCACCGACCTCAATATCGTCGCCGAGGGCAAACTGTTCCCGTCGTTGCGCGATTTTCTCGGAATTTGCTTTACGTTCGGGATCCACTCGTTTGCGTTGATCATCTTCCGTTCGGAATCGATTGGGGCGGCTTTTGACTATATCGCGCGCATGTTCACCTTTACGCTCGAAGGCAGCTGGCAACACAAGGAATTGGGTCGCTATATCCCGGAACTGTTGCCGCTCATCGGCTTGTTCGTCGTCGTGGAATGGCTTTCGCGCTCGCACGAACACCCGGTCTTCGGCAAATTCAAATGGGTAAAGGCCATGGCCATCATAGGCGGCATCCTGGTCCTTGGTGCCTTTTCCAATCCTGAGAGTTTCATTTATTTCCAATTCTGATGAAAAGATTCCTACTCAACATATTCGGTTTTATCGCCGGCACGATCGTGCTCATGGCGGTTTTGGATACTGTCTACACCAGTATTTACGCAAATGCGACGCCTCGCACGAAATTCCAGTATTTCAGGAGCATGGCCAACCAGAATATCGACTACGCCTTCATCGGGTCGTCTCGCGTGGACAACCATATCATACCCGAACTGATCAAAAAGGAAACGGGAAAATCGTCGATCAACCTGGGTTTCCAGGCCGCGAAACTGTCGGACATGTATACGATCCTGAAGCTTATCGAGAGCTACAACATAAAAACCCAGGGCGTTTTCATACAGATGGATTACTGTTACGACCTCGACGGGCATTCCAACGTCATGGAACACGAACTGTTGCCGTTCATACACGACAACGAGGTGATATCGGATAATTTCAAATACAAATCCGACCATTGGGCCCTGACGCACGTCCCGTTTTACCGATACGCCGCTTACGACCACATGATCGGCTTCCGCGAACTGACGATGAACGCGTTGCGCATGAGGACGTCGATCGCCAAAAACGCCGGTTATCACGCCCTTATCGGAAAGGCGGCCAACCCGCTTGACCATCTTCCGACGAAAATCCGGGATCACAACCCGCTTGTGGACAGCCTCGACATCTTTGCCCGCAAACACAACATGGAATTGGGTTATTTCATCTCGCCTTACGACCCACGCACGAAAAACCTGGGTTATGTACAGATGCTCAAGTCAAAAGTACCATCGCTCGTAGATTATTCGAAGACGATACCGGACACGAACAAATTCAACAATTACCTTCACCTCAACGATATCGGTGCACGCGACTTCACAAAGCAGTTCATCGAAAGGGAACTAAAAAAGAAAGCGCCTTAATTGGCGCTTTTTATATTTTCGATAAACTGGTCGAACAGATAGGTCGAATCGTGTGGCCCCGGACTCGCCTCGGGATGGTATTGGACCGAAAACGCGTTTTTGTTCTTCATGCGCATTCCGGCTACGGTTCCGTCGTTGATGTGTAAATGCGTGATCTCAAAATTTGGGTTCTTGAGCAATTCTTCCTTGTTTACCGCAAATCCGTGGTTTTGTGACGTGATTTCCCCGCTTCCGGACAATTCGTTCATCACCGGATGGTTGATGCCGCGGTGGCCGTTGAACATTTTGTAGGTCGGGATGCCGTTGGCAAGACCCAGGATCTGGTGGCCGAGGCAAATCCCGAATACCGGATCATTCGCCTTTAGGATTTCCTTTGCCGTTTCCTGTGCGACCAAAAGCGGTTCCGGATCGCCCGGCCCGTTCGAAAGGAAAAACCCGTGAGGGTTCCACGCTTTCATTTCTTCGTAAGACGTGTCGTAAGGGAACACCTTGATATAGCAGTCGCGTTTGGCGAGGTTGCGCAAAATGTTCTTCTTGATGCCGAGGTCAAGCGCGGCGATTTTGTACGTAGCATTTTCTTCCCCTACAAAATAGGGCTCTTTCGTAGATACGACAGAAGCGAGCTCGAGACCTTCCATTGGCGGGATTTCGGCAAGCAGCGCCTTGAGTTCTTCAATCGATTTGCCGTCTGTGGAAATCGCGGCGTTCATCGCACCATTGTCGCGTATGTAACTTACGAGCGCTCTCGTGTCGACGTCAGAAATGCAAACCAGGTTGTGTTTTTGGAAATATTCCTCAAGACTTGAAGTCGAGTTCGCGCGTGAATGGTTGAAGCTGAAATTCTTGACCACCAATCCGGAAATCATGATCTTGTCGGCTTCGATGTCTTCGTCGTTGACGCCATAATTGCCGATATGGGCGTTGGCGGCGACCATGATCTGCCCGTAATACGACGGATCGGTAAAGATTTCCTGATAACCCGTCATTCCTGTGTTGAAGCATACTTCCCCGAAAGTCGTGCCTTCGATACCGATCGATTTACCGTGAAAAACGGTGCCGTCGGCGAGCAGCAAAATCGCTTTTTGTCGTGTGTTGTATTTCATTTTGTAGTTAAGTGGTTTAAAGTTTAAGGCTTAAAGTTGTGTTTCCTCGAACTTTGCGGTGCAAATTTAGGTTTTTTTCGCGAGGGCGCAAGAGTTCAGGATGATAGATTATCATTCGCCAAGAAGATATTCCGTATGTGCGGAACCTTCAAAAGACAGGGAACCAGAGACACGCCGGTTCGTGCATGGCCATCACTTTCCAGGTTCCATTAGCATCGTCGTGCTGTACAAAGTCACCGTCGCCAGAATATGTTGATGCCTAACTGATTAATAGGATAATTTCAATACTTTTGGGGACACATCAAAAAAAAAATATCGATCACCAAACACCTTAACCTATGCCGAAAAAATTACTATCCGCTCTTTTTCTATTGGTTGTTTCAGCGAATGTATCCGGACAAATCGGGTTCTACGAAAACATCGCAACAGGGTTTGCCTATACCACACAGCGACCACACTTGGTGCGTGCAGCCGACTTTGACGGAGACGGCGATACGGATGTCGTGACGCACGGCAGCGGCCTGAACTGGTATGAAAATGAAGACGGGCAGGGAAACTTCGGCCAGAAGAAAACGATAGAAGTGCAATTGACGGCCACTATCGGAGGCACGTTGGAGACCGTCGATTTCGACAACGACGGCGACGTCGACATACTGGTATCAGCGGGAAACAGACTCAACGTATACCGAAATACGGACGGACAGGGCAATTTCGCGCTGATGCAGTCCTTTACCCTTGGCACATCTTCGTCTTCGCCTATATCGGCTATGCCTGTCGACATGAACGACGACGGCCTGCTTGATATTTTGTGTTATTACAACAACGGGGGCGGTGCGTTCCAAGGATGGATTTCCTGGTTTGCAAATACGGGGGCTGGCGCGTTCGGTGCGCAGCAAATCCTCAACAACACAGCATCCGACCTGATTTACGGCACGCTGCTGCATGCGGACGACCTCGACAACGACAACGACCTCGATATTATACTGGGCTACGGCAACATCAATAAAATAGCATGGTTCGAGAATACGGGCAATAACGTTTACGCATCTCCCGTGACGATTTCAACCACTGCCGGCGCCATAAGTTCGATCACGACGGCCGATCTTGACAATGACGGCGACAAGGACATCATCGCCGCCCATAAAAACGACAACCAGGTGGCTTGGTATGAAAATCTGGACGGAGCGGGGAGTTTTGCGGATGAATTCGTCGTCACCTCAAGTGCAACCTCCACCTATTGCGTCCTTGTGACCGACATCAATAACGACAACAATCCCGACGTTGTATACACCGGCGGAGACGAAATCGGATGGTTGAGCAACGCGGACGGCTCCGGAAGTAATTTTGGTACGGCCCAGGTCATAACGACCAAGGCGTACGGCGTCCGCAGTGTCATCACCGCCGACATCGACGGAGACGGAAAACAGGACCTGGTTTCAGCCTCGTATGACGACGATAAAATAGCGTGGTACAAAAATATCGACGGCAACGGGACGTTCGGCAGGCAGGTGGGCATTGGTCGCTCCGTCGACAGCCCGAACAATGTGTATCCCGGCGATTTTGACGGAGACGGGGATCTCGATTTATTGGTGAACTCCCAACACGACGCCAAACTGACCTGGCTTGAGAACGTGAACGGCATCGGTTTTTTCGGCAAAGAACACATCATCACCGAAAGCGTAACGGTGGGCAACCAGACCCCTATCGCCTATCCTGTCGACATAGATGGGGACGGGGACCTCGATATCGCATCGCGCCAGGGTACAAACTTATTTTGGTGGAACAACGACGGGGACGGGAATTTCACCTATCAGCTTATCCACAATGCCAATCTGGCCACTATCATCCGCTCAGGCGATTTCGACGGAGACGGCGACATGGATTTGCTTACCGGAGTTTATAATTCCGACAAACTTTCGTGGTACAGGAACCTCGGATCGGGAAATTTCGCCGCTGAACAGGTCATTTTCGACACCAACGACGACAATGGCTCGATGACTTCGCTCCAAATCGCCGACATGGATGGGGACGGCGACATGGACTTCATCGTATCGTCCTACAACTCGTACACCAACTACTACAAGAATACAGATGGGCAAGGCACGTTTGCAGATCAGAACGTGATTGTTTTCGACTGGCTCATGTCGGTTTATCCGGCGGACATAGACGGAGACGGCGACCTGGATGTGGTGGGTGTCGCCTCAAACGGCGGCGGCGCTTTTGAGGCCGTCGTCTGGTACGAAAATACAGGTCAAGGCGCGTTCACGATCGAACACGACGTCTCGACGCTCACCATCCACGGACAGGATATCACCGCGGCCGATATCGACAACGACGGCGATATCGACGTCCTTACCGCGGCGGGACATGAAAATACTTCGGGTCAACTGGCCTGGTATCAGAACAATGGAGACGGTACGTTCGCCGCCAGGCAGATGATCCACGAGCGTTTCGATACTTCGATCGCCGAAGCCGTAACCACAGCTGATATCGACAACGACGGCAGACGAGATGTCGTATCTATATTCGGGCGTTGGAATTCCAGTACGCTTGGAAAAGTATCGGTTTTCAAAAACCTTGGCGAGCTGGGCAATACGATTTCCGGTACCGTTACGATCGATACCGACTCAAACGGCTGTACCGCGGACGATCCCAAAGCAAGCAATATGCTGGTGATTGCCCAAAATACAGGAAACAGTTTTGCGACGTTCACCAACGCGAACGGCGGGTTCCAAATGGAGGCGAACCCGGGCAGTTACGTGACGTTCATCACATCGAACCTGCCGGAGTATTTCACGGCGGCGCCGGCTTCGCACACCTTCAATTTCAACGGGATGAACAACCAGTATACAGCGAATTTCTGCGTTACGCCGGTAGGCGTCGTGAATGACGTGACGGTAAGCGTCTATCCGCTTGACGAGCCGCGTCCGGGTTTCCGTTCCCGCTATCGCATCGTTTACCGCAATAACGGCACGGCCGCTTCCTCGGGAACTGTCTCGTTCACTTATACTGGAAATAAACTGAGCTTTGTGAGCGCGAGCCAGGCAGTATCGGCACAAACGCCAAATACGCTGGTGTTCGATTACGCCGATTTGAGTCTGTTCGAAACGCGCACCATCGACCTGGAATTCATGGCTTTCGCGCCGCCCACCACCAATAACGGAGATGTCGCGACTTCTGTCGTATCGATAAGTCCGGTCGCCGGTGATGCGGCTTTGGGTGACAACACCTTGACGCTGAACCAGATTTTCGTGGGATCTTATGACCCTAACGACATCACCTGTCTCGAAGGCGATGCGCTCCCGCTGGCTGATGCCGATAAGTACCTCCATTACGCAATCCGTTTCCAGAATTCAGGAACGGCAAGTGCAATCAACGTGCGCGTGCAGCACGAACTCGATCCCAAACTGGATTGGACGACGCTCCAATTGGAAGGCACGAGCCATACTGCAAGGACAACCATCACCAATGAGAACCTCGTCGAATTCATCTTCAATGACATTTACCTGCCGCACAGCGATGCCGACGAGCCGGGCTCAAACGGATACGTCCTGTTCAGGATCAAACCGACAGCCGATACGATCATAGATGGCGACACCGTCCATGCCACAGCCGATATTTTCTTCGATTTCAACCCGCCGATAACGACCAATACGGCCTCAACTACCTATTCCTCTTTGGGCGTTGATCCGGTAAGCGCAAGGCCTGTCGTCATCCATCCGAATCCGGCTAAAGACCAATTGGCGATCCATTCGGCTGACGAAATCTTGAAGGTACGCATACACAACCTTTTGGGAGTTGGCGTTTTCGAGGCGAAGGGAAAAAGCGCTTTCGATGTTTCGGGCCTTGAATCGGGCGTGTATTTGATGACGATTACTACTGAGAAAGGAGAGCTTGTGAAGAGATTTATTAAGCAGTGATATGATGTAGTTGTGGTTTTTGTTTCTTTTGCGACCTGCGCTGGCGTTGCTTTGTGACTGTTGCGCTATCAGGTGCCGCTACTGCGGGTCGTCTGCCGGCGAGCCTTCTCTTATTCTCAACTACCTTGAAATTGCTTTTTGCGACAGCTGCGCTGTCGGGCGCCGCTACCGCGGGTCGCCTGCCAGCGGGGCCTTCTTTTTCCTCGCAGAAAAAGAAGCAAAAATGCGGGAGCGACGCACAAGATTGGCTAAACCCGGCACGAATTTGCCGTGGCGAAAAGAACTCGCCCAGAACTTTTGGTCGTTTTAGCCGCCTTCTTTGGGCTCAAACAGCTTTTCGCCATGCGGCAATTCTGAGCCGGGTTCTTCACGCCAATCTTATGACGCCGCGACTAACCGGAATTTGTTTTTATTTATTAGCTCCGCTGAATCTTCGGACCCGGAAAATTACGTGAAAAGACATCATCTCGCATGGGCCTCGATTTCTCCGCTGCGCTGCGGATAAAAGGGTCGTCAGCTGGAAAATTTGGTAGTGGATGGCAATTGAAGTTTGTGTCGCACATCACGTGTAACGATTAGAATGTCCACACCATGCAACCGATTCCCGTCAGCGTATAAGAGTGTCGCTTCTGCGTGGATTATCTTTGGCATCTTGCGCGTTTTGCGTTATCGCTTTCGGATGCATTTCCGGATTATCCCAACACATACCTAAAAATGAAGTATACCGTACAAATCAATGCCTTCGAGGCGCTTGACAAAATTCCGAACTATTGGACCAACGACGACTACCGCCAACTGCTTGCGCTTTTCGACTTTCCGGACGCCCAAGGCATAAAGGATGACAACCTGTTGGAGATGCTCCAGATGGCCATTACCGACTTCGAGCCGTCCGATGCCGCAAGCGTCGTGTTGCAGCACAAGCTTTCCGACCATCTTGCCGAGGGCCAGATGGATCAATTGTCCCACGATATGCTGCTCGACAAAATATCGGAAGAATACCCTAACATTTCCCTGCACTACGACTTGTACAACATCAACCAACTGCTGCACAAGGCGTTCAACGGATTGTTCCCGAGCACCAAGGCTACCCTGCTCCATTTCACAATTTTCGGTAACGAAGACGGTCGCGACTTCTCAAAAGCTGATGTCCTTCGTTTGCTGCAACATGGGCTATCCCCTGCCAATCTGATCGTGCGGATGTTCGACGAACAGCTCAGCGCTGATGTCGATTTTCCCGATGCCGAGAGTATCATTTGGGAAATGCGCAACGAAGGGGATGTCTATACGGTTTTGACTAGTGAATATTGGTTGGGAAGGGATGATGTTGTGAGGGGGGAGTTTGGGGGAGAGGTCTAGGTCTCCCATTTGATCTTTAAAGATAGTCTCTGCGTTGTTATTTTTGACACAATTGAGATCTTTTCCTCGTTACAGTGGCCTATCTGTAAATACTTAATTCAATTGATAGATCATTGCTGTGAAGCTCAACGTTTTTGCCTCCTTTGACCCAATTGGTTTGGGTGTAATTGGTGCCGACAACGTCTCGATTTGGTTTCCCTAAAATTCCGGTCAGATAGTGTTTAATCTCTTTGACCCGGGCCTTGAATATCGGCTTATTCAATTCTTCCTGTGCACCTTCAAATTCCATCTGTGTAGCGACATCACCAATTAGGCTTTTTGTTTTATTCGGCTTCCAATCAAAGCTGATGACTTCGACTGAACCGGTCTCTTTGAGGTAATATAATAGCGTGTGAACGACAAAAGTTGAATCCTCTATTTTGCGGTAAATCCTGGGCGTCTCTACATTTTTCTTCGTATGGCTAGTACCCATTTTATGTCTTTGGGTCAGGTCGATCGCAGGAAAATGCTGTTCTAAAGAATCCGCATTTTTAATATTTAACGAGCCGACATTTGCGTAATAATAATTAAAAGACGACTTAAAAGCGTCCTTTGCGTTGTCAGTTCCCAAAACAATATCGTTATACATATTCTTAAAATAGGTAAGGCTAACTCCTTTGTCGCTTAATTCAATAATGCCCGAAATGTCCGACTCAGATATAGAAAACTGCATGGATTGAGAATTATTTGGAGAGGTTCGATACTTGTTGTGTGCGTGCCATCGATATGGAGAAATGACAGAACCAAATTTGGATATTGGCTTCAGAACGCTATTTTCCAGTACGCCAATGAATGTAGTGTCGTTTTTACTATAAATATGATACAACTGATTCTCGAAAACGAAAGAAGTCGCCAGATTCAGTTTGAAATCATACTCATCCCTTGGATTTTGAAAGATCATTTTCACACCTTCAAGTGATTTGCTTGGATCATAAGGGGACTTTCTTAAACCCTTCTTTTTGCTTTGATACCTTTTGCGAGCTTTTTTGAGTTTCGTCACGTCAGATATTTGGTAGATCGCTGCACCTGTGGTTAAGACATAAACACCGTCAATAATATTAATTATTGGATTCTCCACACCTACTTCATACTGTACACCGCTTTTTTTATCGACAAACCATGTCTCGCCTCCCCATTCACCATAACTCATCGATATTATTGAATAATGTTCGTCTTCGTATACGATATCATCTGCTGGCTTCGTCTTTTTCCATTCGTTTCCTTGGAGCACGAAAGTCACGCCTTCTGAATGTTCTGTTGCAAATATCTGTTTCTCGCGGACGAAGATATCAAGGTAACTCGATTTCAACTCATCGGGGACGTGAACGTTTCGAACAAGCAAATCGCTTGAATTTATAATATAAAAATTTTTAGACGGTGATGAGAAGTAAGAATTGTCGGCGTTGAAGATTACATAGTATTCTTTGTTATGACTGATTGCTGAGCCAATCTTCCCACGAATGTTTAGGGTAATGGTGTCGGTGGTGATGGGGATTTGGGCGTGGGTCGCATGGTATGCCGAAAGAATGATTAGAGAGAAAAAAAAATTGAGTCGACACATGTCTTTGAAAAATCTAACTAAAGACAATTTATTCGAAGGCGATAGACTACAACTATTTGTATTTCTTCTCATATTGGAAGTTCGTTTAATACCTTTTTTTGGAGACGCCAATTCGGCAAATAGCGATCCATAAGAATTACGAAATTCTTGTTGTGATTACGTTCCAGTAAATGCACCATTTCGTGTACAACTATATATTCGATGCATTCGATTGGCTTCTTCGCCAATTCAATGTTAAACCACAGCGTTTGATTTTGTGTGACACAACTCCCCCACTTTGTCTTCATGGCTCTTATTCCGAATTCAGGTATCCCAACATGCATAATGGATGCATATTGCTCTATTAATGCACCAACTCTTATTCTTAGTTCATTGCGATACCAGCGGTACAAAGTTTTTTGTTTCTCGATTGTCAAGGAATCAACTTTTGAGAATAGTTCAATGTGATTGTGCTTCAGAATAACCTTGCTTTTGGGCGAGACAATACATCTCAATAGATATCGCTTCCCTAAGAAAAGGTGACTTTCGTGGGTTATAAATACCTTTTCACCTTCGCGTTCCTGATTCGCGATCTTCGTCTGCTCTCTTTTAATCCAGGATAACCTGGTAATCAAATAGACGCGCACTTTTTCCAGGTCGAAAAACTCAGGCGAAGAGACCGTAACTTTTCCAAATGGAGGATGCACGCTTAAGTGAAGATTTTTTATAGGTTTAAATCTCACCTCGACATCAACGCTGCCTATTTTTATGTTTTCTATCTGCAACTTAGTACTCGTCTTTGTGTTGATCCACTATTTGATACACCCTTTCCGCCAACGTATCATCTTCCACAACTCGTTTTATAGCGTTTTTCACTTTTCGCTGTTTCATCAAATTGTCTCTAAACCCTTCCTGTCTGGATTCTCGGACTGCGTTATCGCAGTCAAGTGTCAATTGCTCATTGTTATCCAATGTATGGTACAAAGCTACCTTACCTTTGGTGTCAAGTGACTTCGGAACATCGTCTTTTTTCCCTCGATTCACCATTTTTATCAGAGCGGCCATTTTTTTAAGATATTCCTGATATAGGATTGAAGCGCGCTTTCTGGCCTCAATGAGTTCCGTTAGCAGTTTAGACATTTCGTCGAAATATTTCGGATCGAGCAAATGTTCCTCGACGATTTTACTCCGGACATTATTCTCGATTACTTCGGCGACTGCCTCTTGATTACCTCTAATGGACTCAGGCAAGCTGCTGATCGCGCCGGTCATATCGGTTTCCATCAAATCCAATAATGATATATCTTCAAACGGGGAAATCAACACCGATTCTTCAGCCCGGATATAAGTGTCAAGCAGAAAACGCATATCGGCCTCATAAACTTTCATATCGATGACTTCGTTGCTTGCAATTCGGATAACTTCGCGCACGTTCAGATAAAAATCCAAACGCTCCTTAAAACGTTTGATAGTTTTTTCATCGTAGCCTGACAACTCAAAGTCGGTCGTCATATTTGCGAATGCCCTAATATACTCAACAATTGCCTTATAAAGAGCCATTCGCTTGTATTCGTTCGCCTTCAGGTCTTCTTCGCTTTCAGTGTTTCCACAAAAATATTGAATGAAGTTCAGGTCTGCCTTTGGCGCTGGAACATTTTCGCACAATGCTTCAACCGTTTCTAAAGCTACCTCCACACGGTCAGCAGCAACTTTCAAACGATCCTTCAATTGTATCGAAACTTGTTCCTGTGTAAATCCCTCACTAGCCAATTCAGAAGTATAGACGTCAATAGCATCGGTGACATTGCCAAATAGCTCCATGTAATCGACTATATATCCGTAGTCCTTATCATCCGTATCTAAACGATTAACGCGACAAATTGCCTGGAACAAAGTATGATCCTGCATTTTTTTATCGATGTAAATATAGCTGCATGGCGGCGCATCGAATCCGGTTAAGAGCTTCGAGACAACAATCAGCAACTTCATTCTCGCCGGTTGTTTGCGAAAAAGTTCTTTTACTTCACTTTCGTACGTTTCGGTTTTCGATTTGTTGCCCTTGGGATTTACATCGTTCAGAAGTTCAGTGTAAACTTTATAAATAAACTCTTTATCGGTTTCGGTGGACGCTCCTGTATCTTCCAGCGTGATGTCGCCAGCATTCGGATTGTACGATGTGACTACAGCGCATTTCCCTTTAAGTTCCGTATTCAGAAACAGAGAATAATATTTTACCGCCTCATAAATACTCCCGGCAACCAGAATCGCGTTTCCCGATTGGCTTGCCAAACGTGGCTTTGTACTAAAATCGACTATGATATCGGCGACTATTTTTTCCATCCGGCCTTTAGAACTCAACACATTCTGCATTGTGCCCCATTTCTTTTTCAGTTCATTTCGCTGAAAATCGTTAAGCCCTTTTGTCTTAGCATCGAACCATTGATCGACCTTAGCTTGTGAAGTCAAATTTTGTTCGATGCTTCTTCCCTCGTACATCAAATCTTTTACGACACCATCCTCAACCGCCTCATTGAATTTGTAAGTATGGATGTATCGCCCAAAGACATCCATCGTGGTTTTTTTATCTTCTTTCAATAATGGCGTACCTGTAAAACCAATGAATATCGCCGTTTGCAGAATAGCCTTCATTGCCTCATTGAGCTTTCCGCTTTGTGTTCGGTGGCACTCATCTACAAATACGAATATTTCGCCCTGTGTTTGAATCGGATTTTCTCTGAGCTCTTTGATAAACGCGTCAAAATCTGTTTCGCCGCGATTGCCAAACTTATGGATCAGCGAACAAATCAGCCTCGGCTTTGAGGCTTGTAAATAGTGCATCAACTCGTTACCTGACTTGGTTTTCGCAATATCAGTTTCGCCTACATCATTAAACACGCGTTCAATCTGATCATCTAATTCGGTTCGGTCGGTAAGGATTACGATGCGCGAATTTGGAACATTTTCAAGAATCCATTTGCCAAGCATCACCATCATCAGGGATTTGCCAGAACCCTGCGTATGCCAGATAATTCCGCCTTCTTTGCGCCTTATGAAATCCTGAGATTCTTTTAATGCAAAATATTGATGAGGACGTGGAAGTTTTTTAATGCCTGCATCATAAATCACCCCATTATACAGCAAGTCGATAATGCGCGATTTTTCGCAAAGCTTCCTGAGATATTTGTCCAGTTTGTAGCCTTCATTGTCCTGCTCGTCCTCTTTCCAGCTTAGATAATACTTTTGCTTGGTATCTGTGGTTCCATATCGCAACCCTTGCGTGTTATTTCCCGCCATGATAAGCTGAATCGTGGTGAAGAACCCCTGCGAGAAAACTTCCTGTTGGTTCGAAATGTTTTGACGGATGCTCTCGGCAACATCTACCGTTCCGCGCTTGAGCTCTAAAATGCCGATCGCTATGCCGTTTATGTACAAGACGATATCAGGCCGACGGTTGTGCTGTTTGTTGTTGAGCGTAACTTCTTCGGCGATAGCAAATTCGTTTTGCTTCCAGTTTTTCCAATCTATCGGAAAAATAGTTTCAAACTGTTCCCCAAGTTCCGGTCGCGCTTTAACGCCGTACCGCAACAGATTGTACATTTTTTGGTTGCGGTCATACAGATTTCCGGAATTGGACGAAGCCAATTGCGATACTTCGCTAATGGCTTTGTCAATTAATGTTTCTATGTAACCTTGTTTTTTAAGAAATTCTCTCAGGTAGCTTTCTTCTACATTGCTGTTGTTGGCGCGATCTTCCCAATTGCCATAATAGACATAGCCCAACTGCTCGGTGAAGAGTTTGATGATGCGGTTTTGGGTTTGGCGTTCTATGGGGTTGATCATGATTGGGAAATATTTTTAAGAGCTTCCCTGTTCCTTGGCTTTCCGATATTCATAAGATAACATTTAGAATCATCTGATGAAACTGCAATCATTTTCGATTTGCATGACCTTTGAAGGATTTTAGGATCTGCAATAATTCGTTTTTTCCAGGTTGGAAGCGTTTCGTAGCTAGTGGATTGCGTAAAATCCCGAAGGTGTTCATCGATACAATCTTTTGCCAAAAGTTTTTCAACGACATCTGCGAAATAGGTCCGAAAATTTATGTTCAAAGAATATCCTCGTAAATCGCCGGTACTTTCAATAAGGCACCGCTTGGGAAGTTCCAAAACATATACCCATGAAGTTGTCCAATATTCATAATACCTATGATCTTGGCAAGTAAGAAATAATGCACGCACTTCATCTATGAAATCACTATCATTAAAATATTTATTGAACAAAATGCCGATTGATCTCATTAGAGAGTAGTTTGAATTAGCCCGATTTTCAATGTAATAAAGTACAAATTCAGCACGCCCTGCGCACAATCTTGTGTCCTCTACAAATTTTAGATCCTCATAAAGAAGAACACCATTTACAATTAGCTTACTTTTCTTTATTTCCTCAGATACCTGCCTTTCTGAAAATTTCGATTTTATATTATAAGTTGACAAATACAAATGAATTTCATGGCATCCCGCTGACAATTCTTTGATTAATTGTAATGCCCCACGAAATGTTTCAATGCTGTCAATCGCTGAGTTCGAAACTATGTTCCTAACAACTCGAATCCATTTGTTGTATTCAGAATTATTATCATTAGCATACATATTGGTGATAAAACAACTATGGGCGTAAATCAAAACTCTAGCAGGGTAAGTAAGGTTCTCTGAAATTAGAGCACTATCTATATTTGTATGATTAAAATTCCACAATGGTAGATCACAAATAAAACTACGGGACAGAAGTGCATAGTGATCTAAAAGCCTGTAAAGATTTTGATACGATTGTGAGTCAAAATATCTCTCTGAAATATTACCTTTATTTTCTAAAATATTATAGAGTAAATCATTCACGGTTATTTTTTTTGTAGCAGAAAGTTCTTGGTCTTTACCCTTAAAACTTGCAACCATCGATTTAACTAATTCGTCTCTAGTTGCGATTTCGGTGATAAGAAATTGCTGAAAAAAATTGATAACAAATAGGTCAAACGATTCTCCAGTCTTCCCATCATTCCAAAAATAATCTGTCCAGATGCCGTCAAATCTCGTAGAAAAGAGTTCATCATAATTATGATCAGTTTCCCATTCGTTAACTTTAATGTGACCGATCAAATCTGCTTTTAAATTTTCGAATGCGGAAAGTGACTTCCCTCGGGCATTCATCTTAATATATAAATCGTCCGAAAGACCGAATTTTTGTAATTCAAGAAATTCAAAGGTGATGTCCTTATTGCCAGGGTTTGTTAAGTAGTTGAAACCATTCTCCGCTCCGAAACATTGACTGTGTATTTCGTCGAGCATACCAAGAGCAGATACAACCGTAGGATCATTATTCCAGAACTTAATAAACCAATTCTGATTTTGTAATTTCTTACTCAGCTCTGTTTCAGCCTTAAGGCTTATCTCAGCATCGATAAGATTTTTGAAAAATTCTTTTGAAGAAATGCGCGTACTATATGAAAATTTTCTAAAGACATCTTTTATTTCCTTATGGCTTAACTTTTTATCCCGTATCGCAAAATATAGATGATATAAAAATAAAGTTGTGAGCCGTTGCTGTCCGTCTAAAGGAAAGAAGACGGAGTCTTTAACATTTCCATAAATGAAATCAAGCTTAGTTGGATTGTCGATATCGGCATCCTTAAACTTTGAAACGATACTTTGACGGATTTTGATATTTTTTGCATCACCCTGCACATAATCCCTTTGGATGATTGGAATTTCTATCATATATGTAGTTAGAAGCTCCCAAAAGCTAGCGTTATGAATGTTACTGCTCATTATAATAAACACTTAGGGTTTCAACAATATTTTTTAGATACTCTGCTCGGTCCTGTTCTGTCCAAAAATGGTTATGCTCAACATTTGTCGAATAATATTTCATAAAGAGATTCTTAGTGCATATCGGAATGAACTGACCGCTCCTATCCTTTTCAATAATTTTGCTGCGTTTTTCAGGAAATACGGCATTCTTATATCCTCTATTCGTTTTTGAATCGAGAAGCGCCAAATTACCTAGCATGTTAGTCGTATCATCTGTCTTTGAATTAGGTCCATTAAAATACTCAACAACATCATGAAATAATTCCTGAAAAATATCGGCTTTCCAGTTTTGGCAACGTTTCATCAGATTAGCATCTTTTATATGATTTATTGCATCATTGATCCAAGCGTTTTTATGTGCATCGTTATCAGGAATTTTTTCGGTTACTGAACCAATGTGCTCAATATCCCATCCATTTTTTTTGTCTTTAAGCTTCTTAAATGGAAACTTAGAATCATCTGACTTGTTTTGATTCATTGTTTCAATATTATGAAGCAACAAAATTCGTCGTAAAGTTGCCTGATTGCTTTTATATTCAATTTTTTCTAGATCGCATCCGATGCTGAGCAAGAATGAGGTAATACCACCGTTCAAATAGCTTTCAAACTTACTCTTGGTATCTGAGTTGTATTTTGCCAGCATATTTTGAAGTGTGTAATGTTGCAAATCACAATAAATTAAAAAGCCAATTTTATTATGAAGTATAGGATCATTAAACCACTCTAAGAGAATTAAATATGTTTTCTTGATCGCGTACCACTGGTCAAATATGTACGATTCGGATTTGTACTGGAAGTCGTTGAAAAATTCTAAAAATGTAAAATTTTCATCTCTCAGACCCAGGGGCTTACGTTTTATCAGATCAAGTAGAAACTCAATTCGGGTCGGAATATCGTTTTGTTCCTTATTTATGAAAAGCCAAAAAGAATCGTCATGAAGTGTGTATTCTATATTTTCCCAGTCCAAAGAAATTTGCAACTGTTTGTGATAAAGTGAACCGCTATTTTCGAAATTGGAAGAATTTAAAAACAGTGCTTTCACAAGTTCCGCATTGGTAAGCTTTATCTTTCCTGTATTGATGCGCGTAAATATTTCGATGGCGTCCTTTTCATAAGTTTGATACCAAATTACTTGAGTCTGATCATATAGCTTAATAATGAACTTATCATAATTGGAGCACTCGGCCTCAAACCAGTCATGAATTTTATTAAATGCTTGTGAAATATGAAAGTAGTCTATATTGGAACGATCATCTTCCTGACCTATAATGATATTTTTCAGAAATTCTGAACTGCTCTCTCTTGATTGATAATGTATTGTTGGTTCAGCGTCTTTCTTCGATCCGCGGAACCTTTCATTTATATAGTGGATTATTAAAAAAATCGTGGTTAATCTTTGCTGTCCATCGATAACCTCAAACCAATCCAAATCCTGATTCTGATTGAATGCCAGAGGAAAACTTGTCATTTTTTTAACTACTAGAGGCTGTAAACAATACCATGTGTCGGTTCCACTTTCAATCGTTTTTGATTCAAATGAGTAAATATCATTAAGAAGCTGTTCAACCTCAACGGTTGTCCATCTGTATCCCCGTTGGTAATCCGGTATGAAATAATTCAGGTTAGAAATATCCCTGACTGTACGGGGTTGTAAATATGCTTTCTGCATCTCTTGACGTTGGTCTATTGAGCGTAATTTTTCCTCACTCATATTTTTATTTCGATTAAAGCTTTTGTTATCAATCTTTTTACAACCACAATCATTTCGCTACACCAACCTCACCCTCCCCGTCAGCAACTCCTGCATCATGCCTCCTTTTACCTGCCGGGCTTTGGTGAGTTGCCTTTCCAAAGCTTCCAGCTCCGCATCCATATCCGATAATATCGTGGCGATGCGGGTTTGCTCGGTGAGCGATGGTAATGGAATTTCTGTATTTCTGAATTCTGACATTCCCACCAAGTTTTTCATTGCTCCTCCTTGAGTGTCATCAATAATTTTTGATTGTATTTTATCATATTGAAATATATGTCCAAAATACCCGAAATCAATGATTGTGGGATTAAGCCTTATAATCAAAAGAGCCTGATTAATAATACCTTTCTGAAATATTTGCGGTATCCTAAATAGCTTTCCAATAGTGCCTGAACAACTAAGAATAAAATCATTAGCCTTAATTTCAAATCTTCCTAATTCTTTAAATTTAGCAGTATCAACAAAATACTTTCCTAGATGAACTGATTTATAGATTGCATTTTTTTGTTCATAAACTTTATATCCATTTTTGACAAAAAATTCCTTTTTCAAAGCACCGCCAAATGGACCTCTAATCAATCCTCCGTCTATAGTTATTTCCCCCAACTTCTTCACTTCCCAATCCTCCTTAGGCGTCAACAATTCCTGCATTGCCCCTTGTTTGATGAGGCGTTTTTTGGCGATGAGTTGCTCCAGGCTTTCTATCCACGCATCGGCATCACTCAAGGCTTCCGCTATCGCTTCTTGTTCGGGTAAGGGTGGAAGGGGAATTTGAATTTGTTCTAAAGTATTTTTATTTAAACTTGGAACACCTGATGCTTCATTGTATTCTTTCCAAGGTATCCTTCCAAATTGATAATAAATATATTTTGCTGTTGTTTTTTGAAAAGAATGAGTGAAAAATAAAGTATCAACTGTCCAAAATTTGCCAGTTAGAAAAACAGGTTTATCGATAGTTCCTTTTCTACCAATTCCAACTGAATTTCCATCGTACAAAAAATCATTAACCAAAGTCATTAATCCTCCAGTTCCATAAACAGGTATATCGCCTTTTTTAAGATGTTTATAATCACGTCCACTTCCGAATTTCAAAACTTCTGATAATTTCACAACTTCCCAATCCTCCGGCAACAAACCAATCTCTGTCTGCTTCATTGTATTTTCCTTTACCATACCAATCCCATTTTTTGCAGGTGAGCCAATACTTTTTGCGAAGCCTCCACTGTCTTGGTTTCCAATGTTGGCATAGCCTGTTGGTAGCGGTCTGCCAGTTCCTTAATGCGCTCAGTAAGGTTTTGGCTCAGCTTTTCCTGTTCGCTTTGCAATGCCTGTTGCAATACGGGTGTCCATTTGTGGTTAATCACCATATCTTTTATTTCGGCTTCGGTTAACAAAGGATATTGCGCTACCACTTTTACTTCCAAATTCTCTTTTGCAATTTTTATCAGTTTGGTAATGCCACCCAAAGCTTCCTGCGTATCAATATAGTTTTTAATGTATTTCAATTCTTCCTTAGAGGCATTATCAGCTTTACGTTCTTTGTAAAAATCTTTTACGCTTTTAAGATTTATTTTCTCCAAATCACTGAAAATGCCTTCCTCTCCACTGTTTTCTTCTTCTATTTCCGCAAGGGCTTCCTGCGTAAGGTTCAGTTGATTTTCTAAATCCTGCAAACTGTCATTTTGTTCCTTAAAGAAATACTGTATCATCATTTCCGGCGTTACCATTCTGCCTTCAATACCCGCCAAACCTGAAATTTCCTTGTCTTGTGCCGTTTTGCCGTCTTTTCCTTTTTTACCTTTGATGACTAGTCGGGTGTATTCGTTTCCTGCCTTCCAGCCGTCTAAAGCAATCGAATAAAAATCGTCCTGCATCACTTCGTTCCAGTATTGCATCAGGTGTTGGTACATCGCATAACGGTTTACCAAAGCATTGTTTTCAAAATGGCCCAGTATGGTTTGTGCCGATGTTTCTATGGCTTCTTTTACCGCAAAACCTTTATCTAAATTGTTCCACTTCGTTTGCTGTTCGTGCAACCATTTGTCAAAAGCGGTGTGCATTTTTGTATTAAAGGCTACAAATTCGGGATGGTTGAAAATGGTGGTTTTAATGGTTTCCGCAGGTACTTTCAATTCAAAATAACCTGCTCTTGCCTTGTTGAACAAATCGGCTTTCAACGAAGGGAACAAATCCCAATACGCCTGCAAACCATCCACATCTTTCTGTGGAATGCCACCTGACAGATGCCCCGCCAAATCCTGAATGTCTTCGGCTTCCTGCGTATCAATATACCGTGGAATGTTGAGGTTGTAATCGTTTTTAGAGTCGGAAATTTCTGTCATCGACACCATTCGGCTAAACTTCGGCACTTCGGCTAAAGCATCAAACACATCAGTAATCTTGCGGATGTCCTGCTCCCGCAATCGGTTTTTGTTACCGTCTTTCACAAAGCCTTTGCTTGCATCTATCATAAACAGACCTTTGCGGTGTTCGGCATTTTCTTTATCCAGCACAATAATACAAGCCGGAATGCCCGTACCATAAAACAAATTGGCGGGCAAACCAATAATGGCTTTTATGTAGCCTTTCTTTAAAATATTTTTACGGATTTCACCCTCGGCATTCCCACGGAACAAAACACCGTGAGGTAATACCACCGCACCTTTACCATTGGCTTTTAAAGATTGTAAAATGTGCAACAGAAAAGCGTAATCGCCATTCTTTTCCGGCGGAACGCCTAAAGCAAAACGGTTATATTCATCACTGTCCACATTCACACCATTGCTCCAGCTTTTCAACGAAAATGGCGGATTGGCAACCACGTAATCAAATTTTTTAAGCGAGCCATTCTGCTCTTTGTAAAACGGACGTGATAGCGTGTTGTCCGCTATGATGGTCGCCGTTTCGGCACCGTGAAGGATCATGTTCATTGTAGCCAAGTTGGCCGTCGTTCCCTCCTTTTCCTGGCCGTACAAATCAATTTGTCTTCCCGCTTCGTTCATCACCTTGAGCAATAATGAACCCGAACCGCAAGTTGGATCATACGCACTGGTTTGAGTCGTAGCATTACTCGGCCTTATCCCGATGACTTTTGCTAAAATTCTGGAGACCTCTGCCGGGGTGTAAAACTGCCCTTTGCTCTTGCCGCTTTCTGTGGCGAAGTGACGCATCAGGTATTCGTAAGCATCGCCAAGAATGTCATCGCCTTCAGCAGAATTCTTGGAAAAATCCAGACTGTTATCATTGAAGATGCGCACCAGGTTAGATACTGTTTCTACAAGATCTTTACCTTTTCCGAGCTTTGATTCATCATTAAAGTCAGGAAAGTCATTCAGCCCGTTGGCTTCTTTGATTTTGTTCAAGACTTCCTTATTGATGCGGTCGCCAATTTCAGGATTTCCGATCATATTGACCATATCCTCAAACGATGCACCTTTAGGTATTTCGATCGCAAAGTCGCGATCTTGTTTTGCTTTGTCTGAAATGTACTTTACGAAAAGCATGGTGAGTACGTAATCTTTATATTGAGAAGCGTCCATGCCGCCGCGCAACTCATCACAACTCGCCCATAACGAGCGGTACAGTTCGGTCTTTTTGATTGCCATAGAGTAATTTATGAATTGGGACTAAGATATTTTACCCCTTGGTAAATCTATACTAAATAGACAGAAAATCCTACGCGTGCAAGGAACCGCCAGTTCGATGCCGCACATTTAGGAATATCCGCGATAAGCGTAGTTT
The DNA here is from genome assembly GCF_014748335.1 of Flavobacterium selenitireducens. GTDB lineage: Bacteria > Bacteroidota > Bacteroidia > Flavobacteriales > Flavobacteriaceae > Flavobacterium > Flavobacterium selenitireducens. The sequence continues at coordinate 124,175 of NZ_JAAVIY010000009.1, forward strand.
ACTTTAATCAACTTTTACATATGTGGCAATATATTGTTCAGCCGAAATTAACTCCCCTCCCTCCCAAGATCCACTGGGTGTCTCTTGTAAATTATAAATTGCCTTTGTCACGAGTTGATTTTCGCTTATACTCACAATTTTATCTTTAGTAACCATTGAGGCTTCAGTTATCGTGATGACATTATCGGAAATTGAATATTCGCCCTGATAAGGATAGACCGCGCAATCGCCCGTTCCTGATTCTTCACTGGAATTATATATGGTCGAAAAATTGGCGTTGAAGGTTAAAGTGCTTTCCATTTCGCAGTCATCCAAGCTGTTGGATTCGCCGGGATAAGCGATCGACTGCAGCTTCCAAGTTCCGAGAAGTTCGTTTGCGCTGGTGTTGGTACTGTCATCATTAAATGAGCAACTGAATAGACTTGCGATAATGGTCAATGCAATAATTTGTTTTCTCATTTGTTTTGGCTATTTATTTTGTCCTATAATGGTTCCAAATATAACGGATGTTTCAAGCTACCGTTACGGTTTCCCACAAACAACCGATATTCTCGACAAACTACCCACCCTTCCCAAACGTTAGCATTTCAAAAGGTCTTTTGGAAATCGAAATACCTTATTTTACCGCAAATTTTCTTCCCAAGCCCCTTTACCCGCAGCGCAGCGGAGAAATCGAGACCCATGCGAGATGATGTATTTCACATAATTTCCGTGCGTGAAGATTGCTTCGCCAGTCGCAAGTTCGTGCCAGCGGAGCTAATAAATAAAAATGATTCCGCTTAGTCGCGGCGTTCAACCGTGCAGGCGGGAACCTGATATTCCGAAATTTCGCTAAAATGAAAAGCTATCTGCACCGAATGCATTGTCCCACAAACACAAAACCCTCTTCCCGCTACCACTTTATCCGCAGCGCAGCGGAGAAATCGAGGCCCATGCGAGATGCTGTCTTTTCACATAATTTTCCGGGCCCGAAGATTGCTTTGCCAGTCACAAGCTCGTGCCAGCGGAGCTAATAAATAACAAGCAAATACCGCTTAGTCGCGGCGTTCAACCGCACGGGCGGGCACCTGACATTTCGAAATTTCGCCAAAATGAAAAGCTGTCTGAGCCGAACAATAGGCTCTATCACTACCAAAGGTTAACGGCGAGTTTTTTTCATTTTCGAAATTCGGAATAGTCAGGTCGCCGAGCGGTTTGCCGCTCCCGCATTTTTGCTTCTTTTTCTGCGATGAAAAAGAAGGCCCCGCCGGCAAGGCGACCCGCGGTGGTGGCTTTGATCGCGTAGGCGAGCACCTGACGCCACACAGAGTCGCTGAAATCAAAAGCTGTTTGAACCGAACACATCACCCCACGAACACAAACCCCTCTTTCCATGACCACTTTATCCGCAGCGCAGCGGAGGATAAATAAAAATAATTCCGCTTAGTCGCGGCGTTCAACCGCGCAGGCGGGCACCTGACATTCCGAAATTTCGCAAAAATGAAAAACTGTTTGAGCCGAACAATAGGCTCTAGCACTACCAAAGGTTAACGGCGAGTTTTTTTCATTTTCGAAATTCGGAATAGTCAGGTCGCCGAGCGGTTTGCCGCTCCCGCATTTTTGCTTCTTTTTCTGCGATGAAAAAGAAGGCCCCGCCGGCAAGGCGACCCACGGTGGTGGCTTTGATCGCGTAGGCGAGCACCTGACGCCACACAGAGTCGCTGAAATCAAAAGCTGTTTGAACCGAACACATCACCCCACGAACACAAACCCCTCTTTCCATGACCACTTTATCCGCAGCGCAGCGGAGGATAAATAAAAATAATTCCGCTTAGTCGCGGCGTTCAACCGCGCAGGCGGGCACCTGACATTCCGAAATTTCGCAAAAATGAAAAGCTGTCTGAGCCGAACAATAGGCTCTATCACTATTAAAGGTTATCGGCGAGTTTTTTTCATTTTCGAAATTCGGAATAGTCAGGTCGCCGAGCGGTTTGCCGCTCCCGCATTTTTGCTTCTTTTTCTGCGAGAAATCGAGGCCCGAGCCCAAAGTATCAAAGTTGACTGTTCTTTCCGGGCCCAAAGATTCAGCGAAGCTAAAAAGAAGGCCCCGCCGGCAAGGCGACCCGCGGTAGCGCCCCCGACAGCGCAGCTCTCGCAAAAAACAAATAATTGAGTGGGATGAGCTCGGTAGTGCCCCACGACAGCGCAGCTGGCGCGAGATAATTATGATTTGTCACGAGATAACCAAGGCCCCGCCGACAACGCGACCCGCGGTAGCGCCCCCGACAGCGCAGCTGGCAAAAAACAATAAGTAAATGGATGCCCCGCATCAGCACCCCATTACCACTCCCCTGACAAACACCAACCCTGTTGCAAAAAAAATACAAACATAATTTTGCAACAAACTCGTTGCAAAATCGTATCTTCAAAAAAATTGCAATAATGAAAAACAAAACCCTCCGCTCCCACCTGTTACTAACCCAGGAAGAAATGGCCCATCTCCTCGGGGTATCCCGCGGCCACTACTCGATGTATGAGTTGGGCCGGCGCGATCTTCCGGTGTCGGCACTGCAAATCGCAGCGGAATTATCGGTTTCGTTGGGAATCTCAGGGAAGTTCCCTAAAGAAAAACTGTCCGCTCCCGCTCCCACAAAACAGCATGTGGCGGAAGAACAGCGGCTGATAGCCCGCCTGCTTAACGAAAACGACTACCAACGCACGCTGGTTGCGCGTAAAATCGCCACTGTAGAAAAAGCCCAAACAGCGGCCCGACGGATATCCGAACTCCAGGACTACCTGAAAAAACGCGCGTCCAAAAATCCAAACCCAACTCCCATCGCATTCTCCACCGATAAAAAGAAAAAGTCGGCTGCCGGGGCCGATGCGAACCTTATCGCACTCCGGTTACGACAAGAATGGCTGGAAACTGAAAAAAAATTCCTTGAATCGAAATCTCGCGGATAATAACAGTGATTGCGTTTGAGTGAAGCACCTCATCGTCATTTCCTGACCGGAAGCAGATGTATAGGAGTACACGATACTTTATAATTTTGATGCCGGCCCAATTCGCACCCGAATTTGCGATCGGATGGAACAATATATATTTTAGGCAAGGTGATGACGAAACAGGAGAAACCGCGGCATTCTACGAAACGGTAGGCGATTTGCCATCGAACTTCCTGACGCCAGCCCAGTACGATGCCCACAACTTGGGCCTCGAGATTACCTACACGGCACAGGATGGAACATTTAACACCTCCAAAGGCGATGCCCAGACTGAGAGCACGCTTTCTGTTTCCGATTATGCCCAAGCCGTAAAATGCGCCCCTGTTTACGCGCGGCTTTCACGTAAATCTCGATTTTCCCCACGTTGGTGACCCATTCTTTAACGGACATTCATTTAGTGCCGCAGTGCCGCAGCCTCCGCTTATTTTTGTGTCGGAAATGGCGTGACAAATTGACGAGCCCGGCCCGCATTGTGAATCCGATCGCCGCCTTTGCGGAACTATCGACCGATGCGCCACGTCCCTATCTGAATCCGGCGAGGTGTCGGCCATCACCGCCTTGCAACAAGACGACCTGCAACCAAACCTGATAAATACCAAATATGCAACCCATCCTTTACAAAATTGACGAGAACGCAAGCGTGAATACCACCTTGAGACAATCGGCCACCGCCATTCAATCGAAACTACAAACCCGTTTCGGATCGTCTTATGCAGTTAGTGCGGGCGATTTTACAGAAGCCGGCAACGATTGGTCACACGAGATAAAAATCCGCCAAGGCAGCAAAATCGGCGCTGAGGTAGGCCTTAGATGGGAGAAAGCGATTCCCGATGTCCTGAAACTGGAAGTGGACGAATCCTCTAAAATGGGCAACAGGATCACCTATTCCGTACTTTTCGTGTTTTTAGCCGTGGGCGCCTACATGGGGTACAACGATATCGAACCCCTGGCTTTTTTGCCGGGACGCAAGATCGCCTCCGGGCTTGGGGCCTTGATTGCGCTTGTGCCCGCAATCGTGCTTATTTCGATTCTTAAGTCGGCATTGCTCAAAGGCGAAAAGGAACAGAACGCGAAACTCGTCCGGGAAGTCCGCCAGGTGCTTCAAACGCAATAAAACCGGAATGAAACGCTTTTTAAAGATAGGCTGCGGCGCGATCCTCGGATTTATCGCAATCACGATGGTCGTAGCCGCAATAGTAGAATCGAACAGCGCCCCTACCCAGTCGATAATGTTCCTCAATACGGGACCGGAATTGCGGACGGTGACGCTCGAAATGGTGGGGGCCGATGGGAAATTGTCGGACGGATATTACATCCACAGCGAAGTAGCCTGCGGTCAAACGCTTGTCGAAAGAGTGCCGGAAGGCGATTACCACATCAAGGTGTGGCGCCCGGACGACAGCCTGGCCCATTCGGTCGATTTCAAAGTGGCACTTCCCGACTCCACCCAATCGAATTACGAACTCTATCGGTTCGATCTATCGGCCGACAAGGTATTTGCGCTGGTCAACCTGAATTTCCTGTACGAAGGCAACTCGTTTGCCAGTCACATGTCCAAAGCCGTAGGAACCAAGCGCGAACGTCCCGGCGTCGCCCAAATGTACGATGGAACCAAACCGTTTCTCATTGAGGACACCTATTCTTCGCAAAAATTCGTGGATGTGCACGAAAGCCTTCCCCATGACATACAATACGGCAACATGGTGTACGGCCTGTTTCCGATTCCAGGGAAACTCCCGGAGCAGGAATTCGAAAACTACCTGCTAAAGAAAATCACCGACAAAACGCTTGAATAACTGACCCGAACGATAAAAACCAATATCCATTTTTGATATGACCCAAACTGCCTTTTCCGTGGTTGACCTGATCGCCAATTTCGATTTGTTCGCGGCTATACTTGGATTGTTTACGGTCAGCTGACCGGCTATTGTGTCTTGGAGGCTCTTTCGTCTGGAAAAGCCCCGGATCGTTGGAATGCCCTAAATAAAAATTGCAGATTTCTAAAACTTACAGTAGATTCGGCACGAAATTTCTCACAAACAAAACCCATAAAATCAATGAAATCAAAATTACATTTCGCGCTTTACTGCGCCATGCTGAGCTTTTGCCCGGCAATCCAATTTTCGGCCCAAGCCCAGGGATTCGGTCCATCGGCCACCAACTGGGGATTGCCAGCGGGCGGTCACATCGACAATGGGACGAATTACAGTTTCAATGAAATCGCAGAGTCGACTGGCCCCGCATACGATCTGGGCAGCCAGGCCTGGACGGTGATGGACATGAACGGCGATTCAAAACCCGACATCGTGGTCTATAACGAGAACCTGGCTGCGGGTGATGCGCTCGTATTCGGAACCGGCTCGAACCGGTATTGGAAAGTGTACTTGGGTACGGCAACCGGTTTCTCGACAACCGCAACCAACTGGACATTGCCGGTGGGCGGCCATTCCGACAACGGTATCAATTATAGTTTCAACGAAATTGCAAAGTCGACAGGCGGCGCTTATGATTTGGGAAGCCAATCCTGGACGGTCATGGACATGAACGGGGACGCCAAACCTGACATGGTCGTCTATAACGAGAATATGGCTGCGGGCGACGCACTCGTGTACGGATCGGGTTCGAACCGTTACTGGAAAGTCTACCTCAACACAGGATCGGGATTTTCTCCGACGGCTACCAACTGGACACTGCCTGCGGGCGGTCATGCAGACAACGGCATCAACTACAGCTTCAATAAAATCGCACAGTCGACAGGCGCGGCATACGATATGGGAAGCCAATCCTGGACGGTAATGGACATGAACGGAGATTCAAAACCCGACATCGTCGTCTACAACGAGAACATGGCTGCAGGCGACGCGTGGGTCTACGGAACCGGATCGAACCGCTATTGGAAAGTGTATCTCAACACGACGTCGGGATTTTCACCGACAGCCACCAACTGGACACTGCCTGCAGGAGGTCATACCGACAACGGCATCAACTACAGCTTCCACAAAATTGCGCAATCGACCGGCGCTGCCTATGACTTGGGCAGCCAATCGTGGACGGTCATGGACATGAACGGCGATTCCAGACCGGATATGGTCGTCTACAACGAAAATCAAGCTGCGGGCGATGCACTTGTATACGGAACCGGTACGAACCGTTTCTGGAAAGTTTATTTCGGGGCCGCAACGGGCTTTTCCACAACCGCTACAAACTGGGCATTGCCGGTTGGAGGTCATAAAGACAATGGCACTAATTACAGTTTCCACCAAATCGCTCAGTCGACCGGCGCTGCCTATGACCTCGGAAGCCAGTCGTGGACAGTGATGGACATGAACGGCGACTCCAAACCTGACTTGGTGACCTACAACGAGAACCAGGCTGCGGGCGACGCACTTGTGTACGGATCGGGTTCGAATCGATACTGGAAAGTATATTCCAACACGGCAGCGGGATTTTCATCGGCTGCGACCAATTGGACATTGCCTGCAGGCGGTCACAAGGATAACGGTGTCGATTACAGTTTCTACCAGATCGCAGAGTCGACCGGACCCGCTTACGATTTGGGCAGCCAAGCCTGGACGGTAATGGATATGAACGGCGACCACAAGCTTGATTTGGTTGTATACACCGAGAACTTGGCTGCTGGCGATGCCCTGGTATACGGATCGGGAGCGAACCGTTATTGGAGAGTGTTCCTCAATTCCGGCGGATCGTTGGGCACGCCGGCAGCGCCGTTGCAAAATCGCTTTGTGGCCTATCCGAACCCTGTGGATGGTGAACTGTTCCTGAAGACCGATTTGGCAAACGCCGATCGCGCGTATCGTATTCTCGACGCTAATGGCCGTGTGATCCAAACCGGAAAACTTTCAGGAGCAACCACTTCGATTGATTGGAGCGGGATTCAAAAGGGAATTTACTTTTTGAGGATCGGTGATGAGGTGGTGAAAGTGATAAAGAAATAATGCTGGTTAACTGATTGGTAAATGCAGGGCTTTGGTCCTGCATTTTTTTTTGGCGGGGATTGAAGCTCGTCCCTCGGTTTTTGCGAGGAAAACTCCGCCGCCAAGGCGACCCGCGGTAGCACAACCCGACAGCACAACTGGTGCAACTAATGTTGCAATTAGAAAAAAACAAAAATCCCCAAATTCGAACGTCAAAACGATCAATGTGGAATACGCCCAAAATCATCGTCCGTATAGGGAATAACTCTATATTTGCCCACTAACCAATAATAAAAACAATGAAAAAATTAGTGCTTATGGCCTTCGCGGCCTTCGCTTTTTCGTGCAGTTCAGACGACGGCGGTTCGTCAAACAACAACGGTGGCGGGAACAATAACAACAACGACACCGGTGTGGCCTACATTAAAGGAAAAATGGACAGCGTCGCTTTTGACCACACTTTCAACAACACAGCAAACGACACGTTTCTGTACAACGCCCTTGCGGGATTCAGCGGCGAAGGGTTCGACCGTTGGTATTATTACGGAGGCTCGGTCATGAAATTCAATCCGCCCCAATTCGCACCCGAATTTGCGATCGGATGGAACAATATGTATTTTGGGCAAGGTGGTGACGAAACAGGAGAAACCGCGGCATTCTACGAAACGGTCGGCGATTTGCCATCGAACTTCCTGACGCCTGCCCAGGACGATGCCCACAACCCGGGCCTCGAGATTACTTACAAGGCACAGGATGGAACATTCTACACCTCCAAAGCCGGTGCCCAGACCGGGAGCACGCTTTCCGTTTCCGATTATACCCAAGGCATGAGCGGAGGCGCCAAAACCATGACAGTCAAAGGGACATTCTCTTGTAAATTGTACAATGACGAGGATCCGAGCGATATGATCCAGGTTACCGATGGAAAGTTTAAGCTGATCCTTTCGGAGTTTAATTGATCTAGCTCGTCTTTCAAAATAAGATAACAGCGAATGAGGTTCAGGCTTCATTCGCTATTTTTTTTGTTGCCGTTTTGGAGTGACTGACTTCTCGATTAGAAAAAAAACCAAATCGTTGTTCGATCCGCAGTGGCAGCACGTACAGGCAGCGGCAAGGGAAAACCTGACTTGTGCTTGACCCGGATGCCGCATCGGCACGACTTCCATAACTATAAATAAAAAACTCCCCGGTCGCAGCCCTGATTTGAGATGGAAAACCTATGTTTGCCGTATCACCCTAACTTTCAATTGAACACGTTTGAATTACCTGAAAATAACCTCAGGGCTATGCCTGGCTTTAAGTCTTTTCTTTGCAATTCCGGTTTCGGCCCAGGTCGAATCCCGTATCGATTCGCTTGTGATAAAACTCGGCAAAACAACCGATAACAAGGAAAAGGTGCAGATCCTGACAAAACTGACTGAACTCAATTCAATTGTCGACCCGGCGGCAGGCATTGCTTTCGGCAAAAAGGCGCTTTCGTATATGAAAGTCGGAAATTGGACGTCTCCCAGGATTGACGTGTTGCAAAACATGGGCATGTGCCTCAGAAGCCAGGGCAATCTCCCAGAAGCCCTTACCCTGTTTTACCAATCGATGGAATTGTCGCAAAAGGCCTCGTTGCCGGACCAATCCGCTTCCGTGGCGCGTCAACTCGGCATGACATACAAACAACAACGCAACCGCGTACAAGCAGAAAAATACTATCAGGAGGCGTTTTCGCACTATGAAAAAACGGGTGACAGTTTCCAGATTTCGGTGCTTCATATCGACCTTGGAGGGCTTTGCTCCGACCACGGCGACCTGTCCTGCGCCAAGCGGCATTACGAACGGGCGCTCGCGATCATCAACAGCGGAAAATCCGTTTCCCGAAAGGCATTGGTCATTTCCAATCTCGCCAATGTTTACGGCGCGGAAGGCAATTATCGGAAAGCCGTCCAATTCTACGAAGATGCACTCGCGCTGCTCAATGCCCAGAACGACACGCGAAAGGAGATGTTCATCTACGGACAGCTCGGCTTCGAATACCTGAATTTCGTAAGCGACACCCAGCCGGTTCCCGACGAGTTCAAACTCGATGGCAGCCGCGACATGCAAATTTCAAAAGCGATCGAGTATATCAGCAAGGCGGCCAATTATTTCCAGCAAGCCAAACAGGTCAACGAATACCAGGCTTTCATGCGCGCGCTGCCCGAAGCCTATTTTTTGGGAAAGCAATACGAGAAAGGCATAGAAGCGTTTAAATCGTATTACGAAAGCAAGGAAAATACGATCCAGAAGCAACGTGAGAGCGAATTGGCGCGAGCCGAGTTAAATTACGAGTACAACCGTCGGAAAGATTCGACCCAACAGGTTCAGGAACGCAAAGAGCTGGCGTTGGAAAACGAAATGAAATTCCGGGAAATCGAATTTGCTTACCAGAAAAAACAGCAGGCGCTGACCGCCGAACGCGAACGTTTCGAACTCAAGTTCAGCGAGGCCGTCAAGCGCAAGGAACTCGAAACAGCGCACGAAAAAACCCGGGAACAGGAAAAACTGCAGACCCAGCGGCTGTTGCGCATCACCTGGATTCTAGCCGGGAGCATAGCCGTCGTATTGCTGATATTGTACCTGATCAGGGTCGCAAGACTCGAAAGCAGGAAAGCGGCCATGGAAAAGAATTTCTCCCAAAACCTTGTCCAAACCATAGAATCCGAACGCAAAAGGATTGCCGAGGAACTTCACGACAGCATCGGCCAAAGCCTGCTGCTGCTCAAGAACAAACTGCATCACGAACAGCGCGATACCGTTACCGTCGACGCGATCATCGGCGAAGTACGCGGCTTGTCCCACGACATGCATCCTTACCAGTTCGAGCGGCTCGGATTGATGCGTTCCACGCGGGAAACGGTCGAAGCCTTGCAGCAACATTCGGATATTTTCTTTTCGTTCGATTGTGAAGATGAGACGCTCGGCGATTCGATAGCCGCCGAGAATCAAATCCATATTTACCGCATGTTGCAGGAAGCGTTGAATAACGTGCTCAAACATTCCGGCGCAAAGGCTTGTCGCGTTTCGGTCGACGAAAAAGGCGATGCGATCGAATTCGAGGTCAAGGACAACGGCACTGGGTTCGAGCCATCGCGAGACGGTTTTGAAAGCCTTGGCCTCAAGACGATGGAATCGCGTGCAAGGCTTACCGGCTCCGATCTAGCGATCAAATCAACCGCCGGAAAAGGAACTTCGGTTGTCGTTCTCGTAAAAAAATCAAAACAAAGTCATGGCTAAATCCATCATCATCGCAGACGACCATCCGTTAGTGCTCGAAGGATATAAATCGTATCTGGCCTCGGCGGGCTTCGCGATTCTCGACACGGCCCACGACGGCAACGAGGCGTTCAATAAAATCTGCCGGCAACAACCCGATTTTGCGATCCTCGACATGGAAATGCCGGTACTCAAAGGCCTCGAAGTAGCGGCATATCTGCACCAGAACAAAGTCGATGTGAAAGTCATCATCCTGACGCTTCATTCGGCAAAGGAAATTTTCGATGCCGTCGGAAAAACAATCGACGGCTACTTATTGAAGGAAGATGCGCTCGACGAAATTTTGAAATGCATTCGCGACATCGAACTCGGCAACCACTACGTGAGTTCCAAAATCAAGCAAAGCAGCCTGGCTTCGGCACCCGATGCGTTGAAAGTGCTCAGCGCGTCCGAAATCAAGATTTTGCAGTACATCGCCAAAAAAATGACCTCACGCGAAATCGCCGACACCTTGTTTCTTTCGCCGCGCACGGTCCAAAAACACAGGGAAAACATCATCCGGAAACTGGACATCACGCCCGGAGCGAACAATTTGCTGTTATGGGTTTCAGATAACCGACACCTATTTTAGGCGTCATTACGTATCGCAACGTATTTGCTCGGATTTCCCGTCGGAATACTTTTACGTCATACTAATTATGTCGTATGGAACCGAGAAAAAAAATCGTTGCGATAGCGCTGCTCCTTTTGAGTTTTGGCAACATCCACAGCCAGGTAGGCATCAACACCACGAATCCGAATTCGATGTTGGACGTGCGTGCTTCCGACTCCGCCAACCCAACTCCAACCGACGGGATATTGATTCCCAAAATCGGTCAATTTCCCACTACCGATCCCGGCCTCGCTCAGGACGGCATGTTGGTCTACCTAACGAGCCAACAAGGTTCTAATCTCCCTGGTTTTTATTTTTGGAAAAACGCCGACGCTTCATGGGTTGCGCTTTCAAATGCCAATTCCGGAACATTGGACAACGCCTACAACTTTGGCGGACCCGGTCTCGGACGCAACATAACGGCCAACAACGGCGCAGTTTCTATCGTCGGCAGCGACGGCCTGGTCGTTTCCGGAACTCCTGACAATGGCGTGACCATGCCCGCGACTTCCGGCACCAAAATGATCTGGAACCCGCGTAAATCCGCGTTTCGCGCCGGAACCGTAGTAGCGGCCCAATGGAGCGATGCCAACACCGGCTACTTTTCGACGGCTTTCGGAGGCAACGCCACTGCCAGCGGAACCGATGCGATGGCATTCGGAACCTCCACCACGGCATCCGGGACCCGCGCGACGGCATTCGGCACCTTCAGTACGGCGTCGGGACTGAATTCGACTACGTTCGGAACGTCCACATTCGCCAATGCAACCAATGCCACAGCGTTTGGGTTTCTGTCGCGGGCGACGAACAACGAAACGACCGCATTCGGAGTCGAATCGGAAGCATCCGGCTATGTAGCGACGGCTTTTGGCAGCGGCATCCTGGCGCGTTCGTTCGGGGAAACCGCAATGGGAACGTACAATACAGATTACACTCCATCTTCCATTACCGCATGGTCGGCCCAGGACCGCATCTTTTCGCTCGGAAACGGAGTCTCGAACGCAGCAAGGTCGGACGCGATGACGGTTTTCAAGAACGGCCTCGCGACACTGCCATCGGTAACCAATGCGCTGATCACAGCCGAACCGACGGGTAAAGCCATCGTGACCAAAGAATGGATGCTTTCAAATCGCGGCGGAACATTGGATCAGGCCTACGATTTCGGCACAGCTGGAGGCGGACGCACGATTACCGCAGACAGCGGACCGGTAACTATCGATGGAACCGACGGATTTGTAGCAACAGGCGTGTCGTACTCAGGAGCGACAATGCCGGAAACGGCGGGAACCGCGATGATCTGGAATCCGAGGAAATCGGCGTTTAGGGCGGGAACCGTAGATAGCGCGCAATGGAGTGACGCAAATACCGGCTTCAACTCAACAGCCTTTGGCAACAACACTACCGCCAGCGGAGGTGACGCTGCGGCTTTCGGCAGGTCTACCACTGCATCTGGCTGGCAATCAACAGCTTTTGGCGATGCTACCACCGCCTCGGGCGGGCGTTCCATGGCCTTCGGTTACTACGCGAACGCGTCAGGCGAGCAGGCCACCGCGTTTGGACTCAATTCAAACGCTCAGGGAAATCACGCCACGGCTTTTGGCACTAATACTACCGCCTCGTCGCTTGCATCGACGGCCTTTGGCTTTTTCACAAACGCATCAGGTTATTTTGCTACAGCTTTCGGAAGCCAGACCAACGCTTCCGGTAACAACGCCACTGCATTCGGTTCGGGAACTCACGCGTCCCAAAACGAATCTACCGCATTCGGGTCGGGCAGCAATGCATCGGGTAGCGTGTCAACTGCATTCGGCCATGGCGTTTTTTCCAAGTCTTATGGAGAAATGGCAATCGGACTTTACAACACCATCTATTTCCCATCGTCAACGGGCTGGTTCGGTACCGACCGTATTTTCTCGATCGGGAACGGAGTCGCGCCTGCCGGAAGGTCCGATGCGTTGACAATTTTAAAGAACGGGCTGGCCACTTTGCCATCGGTAACCAATGCGCTTATCAACGCCGAACCCACCGGTAAGGCAATTGTCACTAAAGAATGGGCGCTAGCCAACCGCTTCGGAACATTGGATCAGGCGTATGATTTCGCAACACCCGGAGGCGGACGCACGATAACGGCAGACAATGGTGCGGTTACCATCAACGGAACGGACGGTTTGGTCGTGTCAGGCACGTTCAACGGTGGTGTGGCGATGCCCGCGACTACGGGAACTCAACTGATCTGGAATCCGAGAAAATCGGCATTTCGCGCCGGCACGGTAAACGCTGCTCAATGGAGCGATGCGAATACAGGATATTATTCTGCGGCTTTCGGGGGAAATAACACCGCAAGTGGCCAGGACGCAATGGCTTTCGGCACGTCGAGTGTCGCTTCCGGCAGTCAATCGACAGCCTTTGGGAACGCCAGCCTGTCTTCCGGAAACCAAGCTACCGCATTCGGAGTATGGTCAAACGCCACCGGCAATCAATCTACTGCGTTTGGCCAGCTCACCTCGGCATCGGCAGAGCGCGCGTTGGCCTTCGGGGCACAGACACAAGCCTCCGGCGTCCAGGCTGCCGCTTTCGGATATCTGACAACTGCATCGGGATACAATTCCACGGCATTCGGATGGAGCTCTTTCGCCAACCAGAACAACGCGACGGCATTCGGCTACCAAACACGGGCGACAAGCCAGGAAGCGACAGCATTTGGTTTCCAGTCGCAGGCAAACGGTGCAAGATCTACGGCTTTCGGGGAAGGATCGATCGCCTCGAACGTGGCCGCCACGGCTTTCGGATGGGCAACCGAAGCAAGCGGGCAAAGGGCGACGGCTTTCGGATACCAGACTGTCGCGAGCAGCAACCAGGCAACGGCATTCGGATCGCAATCGACGGCATCGGGACAGGTCGCCACGGCGTTCGGACAAGGTGTAACGGCACGCTCTTGCGCCGAAACTGCCACGGGAATTAACAACGTCGAGTACACACCGGGATCCACGTCGGCATGGGTAGCAACGGATCGAATTTTTTCTGTCGGAAACGGAAGCGCCGCAAATGCGAGATCGAACGCGATGACGATCCTCAAAAACGGACGCGTCGGGATCGGATCGACACTGCCGCGGGCGCCGCTGCACGTCACAGGCCAAAGCGATTTGACCAATGCGCTTAACATACGATATTTCAACTCTGGCTCGAATCTCGTCACGTTCAACAACTGGACGGGAAACACATCGGCCTATTTTGAAGGGAACGTGATCGCGACCGCATCGTTTGTGGGCGTAAACACGGCGGCTTGGTCAGATAGCCGACTCAAAAAGATTAGCGGGATTTCAGACGGAAAACGCGATCTGGAAACGTTGAGCAAGATCGAAATCGTCGATTATACGATGGTGGACAGCATCAGCGATCCAAAACGTTACAAAAAGATCGTCGCCCAACAAGTCGAAAAGCTGATGCCGGATGCGGTAGGCCAATACAGCAACTACTTGCCGTCGGTTTACCGAAAAGCCGATCGCGTAACCACTATAGGAACCGCCGTCACCATTAGCGTTCCCGACCACGGTTTTGTTGCCGGCGACCAGGTCAAGTTAATCTCGGAAACCAAAGGAGACATCCTGACGACCGTCACACGCGTAATAGATCGCCATACGTTTTCCATCGAGACATCGGATCAGATCGACGATAACCTTTTCGTCTACGGCAAGAAAGTCGACGATTACCGGGCCGTCGATTATGGCGCGATCGCGATGCTCAACGTATCGGCTACCCAGGAATTGCTGCGATTGTTGACCGAAGCTAGAAACGAGGTGAACGAAATGAAGTCGAAGAACGAGGAAATGAAGGCTGAATTCGCGGAGATCAAATCCGAAATCGCCTCGATGAAACAGCTGATGAGGGAGAATCAATAATCCCACTTCGGAGCCGCTATTTCTCAACTGGAAACGGCAATCGCTCCACTTCGATAACCGTTGCGTTTTCCGTAAAACAAAAAGCCCGGAAACATTTCGCTTCCGGGCTTAAGAACAAGTTTGGGTTGGTTAGTTTTTAATGACCTTGAACGTTTGCGATGCACTTCCCGAAGTCGCTTTCACAAGGAAAGTTCCCGCCGGCAAGTGGCTCATGTCGATTTGCGTCGAGGTGGCGCTCACATTTTTCGAAATCACTTGCTGGCCCACGATATTGAAAATCGATATTTGGGTCAATGTCTCGGTATATTCGATGTTGAGGATGTCGTTTACCGGATTCGGATACAGTTTGAAGCGATTCTTGCCGAAGTCGCGCGTATTCAGCTCCGTAACCGAAATGCATTCCGACGTCACGGTGCAATCGCCATTTGAAACGACTACATAATAATCGCCGACAACCGCAGGAATAAAGGTTTGATCGGTTTCGCCGGCAAGCTCAACGTCGGCGCAGGTAAACCATTGATATGTCGCACCGGTTTGCGTAGCGGTGACGATGCCTCCCGCCTGGCTGACACCTGCATCAGGAGCCGCATTGACGCTAACCGAAGTTGCAGCCGAAGTCGCCGAAGTACACGTTCCGTTGTTTACAGAAACCGAATAGCTTCCCGAAGCCGAAACCGTGATCGATTGGGTCGTGGCACCGTTTGACCAGACGTTTCCGGTAGATGAGGAAGACGTAAGTACCACATTTCCGCCTGCGCAGAACGTCGTTGCTCCCGAAGCGGAAATCGTCGGAGTCGCCGGCAATGGATTTACCGTAACGGTCGTCGTTGAAGAAGTCGCTGATGTACATGTTCCATTGTTTACGGAAACCGAATACGTTCCAGAAACCGAAACCGTGATCGATTGGGTCGTTGCACCGTTTGACCAAACGTTTCCGGTCGCAGCCGAAGAGGTCAACGTAATATTTCCGCCTTCGCAGAACGTCGTCGCTCCCGAAGCTGAAATCGTAGGCGTCGCCGGCAATGGATTTACCGTGACGGTCGTCGTTGAAGAAGTCGCCGAAGTACACGATCCGTTGTCAACCGAAACCGAATAGCTCCCAGATGTAGAAACCGTGATCGATTGGGTCGTGGCTCCGTTTGACCAGACGTTTCCTGTCGCAGCCGAAGAGGTAAGCGTAACATTTCCGCCTTCGCAGAACGTCGTTACTCCCGAAGCGGAAATCACAGGCGTTGCCGGAAGCGGATTTACCGTAACGGTCGTCGCCGATGAAGTCGCTGATGAACACGTTCCGTGGTTTACGGAAACCGAATAACTTCCCGAAGCCGAAACCGTGATCGATTGGGTCGTCGCTCCGTTTGACCAGACGTTTCCGGTCGCAGCCGAAGAGATCAACGTTACGTTTCCGCCTTCGCAGAACGTCGTCGCTCCCGAAGCTGAAATCGTCGGAGTCGCCGGCAATGGATTTACCGTAACGGTCGTCGCCGATGAAGTCGCTGATGAACACGTTCCGTTGTTTACGGAAACCGAATAACTTCCCGAAGCCGAAACCGTGATCGATTGGGTCGTCGCTCCGTTTGACCAGACGTTTCCGGTCGCAGCCGAAGAGGTCAACGTAACGTTTCCGCCTTGGCAGAATGTCGTCGCGCCCGAAACTGAAATCGTCGGAGTCGTCGGCAATAGATTTACCGTGACTGTTGTTGTAGATGAAGTTGCCGAAGTACACGTTCCATTATCTACTGAAACCGAATACGTTCCAGAAGCCGAAACCGTGATCGATTGGGTCGTGGCTCCGTTTGACCAGACGTTTCCGGTCGCAGCCGAAGAGGTCAACGTTACGTTTCCGCCTTCGCAGAACGTCGTCGCTCCCGAAGCTGAAATCGTCGGAGTCGCCGGCAATGGATTTACCGTAACGGTCGTCGCCGATGAAGTCGCTGATGAACACGTTCCGTTGTCAACCGAAACCGAGTAGCTTCCCGATGTAGAAACCGTGATCGATTGCGTCGTCGCCCCGTTTGACCAAACGTTTCCTGTCGCAGCCGAAGAGGTCAACGTTACGTTTCCGCCTTCGCAGAACGTCGTCGCGCCCGAAGCGGAAATCGTAGGTGTCGTCGGCAATGGATTTACCGTAACGGTCGTCGCCGATGAAGTCGCTGATGAACACGTTCCGTTGTTTACGGAAACCGAATAACTTCCCGAAGCCGAAACCGTGATCGATTGTGTCGTGGCTCCGTTTGACCAAATGTTTCCGGTCGCAGCCGAAGAGGTCAACGTAACATTTCCGCCTTCGCAGAACGTCGTCGCTCCCGATGCTGAGATAGTTGGCGCTGTTGCCGCCGGATTGACCGTGACCGTAATTTCGTTAGACCCAGCCGATTCGCATGTGCCGTTGTTTACGCCAACCGAATATGTCCCCGACGTCGTTACCGTAATAAATTGCGTCGTCGCCCCGTTCGACCAAACGTTTCCGGTGGCCGCCGATGAGATTAAGATAACGCTTCCGCCCTGGCAGAACGTCGTCGGTCCTGTAGGTGTGATCACAGGAGTTGCCGGCAACGGATTGACTGTTACCGTGGTTCCAGCCGAGGCGACAGAGTTACAGGTTCCGTTGTTGTAAACCACAGTGTACGTTCCGGGATCCGAAACCGTGATCGATTGTGTCGTGGCACCGTTCGACCAGGTATTTCCGGTCGCGGACGAGGAGGTCAACGTCACGCTTCCGCCCTGGCAGAAAGTGGTTGCGCCTGATACGGTAACCGTCGGAGCTGCCGGAGCTGGCGTAATACTGATTACGGTAGCCGCCGATGCCTGGGATGTACACGTTCCGTTGTTGACTGAAACTGTGTATGAGCCTGCTGCTGAAACGGTGATCGATTGTGTCGTCGCCCCGTTCGACCAAACGTTCCCGGTAGATGAGGAAGACGTGAGCACCACATTTCCGCCTTGGCAGAATGTCGTCGCTCCCGAGGCGGTAATTGTAGGAACGATTGCCGAAAATGTCGCACTGATCGTATGGTTCGCATTTACGTTCGAGAACGTGTAGGTAGAAACCGCGCCTTGAGAAACGCCATCGACCAAAACATCTGAAATGGCGTAAGCGCAATTAGCGGTGATCGTATAGGTTTGGCTGCCGTTAGTCGGAACGGTAGTTGTCCCGGCTGGCGAAATCGACCCGTTTGTTCCGGCCGATGCTGAAATGGCGAATCCTGCCACGTTGCTCTCGGTGGCACCCGGTGTCGGCGTCAATAGATTTCTTGGCAAACAGTCGAAGTCGTTCGTCACACTTGGAATCGGTGTTCCTATGCCGTCGATCGTCGGATTGGCTCCTGCTACGAGATGCAGATCGGACTGAGACGCAAAAACCGGCAGCACTTCTATCGAGTGAGCGTCTTTGGAAGTTGCGGCTTGCCAATCGGCTAAAGTCGCATAGTTCGTTCCTTGGTTGTTCGACAGTCCGCCTGAACGGAAACCACCGTCCTGGACGCCTCCGCTGTAGAAAACGTTGTTGTCGGAAACCAGGTTGGCGAAAGTCGTGCTCAAGGTTCCGAACGCGTAGGTTTTCGTTATGGCCGTTCCGGTTGCGATTTGCGTGGTCGAAACGATGTTGTTCTTCATTTCCAATGACGGATCAAGGCCTGAAAGCCCGATGCCATAGCTTGGCGACTGGTTCGATCGGTTCCCGCGGTCTCCGTAGAGATGAATCGTGTTGTGGTAAAGCTTGGTTTCAGAAGCTACTGCTCCCACGACCCAGATTCCGGCTACGTAATAGTTATTTTGTGCAATGCCCGATACGTTGCTGATCATGTTGTTGCGCACCACGTTCGGCGTTCCGAAAGCCATTCCTGAAATGGCGATTCCAACCGTCGCTCCTCCTAGATCGACGGTGCTTACCACTCCGGTAATCCAGTTGTTGGCGATCAATGCGCCGCTGATGCCACCACTGCCTACACCCAAGGCGTAAGCTGATCCCGCGCCGATTGCCAAACCGACAGTCTCACTGCCGCTGGTGCTGTTGGTGTTGTTCACAAATACCTTGTTGAAGGTAACCTGCGGATTGAGTTCGTAAGCAATGTAAACCGCATTTCGGGAAACCCGGTCGGTCCCGGTTCCGGTGATGTCATTTTGCGTAATGACCAGGTTGGTGTTTTGGTTAGATGTGCTGACGCCCGTCGAATAGATTCCGACGTTGACTTTCCTGACCGAGCAATTTTCGATACGGGTATTTTCGTTGTGTGCGGTAGAAGGATTCGCAATCGAGTTCGGGAACACGCGGAACATAATGCCATAGCCGCCCGCAGCTGAATTACCAACGGTATTGATGTTTTTGACCGTATTGTTGTTGGCACCGTTCGCCGCCGATTGGAACAGGATTCCTGCAGAGTTTCCGCTCGTGTTGTTTACAAACGTAAGTTGTCGCAAAGATGCGTCTCCACCAATCTGGCAGGTTGCAGCTGTTGCTCCGGTCAGCGATCCGTTGATCGTTACGTTGTCTGCGCCTTCAAATCGGATGAGCCCAGGATTATCGATGCTGTTGCTCACCGAACCTGTGACGGTCCTCGGCGCTCCGAAAGGCTGGATCAGAACGGGATGTCCACCCGCGATTTCGTTGAGCGCGAAGTTTCCGGTTTCTCCTGTAAGGTCCGAAATGATATTGATGGTAAGAGGGCCCGAAACTCCGGCAATCCTCGTATTGATCTGTTGGAAAATCCCGCCCGCATTTGTCAGCGACGGGTAATCACCTCCGGTTCCGACAGTGTAGGTTCCCTGCATCGGAGGTAAAACGTCCTTTATGGTAAGGATGGCCGTCTCGCCATTCGCGATGGTCGCATTTGTAGGATTGGAAAGTGTCAGCGTGATCGTTTCGCTGTCATCAAGCACAAAGTCGGCGTTGATGGGAATGCTGATCGTTTTTGGCGTCATGTCTCCATCTGCCCAATTTAACGTTCCTGCAACTGCGGAATAATCTTGCCCTGCCGTTGCCGTGCCGCTGCTCGTAGCGTAATTTACCGAAACTGCGCCGGTAGATCCGCCGTTTCGGTGCACGATAATGGACGCCGTGGTGTTTTCAGCTGCGGTGAAGGTTGCGTTGTCGAACGAAACATGGCCCGCTGAACCCGGCGTTGTGTAAAAAACCTGGATGTTGGGACGACCACTTTCCGGAACGCCGTAATCGTCTTCGTCAAACGGCGATGTCCAGGAATACCAATATTGGGAGGAATTGTTAGGACCTAATGACCATCTGAATTGTTTGGCCGTCATCGACTCGCTTAAGGCATTGCCGCCATCGGTCGCGACCAGAACGCGTATGTTGTTGCCCGTGTAACTGACAGGTGTCGTAAAGGGAATGTTGATCCAGCTGCCCGGCACGAACGCGGAAGAAGGCATTGTCCCGGAATACTGGGCCGCTCCCGAAGGTTCAATATTCGCATAGATCATGGAAAAGAAACTCGTTCCGGTTCCCGCATTGCTCAAATACACTTTCATAGGCGTATTCTGAGGGCCGTTAACGGATTGCAGATAGTAGCGGATTCCGGTAATCGTAGAACCCGGGGCTATGCCAAGTTCGGATGCGGTATAAATGGATACCAATCGCTCGTGGTTATCATTTACGGACAAAGGTCGATTGCTCAGGAAGCCGTAGGTGTTTCCGGCCGGAATCGTCGATTGGCTGAATGCCGTCTGCCAGCCTAATAGCAGGCCCAGGATCGAATAGAGGAAAAATCGCGGACACCACGAATTTCCCATTACGGAAGGGTAATTTTGTTTCAAATTTGTTTAGTTTATTGATTAGTGGTATTCGCTTATTGTAAAAAAAATCTGCCAAACATACTGAAATATTTTTCGCCGTTTTTGGAGAAAAATATTTTTTTATATAAAAAGAAATATTACAGATGCAGGTCTCCTAAGTCCGTGAAAATCCGCCGCTAAGAATTTGAGCATTCCCGACATCTCCCTCCGCAAAAATCCGCGCATCCGCGGCCAAAAAATTAAGTCTTCCATTCATCCGCAAACATTCGCACATCCGCGGCAAAAAAATAAGCTTATTCAACTCTCTATCCGCCAGCATATGCACATCCGCGGCAAAAACAACAAGCCTCTCGACATCCGTCCACAAACATTCGCACATTCGGGCAAAAAGACAACTTCTCGACATCCATCGCCACATTCGCACATCCGCGGCAAAAAAATAAGCTTATTCAACTCTCTATCCGCCAGCATATGCACATCCGCGGCAAAAACAACAAGCCTCTCGACATCCGTCCACCAACATTCGCGCATCCGCGGCTAAAGGAATAAGCCTTTTTACATCCATCCGCCAACATTCGCACATTCTCGGCTAAAAAAATAAACTTATTCAACTCTCCATCCGCTAGCATTCGCACATCAGCGGCAAAAAAAATTAAGCTTTTCAACCTCTCCATCCGCAAACATTCGCACATCCGCGGCAAAAACAACAAGCCTCTCGACATCCGTCCACCAACATTCGCGCATTCGCGGCCAAAAAATTAAGTCTTCCATCCATCCGCAAACATTCGCACATCCGCGGCTAAAAAAATAAACTTATTCAACTCTCCATCCGCTAGCATTCGCACATCCGCGGAAGAAAAAAATTAAGCTTTTCAACCTCTCCATCCGCAAACATCCGCGCATTCGCGGCTAAAAGAATAAGCCTTTTGACATCCATCCACGAAAATCCGCGCATCCGCGGCCAAAAAATTAAGTCTTCCATCCATCCGCAAACATTCGCACATTCGGGCTAAAAGAATAAGTCTTTTGACATCCATCCGCCAACATTCGCACATTCGCGGCTAAAAAAATAAACTTATTCAACTCTCCATCCGCTAGCATTCGCACATCAGCGGCAAAAAAAATTAAGCTTTTCAACCTCTCCATCCGCAAACATTCGCGACCTAAAAACCGACATTCTAACGACTTACATTGCCAAATAACCTTAGCCGCGAATACGCGAATTGTCTTTAAACCCAAAGCGCCTGCCTATCAAAAGCAGGCGCTATGTTTGACTTAAAATCGCGGCCTTAGTTTTTAACGAACTTTTTCACCTCGCGCGATGATCCAGCCTGAATCTCAACAAAATAAAATCCGCTGCTCAGGGAGCTCAAATCGATTTTACAATCTACGACCGCTATCGGGAAGGTCGCATTGGCCACCAGCTTCCCGCTGTTATCAAAGACTTTGTAACTGTCGATGGCTTTCGTCGAAGCGACGTTGAGCTCTGAAGTCGCCGGGTTCGGATATACCGTAAACTTTTCGGCCGTATTTCCCGGTGTCGACAAATCGGTAGCGTTGTTTTTGAACCATCCGAATTCGTTTTCGGTGTTGTAGAAAATGTCGAGATCTCCGTCCTCATCGATATCGAAAAATACCGTACTTCTTAGCTCTCCAACGATCGTGGAATTTTGGGAAATGGCAATCAACGTCGGGTCGACTTCGCCAACGCCCGTTCCTTTTCTGTAGTTGATATTGCCGTATCTGTAATAGACGAGATCCTGAAAACCGTCCATGTCCAAATCTACCGGGCCCGCAAAATTGTAGTTGTTGCAACCCGTCAGACTGATCGGCGTCATCCCTGAATAGACATTATTTCCGAAATTCTTTATCCAATAGCCGCCGCAATCTGAACTGTCGCTGACCACGTCAACGTTACCGTCGTTATCCATATCCACCAAAAACGATTCGTAGAGATAAGGCGACCCTGTGCTTGAATAGAGGTTCGTCTGGACAAAAGCGTTGTTTGCGTATTCGAATTGGATGACTTTCCGGATTGTGGTCCCGCCCATTGAAACGATCAGGTCCGTAACCTGGTCATGGTCGAGATCGCCAAAAGTCAGCGAGTAAATGTTGTCGCCCGGAGCGTAGAACATGCTATCGTACACAAAAACGCCGTTGCCCGTATTGCGCAGGAAGTGCAGGCTGTCGCCACTCAATTGGGCTACGATAATATCTTTCTTGCCGTCGTTGTTCATGTCGCCGACTTGGAATGTCGTCATATAGCTGTTGTACGGCAGGCCGACCTTGGAACCGAAAAAGCCGCTGCCGAGGTTTTTGATCCAGGACATCCCGATTTCACTGTCACCCACGACCAGGTCCTTTTTGCCGTCGTCGTCAACGTCGAGCAATTTCACCTCGGCAATGTCTTCGTAATTGGAATTGATCAATGTTCTTGGTGAAAAATTCTCGTTTCCAAGATTCTTGTACCAGAATACCTCGTTCGCCGAAGACGAAACGCTTCCGGTCGACCGTGTCCCGATGATATCGATGTCACCGTCTTCGTCGATGTCTTCGAAAACAAAAGAATTGACGTAAGTGGCACTTGGCGCGATCAGCGTGCGGGTGCCGAATTGTTGGGCATTAGCGCCGATAAATGCTTGGGAGGCAATAAAAGCGAATAGTAATTTTTGTTTCATTTGTTTTAAAAATTTTAGGTTGGCGCGAATTTAGAATTTTATTTTGCAGAAAACCGAAAGTAGGAAAAATATTATTTTTTGTGTCCCAGCTGCGTTCGGACAGAACCTGAAGCCTGCCCGAAAAGCGTCAGCCGGTACCACTACTACTAATTATTAACCAAATACTATTTTTCCAACTTCATCCAGAAGTAATCGTTCCATCCTTCGATCAATCGCGTCGGATCGGTGTTTTTGGCGCGGTCCTGTTCGGGGATCTGGACTATTTTCCTGTCCTTCACGTTGAAGTTGTACTTTCTCGGCTTGGCTTCTCCATCGACGGAAAGTTCAACCCTGTAAGCGCCATCCGTCAGGCTCGCAAATTTGATTTCGCCTGGTTTGTCGACGAGTTTGAACGCGCACTGGACTTCATTCCATTTGGCTTGTTCTACCTGTGCGGTACTCGGCCCATTGCCGTAATTTTGCGCGAACAATTTGTTGTCTTTGAATATCTTAGCCGACCATTTGACGCTTTTGGTGGTTTTTCTGGCATTGGCGGGATCCGGCTTGAACTCCTCATGGGTAAGGTAAAAACCAAACAGCAAATTGCCCGTGTCCGCATAATTCATGTAGGCGAAGTTATTCCAAGGGCCGCGGGTCACCCACAATTCCTTGATCGCTCCATAAGGGTCGTCATTGGTCAGTTTGTGAAGCTCGAAGTCGAACGCATAGAACATTTTGTCGCCGGCGTAAAAGTCAAGTCGGTAATTTCCAGGTCCCCAATCGGTAATGAACGATTCGCCCCAGCCTACCCATTCACCGTCGCGTTTGTAACGGCTTTTCGGAGGGTTGAACTTTATTTTCTTGCCGTCGTCGAAAACCTGGTCGCCTTCGTACTCGAAGTAATTCATGTATTGATTGTCCTTATACACTTTGATCTTTAAGAATTCGGACTGATCGGCAATGGGATTGACTGCCTTTCCATTAGCGGTCTTCAGCGGAACGAACGTCGCAGTATAGTGAGCGACATGCCCGTCGGTCGTTCCATAAAGCAGGGAGTTGAAGGTTACCGCCGGTGTTTGCGCAAAGGTGTTCCAGTCCAGTTTGAGTCCGCCGGCAGCACTTCCGCCTGCGTTCTTTTTGGCGCCCTTGATCGCTTTATTTGCAGATGATGCCGTCTCGGCGACGTTTTCCGCCTTGTCTTTGTTGCTTTTGAGTTTCCCTAATAATTGCGCATTGGCATTGGTCAGGGAGAGCAATGACAATCCTATAAGCACTACTTGTTTTTTCATTTGTTTGGATTATTAGTTACCGACAAAACCGTCGAGTGACGGAATCGCGATGCAATAATAAATCAAACAAAAACGGGAATTTCGGTCAATGGAGGAGCGTCCGGCTTTGACCGATTAACGTTGCGTATCGCCGGACAAACGTTTTTGCGAAATTGGCTAAAGACTGTCGAGCAAGACCAAAAATTCTTCTTTTTTGCGAACCGACAGCGGAACCGACGACTTGTTCTTCATCACGATCGTATTGCCGCCTTCCGATTTGATGAAGTGATCGAAGTACGTCATGTTGATCAAATGCGATTTGTGCGTCCTGAAGAAATTATGCGGGCCCAACAACGTTTCGTATTCCTTGAGATTGGTCGACACCACGAGTTGGGGCGCGTTGATGAAATAAAACGTCGTGTAGTTTTTGTCGGATTCGCAGTTGATGATATCCTGGATGTTTACCGAATAGATCTTGTCGGCTGTTTTGAGCACCAGCTTTTGGAGGTTTTTCGGACGCTCGAGATTGGTGAACAAATTGTGGAGCTTCATATCGAAAACCTCCGTACTCAGCGCGTGTTCGGCCTTTTTGACGGCTTCGACCAATTCCTTGCCGTCCAACGGCTTTAACAAATAATCTATGGCCGAGAATCGAAAAGCCCTGATGGCGAAGTCCTCGTAACCGGTGATGAAAATTACCTTGAATGCTATCGGACTCAACTTTTGCAGCAAATCAAACCCGGTTCCATCAGGCATTTCGACATCGAGAAAGACCAAATCGGGCGTCAGCTGTTTGATCAGTTTTACGCCGGAAGCCACCGAATCGGCTTGACCGACAATGGAAATGCCGGGACAGTTGGCCCTGATGATGTTGATGTTTTCCTTTCGGATTTTTTCGATGTCGTCTATGACAATAGCTCGTAACATGACGGGGCGTTAATTTTCGTAAATATAGGGAACCTCGAAAACAACTTTGGCTCCGTTGATTTTTCCTTCGGGATTCAAAAGGTTGTCCGTTTGCACCACAAAATCCTTGTTCTTGGTGTAATTGACCAGTCGTTCTTTGGTAATGGTCATGGCCAGCGACTTGTGGTTGCTTATCTTTTTGTCGGTGTCGAATCCTTTGCCGTTATCGGTGACTTCGAAGAACAATTTGTTTTGCTGCAAAAAGAAATGAACCGCTATTTTTCCGTTTTCCGACATATTGCTGAGCCCGTGTTTGATCGCGTTTTCTATAAACGGTTGCGCGAGCATAGGCGGTAAAAAGATCGATTCGACATCGATGTCTTCCTCAACGATCACGGTAAAGGTAAATTTGTAATCGTACAGGAGTTGTTGTATCGAAAGGTAATTCTCGATCATTTGGACTTCTTCCTCGAGCGCGATGTAGTTTTCGTTGGAGTTTTCAAGGATTTGTCGGGTCAAGGTCGAAAATTTGCCCAAATAATCCACCGCTTCGTCATTCTGTTTGTTGTTGATCAGGCTTCGGATATTTTGCACCGAATTGAATATGAAATGCGGGTTCATCTGGGTAATGAGTAGTTTTTGCTTGATTTGGTTCTTTTCCAAATTCGCGATGGATTGTTTCTGTTTGCTGTTCCGGTAATAAAAATAGCCACCGGCCGAAAACAGTACGAGAACCGAGGAAAGTCCTAAAAGCAAATTGTTTTTTTCGGCGGTTTTCTTTTCAGCGTCTAGTTTGATTGCGTTCAATTTCTTGCCTTGGACAAGTTTTTCGTTCAATTGCTTTTTCTCGAAATCATAAACCAATTGCTGTCGCGCCAATTTGTTTTTGGACGAATCAAGGGCCGCTTTTTTCTGGGCTTGCAGTTTGAGGTCGGATACTTTTTTGTCCTGGACGATTTTTTGTTGCAGCTCCTTTTTCTCGAAATCGTACTTAAGTTGTTGTTGCGCCAACGCATTTTTCGATGCTTCAACTTTGCTGGAATCCTTTAGCTTTTCCCTGAATTCCTGTATTTCAAGCGCTCTCTTAAAGTCTTTGTTTCCTTTGCTGATCTTGAGTAGAAAATTGGCCCCCGATTCCTGAAGGTCGATGAATTTGTTCTCAACGCTGATTGAAAATCCTTTTTCTGCGTAGGCACTCGCCTTCGCAAAATCTTCTTTTTCAAGGTACAGGCGTCCCAGTGCGAGATTCAGGTGTGCCTCCGACAATTTGCTCATAGGAGTATTGACCATTTCAAGCAGTATCGTTTCGGCTTCGTCATACCGGTTTTGGTCCAGCTTTACCATTCCTAATTTGGTATACACGAGTCGTTCATTGGTCTTATCGCCTGTTTTTTTGCTTAGTGCAAGTGACTTCTGATAGCACTCCACGGCTTCTCCATACATTTTTAATTGCTGGTAAGAATTTCCCATCGAGCCGTAAACACTGACCTTCATATTGTTTTTTGCATGTTCAGCCATGTCGGGATCAGCATTGTAATATTCGATTACCTTTTTATAATAGGTGATGGCCTCTTTATGTTTTGCCTGTTTGGCATAAATATTTGCAAGGGTCGATGTCGCGTAGGCAATTTGACTAAGATTGTTCGCTTTGTTTTTTTCGTAATACTTCAAGGCATCGAACAAGCACGAGACCGCTCTTTCTGTTTGGTTGGTCCTGTATAAAAACTGCGCCTTTATGATGTACTGGAAATACATATTGTAATCATCGCCGATCGACCTGTATGCGGTGATCGCCTTATCGATATACCCTACAGATTTGTCGGCCTTGCCGGTTACAAATTGTTGGATGGCAACACCGGAGTAATGCGTTGCGAGGTACGAGGTAGCCGATTCATATACAGAGGCGTTTTTCGATTTTTGGTTTTTCAGGGCCAGTTCTCCCATCCAATTATTCAGGTAGAAATAATTTGGATTGTTCTGCGTATACTTTGTCTTCATCAAAGTGACAATGGCACTCATTTTTGTGGTGTCATGAATTTTCGAATTTCCGAAAACCATTTTTAAAGAGTCAATGTTCTTGTCCTGTGAATAGGCGAGCGAAAAAACAAGAAGGAGTGCAACGAAAAGTGCCGACCGGGTAATCTTGTACATATTTGATTAGGCAGGTTTGATGAGTGGCGGTAAAAGTAGGAAATTTTAAATATTGGCGAGACATATGAGCCCATGCAAATCCAGGTCGATTTTGGGTTTTTCCGTACCACCTGGACTAATCTGCGGAATCGATTCCGGACACCGAAACGCCTTTGATTCGAATGAATGCATCGGTCATAAAAGCCCTGTGGTTCGCCCCGACTATTACCACTATCCGTTTCACGCGTTGTGCCCTGGCGCGTTCGACGACATTCGCACACATCCCTTCGTTTCGTTTAAGCCACCAATGGAGTTGCGATAACATTTCCTGTTTAGGAAAACCTTTGATGTCGTACATTTCCTCAAAATAGAAGTCGCCCGATGCCAAAATAGCCGAAGCTTCCGGTGTATTGAGCCATTCGGTAAAATTTGTGGCGTTTTTCTCTGCCTGTGCGTAGCGCTCGAATCCTTTGTCTCTCCTATCGAGCATCGCCTTCAAGACGTTTGATGTGCCGCCCGAAGCGTCTTTTTTGAATGCTTCGAACTTTGCGTGGAATGCCGCCGCCGCCGCCGACCAGTTCAGGTCGTAATCCTGGCAATCCATCGGAAAAAGCTCTGCCATGCCCAGTTCTGCCATCATCGGGAATGCAATAAGGTCGTACTCGGATGTTTTCAACCGCGTCATGCTCCGGCCGCTGACATCGAGTTGCGGAGCCAACACTTTCGCGAGGTAATTTTCAATTTCCTGATTTGGCGTTTTCCGAAGATGATTGAATACCTTCCAAAACTGGAAATGACCGTTGGCCACATCCTGATTGAGATAGTAGGCATGGGCAAGACCAATCTTCAGGCGGAAATCTGCCGGATGTTGAACTGACAGGCGCTTTAGGCTGTCTATTGTATTTGGAAGTCTTGCCGTATCGATATCGCGGTTGGCGACCAGTCTATCGAGACGTTTGAGATTGTCCTGTTTGCACCAGTAATCGGCAAGTAGCCGCTCGTCTTCCTTACTGACGAATTCCCCAAAAAAAGCCTGAGGCTTGAACTGCCTGATCTTCGAGTAAATTCCCGTCACGTCCTGGGTTGGAGATTTTCCGTAATTGTGAGATACGCCAATGAGTAAAATGTCAACTTTCTGGCTGAACCCGTTGAGCGAGGCGATAAGGAAAAAATAAAAAGCGTATTTCATAGTAGGCGTAGCGGAACAAATTTGGGAGAACACGTCACGCCCGAAGATAAGGAAATTCGCTTAGCGTAGGAAAAATCTTTAGCGACGCACTTAACGACCTCGCCTTTGCCTGCGGTTTTACAGGATCATTTGAAGGACCGGTTTTATAAGGATACGACGCAAATGAACTGTTTCGAGTTAGGGCATTGCATCAGTAACCGTTTAAAACTTCTCAACAGCCGGCTTCTTTTCCAACAACAACTGGTTCAGTCGCCGGAAAGCGTTCATAAGCTGCTCCCCTACGGCATAATTGCGGATGTCCATTTCAAGATTTTGCTTGGCCCATTTGTCGGCCGCCGGGTTTACGAGCAGGTCCGCCCAAATTATCAACTCGGCAACGTCTCCTGGCTGTTTGGTCGGCCCTTTATAGCGGTAGATGTGAGTAAAATCCCAGACGTCAGGCGTCTCCGCCATTCGACCAAACAATCGGTTCTCGGTCGTTATTTTCAGCAGGTCGCCGTCAAAATCGGCCCTGAGTCGCCGTGTGTCGGAATTTTGTTTCCAACCGTACTCATTAATCATCCTGACGATATAATCCTTTGTTTCTTCGAGCGACCTTTCGGTTTGTGCAGCAACGCTACCCGTGCAAAACACAAGAATGACGATAACGATTTTTTTCATTTGTCCCTGTTAAGCAAAACTTCAAGAAAAAGTGACAAGCGTTTTGGCAACGCTGTCGACCGTGAGGCGCAATTACTATCATGGTGACCTCCGTATGAACATCGCGACTGTGCTGCTAATATATTGATTTTTAATCAAATAAAATCCCAATATAGACTCAACAGAGCCGACCATCTGTCCCAAACGAAAGAGTCATTGGCATTGGCGTTGGAAAATCACGGGAAACCCATCCGGTCCATAAACAGGTTCCTGATGAGATTCATACAATACATCGCCGACTTCCGGTTGCGGAGGAGGTGACACGACCATTTTGACCGCAAACGATACGTTATTCGAAAAAGCGGCATAAAACGCGCCCTCAATGGCAAAATGACCTTTTAGCGGATTGGGCGTATCGTCATAGTTTGAGTACAGAAGATTCGTCGTATAAACGGTCTGTCCAAACTCATTTTCGTGTATTCGTTCCACACGCTCGAGATTGCCATTCGCAGACAGGTAGAACGTCCTGGACACGGAGCCGTCCGCAACCCGTCTTTCCAATACCTTGGCCGGCGAATAGTCGTAATAGAATTCTTCGTGGCGTAAAAATGGGAAAGTAACGGTACTTTTTCGGTACTTGAGCTAGCCCGAACGGACGACATAGCGGTGAACTTCCGGATTTGGGTCAGAGTTGGCCGATATCACAACCGTAGTGGTATCTCCGGAATACGAAAAGTGGTTTTCCGCTTCTTCCAAAAGTATGTAGGTCGCATCGGGAAATCCCGGAAAGCGGTAATGTCCGCCATAAGATTTGGAGATCCGGCCGTGATCGTATTCGAAGGTGACGTATCCCGGAAACGCAGGATCTACCGTATTTTGCACGAGCGCCAATTTGTCGTTGTAATTCAGCGCGCTGATATGGCAACCGCTGATGCGGCACGTATCGTTTTGCGAATCGTCGCCTGGACCGCACCCTACGGCAGCCAACGATACAACATAAAAAAGCCAGGCATATTTCATCCGGAAAAGATAAAAAAAAAGGGACAAACCTAAGCTCGTCCCTTTTTTATATCAAAAAGAAATTACTATTCTTCCTTCTTTTCTTCTGTCGCATCAGCAGCAGGAGCTTCAGGAGCCTCTGTTGCAGGAGCTTCGGCAACCGGAGCTGCTTCTAGCTCTGCTTCTGGAGCGTCAACTGTCGGCTCTTCGACCTCGGCAGCCGGAGCAGCTTCAGTTTTAGCAGCTGGAGCGGCAGCAGTAGCCGTAGCTTTTGCTTTTCCGCCACGACGGCTTCTTCCTTTTTTCTCTTCTTTCTTGCCTCCGTTGTACAATTCGTTGAAATCTACAAGTTCGATCATCGCCATATCGGCGTTATCTCCCAAACGATTACCCAACTTGATGATACGGGTGTATCCTCCCGGACGGTCGCCCACTTTGGCTGCTACGTCGCGGAACAAATCGGTAACCGCGTATTTGTTGCGAAGGTATGCGAAAACGATACGACGGTTGTGTGTCGTGTCGTCTTTTGACTTTGTGATAAGCGGCTCAACAAAAACCTTAAGCGCTTTTGCTTTAGCGACAGTGGTGTTGATGCGCTTGTGCTCGATAAGGGAACAAGCCATGTTCGCCAACATAGCCTTACGGTGGCCAGTTTGTCTGCTAAGGTGATTAAATTTCTTTCCGTGTCTCATTGTATTACTTTTTTAATTCGCGCTGCGAACTAGTCTTTATCTAATTTATACTTGCTTAGATCCATTCCGAAAGTCAGGTTTTTCTGAGCGACCAATTCGTCAAGCTCAGTCAATGATTTCTTACCGAAGTTGCGGAATTTCATCAAATCGTTCTTGTTGAAAGAGACAAGGTCTCCCAAAGTATCCACTTCTGCCGCTTTCAAACAGTTCAGTGCGCGTACCGACAAGTCCATGTCGACCAATTTGGTCTTAAGGAGCTGACGCATGTGCAACGACTCTTCGTCGTATGATTCTGTTTGTGCGATTTCGTCCGCTTCAAGCGTAATGCGCTCGTCGCTGAACAACATGAAGTGGTGGATCAAAACTTTGGCGGCTTCGGTCAACGCGTCTTTAGGGTTGATGGAACCGTCAGTCTTGATTTCAAAAACCAGTTTCTCGTAATCGGTTTTTTGCTCGACGCGGAAGTTCTCGATGGCGTACTTCACGTTCTTTACCGGAGTAAAGATCGAATCCGTAGCGATGGTACCGATAGGCGCGTTTTGCTTTTTGTTCTCTTCGGCAGGAACGTAACCACGTCCTTTTTCGATAGTCAACTCCATGTTGATGTTGACTTTGCTGTCGAGATTACAGATTACAAGTTCCGGGTTCAATACCTGGAAACCAGAGATGAATTTCTGGAAATCACCAGCGGTAAGCTGATCTTTTCCTGAAACGGAAATGGTAACCGACTCGTTGTCTACGTCTTCAATCTGGCGTTTGAAACGCACCTGCTTCAGGTTGAGGATGATTTCGGTCACATCTTCCACAACTCCTGAAATAGTGGAGAATTCGTGATCTACACCTTCGATGCGTACCGAGGTGATTGCATATCCTTCCAGTGCGGAAAGCAGGACCCTTCTCAAAGCGTTACCAACAGTCAATCCATAGCCTGGTTCAAGAGGGCGAAATTCGAATTTGCCTTCTGAATCAGTTGAATCGATCATGATAACCTTATCGGGTTTCTGAAAATTAAATATTGCCATAATTTCGACTGCGTCAGTTATTATTTGTTGTACAATTCGACGATTAGTTGCTCCTTGATGTTTTCAGGGATCTGAAGACGTGCAGGAACAGAAACGAAAGTACCTTCCATTGTTGCTTGGTTCCAAGTGATCCACTCATATACATGAGAAGAGGCTGCCAAAGCGTTCGTGATCGTCTCAAGTGATTTTGACTTTTCGCGGACGGCAACTTTGTCACCAGCTTTCAAGTGATAAGAAGGAATGTTCACCAACTCGCCATTTACTGTGATGTGGCGGTGTGAAACGATTTGACGGGCTGCACGGCGAGATGGAGCGATTCCCATACGGTAAACCACGTTATCCAAACGTGCCTCGCAAAGCTGGATCAAAACCTCACCGGTTACACCACGTGAAGCGGCAGCTTTTTCGAACAATCCGCGGAATTGCTTCTCCAGAATACCGTAAGTGTACTTCGCTTTTTGCTTTTCCATCAACTGTACTGCGTATTCTGATTTCTTACCTCTCTTTTTTGCAAGGCCGTGTTGCCCTGGAGGGTAATTCTTTTTTTCGAAAGACTTGTCGTCTCCGAAGATCGCCTCACCAAATTTACGGGCGATTTTAGTTTGTGGACCAGTATATCTTGCCATTTCTAAAATTTTTGGAAGCGCGGTTATGAATTCAGGTCAAATCCTTCGATAACCATTTGCGACTTCCGGGTTATACTTAATTATAATTTGGTTTAAAGTTTAAAGTTTAAAGTTGTTGACTGTTGCGGCCAAACCTTAAACCTTAAACTTTAAACCTTAAACTTTGTTATACGCGACGTCTCTTTGGAGGACGACACCCGTTGTGCGGCATTGGCGTAACGTCGATGATCTCAGTCACTTCGATTCCGCTGTTGTGCAAAGAACGGATCGCAGACTCACGTCCGTTTCCTGGTCCTTTCACATATACCTTCACTTTTTTCAAACCTGCTTCCATTGCAACTTTGCTGCAATCCTCAGCGGCCATCTGTGCTGCGTACGGCGTGTTCTTTTTAGATCCACGGAAACCCATTTTACCAGCTGAAGACCAAGAGATAACTTCACCTTTCTTGTTTGTCAAGGAAATGATGATGTTATTGAAAGTGGCGCTAACGTGGGCCTCTCCTGTAGATTCAATTACGACTTTGCGTTTTTTAGCTGCTGCTTTAGCCATCTCTACTTATTATTTGGTTGCCTTCTTCTTGTTAGCAACAGTTTTACGTTTACCTTTTCTCGTACGTGAGTTATTCTTGGTGCGTTGGCCACGAAGCGGAAGTCCTGCTCTGTGACGGATGCCGCGGTAACAACCGATATCCATCAAACGTTTGATGTTCAAAGACGTCTCAGAACGAAGTTCACCTTCGATCTTGTAGTAGGAAACGGCGTCACGGATAGCTCCGATCTGGTCGTCATTCCACTCTTGTACTTTGATGTCTTCGCTAACTCCGGCTTTAGCCAGGATCTCTTGCGCACGGCTTCTACCTACTCCGAAGATGTAAGTCAAAGCGATGACGCCTCTCTTGTTTTTTGGGATGTCTACCCCTGCTATTCTTGCCATAATTAACCTTGTCTTTGTTTGAAGCGTGGATTCTTCTTGTTGATTACGTATAATCTTCCTTTTCTGCGCACAATGATGCACTCTGCGCTTCTTTTCTTAACTGATGCTCTTACTTTCATTATGTAATGCTTTTAGTATCTGTATGTGATTCTTGCTTTGGACAGATCGTACGGGCTCATTTCCAGTTTTACCTTGTCGCCCGGAAGCAACTTGATGTAGTGCATGCGCATCTTGCCGGAAATGTGAGCGATCACGACGTGGCCGTTTTCTAATTCGACGCGGAACATCGCATTCGACAATGCCTCGATGATGGATCCGTCCTGTTCTATTGCTGATTGTTTGGCCATAAAATTAAGCTACCGCTTTTCTGTTTTTACCGCTTTTCATCAAACCGTCATAATGTTTGTTCAGCAGGTAGGAGTTGATTTGTTGGATGGTATCGATGGCGACACCTACCATGATGATCAACGAAGTACCTCCGAAGAACATTGCCCAGGCTTGTTGTACGTTCAGCACACTTACCAAAATCGCAGGGAAAATAGCGATCAAAGCAAGGAACAAAGATCCCGGGAAAGTAATCAATGACATAATGTGATCAAGATAATCGGATGTTTCCTGTCCCGGACGAACGCCTGGAATGAAACCGCCGCTTCTTTTCAAATCATCGGCCATCTTGTTCGTAGGAACCGTGATCGCGGTGTAGAAGTACGTAAAGAGTACGATCAACAACCCGAATACCACGTTGTACCACAAACCGAACATGTTGCTGAACTCTCCTGCGATAGACTGTGACGTCTCGGACTGTGAAAGTCCTGCAAGTGCGGCCGGGATGAACATGATCGCCTGGGCGAAGATGATCGGCATGACGCCGGCAGCGTTGAGTTTCAGCGGAATCCATTGACGGTTTCCATCCTGTTCGAACTCGCCTGACACCGTTCTTCTGGCATACTGCACCGGGATACGGCGAACCGCCATGACCAGGAGTACACAAGAGATGATGACGAGCAGCCATACGATGACTTCGATAACCAAGATCATCGGTCCGCCGTTGTTGTTCGTGATCGTAGAGGTGAATTCCTGGAAGAACGCCTGTGGAAGACGCGCGAGGATTCCGACCATGATCAATAGGGAGATACCGTTTCCGATTCCTTTGTCGGTGATTTTTTCTCCAAGCCACATCGCGAAGATGGTACCTGTCGAAAGGATCAATACCGAAGAGAAAAGGAAAGAGAACGAGTCAAATCCCATAAGGAAAGCCTCACCCGGCAATGTACGGTACAAGTTATAGATATAACCTGGTCCTTGTACAAGCGTGATCAGGATCGTCAGCCAGCGTGTGATCTGGTTGAGCTTCTTGCGTCCGCTTTCGCCTTCTTTTTGTAGTTTCTGAAGATAAGGAATAGCGATTCCCATCAACTGAACCACGATGGAGGCAGAAATGTACGGCATGATCCCAAGGGCGAAAACCGATGCTTTCGAGAAAGCACCTCCCGTGAACATATCAATGATAGATCCGATACCTTTTTCTGTCTGGCCTGCCAAACTGTCCAGTGCCGTAGCGTCGATCCCCGGAAGGGTAACGTGCGCCCCGAATCGGTAAACCAACAGCAACATCAACGTAAAAGTGATGCGGTTGCGGAGTTCGTCGATTTTCCAGACGTTAGCTAATGATTCAAAAAATTTCTTCATCGTGCCAGATTGATTACAGTTCTATAGCTTCGCCTCCGGCAGCCTCGATGGCAGCTTTTGCGGCAGCAGTGAATTTGTGAGCGCTTACTTTAAGTTTAGCTTTCAATTCTCCTCTTCCAAGGATTTTCACAACCTCGTTCTTAGTAGCCAGACGGTTCGAAACGATTGCAGCGAAATCTACAGTGTCCGTAACGATATTGTTGTCTACCAAAGCCTGGAGCGTGTCAAGGTTGATCCCCTGATACTCCACACGGTTGATGTTCTTGAAACCGAACTTAGGCACACGGCGTTGCAATGGCATTTGTCCACCTTCGAAACCGATCTTGCGGGAGTAACCCGAGCGAGACTTGGCTCCTTTGTGTCCGCGTGCAGCAGTTCCACCTTTTCCGGAACCTTCACCGCGACCTACGCGCTTATTCTGATTATGAGTTGAGCCTTCAGCAGGCTGCAAATTACTTAGATTCATAACAGTGGTGTTAGTTTGATTCCTCTACGGAAACCAAGTGTTTAACTTTGTTTATCATCCCAAGGAGGGCAGGATTTGACTCATGCTCCACAACTTGTCCGACTCTTTTCAATCCCAAAGCGATGAGACCTCTTTTTTGAGTTAGCGGGCAGTTGATTTGACTCCTAACTTGTTTTACTATTAGTTTTGCCATGATTCCTGTTATTAGCCTTTAAACACTTTCTCAAGCGATACACCGCGCTGTTTTGCGATAGTGTGTGCGCTTCTCATCTGAAGCAAAGCATCGAAAGTTGCTTTCACCACGTTGTGAGGGTTAGACGATCCTTGTGACTTTGACAATACGTCGTGAACACCAACCGACTCCAATACGGCACGTACCGCACCACCGGCGATAACTCCCGTACCGTGAGACGCTGGCATCAAAAATACGCGCGCACCACCAAATTTTCCTTTTTGCTCGTGTGGAACGGATTGTCCGGCCAATGGGATTTTCACCAAGTTTTTCTTAGCGTCTTCTACCGCTTTCGCGATCGCTTCAGAAACGTCTTTTGATTTACCCAAACCGTGACCTACAACACCATTCTCGTCACCAACGACTACGATAGCGGAGAACCCGAAGGCACGTCCACCCTTAGTAACCTTGGTCACACGGTTTACAGCTACCAGACGGTCTTTCAATTCGAGTCCGCTTGGCTTTACGATTTCTACGTTTTTGTATGTATGATACATGATCTCTTAGAATTTAAGCCCGGCTTCTCTCGCGCCTTCTGCTAGTGATTGAATACGTCCGTGGTACAAGTTCCCTCCGCGGTCGAAGGCAACTTCGGTGATACCCGCTTTCAACGCTTTCTCAGCAACTGCTTTACCTACGGCGTTAGCCTTCTGGGTTGCAGTTCCATTGGCGTCGAAACCTTTGTCTCTTGAAGATGCAGCAAGTAGCGTAACACCATTCACGTCGTCGATTACCTGAGCGTAGATCTCTTTGTTGCTACGGAAAATAGCGAGTCTAGGCTTTGTGGCCGTTCCGTTCACAATCTTTCTGATTCTGAACTTGATCCTTTGTTTTCTCTCGGATTTAGTTAATGACATAATTACTACTTATTAAGCTGATTTACCTGCTTTTCTTCTCAATACTTCACCTACGAACTTCACACCTTTTCCTTTGTAAGGCTCAGGGCGACGGAATCCGCGGATCTTAGCTGCTACTGCACCCAAAAGCTGTTTGTCGAAAGACGTAAGCTTGATGATAGGGTTCTTTCCTTTTTCAGAAACAGTCTCTACTTTAACTTCCGGAGCGATATCCATCACGATGTTGTGGGAGAAACCAAGCGCAAGGTCCAGTTTCTGGCCTGTGTTGGAAGCCCTGTAACCAACTCCTACTAGTTCTAGGTCTTTGGTAAATCCGGTAGAAACACCGATTACCATATTATTGATCAACGAACGGTACAAACCGTGCTTGGATCTCTGATCTTTGTCGTTAGCTGAACGCTCAACGATTACCTGGCCTTCCTCAACTTTCACGTCTACATCTGCAAACTCCTGAGTTAGTTGGCCCAATTTTCCTTTTACAGTTACGATACCGTCTTTAACGTCGACAGTAACTCCTGCAGGAATAGTAACTGGATTCTTTCCTATTCTTGACATTGTGTTTCGTCTTTAAAGATTAGTATACGTAACAAACTACTTCACCTCCAACGTTGAGTTGCTTGGCTTGCTTCCCGGTCATAAGACCTCTTGAAGTCGAAACGATAGCGATACCCAATCCGTTGAGGATACGTGGAAGGTTGGAAGCACCTGCGTACTTGCGTAGACCTGGTTTACTGATTCTCTGGATGTCTTTGATGACCGGCTCTTTAGTATCTTTATCGTACTTAAGCGCGATCTTGATGGTTCCCTGAACTTTGTCATCCTCGAATTTGTAGCTCAAGATATAACCTTGATCGAACAAAATCTTGGTGATTTCCTTCTTCATCTTAGAAGCGGGGATTTCCACCACTTTGTGGTTTGCGGCCACAGCGTTACGGACTCGTGTGAGGTAGTCCGCGATTGGATCTGTATACATTTATATAAAATTGCGGTTATGGTATTTGACAGCACCACACTGGCAAACCTGTAACCAATTAAACTCGTTAAAAATATGTTAAAATTTCCTCTTGAGCGTAAATTCTTACAAACAAGAGGAAATTTTAATCAAATTACCAGCTGGCTTTCTTTACACCTGGGATCAAACCCGAGTTGGCCATCTCACGGAATGTGACGCGAGATATACCGAACTGGCGCATGTAACCTCTTGGTCTTCCGGTCAATTTGCAACGATTGTGCAAACGGACAGGCGAAGCGTTTCTCGGTAATTTTTGCAAACCTACGTAATCTCCAGCTTCTAACAAAGCTTTACGTTTTTCTGCATACTTATCAACCGTCTTTTGACGCTTCACCTCACGGGCTTTCATTGATTCTTTAGCCATGTCTTAGTTCTTTTTAAATGGTAATCCTAGTTCAGCCAAAAGCGATTTTGCTTCCTTGTCCGTAGCGGCAGATGTCACGAAAGTGATATCCATTCCGGAAATCTTGTTCACCTTGTCGATGTCGATTTCAGGGAAGATGATCTGCTCGGTTACACCAAGGTTGTAGTTTCCGCGTCCGTCGAAACCTGAAGCGCTGATTCCGTTGAAGTCACGTACTCGTGGCAACGAAGCGGTGATCAAACGATCGAGGAATTCATACATACGCTCTCCGCGCAAGGTTACTTTGGCACCAATCGGCATTCCTTTTCTCAATTTAAAAGAAGCGACGTCTTTCTTGGAGATGGTAGAAACTGCTTTTTGACCAGTGATTTTGGTTAATTCGTCTACTGCGTAATCGATCAATTTCTTGTCAGAAACGGCAGCACCTACTCCACGGCTCAAAACGATTTTCTCAAGTTTTGGAACTTGCATTACGTTTTTATAACCGAATTCTTCCTTCAGGGCAGAGACAACGCGATCTTTGTACTCCTGTTTTAGTCTTGGGATATAAGCCATGATTAGATTACTTGATTAGATTTTTTAGAAAAACGAACTTTTTTGTTTCCTTCGATACGGAAACCTACTTTAGTAGTAGATTTCGTCTTAGCGTCAACCAAAGCGAGGTTGGACACATGGATAGGAGCTTCTTTCTTCACGATACCGCCCTGTGGGTTTTTCGCGCTCGGCTTGGTGTGTTTCGACACCATGTTCACGCCTTCTACTACCGCTTTGTTTTTCTCACGGTAAACGCGAACGACTTTGCCCTCAGAACCTTTGTGGTCACCTGCGATAACGCGAACGATATCTCCTGATTTAATTTTAAGCTTTGTCATCATTGTAAAAATTAAAGCACTTCAGGTGCCAGTGAAACGATTTTCATGAATTGTTTCTCACGAAGTTCTCTTGCAACCGGACCAAAAACACGGGTTCCTCTCATTTCGCCCGCAGCGTTCAAAAGAACACAAGCGTTATCGTCGAAACGGATGTAAGAACCGTCGGCTCTTCTAACCTCTTTTTTGGTACGTACAACAACTGCAGTCGATACAGCACCCTTCTTCACGTTTCCGTTTGGAGTGGCATCTTTAATCGAAACTACGATCTTATCTCCGACAGAGGCGTAACGACGTTTCGTTCCACCAAGCACACGGATCGTAAGAACTTCTTTCGCTCCGGTGTTGTCTGCTACTTTTAATCTTGATTCCTGTTGTACCATAATTACTTCGCTCTTTCAATGATTTCAACTAATCTCCAGCATTTCGTCTTAGACAATGGACGTGTCTCAGAGATACGTACGGTGTCGCCAACGTTGCAGTCATTTTTCTCGTCGTGTGCGTGATACTTTTTAGTTTTCAACACGAACTTACCGTATAGTGGGTGCTTTACGCGTTTTGTCTCAGCAACAACGATAGATTTCTCCATCTTGTTCGAAGTAACGACCCCTATTCTTTCTTTTCTTAAATTTCTTGTTTCTTCCATCTTTCGGGCAGATTATTGTTGTGCTCTTTTTGCGATCTCAGTGTTCAATCTTGCGACTGTTCTTCTGACGCTTCTGATTTGAAGCGGGTTCGCGATAGGGGAAATGGCGTGGGCCGAAGTCAATTCAGCATACGATTTCTTAGTTTCGGTGAGCTTCTCCTGCAATTGCTCTGCAGAAAGATCTTTAATTTCAGATTGTTTCATTTTTTCTACAGATTAAGATTAAGCTTCGAAATCCCTTGCTACAACAAATTTAGTCTTGACCGGAAGTTTCTGGGCTGCAAGGCGCAAAGCCTCTTTTGCAACCGACAAAGGAACTCCTCCGACTTCAAACATGATTTTTCCAGGCTTGACAACGGCTGCCCAATATTCAACGGCACCTTTACCTTTACCCATACGTACCTCAAGAGGTTTCTTTGTGATTGGTTTATCCGGGAAAATCTTGATCCACAATTGTCCTTCACGTTTCATGAAACGGGTTGCAGCGATACGCGCAGCCTCGATTTGGCGTGAAGTCAGGAACATTCCTGTCTCGTGTACTGATTTAATTCCGAACATACCGTTTGAAAGTTCATGCCCTCTTTGGGAAAGACCCTTCATTCTACCTTTCTGTACCTTGCGGTACTTGGTTCTTTTCGGCTGTAACATTTTTCTACTTTACCTTAAGTTAATTACTTTCTTTTACGAGGTCCACCGGATTTGTTGTCTCCTCCTCTGCGGTCGTTGTTCGGCTTGCGGTCTCCGCGTGGGGCGTCGCCACCTTTTCCACCGGATTTCTGCTTGTCCATACCAACTAGCGGAGAAAGATCTCTCTTTCCGTAAACTTCGCCTTTCATGATCCAGACTTTGATACCCATACGACCGT
Organism: Flavobacterium selenitireducens; assembly: GCF_014748335.1. Lineage (GTDB taxonomy): Bacteria > Bacteroidota > Bacteroidia > Flavobacteriales > Flavobacteriaceae > Flavobacterium > Flavobacterium selenitireducens. Next base: position 164,699 of record NZ_JAAVIY010000009.1, read on the forward strand.
AAGTCGTGTGAGCTTCCGCCAAAGCGTAGTCAATGTCGGCCCTGAAAGTCGACAATGGAATACGACCTTCTTTGAAATTTTCCGAACGTGCCATTTCAGCTCCGTTCAAACGACCTGAAATCTGAACCTTGATCCCTTCGGCGTTCATACGCATAGAGGCTGCGATAGCCATCTTAATGGCACGACGATAAGAGATACGGCTTTCGATTTGACGCGCGATGCTTGATGCAACCAAGAACGCATCGAGCTCAGGACGCTTGATCTCAAAGATATTGATCTGAACTTCCTTGTCGGTAATCTTCTTAAGCTCTTCTTTCAACTTGTCTACCTCCTGGCCGCCTTTCCCGATGATGATACCAGGACGTGCAGTGGTGATAGTAACGGTTACAAGCTTCAAAGTTCTCTCGATGATCACTTTTGACACACTAGCCTTCGATAGACGAGCATGAACGTACTTACGGATCTTGTGATCTTCGGCTAGTTTATCGCCGTAATCGTTTCCTCCGTACCAGTTTGAATCCCAACCTCTGATAATACCAAGGCGATTCCCAATTGGATTAGTCTTTTGTCCCATGCTTGCTTATGAATTAACTTGTGTGTTATCGGTTTGTCCCAAAACAACAGTTACGTGGTTGGAACGTTTTCTGATTCTGTGTGCACGACCCTGTGGAGCCGGACGAAGTCTTTTCAACATCATCCCGCCGTCAACGCGGATCTCCTTGATGAACAACCCAGCGTCTTCCATACTTGCATCCGGGTTTTTCGCTTGCCAGTTGGCAATGACCGAACGAACCAAAGTTTCAAGTTTACGAGACGCCTCTTTCTGGCTGAATCTCAAGATATTTAGTGCATGACCTACCTTTTGGCCTCTAACCAAGTCAGCTACCAGGCGCATTTTGCGAGGTGAAGTAGGGCAATTGTTCAATTTCCCAAAGGCCAACGACTTGTTAGCTTCTTTGATAGCTTCCGCTCTTTCTCTTTTACGAACTCCCATGACTTCTTATTTTTTACCTTTGTTTTTAGCACCTGCGTGACCGCGGAATGAGCGGGTAGGCGAAAATTCTCCTAGTTTGTGGCCCACCATGTTCTCGGTAACATAAACCGGAACGAATTGGCGACCATTGTGGACAGCGATTGTCTGGCCCACGAAATCAGGCGTGATCATAGAAGCGCGAGACCAAGTCTTCACCACTCCTTTGTTGCCTTTTTCAGCGTTTTCAAGAACTTTCTTCTCTAGTTTATAGTGTACGAAAGGTCCTTTTTTTAATGAACGTGCCATGTTTTATTATTTCTTTCTGCGTTCTACAATATACTTATTGCTCGGATTAGCCTTAGCACGAGTTCTGTAACCTTTAGCCGGAAGACCTTTGCGTGAGCGTGGGTGACCTCCTGAAGAGCGTCCTTCACCACCACCCATCGGGTGATCAACAGGGTTCATGGCAACTGGTCTCGTACGAGGACGACGGCCCAACCAACGCGAACGTCCAGCCTTACCTGAAACGACCAATTGGTGGTCAGAGTTGGAAACGGCGCCAATCGTAGCCGAACAAGTCAAAAGAATCAAACGAGTCTCTCCTGAAGGCATTTTGATTGTAGCGTATTTCCCGTCACGCGCCATCAATTGAGCGAATGTTCCGGCTGAACGAGCGATGACCGCTCCCTGTCCCGGACGCAATTCGATACAAGAGATAACCGTACCCAATGGAATTTTGCTAAGTGGCAACGTGTTCCCGATTTCCGGCTGCGCGTTCTCTCCAGACATTACCGTCTGGCCGACCTGCAATCCGTTTTGAGCAATTACATACGTTTTGGCTCCATCGGCGTAAGCCAACAAAGCGATGAACGCAGTTCTGTTCGGATCGTACTCGATTGACTTCACCGTTGCAGGAACTCCTGCTTTAGTGCGTTGAAAATCGATGAGACGATACCTTTTCTTGTGACCACCGCCTGTGTAACGCATGGTCATTTTACCTTGACTATTTCTACCTCCAGAGTTTTTTATCGGTGCTAGCAAAGAGCGCTCCGGCTTATCAGTCGTGATAGTGTCAAAGCTATTCACAACTCTAAATCGCTGACCCGGGGTAATAGGTTTTAATTTTCTAACTGACATTTTCGTATCCTATTAGATATTGTTATAAAAATCGATTGTGTCACCCTCCTTAACCTCGACGATAGCTTTTTTGAAAGCGTTTGTCTTGGCACTGATCATTCCACTTTTAGTGTATTTCACAGAGCGGTCAGGGCGTACATTCATAGTGTTCACTCCTACTACAGTTACGCCGTAAGCAGCTTCAACAGCTTTTTTGATTTCCACTTTATTGGATTTCTTGCTCACTACGAAACCGTAACGGTTCGAAAGCTCGGTTTGACGGGTTACTTTTTCAGTAACTATCGGTTTGATTATGATACTCATCGCCTTCTTATTTACTTAGATTCTCAACAATTCCTTCCAAAGAACCTTCAAGAAGCACTACATTATTCGCGTTCAAAATCGCGTAAGTACTTAGTTCAGAAGAAGTTACAACACTTGAACTCTTCAAATTACGAGACGACAAATATACATTTTTATTGGCATCACCCAACACGAACAATGACTTTTTGTTGTCTAACCCTAAAGCTTTCAATACGTTGATGAAATTTTTAGTGTTTGGAACGTCGAAGTTGAAATCTTCAAGAACGACAAGACTGTTGTCCTGAACTTTCGCCGAAAGCACCGACTTACGAGCCAAACGCTTCAGGTTTTTGTTCAATTTGAACGAATAGCTTCTCGGACGTGGCCCGAAAATAGTTCCTCCACCTTTGAACAATGGGTTCTTGATAGATCCGGCACGAGCCGTACCTGTTCCTTTTTGTTTTTTGATCTTACGGGTAGAACCTGTTACTTCAGCACGTTCTTTCGCTTTGTGAGTTCCCTGGCGTTGGTTGGCCAAGTATTGCTTCACATCGAGGTAAACGGCGTGTTTGTTCGGCTCGATCCCGAAAACGGATGCGTCCAGGCTAACTGTACGTCCGGTTTCTTTTCCGCTGATATTTAAAACTTTTACGTCCATTACTTCTGAATGATTAGGTAAGAGTTTTTGTGTCCCGGAACCGCACCTTTAACCAAAATAAGGTTCTTGTCGGCTACGACTTTCAATACTCTCAAGTTTTGTACTTTAACATTTTCTCCACCTGTACGTCCTGCCATGCGCATTCCTTTGAATACACGTGAAGGATAAGATGAAGCTCCCACAGAACCAGGTGCGCGCAAACGGTTGTGCTGACCGTGAGTCGCCTGACCCACACCACCAAAACCATGACGCTTTACAACACCTTGGAAACCTTTACCTTTTGAAACGCCTTGAACGTCTACAAATTCACCTTCTGCGAAAATAGTTACGTCAATGACGTCACCTAATTTCTGTTCTGTTGCGAACTCTTGAAATTCAACGACCTTCTTTTTGGCAACCGTTCCAGCTTTCTTGAAGTGACCTTCAGCAGCTTTCGTAGTGTGCTTTTCAGATTTGTCATCGAAACCAAGTTGCAACGCTTCATACCCGTCGACCTCGTTGGTTCTGACTTGGGTAACCACGCATGGTCCTGCCTCAATCACGGTACAAGGGATGTTTTTCCCGTTCTCGTCAAAGATGCTGGTCATGCCGATTTTTCTTCCAATTAACCCAGACATAAAAACTAATTAATTATTAAACAATTGATTTCAAAACAGCAATACGCTATTTTTTGAGCGTGCAAATATAGAGATTAAGATTTATTAAACAAAACGTAATTCGTTTGTTTTCAAAAGATTCTTTAAAAACATCGATAAAAGGTGGACGTTGGTTGCAAATACCTGAAAACTGAGGGTTTTCCGAATTTCGAATTGCTTTTTTTTAATGATGTGGATTCGGACGTTACATGGGTTTAAAGTTGCGAGATTTGAGCATTGTTCGCCGGACACTTTGGTTTAAAGTTGTTGTCGTTGGTTTTTTTTGTGTTTATTGTGGGGATGATTGAAGTGGAGTTGCGGATAGGATTGGGCGGATATTAGGGGATTTTAAGATTTTTGGCAGATTTTCTGTACTTGGCTAATTGCTAATTCGGATATTTTTACGGGTGGGTGGTGGCGGCTTTTTAATGACCTCAATTCTACAGAAATTACTTACAACTCATTTCTTTGCCCCTCGCCAATCCGAAACTTACAAATGTTAACCTTTCTCCTCACTCCAAACCGTAACCCACAAACACAAAGCACCGACTTAAACCTCAAGCCTGAAGCGTAACTTCAAACCTTAAACTTCAAACCTTAACCTTAAACCTTAACCTTAACCCGCAAACACAACACACCAACTTCAAACCTCAAGCCTTGGACCTAAAAGTTCAAACTTCAAACCTTAAACCTCCAACCTTAAACTTTAAACTTTAAACCTTAAACCTCCAATTTTAAACTTTAAACCTTAAACTTTAAACCTCAAACTTTAAACCTCAAACTTCAAACCTTAAACTTCAAACCTTAAACCTCCAACCTTAAACTTCAAACCTTAAACCTCCAACCTTAAACTTTAAACCTTAAACTTTAAACCTTAAACTTTAAACTTCAAACCTTTAACCTTAAACAAAAAAAATGACCGGCCGAAACCGATCATTTCCAAAAAATTTTATCTGTCCTGTATTATCAGACCTTGATTTCAACTTCAACACCGCTAGGCAACTCAAGCTTCATTAGAGCATCGATTGTCTTGGATGATGAAGAGTAGATGTCGATAAGTCTCTTGTAAGACATTACCTCGAACTGCTCACGCGCTTTTTTGTTGACGTGCGGAGAACGCAACACCGTAAAAAGCTTCTTGTTCGTTGGCAAAGGAATCGGACCTGTTACGACAGCGCCTGTGCTCTTTACCGTTTTTACGATCTTCTCGGACGACTTGTCAACAAGCATGTGATCGTAAGATTTCAGTTTTATTCTGATTTTTTGACTCATTTTCTTAAAGATTAGGCGTTACCTTTTGCTTTTTTGATTACAGCTTCCGAAATGTTGGCTGGTGTCTCGGCATAGTGTGAAAACTCCATTGTTGATGTTGCACGGCCTGAAGACAATGTTCTCAATGTTGTAACATATCCGAACATTTCAGAAAGCGGCACATCAGCTTTGATTGTTTTTGCACCATTTCTGTCACCCATGTCGTTCACTTGTCCGCGACGACGGTTGATATCACCTACGATATCTCCCATGTTCTCTTCCGGAGTGATGACTTCCATTTTCATGATAGGCTCCAAAACGATAGCACCTGCAGCTTTCGCTACTTCGCGGTATCCAAGTTTAGCAGCCAATTCAAAAGAAAGCGCATCGGAATCGACCGGGTGGAACGATCCGTCAAGCAACGTCACTTTCAAACTATCAACCTGGTAACCGGCCAAAGGACCTTGTTTCATCGCTTCGCGGAAACCTTTCTCTACAGAAGGGATATATTCCTTAGGAACGTTACCACCTTTAACTGCGTTGACAAACTGCAATCCGACAGGAACTTTACCATCGACTTCTTCAGCAGGCTCCAATTTGAATACGATGTCACCGAATTTACCGCGACCACCTGATTGCTTCTTGTACACCTCTCTGTGTTGAGCGGCTTTCGTGAAAGCTTCTTTGTATTCAACCTGAGGCTCGCCCTGGTTAACTTCCACTTTGAACTCGCGCTTCATACGGTCGACAAGGATGTCAAGGTGAAGCTCACCCATACCTGAAATGATCGTTTGTCCTGAAGCTTCGTCCGTACGAACGGTAAACGTTGGATCTTCCTCGGCCAATTTAGCCAAAGCCATACCCATCTTATCGACGTCGGCCTTGGTTTTAGGCTCGATCGCGATACCGATTACCGGCGCAGGGAATTTCATTGATTCAAGGATGATCGGATGTTTCTCGTCACACAAAGTATCTCCGGTCTTGATATCCTTAAATCCGACAGCAGCCCCAATATCACCTGCCTCGATATATTCGATTGGGTTTTGCTTGTTGGCGTGCATCTGATAGATACGGGAAATACGCTCTTTGCTTCCTGAACGTGTGTTCAAGACATAAGAACCAGCGTCAAGACGTCCTGAGTACGCACGGAAGAATGCCAAACGACCAACGAACGGGTCAGTAGCGATCTTAAATGCCAAAGCAGCGAACGGCTCTTTTACGTCTGGACGACGCAAGATTTTAGTTTGGTCTTCTTCCAACAAATCAGCATCGTCAGGGTGAATTCCCTGGATACCTTCTTTGTCAAGCGGAGAAGGCAAATATTTACAAACCGCGTCAAGCATGAACTGAACTCCTTTGTTTTTGAAAGAAGAACCAGCGATCATCGGGATGATGGCCATGTCCATAGTTGCAGCGCGAAGTGCGTTGTTGATTTCCTCTTCAGTGATTGAATCCGGATCTTCCATGTACTTGTCAAGCAAGTTCTCATCGTAATCGGCCACAGCCTCGATAAGGATATCTCTGTATTCTTTCACTTCGTCCACCATATCCGCAGGGATGTCGATGATATCGAAAGTAGCGCCTTGAGTTTCATCATGCCATACGATAGCCTGATTCTTCACCAAATCCACAACTCCTCTAAAATCAGCCTCGTCACCGATAGGCAACGTGATCGCCACGGCGTTGGACTTCAACATGTCGCGAACCTGCTGGCACACTCCAAGGAAGTTAGATCCCTGACGGTCCATTTTGTTCACGAATCCCATACGTGGAACGCGGTACTGGTCAGCAAGCCTCCAGTTCGTCTCCGATTGCGGCTCAACACCGTCAACCGCACTGAACAAGAAAACAAGGCCATCCAATACGCGAAGCGAACGGTTTACCTCTACGGTAAAGTCAACGTGTCCCGGAGTATCGATGATGTTGAAGTGGTAAGGCATACTCTCAGGAGTCACTTTACCTTGGTTTGTCGGGAAGTTCCACTCGCATGTCGTAGCAGCCGAAGTGATCGTGATACCACGCTCCTGCTCCTGCGCCATCCAGTCCATCGTTGCGGCTCCATCGTGAACCTCACCGATCTTGTGCGACTTTCCGGTATAAAATAGGATACGCTCCGTTGTCGTAGTCTTACCTGCGTCAATGTGGGCAGCGATCCCGATATTTCTCGTGTATTTTAAGTCTCTTGCCATTTCTGATTAGAATCTAAAGTGAGAGAATGCTTTGTTAGCTTCTGCCATCTTGTGAGTATCCATACGTTTTTTCACGGCAGCTCCTTCTTCTTTGGCAGCAGCCAAAACTTCGTTAGCCAAACGCTGCGCCATCGATTTCTCGTTGCGGCGACGTGCGTAAAGGATCATCCATTTCATCGCCATGGAAATCTTGCGATCCGGGCGAATTTGCATTGGAATCTGGAACGTAGCCCCACCAACACGACGCGAACGCACTTCAACGTGCGGCATTACGTTAGTCAAAGCATCTTTCCAAATTTCTAGTGCTGATTTCTCAGCGTCCTGCTTCTTAGACTCCACGATATCAATCGCATCGTAGAATACTTTGAAGGCAGTCGATTTTTTACCGTCCCACATCAAATTGTTGACAAAACGTGTTACCAACTGGTCATTGAAACGCGGATCTGGTAAAAGAGGTCTTTTTTTGGCCTGTCTTTTTCTCATTTCTTAAAGTTTTTGCCGAATGAAAGCTGCCGAATGCCAGGCGACGCATCGCCGGACACCTGACCTCAGTCATTTGACGTTTTTAAATTACTTTTTTGCGTCTTTAGGGCGCTTTGCTCCGTATTTCGAACGACGTTGTGTACGGCCTGCAACACCAGAAGTGTCAAGCGCACCGCGCACAATGTGATAACGAACTCCCGGCAAATCTTTTACCCTTCCGCCCCTAACTAATACTATCGAGTGCTCTTGGAGGTTGTGTCCTTCTCCTGGGATGTATGCGTTCACCTCGTTCCCGTTAGTCAAACGTACACGCGCTACTTTACGCATCGCGGAGTTTGGCTTTTTAGGAGTCGTGGTGTAAACACGCGTACAAACGCCACGTCTTTGAGGACATGAATCCAATGCAACCGATTTAGACTTCTTAGTTATCTGGGTTCTTCCAGTTCTTACTAATTGTTGAATTGTTGGCATAATGTTTACTAAAAAATTTTACGATTCTAATTCCCGCTATTTACGGGGATGCAAAGGTAGCTAATTATTTTAATGGAACAAATCTTAACTGATTAATTTTCATAGCTGTTTGATTTAGCTTCACGGCGTTTGTCCGTTTGCGTTTGTCGATTTGCCGATTCGTAAATCTGGGCGCGCCGGCGGCGATTCCCGTGTAGGACGCAAAATCGGTCACGACAGCACTTTCAGGCGAACGCCGCGCCGCCGTCAGGCTGTCCGCTATATCTTTAAAGTTTAGGGGCGGCCTGCGGCCGCC
>NZ_JAAVIY010000003.1 GCF_014748335.1 Flavobacterium selenitireducens
ACATCACCCGCGAGGGGGCCTTCGAGCTCGACAAGCTGGTACAGGTACTTGGCAAGTATCCGGAAATGGTGATCATGGTCAAGGCCCACACCGACAACCGCGGCTCGGATGCCTACAACATGGCACTCTCCGAGCGACGTGCCCGATCGACCGTGCAATACGTCCTGTCCAAGGGCATCAAACGCGAGCGCATATCCGGAAAAGGCTATGGCGAGAGCGAGCCCAAAGTGGACTGTGGCGAGGCCTGCACCGAGGAACAGCACGCTCAAAACAGGCGTAGCGAATTCCTTATCGTAAAGCAATAAGCAATCAAATTGAGCTCTTGAGAACCCGGATCGAAATGGTCCGGGTTTTTTTATGATTTAAGTTAGTCGGTTACTTTCTATATTCGCATTGTGCAAAACCCTGTTGGGATACGCATAGCAGAACGTATTAAATCGAATTTTATGAACGAGATCAATTGCCCGAATTGCACCAAAGTATTTAAAGTAGATGAAGCGGGATTTGCCGATATTTTGAAACAAGTAAGGGATCATCAGTTCGAAGAGGAATTACTGAAGCGGTTGCTGCTCGCCGAGAAAGAAAAAGAGAGCGCAGTATTGCTTGCCGAGGCCAATCTAAGGAATTCGCTACAGGAGAATCTTGCGGAAAAAGAACGACAGATCGCGGAATTGAAAATTAGGACCGAGACGGAACTCGTCCAACGCGAAGCTGGTAGGAAAATGGAGATTGCCGATGTGAAGGCCAAAAGCGAACGTGAGATCGCCAGGCTATCGTCTGAAAAGGAAAAGCAGATAGCAGACCTCAAAGCAAAACTGGAACACGCCACTATCGACAAGCAACTTACGGTAACCGAAGCGGTCAAACAAATAGAAAAGGATCGCGACAATCTTGCCAATACACTTAAAATCAAAGAAACCGAATCCCAGTTGCTGGAGAAATCGCTGAAAGAGAAGTTTTGGGCGGAACTCAAAACGAAAGACGATATCATCCGGATGAAGGACGACGAAATCGCTTTGCGGAAGGATATGAAGTTGCGCCTGTCGACCAAGATGATAGGGGAAACACTGGAACAACACTGCGAGGCCGAGTTCAACAAGCTTCGGGCTACGGCTTTCCAGCGGGCGTATTTCGAAAAGGACAACGATTCGAGGTCGGGAAGTAAAGGCGATTTTATCTACAGGGAAAATGACGCGGAAGGCAACGAGATCATTTCGATTATGTTCGAGATGAAGAACGAGGGCGATGAAACGGCAACGAAAAAGCGCAACGAGGACTTTTTCCGGGAATTGGACAAGGATCGCACCGAGAAAAAATGCGAGTATGCGGTTATGGTCTCGTTGCTCGAAGCCGAAAATGAATTTTACAACACCGGGATTGTCGATGTCTCCCACCGTTTTTCCAAAATGTACGTGGTTCGACCGCAATTTTTCATTCCGATCATTACATTGCTCAGGAATGCCGCCATGAACTCGATGAAATACAAGTCTGAGCTGGCGCAGATCAGGAACCAGAATATCGACATCACGAATTTTGAGGAAAACATCAATGCGTTTAAGGAAGGTTTCGCAAGAAATTACGACCTCGCCAGCCGCAAGTTCAAAACGGCGATAGAAGAAATCGACAAAACGATCATCCATCTGCAAAAGACGAAAGATGCGCTATTGTCGTCAGAGAACAACCTGCGTTTGGCGAACAACAAGGCGGACGACCTGACCATAAAAAAATTGACACATAACAATCCTACCATGAAGGCGAAATTCGACGCGCTGTCAAACGATCAGTAAATGATGTGAGTGGTCGATATGCCGATTACCGATGGTTCGGAGGGCGCATCCCAGATTGGGACGATTTTAGGGCTTGTTACACGACGATTTTCGGCAGGCGGGCAAATGCCAGCCCGGATGGAAGCGAATAGCCCACAGCGCCGGAAATCGCGTTTTTAGGCAATTGGCGCGGCGACCAACGGAAGCCGACGCGAATTGAATTAAAAAAACCGATTTGCGCGCGAGGACTAGCAGCGGACAGCCGGAACAGCTGCCCATAAAAAAACCGGCACTAAGGCCGGTTCTTTTTGTTTTGAAAAGTGCTTATGGAGTGACTTTTACGTTGTCGATTTGCATCGTCGTGGTAACGCCGGTGTCATCCTGACCCGTGTATTCGAAGATGAAAAACCCGTTTCCTGAAAGGTTTGACGGGATCGTGAAATTACCACTGTTGGTAAAGTTCGTCGCGTATCCGGAAGCCGATCCTGTCGCAATCTGGAAGCTTGACGTGATATCGACCAACGTGGCGGTGGTGATGTCGCTGCCTGCGGTATAATTCGTAGAATAGTAAACGCGCAGTACGGCTCCGTCGTTGAACCCGTCTTTGGTCTGGAACGAGAATTTGTTTCCTGGCGTCATCTGGACAGGGAACATCAGGTAAACCTTATTCGACTGGTTGCCGTTGAATGACGAAAACTGGACGTATTTGTTGCTGCTGAACGTGCGTACGCTCCAATATTTGGAACCGACGGCCGCGTCGTTGATAAGACCGGCAAACGTCTGGCCGTTGTAGTTACTGGTTGTCGGATAGCTTTCGAACGTTTCGTTAAAGACCGGCAGGAACTGAAGGTTACCACCTACAAGCGGCGGGTAAGCATCGACGCGAGGGCCTTCCATGTTGATGTCGGACGTCGAGCGGATCATGAACTGGAACGTCGAACCGAATTTGGTCAGGACGCCACGGATCGTTCCGCTTCCTGAAGGGATGATCTCATCTGCAAACGAAGCGAACGAGCTGAAACGCACGATGCCTTCGTTTCCAACCGGCGGAATCGACGCGCTGATGATGGAATGGTTCGTTGCGCCACCTCCTGAATCTACGTCGTAGAATTTGCGTCCGATCGAACCGTCAGAAAACTGTACGTTCTGGATTTCGATAAGTGTTCCCAATCGGGAGTTGTTGAAGGCCTCTGCCAAAGAAACCTGGCGTACGAGTCCATCCTCGTCGATTCTTTCGCCACAGCTTGGGAACACGAAGCGCTTCCAGTCTGACTCGGCGATGCGGCCTATTTCAGGAGCATCGGTCGGAGCCGGTTGGTACAATTGACCAATCGAAAGGATGCCGTCGACAACCGCTGTGTACAATCCGTTCAATTTTACGTAAACTTTGGTTCCGGGAAGGAAACCTTCGCCAAACATCGTCGTGATGTCCAAAGGCACGCTGAATCCGATAGGGGCGCTTCCGTCGGTCGGTTTGGTTTGAAGGTAAACCGTCTTGAAGAAATTTCCTTTTTCGTCGTTCGAGGTCACGTAACCTTCGATGATGTCCTGGGTTTCGGATTCGTAAAGTACCGGTGTTGTCGTGGCTGCGGCTTTAAGGTCTGCCACCGACTTGTTCGCCGTAAGTTCGACGTTAGTGCAGTCGAGGCGCGGGGCCGAGTAGTCATCCTCGTTCACGCATCCGGCCAAAACGCCAAGAGCGAGAAAAAGAACAGCTGATTTTCTTATAATCGATTTCATAATGCTTTTTTAGTTTTGGTAAGTGATTTTGACGTTGTCGATCTGGTAACTTCCGTCAAGGTTCGGGTCCTGGCCTGATCCTACAACTTTAAAGGCAAGGTAGGCGGTTCCGGTAAAACCGGACAAATCGATGTCGCCGGAATCCTGGAATTCGAAAAAGGTCGCATCGGTTCCCGGAATGTTCGCGGTAAGCGGTTGCCAGGTCGCGCTGCCGATATTGGCTACGTTGCCGTCATAATCGGTAGAGATAAAAACCTCGAGCTTATTGGCTGCGCTCGATACGTAACTTTGGGAGACTTCGAAACTCAAAACTTCCGCTTGCTGGGCATCCATATTCAAAGATGGGCTGATGAGCCAACCGATGTTTACGGGATCCTTGTCTAGCGGATCGTTTGTAAAAGAAGAAAATTCGGCATACGTATTACCGCTGTAAATTTGGTTTCTCCACACTTTGGTACCTACCTCGTTGAAGTTTTCCCATCCTGCGAGATCAAGTACCGTGTTATCTGCCGCTCCGCTTTCGAAATCCTCACCCAAAAGGGTTGGCGCGTAATTAGGCAGTGAAATGTCGTCCTCTCCGACGCAGCTTGTCAAGACAGCTGAGGCCGCGAGTAAAAATCCAAAAATTTTAAACGTTTTCATTATCATAGCTTTTTTTAGAATTGGACATACAAGTTAACGAAATAAGTCCTTCCGTAACCTTGAAAATATCGAGGTCCGAATACTGGCGTTCCGCTGGCTACGTCGGCATCCAAACCGCGGTAGTTGGCATTACGCGCTTGCTCGAAGCCACCTGTGCGGTATTTTTCGTCCAGCAGGTTGTTGATGCTGGCGAAGAATCCGAATGTGGTCCCGTCGATTTTCCAGGACTTTCCGCCCGTCAGGTTAACCAGGTAGAAGTTGTCGAACTGCTCTTGTTTCAACAATTGACGTGCACGCGCCGGGTCGATGTCAAGGAACGAATCTCCGGTTGCAGGATCGCGGAAGAAATTGTCCGTGCGCAAGATTGGGGAAACGTCAAGATAGTTGTCTGCAAGGTAGTTGCCGTTTACGCCAACCCACCAGAAGTGAGGATCGCGGTATTCCACACCAACAGAATATGCTTGTTGAGGAGAACCTGGCAATCTGTAGTTTTTCATTTTTGAAACACCGTAATTGACAAGCGGGTTCGGGTTGTCCGGAGTCGCGGCAGCATCCTGGTTCAGGTATACGTTAGGGTTGTTGTCGTAAATATACTGTCCGTATGCGGCGCTACCCATGATCTTGATAGTTGGCGTCAACTGGTATTCGATACCCAATTCACCACCCATATATTTCTTGTCGAGGTTGGTAACGGTCTCGGCAACGAAAGCATCGGTTTCATCCGATCCTTCACCTTCGAAAATACCTTCGGCAAAGAAGAAAGACGTTTCAGTAGCGTTTTTCACTTTGGCGTAGTAACCCGTAAGGCGTGCCTTCAATTTTGGCGTGCGGATCACGTAGCTACCATCTGTACTCACGATGTTTTCGCTAACGGCTTCTTCCATGATGTTGTTGCTCAAACGCGCGTTAGGGAAAACGTTGCGCATAGTCGGGGCTTTGGTCATGTACAATCCGTTGAATACGAAATAGTTCTGTCCGTTGAGTTTGTAAGTCAAACCACCTTTGAATCCGAAGTTCTCGAAAACCACAGATTTGCTCTTTCCGAAAGAGTTGTTGGCGTAGTAACCATTGCGGTACAAACCTTCCCTTTGGTATTCGGTGCGCGTGAAATTCTGTGCAAGGTAGAAATCGAAATCACGGTAAGCGAACTTGAACTGTGTGAACGCATCGGCAACCGTAGCTTCAAGATTGTAGTTATATCCGAAAGTTCTGTCCCCGTCTGGTTTAATAATTCTATTCGGATTATTCAAATCTGATTGTTGCTGATCGCCTGTTCCAAACGGATCGATGTCCTTGTAGAAATCTCCGCCCAAAAAGTCAAGGAGATACTGGAAATTGTGCGATTTCAACTTTCGGAAGTTGACACCTGCGTTCAATGCGATGTTGTCTGAAAGTTGAGAGTTCAGGATAGAGTTGGCACTCCATTGCGTATCGTCTGTACGATCTTCGTATAATACGTAGACGCTGTTTCCTTCTTCGGTATTCTGGTTGGCGAAGTAAAGGAAATCCCAGTTGATTTGCGGGTTTTGTGCAAACGGAGTATTTTGAGCCTGATCAGAACCAACTGCGTATCCGTAATAACTAGGAAGGTTTCGGTAATAAGTAGGATCCGGGTTACGTGCATCCTGATAATCAAGACGGCTGTTTCCGACGCTACCGGTTTGGTAGGCCACGTTGGTTTGCAACGACGTCTTGTCGTTGAATTTCCAGTAGTGCGTCAACATATTGATCGGCTCTTCGACATCTTTATCGCGCGAGTTACGCTTTTTGCCGTTTTGCCATCCCCAATATGAGTTGTATTCTTCACCTGCGATAGCGTTAACCTCGGCAGTGTTCGGAGAGTTCTTACCGCGGCTGTTGCGGGCATAGATCGACGTGAAGTTCAAGGAATGATGTTCGTTGAAACGTTTTTCGACACTGGCAAAAACCGAGTAAGCGTCGTAATCCGTTCCTTCAAAGTAGCCCTCTTTTGCCCAGCGGCGCGAAGCGGAAACGACATAAGCCCATCCGTTCTTGTCCATGCCAGATGCATGAGTTGCCATCGTTCTCCAGCTATAGTTCGTGTTGGTTCCGGAGAAGGAAACACGGGTGCCCGGACGGTAGATTGACGCGCGAGTGTTGATTTCCTGCGTTCCCAGGATGCTTCCGAAAGTGTAATCGGATGGAGCGGAACCCATCGTGAACTCCTGGTTGCGCGTAGCATCGTTCAAACCTCCCCAGTTGCTCCACTGCGGACGGCCGTCATATATCTTATTCATCGTGATACCATTGATCATGGTCACACCATATTCGTTGTCAAAACCGCGGATACGGAAACGTGCCTGTCCCCAATTGAACGCCGCAGACTGTTGGAATTGGTCGCGTGTCGCCTGAAGCAATCCGGCCGTGTTTTCAGAACCCGAATTGTCGTCTCCAAGATCGTTTTCGGTAATCGTGATAAGGGCGAGTTGCTGCTCGGAAGTGATGTCTTCTTCAAGAACGACCATCCCGATGTCAAGCACCTGGCCTTGTTTAATGCTAACTGGAATGATCTGGTCTTTAAAGCCGGTGCTTCTTACCCGGATGATCTGTTCTCCGACCGCTACTTCCTTAAATGTGAACAAACCGTTAATATTGGTAAGTTCGGTGAGATTGGTGTTTGCCACACTTACCTCGACGTTTTGCATCGGGCGTTGCGATTTTGCATCCACTACTTTCCCGGTGAGCCCAGTACTAGCCTGTGAAAATGCGATAAGCGCCTGCATTGAGAGAAGGACGCTAAGGACAAGTTTTCTCATATAAAAAATTAAAATTAATTCAGTGTCAGCGCCTTAATAAAAACTTAAAGCGGGCAAATGTACTGCTTTTAATAATATTATTTACTTTTGGCGCAAGTTTTGTATAAAACTTGACCTTAAATTAATATTCGATTTATGACGATTAAAAGATTGATTGCTGTTTTTTTTGTGTTTTTCGCAATAACTACCGCTAAAGCGCAGGCGAAACAGTATAAAATGCATACAGTTGCGTTTTATAACGTGGAAAATCTGTTCGACACCATCAAAGGCACGAACAATGACGAAGAGTACTTACCCTCAAGAGGTTGGACATCCAAAAAGTATAAAAAGAAGCTTGATAATCTCGGGCGCGTGATACCGAATATCGGAACCAATGAGCAGCAGAAGGAATCACCGGCAATAATTGGTGTTTCGGAAATCGAAAACCGACGCGTTCTCGAAGATCTCGTCAAGAATTACCAAATGGTCGGAAAGGATTACGGCGTGGTTCATTTCGACTCGCCAGATAAGAGGGGAATCGATGTCGGATTCCTTTATCAGAAGAAATACTTCAAACCGACGAGCTACAAGAATATTCCGTTGCTTATCATGAGAGACGGAAGCGCGTTAGCCAAAAATGACAAAGCCGACAAAGAAGACGATGACGCCGAAGCCGCCGGGCCGGACAATCGCCTTTACACGCGCGACCAATTGTTGGTCACCGGTTTGCTCGAAGGAGAAGAAATCCACGTAATCGTCAACCACTGGCCATCGCGTTCAGGAGGTGAAAAAAAATCAAGCCCAGGCCGTGAAGCTGCCGGTCGACTCAACAGGAGAATCATCGACTCACTTGTGAAAATCAATCCGAACGCCAAGATCATCACGATGGGCGATTTGAATGACGGTCCTTATAATAAGAGCGTCAAGCAAGGAATCGGCGCAAAACTGAAAAAGACCGAACTCAAACAAGGCGACATGTACAATCCGTTCGAGCAGATGCAGAAAAACGGAGAAGCCACGTTGTTTTATCGCGACGCCGGAGACATCTTCGATCAGATTATCGTCTCGGAAGGACTCGCCGGCGAAAAAGCCACGGGATGGAAATACTGGAAAGCCGGAATCTACAACAAATCGTTCCTGATCCAGACGTCCGGTCAATACAAGGGATATCCGTTGCGCAACTCTCCATCGGAACCGGGTTACAGTGATCACTTTCCGGTTTATGTCTATTTGATTAAAGAGGTCAAGTAAATGAGATAATTCGGAAATGAGATAATTAGATAATGAACGGACCGGTGGAAACATTGGTCCGTTTTCATTGGCGGTACAAGGCGAAAGGATAAATTCCCTAACTTTATTCAGGATTTTCAGTTTCCACCAACTAATTTTCTAATCATCTAATCATCTAATTCCATGATAACCCCTCCGTTTAACCTCAATAAATGGATAGACGAAAACCGTCATTTGCTCAAGCCGCCGGTCGGGAATAAGAATATCTATCCGCTTTCACAAGATTACATCGTCATGGTCGTGGCTGGGCCGAACGCGCGCAAAGATTATCACTACAACGAAACCGAAGAGCTTTTCTACCAACTTGAAGGTTCAATTAAAGTCATCGTTCAGGACAATGGAGAGCGCAGGGAAATGGAATTGCACGCCGGAGACATGTATCTGCATCCTCCAAAAACGCCTCATTCCCCGGTTCGATCAGAGGGTTCGATTGGTTTGGTCATCGAAAGAGTCCGCGCAGGCAAAGGCTTTACGGACGGTTTGCTTTGGTTCTGCGAAAACTGCAACCACAAATTATACGATGTCTATTTCGAACTCAACGATATCGAAAACGACTTTTTGCCGCACTTCCAACACTTTTACAATTCCCATGACTTGCGCACTTGCGAAAAATGCAGAACCGTCCTCGAGGCAGATCCCAGGTTCGTTTCTAAAGAGTAGGAGCAATTCCCGCTATCCGCTTTAGCTTTCTTAAAAAATAAAAGTTTGCACTAAAAACCGCCGGCTTCCGTTGTTCGCCGCGGCTTTAAGGCAAACTCTTTTATTTTTTGTCGAAAGGCTGCCGCTGCTATCGGGGCTAAGGCTGGTTGCCGGCATTCCAGATCGTTGAAATGACATTTCCGACAAGTTCGGGATCCTGGTTGTGGACGCCATGGCTGTAGCGCGGCAACAACATAAGAAAACCCTTCTGGTTATCTTCTATCATGTTCGAATAATGCCTGATACGCAATTCGTCGAATGCATCAAACCACGGTCGGGACTTAATTCCGAGTTTTACGGCCAGTTCTTCCTCGTGCTTTTCGACGTGTCTGTTGTAGGCGATCAAAACAGCGATAGGTTTTTTTCCGACAGGCGGCAAATCCCGGTACTCTCTGAAAAACTGCTTTCCCGTTTCCAGTTGCTGTTGCATTTCCGCCCGAACGCCTTTGGGCATATTGGGATCTGAAACCATGTCCGACAACATTTTGGGCCACAATTCACGGTATCCGATCGCACTTTTCGATTCGATCCGAGCGGTTTTATTTTCTGTTTCGGACAACATGAAATCGGTTGGGTCGATGAAAACCATTCCTGAAACTTCATCCTGAAATTTTGATTCGTAAAGCCGGATAAAAGCGCCACCCAGCGAATGCCCGACCAACAGGTACGGTGGCTTGATTTCCAACCCAGTTAAAATCTCGTGCAAACGCGCAACGATATCCGAATCCGATTTTAAGGATTGATCTGTGTCGGATTGGCCCAAGCCGTTCCGATCATAAACGAAATAACTAGCGTTTTTTGGCAAATATTGAAAAACCGGCTCGAAATTTCCGCCTCCCATGCCCAAGCCGCTCTCAAAGACGATGATCGCATCGTTAGGTTCACGCTTCGGGTTTTCGATGAATTTGTAAGCGATTTTGGATTTGTTGACGGAAACGAATTTGGAACTGTTTTGAGCCGCGCCTAAAATCGGCAGCAGTACCAATAAAAATAATGTGATTGATTTCGTGTTTGTCTATTGATTGATGATGATTGAGGTAAAATATAAGATTTTCGAGCGACGGGAACTCAAATGAACTACGAACGGTCGGGACGCAGACGAACACTATGGAATGCAGCGGAATAAAATCAACAAATGAACAAATCAGCAAATCAACAATCCCGAAAACGATATATTTGCAAAAATTTATTCAAAATGGAAACAGCCATCGATAATTTCGGAATCAAGCAAGCCTTGGAACAACTCGGAATCAAAGACATAAACGACGGAACTTCTACCGGAAGCCGCAACTTCGCTTCGGGAGAAATCCTCGAAAGCTATTCTCCGGTTGACGGGCAGCTCATCGCCAAGGTGCGTCAATCCACAAAAGAAGATTACGAAAACGCAATACAATCAGCTCAGGCGGCGTTCAAAACCTTTAGAATGATGCCGGCGCCACAACGCGGTGAAATCGTGCGCCAGTTCGGGCAAAAGTTGCGTGAGAATAAAGAAGCTTTGGGCAAACTCGTCTCTTACGAAATGGGGAAATCGCTTCAGGAAGGTTATGGGGAAGTACAGGAAATGATCGACATTTGCGACTTTGCCGTCGGATTGTCGCGACAACTGCACGGTCTCACGATGCACTCCGAGCGTCCCGGCCACAGAATGTACGAACAATACCACTCGTTGGGAATCGTCGGGATCATCTCGGCATTCAACTTTCCCGTGGCGGTTTGGTCATGGAACACGGCATTGGCCTGGATTTGCGGTGATGTCTGCGTTTGGAAACCGTCCGAAAAGACACCGATCTGCGGAATCGCCTGCCAGAACATCATTGCCGAGGTGTTGAAAGAAAATAATCTCCCAGAGGGAATTTCATGTTTGGTCAACGGCGATTATACGATTGGCGAATTGATGTCCAAAGACACGCGCGTTCCGTTGGTTTCGGCTACGGGATCGACGCGCATGGGTAAAATCGTCGCCAAGACGGTTGCCGAACGACTGGGGAAATCGCTTTTGGAACTCGGCGGAAACAACGCCATCATCGTCACACCTGACGCCGATATCAAAATGACGGTCATCGGAGCTGTTTTCGGAGCCGTCGGAACAGCCGGTCAGCGCTGTACGTCAACCCGACGACTGATCATCCACGAAAGCGTCTACGACCAAGTCAAAGATGCCATCGTGAAAGCTTACGGCCAACTGCGCATCGGGAATCCGCTCGACCAGAACAACCACGTTGGGCCGCTTATCGACACGGACGCCGTGAAAATGTATAGCGAGGCTTTGGAGAAAGTCAAGCAACAAGGCGGAAAGTTACTCATCGAAGGAGGCGTTCTTTCGGGAGCAGGTTACGAAAGCGGATGTTACGTAAAACCCGCGATCGCTGAAGCCGACAACGCTTACGAAATCGTCCAGCACGAAACGTTCGCCCCAATTTTGTACTTGCTTAAATATTCGGGCGAAGTCGAAAATGCGATCGATCTGCAAAACGGTGTTGCCCAGGGCTTGTCTTCTGCCATCATGACGACAAACCTGCGTGAAGCCGAACGATTCTTGTCGGTCGCGGGCTCAGATTGTGGCATCGCGAATGTGAACATCGGAACTTCAGGAGCTGAAATCGGAGGCGCTTTCGGAGGCGAAAAAGAAACCGGAGGCGGGCGCGAATCAGGTTCCGATGCGTGGAAGGTTTACATGAGACGCCAGACGAACACGATCAATTACACCGATAAATTGCCATTGGCGCAAGGAATCAAATTCGACCTATAATCGTATATTTGAACAAATCCGAACGATATGAAAAAGCTGATCTTGATCCTGTTTTGTTTCCCGTTGCTCATGGCCGCTACCTGCGAAGATGAGGACGACACACGCTTCCTCGACGATAATTGCACGGACGAGGTGGTCGCGGGACTCAATGTCAAGGTCAAGGATTTTTCGACCGGAGCCTATCTTTCGGACGGAGTTTCGGTAACGGCTCAGGATGGAGATTATTCCGAAGTGCTTGATTTGATACCGAGCAGCGAGCCTCCGACATTTTCGGGCGCGTGGGAAAGGCCGGGAACCTACACGATCATCGTGCAAAAATCCGGTTACGGTACGTTCCAGTCGAACGCATTTCCGGTAACGCAGAATCCGTGTCACGTAAATCCGCGAGACTTCACGTTCGAGTTAACGCCATTATAAGCGCATAAAATCCCAAAATTAAAATCCCAAATTCCATTCGTTTTATCGCCGATGGGAGTTTGGGATTTTTTGTGTTAAAAATTAGGCGGTCTGTGGCTTAGATGACTTTGACTAACGTCCGATGCGGCGCGTCCGAAGACCGATTCGTTCTGGTTTCAGAACCGGTATCCGATGCCGAACCCGACGCCAATTTCGACAGGCGTGTTGAATTCGTCGTTGACTTCTTCGCTGAAATTGCGTCCGACGGTAAAATATGGCCCAAACACGAATTTGTCGTTGATGTTCCATTTGTAACCGCCTCCGATCCCAACGATGAAACTGTCCATATCTACCTTCGGGCTGTCTTCGTATTTTTGGTAATCGCCTGTGCGTACCTGAATAAATGGCGAAATCTGGAAAGCGTCGTTGCGGTCGCCCGTGTAATAACTGTAGGCAATTTTGAAACTGTGGGTATCGAAGTCAGTCGCTTGTCGCCCGATGCGAAGGTTGTAGACGTCGTTGATAAGGAATTCCGACCCGATCGATTGGTGATTGTCGATCAGGTATTCATATCCGATTTCTGCCGAAGCATGTAAAATCGTGTTTCCGATATTCCATTTTATTTCGTGTTTCTGGGCCAATGCGGACGAGCCGATGACGGCAAGGCATGCAATAATCATTTTTCTCATAATCATCTGTTTCTTCCGATTTCGTTCGGATATAAATCGGGCAAATTGTCGCTTTGCCAAACCTGTTTGCTATCTATGTCAACAACCGAAAGTTTCCCTTTGAACGCCGCTCCGGTGTCAATGTTCCAAACGTTGGCGCGGTTTTGGGGCGTGTCGACGGCAATTCGCGTTACCGGCGTATGCCCGATGTAGATCTCGTTATAAACCTTGAACCGTTTCGGATAGGCGGGATTCTCGATGTCCATATTAGGGTCTAATGCCAGGGCCGTTTCCCAAAGCGTGCGTTCCCAAAACAGCAACCTTGGGAAATATTCGTGGTCAACGCCGTGGAGGTTAGTAAAACCCGCATGTACGAAAAGGCGGTTTTGGCCGTCGATATAGTAATTCTGAAGCTGATTTAGGAAGGCAACGTGGATTTCTTTTGTCGATTCGGGAAGTACCGAATAAGCTAATATTGTCGCTTCCCCTCCGTGTTGGTGCCACAATTCATTTTCTTTTCCTTTGAGCCATTCCATGAGCAAATCATCGTGGTTGCCTCGCAGGAAAACGCATTCGTTGGTTTGCGACAGCGCCATCAGATAGTCGAGCACTTGAGGCGACTCACTCCAACCGTCAACATAGTCGCCAAGAAAGATGAGCTTGTCATCAGGCGTGACTTCTGCGCGCTCGAAAACTTGCTTTAAGGCGCGAAGCCCGCCGTGTATGTCTCCGATTGCAAGGGTTCTGTTCATGTTGTTGTAAAAATACAGGATTCTGGTAATATGAAGTATTTTAAAATTATCCGATGAAGACGGCGCAACATAGGATTTTAACATTTTTTACAGAAAAACTGTAATTGCATGTTGATGGTTTTGCTCAATTTTACCATTCCGCGGAAACGATCAAATTATTTTAAACTTTAATTTTTAAGCCATGAAAACTTTATTTTTCGCATTAATTGCCTCGTTATTTCTTTGTCCGTCTCTCGAAGCCCAAACCAAAACGGGCGCATCGGAAACGCAACGCATCGTTTTGAAGTTCGGCCGTGTTTCCAAAAACTGCGGCGGATTCGGTATCTGTAGATTCGAAATCGATATTACGGTCGGTGAACTCATCGATGTTTTCAACGCCTTTAACCACAAAGGCCGTGTTACGCTCAACATTTCGGCCCAAAACATGGAGCGAAACAGGAAAAATTTCGCTAATAACGTGTTGCTCATCGAGGAAGATTTTACCGTTCCTGCAGCAACTGCCCGTGCGTTGGGATTGAGTTCGTACACGATCAAGAAAGGAAAATACCCGGTGGTATTCGATTCAGGCACGAACACCTATAATTGCACCTTTAATTAACCGCTAAAAGTCAGGGGAAATGAAATACTGGATCGTTTCGATATTGTTTATCTTTTCGTCTTGCGCGACGATGGCTAAGAAGATCAAAGGCGTCAAAAGTCCTCGATTAGAGTCTGCGCATTCTGTAAATGCGTATTTGCAACGAAACGCAATCGACACGACTGAAGTTTATGTGTTTAAGGATCTGATGGCATTCGCTACCGCTTCCCAGGCAAAATACCTAAGCTTCCCAAATGCCTATTTTTTCAATGCAGATGGTTTCGCGGTCGATTATCCCAGGACAACCGAGCATTGCAACGCCCAGGTAAACAGTTTTATCGCCGATCTCAGGAATTTCTCAAGCTGGCCCTCTGACAAAAACCGATTGATGAAAGACTTTACCGCATTTCTGGCTCCGGATTTCCAACCAAAACAGGCTGCCAATATTTCCGTGTTCATCACGTTTACCACATATGCCGGAAAGCTCAACCACGAAAAGGCTTTCGAATGGATCGCATTGCTGGAGACAGCAAAACAAAATGGTGTTTCGGTAAACTATTATCTGGTTAGTGGTGATTTTATGAGGAATTGGAATATTCCGGAATCGCTCAGGAAAAAATGGGGAATCAAAAACTAGTTCAAATACGATCGTATTTCATCTTCCTCAAAACCCGCATCGCCTCCTTAAACGACAAGTATACGGCGGCGTTCGGATGGGCTTTGAGCAACAATTTCGCGTCGATGAGCTTCTGTTTCGCATCCTCGAAACCGTTTAGGTAACAAATCATCAACGTCGAAGACAGATTTTCCAAATCGCGCTGTTCACGCCCGGACAGCGCGATTGCTTTTTGCAGCTTGTCGATCAGAGCCAGGTTGGAATTGTAAATGTGGTGCAACATTTTGCGGTTGAACTGAGGCGGCTCGAACAAAAACCGCCGGTCGATATTGTAGTAGCCGTTGTCGTAAAACCGAATCGTTTGGGTTTCCAACGCATAATAACTCGTGCGGTCGTTCAATCCCAAGGGCACATATTCGGTAATGGTGAACGAGTCGTCGTCATATTCAATCGTCACGTCGTCCAACGCGGAATAGAATAACTTGACCTGCTCGTTGATGAGTTCGATGTCCACTCGCGAAAAAAAAGTCCGGTCCCGTATCTTGCGCTTTGTTCCCGCCCAACAGATCACGAACAATTCTTTAAACACCTTGTATTTTGGAGAGATATCGCGATGTCGGTTCTGCATGAAATCCATCACGCCGTCAAGCGTATAACCAATGGAATTTCGGGAGCTGTTCTCGATGTCGATCACGGTTTGCGTATTGGCGAAACTTTTTTCAATTTCACCTTCAACAGGCATAGAGTTGCTGCCGACGCGCACGAACATGGCGTTCATCGGGATGACGTGTATGTTTTTTTTGAAATGAGAAGTTTTGGTCTTCGGCCGGATCGTGACCAGCCCGACGACGCGATCTTTGGGCAAATTCGGAAAAGGCACGTTCTCATACTGAATCTTCGGCGGATTTTCCAAAAACGCATTCACGAGATTTTGGATGCGGCTGTCGTCAAAAAAATCGTCTCCCACGATCTGGTTGTCCTGATCTTCAACGCCAACTACGATATAGGAATTGTTGTTCGGGTTCGAGTTCGAAAGCGCGCAAATATGTTTGAGAAACTTCGCCTTGCCCTCCTTTGTATGCAAATTCAACTGCCGTTTCTTGTCATAGAAACTGCTTTCGTCGTTGTGTGCGAGCAAATTCTTGATTAGGAGGCGTTTGTTAATCATTCCGCAACTTAACGAATCTTACGTTTTGTTTGCGTTAAATCTATATGCGTATCCGATTTTAATTGTTTTTAGGGGGCGATTTGAAATGGCGCGATGGATGTCGAGGGCGAAGTAGATGACTTAAAAAATTGGCGATTTCGAAAGCGGGTTTAGCGTAAGTTGGGATGCAATGGAATTTGGTTTTCGATTCTTAGAAATTTTCTTTTTCCCCCAGATATAACATATTTCCAAAATATGTTATATCTCCCCAAAGTTAGACATTCCAACCCACATCCCCTTACAGAAAATCTGTAAAAAATGTTAAGCTCGGACCTCAAAATCCGTAAGATATCGAAGTTGATCACTTCCGATTCACGACCGTGGCGCTAGCCTGATCGGTCGGCAAAATTACCAAATCCGAGATGTTGATGTGATACGGTCGCGACACCACAAAATGGATCGTATCGGCGACGTCTTCCGGGGAAAGTGGCGTCAGACCTTTATAAACGTTGGCTGCGCGATCTGTATCGCCTTTAAAGCGAACTTCGGAAAATTCCGTTTCCACCATTCCCGGATGTATCGCACCAACCTTTATCCCAAACGGATTCAGGTCGATAAGCATGGATTTTGTCAACGCGTCGACGGCGTGTTTTGTCGCGCAATATACGTTTCCGTTGGCGTACACTTCCTTTCCGGCAATCGAGCCTATGTTGATAATATGCCCCTTTTTCCTGTCAACCATTCCAGGGATCACCGCCTTTGAAACATACAGCAGACCTTTTACGTTGATGTCGATCATTGCGTCCCAATCGTCGAGAGAGCCATTTTGTATAGGATCGAGTCCATGGGCGTTCCCGGCATTGTTGACCAGTACATCGATGTTGGAGAAGATTGGCGGAAGCGAAGCAATTGCGGCCGTTACCGATTGTTTATCGCTGACGTCAAAAAGCAAACTGTGAACTTCCGTTCGTTGGGAAAGTTCATCCTGCAATTCCGAAAGCCGGTCTTCACGGCGTCCGCAAATGATGACCTTGAAGCTGTTTTTGGCGAATATTCTGGCGCAGGCGCGACCGATGCCGCTGGTTGCTCCGGTGATCAGGACTGTTTTCATTGTGTTGTAATTTTATTTAAGGTTCAAAGTGAAGTTAGTGGTTGAGAAACTCTAAACCTTAAACTTTAAACCATTTTCAAGGCACTTTATCGCCCATGCTTTCCGTCCAGATCGCGAACCAATCTTCCAATTCCATTTCGAGTTGTGTCGCTTTCATAAGTTGCTGGATGCGTCCTACGTTTACCGTTCCTGCTATCGGAAGGATTTTAGCCGGATGTTTGAGAATCCAGGCCAACAACAAAACATCGGCGCCGACCTCATATTTTTGAACCAAAGAAGCCAGAAGCTGCTTCATCCACCGGGTTTTTTCGGAATCTTCCCGGAAAACCGTCCCGAGCGGATTCCATGCCATCGGCCGGATCCCGTTTACCTGCATGTGGTCAAGCGATCCGTCGAGCATAGGCGTAAAATGCGTTGCCGAGAATTGTATCTGATTATACGAAACATCGATCTTCTGTCGGATCAAATCCGTTTGGGACGCCGTGAAGTTCGAAAGCCCAAAGTCGACAATTTTGCCTTCAGACTGCAATTTGGTAATCGCTTCCGCAATCTCGTCCGCCACCATTAACGGACTCGGACGGTGCAACAAAAGAACATCGAGATATTCGGTTTGAAGGTTTTTAAGCGAATTCTCAACCGACCAGATAATGTACTCTTTCGAGTAGTTGTAATGCTTGATCTTATTGTTGCGATTTCCGGTTACGTGCTCAATACCGCATTTGGAGATCAACTGGATTTTTTCGCGCGAGAGCCGGCTTTTTTTGAAACCTTCACCAAACTCCGCTTCAGTGGTATAACCGCCATAAATATCAGCGTGGTCGAAGGTCGTGATGCCGTTTTCAAGACACATGTGGATGGTGTGGGCCATTTCGTCCGCAGACAGTTTCTTGTCCCAGGCGCCCCAGTTCATGGTGCCCGAAATAATGGGCGATAAAGATGTTTTCAAGAGATGTTTGTTTACGGTCTTAAAATTATAAAAACAAAATCACAAATAAGCCTTAATCACAGGGCTTTCAACGATTTTTTAACGAGGCATTAACAATTCCAAATAGAAGAAATTTCCACCTTGCGACGTCAATTAACCAGACACAAGCATTTAACTAAATTAATTCTCAAAATGGAAGACACCAGCGCCGCTTTGGACATCAGGGCGATCAATGAAAAAATAGAGAGGGAAAGCGCTTTTATCGACCTGCTCATGATGGAAATGGGCAAAGTGATCGTTGGACAAAAGCACATGACGGAGCGTTTGCTCATCGGATTGTTGGGACAAGGTCACATTTTGCTCGAAGGCGTTCCGGGATTGGCCAAGACACTTGCGATCAACACGCTTTCACAGGCCGTCCACGGTTCTTTCAGCCGCATCCAGTTTACGCCCGATTTGCTTCCGGCCGATGTTGTCGGAACCATGATTTACAACATAAAAGCCAACGATTTTTCGATAAAGAAAGGCCCGATATTCGCGAATTTCGTGCTTGCCGATGAGATCAACCGCGCTCCTGCGAAAGTACAATCTGCTTTGCTTGAAGCCATGCAGGAAAAACAGGTTACGATTGGCGATACTACATTCAAACTCGACAAACCATTTTTGGTTTTGGCGACACAGAACCCGATTGAGCAAGAAGGAACGTATCCGCTTCCCGAGGCTCAGGTCGACCGTTTCATGCTCAAGACCGTAATCGATTATCCGAAGATGGAGGAAGAGCGACATGTGATTCGCCAAAATCTTAAAGGATCGTACGAAAAAGTCAACCAAGTCGTCTCCATTGACCAGATTTTGCGCGCCCAAGCGGCCGTTCGCGAGGTTTATATGGACGAGAAAATCGAGAAATACATCCTCGACATCATTTTTGCTACCCGTTTCCCTGAAAAATACAGACTCGAAAATCTTAAACCATTGATCAGTTTCGGATCGTCTCCGCGCGGAAGTATCAATTTGGCCACAGCGGCCAAGTGTTACGCGTTCATCAAGCGCCGCGGTTACGTGATTCCAGAAGATGTGCGCGCCGTCGTCCACGATGTGTTGCGCCACAGGATCGGAGTTACGTATGAAGCCGAAGCAGAAAACGTCACCTCGGTAGACATCATCAACAAGATCGTCAACGAAGTCGAAGTGCCGTGATAGTTGTTTAAAGTTTAAAGTTCAAAGTTGGACGTTTTCGCGTTACATCCCAAAAACCTTAAGCCTTAAACCTTAAACTTATTTCAATGGATACAAAGGAACTTCTAAAAAAAGTCCGCAAAATCGAAATCAAGACCCGAAGGTTGAGCGATCACATCTTCTCGGGCGAATACCATACGTCGTTCAAAGGCCGTGGTATGACGTTCAGCGAAGTGCGCCAATATCAATTTGGGGATGACGTGCGCGCCATAGACTGGAATGTGACGGCGCGTTACAATGAGCCGTTTGTGAAGGTATTCGAAGAAGAACGGGAGTTGACGATGATGCTTATGGTGGACGTTTCAGGATCGGAGAGCTTCGGGTCTAAAAACCAGTTCAAGGAAGAGATCGTGACCGAAATCGCGGCAACCATGGCATTTTCGGCCACGCAGAACAACGATAAGATCGGATTGGTCTTGTTTTCCGACGAAATCGAATTGTACATTCCGCCCAAGAAAGGAAAATCACATGTGTTGCGCATCATACGCGAACTCATCGAATTCAAGCCGAAGAGCCGCAAAACCGATGTCGCTCAAGCATTGAAGTTCTTATCGTCGGTACAAAAGAAAAAGGCCATCGTGTTTTTGATTTCCGACTTTATGGCGCCCGATTACGAATTCGTGCTCAAAATCGCATCCAAAAAACACGACATTACCGGCATCCGCGTCTATGACCCGAGAGAGGAAAAACTTCCGAATCTTGGAATGGTTCCAATGCTTGACGCGGAAACTGGGGAACAACGTCTTGTGAATACCGGCTCAAAATCGGTGCGCACGGACTATGAAAAATATTATCACGAAAAGGTCAAATATTTCAAGGAAACGTTCAGTAAATGCGGCGCTGGCGTCGTCAATACGCGCGTCGACGAAAGTTATGTGACCAAATTACTGGGCTATTTCAAATCCAGGTCTTAGCATGAGGAAAATTCTGTATATCGCATTGTTGTTGCTTTCGGCTTTCGGGTTTGCCCAAAAGCGCGTCGAGACCAGCGTCGATACGACAAAAAATAAAATTGGCGCTCAGTTCAACCTGACGTTGCGTGTCCAGACGGACACCACCGAAAACGTCGTGTTTCCAAGAGGCGAACGGTTCGGTATGCTCGAGGTCATTCGCAACTATGCCGTCGATACCGTCGAAAAAGACGGAAAATTCGAACTCATAAAGATGTACGGGTTGACGCAATTCGATTCCGGACGCTATTCCGTGCCGCGACTTCCGATTTTGATCGATAAAAAACCGTTCTATTCGGACAGTTTGACGATAGAGGTCGCAAGTGTTGAGGTGGACACGCTCAAACAGAAAATGTATGACATCCGCCCGATAATCGCCGCTCCTTCCGAAGGTTGGGGCATTTGGCTGTATTTGCTTATCGCTGTGGTCATCGGAGGTTTGGGATACCTCGCGTATTTTCTGATAAAAAAATTCAAAACGAAAAAATCGGAGGAAATCGTTTATAAATCCCCTATCGAAAAGGCGAATGCGTTGCTGTCGAACCTCGAGAAAAAACAGCTGGTGCAGCGCGGGGAAGTCAAGGATTATTATTCGGAATTGACCGATATCGCCCGAACCTACATCGAGGAGGTCATCCACATTCCGGCAATGGAATCGACGACATCCGAACTTATCGTGGCGTTAAGGGACGCGGCTTCCAACAAGAAAATGCCCATCAACCAGGACACGTTCGAAAATTTGGAACGCGTGTTGAAAACCGCAGATTTGGTCAAGTTCGCCAAGTCGCGCCCAATGGATTTTGAAATCATCGGCGACAAGGAAAAAATCGAAAAAGTGATCGTCGTGATCGACAAATCGGTTCCGAAGGAAGAAGAAGACGAAGAAACCGAAGCGTTCCGCGAACTTCAATTCAAAAAGGAATTGCAGCGCCAAAAACGCAAACGCGTAATGCTGGCCGCTTCTGTCGTGGTGTTTTTTGTTGTCGGTCTAACCGTTTATTTTTCGATAACAAAAGGATTCGATTATGTCAAGGACAACATCCTGGGACATCCAACAAAAGAACTTTCCGAAGGAGAATGGGTGAGGAGCGACTACGGAAACCCGGCGATCGCAATCGAAACGCCAAAAGTACTCACGCGCATGGATGCCGAAAAATTCCTGCCCAAAGACGCTTTTGCGATGCTCAAGGATTTCCAGATGTTCGGATATGGTTCAATGACCGACGATTTTTACGTGGGAGTCTCGACGATGAGCTATAAAAGCGAAATCCAGGTCGATTTGGAGAAAGCAATCGAAGGATCGGTCGGGCTTATCGAAAAGATGGGCGCCAGGAACATGCTGGTCAAACAGGAAGAATACAATACAGACAAAGGGCTTGCGGGTAGAAAGGCCTACGGAACTTACGTCCGCAAAGACAAGATTACTGGCGAGGACGTAAAACTGGTTTATCAAACCATGGTTTTCGGCCAGCAGAACGGCGTGCAGCAAATCGCCATCATTCACCGCGAAGATGACCAATACGCGAAAGACATGGCCGAACGCATCCTCAATTCCGTCGAACTTAAACAAGTGATGCAATGATGGACGGCGTGACTTTTATGAACCCAGGATTTTTCTGGTTGTTTTTGCTGATTCCGGCTCTCGTGGGCTATCACATCTGGAAACGCAAAGAGCAGACGGCGACGTTGAAAATCAGCTCGCTCAAAGGCTTCGGCAACTCGACATCGTTTTTGGCCAAGATCAAGCCGGTTTTGTTCGTGTTGCGGATTTTGGCGTTGAGCCTGATGATCGTGGCCTTGGCGCGTCCGCGGACGGTCGATGTGAGCAGCAAGACCAAAACCACTAAAGGAGTGGATATCGTGATGTCGATAGACGTTTCGGCTTCGATGCTCGCTAAAGATTTGCGTCCGAACAGGATGGAAGCGCTAAAGGATGTCGCCGAGAAATTCGTCGAGGGGCGACCTAACGACCGCATCGGAATCGTAATCTACGCAGCCGAAGCCTACACGAAAACGCCCGTGACGAGCGACAAAGCGATTGTGGAAGGCGCGATCAAGTCGATCAGATACGATCAGGTGCTGAAGGACGGAACCGCGATAGGAATGGGATTGGCCACGGCGATAAACCGCATTAAAGACAGCAAAGCCAAAAGCAAAATCGTCATTTTGATGACAGACGGCGTCAACAACACGGGATTCATCGAGCCGGAAACCGCTTCCGATATTGCAAAAGAATTCGGGATCAAAGTCTATACGATCGGACTCGGAACAAAAGGAATGGCCGAATTCCCTTACGACTATGCGCCAAACGGAGGTTTCCTGTTCAAAATGATGCCCGTCGAAATCGACGAACAACTGATGAAAAGCATAGCCGACAAAACCGGAGGCAAGTATTTCAGGGCGACGAGCAAAAACAGCCTCGAGAAGATTTACGAGGAAATAAACAAGCTTGAAACCACCGAAATCGAAGAATTGAAATTTTACGATTACGACGAGGAATTCCGCCCGTTCGCGATTTTAGCGGCCCTTTTGCTGCTGCTTGAAATTGCATTACGCCACACGGTTTTCCGCAGTTTTATCTAGATATGTACGAATTAGACGAAAAAAAATATCTGTATTTACTCATCGCCATCCCCGTCCTGGCGGCGATCTTCCTGTTCAATTTGTACTGGAAGCGACGCAGGCAAAAAGAGTTTGGCGATCTCGAAATGGTGAAACGACTTTCGCCGGAAAAATCGACGTTTAAGCAAACGCTCAAATTTTCGATTTTCATATTAGCGCTCGCGTGCCTGATTTTGGGATTGGTGAATCCGAAAATCGGGACGAAGACCGAAACGGTGAGACGCGAAGGAATCGACATCGTGTTTGCCGTCGACGTGTCCAAAAGTATGCTGGCGGAAGACGTTGCGCCAAACCGATTGGAGAAAAGCAAACAGGTCGTATCCCAAATCATCAACCAGCTGGCAGGCGACCGCATCGGCATCGTGGCTTACGCCGGAAGCGCATTCCCAGTTTTGCCGATCACGACAGATTACGCCTCGGCCAAGATGTTCCTGCAAGGTATGGATACGGACATGGTTTCTTCCCAGGGAACGGCTTTGGACGAT
Organism: Flavobacterium selenitireducens; assembly: GCF_014748335.1. Lineage (GTDB taxonomy): Bacteria > Bacteroidota > Bacteroidia > Flavobacteriales > Flavobacteriaceae > Flavobacterium > Flavobacterium selenitireducens. The sequence continues at coordinate 23,128 of NZ_JAAVIY010000003.1, forward strand.
GCGATCAAGCTTTCGGCTTCGTATTTCGACAAGGAAGACAAGGGAACCAGCAAAATGATCGTGCTGATTTCAGACGGCGAAGACCACGGAGATGGCTCCGAAGATGTGGCCGAAGATGCAAAAAAAGACGGTATCAAAATCATCACGATAGGCGTCGGATCTGAAAAAGGCGGGCCGATTCCGCTCAAGGACGGCAATCGCGTCGAAGGATTCAAGCGAGACGGAAACGGCGAAATCGTAATTACCAAACGCAACGTCGAAAGTCTCAGGAACATTTCCAAAAACAGCAAAGGGTACGTGGATGGAAATACAACTAAGGACGTCGTCGAGTATGTGAAAAAATCACTTGAAAACATCGAAAGGAACGAATTTGAGAGCGAACAGTTCACCGATTTCAACTCTCAATTCCAGTGGTTCATCGGGATTGCGTTCGTTTTGCTTGCGATCGATATCTTGTTGTTGGAAAAGAAAACAAAATGGATCCGGAAGATGAATCTGTTTAATGAAAAGGAATCATGAAGAAGTTAGTGACTTACGGGCTTTTGATCTTCGGTTGTGCCGTGTCGTTCGCGCAGGAAGAGGTCAAAGAGGAAAAAGATAAATTTCTTCCGAAAGGAAACGAAGCGTATTCCGAGAAAAACTACGCTGAAGCGGAAGCTGATTTTAGAGTTTCCCAATCGAAATTCCCTAAAAAGGCGGCTGCATCATACAACCTCGGAAACAGCATTTACACCCAAAAACATCAGGTGGAAGCCGGTTTTGCTTACGGAAGCGCGATCAAGAACGCCATTACGCGCGAAGAAAAGCACAAAGCCTGGCACAACATGGGCAACGTGCTCATGAACATGAAAGACTATCAGGGCGCCGTCAACGCCTACAAAAATGCTCTGGTCAACAATCCTAAAGACGACGAAACGCGCTACAATTACGCATTGGCGCGCAAGATGCTCAAGGACAATCCGCCAAAGCCAAACGACAAAAAGAAGGATAAGGACAAAGAAAAAGACAAGGATAAAAAGGACAAGGACGGAAACGACAACAAAGACAAGAACAAACAGGACAATAAAGACGGGAACAAGGATAAAAAAGACAATCAGCAGAACCAGGACCAACAAGGTGGAAACAAGCCACAGCAAAGGCCGAAGCCACAACAAGGGCAAGGCAACGGAATTTCCGGCCAACGCATCGAAAACCTGCTCGACGCCGTGAACCACGAAGAGAAAAAAGTCCAGGATAAAGTTAAAGCGCAGCAAGTCAAAGGAAAACCGGTGCGCAATGAAAAGGATTGGTAGTTTTTACAGCCACATGAAGAAGAGCATTTTCATATTATTTTTATTCACACAGGCAGTTTTCGCCCAAGTCCAATTCGAGGCCAAGGTCACGAAGCAAACGCTTGGAGTCAATGAAACGCTGCGCGTCGATTTCGTCATGAACGACGATGGGGACAATTTCACTCCTCCTAATTTCGACGGATTCCGCATCGTGGGCGGGCCAAGCCAATCCGTGAGCCAATCGTGGGTAAACGGGCGCAGTTCGTTCCAAAAAAGCTATATCTATTTCCTGATGCCGACACAAAAAGGGACGCTCACGATCAGGTCGGCTTCGATCGATATCAGAGGACAAGTCTACAAGACGAATCCCGTCAAAATCAATGTGACCAATGCGGTGCAACGTCCGCGACAGCCGGGAGAACCCGAACCTGTGAATGTTGACGATGCGATCCATCTCGTGGCTGAAATCTCAAAAACGAACCCATACATCAACGAACCGATAACCGTCGTCTACAAGCTTTATTTGAGCTACAACGTCGGGATATCGAATTGGCGCGAACTTGAAAAGCCAAAATACAACGACTTCTGGAGCCAAAACATCGACATCAAGCAATTGGTAGCCGAACAAGGCACGTTCAACGGAGAACCTGTGCGCTACGTCGTGCTTCGGAAAACCGTGCTGTATCCGCAGAAATCAGGGAAGCTCATCATCGAACCGCTCTCACTCGATCTCGATATCCAGGTTCCGACGGGAAGACGCGACTGGTTCGGCCGACCTCAAATCGTCCAGGACAACAAGCGGGTTTCTGCCGGCGTCAAGACGATCAACGTCCGCGCGTTGCCTGAAGCCGGAAAACCCGAAGATTTTTCAGGAGCCGTCGGAAGCTTCGACTTTAACGTCAAACCGTCCAAAACGATGCTCAAGAATGGTGAAAGCCTTGATTTGACGGTCAGCGTTTCCGGAAAAGGAAATCTCAAATTGTTCGATTTGCCGAAGCCTGTCGTGCCATCGGCTCTCGAAATGTACGATCCTGTCCACAAAGAAAATGTGCAAACGCCACTTTCGGGCATGACCGGACGCGTTTCCGATACCTACACGATCGTCCCGACGTATAAGGGTAATTATCCGATCAAGCCGATGTCGTTCAGCTATTTCGACATCAAGTCCGGCCGATACAAGACGATCACTTCTCCCGAGATCATGATCAAGGTGCTCGACGGGCCGGGCGCGCCACAATCGGGAGATGCCGTTGCCGCATCGGGAGCCGGAAAACAGCAAATTTCGGCAGGCGACCAGTTCAAGTTCATCAAGCTGAAAACGCAATTGGTTCCGACGAAGAAAAAAGATTTTTTTGGCTCAGGATTGTTTTACGGATTGTTGGTCGCGCCTTTCGTGATCATTCCGATCATTATCCTGGCGCGAAGGAAAAAAGAGGCGATCGATCGCGACGTCACAGGAAACAGATTGCGTACTTCGAGCCGGTTGGTCAAAAAATATTTGTCGGAAGCCCGCAGGAACATATCCGACAAGGAAAAATTCTACATTGCGCTTGAACGGGCGCTGCACAATTTCCTAAAAGCAAAACTGGGAATCGAGACGTCCGAAATGAGCAAAGACCGCATACGTGAGTTGCTTTTGAGCCGCAATGCCCAGCCGCAAACCGTCGACAATTTCATCAAATTGACCGAAGATTGCGAATTTGCGCGTTACGCCCCGGCTTCGAGTACGGCGATTCAACACGATTACGAGAAGGCAGCGACAATCATTTCCGAACTTGAAAAACAAATCCAATAACATGAGAAAAGCGGTTTTCATATTCCTGTTGCTTTCCCAGGTTTTTTGGGCGCAAAGCGTTTTTGACAAAGGGAACGAATTGTATCGCAAAGGCGATTTTCAGGCTGCGGCCGACGTGTATGAGTCTATTCTGAAGTCGAAAAAGGAATCCGCGGAGCTTTATTTTAACCTCGGTAACGCTTACTACAAGCTCAACCGCGTGGCTCCGGCGATTTACAATTACGAAAAAGCACTGCTGCTGAATCCTGACGATGCCGAAATCTCGAACAACCTCAAATTTGCGCAAAAACTACAAATCGATGAGGTTAAGGAAACGCCGAAAGTGGGCTTCCGGAAGATGATCGAGGATTTTACTTCACAAGTGAATTACAATACGTGGGCGATGTTTGCAGTCGCGGGCGCCTTTGCGGTTTTGTTGTTTTTCATCGGCTATTATTTTTCGGGAAACACGTTGGTCAAACGTATCTTTTTCACAATGATGTTCGTCGGAGCGGCTTTCATCGGATTGACAGTTTTTGCTGCAATTTTCGAGAAAAGTACCGACAGTTTGGAACGGCCGGCAATTGTTTTTGCGTCAGTCGCCTCGGTAAAAAGCGAGCCTCAAAACAATGCTCAGGACGCCTTTATTTTGCATGAAGGAACGAAAGTGTACGTGCTTGAGAAGCTGGACAACTGGAAAAAAGTGGAACTTTCAGATGGCACCCAAGGCTGGATCGAGCAGTCTGCGATTCGCGAGCTCAAGTGACCATTATTTGCTGAGGTCGATACGAATCTCGTGCAGTTCTTCTTTGAGGAACGGGTAGACGATTTCCGCGGATGCCTTAAGCGGGCCGTAGACTTTGGATTTGTCGAGTGTTTCCCTACTGGCAAAAGTTTCCATGATGTTAACCTTGTCAAAGATGTTGAGCAGGACGCTCAGTACAAGCGCCATACGGATAAAGCCGAAAAGTGCTCCGCCGATGCTGTTGAAAATCCCAATGCCGGAAAAATCGGCGACCTTAGTAAGCACCTTGGCCATCAATGAAATGGCGACGACAACGGCCACCATAGTGATGATGAAGGCGATGACGTAGGCCGTTTTTGGGTTCGAGCCTAAGTGCTGTCCGAAGAAATCACGCGTCACGTTTGAAAATTTCAACGCGACCCATAGTCCGAGAAAAATCCCGATCAGGGAAGCGAGTTCCACAAATAGCCCGTTTCTAAGGCCTTTAAATGTTCCGATGAAAAGGAAGATGATAAGTAGGATGTCGATAAAAGCCACTGATTATGGTTTAATGCGTAATTTTGGACGCTAAAATACTGCAAAGCCCGCAAACGGTTTTGTTTGAAACCAACAAATATGTCACGCGATATACAACTCAAAGAGCGATGGGAAACGCTCGTCAAATTCCTGTCCGATAAATTTTCCCAAGGCGAAGACCTCGATCTGGATGGCATTATTTACCTGATCGGCGTCCAGGAATTGGGCAAAGTCCACAATAAATTCAAAAAAGACGAAAAACTCAACCTGATGCACATCGCCATTTGCCGCTTGCTCGAACCGTACGGATTTTACGAATTCGAGTTCGTCGACCGCGACGGTTGGCCGCACTACAAGGTGAAAGAGGAGCTTCCGCCTTTAAGGGCCGGGGAACAGTCGGTATTGATGAAAGAGGCGATCGTAAGCTATTTCGTCGAAAAAGGACTAATACAATAAACCGATATTTTTGCCGGCTTGAAGTTATCAGCGAAAAAAAAATGTATCTTTAATACGATTCTGAAATGTAAAGGCGCTAATCGCTTGCAGATCGCGATTTTACGAATCGACATTTAGTAACCAAATCAATCTTACGTGGAACAAGACAACCTGCCAGAACAGCACAATCAACCCGAAACTACAAACGACACAAATCCTGCAATCGCTCCGGCTGCTAAAGCTGCGACAACGCGAAAGCCGGCCGCTAAAAAACCTGCTGCGAAAAAGCCAGCGACCAGAAAAACACCTGTTAAGACGGCGTCGCCGAAAACTGCCCAGGCAGCTCAGGAGTCTGATCCCGCTGCAGTAGCGAAAAAGCCGATTGTCAGAAGGGCATCCGCGAAGACGCCAGCTGCAAAAACTGTCAAGACAGCGGAAAGTGCGCCGTCAAATGCCCAGGCAAAAACGCCAGCGGTACGCAAACCTGTGATCAGGAAAACTGCTTCGAAGGCGGTCAGCCAAAAAGCGGAAGAGGTCAAATCTTCTGAAGTTGCAGACGATGCGGCACCAAAAACAGTCGCGAAAAGAACACCAGGCAGACCGGCGGGAACCAAAAAAACGGTTGCCCAAAAAGCTGGGACGAAGCCGGTTTCGAAAAAATCAGTCGGCAAACCCGTGAATTCGGAAACTACGCCAATCGAGACAGACAGTGAGAAGTCTGACAAGCGAGTCGTTTTGGAAACGTCAGACAAACCAAAGAAGTTCAAGGACAAAGATCTCAAAAAGCTTAAGAAACTTGCCGACGACCTAAAGAAACGCGAGAAGAAAGCCAAAGAAAGAGACAAGGCTGAAAAAGCAGAGAAAAAAGCCAAAGAGGCTAAAAAACTAAAGGCGAAAAAGACGAAAAAGAAAGTTGCTGAAAAAAAGAAACCAGCGAAAAAGAAGTCGAAAAAGAAATAATCACAAAGGCCGGAATTCAGTTTTCGGCCTTTTTTTATGTCAATTGGCAAAATCTTCAGCAAAAAGTAAACGGGCCGATATTTGGAAGCAATCTTTTATCCATTCAATCCTTTAATCGTGCAATCTTTTTTAAATTTGCATCCTCAAAGACATGAAGATGACCGATAAAATCAAAGAGTTTATTGTCGAAGCCCGGGAATTCCATACCGACAGCAAAGAGCAGCTCGAAGCATTCCGAATCAAATTTTTGGGTAGCAAGGGCTTGCTCAAGGAATTTTTCGCGGAGTTCAAGAATGTTCCGAATGAGATGAAAAAAGAGTTCGGGCAGGTCATCAACGAACTCAAAAACACCGCTGAGGAAAAGGTCAAGTCGATCCATGAAATGCTCGAGAGCAAGGAAGAGTCGAAAGGCGGGTATGGCGATCTGAGCCGTCCCGGGGAGCCGATGGTCATCGGTTCGCGCCATCCGATCTCGCTTGTGAAAAATCAAATCATCGATATATTTTCCACCATAGGATTCAACGTGTCCGAAGGCCCCGAAATCGAAGACGACTGGCACAATTTCACGGCTTTGAACCTTCCGGAGTACCATCCGGCGCGCGACATGCAGGACACGTTTTTTATCCAGACGAATCCCGATGTTTTGCTACGCACGCACACCTCGTCCGTTCAGGTTCGTTACATGGAAAACAACAAGCCGCCAATCCGGACGATTTCGCCAGGACGCGTGTTCCGCAACGAAGCCGTTTCGAGCCGTTCGCATTGCATTTTCCATCAGGTGGAAGGTTTGTATATCGATAAAGATGTCTCGTTTGCAGATTTAAAACAGACGCTGCAATATTTCACGAAGGAAATGTTCGGCAAGTCGAAGATTCGCCTTCGCCCGTCTTACTTTCCATTTACGGAGCCAAGCGCCGAAGTCGATATTTATTGGGGATTGAAGACCGAAACCGACTACCGTATAACCAAAGGAACCGGTTGGCTTGAAATCATGGGCTGCGGAATGGTAGACCCGAACGTTTTGCGCAACTGCGGCATCAACCCGGACGAAAACACCGGATTCGCATTCGGAATGGGGATCGAACGCATCGCGATGTTGCTGTACCAGATCGGCGATATCAGGATGTTCTACGAGAACGATGTGCGATTCTTGGAGCAATTCAAGTCAAGTATTTAAGTCGAACCTCGAAAGGGAATTGCAGTAGCAACGAGTTTTCTGACAGAAAATCCCGCGTGGCCGAACTTTGCGTCTCCAATACCTTACATCCTTAGGACTTCACGACTATGAAAAAAGACATCATCATCCCAAAAGTAGAGAACGTTTACCTTGCCGCCATCCAGGAATGGAACGACGATTTTATGGAAAAGGTTTGGTACGTACATCTCGTGAACGATTCTGATTTCGATCTCGACAGCGTCATGGTCGTATCGAAGGCCTTCGGAACCATAGATGGTGAAATGAAACGCACTTCGATGCTGCGCCACGCTTTTGTAAAAGTGCCCACACAATCTGTAGTGAAGGTCGAAATGGTCGAGAAAAGCGTTTTGGCGTTAAACAATGAATTCATGGTCACGTATTTCATCGGGAACACGCTTTACGATAAAAAGTTCATTTTCCGAACGAACACCATCAATGAGCGCGCGACGGAAGAAGTGCCGCACATCTGGCAACCCGGCGTGATAGTTCGATAAAGATTACCAATAAAAAAAGACGCGTTTCCATTCGGGCGCGTCTTTTTTTTGTTTGTTTAATCAGAAATTTTTAGGAATTGTGACAAAAAACGAAGAAGAAAAAAAATGTCACACATTTTGTGACAAAAAAAATTCCTGAAAAAAATGTCACAGGATTTTTTCTGCGTTCTCTCATACCGGAACTTAGAATTATCGGCCTAGTCCAATTTTTCCGTCAGTTTCTTGAATACTTTTCTAGCCTCTTGCCCTTCGTATAAGACCTCGAAAACCGCGTCGATGATTGGCGTGTTGGCTTCGAGCTTTTCGTTCAGTTTATGGGCGCTTTTAGCCGCATAATAACCTTCGGCTACCATATTCATCTCCATCTGCGCGCTTTTGACCGTGTAACCTTTCCCGATCATGTTCCCGAACATGCGGTTTCTCGAAAATACCGAATATCCGGTGACGAGTAAATCGCCCAAATAAGCGGAATTGTTGATGTTGCGCTTCATTTTGTGCACTTTCCGGATGAATTTCTTCATTTCGCGTATGCTGTTGCTCATCAACACCGACTGAAAGTTGTCGCCGTATCCGAGGCCATGTGCGATTCCGGCAGCGATGGCGTAAATATTCTTCAGCATCGCGGCATATTCGGTACCGATGATATCGTCGGAAATTTTCGTCTTGATATAATCGCTCGACAGATGAGCCGCCATTACTTTCGCTTTTTTATTGTCTCCGCACGCGATCGTGAGATAGGAGAGGCGTTCGAGCGCGACTTCTTCGGCATGGCAGGGCCCGGTAATGACGCCGATGTTCTCGAACGGAATGTCATATTGCTTGTTAAAATGTTCCCCTACGATGAGGCTTGTCTCGGGAACGATGCCTTTTATCGCGGAAAAAATCACTTTCCCTTCGAGGCTCGAACTGAGCTTGGCCATTTCATCGTTTAAAAACGCAGACGGGATGGCAAATATGATGTAATCGGCATAGTCGACGGCCCCGTTAAGGTCGCTTGTCAGTTTGAGTCGATTCGGGTTAAATTCCACAGAGCTCAAGTAGTTCGGGTTGTGATGATGTACTCTCAAGTGATCGATCGCATCTTCATTCCGCATATACCACGCGATCTCATCGCAATTCACGCAAAGCATCTTGGCGATGGCGGTTGCCCAGCTTCCGCCTCCGATAACGGCAAATTTGGGTTTTTGGCTCATTATTGTCGTAATTGTTTAGGTCAAAAATAGTCCAAAAAAAGGAAAGCTATTTTGAGTTATGATGATTATTCCCGTTAAAATATCTTCAGTGAAATACTACAGGTTAATTTTAACTTATTATTATGATTTTAAGCACAATGCACCTTTCGGATTTGCGTTTAATAGCTTTAGATATAATCTTTACGATTACAAAAAAGTTAGTTAAATTTTGTTTTTGGTGTTTTGAGAAAGGCGCTTTTGAACCAGTTTCAGAAGCGCCTTTTGATTTATGGTCACTTCCGGTAAAGGTTATTGTGGTCGATATATTCCCACACTTTTTCAGGTAAAAGGGCTTTGACGAATTTCTTTTCCTTGATCGAATTTCGAATAAAGGTCGACGAAATTTCAACGACAGGTGCATCTACCCAATCAATTTTCCGACCCTCGATTGTGTGATTATCCATTGGCTCGTTGCCGGACGGAATCCTCGGGTAGACCAAAATCGGATACCGCTCGAGGATTACCTGGTAGTTTTTCCATTTGTGTATCGATTCGATATTGTCCTGGCCCATGATCAGCGAAAATTCGTGGTTTGGAAACTTTTCTTCCAAATGAGCGAGTGTATTGATCGTGTAGTTGGGTTGCGGCAGCTTGAATTCGATATCGGTCGGTTTCAGATTCGGATAATCCTCGGTAGCCAAACGAACCAATTCGAGACGCGTGTAGTCGTCGAGCAACGTCGATTTTTTCTTGAGCGGATTGTGAGGCGTAACTACCATCCAAACCTGATCGAGATCGGTGAATTCGGCCATGTGGTTGGCAATGATCAGATGTCCGACGTGTATCGGATTGAACGTCCCAAAGTATAAGCCGACTTTCACGATCTATTCTTTTGTAGGAATTTCGCCGTTTCTGATAAAATCACTTACCAAATCGTAAGCTTTTTGCTTTGCCTGGTCAAGATCGGCATTCTCGACAATAACGTCAAAAAGCGGAGAGGTCGCCAGTTCAGCCGACGATTTCGCGATGCGCATCGCAATCTTTTCCTCGCTTTCTGTGGAGCGCTGCTTGAGTCGGCGCTTGAGTTCGTCTATGCTTGGCGGCTTTACGAAAATAGCGATGGTTTCCTCGGGAAATTTGCGTTTGATGCGCAGTCCACCGGAGACATCGATGTCGAAAATGACGTTGCGTCCTTGATCACGGATTTTATCCACCTCAGATTTCAACGTTCCGTAGAACATATCGGGATACACTTCTTCCCATTCTACGAAATCCTCGTTCTTGATGTGTTGCTTGAATTCGTGTACCGACATGAAATGGTAATCGTTTCCGTGGGCTTCCTGTCCGCGTGGTTCGCGTGAGGTAGCAGAAATCGAAAACTCCAGTTTCAATTCCGGATGTTGCAGCAAATGCCTTACTATAGTGGTTTTCCCCGAACCCGATGGAGCCGAGAATACGATGAGTTTCCCTTTCTCCATTACAAAACGTTGAGTACCTGTTCCTTGATTTTTTCGAGCTCGTCTTTCATCTGGACGACGAGTTTCTGCATGGCGGCGTGATTCGATTTCGAACCCATGGTATTGATTTCGCGACCCATTTCCTGCGTGATGAAGCCGAGTTTGCGGCCGTTGGCTTCTTTGTCTGCCAAAGTTTGTATAAAGTAGTTGAGGTGGTTTTCCAACCGGACTTTTTCCTCGGTAATGTCGTATTTCTCGAGATAGAAGATAAGTTCTTGTTCAAAACGGTTCTCGTCGAGCGTCACTTTTAAATCGTCGATCGCGGCCAATAGTCGTTTTTTGACGTTGTCGATGCGTTCCGCGTCCATGGCGACCGTGGCGTTCATCATCGTCATGATGTTGGCGATGCGCTGTAAAAATTCTTTTTCAAGAGAGGAGCCCTCCGCGATGCGGAACGATTGGATGTTATTTACAGCATCGGCAATCACGCCTTCGATTTGCTTCCATTCATTCTCATCCATTTCTTCGCGCTCGGTTTTTAGCGCATCCGGCATCCTGACGGCCATTTTCATGAGTTCCGTCTCGTCCGCGGCGGGATAGATGTCGAGCAATTGCGCGATATAAGCCCTTACGATAGGAACGTTGACGCGCGTCGAGGTTTGCTCGGTCGTGTTTTCGACGTAGATCGCGAAATCAATTTTGCCGCGTTCAAGCTGGTTCGACAATTTCGAACGAAGGCCGAGCTCCATTTCGCGATAAGCCGACGGCATACGTACGCTAAGGTCCAAACCTTTGCTGTTTAGGGATTTGATTTCGACGGTTATCTTTTTGGCAGCCAACTGAAGAGTTGCCTTTCCAAATCCGGTCATGGATTGTATCATGTGCTTCAAAAAAGTGGGACAAAGATAGCAAATGTTACCCACAGGCGGGTCAAGATGCGGGATTCTTCTTTCGCGTGACGAGATATACTCCGATGAAAATGAGCAGCGCCGCCGAGATCTTGACCCAACTCAAGCTGTCTTTGCCGAGGCCGATCGCAAAAACCGTGGCGAACAGCGGCTGCAAATAGATAAATACCGCAACGGTGGTGGGCTTCAATTCTTTCATCGAAAGTAAATTGAGCAGGTAGGTCAGAAATGTCGAAACCACAACGACGAACGCCATCTTAAGCGCGATCGAATTCGGCATTTGAAGCCACGAAACGTTCTGAAATTCACTCCATCCGAAAGGCAAAACCATGAGGAATCCGAACAGGTAGATCCACTTCACGAACGTAAAGGCGTTGTATTTGTCCATGAGTTTGCGCACCATGATGAGGTACAATCCGTAGGAAACGGCGTTCACGAAAACCAGGAAGTTTCCCAGTTGGGCATTCGTAGCGCTTCCGACCGATTTTCCGTATCCGATCAAAACCGCCGTTCCAACCAATCCCAAAACGATCCCGAATACCTTTGACGCCTGCATTCGTTCTTTCATGATGACGGCAGACAAAACCAATACGATTATCGGCGTCGTGCACATTAAAACCGCAGCTGATATCGGCGAAGTCAGGCTCAATCCTTTGAAGAACGTAAGCATGTTGAACGCGACTCCGAAAAATGCAGCGGCGATGATTCTCGGGAAATCATTTTTGGCGATTTTTTCCTTGACGGAAAATAGCCACGCGGTCCAGAAAAGCACTACAGATCCGCCGACGCGCATAACGATAAAGCCGTAAGCGCCGATGAATGCCGGCATGACATCCTTGGCGATCGTGAAGGTGACGCCGTAAATGATCGAAACCAATGTGGCCGCGATAAGGGCGAGATTCCGTTTGGACATTACTTCAGGGCGCCGATTACCTTTTCGACGTTGTGTGCACTGTTTCCAACGTATATTTTATTGTCGATGATAAACACCGGACGGCTGAGGAACGTGTAATGTTCGAGGATGAGTTTTCGATAATCGGCTTCCGAAAGTTTTTGGTCTTTGAGCCCGCGTGATTTGTATAATTGGGCTTTTCTGCTGAAAAGCGCCTCGTAACTCCCGGCCAGTTCCTTCATGCGATCGACATCCGATTCGGTAAGCGGTTGTTTCTTTATGTCGTGTAGCATGAGGTCGTTCTTTGGCAAAGAAGCCAATATTTTGCGGCAAGTGTCGCACGTCGACAAGTGATAGACAATGTCCATTGTGGATATTTTGCGTGCAAAGGAAAGCTGAAAAAACGAAACGCGTTACTTTATTTTGAGGAATTTATCCACTTCGGAATACGGCAACATCAGATCGCGCGGCCCTTCGGCATAAGAAGCGATTTCATAAGTGTTGTAATAAAGCAGCACGCCTTTGTCCGAAAGAAAAATAGTGGCCGGCAGCGCAAATTTCTCCTCTTCGAACATCAGTCCGCCGGAATTGATAGGTGCATTAGCCGGGATCTTAAACTTTTCGCGAAAGCGTTTTTCAGCAAGTGCCGTGACTGCTTTCACGTCGTTGAACAGACTGTCGTTGGGAATGGACCGCATCGTTTCACGGTTAAAAAGCAACGATGTTTTCCCGCTGTAACCGTGGGCGCCTCCGGTAAACGTGTAATGTTGCAACTCGATGCCTATGACTTTGTCGGACTTGTACACGAGGCGTCCGGCAACATCGCCTTCCCATCCGAAAAGTTCATCGGGATTTTCTTGTTGCATTTTTTCGTAGGATGCGATAAAGTCGTCCGCAAGCCCTTGATAATCCTTCGACTCGTAAGGCTGCTCGCCAAAGTAGACGATTTGTTTGAGCGTGGCGAATATTTTATCGTTGATCGTATCGGCAAGAACGCCGTCTTTTGCGACCGGGACTTTAATGGTGATTTTCGGGCAAACACCTTGGCATTTCAGGCTTGTCTTCTTTTCGAATGTCTTGGTTTCAAACTCGAGTTCACCTGAACATGAGGCAAATAGGAAAAGCAAAAGAAAACTGTAATAGTACGGTTTCATCAGGTTGTTGGACATTAGTTGGGGAATAAGATTAAATTTGCGAATAATTCAATACCTACAAAAATAAATTACATGAAGTTTAACACAAAGACAATACACGGAGGACAGCATCACGATCCCGTTACAGGAGCCGTAATGCCGCCGGTCTACCAAACCTCGACTTACGTTCAGGAAAGTCCGGGGAAACCTTTGGGCGATTACGAATACAGCCGCGCGGCCAACCCGACACGAACCGCTTTGGAAAACGCCTTGGCCAGCATCGAAAATGGTGCGAAAGGGCTTGCTTTTTCGTCCGGGCTCGCCGCTACCGATTGTTTGCTGCGCTCGTTCAAGGCCGGAGACGAAGTCATCGCGATGGACGATCTTTACGGCGGAACCTATCGGATGTTCACGCGCATTTACAAGGATTCGGGTATCAAATTCCATTTTATCGATTTGACGGATCTTGAAAAACTCAGGAGCCTGATCAATGAAAATACGAAGATGGTTTGGGCTGAGACACCGACGAATCCGTTGATGAAACTCGCCGACATAGCCGAGATTGCCAAGATAACCAAAGCGAACAACGTGCTTTTTGGAGTCGACAATACGTTTGCGACGCCTTATCTGCAGAAGCCACTCGACCTTGGTGCCGATGTCGTCATGCATTCCGCTACGAAATACCTTGGCGGACATTCCGACGTGATCGCCGGTGCGCTTGTCATCAAAGACGAAAAGTTGGCCGAGCAGCTGCACTTCCAGCAATTCGCTACGGGCGCGACTTTGGGTCCGATGGATTCATTTTTAGTGCTTCGCGGCATCAAGACGCTTCACCTGAGAATGGAGCGCCATTGCCAAAATGGGGAAAAGATCGCGGCATTTTTAGCCGATCACCCGAAAGTCGCCGTTGTCTATTTTCCAGGGTTGGAATCACATCCGTTTCACGAAATTGCGAAGAAGCAAATGTCTGGATTTGGCGGCATGGTGTCGTTTAAGTTCAAATCAGGGGCGAAAGCCGACGCCATTTCTTTCCTTGAGAAGCTAAAAGTCTTCACGTTGGCGGAATCGCTTGGAGGCGTAGAGTCGCTGGCGAACCATCCGGCGTTGATGACACATGCCTCGATTCCGGAAGACAAGCGTCGCGAGATCGGTATTTCCGATGACCTCGTGCGTTTGAGCGTCGGCGTCGAAGATATCGATGATTTGCTTGCTGATATCGAACAGGCACTTCAGTAAAATAAAAAGCCCGGATTCATCGTCCGGGCTTTTTTATATCTGTAAAAATCCTAATTCAGGTAATAAATGTAACCTACGTTGAGCCAGACCAGCCATTCGTTTGCCTTGTTCTCTTTGTAGACGTCCGGGTTCGGGTTCAAACCGTCGACCCAGTTCGAGAAATAATACTGCCAGCGCAGGTCGATCATCAAATCCGAAAGTACGCTAAGTTTGTAACGCGTCCCGATACTTCCAACGACAGACCATGTCGTGCCTCCACTCTGGTCGAATGCGTCGAAGTATTTTACCGGTGTAATTATCGGGTCTTCGCCCAATTCGCCAGGGCCTAATGTCGAATACGCTTTTGGTTTGAAGAACGAGAATTGTCCGCCCAAACTTACGAAAGGCGCCAGTTTGCCGGGAGAAGCCGAAAATTCGCGGATGCTGAACGGAAAGTACTCTAATTGCATTCCGATATTCGTAACCGATGTCTCACCACGCATCGCCTTTAGCTGCTGGGCAAAAACGCCGTCGCCTTCGATCCATTCCCCTTCGTGCTGTAATTTCGATTTGTTGAACGAAAGTTCGCTGCGAAGCTTGAAATGGTCGTTGAAGTAGGTTTCCGGAGCGTAACAGTTACACTCGGCGCTGTAAGCAAAATTGAGGTAGTGGATGATACCGACTCCAAAGCCTGAATTGCCGGCGTTGGTCTTCAAATCGTAACGTTCCCCATAGTCGGACATCATCGCCACGGGGCCAACAATGGCGCCGATTTCGTGAGAAAAGCCAAACTGGGACACAGCCTTTTGCGAGAAGCCGAGCATCAGCAAAAAGCTCATGATTAAATACTTGGGCATTGTCTTCTGGATGTTACAATTCGAGGCAAATATATAAAAATAGGTTGCAGTTTGTAAATTAAAGTGAAAAATACTTGATTTCCCTTAAAAATGGCACCTAATGAATTAAATATCTGAAGTAATGGTATTTAACTGTTCAAATTCTTATAAAAGAAATAAATCTGTTGCGGAATTCAAAAATATAATCTACAGATTTTGTCTATCCTTATATCTTTGCGTCGTTAACGAAAACGTTTTCATAACAAAACGTTAAAATCAAAAATCAAGTATGTCACAATCTATTGATGCTTTTGTCGAGTCGGTGGCCAAAAGGAACCCGAACGAGCCGGAGTTCATCCAAGCCGTTCATGAGGTTGCCGAAACCGTAATACCGTTTATTGAAAAAAACAAGAAATATCAAGGCCAAATGTTGCTCGAGCGCATGGTCGAGGCCGAGCGTATCATCACGTTCCGCGTTTGCTGGACAGATGATGCCGGCAAGACACAGGTAAACCGCGGTTACCGCATCCAGATGAATTCTGCGATCGGGCCATACAAAGGCGGTTTGCGTTTTCACCCATCGGTTAACCTTTCCATCCTTAAATTCCTCGCTTTCGAGCAGACGTTCAAGAATAGCTTGACGACTTTGCCGATGGGCGGAGGAAAAGGTGGTTCCGATTTCGATCCGAAAGGAAAATCAGACAACGAAGTAATGCGTTTTTGCCAGGCGTTCATGACGGAACTGGCCAAGCATATCGGAGCCGATACGGATGTTCCTGCGGGAGACATCGGAGTCGGAGGTCGCGAAGTCGGTTATATGTTCGGACAATACAAACGATTGAGAAACGAGTTCACCGGCGTCCTTACCGGCAAAGGAATTCCGTTTGGCGGATCGCTAATTCGCCCTGAGGCAACGGGTTACGGATGTGTGTATTTCGCGGAATCCATGCTCGGAACCAAAAGCGATTCTTTTAAAGGAAAGGCGGTTGCGATCTCGGGATCTGGAAACGTGGCACAATACGCTGCCGAAAAAGCAACGGAACTTGGAGGAAAAGTGGTGACGCTTTCTGACTCTTCAGGATATATTTACGATGTCGACGGAATCGATGCCGAGAAACTGGCGCACGTGATGGAAATCAAGAACGAACGCCGCGAGCGCATCAGCGAATACACCAAGAAATATCCGAACGCGAAATTCGTCGAAGGCAAACGTCCTTGGGAAGTAAAATGCGACGTTGCGCTACCGTGCGCGACCCAAAATGAATTGAACGGGGACGAGGCGAAAATGCTTGTTGCCAACGGTTGCATTGCTGTCGCGGAAGGCGCCAACATGCCCTCTACGCCAGAAGCAGTGACCGAATTCCTGAACGCGAAAATTCTGTTCGCGCCCGGAAAGGCGTCGAATGCCGGAGGTGTTGCCACTTCAGGTCTTGAAATGTCGCAAAACTCGCTTCGATTGAGCTGGTCGCGCGAAGAAGTCGACGAGCGTTTGAAAGGGATTATGCTCAACATCCACTCGGCTTGCGTCCAATACGGAAAAGACGGTGATTTCATCGACTACGTAAAAGGCGCCAACATCGCCGGTTTCGTGAAAGTTGCCGATGCGATGCTCGCCCAGGGAGTCGTTTAAAAATAAGACTTATCAGAAAAGATGCCTTCGAGATTCGGAGGCTTTTTTTTTGTTTAAAGTTCAAAGTTTGAAGTTCAAAGTTTGAAGTTCAAAGTTTGAAGTTCAAGGTTTAAAGTTCAAGGTTTAAAGTTCAAGGTTTGAAGTTTAAGGAGTAAATTCGACGACCCAGCAAATATGAAAACGACGATATTTCCGTTTACACTATATTTGTTACCCATTCGCTGGTTATGATAAAGAAATACGTATTGGCCTTCGCGGCGTTACTTTGTTCGCTGTTTGCCTTTTCCCAACAGGCCGGAGCGGGTTGGAAAGGCTATTTTTCGTATACCGAAATCAAGGATCTCGCCCAATCGACAAACAAATTTTATGCGGCGTCCGAAAATGCGCTTTTTTCGAAAGACCTTTCCTCGAATGTCGTCAAAACCATCAATACTATCGACGGGCTTTCCGCCCAGGTAATTTCGGCGGTTTTTCACAGCCCCGCATCGAACAGGATTCTCGTCGGATATGAAAATGGCCTGATCAACATCGTCAATCCTGATGGCTCGATCGTCAAGGTGGTCGACATCGTCAACAAGCAACTACCGCCAAACATTAAACGCGTCAACCACTTTACGGAGTATGACGGAATCATTTACATTTCCTGTGACTTTGGAATCTGCCAGTACAATCCTGCCAACCTGCAATTTGGAGATACCTATTATATAGGAACCGATCCGTCTGAGATCGTCGTTAAGCAATCTGCCGTATTCAACGGTTTTATTTATGCCGCTACTGCGGATTTCGGGATCAAGCGTGCCGACATTGCGAACCCTAACCTTATCGATGCCAGTCAATGGACGACTGTGGCCTCAGGTTCGTGGGCAGCTGTCGAGACTTTTGGCGATGAATTGGTCGCTGTGACGACGGCCGGCCAGATGAATCGTTTTAACGGAGGCGGGTTCGTCGGCTTCGGAAGCTTGCCAGCGCAACCGAAAGACATCCGCGCGACGGCCGAATACCTGATTGCGGTTACCGATGCGCGCGTTGCCATCTACAATCCTTCATTGGGCGTGACCACTCAAATTTTCAATTACAACATTCCGGACATTTTCGCTGCGTTTACCTGTGCCACGGTTATTGGGCAGAACGTCTACATCGGAACTTTGGCGCACGGCGTTTTAGTCGCACCTTTGGCCAATCCAACGACATTTGAGAATATAACGCCTGACGGTCCTACAAAGAACAACGTTTTTTCGCTTAACACCCAAACTCCGGATTTGTGGGTTACCTATGGCGATTATACCTATTTCTATGATCCGAATCCATTGCTTTATCTGGGAATAAGCAAGTTTAATGCGGACGGCTGGACCAACAAGCCGTATTCTGAAGTGCATCCGGCAGGGAAAGATGCTAATGATCTGGTACGCATCACCTTCAATCCTAACAACACGTCCCAGTTTTTTGTCAGTTCGTACCACTCCGGATTGCTGAAATTCGAAAATGAGGAACTCGTGACGCTTTACGATAATACGAACAGTGAACTCCAATCGCTGACGCTACCCGGCAGTCCGAGTTATACGAGTATTCGCGTCGAACAATCGGTGTTCGACAGCCAGGGCAACTTATGGACGACCGTCGCCAAAGTCCCGGATGGGTTGAAAGTACTAAGAGCCAACGGCAATTGGGAATCGATAGACATGACGCCCATCATAACGGGTTTTTTCGAAGACAGTTTCGGGAGAATGGTCATCGATAAGAACAATACGAAATGGATGGTGACCTATGCCAATGGAGTCGTTGCGTATAATGAAAACGCGCCCGAGCCGTACAAAAAGATAACGTCAGGTTCTGAGGCTGGCAATTTGCCGATATCTGATGCGCGCGCAATCGCCATAGACAAACGCAATCAATTGTGGATAGGAACCCGGAAAGGCTTGCGTGTGTTGCCGAGCATCGATCGCTTCAACAATGAGAATCAGATGACGGCCAACCCGATCATCATTCCGGACGGTGATGATTTTGCGGAATTGCTTTACGAACAGGCCGTGAACGACATATGCGTGGACGGAGCCAATAATAAATGGATAGGAACCGTAGATTCGGGAGTTTTTATGGTTTCGCCCGATGGGCAGGAAGAGTTGCATCATTTTACCATTGCGAATTCCCCCCTGCCAAGCAATGCCATCAACGACATCGAGATCGACGGGAAAACAGGAGAGGTGTTCATCGCAACAGACAAAGGGCTTGTGTCGTTCAAAGGCGTAAATACGGATCCGAAAGATAACCTGAGCAACGTTTACGTTTATCCTAACCCGGTGCGCCCCGGATTTTCAGGAACGGTGAAGATTGCCAACCTGATCGATAAAGCCAACGTGAAAATCGCCGATATCGCCGGAAATCTCGTTTACGAAACGATTTCGGAAGGAGGAACCGTCGAATGGGACACGACCGCTTTTGGCAAATACCGCGTCGCGTCGGGTGTTTACATGATTTTTATCGCGGCCGACGACGGTTCGGAAACGAAAGTCAAGAAAGTCATGATCGTTAGATAAAGTGTGGAATCGTCTAGTTGTTGATTTGTTGAGTTGATGAGGGTAAATACGAAAGCGATCGTTATTTCGTCGTTGAAGTATCAGGACAAAAGCCTGATCGTAAAATGTTTTACGCAATCGGACGGCCTCAAATCGTATTTCGTCCACAACGCATTTTCCTCTAAAAGCGCTACCCGCAAGACCGCCTACTTCCAACCGCTTTCCATCCTCGAGATAGAAGCCGTTCACAAGAATAAAGGCACGCTTGAAACATTCAAGGAAATCCGTTTGGCGATTCCGTTTGCTACCGTTGCCTCGGACGTGGTCAAAAGCACGATCGCCATCTTTCTCAGCGAAGTACTTCATCACAGCATTCGCGAAGAAGAAAAGAACGAAGCATTGTTTGAGTTTTTGGAAACCGCCCTGTTGTGGTTCGACACACATGACGAAGTGGCCAATTTCCATTTGATAGCGTTGCTCCAGGCGACAAAATTCTTAGGGTTTTATCCGGCGAACTGCAAGAATGACGAGCGCTATTTCGAGATGATCGAAGGTGTTTTTTCAGATTCGTTGGCGGTTTCGACGTTAGACGAGGAAGAGACACACATGTTCAAACGATTGCTGGCACTCAAGTTCGATTCCGACCAGAAGATTTTTTCAGGCAACGAACGGTCGCAACTACTCAAAATCTTACTCGACTATTACGCCTTTCACCTCGACGGATTCAAGCGCCCGAAATCGCTCGAAGTGCTAAAAGAAGTTTTCTCATGACGTTCCGGCTCCATTATTTCCGGGTTTTTTTCGCGGTTTTTGTTGTTGAGGTCTTGATAGCGAGGTTCGTCCATGACGATTTTGTGAGGCCGTATTTGGGCGATTTACTCGTGGTAATTCTGATATATGCGTTTGTTCGTGCTTTTCTGAACGTTTCCGTCAAAGTTGCCGCACTTGGAACACTTGCGTTTTCGTTTTTGGTGGAGTTTCTCCAGTTTTTGCAGATCGTAGATTGGTTGGGATTACGCGATAACAAAGTCGCTCGGATCGTGATCGGGACTTCGTTTTCATGGCATGATCTGCTCATGTATGTTTTGGGCATCGTATTCGTTCTTTTAACGGAACGGTTTTTAGGAGATCAGGACCGCGTTAGGGATTGATGCATTGTCTGAGCTCTTTTCTACACCTCAAAGGTTTATCGCATGTCGGTCAAGTTCTATCCTGGGAATGAAAAACCTTTGAGGTTTGAAAAAGCGAGTGCGAAAGCCCGACGGCTCGTAGCTTGCGGAGGGCCGAAACGCCCAAATCAAACAATCCGGACTCTATCACAAGCATTTGATTGTTAGTGAAATGTGATGGTTTCGTAAATTTTGCGGGGAACTTTTCATAAGAAGCTGTAATTCATCGGATAAAAATCGCAAAACCTCAGAAACACAGGCTTTAACATCGTTTTAAGCAAATTTTTGTCTACATTCGCGCGTCATTTATAAAACCACTCAATGAGCGCCAAGTTTACGGAATACAAAGGGCTTGACCTACCAACGGTCGCATCTGAAGTCCTCGATTTCTGGAAGAAGAACCACATTTTCGAGCAAAGTGTAACCAGCCGCGAAGGCAACGAACCTTACGTTTTTTTCGAAGGTCCGCCGTCAGCTAACGGTTTGCCCGGGATTCATCACGTAATGGCGCGTGCGATCAAGGATATTTTTTGTCGCTATAAAACCCAGAAAGGCTTTCAGGTAAAACGAAAAGCGGGTTGGGACACGCACGGTTTGCCGGTCGAACTTGGAACCGAAAAAGAACTTGGGATTACAAAAGAAGACATCGGCAAGAAAATTACTGTCGAGGAATACAACGAAGCCTGCAAACGCACGGTTATGCGTTATACCGACGTCTGGAACGACCTCACTGAAAAGATGGGCTATTGGGTCGATATGAACGATCCTTATGTGACTTACGAACCCAAATACATGGAAACGGTTTGGTGGCTTTTGAAGCAGATTTACGACAAAGGCTTGCTTTACAAAGGTTATACGATCCAACCGTATTCGCCAAAAGCAGGAACGGGTTTGAGTTCGCACGAAGTAAATCAGCCCGGGGCGTATCGCGATGTCACCGATACGACGATCGTGGCGCAATTCAAGGCTTTGGGTGAAACGCTTCCTGGCTTTTTGCAAGGTTTTGGAGACGTCCATTTTATGGCTTGGACGACGACACCTTGGACGTTGCCATCGAATACCGCTTTGACCGTCGGGCCGAAAATCGATTACGTGTTGGTCAGGACTTTCAATCAATATACGTTTGACCCGATCAATGTCGTTTTGGCGAAGAACCTAGTTGGGAAGCAGTTCGGTAAAAACTATGTTGAATCTTCGGATTTCGATTCGTACAAAGCCGGAGACAAGCAGATTCCATATCAGATATTGACCGAATTCAAAGGTGCCGACGCCGTCGGAATCAAATACGAGCAATTGCTTCCGTACGTTCTTCCGTACCAAAATCCGGAAAATGCGTTCCGCGTGATTTCGGGAGATTTCGTTACTACGGAAGACGGAACCGGAATCGTGCACACGGCGCCTACGTTTGGTGCCGACGATGCTAAAGTCGCCAAGGAAGCGTCTCCGGAAGTTCCGCCTATGCTTGTCTTGGACGAAATCGGAAACCCGGTTCCGCTTGTCGATATGCAAGGGAAATTTACGTCCCACGTTGGCGATTTGGCCGGAAAATACGTGAAGAACGAATATTATGACGCGGGAACGGCGCCCGAAAAATCGGTAGATGTCGAGATTGCGATCAAATTAAAAGAAGAGAACAAAGCGTTCAAGGTCGAAAAATACGTCCACAGCTATCCGCATTCGTGGCGAACAGACGAGCCGCTTTTGTATTACCCGCTCGATTCGTGGTTCATCAAAATGACCGACGTCAAAGAGCGCATGTTCGATCTCAACGAGGAAATCAACTGGAAACCCAAAGCTACGGGCGAAGGTCGTTTCGGGAACTGGCTCAAGAGCGCCAACGACTGGAATTTATCGCGTTCGCGTTATTGGGGAATTCCGCTGCCGATTTGGCGTACCGAAGACAAATCAGAAGAAATGCTCATCGGGTCTGTCGAGGAATTGTTCAATGAAATTGAGAAGTCGATCGCGGCTGGTTTCCAATCGGAGAATCCGTTTAAGGGTTTTGAAGCTGGAAACATGTCCGACGAAAATTATAAACTTGTCGATTTGCACAAAAATGTCGTCGACAAAATCACATTGGTTTCGCCTTCTGGAAAACCGATGAAACGCGAATCCGATTTGATAGACGTTTGGTTCGATTCTGGCGCGATGCCGTATGCGCAATGGCATTATCCGTTTGAAAACAAGGATAAAATCGATGGGAAAAAAGATTTTCCTGCCGATTTTATCGCCGAAGGTGTCGACCAGACGCGCGGTTGGTTCTACACGTTGCACGCCATCGGGACGTTGGTTTTCGATTCCGTAGCATACAAAAACGTGGTTTCGAATGGTCTTGTGTTGGATAAAGCCGGGCAGAAAATGTCCAAGCGCCTTGGGAATGCGGTCGATCCGTTTGAAACGTTGGGCGAATACGGTGCAGATGCGACGCGTTGGTACATGATCGCGAATGCGAATCCTTGGGACAATTTGAAATTTGACATCGAAGGTGTGGCCGAAGTTCGCCGCAAGTTCTTCGGGACACTTTACAACACGTACAGTTTCTTTGCCTTGTATGCGAATATCGACGGTTTCAAATATTCCGAAGCGGAAATCCCGATGGACGAACGCCCCGAGATCGATCAATGGATCATTTCGGAATTGAACACGCTGGTAAAAGACGTCGACGGTTTCTATGCCGATTACGAGCCGACGAGAGCCGCCCGCGCCATCTCTGATTTCGTTCAGGAAAACCTCTCGAACTGGTACGTTCGTTTGTGCCGACGCCGTTTTTGGAAAGGGGAATACGCGTCCGACAAAATCGCGGCTTACCAGACGTTGTATACCTGTTTGGTGACGGTTGCCAAATTAGGTGCGCCAATCGCGCCGTTCTATATGGATCAGCTTTATCGCGATCTCAACAATTTAACGCAAAAGGAAAAATTCGACAGCGTTCACCTCGCCAGATTCCCGGAATTTGTCGAAAACTTTGTTAATAAAACACTTGAGAGCAAAATGGGTAAGGCCCAGACGATTTCGTCCCTGGTTTTGTCGCTGCGAAAGAAGGAAATGATCAAGGTGAGGCAACCGCTGCAAAAGGTTATGATTCCTGTGCTTGACGCCAATCAGAAAGCGGAAATCGAGGCCATTTCGGATCTTGTGAAAGCCGAAGTTAACGTCAAGGAAGTGGAACTTCTCGACGATGCGTCGGGCGTTTTGGTCAAGCAAATCAAGCCAAATTTCAAGGCGCTTGGTCCGCGTTTCGGAAAAGATATGGGATTGATTTCCAAAGAAATACAAAATTTTACTCAGGAGCAGATTACGGAATTGGAGCGCAATGGCGAACTGACGCTTGCCATATCAGGAAAAGATACTACTTTAACATCCGCTGACGTAGAAATCTCCTCTCAGGATATAGAGGGTTGGCTAGTTGCGAATTCAGGTACGATTACTGTGGCCCTGGACATTACGATTACCGAAGAACTGAGAAACGAGGGCATAGCGAGAGAACTCGTGAACCGCATCCAAAACATGCGAAAAGACTCCGGGTTCGAGGTTACCGACAAGATCAGGGTGGAAATCCAAAGCGAAGAAATGCTCGGGAAAGCCATCGCTGCTTTTGGCCAATACATTAAAGAAGAAACACTAACGGAGGATTTGATCATCAGCGAAAGCGTCGATGGAACCGAAGTTGAATTTGACAATATCAAAACATCAGTATTAATCTCAAAATAACTAAACGAAATGGTAGATGAAAAGATTAGATACTCCGACGCCGACCTGGCGGAGTTCAAGGAAATAATTTTGAAGAAAATCGAGAAGGCCAAAGCCGATCTTGACCTCATAAAAAGCGCCTATATGAACGATTTGAACAATGGTACCGACGATACGTCGCCAACGTTCAAAGCGTTTGAGGAAGGAAGCGAAACCATGTCGAAGGAAGCGAACTCCCAATTGGCGATCCGTCAGGAGAAGTTTATCCGCGATTTGAAGAACGCACTCTTTCGCGTAGAGAACAAAACGTACGGAATCTGCAAAGTCACCGGGAAACTTATCAGCAAGGAACGCCTTAAGATCGTTCCTCACGCGACGATGAGCATCGAGGCCAAGAATTTGCAGCGATAAACCACAAAAACGTAAAAACGCTCCGATTGGGGCGTTTTTAGTTTAAGGTTCAAAGTTTAAGGTTTAAAGTTGGCTGACAGACATGTTTCGGTGATAATTGGAATGTGTAATTTGGTGCTTGGAATTTTTAAATCTATTTTTGCCGCTTTAACAACTACCGCATGTCATTACGTAACGCGTACCTGCTCATTTTCTTAGTGTTGATTGTTGATCAGTTCAGCAAGATCTACATCAAGACGAATTTCGTCCACGGAGATGAGGTTCGCGTTTTCGATTGGTTCCGGATTCTCTTCATCGAGAACGAAGGAATGGCGTGGGGAACCAAAATTCCCGGGACTTACGGCAAATTGATTTTGACCATCTTCAGGTTGTTCGCCGTAATCGGAATAGGATGGTGGTTGTGGAAATCGGTTAAAGAGAACAGTTCGCGTTATCTTATCGTGGCCATCGCCCTTATTTTCGCCGGTGCGCTCGGCAACATCATCGATTCGGTTTTTTACGGTGTCCTTTTTAGCAGCAGTCACGGTCAGTTGGCCGAACTGATGTCGCCTCAACCTTACGGTACCTGGTTCCACGGCAAGGTCGTCGACATGTTGTACTTCCCGATAATAGAAGATTATGCACTTCCGTCGTGGTTCCCGATCTGGGGCGGCAAGCACATCACGTTTTTTAACGCGATCTTCAACATTGCCGATACCGCTATTTCAATCGGAGTCGGAATACTGATCGTATTCAACAAACGAGCGTTCCATAAAAAGGAAGACCCTACGATGCCCATTTCCGACGAAATCTAGAATTCGTACACTTGGTCAGGCGTCACGCAAAAGTCGAGTTTGACATCGCTTTCAAAAACATCTTCCCAAGGCTCGACGGCTTCGAAGAACGACAATCCTATTTTTATCGTTTCCGGACGACAGTTCGCTAGGAATTTGTCGTAAAATCCCTTTCCGTATCCGACGCGGTTTCCGGCTTCGTCAAAACACAAAAGCGGCACGAAAACCACATCGATTTTGTCCGCGGGAATCCCGATGCCGCTTTCCGGTTCGGGAATGCCATACGAAGTTGGGATGATTTTCGTGTTGTCGGTCAGCAGGAAGTGCGTCATCTCGCGGGTTTGGAAATCCGACCGGGAAATGACGATGTGTTTGTCCTTTCCGGATAATAAGTGAAGAATCAGTTCGGTGTCGACTTCATTTTGGCGCGCGATCGGAAGAAAAATGTGGTAAAAATCCCTCTCCCAAATATCAATTTGCAATAAACGGTTCGCGATTGCGAGACTTTTTTCTGCAATTTGATCTTCAGTCAATTGCAGCCGCAGCGTTTTATAGGCGATCCTCAAATCGTTTTTGGTCAACATTGTATAGGTTTTGGCTGTTAAAAGTACTTAAAATTCAGATTTCGGCTACATCTGCAATACTAACCTTTAACGCGATTCGTTACATTTGTACACTATGGAATCTCCTTCTCTCGCCTTGCAAATACAGACGTTACCGGACTCACCGGGCGTTTACCAGTATTACGACAAAGACGAGCGATTGCTTTATGTGGGAAAGGCGAAAAACCTCAAAAAACGCGTTTCTTCCTATTTCAACAAGCTGCATGACAACAGGCGCACAAACGTTATGGTGCGCAAGATCGTCACGATAAAACACGTAGTTGTCCAGAATGAAAGCGATGCGTTGCTGCTCGAAAACAACATGATCAAGAAGTTGCAGCCGCGGTTTAACGTCATGCTCAAAGACGACAAAACGTATCCGTGGATATGCATCAAGCGCGAACCGTTTTCACGGATATTTTCCACGCGCAGAATGATCAAGGACGGTTCGGAATATTTTGGGCCGTACACGAGTTTCAAGACGATCTACACGATTTTGGACATGATCAAGGAATTGTATCCGCTCCGTACGTGCAATTACGATTTGACCGAAAGCAACATCCGAAGCGGAAAATTCAAAGTGTGCCTCGAATACCACATCGGAAACTGCAAAGGACCATGCGAAGGGCACGAGTCGTTATCGGTTTACCAGGATCACGTCGACCAGATCCGCGAGATATTGAAAGGCAATTTCAAGGACAGTCTGCGCGAATTCAGGAAGGCGATGCAGTTTTATGCTTCCGAAATGGAATTTGAGAAGGCCCAGATCATGAAAAACAAGATCAATGTGCTCGAGAATTACCAGTCGCGATCGATGGTGGCAAACCCGAAGATTACGAATGTGGATGTTTTTTCGATTGTTTCGGACGAAGCTTCGGCTTACATCAATTATTTGCAGATTTCACACGGTTCGGTAATCCGGTCCCATACGTTGGAACTCAAGAAAAAGCTCGATGAATCGGATGCGGAACTGCTCGAGATCGGAATTGTCGAGATCATGGAGCGCTTCGAGTTGAAACTCAAGGAAGTCATCGTGCCGTTCCAGGTCGACCTTGGCGAGAAGGTCAATATTACGGTTCCGCAGCTTGGCGACAAAAAGCAAATTCTGGAACTCTCGATCCGCAATGCGAAATACCATCGCATGGAACAGATGAAGCAAATGCAGATCGTCGATCCCGACCGTCATACGACACGTATCATGGCACAGATGAAAAAAGATTTGCGCTTGCCCGTCGAACCGCGCCACATCGAATGTTTCGACAACTCGAACATACAGGGAACCAATCCTGTTTCGGCCTGCGTCGTTTTTAAAGACGGAAAACCGAGCAAGAAAGATTACCGTCATTTTAACATCAAGACGGTAGTCGGGCCCGATGATTTCGCTTCTATGGAAGAAGTCGTGCACCGTCGCTACCGCAGATTGCTCGATGAAAACGAACCGCTTCCGCAACTGATCATCATAGACGGAGGAAAAGGACAGTTGTCCGCCGCTTTGAAAAGCCTCGACCTGTTGGGCTTGAGGGGAAAAATTTCGATCATCGGAATTGCCAAGCGACTCGAAGAACTGTTTTATCCGGACGATCCGATCCCGTTGTATCTCGACAAAAAATCGGAAACGCTAAAAATCATCCAACAACTGCGCAACGAGGCTCACCGTTTCGGAATCACCCACCATCGCGACCGACGCAGTAAAGGCGCGCTTCAAACCTCTATGGAAACCATTCCTGGAATTGGCGAAAAGACGATGCAGACATTGATCAAACACTTCAAATCGGTAAAACGGCTTAAAGAAGCGGAAGAATCTGCTATAGCAGAAGTGATTGGCCCGGCCAAAGCCAAAAAAATTGTCGATTTTTACCATCCGCAAAATCAAGCATAATGATCCGATCCCCGCAAAATATTTTCAAAGGCAACTTTTTGTGGCTTTGCTGTTTTGCGTTGTTGTTTCCGACGATCGGTTTCGCACAGGTCGATTCGATCGTAAAACCGCGGCCTAAAGTAGGATTGGTGCTCAGCGGAGGAGGGGCAAAAGGTTTCGCTCACATCGGCGTGCTCAAAGTGCTAGAAAAAACAGGCGTCAAGATCGATTACATCGGCGGGACGAGTATGGGCGCGATCATTGGCGGACTTTATGCGTCGGGTTACAATGCCAACCAGATCGACTCGATTTTTCGGCGCACGAATTTTGACGAGCTGCTTGGGGATTACATTCCGCGGTCTTCTAAGAATTTCTACGGCAAGCGAAATGACGAGTTGTACGCACTTTCGCTTCCGTTCAAAGGTATGAGAATCGGGATTCCGCGTTCGTATTCAAAGGGAATGTACACGTTCAATATGATGTCGAAATTGACGCATAACGTACGCAACGTTCGTGATTTCAACAAGCTTCCGATACCGTTTTTGTGCATCGCCACCGATATCGAAACCGGTCAGCAGGTTTTGCTCAACAGCGGCTACCTACCACAGGCGATTCGTGCCAGTGCCGCGCTTCCGACGGTTTTCAGCCCGGTCGAGCTCGACGGGCGGTTGCTCGTTGATGGCGGCGTCGCCAATAATTATCCGATAGATGAAGTTCGGGCGTTAGGTGCCGATATCATAATAGGCGTGGACGTTCAGGACGACCTCAAAGACCGCGAATTCCTCAGCGACGCCACTCGGATATTATCCCAGATTTCCAATCTCGAAATGATCGAGAAAATGAAGCCGAAGCGGCAAAAGACCGATATTTACATACGTCCCGACATGTCCGACTATAGCGTGATTTCATTCAGCAATGGCGCATCGATCATAGACGAAGGCGAGCGCGCCGCATGGGAACAGGCCGAAAAACTGACCGCGATTACCGTGAAGCGCGGTGCCTACAAACGACAGGATTTGCCCGTGCGCAGCGACAGTCTTGAGATCAAGAACATTTCGGTAAACAAGCTCGACAATTTTACGCGCGCTTATATTTTGGGCAAACTCCAATTCAAGAACGGCAGCAAAATCTGCTACGATGATTTGCGTTCCGGCATCGACAATCTTACCGGAACACAGAATTTCAGTTCGATCAGCTATTCACTCGACAGTTCTAAGGAAGGCGAAGAACTTAAGTTGAACCTTGTCGAGAATCCGATAAGGACGTATCTCAAATTCGGATTGCACTACGATGGCCTGTACAAGAGCGGAATTCTGATGAACGTGACTACCAAAAGGGTTTTGTTCAAGAACGATGTCGTATCTGCGGATGTTATTTTGGGCGACAACTTTCGGTACAATCTCGATTATTATGTAGACAACGGCTTTTATTTTAGTTTCGGGTTCCGCTCGCGCTACAATAGTTTCAGCCGCAACGTAGGAACCGATTTCAGCAACGGGGCGCTTCTCGATTCGCTCGGGCTCAACACGTTGAACATCAATTTTTCGGATCTTTCCCATCAGGTTTACGTCCAGACGTTGTTCATGCAGAAATTTATGATCGGGGCCGGAGTCGAGTGGAAACATCTCAAGATAAAGTCTGAAACGATACAAAATCAGACGGTTTCCCCGACATTTGAAAAAAGTGATTATTTGAGCGCGATTGCGTATCTGCGCTATGATTCGTACGACAACCGCTACTTTCCTAAGAAGGGATCTTACTTTTCCGGGGATTTCCAGTCGTATTTGTACTCCTCGGATTACGGCAACGATTTCAGGCGGTTCTCCATCCTAAAGGCGGAAGTTGGATTTGCGCGCACCTTTTTTGGGCGGTTCACGACAAAATTCGATGCGGAAGCGGGTTCTGCCATCGGCGATCACAGCGTACCGTTCTTCGATTTTGTACTTGGAGGTTACGGTTTCAGTAGCGTAAACAATTTCAGGCCTTTTTTCGGGTATGACTTTTTGAGTGTGTCCGGCGACAGTTACATCAAGACGGGTGTCACGTTCGACTATGAGATTTTCAGGAAGCATCACGTAAATGCGTCTGCAAATTTTGCCAATCTCGGCGCCGGCATCTTCGCGGACGGCGCCTGGATTTCTTGGCCGCATTATACGGGATACGCCGTCGGATATGGGATGGAGACGATCATCGGTCCGATTGAGATCAAATATTCGTGGTCACCGGAGCTTCCGAAAGGCTTTACGTGGTTCAGCGTTGGGTTTTGGTTTTGAGGTTTGAAGTTTAAAGTTTAAAGTTCAAGGTTTAAAGTTCAAGGTTTAAAGTTTGAGGTTAAGGTTGTCTGTGTTAGTGGGCGTTGGAAAAAAAGCCGCCACCACCCACCCATAAATTTCGCCGTTTTCCCCATTCCCCAAATACAGAAAAACTGTACAAAATCTTAAATTTCCCAATCCAACCGCAACTCCCGGAACATCCAAAGCGCCGTTTCGAACTTTCGGCAACCTTCAACTTTCTAAACACGCGAAAAAATCATTACGCACACTTCGGAATCTGTATCCGCAATTCATTTTGCAAAATATGCCGTACTTCTGCCAGTTTTTTTCAAAAAGCGATATATTTGGGCTTCAAACAAACCAATCATTTAAATTATAACCGTTTTATATGTCTATTTGGAAAAGAAAGCCTTTGAATCAGTTGCTCGACGAAGCGACCGAATCTGAAAAAGGACTAAAGAAGACCCTGTCCGCCTCCGGCCTTGTGGCACTTGGTGTGGGAGCGATCATCGGCGCCGGATTGTTCTCGATCACAGGTTTGGCAGCCGCTACGAATGCGGGCCCTGCTATCACGATTTCATTCCTTGTAGCCGCGTTCGGGTGTATTTTCGCCGGTCTCTGTTATGCGGAATTTTCATCGATGATACCTGTTGCGGGAAGCGCTTACACGTATTCGTTTGCGACGATGGGAGAATTCATCGCCTGGATCATCGGTTGGGATTTGGTCCTTGAGTACGCCGTTGGTGCGGCTACGGTTTCCATAAGTTGGTCGCGCTATCTCGGGAAATTCCTGGGCGGCTATGGAATACATATACCCGATAATTACATGCTTTCCCCTTTTGAAGGCGGGATCATCAACGTTCCGGCGGTTTTAATCGTCATCGTGATGTCGCTCGTGCTGATGCGCGGAACCAAGGAATCAGCTTTCGTAAACGGAATCATCGTCTTGCTCAAAGTAAGCGTCGTCCTGATTTTCATCGCCGTGGGCTGGCAATACATCCGACCTGAGAATTATACGCCGTACATTCCCGACAACACGGGTGAATTCGGGCATTTTGGATTCTCCGGAATCATACGCGCGGCAGCTATCGTTTTCTTCGCCTATATCGGATTCGACGCCGTCTCGACAGCCGCCCAGGAAGCCAAGAACCCGAAACGCGACATGCCGATCGGAATCCTGTTGTCGCTTGGAATCTGTACCTTATTGTATATCCTTTTCGCTCACGTTATGACAGGCGTGGTCAATTATTCTGCTTTCGCCGGAAAAGACGGGATCGCCCCTGTTGCCGTTGCGGTAGAAAATATGGGCCACGCCGATGCTGCGGGCATGATAACGCCGGCGTATCCGTGGTTGAACAATGCAATCCTGCTTGCGATTTTGGGCGGATACGCATCGGTTATCCTCGTGATGTTGATGGGACAAAGCCGCGTGTTCTTCTCTATGAGTAAAGATGGGTTGATGCCGAAAGTGTTCTCTGAAGTGCATCCGAAATACAGGACGCCAGCCAAAAACAACACGCTTTTCATGGTTTTGGTAAGTGTTTTCGCTGCATTTGTGCCGGCGCGCGTCGTTGGCGAAATGACGAGTATCGGAACGTTGTTTGCCTTTATTTTGGTCTGCATCGGTGTTATGATCATGCGTAAAAAAATGCCGGAAGCACCGCGGGCATTCCGCACACCGCTTGTGCCTTTGGTCCCGATTTTGGGAATCGCCGTCTGTCTGTTCATGATGGTTTTCCTTCCGCTCGACACCTGGATCCGTTTGATCGTCTGGATGATGATCGGATTCGATTTGTACCTTTTCTACGGAATGCGAAACAGTATCCTCAACGGAGGGCAGTTTCCGCTGAGCAACTATAAAACGGTTGCCGGTGCCGGTTTGGGAATGGTACTGGGATTGATTGTCGTGGCGGTCATCCATCACTCCGATCCTGAAGTCGACGACACGTCGCTCTACTATTTCTCGTTGGTCTTCGCGGCATTGCACGCCATGATTTACGCGTATAGTTACAAAAAGGCGAGATAACGAATGAAATGGCGAATGCCGAATTCCAAATATCGTTGACGTTCGGAAGCGGGAATTGGCCGAGATACGACAGTTTTTAGAGTCTGAAAGTTACAGCTCCGGTCATATGGCCGGAGTTTTGTTTTTATAAATTATCCGTAAAAAATCACCTCAAAATTTTAATTTTTCCGATATTTGACGCTATGACACCTTGGAAAGATCTACTGTCGCACCTAAAGTTCATGATCAAGCGCAACCCGGAATGAGGCATGCGTTTTCTACTGGCCGCATCGGCCACTGATGCGTTCCGGAACAGTATGAGTGGCAGTAATCTAATCTTTCTATTATGCCCATTTATCACAAACTCGGCGATTTTCCACAGAAACGGCATACGCAGTTCGAGAAGCCTGATGGCGGTCTTTATTACGAGCAATTATTCGGGACGGAAGGCTTTCACGGCCACGCTTCGTTGCTCTACCACGTCCATCGTCCGACGCAGGTCAAGGAGATTCGAAACTCCTATTCCGTAGAACCTAAAATCGCGATCGACAAGAACATAAAATCGCTGTTGTTCAAAGGTTTTGAACTTAAAGCGGAAGACGATTTCCTCGACAGTCGCAAAGCCATGCTTGTCAATTCCGATTGCATTATCGGATTGGCCGCGCCGCGAAAGTCGCTTCGGGAGTATTTTTACAAAAATGCGGATTCGGACGAGATGCTTTTTATCCACAAAGGAAGCGGGAAACTGCGCACCATGATGGGTAACATCAACTTCGAGTACGGCGACTACCTGATCATTCCGCGCGGCATGATTTACCAGATCGATTTCGATACCGAAGACAACCGCCTGTTCTATGTAGAATCACACGCGCCGTTTTACACACCGAAGCGCTACAAGAACGCATCGGGTCAACTGTTGGAGCATTCGCCTTTTTGCGAGCGCGACTTCAAAATGCCGAACGAGTTGGAGACGCATGACGAAAAAGGAGATTTCATGATCAAGATCAAAAAGGAAGGCATGTTGCACGAAATGGTTTATGCGACGCATCCTTTTGACGTTGTCGGCTGGGACGGATACAATTTCCCTTACGGATTCTCGATCCATAACTTCGAGCCGATTACCGGTCGCGTGCATCAACCGCCTCCTGTTCACCAAACGTTTGAAACGTCGACTTTTGTAGTGTGTTCGTTCTGCCCTCGTTTGTACGACTACCACCCGAAATCGATTCCGGCTCCGTATAACCACTCGAACATCGACAGCGATGAGGTTTTGTATTACGTAGACGGTGATTTCATGAGCCGCAACAACATCGAACAAGGCCATATCACGTTGCATCCGAAAGGCATCCCTCACGGGCCCGCGCCGGGAGCGATGGAGCGTTCGATCGGGAAAACCGTCACAGAGGAACTGGCTGTAATGGTGGACACGTTCAAGCCGTTGAAAGTCACTGAAACCGCGATGGGATTGGATGATGGGAAGTATTATAGGTCTTGGGTGGAATAATAATTAGATGATGAGATAATTCGGTCAATTAGATAATTGGCTAAATTGTCGTAATCAATTAATTATACGCCACATGACCTTTAATGAGAAATACAAAAACAACGCTCTTTTACTTCACACATTTGAGTTTTCTCTTCGGATTATATCCTATTCTGAAAAACTGACAAGTCAAAAGAAGTATGTTCTTTCCAATCAACTATTGCGCAGCGCAACCTCTATCGGCGCAAATTGTAAAGAGGCTCAGAATGCGGAAAGCAAGGCAGACTTCATCCACAAGTTAAAGATAGCAATGAAGGAAGCTGACGAAACGGAATACTGGTTATTCTTATGTGATGCACATCCAAATTATCCGGATTGCAAAAATTATTTAAACGATCTATCAGGAATCATAAAGTTATTGAATAAGATAATTTCCACTTCAAAACGCAAGGTTGCGACTAAGGCAATTATCTAATCATCTCATTATCTAATCATCTAATTGACATGAAAGAAGTTAAATCCGTGGAATACGGACTCGAAAAAATATTTGAAGGCGCGCAGGACTTTTTGCCGCTATTAGGGACAGACTATGTGGAATTGTACGTCGGAAACGCCAAGCAAGCCGCACATTTCTACAAGACCGCGTTTGGATTCCAGTCGTTGGCTTACGCCGGATTGGAGACCGGGCTGAAAGATCGCTCGTCTTATGTGTTGGTCCAGGATAAAATCCGATTGGTACTGACGACACCTTTGAATCAGGATTCGCCTCTGAATGACCACATCAAAAAACACGGAGACGGTGTTAAAGTCGCCGCTCTTTGGGTAGAAGACGCCAGAAGCGCGTTCGAGGAAACCGTAAAGCGCGGAGCCAAGCCGTTTATGGAACCGACAGTCGAAAAAGATGAGTTCGGTGAAGTGGTCCGCTCGGGAATTTATACTTACGGAGAAACCGTCCACATGTTCGTGGAGCGCAAAAACTACAACGGGACATTCCTTCCTGGTTATCAAAAATGGGAGTCGGATTACAACCCGAGCCCGACGGGACTGAAATATATCGACCACATGGTAGGCAATGTCGGCTGGGGCGAAATGAACACTTGGGTAAAGTGGTACGAGGAAGTCATGGGATTCGTGAATTTCCTTTCATTCGACGACAAACAGATCAACACGGAATATTCGGCTTTGATGTCCAAAGTGATGTCAAACGGCAACGGACGCATCAAATTTCCGATCAACGAACCTGCCGAAGGGAAGAAACGTTCGCAAATTGAGGAGTACCTGGACTTCTACGGCGGGCCTGGCATACAACACATGGCCATCGCAACCGACGATATCATCACTACCGTAACGCAACTGCGCGAGCGCGGCGTGGAATTTTTGTCTGCTCCGCCGAGTGAATATTATGCAGATGTTCCGAATCGTCTCGGCGATCACATGAAAATGATGAAAGAAGATCTCAATGTCATCCAGAAACTCGCCATCCTCGTCGACGCAGATGAAGAGGGCTATCTCCTCCAGATCTTTACCAAACCGCTTCAGGATCGTCCGACATTGTTTTTCGAAATCATCCAAAGAATGGGTGCGAAAGGTTTTGGCGCAGGGAATTTTAAAGCGTTGTTTGAATCGATCGAAAGAGAACAAGCCAAGCGCGGAACACTTTAACAGCTAGAATATTAGATGGAATGCCTACCTCTCGGTGGGCATTTTTCATTCTAGCTTATATTGGAAATAGCAAATTATTCAAAAAGCCGAAGTATTCGCAAAAAGAGCCATTACGCAAACGTTTTCATTGTAAAATTTGTGTTAAAAACGATCTTTCGATTGTAAATATTCAAAACGAGCGTATCTTTGCAGTGCATTTCAGGGGGTGGTTTCCCGGAGGTGCAAAAGTTTTTCATAATTATAGTTTTTTGGTTGGTTAATAGCATTAGGCCCGTTCGGATTCCCGGACGGGTTTTTTGTTTTATCATTTTTTTTGGAATGGAATTTGTCCGGCCGCGCGAAAAAAAAGCTATTTTTAAAGTATGAAAAAGGTAATAGTATTCTTATTATTCATTCTAACGGCAGGTTTTTCTACGCAAAGGGAAGATGCTTTCGGACTTGGTGAGTACTTCAAATTCAGGATTCACTACGGAATTGTGAATGCAGGTTATGCCACGCTTGAGCTCAAGGATGCTACGCGTGGCGGAAAAAAAGTCCATCATGCGATCGGAAAAGGCTGGACGGTCGGGATGTCGCGCTTTTTCTTCAAGGTAGATGACACTTACGAAAGTTATTTCGACAAAACAAGCTGCATTCCGATACAGCACGTCCGGAAAATCGACGAAGGCGGATATATGCGCAACCAGGAAGCGTTTTTTAACCAGGGAGCAAATCGCGTCCTGGTCAAAGACTACAAACGCAACAAGGAAAAAACATACGTCATCCCAGACAACACGCTTGATGTCGTATCTATGTTCTATTATTTGAGGAATCATCCGAGCATCGATAAGATGACCGTGGGCCAAGCCATTACGGTCGACATATTTTTTGACGACGAGGTGATCAAGTTTAAGTTAAAATACATTGGTCAGGAAGATATATCGACTAAATTTGGGGTCATCCCAACAATGATCTTCCGGCCGCTTGTGCAGTCGGGCCGCGTTTTCAAAGAGGAAGAGAGCCTCACGGTCTGGATATCAGACGATGACAACAAAATACCGGTCCGCATCAAAGCCAGTTTAGCCGTCGGTTCCATCAAAGCTGATCTCGAAAGCTTCAAGGGACTCAAACATTCATTTAAAGTAAAAGCTAAACCCTGATGTCCAAGCACAATATATCAGATGAAATTCTTGAAAATTTAGAGGAAAAATTCCGTTCGATAGACCAAAAAACCGAAACGCATCTCGAAGGTTTGTTATGGTCAAAACCGATAACATACTGGGACTACATCCAGACCGACGCACTTCTCAATCTCCAAACGCAACGCACTACGTTACCCGATGAAATGGTTTTTATCATGTACCATCAGGTAAACGAGCTTTTGTTCAAAATGATTTTATGGGAGATCGAGCAGGTTTGCCATTCGGACAAGCTTTCCACCAAATTCTTTACCGAACGACTGATGCGTATTTCACGCTATTTCGATCTGCTCACGAATTCATTTACAATAATGGGCGACGGCATGGAGGTGGAACAATATATGAAATTCCGCAATACGCTTACGCCGGCCAGCGGATTCCAGAGTGCGCAGTATCGCCTGATCGAATTTGCGTCTACTGACCTGATCAATCTCATCGACTACCGCTTCCGCGCTACGATCGACCGCGACACGCCTTATTCCCACGCTTTCGAACATTTGTATTGGCAAGCGGCCGGAAAAGATTATCACACCGGAAAAAAATCGTATCTGATCAACGAATTCGAGAAGAAATACAAAGACCATTTCCTTCGATTCATGGAGGAATATAACACGATCAATCTCTGGCGCAAATTTTCGGAACTTCCTGAAGAAGATCGCCTCGACCCTGATTTGCGAGCTGCCATGCGCCACTACGATCACACCGTAAATGTAAAATGGGTGATGGGACATTTAAATGCCGCGCGAAAATACATCGACAGCGGACATGGCGACGGTGAAGCCACCGGAGGCAGCGACTGGAAAAAGTACATGCACCCGAAATACCAACGTCGTATTTTCTTCCCCGAACTGTGGAGCGAGGAGGAACTCAGGAATTGGGGAGAGGAAAAAAGTGTAACTGCGTAAACGACGAGATTTGAAAAGATTATCCGTACTGATTTTACCGGTATTCCTATTGCTTTTTGCATGTGACAAGTCCGAGAAGGCGCCTCAAAAGAAACCCGTCGTGGCCAAGAAGATCGAAGTCGTGGAATTCGGTTTCAAGCTCAGCGATTTTGACGTACTCAACGATACGGTGGTTTCAGGCGATACCTTCGGAAGCATCCTTGAAGAACAAAATTTCACGCCAAGCGAAATCCACAAAATCAATGAACAAATTCGCGATACGTTCGATGTGCGCAAAATACGCGTCGGAAAACCGTATTCGATGTTGCGCTCGAAAGATGCCGCCAAAAAGCTCCAGGTTTTGGTGTATCAACCCGATCGGCTGAGTTATTTCGTGGTCGATTTGCGCGATTCCATTGCAAAGGCTTACAAAAAAGTGCGTCCGATAAAAATCAAACGACGCACGATTGCCGCAGCCCTCGACGGTTCGCTTACCGAAGAGCTCGAACGCCAAAAAGTCGACCCTGCGCTCGCCAACCAAATTTCAACCGTTTACGCCTGGAGTATCGACTTTTTCAAGCTGCAAAAGGGCGACAAATTTGCGATTACCTTCACGGAGCGCTTTATCAACGATACGATTTACGATGGAGTTGAAGATATGGAAGCAGCGTTTTTCGAATACAAAGGCAAACTCATCTACGCTTTTCCTTTTATCCAGGATACGACGCGCGGACGGGTTGCCTACTATGACGAAGAAGGAAAAGTGCTTAAGAATTTCTTCCTCAAGGCCCCGCTTAAATTCAGCCGGATTTCTTCGCGTTTTTCGCGCAACAGATTCCATCCCGTCCAGCAAGTCTGGAAAGCGCATAAGGGAACTGATTACGCCGCGCCTACGGGAACTCCGATCATGACCACGGCCTCCGGAGTCGTTGAGCAAACCGGCTATACCACCGGAAACGGAAACTACGTCAAAGTCAAACACAACGGGACCTATTCCACGCAATATCTGCATATGTCAAAAGTCCTGGTCAGGCGCGGTCAACGGGTTACGCAGGGCGATGTCATCGGGCGCGTCGGAAGTACTGGCCTTGCAACCGGGCCTCATGTTTGCTACCGTTTCTGGAAAGGAGGCGTACAGGTAGATCCGCTGCGATTACGGCTTCCGAACGCGGAACCTATGGACAAAAAATACAAACCGCGTTTCCTCTCTGAGATGACACCGCTTAAACGCGAACTCGATAGCGTGGCTGCGAGAAAATTCCCTGATTTTCCTAAAGGTTGATCCAAATCTAAAGTCAGATCGGTTTTTGTTAATTTCGATTGTGTTATTTTTGCGCAATCAAAAAAACTGATTATGCCACTACCTAAAATAAATCCGGCAACGACAGCCGCATGGCAGGAGCTGCAACAGCATCACGCCCACCTTTGCCATATCCCGATGAGGAAATTTTTCGAAGAGGATGCGCAGCGTGCGGAAAACATGCATATTTCCTGGAACGATTTCCTGGTCGATTATTCGAAAAACATCATTACCGGCGAGACGTTGGAGTTGCTTCTGAAATTGGCCGATGAAGTACAATTGAAACAGGCGGTTTCGAAATATTTTGCAGGAGATGCGATCAACGCCACAGAAAAGCGAGCCGTGTTGCATACCGCTTTGCGCGCGCCTGAATCGTCTGTCATCTTGGTCGATGGCGAAAATGTAATGCCAGAGGTTTATTCCGTCAAGAACAAAATAAAAGCTTTTACGCAAGAGGTGATTTCCGGGAGCCGCAACGGCTTTACGGGCAAGGCGTTTACCGATGTGGTCAATATCGGTATCGGCGGTTCGGATTTAGGCCCGGCAATGGTCGTCGAGGCGCTGAAATTCTATAAAAATCAACTCAATGTCCACTTTGTTTCCAACGTAGACGGCGACCATGTGAACGAAGTCATCAAGAACCTTGATCCGGAAACGACGTTGTTCGTCATAGTTTCCAAAACGTTCACAACCCAGGAAA
Organism: Flavobacterium selenitireducens; assembly: GCF_014748335.1. Taxonomy (GTDB): domain Bacteria; phylum Bacteroidota; class Bacteroidia; order Flavobacteriales; family Flavobacteriaceae; genus Flavobacterium; species Flavobacterium selenitireducens. The sequence continues at coordinate 62,265 of NZ_JAAVIY010000003.1, forward strand.
CCCTGAGCAATGCCGAGACGATCCGCAAGTGGTTTTTGCAATCGGGCAAACAGGAGAACGTCGCCAAGCATTTCGTGGCGGTTTCTACCAATGTCAAGCGCGTCACGGAATTCGGTATAGACGCCGACAACATTTTCCCGATGTGGGATTGGGTCGGCGGGCGTTTTTCGCTTTGGAGCGCCGTCGGATTGTCCATCGCGTTGGCTGTCGGATTCGAGAATTTCGACGACATGCTCAAAGGCGCAAACGAGATGGACGAACATTTCAAGACAGCGGAATTTTCGCAAAACATCCCCGTGGTGCTCGCACTGTTGAGCGTTTGGTACAATAATTTTTTCGGAGCCGAAACCGAGGCGCTTATCCCGTATTCTCAATACCTGAACCGACTCGCGCCTTATCTGCAGCAAGGAACGATGGAAAGCAACGGGAAGTCTGTCGACCGCAACGGAAACAGTGTCGATTACCAAACGGGAACGATCATTTGGGGCGAGCCGGGCACGAATTCCCAACACGCTTTTTTCCAATTGATTCACCAGGGAACCAAATTGATTCCCACCGATTTTATCGGGTTCGTAAGACCGCTTCACGGCGACTGGGATCACCACGACAAATTGATGTCGAATTTTTTCGCCCAAACCGAAGCGCTCCTCAACGGAAAAACCGCGGCTCAGGTTCAAGCGGAGTTCGACAAAATGGGCATTTCGGATGAAGAAGGCAAACAACTCAAACCGTTTAAGATTTTCGAAGGCAACAAACCGACCAATTCCATTTTGATCGACAAGCTGTCGCCCAAGACGCTCGGATCGCTTATCGCACTTTACGAACACAAGATTTTTGTGCAGGGCGTAATCTGGAACATTTACAGCTTCGACCAATGGGGCGTTGAGCTCGGAAAACAGTTGGCCAACTCGATCCTCGACGAAATTCAGTCTGGCAATGTGGGGAACCACGACAGTTCTACGAGCTTTTTGCTCAAGCAGTTCCTGTCCAAAAAGTAATTTCAAAAGATTCCATATAACGAAGCCTCGCCTCCCCGCGGGGCTTTTTGGCTTAAATTTCCTATATTTGATTTTCCAAACAACCAGACTCCGATGGAAAAAATCATTCAACAAGCGCATTCCGGCTGGGCATACCTTGTCCTTTTAGTGCTAATTATTGCCGTGGTCAACGGTCTTTCGGGAATGTTTTCGAACCGAGAGTTCAAAGCATCCGACAAACGATTGGGACTATTTGCCCTGATTGCCACTCATGTGCAATTGGTGATCGGACTCATCACGTATTTCACTTCTCCGTTAGGGCTGTCATCGTTCGGTCAAATGAGCAACAGCGCATTGCGCCTGACTTCTCTTGAACATCCGTTAGTGAACTTGATCGCGGTGATTCTGATTACAGTCGGATGGTCGAAACACAAGAAAAAGGAGCTCAGTAAAGACAAATTCAGGTGTTTTGGCATTTTTTATACGCTTGGATTGGTTTTGATACTGAGTCGAATCCCTTGGAATTTGTGGTTTTAAACAACCGATAGCGCTCAAAAGGCGCTTTTTTCGTCTAAAGGAACGGTATTTGTAAGGCCGTCTCCCGCGATAAAATTTCAGATATGAAGAACAAAAAAATACTTTTGATCGCCTTGGGCTTCCTTGCGATCGTAATAAGCGGCTTCGGATTTCAGTCCGGGCAAGCGCCTCAACAAGGCAAAACGCCGCAGGACACCATCGCAAAAAACGCTTCGGTTGCCGACAGCCTCAAATTGGTTTCCAACCTCAAACTAAAACTTCTAAAAAAGAATGCTCACGCTTCCTACTACCACGACAAATTCAACGGAAGACGCACGGCGAGCGGGAAAAAATTCAGCAATAACGGCCTGACTGCGGCACATCGCAAATTGCCGTTTGGAACCAAAGTCAAGGTAACCAACGAAAGAAACGGGAAGTCGATCATCGTGGAAGTCACAGACCGCGGGCCGTTCACGCGAGGACGCGATATCGACCTTACCAAACGCGCCTTTATGGATATCGCCGGTTCCGGATGGGGAGGCGCCCTTAAAGTCACCATCGAAATAATTGAATAGCATAATTTATGAAGCGGATTCTTGCCCTGATCGCCTTCCTCACACTTTCCATTGCCGTTGTTTCCTGCTCCTCTTCTAAAGGAGGAGGAAGCGGCTCGACCTATAAACGAAACGTCGAAGCGTCCTATTACCACGATAAGTTCAACGGGCGCCGCACAGCCAGTGGAGAAAAGTTCCGCAACAGCGACCTCACGGCTGCTCACAGGAAATTAGCGTTCGGCACACGGCTGCGCGTGACGAATGTTGCCAACGGCGAATCTGTGGTGGTAAAAGTCAATGACAGAGGTCCGCATAAGCGAGGACGCGAACTCGATCTTTCCAAGCGGGCGTTCATGTCGATTTCCGATAACAAAAACCACGGCGTGATTCGGGTCAACATCGAGGTTTTGAACTGATACGGCGTTTTATCGAATGTCATTTCGTGAAAAGTTGTGACAAAATCGCGCGTCAAAACAAATTGTCACAAGATCTGTGACAAAAGAATTTCTTGCGAAAAATTGACACGAACTTGCGCTTCCTGATTTAGCGTGGACTAGACATCGCTTCGATTCCCTTCGCTCTGTTTTCCTTTCTTACTTTCAGAAAACGATTTCGCAATCTTAACACAAATTTAAGTTCGGTTGGTTCGGTCAGAAGCGAACCGAATGTACCTTTGTGTCCAATTTTATAAAAATGGATTTACAACGGGAAAAGGAAGAACTGATTGAAATGTTCGGCGTTCACTTTGAAACGTTGTATCACTTGCCTCCGTTGGCTTCGCGAATACTCGGTATGCTGATCGTAGACAGCCAGAATCCCGGATTTACGTTCGAAAACCTCGTCGAACTGACAAACGCCAGCAAAAGTTCCGTTTCTACAGCGATTAACCTCTTGCTAAAACTGGGTAAGGTCAATTACATCACCTTGGCGGGCGATCGCAAGAAATATTACCGACCCGCCCCGTTCAGCGAACGCCTCGACAACTACAAGCGCCTTCTCGAATTTGAGAAAAAACTCATCGAACGCATGTTGCAATATTGCGAGAAGACGCGTTGCCAGGACGAATGGAATGATATCGAAAACATAAAAGCGTACCAAAGCCACGTATTAAAAGTGGAGGAATTGCTTCACAAAACCGTGGACCGCTTTAAGCAAATCGAACAGAACAACAAGAAAAAATAACCTCACACACATATGAAAACCACTTCGCTATTTAGTTTTATCATAGCTTCGATTTTTGTCGCTTCTTGCGGAAAGAAAGAGGAGCAAGCCCAGCAGCCACAAGGCCCTATGCCGTTTCCGGTTGAAAAGGTCACGCGTCAGGACGCTGTGGTCTTCCAGGAATATACGGCAAACCTTGAAGGCCGGCAAAACGTGGAAATCCGTCCGAAAGTCAACGGATTCATCCAGAAGATTTATGTAGATGAGGGCCAACAAGTGAGAAAAGGCCAGTTGCTGTTCAAACTGGAAACCAACACATTGAATCAGGACGCCGCCGCAGCCAAAGCCGCCGTGAATGCCGCCCAGGTCGAAGTGGATCGCTTAAAGCCACTCGTGGAGCGAAACATTATCAGCCCGGTACAATTGGAGACGGCGAAGGCGAAACTTGCTCAGGCAAAAAGCGCATACGGGAGCGTGGCCGCCAGCATCGGATACGGAACGATCGTTTCACCCGTTGACGGTTTCGTCGGAAGCTTGCCGTTCAAAGAGGGCGCTTTGGTTAGCATGACGAGCGAGCAGCCGCTTACGACGGTTTCCGATACGCGCGTGATGCGTGCCTATTTCTCGTTGAATGAAAAGCAAATGATCGATTTTGCCAAGACGTTCAAAGGAGAATCGCTTGCTGCCAAGATCAAAAACATTCCGCCAGTTTCGCTTTTGCTAGCCGATAACTCGGAATACGAGGTAAAAGGAAAAATCGAAACCATAAACGGCCAAGCCGATCCTGAAACCGGAACAACGCAATTTCGTGCGGAATTCAACAACCCTGAAGCCATTTTGAGAAGCGGCGGAACAGGAATCGTCCGCATTCCGATAGAAAATAAAAACGCCATACTGGTTCCGCAAAACGCGGTCATCGACATGCAGGGCAAGCAAATCGTCTACGTGGTAGGACAAGACAACAAGGTAAAGTCGCGCATCATCACGACCAGCGGGACGTCCGGACTTAACTTCATCGTGTCCGACGGATTGAACGAAGGCGAAACCATCGTAGTGGAAGGCGCGTCGAAAATGAAAGACGACATGCCGATCACGCCTCAGCCAAGAGGAACTCAAAAACCTGCGACAGCCCAGGCTTCCGCCAAATCCGACTCTGCCAAAGCAACCGTTAAATAATCCGATTCCATGCTAAAGACATTTATACAACGGCCCGTTCTCTCGACCGTTATTTCGATAATCATTACCATTCTCGGCGTTCTCGGATTGCTGTCGCTCCCAATCGAGCAATATCCCGAGATCGCACCTCCAACGGTTCAGGTCTCGGCCACTTATACGGGTGCGAATGCTGAAACCGTCCTGAATTCCGTTGTCATTCCGCTTGAGGAAGAAATCAACGGTGTGGAAGGCATGACGTACATGACCTCGTCTGCAGCGAACGACGGTTCGGCTAAAATCACCGTTTTTTTCGAGCTCGGAATCAACCCGGACATTGCCGCGGTAAACGTGCAAAACCGTGTATCGCGTGCTACGAGCAAATTGCCTCAGGCCGTCGTGCAAACCGGCGTAACGACGTTCAAAAGCCAGACGAGCGCGTTGATGTTCCTTGCACTTTTTTCCAAGAATCCTGAATTTGACGGCACCTACGTACAGAATTACGCCAAGATCAATCTCGTGCCCCAGTTGCAACGCGTCAAAGGCGTCGGACAAGTCAACGTTTTTGGAAGCAAGGATTATTCGATGCGTATCTGGATCGATCCCGAGAAAATGGCGGCTTACAAGATTTCGCCAAAAGACGTCCAGGCAGCGTTGAACGAGCAAAACGTCGAGGCGGCTCCCGGGAAATTCGGTGAAAATGCTCAAGGCGTTTACGAATACGTGATCAAATACAAAGGCCGGCTTTCCAAAACCGAAGAATATGAAAATATCGTGATCAAATCGACGGGCAACGGGAATTTCGTTCGCCTCAAAGATGTGGCCACGATCGAACTCGGCGCATTCAATTACGGGGCGAAGAACTACGGCATGGGGAAAAATGGTGTCGCGATCGGCGTTTTTCAAACCTCGGGATCGAACGCCAACGACATCATCGAAGAGGTGGAAACGATCATGACCGAAGCCAAGTCGAACTTCCCTGACGGAATCGACTACGTGATCCCATTCAACACCAAAACGTTCCTCGATGCTTCGATCGAAAAAGTAATCTCGACCTTGATCGAAGCCTTTATCCTGGTGTTTATCGTGGTGTTTATTTTCCTACAGGATTTCAGGTCCACGCTTATCCCGGCCATCGCGGTTCCCGTTGCGATCGTCGGTACGTTTTTCTTCCTCAACATTTTCGGATTTTCGATCAACTTGTTGACGTTGTTCGCATTGGTGTTGGCGATCGGAATTGTCGTCGATGATGCCATTGTCGTCGTCGAGGCCGTCCACGCCAAGATGGATGAAGGGGAGAAGGATGCCAAAAAAGCGACGATTTCCGCGATGAGCGAAATTACGGGCGCGATCATTTCCATTACGCTTGTCATGGCTGCGGTGTTCATTCCGGTGTCGTTCCTGAAAGGGCCGTCGGGTGTTTTTTACACGCAGTTCGCGATCACGCTTGCCGTTGCGATCTTAATCTCTGCCGTGAACGCCCTGACGCTTTCGCCTGCACTTTGTGCGTTGTTCCTCAAATCGCATGACGGACACGAAGGAGAACACAAGAAAAAGAATTTCAAACAGCGTTTTTTTACCGCGTTCAACACCGGTTTTGACCGCATGAACGATCGTTACGTGAGATCACTCGGTTTCCTGTTCCGCAAAAAATGGATCACTGTTTTGGGTCTTGCCGTATTTATCGGGATTATAGTGCTTCTATTCCAGACGACGCCTTCAGGATTCATCCCTAACGAGGACCGCGGTATCATTATGGCCGACGTGACCTTGCCACCGGGAACGACGCTGGAGCAAACAGAGAAAACGATGGCCAAGCTCGATTCGGTTTTGACGTCGATGCCTATCGTCGACGCGCGCATGAGCGTTGTCGGGTTCTCGCTTTTGAACGGCGTAAACGGAGGTTCTTACGGATTTACCGTCATCAAGCTAAAAGACTGGAAAGAGCGAAAAGAAGACAATCAAAGCGTCGATGCCGTCGTGGGCGAGCTCTTCGGACGAACGGCGGGTTTCAACGATGCCAAAATGCTGTTCTTTACACCGCCGAGCGTTCAAGGTTTCGGAACGGCCGACGGTTTCGAACTGAAACTCCAGGACAAAGGTGACGACGACTGGCAGAAGGTAAGCCAGGTTACCGGGGAATTTCTCGGCGCGTTGAACCAACGTCCTGAAATCGCGTACGCCATGACGAACTTCAATCCTAACTTCCCGCAATATCGCATGGACATCAACGTCGAAAAAGCGAAAGACGCAGGCGTTTCGATATCGGATATCTTCAACACGATGCAAGGCTATTACGGCGGTTTGTATACTACCGATTTCAACCGTTTCGGGAAGCAGTTCCGCGTAATGATCCAAGCCAAGCCCGAGGAAAGAGCCGATGAAAATTCCATCAATCGCATTTACGTCAAGAACGCCTCGGGTGAGCAAATTGCGATCAGCCAGTTTATTTCCCTTACCAGGATTTACGGCCCGGAAGCCGTTGCACGCTTTAACATGCTAAAGGCGGTCAACATCAACGGAAAAGCCAAGCCTGGATTCAGTTCCGGGGATGCGATCAAAGCCGTGCAGGAAGTAGCTGCGCAACACTTGCCGAAATCCTACGGTTATGAATTCTCAGGAATGACGCGTGAGGAAATCATCGCCGGAAACCAGGCCGCAGGTGTATTCCTTCTCAGCTTGATCTTCGTTTATTTCCTGTTGAGTGCGCAGTATGAAAGTTACCTGATCCCGCTTGCCGTTATCCTCTCGCTTCCGGTTGGTATCGCGGGCGCCATCGGATTTGTCAAACTCGCCGGACTGGAAAATAACATCTATTTCCAGGTTGCGCTTATCATGCTCATCGGATTGTTGGCTAAAAATGCCATCCTCATCGTCGAATTTGCGATGCAGAGGCGAAAACAGGGCATGGAAATCTGGAAAGCGGCCATTGACGGAGCGAAGGCGCGTTTGCGTCCGATCCTGATGACGTCGTTCGCGTTCATATTCGGGCTCTTGCCATTGGCGTTGGCCAGCGGTGTAGGAGCCGTCGGAAACCGCTCGATCGGTATGGGAGCCGTTGGCGGAATGCTCATCGGAACCATATTCGGCGTGTTCGCGATCCCGGTATTGTACGTGATTTTCGAAACGCTCCAAGAGAAAATTTCGGGTCAGCCTCACGGTGCCGATTTTGACGAAGACGCCCAAAACCCTCAACCAAAAACCGCAGCAGAATGAAATCGACCATCATCAGAATAATCACAATAACCGGGATTTCCGTTGTCATGCAAGGGTGTTTCGTCGCCAAGGATTACAAACGGCCCGATGTCAGGACCGAGGATTTATACCGCACGGAAGTCGTCGCAAAGGACAGCACGACCATTGCCAACTTGACGTGGAACCAGCTTTTTACCGATCCGATCCTGCAAGGACACATCAACAAAGGCATCCAGAACAATCTCGACATGCGTATCGCGCTGCAAACGATCGCCGCATCCGAAGCAAACTTAAAACAAGGCAAGGCTGGCTATTTTCCTACATTTAGCCTCGGTGCCGATTGGACGCATCAAATGCTCTCGAAAAATTCCCAATTGGGCGCGTTTTTGCCAGATCGTCAGGTTGACCAATATCAATTTACGGGCAATCTTTCCTGGGAAGCCGACATTTGGGGCAAGATCAGGAGTACGAAACGCGCGGCCGGAGCACAATATCTGCAATCTATTGCGGCACGTCAAGCGATACAGACACGTTTGGTTTCCGATATCGCCTCGATGTATTTCCAGCTGATGGCTTTGGATGCGCAACTTCGCGTCGTAGATTCCACACTTGGAAACCGCAACAAAAGCGTCGACGTGATCCGATCGCTCAAAGATGCAGGAGAAACCAACGAAGTCGGCGTAAAGCAGACCGAAGCGCAATTGTATCAAACCCAAATCATCGCCGAGGACCTCAAAAACAGCATTGTGCTTCTCGAGAACAGCATCAGTATTTTGCTTGGGGAATCGCCTCGCAAGATCGAACGCGCGCGCTTTGAAGATCAGAAAGTCGAAGCCGACATCAAACTTGGCGTTCCGGCCCAATTGCTCAGCAAACGACCGGATGTGATTGCCGCGGAGTACGAGTTGGTCAACAATTTTGAGCTCGTGAATGTGGCAAGAAGCAATTTTTATCCAACCTTTCGCGTTACAGCTTCTGGAGGTTTTCAAAGTATCGATCTAAAGGATTGGTTCAGTGCGAATGCGATTTTTGCGAATGTGGTGACGGGTTTGACCCAGCCGATATTCAACCAGCGCAGGATTCGTACGCAACACGAGATAGCGAAAGCCAATCAGGAGACGGCTTTTTTGCAGTTTCAGCAGACGTTGCTGACTGCCGGGCGCGAAGTTTCCGATGCGTTGCAGGAATACCAGAACGAGTCGACGAAACTCGACATTCGCTTCAAGCAGCTCGAATCGTTGCGCAACGCGGCGAACTACTCGGACGAATTGTTGCAATACGGAATGGTAAATTACCTCGAGGTCTTGACAGCAAAAGACCAGGCGTTGAACACAGAGCTCAACTACATCGACAACCAATACCAAAAATACAATGCCGTCATTACGCTTTACAGGGCGCTCGGCGGCGGATGGCAATAAGATAATTTTAATTTGTTTGAGCCATCGGTCCTTCTCGGGCCGGTGGCTTTTTTATTGTAGCGAGGATCGGATCGACGCGATGGCGTTGCTGATGTTTTCGATTTGGTATTCCCTTTTAAAAATGCCGTGATCGAGCAGCGCTTGCAGGAAGGCGACGTCCTTTGGGTTTGGTACCGCTTCGGCATAGCCCAGGAAGGCGTCGAGCGGTGTTTTTAGCGCATCGAAACGCTGCTGGATTTCCTGGTAATAGATTCCGGAATCCAATCGGATGAACACGTTTTCTGTTTCAAGACCAAATGCCTGGGCAATGTTGTGACGGACGGTCTTGGGATTTTCTTCGGAAGGGATTACGATCTCGACCATAACCGTCTGAGGCTCCTTCGCGACAAAGGCAATGATGTGCGAGAGTTTGTAGTGTTCCGACATCGGATTCTTGGCAAACGCATCGGCAAACGTCGCTTCGGCCAATTTCTTTTTCTCGAACAGCGACGGATCTTCGTCAAACCCTGTTCCGATTCCCATCCAATCGTAAAGCGATTCGTAAATCAACCTTCTTGCCTCGCGGGACTTTGCATCGGCCAGGACGTCGATATAGGCATTGGTCCAGTCCAGTTGCCGGTCGCTCTCCAGCGTATCGGCGTAGGTGTGGAACCGCTCGTAATCGAATAAGATAAAATTCGTGGTTTCCTTATCCTTGAACTGTGCGAGGTTTTTCAGTGTGTACGTGCTGTTCTTTTGGCTGTTCCGATTGCTGTTGGCGATAAAATACTTGAGGCTCGGCAAACAATCCCTGAGTTGGTTTTCGGCGATCTCAGACGAGATCGAATAGGCCAGTTTCTCATTTTTCTGTAACAGTATGGCATTGAAATGCGCGATGTAGTCGGTCGTGCCTATCTTTTTCAGGGCCTCCATGATCAGTCGGAATTCGTCGCTTGTCGACGCGCTCAGCAACGCGAGCAGATGTGGAACTGCGGGCTCGTATTTGAGTTGGCTGAACGCGCGTATGATTTCCATTTTGGGCCCATCAATTACATTTTGTACCGGGTCCATAAGATTCGATGGCCCGCGACGGCCCGCATCGGCGATTTTGAGATGATCGAGGAACAGCGGCGCAATGATGTCGATCGACTCATTTTTCAACTGTCGGACAGCTTCGCTCTGCACGAGGCTGTCGTCGTCGTTGAGTAATTTTATGAGCACGTTGCGCGACTGTTGCGTACGGACATTTCCCAAAATTTGTGCAAGCGCATATTTGGTTTGCGACGGGGCGTAGTCGGCAAACTCGTCGTAAACCTCTTCGTAATCGTCGTGATCCAAGAAAAACAATTGCATCAGGTGTTGGCTTAGTTGATCCGGTTTTGCGTCGGCAATCAAACGATTCTTTAACTCGGCGATTACTTTGGGTGCTTTTTTTCGGTCAAAATACGCCTGAAGGAATTGCTCAAACTGTTTGAGGCTGTAAAAGCGCTGGTTTTGGTGAAACGTCGTTTGCGTCAAATCGTATTGAACCGTTTTGCCCTTGACCTTGAGATCGCCCGAAGTTGGCGATTGCATCCAGAATGCGCGTTGGTTTTTATAAGCCTCGAAAAGTACATTCGATGATGGGTTTTCCACAAGATTTTCCTCATACGACCGAGTGCGGTTTTCATCAATCGGGATGGCGTGCAGAAAAACTACGAAACGCTGTCCTTTTTCAACCTTGTCGATCGGGCCGTAACGATTGCTGAAACCCGAAATCCAGATCAGGTCGTTCTCCTTCAGCTTGCCTTTGTATATCTTGACGATCTTTGCCTCGGCTTGAAATTCCCCTGATGTCGTGTATTCGATAAGGGCTATCAGTTCGGATTTGTCGAGCATGGCGCGCCACGTCGGGTCGATCCACGAATCTGCCTTGGCTTCGACCGAAAATACAAGCAATAAGCAGGCGATAAGTAGCTGAAGTTGTTTCATTTAGTCGCAAAATCCGTATGAAGAGGAAAGTTCGTTCTTTTTCCCCGTCTTTACAATGGAATGCGACTGGATTTTTTGCCCGGCCATGACCTTGCGGATAAAATCGACTATCGTTTGCTGCTCTTTCTCGAAAAGCCAGCCGCTGTATTCGTGACCGCCTCCGCAATAGGTGTGCAATTCCGCGCTCGCATTTTTGGCAATAGCATGGTCGTAAATCGAATGTGACCCGAACAGCATAAGCCAACCGGAAGCGTCGGTTTTGCAATAATGGTGAGCCGCGGTTCCATAAGGCACGGTGCGATCTCCGTTCCCGTGAAAAAGGAACATCGGAATGCTGTTTTTTTCCGTAATCAGGTTGAGATCCATGATGGCGCCGGCTCCGGAAACCAGACCCGCATACTTGAAATCGGGCGGGAGGTCGTGCTCGTACATTTTCATGACGACGCGATCCCAATAAGCGGCGTGCAAAACAGCTTCTCCACCGGCGCTTGATCCGGAAATGAAAATATGGTTTGAATCGATGTTGAACTTTTCCTTGTTTTTCAGGAAATATGAGGTCGCGAGCCACAAATCGTTGACACCGAAACGGATCGCTTTTATTTTTTCGGATAACACGCCGTCGCAGCTGAAATTTTTGCCTTTCATATAAAGCGTGTAGGTAATCGTCGCCGCCGCGAACCCTCGTTCCGAGAGGAATTTGCAGAAAGCGGCGTTGTTTTGTCGCTCGCCTCCTGAAAATCCGCCTCCGTGGACGAAAATCATCAGCGGTAATTTTTCAAACGTTTTTTTATTCGGCAGATACAAATCAAGATCGAGCTGAAGCGTGTCGTTCCTGAAATACGTGAGCGTCTGCATTTTCTGTGCACTCAACACACTCGAAAACAAAAGGAGCAGGAGTATTTTTTTCATATCAGTCCATCAGTTTTTCAACCCGTAAACCCAGTGCCAATACGTTCGGCAAGTATTCCCCATTGAAGTCATGCATTAGCCGCACTTTATGTTTTCCTTTGTCGAGAGGCCTCGCAAGCTCGATTTTTTGCGTCATATCGCAATAGTCGCCAACGCAGTCGCCGAGTTCGCCTGAAGCATCTTTGACTATCAAGTCGAATTTCAGGCTCGACAATTGTCCGTCAGGATAGGTAACTTCTGCAATCAACGGCACTTTCTCAAACTGGTAACCGTAAACGTGACTAAAGAAAACCTGCATCTCGTAAGGCGTGGCAGCTTGGTCGATTTCAAATTCATAGGTTTTGATGTCGGATTTTTGCCAACGGTTCGCGGCAAATGCGGTGTCGGTTTTTGAAAATACGGCCTCGCTCGTGCACGAGGTGGCTAAAATGGCGAGTAATGCTAAGGCAAGTCGTTTCATATCAGGATTTTTTTAGGATGTCTTGAACGATAAGGTCGGCGTGGATACGCGAATTTTCTATGAACCATTTATGGGTTTCCATGCCGCCGCAAACCACTCCGGCCAAATAGAGTCCGGGAATGTTGGTTTCCATGGTTTCGGGATCGTGGGTCGGCGCACGCGATACATCCGCCGATAGCGTTACTCCAGCGTCGTCCAGAAATTTGAAATCGGGTTGATAGCCTGTCAGTGCGAGCACGAAATCTGTTTGTATTGTCGTTGTTCCGTCGGCGTTTTCGATGTCCACCTCTCCTTCTCTAATTTCGGTCACGCACGAATTGAAATAGGCTTTTATGCTGCCTTCCGAAATTCGGTTTTCCATATCGGGCTTGACCCAATATTTCACGCGGTCGTTAATTTCGCCTTTGCGGATGACCATCGTGACATCGGCGCCTTTTCGCCAACATTCGAGAGCGGCGTCAACCGACGAATTATTTGCGCCCACGACCACGACCTTTCGAAACGCAAACTCGTGCGCTTCCCGGAAATAATGGCTTACGTGCGGCAGACTTTCCCCGGGAATGCCCATGTAGAGCGGAATGTCGTAAAAGCCAGTGGCGATCACGACGTTTTTGGCCGTGTAGTTTGCCTTTTCGGATTTAACGTCAAAGCCCATTTCGGACTTTGAAATCGATGCTACTTTTTCGAACAACCTAATGTCCAATTTAAAATAGCGCTGAATGTTGCGATAATAGTCCAATGCTTCCTGACGACCCGGTTTCGGAGCGAGGCAATTGAACGGAATCCCGCCGATTTCGAGGCGTTCGGCCGTCGAAAAAAACGTCATGTATAGCGGATAATTGAACAAACTGTTTACAAGCGCTCCTTTTTCGAGAACAATCGCGTTGAGGCCGGCTTTTTGGGCGGAGATCGCACAGGCCATTCCGATCGGGCCTCCGCCGACGATCAATAAATCGTGCGTCACCTCGGCCATTTTGAGAACGGGTTTTTGCTCAGGTATGAATTGTAATACCGCGCATCATTTGTGACTTCGGGGCCGAGCCAGCTTGGTTTTTCGTACGATTCGTTCTCGTCCGAGAGTTCCAGTTCTGCTAAAACAAGCCCTTGGTTGTCACCAAAAAATTCGTCGACTTCAAAGATATGGTTGCCGAACGCAACTTCATAGCGGATCTTGTCTATCGTTCCCGCTTCGCAAAGTTTCAACAGCGGTTTGGCTTCGATCAGCGGAATTTCGGTTTCCCATTCAAAACGCGTCGTACCCGAGTCATTGCCCTTTCCCTTCACGGTAATAAACCCACTTTCTCCTTTGATGCGCACTCGGACGGTTCGCTCGGGATTGGAATTGAGATAACCTTGCGCAATGTGGAACTTGTGTTGTGCTTCCGCCTTGAAGGCATCCGATAAGACGAGGAATTTCCTTTCGATTTCGATCATTGGGAAGTTGTGGATTTTAGCAGCAAGTTAAGTAAATTCCGCGGTTTTATTGGTATTTTTACTCAAAGCCAACCTATGAAATTCGGAAATCGGAAGAAAAAAATTACACCTAAGGAGTTTATCGCGCAACAATGCAAATCGGGTTTGCCGTGGCAGCAAACGCCGGACGATCTCGATGTTTTGGTGCGTTTGATCCAACTCATCCGTCCGAAGCATCCGAAGAAAGTCGCAATGGTCGATCTGTCGGAATTTATTGCGTTTCTCGATGCGAACCCGCTTTGCAGGGAAAAATTGGGGAATTATGTTCGCAGTTTGCTTTGGCACAAAAAGTTCAACCGGTTTCTTTCGGACGCCGGGATTCTCAGCGATGCCGATTTTTTCTACGAGATCAAACGACGCATCGTAGCCAAGTTCTTGCCCAGGCAACCGCAGCAAAATCAGCTGGAGTACATACTGATCCAGGTTTTTTACTTGTCCAGCGACAGGATTTGGATAGAGAAGATCCCGATCGAGCAGCTTGAACAATTGTTCGACTTACTTGGATTTAAGCCGATTTACAACGACGTGGAACCTGATTCTCCGCTCTCTGAAGTATTGCTGGCGATGCATCTCATTGCGCAGCGCATCAGCGGACGGGCGATGGAGTCGGACGTGATCAAGATGGTTCCCGAATTCGACGATCTCGAAAGCCCGTTTATAGCATTTGAAAAAGAGTTGCTGCAAATCGACGACCGTATCCGGAAGACCGATATCCATTACATCCGGACACAGGATTTGACCTATCGCCAACTCCGGGTTTTGCACCAACAGTGCGTCGAATTTGTAGACAGGGCGTTCGCCAACAGTTCCAAGTACGGAATTTCGATCAAGGTGAACCAGAATTTGCTTAAAATCAGGCAGCAACTGGAACGCCTGAAAGTGATGATGCCTTTGCTCGCGGTAGACGATCAGCGCAATCGCAAACAAAACAGCATTGCGTTAGGTTTGCAGCTTATCCGATACAATGGTTTTAAAAACAATGTAAGGAAATTCGTGTCGGAGAGCACCCAACTCATTTCCTACGAAATTACGCAGCACACCGCAAAAACCGGCGAACATTACATTACGGAGACCTCCGGTGGCTACTTCAAAATGCTGCGATCTGCGTTAGGCGGCGGACTCATCGTAGGATTTCTCTGTGTTTCCAAGGTGCTGCTGTCGAAAGTAGAAACGAGCACGTTCGGTCACGCCTTTTTGTACAGCATGAACTACGCGTTCGGGTTTATCCTGATTTATCTCACCGGTGCGACTTTGGCGACGAAACAACCCGCGATGACGGCTTCGGCTCTTGCCCGGGCGCTTGAAGAGGGTCGCGGGAAAGGAAAACGGTCAGACCGTTATGCCGCTTTCGCGTCGTTGTTCGCAAGGGTTTTCCGATCGCAATTCATCGCATTCGTAGGGAATGTTGCCATGGCATTCCCTGTTTCGCTTTTGCTGATTTGGCTTATCGATTATTCGTTTGATTACAATATCGCCCAGTTCAAGTATCCGACGTTGTTGCACGATATCAGCCCGGTTCATTCGCCGGCCATTTTTCATGCGGCCATTGCGGGTGTTTTCCTGTTCCTTTCCGGGATCATTTCAGGAACTGTTGCCAATCGCGACAAACACAATCATATTTATTACCGCATCCAGCACCATCCCGTGTTAAAGGATGTACTCGGGCGGGAGCGGACACACAACCTCGCCAAATGGTACGAGAAGCGATGGGCGGGCATCGTGTCGAATTTTTGGTTTGGCGTTTTTATGGGAAGCACGGCCCCGATCGGTTTCTTTTTGGGGCTCGATCTCGACGTGCGCCACATCACGTTTGTCAGCGGAAATCTCGCCCTTGGGCTTTTCGGTTCGGGATTCGACATCCGTTCTTCGCTGTTGACGTGGTGCCTCATCGGAATTGTCGTCATCGGCTTGGTGAACTTTTTGGTAAGTTTCACACTTTCGGTAACTTTGGCGCTGCGGTCGCGCAACATTTCGTTTTTTGAACTGAGGTTCGTGGCAACGGCGGTTTTCCGACATTTCCTCAAAAAGCCACTGAGTTTCTTTTTTCCTACAGAAAAGCGAATTGACGACACTCAGGCCGTTTCGCATTAGCATGGAACCGAATTTACAGCGCAAGATTATTCACGTCGACATGGACGCTTTCTATGCGTCGGTGGAGCAACTCGACAATTCCGAACTTCGCGGGAAACCGATCGCAGTTGGTGGGAGCGAGAGACGCGGCGTGGTTTCGGCGGCGAGTTACGAAGCGCGCAAATTTGGTGTCCGGAGTGCGCTGAGCGGCGTTTTGGCTAAGCGGTATTGTCCAGACATTATTTTCGTGCGTCCGAGGTTTGACCGTTACAAAGAGATTTCGCAGCGCATCCGTAAGATATTCCACGAGTTTACCGATCTCGTCGAGCCGCTTTCGCTGGACGAGGCGTATTTGGACGTTACGGTCAACAAAAAGGGAAATCCGAGTGCCACGCTTCTGGCTCAGGAAATCCGTCGGCGGATATTTGAAGAAACCGGTCTCACGGCTTCGGCCGGGATATCGGTCAATAAATTCATTGCGAAAGTAGCGTCGGATTACAACAAGCCTAACGGACAGAAAACGGTCAATCCTGACGAAATCCTCGATTTTCTCGAAAACCTTCCGATCAAGAAATTTCACGGAATCGGAAAAGTAACGGCCGAAAAAATGTACCAACTCGGGATTTTTACGGGAAAGGAACTCAAAGAGAAAGAACTTGATTTTTTGGTGAATCACTTCGGGAAATCCGGAGGCTACTACTATCATATCGTGAGAGGCATTCACAACAGTGAGGTCAAAAGCGAGCGCGTGGCGAAATCGGTGGCGACGGAGCATACGTTCAGCGAGAATCTGACGAGCGAAATTTTCATGTCCGAAAAGCTCGAGATGATAGCCGGTGAACTCGAACGTCGGCTCAAGCGCTATGATACGGCGGGCAAGACGGTGACGCTCAAGATCAAGTATAGCGATTTTACGTTGCAGACGAGAAGCAAGACCCTTCCGTATTTTATCTCGGATAAATCGCTGTTATTCGACACGGCGCGTGAACTTTTATACCAGGAAAAAATGAAGGAATCGGTAAGGCTGCTCGGGATTTCGTTGAGCAATTTGAATACAGAAGAAAAGAAAACTGTCGCCGTCCAGTTGAAGTTTGAGTTCTAAATTGTTGTTAACGTGGCGCTTGCGTGAAGTGAATTCCGTATTTTTCAGCATCTAAACAATTGTTCTCATGAAAAAAATCTTCACATTAGCCGTGTTGTGCGTCGGGTTCGCGTCAATTGCGCAAGAGTGTCCGAAACGCCTCGTGTGCGGACAGCCCGGCACTTTTGAGAGCCGGGACGGTATGACGTATAACGAAGACACTAAGGTCATGGTTATGCTCAAGGCAGATTATTCCGACGAAAAAATAACGATCTGCCAAGCCGACAAAATTACATTCGATACGACCACGAAAGAAATGGTTGTCGAAAACGCACAGCGATTGGAATTCTTCGGCGTAATCAGTAGCGAAGTTCCGATTGACAAAAGGGATTATTACCCAAAGTTGCGTTATACAATAGGTGGAGGCACTGCGTATCTGGAATAAAAAAAGCCGTCGGATCAAGACGGCTTTTGTTTATTTTATATGTTGGGATTAATCCCGACTCGCGAGTTTTGAGAACAGTCTCAAAAATTCGACGTACAGCCAAACGAGTGTGATCATCAAGCCCATCGCACCAAACCATTCCATATATTTCGGATGTCTTTGCTCAGCGCCCTTTTCGATCATGTCGAAGTCAAGGAACAAATTCAATGCAGCGATGACGATCACGAATACGCTGATTCCGATGCTCATCAACGAATTGCCTCGGTGAACAGGTTGGAAATCGATAAAAAACGTGAGGACCCAACTCAGCATATAGTAAATAAAGATGCCGAACGTTGCCGCAATGACAACCGATTTGAATTTTTCAGTGACTTTTATGACCTTGAACCGGTACAATCCGAAACAAACCAGGAACGTTACCATGGTCGCGCCAACCGCCTGAAGTGCGATTCCGGGATACATCAGCTCGAAAATGATCGTAACGGCACCCAGGAAAAGTCCTTCAAAAATGGCGTAACCCGGAGCAATCCAAGCCGAATATTGCGGTTTGAACGACACGACGAGTACAAGGATGAATCCGATGATCCCGCCGCCAATCAACGGCAGATAAGGGTTAAGGACGCCCGTCGCAACCAAAAAGAACGTAACCATGGCCGTGGCGACAAGGCCCAAAAGCATGAAGACACTTTTGTTGATCGTGCCAGAAATGGTCATCGTTTCATTGTAGTCAATAAACGTCGATTCGTGAATCAGGCCTTCTTCGGCTGTGTTTTCACCTTTGAACGACTTGTTCTTGAAAAACGGATTGTTTGAACTGTTGAACATGTTATCGTGTTTTAGTTCCCCAAAAATAGGATTTCCGGGGAGATATGCAAGTTACTCGATCTCGGAAACGCGCAAGGTGTTGACCATTCCTTTGTCCGTCACGGGCATCGCCGCAAGGTTGATCAGGAAATCACCTTTTTCGACATATCCTTTAACGCGTGCGATTTCGTTAATGTCGGTTACGGTTTCGTCTGTGCTGACGGACTTGTCGTAAAAGTACGACTTGACGCCCCAAAGCAGGTTCAATTGCGTCAGTATGCGATGGTTGGACGTAAACACCAAAATGTGGGACGATGGTCTCCATGCCGAAATCTGGAAAGCCGTATAGCCGCTGTTGGTCAACGTACAAATCGCCTTTGCACGAATCACGTTGGCCATCGAAGCCGCGTGGTAACAAATCGTTTTTGTAATGAAGCGTTTTGTGCGCACCTGAGGCGTGTTTTGTGGGACCTGGATCAGCGGAGAATCTTCAACGGCGTCAATGATCTGGCTCATCTTCTCAATTACCTGCACAGGATAATTTCCTACGGACGTTTCCCCTGAAAGCATTACCGCATCGGCACCGTCCATAACAGAATTCGCAACGTCATTTACCTCGGCGCGCGTCGGCGTGAGGCTTGTGATCATCGTTTCCATCATTTGGGTGGCGATGATTACAGGAATCCGGGCTGTTTTGGCTCTGTTGACCAATTTTTTCTGGATAAGCGGAACTTCGTGCGCCGGAACCTCGACACCCAAATCGCCTCGGGCCACCATTAATCCGTCGCAGAACGCCACGATCTTGTCGATGTTTTCGACGGCTTCCGGTTTCTCGATTTTGGCGATGATCGGAATTTTATAGGACGAATGTTCGGCGATCAGGTCCTGCAATTCTTCAAGATCTTTAGGCGTACGCACGAACGAAAGCGCAATCCAGTCCACTTCGCATTTTATGGCGAAAATGGCATCTTTGATATCTTTTTGGGTCAGAGCCGGAAGCGACACTTTCGTATTCGGAAGGTTGACACCTTTTTTGGATTTGAGTGGTCCGCCTTGGATGACGCGGCACAAAACTTCCGAAGTTCCATTGGTAGAGACGGCTTCGAACATCAACTTCCCATCGTCCAAAAGAATGCGTTCGCCGGGATTGACATCCGCAGGGAACGCCTTGTAATTCATATAGACGCGCTCGGCTGTTCCCGGCACGTCTTCGGCGGTCTGGAAGGTAATCATGTCGCCAGGGTTGACAACGACATCGTCCTTCATGACCCCGACGCGCAACTTCGGACCCTGAAGGTCGGCGAGGATTGCGGTTGTGTATCCGAATTCCTCATTGAGGGAACGGATCGTATCAATCTTAAACTTTACATCATCATAATCTGCATGCGAAAAATTGACGCGAAATACGTTCACCCCGGCGTCGATCATTTCTTTGAGGACTTCACGCGTACTACACGCAGGCCCAAGGGTGGCGACAATTTTCGTTTTCTTGTTCGTTGGCATTGGTATTAAAAGATTAAATTGTTTATCGATTTTATACGGCTCGTATCCAAAATATAAGACGTGTTGACCTGTTCGATCTTCTGCATCTTTTCGGATATGCGCGCTGCGGATTCGTCGAGGTTATGCACCTTCAGCAAGTAATCCACTTTTTTGAATTCCGGTAGCAAATAGGCTTTTGACGCCACTTTTACGGTCGTTCCGGAGAACAGGTCATCGGAGGCGTTAGGTTGTACCGTCAAGAATTCGTTGCGATTCTGGATCAGGTTCCAGGTCGAGCCATTGTATTCATCCTCAAACGAAAAACGGGACATGCCGGCATTGCCTGATTTAGAGGTGATCGGGATGTCTTTTTTGCATTTGCTGAGCAACACTGGAAAATTCTGATTGATGAAGTAGGCCAGTCGATAATCCTCTAGAGAAGTGTGGATCGCGATCAGTTGATAATCGATTTCGTCAAACTCATCGATATTCAGTTTGTAAACGGCCATTGTGCTTCAAATAAGCCGTAAAGATAACATTTATAAAGCAGTATCAAAAAGCTATTGATTCAAGTTAACGTTAAATTGTCAACGAAATCGATGTAGTTTTAGAGAATGTGATTTATTTTTTGTTAATTTTTTCCTGAAATGCAAAATACGCCCGTTGGGACGCTTTTTCTTCCGCCTTCTTCTTCGATGTCGCCCTTGCCTTTGAAATGACCTTGCCGCCAATGCTCAGACGCACGCCGTACAAGCGTTGGCCGTCGATCCCGTTGTCTTCAAATACGTCGTAGTGAAACGGCAGTTTTTCCTTTTGGCACCATTCGATAAGCAGACTTTTGTAGCTGATGACTTTACCCTCGAGTCGCGGAATATCGACATACGGCTCAATGACGCATTTTTGGATGAAAATTTCGCAATACGGATAGCCTCGGTCGAGATAGATCGCGCCAACCAAAGCCTCAAAGATGTTGCCGTGTACATTCTCCCCGAAGTGTACAGGCGCAATTTTGCTGTCGATGAAGCTCACCAGGTCGAGGTCGCGTCCGAGTTCGTTCAAATGCTCCCGGCTGACGATTTTGGATCGCATTTTCGTAAGATAGCCTTCGTCACCAGATGGAACTTCGTTGAACAAATGAGCCGCAATAACCGAACTCAACATCGCGTCACCTAGGAATTCCAGCCGCTCGTAATTGACAGGATTTCCCTTTTCGTCCATCTTGTTCGAAGAGCGGTGCGTAAAAGCGCGTCGGTATGGCTCAAGCGAAATCGGGTCAAAACCCAGGATCGCCTTGAGCGTATCAAAAAAAATCCCGTCTTGTGGAGAACGGGAATCTTTTTTGGCAAAAATATTTTTAAAAATCTTTTTCAAAAATTATTCCTCTAGCCTTTTTACAAGCACGCAAGCATTGTGACCTCCGAATCCGAAAGTATTGCTCATCACGACGTTCATATCGCGTTTTTGCGCCTTGTTGAAGGTAAAATTCAGTTTTGGGTTGATGTTTTCATCATCTGTAAAATGGTTGATCGTAGGAGGAACAATGCCGTGCACGATCGACAGGATCGACGCGATCGTCTCAATTGCCCCGGCCGCTCCAAGCAAGTGGCCTGTCATCGATTTGGTGGAATTGAGGTTCATCTTGTAGGCATGTTCGCCAAAAACGGCTTCGATCGCTTTGGATTCGGCAATGTCGCCAAGCGGTGTCGAAGTGCCGTGCATGTTGACGCCATCTACATCTTCCGGTTTCAGACCGGCGTCGCGCAAACAGGCAATCATGACGTTTCTCGCCCCAAACCCTTCAGGATGCGGAGCCGTGATGTGGTGCGCATCGGCAGACATTCCGCCGCCTCCGACTTCACAGTATATCCTTGCCCCACGCGCCTTCGCATGTTCGTATTCTTCTAAAATCAAGGAGCCGGCACCTTCGCCTAGAACGAATCCGTCGCGCTCTTTATCCATCGGACGGGACGCGGTCGCAGGATCGTCGTTTCGCGTTGAAAGTGCATGCATGGCGTTGAATCCACCCATTCCGGCAATCGTAACGGCCGCTTCGGAACCTCCGGTAACCATGACGTCAGCATGACCTAACCGAATGTAGTTGAAAGCATCGATGAGCGCATTCGTAGAGGAAGCACAAGCCGAGACGGTCGTAAAATTAGGGCCGCGGAAGCCATATTTGATCGAAATGTGGCCGCCGGCGATATCGGCGATCATTTTCGGGATAAAGAACGGATTGAATTTTGGGACGCCGTTTCCTGCGGAAAATTCCATGACTTCCTGCTGGAACGTTTCCAAACCTCCGATTCCGGATCCCCAAATAACGCCGACACGGTCTTTATCAAGAGTTTCAAAGTCGAATTTGGCATCTTTGACCGCTTCTTCCGAAGACACGATAGCGTATTGCGCATAACGGTCCATTTTTCGCGCTTCCTTGCGTTCGATGAAATGCTCTACGTTGAAGTTCTTGACCTCACAAGCAAATTTCGTCTTGAAGTGCGTCGTGTCGAAATAGGTAATCGGAGCCGCTCCGGACTTACCGGCGATCAATGCATCCCAATACTCCTGAATATTGTTTCCAATAGGAGTTAACGCACCTAAACCTGTAACAACTACGCGACGTAATGCCATATTTGATAATTCTTTTTAGTCGAAAATCGAAAGGCGAACGTCAAAACGGACGGTTCCCGTCGAAATCAGACATTGGTTTTATTGTTTAAACAAATAATACCTATGCTTTATGCCTTGAGGATCATTAAAGTCACAGGTATTATCTAGTATTCAAATGATTGAACGAACAATCTAAAATTCAATTTTTAAAAAATAATAACACCCGCATACTTAACGGAATACGGGTGCTGGGGAAAATTATTTTTTTGCTTCTTCGATGTAAGAAATCGCCTGACCTACAGTAGCAATGTTTTCAGCCTGGTCGTCCGGAATCTGGATATCAAATTCTTTTTCGAATTCCATGATAAGCTCAACTGTATCTAAGGAGTCTGCTCCCAAATCGTTGGTGAAGCTTGCTTCCGCTACGACTTCGTTTTCGTCAACGCCTAGTTTGTCTACGATAATCGCTTTAACTCTTGATGCAATGTCTGACATAATCTTTCTTTTTAAATTTTAATTTGTTGGCAAAAATAAAAACTTTTATTTTAAAACAACCTTTTGGTTCGGAAATGTGAAGACTAATTTAAAAAATTAATTTCATAAAGAAACCGTAATTTTGTAGTATCTCGGCAATTATGCTTTTTTTTGCAAGCCCAAAACAAAACACATGAAAAAGCTCGTCCTTTTTGCTTCTGGAGCGGGTTCGAATGCCGATGCGATCATCCGTTATTTCAAGGAAAACGCTTTCGCGGAAGTGGCCGCCGTTTTCACCAACAAACCCGAAGCCGGCGTCGTCCAAAAGGCCCGGGGATACGGAATTCCGGTCGTGATCGCTACAAAATCCGATCTCGAAAACGGGAACGTCCTTGCCCATGTGAACCAATTCAAGCCCGATCTCATTGTCCTGGCCGGATTTCTCCTGAAATTCCCTACCGATATCATCAATGCTTATCCGAATAAAGTAATCAACATTCACCCGGCGCTTCTTCCTAAATATGGAGGCAAAGGCATGTATGGAATAAACGTGCACCGTGCCATCCTTGAAAATAGGGATATCGAAACGGGAATCTCGATACATTACGTCAACGAACATTATGACGAAGGAGGAATCATCTTCCAGGAGAGAGTAGGAGTTTCCGATTGCGATTCTCCCGAACAGATAGCCGCCCGCGTCCAGAAACTCGAGCACGAACATTTTCCGTTGATCATAGCGCAACTCCTGAAATAATGGCTGCGGACGTCCATCTTTATACAGACGGTGCCGCCAAAGGCAATCCGGGCCCGGGCGGATACGGAGTCGTGCTGGAGCTCGTCGGCCAACCGTATCGCAAAGAATTCTACGAAGGATTTCGCCTTACCACCAATAATAGGATGGAACTGTTGGCGGTGATCGTCGGATTGGAAAAGCTCAAAAAACCGATGACGAAGGTTCTTGTTGTGTCCGATTCCAAATATGTGATCGACTCGGTTGTCAAAGGCTGGGTTTTCGGATGGGAGAAAAAAGGTTTCGCAGGAAAGAAAAATCCCGATCTCTGGATGCGTTTCCTCAAGATTTACAGACAACACCAGGTGGCGTTCCAATGGGTGAAGGGGCACAACAACCATCCGCAGAACGAACGGTGCGATCAATTGGCCGTAATGGCGAGCCAAATGCCGAAGTTGTCGGTCGATGCATTTTACGAGAGGGAAGAAGGGAAGTTGCTTTAACAATTTCGATAGAAAAACTGTATCGGTTGGGTTTTGGAAACCGTTATTTTTGGAGACCTAACAAATCTTAGAGATTTGTTAGGTCTGGCGAAATCGCCCAAACGAACTCTCATCCGTTCAGCCAAGTGTCCCAATCCCCTAATAATCAACCGATTCTTTTCACAAAACTTTACCAGCAATCCACATTGCAACTTTCTACATTATAAAGTATCTTTGCGCCTTTCAATAACCACTGGATGAACAAACTACTCATTGTCGGTACCGTAGCCTTCGACGCTATCGAGACGCCGTTCGGGAAAACCGATAAAATTCTCGGTGGAGCCGCCACTTTCATCGGCCTGTCCGCATCGCATTTCAATGTAAAATCTGCTATCGTATCAGTCGTAGGGGAAGATTTTCCACAGGATTACCTCGATTTGCTTACTGAGCGTAACATCGACATTTCCGCGATTGAAATTGTAAAAGGAGGCAAGACGTTCTTTTGGGCAGGAAAATACCACAACGACCTGAATTCTCGCGACACATTGGTCACGGAACTCAATGTACTTGCCGATTTCCAGCCTAAAGTTCCGGAGGAATTCAAAAATGCCGAAGTTGTCATGCTCGGCAACCTGCATCCGCTTGTCCAAACCAGCGTTTTGGATCAAATGGAGGCCAATCCGAAACTCGTCGTTCTCGATACCATGAATTTTTGGATGGACTGTGCCTTGCCGGAATTGCTCGATGTGATCAAACGCGTAGACGTCATCACGATTAACGATGAGGAAGCACGGCAATTGTCCGGAGAATATTCTCTTGTCAAGGCCGCCGCCAAAATCCATCAGATGGGGCCAAAATACGTCGTCATCAAAAAAGGGGAACACGGCGCTTTGATCTTCCACGGGAAAGAAGTTTTCTTCGCTCCGGCTTTGCCACTTGAAGAAGTTTTCGATCCGACCGGGGCCGGCGACACGTTTGCCGGAGGTTTCTCAGGATATCTCACCCAAAGCGAGAACATTTCGTTCGACAACATGAAAAATGCGATCATTTACGGTTCCAACCTCGCTTCGTTCTGCGTGGAGAAATTCGGAACCGAGCGCATGCAAACGCTTGAAAGAGACGAGGTCATAACGCGCCTCAAGCAATTCAGGGCGCTTACGCAGTTCGACATCGCTTTGCAATAAAGAATAATTACGCCTCGGAAACGGGGCGTTTTTAATTTATCTGTTTGAAGTTTAACGTTACTACCGACAACTTTAAACTTTAAGCCTTAAACTTTTCAAACACACAACATGAGCGATAAACTCAACCACGAATGCGGCATTGCTTTTCTCCGATTGAAGAAGCCGCTTGAATTTTATAAGGAAAAATACGGATCTGCATTTTACGGGATACAGAAAATGTACCTGCTCATGGAAAAGCAGCACAACCGCGGCCAGGACGGAGCCGGTTTCGCCAGCATCAAACTCGATATGCAACCCGGTGAACGCTACATCAGCAGGCTGCGTTCGAACGACCAGCAGCCTATAGCGGATATTTTCGCCCAAATCAACGGCAGGATCAGTGATGAGATGAAACTGCATCCGGAATGGAACGATGACGTCGAGGCGCTGAAACGCAACGTGCCTTATGTTGGTGAAGTTTTCCTAGGGCATGTACGATACGGGACTTTCGGTAAAAACAGCATCGAAAGCGTACATCCATTTTTGCGTCAAAACAACTGGATGCACCGCAACCTGATCGTGGCCGGAAATTTCAACCTTACCAACGTCACCCAATTGTTCAACAGTTTGATCGAGCTCGGGCAACATCCGAAAGAAATGGCCGATACCGTTACCGTGATGGAAAAAATCGGGCACTTCCTTGACGATGAGGTTACCGACTTGTACCAGGAATGCAAAGAAGAAGGGTTTTCCAAAAGAGAAGCCTCAGCAGTGATCGCCGAGCGACTCAACGTGGCGCGAATCCTAAAACGCGCCTCCAAAGGTTGGGACGGTGGTTACGCGATGGCCGGTTTGTTTGGGCACGGCGATGCGTTCGTTTTTCGCGATCCCGCAGGAATCCGTCCGGCGTTTTTTTATGAAGACGATGAGGTCGTGGTCGTCGCGTCCGAAAGGCCGGTCATCCAAACCGTTTTCAACCTCGATCACGAACAAGTCAAGGAGTTGACGCCTGGCCACGCGCTTATCGTCAAAAAGAACGGAACGGTTTCCGAACAGGAAATTCTGCCGCGTCTTCCTTATAAAGCATGTTCGTTCGAGCGCATTTATTTTTCCCGCGGCTCGGATTTTGAAATTTACAAGGAGCGCAAGGAATTGGGGCGCCTCGTTTTGCCACAAGTTCTGGAAGCGATCGACAAAGACACCGACAACACCGTTTTCAGTTATATCCCGAACACGGCCGAGACGTCGTTTTTCGGCTTGACCGAAGCGGCACGGGACTTTTTGAACAAACGCAAAAACCAGCACATTCTCGATCACCGCCATACACTTACAGAGGAAACTCTTGCGAAATTGCTTTCGGTAAAGATCCGAATGGAGAAAATTGCGATCAAAGATGCCAAGCTGCGCACGTTCATCACAGAAGACAGCAGCCGGGATGATCTTGTCGCCCACGTTTACGATGTCACGTACGGCGTGGTGAAGCCAACCGATAACCTCGTGATCATCGATGATTCCATCGTAAGAGGCACAACGCTCAAAATGAGTATCATAAAGATGATGGATAGGCTTAAGCCGAAACGCATCGTGATCGTGTCGTCGGCCCCTCAAATCCGTTACCCTGATTGTTACGGTATCGATATGGCGAAACTGGAAGGTCTCGTGGCGTTCAAAGCCGCGCTCGAACTGCTAAAGGAGCGAAATCTTTACCATATCGTCGAAGAAGTCTATCAAAAATGTAAAGCGCAGGAACATTTGGACGATACCGAAATAGTAAACCACGTCGTCGATATTTACAAGCCGTTCAAAGATCAGGAGATATCAGACAAAATTGCGGAAATGCTTCATTCTGACGGCATTCAGGCCGAAGTAAAGATTATTTTCCAAACCGTGGAAAACCTTCACAAAGCCTGTCCGAAAAATCTGGGCGATTGGTATTTTACGGGCGACTATCCGACGCCGGGAGGTAACCGCGTGGTTAACAAGGCCTTCATGAATTTTTACGAAGGAAAGGATGCCAGGGCGTACTAAATCGATGTAAAACATGCACTTCATCGATTTTTATGGTAGTTCAACTAATTTTTTTGTTGACAGTTTCATCACCCTATACATTTGAATCACCATAGCATTAGTAGGTTAAGTTTATGGTAGATTTGGGGCAAAAAGGGTGAAAGAAATTTCACCTTTTTTATTTTGTAAACGTCACATCACAATATAAAAAAACGGCTGAAGAGTAATTCAGCCGTTTTTTCGTTTTATAAGTTTTTGCTTATTTCTCGGTTGCGAATCGCCTTGCGACTTCCGTCCAGTTGATCACGTTGAAGAACGCCTCTATGTAATCCGGGCGACGGTTTTGATAATTCAGGTAATATGCGTGTTCCCAAACATCCATTCCCAGGATTGGCGTTCCGCCACAACCGACATCCGGCATCAACGGGTTGTCCTGGTTAGGCGTGCCACAAACGTCGAGTTTCCCTCCCGATTGTACGCAAAGCCATGCCCATCCTGACCCGAATTGTGTAGCCCCGGCCTTTGCGAACTTCGCCTTGAATTCGTCAAACGAGCCAAAATCGCGATCGATGGCCGCTGCAAGATCACCCGTCGGTTTTCCGCCGCCGTTTGGAGCCATTACCGCCCAAAACAGGTTATGGTTGTAAAACCCGCCTCCGTTGTTGCGAACAGCCGCATTTTTCTTGTCGAGGTTGATCAAAATGTTCTCGATCGTCTTGCCTTCCATATCGGTTCCCTGGATGGCCGCGTTGAGGTTTGTCGTATAAGCTTGGTGGTGTTTGGTATGGTGAATTTCCATGGTGCGCGCGTCGATATGAGGCTCAAGCGCATCATAGGCATAAGGTAATTTTGGTAATTCGAATGCCATAATTTCTGAGTTGTTAAGTGGTTTGTAAAAAATTCAATTCAAATTTATAGATTTAACTTGTGAAATGAAACCTTGAACCCGTTATAATTTTTGTAAAAACCGATGCTTGATTATCAGATGAGTAAGGTTTTTTGCAGCAATTCCGGCTGCCCGCTTTTAGCTTTCGCAAAAAATGTGGTTTTGGCATTCCGCGCTTTCGGGCTTCCTTTGGTCGCCCTCACCGCGGGCCAAAACGCACTTTTTTTTTCGAAAGGCTAACCGCTCGCATCCGGGCTGGGAGGTTTAAAGTTTAAAGCTGGCGTTCGTGCCACTAACCTCAAACTTCAAACCTTAAACTTTAAACCTTAAACTTCAAACTTTAAACCTCAAACCCAAAAACCATGTCCGAATCCATATCCTTTTCCATATACGACGCCTCCGCCGGTTCGGGCAAAACCTACACACTCGTAAAAGAATATCTCAAAATCGTGTTGCGTTCGCCAAAGCCTGACGCCTACCGAAACATCCTCGCGATCACCTTTACCAATAAGGCCGTGCACGAAATGAAGAGCCGCATCGTGTCGAGCCTTTCGGATTTCGCATCAGATCAACCATCTGAAAAAGCTGAAAGCCTCATGCGCGATCTTTCCGCAGAAATCGCAATGTCATTGCCCGAAATCAGGCAAAAGGCCAAACAAATCATCAAGCACATCATACACAATTATGCGGCTTTTGATATTTCGACGATCGACAAATTTACACATCGCGTCATCCGGGCCTTTGCAAGAGACCTGAACCTGCCGATGACATTCGAGGTTTCCCTCGATACCGAAAGCCTGTTGCAGGAAGCCGTCGACGCACTGATCGCCCAAGCCGGCGAAGACGAAACGCTTACCAAGCTGCTCGTCGATTTCGCCATGGAAAAAACCGATGACGACAAATCGTGGGATATTTCGCGCGAAATCATGGACACCGGACGCTTGGCGCTCAACGAAAATCATCGGGCGGAGATTTCGAACCTTAGCCAAAAGTCGATTCCGGAATTTATGATGCTCAAGGAAAAACTGGGCAAGCTTAGCGACGAGATCGAGTCAGAAAATAAATTGCTCGCGCAAACCGTCCTCGAATTATTTGAAAACCATGGCGTCGATCTCGCATCCTTTTCGCGGGGCACGTTTCCGAACCACGTCAAAAGCATTCACCAAGGCGCTTACAATCCTAAAAACAAGCACTTTTTCGAATTCGACGATGTGGCGATCAACAAGTCGGCGAAAGACCGGGCGATCATCGAAAATCTGATTCCCGATGTTTTGCGCACGTTGGGCAGGATTTACGGAAACTTCGGCAAGCGCAATATGTATCTGGCGTTCTTGAAAAACATCACGCCCTTATCGCTGCTCAACACGGTCAACAACGAGCTCGAACGCATCCAAAAAGAGCAGAACGTCCTATCTATTTCGGAATTCAACGCGATCATCCACAAGGAAATCCAAAACCAGCCGGCTCCGTTTATTTACGAACGGCTGGGCGAGCGCTACCGCAATTATTTCATAGATGAGTTCCAGGACACGAGCGAAATGCAGTGGCAAAACCTGGTGCCGCTTATCGGGAACGCGATTTCGGGACAAGACGAATTGGGACAGATCGGGACGCTGATGATCGTCGGTGATCCTAAGCAATCCATTTACCGATGGAGAGGCGGAAAGGCCGAACAGTTCATCACGCTGGGAAAAGAGGACAATCGCGAGCCTTTCCCGAACGTCGGCAAAAAAATGTTCAAGTTGGGTACGAACTGGCGCAGCTATTCGGAAGTGATCCATTTCAACAACGATTTTTTCCGGTTCGTATCATCTGAATTTGCGCATGAAGATTACCGCGAGCTTTACGAAAACCAAAGCAAACAGGAAACCACCCATAAACAAGGCGGCTATGTCAATATTTCGTTCGTGCCCGAAATCGGTTCGGACGAAGAAGACGAGGCTGCAGAAAAGGACGACCTTCACCTTCGGGCGACACTCGCGACGATTCAAAAAGTGAAGGCACTCGGCTTCCGCTACAGCGAAATTGCAATCCTGACACGCAAACGCGACAAAGGAATTTTGGTAGCGAATTATCTCACCGAAAATGAAATTCCGTTGCTTTCTTCAGAAACGCTTCAAATCGCAACGGCGACAGAAGTGCGCTTCATCATCTATTTACTGCGCTATCTCAAGAACGGCAACGACGACGAGGCCAAAGCGTTGTTCCTGCAATATATCGGGAGCCATCTCCAAAGCAATTTGCCGCTTCACGATTTTATTGCATCCGGGATGATCCTGCGCGACGAAAGTTCGTTTTCCAGCTGGCTCGAAGCTTTCGATTTCAGGATTTCCTTTTCGGACATCAGGAAGAAATCGCTATACGAAGCCGTCGAAATCATTGCCTCGACATTTATCCCGGCTCACAATGCCTACGTCCAGTATTTTCTCGATATCGTATTGGAAAAGGACGTACGCAGCCAGGCGGGAATTGCCGATTTTCTAGTGTTTTGGGACGCGAATTCGGCTAAGTTCAGCATTCCTGCACCTGACGGAAAAGACGCGGTCAAAATCATGACGATCCACAAGTCGAAAGGATTGGAGTTTCCGGTTGTGATCATGCCGTTCGCCGAGGAAGATTACAACCGAAAGCCACGAGAGAAAATGTGGATTCCGGGCGAAGACGAGGCATTCGAACTGCCAAAAGTGCTCGTGGACGCCAATGCTTCGGTGGAGACGTTCGGCGAGGCGGCCGCAACGGTTTTCCGCCACAAAAAACAAGAGGAGTTGCTGGACAACATCAATGTGCTTTACGTCGCCCTGACGAGGGCCGAAGAGCAGCTTTACGTGATTTCGTCTATGGGATTGAACGCCAAGACACAGGAGCCGAAATCAAATAGCATGTCGGCATTTTTCGTGAAGTTCCTCAGGTCGCAAAACAGGTTTGACCCTCAAATTTTTGAGTACGGATTCGGAAATCCGCAAAAGACGTCCAAAGAAAAGCCGCTTGCGCCCGAACCTGAGTCTATTGAGCCGGTTCAAAATCCATTGGACAAATCGAATATCAAGATTGCGCAACGGGAATCCGTAATGTGGGGATCGAAGCAATTGGAGGCGATTGAATACGGCAATACGGTCCACGAAATCATGTCGATGGTCAAACACGCTTCAGATACCGACCTGGCGCTTACGAAAGCGATCGAAAACGGCCTGATCACCCAATTGCAGCGCGCCGAGGTTGAACGAACGTTAAACGCGATCGTGTCCCATCCGGAACTCACGGCTTTTTTCGAATCGGGAAATGTGGTGCTGAACGAACAGACGATCATCCGCAAAAGCGCAGGACTTGTAAAGCCCGACCGTATGGTGCTGGCTCCGAACAACGAAGTGTATCTGCTTGACTACAAGACGGGAAGCCACGATCCGAAATATGTCCGTCAAATCGAGACCTATTCCGAGGCGATCGAAAGCATGGGTTTTCGCGTGAGCAAAAAGGCGCTCGTGTACACCGGCGAGCAGCTAAATGTGATACATTTGTAAGTAAAATACAACGCAATCATGTACGGAAAAATCAAGGAACACCTTCAAAACGAACTAAGAACGATAGAGGAAAACGGCCTGTTCAAAAAAGAACGCGTCATCACGTCTCCTCAAGGCGCCGAGATCACGATTTCAACAGGGGAATCGGTATTGAATTTCTGCGCGAACAATTACTTGGGGCTTTCGTCCCATCCGGAGGTCATACAGGCTGCAAAAGACGCCTTGGACAGCCATGGTTTCGGAATGTCGTCGGTGCGCTTCATCTGCGGAACCCAGGACATCCACAAGACGTTGGAAGCGGCCATCGCCGATTTCTACGGAACCGAGGACACGATTTTATACGCCGCGGCTTTCGATGCTAACGGCGGTGTTTTCGAACCGCTTCTGAACGAGCAGGACGCAATCATTTCCGATAGCCTGAACCATGCTTCGATCATAGATGGAGTGCGCCTTTGTAAAGCGATGCGCTACCGTTACGAAAACAGCGACATGGCTGATCTTGAACAACAACTCATCAAAGCCACCGAGGCTGGTGCGCGTTTCAAACTCATCGTCACCGACGGAGTTTTTTCTATGGATGGAGTCGTGGCGCCACTCGATAAAATCTGTGACCTCGCAGATAAATACGACGCAATGGTCATGATAGACGAATGCCATGCGGCTGGATTTATTGGTGAAACGGGCAAAGGAACACCTGAGGCGAAAGGTGTCATGGGCCGTGTCGACATCATCACCGGAACACTTGGAAAAGCACTCGGCGGAGCGATGGGCGGTTACACTACGGGCAAAAAAGAAATCATCGAACTGTTAAGACAACGCTCCCGTCCTTACCTGTTTTCCAACTCGTTAGCGCCGTCAATCGTCGGTGCGTCGATAAAGGTGTTCGAACTGCTTAAAAAGGATACGAAACTGCGCGACAAACTCGAATGGAACACCAATTACTTCAAAGCGGGAATGAAAGCTGCGGGCTTTGATATCGTCGAAGGGGATTCGGCTATCGTGCCAGTCATGCTATACGATGCCAAGCTTTCCCAAAACATGGCAGAGGAACTTTTGAAGAAGGGAATTTACGTGATCGGATTCTTTTTTCCGGTGGTTCCGAAAGACAAAGCGAGGATACGTGTCCAGCTTTCGGCAGCGCATGAAAAAGAGCACTTAGACCGCGCCATTGCTGCCTTTACGGAGGTCGGTAAAATGTTAAATGTGATCGCTTGATGAATCTTAACGTTATGTTATTTTTTTAACATTTGTCTTTGCTGTTAAAAAAAGACGGATTACATTTGTTCTAATAACTTTTGTAACTAAAAATGAAATCTAGTATGAAACATCTTAACAAAGCTTTCGCTGCGGTAGCTATGTTGCTGGGATTGAGCGCTTCGGCTCAGGACAGTGACAATCCGTGGGCGATATCGTTCGGAGCCAACGCGGTGGATACGCGTTTTAGTGCTGCCTCTAAATTGGAGGATCAGTTTTCAGAGTACTTCAATGCCAAAGACAACTGGAACATCCTTCCATCCGTATCTTACCTTAACGTCACAAGACACGTAGGTGCCGGCTTCACGTTCGGTGTAACAGGATCGATCAACAAAATCGACAAGTTCGTCAGCAAGCGTGGTCAAGGTCCGTCAATGATGGATGACTATGAAGTAAGCAACCCTGGAGATCTTAAATATTACGCTGTTGACGGTCAGTTGTCTTACCGTTTGGGTCAATTGATCGGAACTAAATGGTTCGATCCATTTGCTCACGTTGGTGGAGGTTACACTTGGTTGGGTGACGAAAACAAAGGAACCGTAAACGGAGGTTTGGGTGTTACTTTCTGGATCGTTGAGCAAGTTGGTTTGACATTCCAGTCTACTTACAAGCATTCTTTCGAAGACGACAGAAACGTTTTCCCTTCACACATGCAACACTTCGCAGGTCTTACTTTCAAATTCGGAGGTAAAGATACAGACGGAGACGGAATCTACGACAAAGACGACGCTTGTCCGGACGTACCAGGTTTGAAAGAATTCCAAGGTTGTCCTGATACTGACGGAGACGGAATTCCTGACAAAGACGACGCATGTCCAGATCAAGCAGGTCCGAAAGAATTCAACGGATGTCCTGATACTGACGGAGACGGAATTGCTGACAAAGACGATGCTTGTCCAGATGTTCCTGGCTTGAAAGAGTTCCAAGGATGTCCTGATACTGACGGTGACGGAGTTACTGACAAACAAGACAAATGTCCGGATGTTAAAGGTCCGAAAGAAAACAACGGATGCCCTTGGCCAGACACTGACGGAGACGGAGTTCTTGACAAAGATGACAAATGTCCTACCGTTAAAGGAACTGCTGCTAACTTCGGATGTCCAGAAATTTCTGAAGAGCAAATCAAAAAATTGAACGACTACGCTAGAACTATCTTGTTCAACAGTGGAAAAGCTACTTTCAAAGAACAAACGTTCCCAGTTTTGAACAACATGGTAACTATCTTGAAAGAGTACCCAGGATCTAAATTTATGATCGAAGGTCACACTGATAGCGATGGTAGCAACGCTTTGAACCAAACATTGTCTGAAAACCGCGCTGCTGCAGTAAGAACTTATTTGCAAGAGAACGGAATCGAAGCAAGCAGATTGAACTCTGTAGGTTTCGGTGAAACTAAGCCTATCGCATCTAACAAGACTGCAAAAGGTAAAGCTCAAAACAGACGTGTTGAGGTGAAATTGATCAAAGAATAATTTGCACCAACACTAATACAAAGAACGCCTCGAGAAATCGGGGCGTTTTTCTATTTTTATACCATGGGTAATTTAGATTTTCTCGACAAACTCGCACAAAAAATACTGGAAGTCACACAGGGCAACCTTACCAACGCAACAGTAATACTTCCAAACAGGCGCGCCAAGGTGTTTCTAATTGAGGCGCTCCGCAAACAAATAGGGGCGACCGCATTTGCGCCTTCGATAATCAGTATCGAGGATTTCATACAGGATGTCGCATCGGTACGCTCAATCGACAATGTCGAACTGCTGTTTGCGTTCTACGAGATTTACCTTTCCGTTACCGATAAAGACGAGCAGCAGAACTTCGAACTATTCGCTAATTGGGCCAAAGTATTGCTGCAGGATTTCAACGAGATCGACCGCTATTTGCTCGATCCCTACAAAGTGCTCAATTACCTCAAGGCAATTGAAGATATAAAGCACTGGTCACTCGACCTTGAAAAGCGAACCGTCCTGATCGAGAACTATCTTAAGTTCTGGAATAAGCTTCCGGAATATTACGCGGCCCTAACCGAATATCTCAGCACGAAAGGCGTTGGCTACCAAGGATTTATTTACCGGGAAGCCGTAAAGAATCTTGAGCATTTTACCTCGTCCTCGCCCGATGCGTTCTATATCTTTGCGGGATTCAACGCCCTCAATGCGGCAGAGGAAGTGATCATCCAACACCTGTTGTCGCTTGGGATGGCAAAAGTCTATTGGGATATCGACACGGTTTTCCTCAAAGATGAACAGCAAGATGCCGGGTTGTTCATCAGGAGGTTCAAAAGCGATTGGAAATATTACAACAGCCACCCGTTCGAATGGATAGCCCAGGACTTTGCCCAACACAAGAACATCCAGGTGATCGGCACGCCGAAATCTATCGGACAGGCCAAAATCGCCGGTAAGATTCTCGAAGAACGCATAGCGAACGACCCGAATGGAAGACTTGACCGCACTGCCGTTGTGCTCGGGGAAGAAAATCTGCTTGTGCCTTTGCTATACGCATTGCCCGCTACGGTTGGCGCGCTGAATATTACGATGGGATATTCGGCTAAGAACAATCCGGCGCAAATCTTGGTCGCCAAATTGTTCCGGATGCACGTCAACGCCATGTCGCGAAACGCCGCCAATTACGTTTTTTATTACAAAGATGTACTCGATGTGCTCATGCACCCGCTCGTCGAGCCATACGCGAATGGACAGGCGACAGTTGCTTTCATCAACCGCAATAATTATTCGTTTATCACCCACGCGCGTTTGTCCGATAGAGCCGGAGAAACTTCCAAACTTTTTGAGTTGTTGTTCGAGAAATGGGACGGTGGGCCACTTGCAGCGCTATCGAACATCTCGGAGATTTTGCTATCGATCAAATCCCGTCTCGGGCGCGACAACCAGGAGGAGAAAGTGGCAAAAGCGTTTTTGTATTCGGTTTTTAAAGTCGTTAACCAGCTGATATCGTATTACACAAAGAATTCCGTCACGGATTCACTTGAAACGCTTCATGCGATCTACAAACAGGTCATCGAACTTGCCGAAGTATCGTTCGAAGGCGAACCGCTCGAAGGGCTCCAGATCATGGGCGTCCTCGAAAGTCGTGTGCTCGATTTCGACACCGTGATCGTGACGAGCATGAACGAAGGTAATTTCCCTGCCGGAAAGTCCTCAAACTCGTTTATTCCGTATGATGTAAAGCGCGAATTCGGACTTCCGACATTCAAGGAAAAAGACGCCATTTATACTTATCACTTTTACCATCTGTTGCAACGCGCCAAGAATGTTTACCTGCTTTACAATACAGAAAGCGAAGGTCTGGACGCCGGAGAAAGAAGCCGCTTCATCACACAATTGGAAGTAGAGAAGCAACCCAATCACGACATCCGTTTTGAAACAAGGAACGCATTTGTTCCGTTGATCGCGTACGAGCCCATCAAGATTCCGAAGTCCGAACTTGTCATGGCGAGGCTCAGCGAAATCGCCAACAACGGATTTTCGCCTTCTTCCCTAACGAGCTACATCCGCAATCCAGCCGATTTTTATTTCAAACGCATCCTTCGCATCAGCGAGATTGACGAGGTCGAAGAGACGATAGCGTTGAATACCCTCGGAACCATCATTCACGCGACGCTGGAGAATCTATATCGACCGCTGATCGGAAAAATCATCATCGAACGCGACATAGACAATTGTTTCAAATTGCTTGACGCCGAGGTCATGAAGCAATTCAAGGAAGTGTACAAGGAAGGCGAAATCAAAAAGGGACGCAACTTACTTGCGTTCGAAGTCGCCAAGCGAAATGTGGCGAACTTCCTGAAAATGGAACGTGAAAGTATCCGCGACGGGGACGAAATTTCGATCATCGCGCTCGAAGAAACGTATCAGCGCTGGCTCGAGCATCCTAAACTGCCCCAACCGGTATTGATCAAAGGAAATGTCGACCGCGTCGAAATACGCAACGGGAAGGTCAGGATCGTCGATTACAAAACCGGGAAGGTCGAGGCAAGAGACGTAAAACTCAAGGATTGGAATGGGTTGACCACTGAAATTAAAACCGACAAAATCATACAGGTTTTGGCCTATGCGTTCATGTTTGCCGAGAGATCACAAGGGCGTGAAATCGAGGTTGGAATCGTTTCGTTCAAGAATCTCAAATCAGGCTTTTTGCGGTTTGAGTTCGAAGGTGAAGACAAAGAGAGGATTTCAGTAATAACCGAGCAGATTTTTTCGGAATACACGAATCAACTCGCGGGTTTGCTGGCTGAAATACTCGATCCGGAAATTGATTTCGTCGAAAAAGTAAGCTGATGCAAAAATTCCGAAACATTTGGGCGTTTTTCCAAAGCACGCTTCCGGTCAACCTTGCGATTTCAACCGGGGCGGGCGTTTTGGGCGGGTTGGGAAGTTTCGCGATGAGTTTTTTGGCGTTCGGATTCGTCTTGGCGATCGTCATCAAAGAAGCCAACGCCAAGCCGGAATACATCTTTTACCGCAACAACGGCCTGAGCCGCACCCAACTTTGGATTTTTAGCTATGTCCTTAACGACGCCACATTTTTGGTACTAACCGCAATTTTCATCGGATGCAGACGCATGTCCTAGAAATCGACAGCGTCAGGAAGTCGTTCAGCGGAAAGCTTGTCGTTTCCGACGTTTGGCTCAAAATCGAAACCGGCGAAATCGTCGGGCTTCTGGGGCGCAACGGATCCGGAAAATCGACGTTGCTCAAGATCATTTCCGGTAATCTTCGGGGCGAGCAACAGCATCTCAGGATCGATGGTAAACTGACTTCCGATGCTAAAAATCGAATCGCATACCTGAACCAGGACAATTTCGTGCCGAAGCAATTTTCAGTAAAAAAGGCAATGTTACTTTCGCTGGGAGATGATCAGGTCGAAGCGTTTTGCGATGACGAGATGACGCGTTCGATCCTCGATCGTAAAATTAGCGAATTGTCGACCGGGCAGAGGCGTTATTTCGAGATTCGGTTGTTGCTCTTCCATCCTGCAGATTTCGTATTGTTGGACGAACCTTACAACGGCCTTTCGCCGACATTGATCGAAGAAGTAAATGCGCTTATTCGGTCGCGATCCAAGTCGAAAGCCATTATCGTGACCGACCACAATTACCGCAACATTATCGACGTCAGCACTCGTTTGGTTTTGATGAAGGAAGGAACAACGCATCATCTCTCGAACAAATCCGGGTTGGTCGAAAAAGGCTATCTCAACGAAGGGATGCTTTAAATTTCCTTGAGAAACGACAATAATTCGCTAAGAAGTTCTTCGCGATTTTCGATTGTCGACATGTGTCCGTCGTCGAAGGTTATGAGTTTCACGGACGTATTCTCGACTTGCTCGATGCTTTCGGCGTAATTCAGGACGGGATCGGCCTTTCCTAGCACGAGTAATATCGGATAGGGCGCAAAATGAAGCAACACCTCGCGGTCTTTTCGTATTTTCATTCCTTCCAACGAAGCGACGATTCCCTGTAAAGGCGTTTTGAGCGCCTCCTGTTTGACGTTTTCGATTTCAGATGACAAACGGTCGCGGTTGTTTTCACTGAACAAGTTCCCAACCGACAAACGAACGAACGAGGTATAATCGTTCTTAACGGCTTTTATCGCACGGTCCCGGTTCGTTTTGCGCTCTTCGCTATCGGCTCGCGAAGTCGAGTTGATCAACGCGATGCCTTTTACCATGTCGGGATACAATTCGGCGAAAGCCAGCGCGACATAACCGCCCATCGAATGACCGGCGAGCACGACTTTGCGGATATGGAGTTCAGAAAGTACCGCATGTACCAAATCGGCGTTGTCTTCCATGGTTTGGACGTAGCCGACAGGGTCGGTTTTGCCGTGTCCGAGCAAATCGATCGTAATCACGCGGTTTTTCCGGGACAAATCTGGAATAAAAGCATCCCACATCGAGCTGTTTTCGAGGAATCCGTGAAGAAAGACAACCGCAGTTCCTTTCCCGTGGTCCGAATAGTTGACCGAAGTATTCTTGAAGGTTATTTTTTTGGAGGGCATCATGATTTCAGGAAATTTCCGACTTCGGAAAAATACGCATTTTCAGCGTCAAGCCAACCGTAGTGCGAACAGTTTTCGAGCAGCACGACCCTGGAATTTTTTAGGACTCGATGTGCTTTTTCTGCAATTTCGTGCGGAACGATGTCCTGTTTTCCCTGAATGATCAAAACCGGTTTCTCGAAATTCCTGAGCTTTGGCGCGCAGTCGAAATGCATACGGTTCAGGTCCTGCCAAATAAGCGTATTGATTCGGCGATTTCCCTGTGTGAGTCGCTTGGCCAAAACTGCGTGGAATTTCGGCTGGACCACATATGCCGGAGCCAAAGCGCGTCCGCGACCGAGACTCGTCGTATAAGTAGTATCGCCATTGTCAATCTTTGATTCCCAATACGCAAGTGAATCGCGTTGCGTCTTATCGAGTTTGCTTCGGATGAGGTCGCGATGGTTGAGCAGTTCAAGGTCGATTCCGCCAGATGAAGAGAGAATAAGCTTGTCAACACGGGTCGGATGCAAACTTGTGTAATACGATCCTAACATTCCGCCAAATGAATGTCCGAGCACGATCCAACTGTCAAAACCAAGTTTTTTGCGCAACCGATCGATGTCGTCCACGAGCAAATCCATCGTCATGTTTTTTGCCGTCGGATTTTTGAGTGTTGATTTTCCGGTTCCGCGTTGGTCGTAAAGAATCACCAGATTGTTCTTCCCGAGATTTTGGGCTAGCTCCTCGAATCCGTTGGAGTTCATTCCCGGTCCGCCATTTATGATAAGCAACGGTTTCCCGCTTCCGAAAGTGCGATAGAAAATCGGCGTACCGTCGCCGCTTCGGGCAAATCCCTGCTTTTGGGAACTCGCAATTCCGGAAAGCAGCAGCAACAGTGCGACAATCTTTTTTCTCTTATTTGGCATTCATCAGCGTTTCAATCTCGTCGATTTCGATTGGGATATTGCGCATCAGGTTGAACGGCTCACCGGATTCCTGGATCACGACATCGTCCTCGATTCGAATTCCGAAGCCTTCTTCTGGAATGTAGATGCCAGGCTCGACGGTAAATACCATATTGGCCTGCATCGGCTCGTGCAACAATCCGTAATCGTGTGTGTCGAGACCCAAATGATGGGACGTTCCGTGCATGAAATACTTTTTGTACGCAGGCCAGGCCGCATCTTCATTCTGGACGTCGGCTTTGTCGAGCAGGCCGAGCCCCAGCAATTCCGAAGTCATAATTTTTCCGACTTCCAGGTGATATTGCTTCCATAATGTCCCCGGAGTGAGCATTTTCGTGGCTTCGTTCTTCACGCGCAACACGGCATTGTAGACATCTGCCTGGCGTTTGGTATATTTTCCGGAGACGGGAATCGTTCGCGTCAAATCCGAAGAGTAATTGGCATATTCGGCCGCGACGTCGAGCAGAAGCAAATCTCCGGGCTTACATTCTTTATTGTTTTCGACATAGTGAAGAACATTTGCGCTGTTTCCACTGGCGATGATCGGGCCGTAAGCGAACCCTTTGGAGCGGTTTCGGACAAATTCATGTACGAGTTCGGCTTCGACTTCGTATTCAAACACGCCAGGTTTCACAAATCCGAGCAGGCGTCGGAAACCTTTTTCGGTAATGTCGCACGCCTTTTGGATCAATGCGATTTCTTCCTTTTCTTTCACCGAACGCAGGCGTTGCAAAATCGGGTTCGACTTCGCGACCGCATGAGCCGGATATTTCTCCTTCCACCATTTGATGAAGCGATCTTCGCGGGTTTCGGTTTCAACCGAAGCGCGATAATGCTCGTTTGTGTTGATGTACATCGTATCGGCATACGTCATCAATTCGTAGAAGATCTTGTGGAAGTCCTGCAGCCAATATACCGATTTGATCCCTGAAACCTCGAACGCCTGATTTTTGTCGAGTTTTGCGCCGTGCCAAACAGCAATGTGTTCGCTGGTTTCGGTCAAAAACAAGATTTCGCGTTGGTGTTCGTAAGGCGCGTCCGGAAACAATACCAAAATACTTTCCTCTTGGTCGACGCCGCTGAGATACAATATGTCGCGGTGTTGTTGGAAAGGCATGGTGCTGTCTGCGGAAATCGGATAAATATCGTTCGAGTTGAAAACCGCGATTGAATTGGGCTTCATTTCGGCCATAAACTTCTTGCGGTTCTTGACAAACAGGTTGCTGTCGATTTGTTCGTATTTCATGATCGGAAATTTGATTTGTTCAAAATTAGGGATTCGAGACCATTTGATAAGTGGCCAAATGGCGTAAAAAGCTTCAGTTTATAAAGCTCAAAGGTTTCCAAATCGTTTTAGGTTTGGAATTTAAGCGTACCAAACCTTCATTTCAAAACACTTTTCCTGATGCGGCTCATATGGCGCGTCGAAATACCCAGGAAAGATGCGAGGTGATGTAGTGGCACTTCTTTTATGAGATCGGGCTCGGTTTCGAGCAATTTCGCGTAACGGTCTTCCGGAGAAAGCGTCAGCAGATCGATGCGGTAGTCGTCAATCAGGCAAAGTTGGCGTTCGAGCAACTCATAGTAACATTTATGGAATTCAGGATTTTCCGCTAGCAATTTTCCGAAATTTTCGCGGTCGATTACCAGCAAATGTGTGTCTGACAACGCTTTGACGCTTTTTCTCGACGGCTTTTGGAACAGGAAACTTCCCAGGGAAGACGTAATGGAGTTCGCCATCCCGATATATGTAGTTTTTTCCTCTCCCGAAACTGTTATCGCATGTTGGAGGATGCCGGTTTTTATCAGGCAAAAATAACGGCAGATTTCACCTTCCGGAACCAGGAATTCATTCTTCTTCAGCCTCAAGTCCCGGAAACCGGAGTTGGGCAACTCGATCAGATCCTGTAGTTTTCGGCTTTCGCCAGGTGAAAATCCGTAAAGGGTATCGAAAAATTCCATTGCCAAATTTACATATAAGTGATCGTTTTCGGCAACTGTTTCGATCTAGTCGATCCATTTGTAATATCGCGCG
Organism: Flavobacterium selenitireducens; assembly: GCF_014748335.1. Lineage (GTDB taxonomy): Bacteria > Bacteroidota > Bacteroidia > Flavobacteriales > Flavobacteriaceae > Flavobacterium > Flavobacterium selenitireducens. The sequence goes on from NZ_JAAVIY010000003.1 coordinate 104,041, forward strand.
CCAATGAGATTCGGATGATCCTGTTCGATACGATCCAGCACCCACTCGTTTTTCGGGCTTCGGACACTGGAACGTAGCTCCTTTTTATGCAATTGCTCATAGGTTTGAAAATCGATTTCTTCAGAATCGGCCAATCGCTCGAACAGTTTTACATCAGCGATGGCGGCGACCCAATTGGGTTGGATTTCGCCTTGGAACACTTTCGATTTGGAACCGCTTCCGTAAGCCAAAAACCCGAATTTGGTTCCCGAAATGTTGCGTTCGTTGCGGTAAGCATCGCACAAAGCCGATAACAATCCCATGAAAATCGAACCGGTGTAAAGGTTGCCAATTAACGAGGAAGCCAGTTCGGCAGGCTGCAATTTCCGGGTTACAAAGTCGCGATAAGCATCTGATTTGGCGAGATCTTTCAATTTTGCGGAATAGTCCGGATTGTCGGGATCGATCGTATTGTTCTCGTCATCCATTGCGAAAATCTCCGTGAGCATGCGTCTTCCCTGAAACGCGTAGGGCAAATGCATGATGATATCCGACCACGAATCGTAAAGCGTTCCACTGAAATTCGTGACTTTCTTCAATGAAAAATAAGCTTCCCGTGTGCGGTCGGTGTAGCATTGGTTGGAATATTGGCCGTCGAAAACCGGTTGATCCTTGTGTATTTCCACTTCAGATTCGAGATTCCCGAACCATTCCGGGTTGTCATCACTACCCATTATACGGAATTTAGAAAGCTTCCGATAAGGCTTAAAAAAATCGAAAACGCCCTTATTGCTTACTGTCCATTCCTTGTCGAGGGCGATGATTCTGGGATCGGCGCATACCAACAACGCAACGGCACCGGCGCCTTGAGTATATTCTCCGGACGAGCCCAAATCGTACTTGGCGATATCGGTAGCCACGACAATGGCTTTTTTTGTAGGATTGAGGCGAATGAAGTCGAAACAGTTGTGCAAAGCGTCAACCGCTCCGATACACGCGAACGTGAAATCTACCGCGTCGCATTCCAATAGTGTATTTTCGCCAAATTTCTGTTCCATTAATTGGGAAAGGTAAGAGGCGACTGGTTTTGAGTTGTCGATACCACTTTCAGTTCCCACATAGAGCCGGGCGATTCCGGAAAGGTCGATGGCATTATCCGCGATCAGCTTCGTGAGCGCATTCGCACCAAAAACCACAGTGTCCTGATGCGCATCCGGCAAGGTCATTTTGAGAAGACCCAAACCTTTTTCAAGTTTTTCGGGCTCGATATGGCGCGCTTCGGCAAGCGTTTTTATGGGAAGGTGCAAGTTGGCGACATCAAAGGCGATCGCGTCAATTCCGATTTTCATTTTGCGGGAATTTGGATTTGTAAAAGTACGATTCGGTTAACGTCCGGCCTATTGATTTGAGCATTTGCCTGCATTTTTGCGGTTAATTCCGCGCATTTCGAAAAAGTCTAAAATCTGAAAATTTTTGCGCGTGATAATTCCCAAATCAGCAATAAAAGAAAGGGGAGCACGTTACTGTTAAACAAAAGCCAATGTCATGAAGGCGAATTATGCGTATTTTATTCCCGTCCTGCTTATTTTTTCGCTTACGACATTTTTCGCTTCGTGTTCCAACGATGAAAGCGAGCGCGACGAACCGATGTTGATCGTTAAATTCAAATTCGACCCTGAACAACAGCGGCTTAACAATTTTGGGCAACCCGCCGGGATTCCATCCGGACACGCTACACAGACACCTGTTTTCCATTCCATATCGGCTCACTATTTCGAGTTGGCGCCTGATATGTACACGCAACTTGGGGACGGGGCGGTGTTATATCATGCTCCCGAAACTACTCAGGGCGGAACAAATGCGATTGATTTCAGCAAGGCCAAAATCGTTGCCGAAGGAGATGTTTTCCTGAAAATTCCGTTGCGGCAGGTCGCCTCGGGCAATTACAATTGGGTAAGGGTTTCGCTTTCGTACCAGAATTACGGCATTCGGTTTTTGCAATCGGGCGTTGAATACGATGGCACTTTGGCGAGTTTTCTCGGTTTCGACACTTTTATCGGATCGCATTCGATAGGCAACAACTTTTTTGATGTAAATGCCAACAAAAGCCAGGGCTATTGGGCATTTGCTCTCGACGGCTATCCGTATAGTTCCGAAGGCCAGGCTCCTGCAGGCGCCACGACGGTTCCGAACCCGTTGGCGTCAACCTCGCCGGTTCCTTCAGGATCCTGTGTGGTGACAGGGAAATTCGGCAACGAACTTCAAATTAGCGGCAACGAAACCAAGGACGTCGTGGTAACCCTTTCGCTATCGATAAACAAAAGTTTTGAGTGGCAGGAGGTCAATCAGGACGGCAAATTCGAACCTTCTGCTGGCGAAAACGTGGTAGATATGGGATTGAGAGGGCTTATTCCTTCGTTTTCCGTTGGAAATTAGACATACAACTTTCACGTTTTCAAAGTGTTTCAACTCAATTAAAAACGATTATAAATAAACCGGAAAACATTGTGCTATAACGCATTTAGCCGTATTTTTGTGTGATTTTTTAATAAATTACTCAAAATCTATGGCTAATTCTGCAATCCTGAAGTCGTCCCTTGCGAAAAAGTATTGGATGGCGCTTACGGGTTTATTTTTATGTCTGTTTCTCATCGGGCACTTGATTGGAAACCTCCAGCTTTTAAGTACCGAAAAATACGAGGCGGCTATGAGGTTCAACCAATATGCGTTGTTCATGACCTCTAATCCGGCGGTAAAGGCGCTGTCGTACGTGACTTATCTTTCCATCCTTTTTCACGCCATCGACGGAATCTGGCTTACCGTTCAGAACCGCAAGGCGCGCCCTATCGGATATGTGAAGAACAATCGATCGGCGAACACAACCTGGGCATCGCGCAACATGGCACTGCTCGGATCATTGGTTTTGATTTTCATCGTCAGCCACATGGCTACGTTTTGGGGCCGTATGCATTACGACGCCAACATGCCGCTTTACAAGGTTGAACTCAGTGCGATGGGACAAAAGCAATCGTTTTACAGAACGACGACCCAGCAATTCATTCCGGTCGACCAGGTCGCACCTAGTTTGGAAGAAGCCCATAAGACAGGTAAAGGCAAATACATCAAAAACCGCACGGAGCTTTACGACGCGAACGCCCAGATCAAGATCGCTGAGCTTTACAAAGATCTCTATAAGATCACAGTCGATTTTTTCAAGCAGCCGACTTATGGCCTGTTGTACGTTATCCTGTATGTGATTTCGATGGCAGTTTTGGCTTTCCACCTAAGCCACGGCTTTGCAAGCTCGTTCCAGAGTATGGGATGGAGCCATCCGAAATACAGTCCTTTCATCGATAAGTTCGGACTTGTTTTCTCGATCGTGACGTGCCTGTTGTTTGCGATCATCCCAGTTTACGTTTATTTCGTCCTTTAATAATCAATACTCATAATCATTATGAAGTTAGATTCCAAAATACCGGAAGGCCACATTTCTGAAAAGTGGACCAACCACAAAAATCACCTTAAGCTCGTCGCGCCGAACAACCGCCCGAAGATCGACGTCATCGTCGTAGGAACGGGATTGGCAGGCGCTTCGGCAGCCGCATCGCTTGGCGAAATGGGTTACAACGTAAAATCGTTCTGTTTCCAGGATTCACCTCGTCGCGCTCACTCGATTGCAGCACAAGGCGGAATCAACGCCGCGAAGAACTACCAAAACGACGGCGACAGTATTTACCGCTTGTTTTACGATACCATCAAAGGAGGCGACTACCGTGCGCGTGAAGCGAACGTTCACCGCCTGGCGGAAGTTTCCGGAAACATCATCGACCAATGCGTCGCTCAAGGTGTTCCGTTTGCACGCGATTACGGCGGGATGCTCGACAACCGTTCTTTTGGAGGAACGCAGGTCCAAAGAACATTTTATGCCGCAGGTCAAACCGGGCAACAATTGTTGCTTGGCGCATATTCTGCACTTTCGCGCCAAATCGGTCAAGGAAACGTGCAGCAGTTCAACCGACACGAAATGCTCGACATCGTAAAGGTCGATGGTAAAGCGCGCGGTATCATCGCTCGCAACCTTGTTACCGGCGAAATCGAGAGACATTCTGCCCACGCTGTCATTATCGCTTCCGGCGGATACGGAAATGTCTATTTCCTTTCGACGAATGCGATGGGATCGAATGTTTCCGCGGGTTGGAAAATCCACAAGAAAGGCGCTGCGTTCGCAAATCCTTGCTATGTCCAGATCCACCCGACGTGTATTCCGGTCCACGGGACGAACCAATCGAAACTGACGTTGATGTCGGAATCATTGCGTAACTCAGGCCGAATCTGGGTTCCGAAGAAAAAAGAAGATGCCGAAGCGATTCGCGCCGGGAAACTGAAGCCGACACAAATCGCGGAAGAAGATAGAGATTACTACCTCGAAAGACGCTATCCTGCGTTTGGAAACCTCGTTCCTCGCGACGTAGCGTCCCGCGCTGCCAAAGAGCGTTGCGATGAAGGTTACGGAATCGAAGCCAACGACACCAACGAAGGCGTTTACCTCGACTTCGCGTCCGAAATCACGAGCAAAGGTAGACAAGCGGCATTGGTCGCCGGAGACCACAATCCATCCGAGGCTAAAATCCAGGAACTTGGCAAGAAATGGATAGAGGAAAAATACGGCAACCTTTTCCAGATGTACCAAAAAATCACCGACGAAAACCCATACGAAACGCCAATGAAAATCTATCCGGCCGTTCACTATACGATGGGTGGCGTTTGGGTTGATTATAATCTGCAATCAACGATTCCGGGATGTTTCGTTGCCGGAGAAGCGAATTTCTCCGATCACGGAGCGAACCGACTCGGAGCATCGGCTTTGATGCAAGGTCTGGCTGACGGATATTTCGTATTGCCTTACACGGTGTCTGATTATCTGGCGAACGAGATCCGAACCGGGAAAATTTCGACTCAATCTGCGGAATTTGACGAAGCCGAACGGGAAGTACGTGCTCAAATCGACAAGTTCCTCAACAATAACGGGACAAAATCAGTAGATTATTTCCACAAGCAACTTGGGAATATCATGTGGAACAAGGTCGGAATGGGACGCAACGCCCAAGGCCTATCCGAAGCGGTAAAGGAAATTGACGCCTTGAGAGCGGAATTCCACCGCGACGTCTATGTTCCGGGAAGCGCGAACGAAATGAACACCGAATTGGAGAAGGCGCTTCGCGTAGCTGACTTCATGGAACTTGGCCAGCTCATGGCAATGGACGCGCTACAACGCAATGAATCCTGTGGCGGGCATTTCCGCGAAGAATACCAGGATTCAGAAGGGGAAACCCTGCGCGATGACGAAAACTTCAAGTTCGTCGGAGCCTGGGAATACAATGGCCCAGACATCAATCAGGAAATTCTCAACAAAGAAGACCTGAATTACGAATTCATCAAGATAGCCGCACGTAACTACAAATAAAATCTGCGAAATGGCAACTAAATTCATCAATATAAACCTAAAGGTTTGGCGTCAGAAAGATGCCAAGGCGAAAGGACAAATGGAAACCTACAAGCTCGACAAAGTGTCGACCGACAGCTCTTTCCTGGAAATGCTCGACCAATTGAACGAACAGTTGATCAACGAGCGCAAAGAGCCCATCGCTTTCGATCACGATTGTCGCGAAGGAATTTGCGGAGCATGCTCGCTTTACATCAACGGACGCGCTCACGGGCCAGATCGTTTCATCACGACCTGTCAGCTGCACATGCGCTCGTTCAAGGACGGAGAAACGATTTTTATTGAACCATGGCGTTCCAAGGCGTTCCCGGTAATCAAGGATTTGGTCGTCGACAGATCGTCGTTCGACAGGATTCAGCAAGCCGGTGGTTTTGTTTCGGTAAACACATCCGGAAACACGATCGATGCCAACGCTACGCCAATCAACAAGGCAGACGCAGATCGTTCGTTCGAGGCAGCGGCCTGTATCGGTTGCGGCGCCTGCGTGGCGAGTTGTAAGAACGGTTCGGCCATGTTGTTCGTCGGTGCGAAAGTTTCCCAGTATGCGTTGCTTCCCCAAGGCAAGATCGAAGCGCACGACCGTGTTTTGAACATGGTGCGCCAAATGGATGAGGAAGGGTTCGGAAACTGTACGAATACGGGCGCTTGCGAAATCGAATGTCCAAAGGGAATTTCGCTTGAAAATATCGCCAGGATGAACCGCGAATATCTGACGGCTTCAATGAGCTAACATCATTTATTTTAATATGAAACGCACTCTTTACGGGTGCGTTTTTCGTTTGGGTCTTTTGGGCGTTGCGCCGGAGTCGACATTCGTTTTCGATCTCGTTTTGCGCCGGCGCCGGGCTATCCGCTGCAATCTTTTGGAACCTCAAAGGTTCGTCAAACCTTTGAGGTTTATCAAAAGGATTTCCGCTGCTATCCCTAACGCAATCGTTTTCGAATTTCTATCTTTGACCAAACAACGCCATCATGAACTTTTGGATTTCCCTTCTTTTACTGTCCGTATCAACCGCTTCCCTTTCCCAGAATCTCCACAAACACGTCAATCCACTAATAGGAACCGGCGGCCATGGCCACACTTTTCCCGGTGCTACGGCTCCGTTCGGCATGGTGCAATTGTCGCCCGATACGCGAATTGACGGCAGTTGGGACGGTTGCGGCGGTTATCATTATTCAGACTCCGTCATTTACGGGTTTTCGCACACACATTTAAGCGGCACCGGCGTTTCAGACTATGGCGACATCATGCTAATGCCAACTATGGGCGAACCGTCGTTGCGACACGAATCGTATTCTTCGGCGTTTTCCCACCAAAACGAGTCGGTTTCTGCAGGCTATTATGCCGTAAAACTGGACAAATTCGGGATTGAGGCAAAACTGACAACGTCCACACGCGTCGGTTTCCATCAATACAAATTCCCGAAAGCGGGTCAGGCGAACATCATCCTCGACCTTAACCATCGCGACTTGCTGCTCACGGGCGAAGTCCGTATCATCAATGAAAAGACAATTGAGGTTTTTCGCAATAGTTCCGCTTGGGCAACAGACCAGAAAATTTGGGCACGCATCTCTTTCGATCGCGCGATGAACATCACGAAAATCGAAAACAATGCGTTTGCGCCGGCCAAACCCAGCGACAAGACGTTCGCGGGAAGCTTGCTCAAGCTTGCGTTCTCGGCAAATGTAAAAACAGGGGAAACCATCAAAGTCAAAGTCGCGCTTTCGCCCACCGGTTATGATGGCGCCCAGAAAAATATGTCCGAAATTCCGGGTTGGGACTTCGATAAAGCAAAATCTGATGTCGAGCTTCTTTGGGACAAGGAACTTTCCAAAATCGTGATTTCCCAGAAGGATAACGATAAATTGGCGGTTTTCTACACGGCTTTGTATCACACGATGATCCAACCTAACATTGCCCAGGATGTCGATCGCAAATACCGTGGCCGGGACGATCAGATCCATACCGCCGACGGCTTCGACTATTACACGGTTTTTTCACTTTGGGATACTTTTCGCGCCGCTCATCCGTTGTACACGCTTATCGACAAGAAGCGCACCGCTGATTTTATCAACACGTTCCTCAAGCAATACGAGCAAGGCGGCCGTTTGCCGGTTTGGGAATTCGCATCGAACGAGACCGATTGCATGATCGGTTACCATTCGGTTTCGGTTATGGCCGACGCCATGTCCAAACGCATAAAAGGCTTCGACTACGAAAAAGCGTTCGAGGCGGCAAAACACAGCGCTATGCTCGATCATTTGGGCTTGTCGGCTTATAAAAAGAACGGGTTTATCTCGATGGATGACGAACATGAAAGTGTTTCCAAAACCGTAGAATATTCGTACGACGACTGGTGCATCGCGCAAATGGCGAAAATGCTTGGAAAACAAGAAGATTACGCGTATTTCATGAAGCGTTCCCAAAATTGGAAAAACGTGTTCGATCCGGAAACGAAACACATGCGTCCCAAGAAGAACGGCGGATGGGACAAGCCGTTTGACGCGCGCGAAGTCAACAACAATTTCACCGAAGGCAATTCGTGGCATTATACATTCTTCGCTCCACAGGATATTCCGGGTATGATCAACGCTTTCGGCGGAAAGGAATCGTTCGCGGCAAAACTGGACGAAATGTTCGCTGCCCCGGCTGAAACCACCGGGCGTGACCAGGCTGATATTACTGGATTGATCGGGCAATATGCACAAGGAAACGAGCCGAGCCATCACATGGTTTATCTGTACAATTACGTCGGGAAGCCGGAAAAGACAAATGAAAAGGTTCATTTCATACTCGAAAATTTCTATAAAAATGCTCCGGACGGACTTATCGGAAACGAAGACTGCGGCCAAATGAGCGCTTGGTATGTGTTGAGTTCGCTCGGAATATATTCGGTAACGCCCGGCTCCGGCTATTTGTGGTCGACGGCGACTCCGTTTTTCGAGCGTGCCGTCGTGGCCCAGGAAGGTGAGAGCGAAATCGTGATCGACAGGAAAGATCCTAATATAAACCGGACGGCTTTGGGAGTCACACCGAAAATCGCCGCTCAAGGTTTGGAATATACGTTCGGCGTGCCAAAGGAGAATTTAATAACCGTCGTTCCAAGCGTCGAGGCCAGTGGAAAATCGTTCAAAACAGCGATGACGATTTCCTTTTCGGAAAACGGTTCGCAAATATTCTATCGCGTCTGGGCGCAAAACCGAAACGGGAAAAAGCCGGATTTCAAGGCATTCAAGTCCGATTTCGCAATAAAACAGTCGTCCTTTGTCGAGTTTTTTGCGATTGCAAACGGGAAGTCAAGCGACACGGTTTCCGCTTCATTTTTTAAAAAGCCAAACGATTTTACAATTGATACGAAATCAAAATACAATCCGCAATACCACGCCGGCGGGAATGAAGGGCTGATAGACGGCATTTTTGGTTCCGAAAACTGGCGCAAAGGCGATTGGCAAGGTTATCAAGGTCAGGATTTCGAAGCCACGATCGATATGAAAAAGCCAAAGAAAATATCGAGGATCAGTGCGCGTTTTCTTCAGGATTCGCGTGCCTGGATCGTAATGCCGACAAAAGTGGAATATTTCGTTTCGGACGACAACGTCAATTTTAAATTGGTCAAAACGGTAACGAACGAAATGGATGCGAAAAATACGGACGTAAAAATTGGGAATTTCGCTTCGGAGTTCGCCCCGATATCCGCGAAATATGTAAAAGTCAAAGCATACAATTTCGGTAAATTGCCCGAATGGCATCAAGGCGTCGGCGGAGATGCATATATTTTTACGGACGAAATCACAATCGAATAATGCAGAACACGTTAAAAATTGCACTTGTCCAGACCGAGATTGTCTGGCAGGATCCCGACTCGAACCGGGCGTTGCTATACGATAAAATCGATCCAATTGCAGATGACCTGGACATCATCGTACTTCCCGAGATGTTTGCGACCGGATTCACGATGTCGCCGTCGGAATGTGCCGAAACCATGAACGGGCCTACGATAACGTGGATGAAGGATTTGGCAGCGAAGAAAAACAGTGCGGTAGTAGGCAGTCTCGCCATTGAGGACGAGGGACTTTATTTCAATCGCTTGCTTTTCGTGCAGCCCGACGGGGAAATTTCGATTTACGACAAGCGCCATTTATTTTCACTCGCCGGCGAAGACGAGATTTATACCGCTGGAAATGCTAAATTAATATTGACGTTCAGGGGATTCCGGATTTGCCCGCTGATCTGCTACGACCTGCGCTTTCCGGCATTTTCGCGAAACAACGAAGACTTCGATCTCATGATTTACGTTGCAAACTGGCCGAAAACCCGTATTGTAGCCTGGGACGCGTTGTTGAAGGCGAGGGCGATTGAAAATATGTGTTACGTCGCGGCTGTCAATAGAATAGGCGAAGATCAAAACGGTCATTTCTATCCCGGACATTCCCAAGGATTGGATTTTCTTGGCGAAATGCTCGTTTCCTCTTGGGAAAATGAAGGCATATTCGTACTTACTATCGATAAGGAAAGCTTGACCGAAACGCGCGATAAATTAGGTTTTTTGCGCGATCGCGATGTCGTTACGGTAAGCTGAACGGCTGGTCGACATCCCAATTGGCGCGTACCTCTATCTCTTTTGCAAAATAAATCACCTCTTCAGCTTGTCGCTTTTCGAGATAGTTTCCGGCGTCCCACTGTTTGTTTCTGTTGTCGTCGTAAATGATGCGCAACGTGTACTTGGCGGGATCGATCGCATTGAAGTCTATCGTCGTTGCCGATTCTGTGTATTCCGTGTATTTGACGGCGCCTTTTGCATCGGCGAGTTCTACGATGACAGGAAATTTTTTGGCATTCTCGAGCGTGATCCTCAGGTTGCCGTAATCGGAAACGTTCTTGGTTGACAACTTGTAGGTCAGCGTGTCATTTTCGGAGTCGTAAAAGTCCGTTAGCGCCCCGGGAAGCATTTGTATTGTGTATTTTTCGACGGGATTTTTTTGGAAGTCGACCTCGAGCAACCGTTTGAATTCGTCGTATCTCGTCGTAAATCTTACCGCGGAATCCTTTGTGGTCACCGAGATTTTTGATTCGTCTATTTTAGACAAGGGAATGCTAGGCTCGAGCCCGAAACTTCCCCTCAATGGCAATGTTCCGGTCTGTTTTGGCGAAAAGCTCAGCGTGTCTTTTTTCTGCGCCTTTATCTTGATCCAGTTTTCTGATCTAAAATTGTCTTTTTCAAGCATTACCTGTAGGGAATCGGCTTTGATACGCGGGAACCAAATGTTGACGGAATCTTTGTCGGGAACGCTGGTTATGGCCGTTTTAAGGATTTCGCTCCCATTTTTTACCGTCGCTTTCAGGTCTTTCGGATCGCCTTCGTAACCGACAAGAAATTTGTGACCGGCATCCAGACTGGGGCGCAACGCCTTAAACGGAACCGCTTCTTTAAAAAGCTCAAGTTCGAAAAGCGTGTTCGTCGGAACGGTAATGAATTCCTTGTGAAACGCTATTTTGTCGGACTTTGGATCGTATTTATTATTGTTGTTGTCTTTTAATGCAATCAACAGGTATTTGCCAGCCTTGATGTTTTCGATTTTCCAGAGTGTCAGGCTGTCGAGCGTATTGGTGATATAGCGCGGCGGCTGCTTGTAGATGATGGAATCCGTGAAAGTACTGTCTATCGGATAAAGCATGACCGAGACGAAATTGTCCGGCTTTTTGGCAATGGCATCGCGTATGCGACCGCCAACCTGAAGTGAATCGATATAATCTCCCGTCGAAAATACGTATCGGAACTGCGAATACGGATTTCCTTCGTTATTGTCCTGCAAACTTTGCCCGAAATTAAAGCTGTACGTGGTATTCGGAAGCAAAGTATCCTTAATTGTTATCGTAAAGGTCTTCGCAGCCGTTTGAGGCATGATCATCGGCTCGTTCTTTAGAGGAGGAGACACTATAAGTTGTTTGTTGATGTCCTTCATCTTCACATATTCATCGAAAACCAGCTTGAAACTTTTGCCTTTGAAATTCTTTGAATAGTTTTCAGGGATGCTCTGCAAAAGCGTCGGCGGAATGGTGTCCTTGAGCCCGCCGGTAATCGTGCCGCGCTTGGCGCAACCCACGTTGACGAGAAGAATCAATAAGGCGAGATATGTAAAGAGTTTTTTCAACTGAAAATCAGGTTTTCGATGCACAAAATAACGATTATAATTTTTGGCAGTAAAATGTTTTTTGACGGAATTAAGAATGGGAGAACGCCAGGCACGCGATCGAGATTTTCGCATTCGGGATTTTCAGCAACGCCCGGCTGCAAGCCTCTAGTGTCGAGCCGGTTGTAAGTACGTCATCGATCAGCAAAAAGTGCTTGCCATGGTGGACTTCGGAAAAATCGGCTTCGAAAAGCGTTTTGCTGAGCTCCGACCGTGCGAACAGATTCTTTTTCGTTTGCGTCTTCGAATAAAAATTTCGCCTGAGCAGCTTTTCGTCCATCGGAATCCGAAGCGCATCCGAAAGCGCACTTCCGAAACTGGTGACCTGGTTGTATCCGCGTTTCTTCAATTTTTTCGGGTGTAACGGAACCGGGACGATCGCATCCGCGGAAGCGCAAACCGATTTTAGATCTTCAGCAAACCAATAGCCGAGAGCCGTTCCTATGTCTTCCTGGCCGCGGTATTTGAGTTTGTGGATCATTTCCTGGACAATGCCTTTTTTGTGATAATACGAAAATGCAGTGACCGATTCGACGGGAATGCGTCCGAAGAACTTCGTGGATGCCTCGTTTTGAGGTTGCAGATGATGGTTCGTAAGTGGGATTTCGTGACGGCAACCGGAACAAATCACAGATTCATTTTGCAGCAAAAGGCTGTCGCAACCCGCGCAGACCGGCGGGAAAAACAAGTTGAGCAAGGCGTGTAACATATCGAAATGGCGTTTAATGTCTGAAAGTTAGGAAATTCGGGCGAAAGAAGCGTTTTTATTTTCAGCCTCGGCCAAGAATTTTTACTTTCGCGGTTGAATTCTCTAAAAATTACCCAACGCATCATGTCAAAGCAGGAAGATATCTTCAAAAACGTGATTTCCCACGCCAAAGAGTACGGTTTTATTTTTCCGTCGAGCGAAATTTACGACGGCCTCAGTGCGGTTTACGATTATGGTCAGAACGGGGCCGAACTCAAGAAAAACATACGCGAATATTGGTGGAAAGCCATGGTGCAGATGCACGAGAATATCGTCGGGCTTGACGCGGCGATTTTGATGCATCCGACAACCTGGAAAGCGTCGGGTCACGTCGATGCGTTCAACGATCCGCTTATCGATAATAAAGATTCCAAGAAAAGATACCGCGCCGACGTTCTCATCGAGGATTATTGCGAAAAACTCAACCAGAAAGCGCAAAAGGAAATCGATAAAGCCAAAGAGCGTTTTGGAGATGCATTCGATGAAGCTCAGTTCGTGGCGACAAATGGTCGCGTCGTTGAATATAAGGCGCGTCAGAAGGAAATTTTGCAGCGCATGGCTTCCGGTCTCGACAGCGGTAATTTGGAAGACGTGAAGGCGCTTATCGAGGAATTGGGTATTGCCGATCCTGAAACCGGTTCGAAAAACTGGACGGAAGTGCGTCAATTCAACCTTATGTTCGGTACGAAACTCGGCGCATCGGCTGAAAATGCGATGGATTTGTACCTGCGTCCCGAAACCGCCCAGGGTATTTTCGTAAACTTTTTGAACGTCCAGAAATCGGGCAGGATGAAGGTTCCTTTTGGAATCGCGCAAACCGGGAAAGCGTTTCGCAACGAGATTGTCGCGCGGCAGTTCATCTTCAGGATGCGCGAATTCGAGCAAATGGAAATGCAATTCTTCGTCCGTCCCGGGGAAGAGATGAAATATTACGAATACTGGAAGGAAACGCGCCTGAACTGGCATTTGTCGCTTGGTCTTGGCAAGGAAAACTATCGATTCCACGATCACGAAAAGCTGGCGCATTACGCTAATGCTGCCGCGGACATAGAGTTCAATTTTCCTTTCGGATTCAAGGAATTGGAAGGAATCCATTCGCGAACCGACTTCGATTTGAAGGCGCACGAGCAGTTTTCTGGTCGTAAACTACAGTATTTCGACCCTGAGTTGAATGAAAATTATGTGCCTTATGTCGTGGAAACTTCGGTCGGTCTTGACAGGATGTTCCTCGCGATTTTCTCCAAATCGTTGAAAGAAGAAACACTTGAAGACGGGTCGACGCGGACGGTCTTGGCTTTGCCATCTGTCCTGGCGCCTACGAAAGCAGCGGTTCTTCCGCTTGTCAAAAAAGATGGATTGCCTGATGTTGCACACAAAATCGTCGAGGAACTGAGATGGGATTTCAACGTCACATACGACGAAAAAGATGCGGTAGGACGCCGTTACCGCAGGCAGGACGCGCTTGGGACGCCATTTTGCATAACAGTAGATCATCAGACGTTGGAAGACGACACGGTTACGATCCGCCATCGCGATTCGATGCAACAGGATAGGGTTGCGATTTCTGAACTTCGCAACATTATCAACGATGAAGTTTCGATGCGAACGTGGCTGCTGAAAACCGCCAAATAGTACAAAGCCTCCAAATCGCGGAGGCTTTTTTATTTTACTGCCGCCAGAAGATTTTTGACCTGGCGCGAAAAAGCAGTTAATTCCAGTTCAGGCTCCGCTGTCGTTATCGTGATGTTTCGTACGACAGGGTAAGATTTGCTCAACAATTGGTCGAGAATGCCGAGGTTGCCTTCGGAAACCGTGTAAAGTGCGATCAAACCGTGCAAATAGCTGGAAATTTGAGGATGTTGATTTTGTTGAGGGCCTCGTTTTAACCGATAGCTTCGCTTTGGAGCCTTAGATCGCATTTCATCGAAAAGACTTGAAGGGAGGCGCGAGAAAACCCAATCCCGTACAAAGTGTGCCGCTGGTAACGGATCCTCACGCATCGATTTCCAATCGGTTTGCAAATGGGACATTACAAGGTTCCAGAAGTCGTCGGGAAACGCTGCGATCCATTTATAGGCCTTCTCCCTATTGTGATCTGCGAAAGAAAGGACAATTCGTTGTTGTGCTTTATCCTTAGTGAAGGTTAGCCCTGTCGTTTCGGCAATCCTTAAAAACAGACTGTTGTTTTTATCTTCCTGGATAAGAATTTGGGCTGCTTTGGCGAATTTTAGTTCTATGACGCTCAGGAAACCTTCATTTTTTGCAAAAATCAGAAATTCACAGGCCTCGAGAACAGTGTTCACGTCGTAGGCCTCGATTATAGAAGGTACAGCTTCGTGATCGGCTGATTCAAAATGTATCGGGCGCGAAAGTTTTTCCAGCAGACCGGTCGCTCCGATTCCGTATCGGCTAAAGCTTTGCATGAATTCGTTTAGCCAATTCGCTTTGGAAACTTGCCCAAAATAACGGTTGATACTTTTTTTGGTCAGTACAAACCTGCCATCCGAAAGTATATAGGGTTGGAGAGCGGCGTCCGCAATTAAGATTTTGTGTTGAGGTGAACCGTAGCGTGCGTAAATCATTATTGTAGACGATTTAGCCAATCGGTAAGCGCCATGCCAACGGTTGGCTCTGCCGGCTTTTTCTCGACAAGCCGCGCTATTCTTTTTTGCATCAGCCATGCAGTCTTGGGCGAGACGTCAAGTTTTCTTGACAACTCCATGATGTTCGTATTCGGATAGTTCCATACCAGCCAGATTGCCTCAAACCACTTTGACAGCGTCACTTTTGAACCATGGAAAATGGTATTGGTGCGAACATTGAAATATTTACCGCTATTCCGGCAGCGGTAACGCATTTTACTGCATTCATAAACTCTTGAATTCTCGTCAAACGGGCTAACAACGTCGCCTTTCCATCGGAGGGCTTCGAGAAAGTTGATACATGTTGCCTCTTGTGAAAACAAATTTTTAATTTCTTGTTGAGACTCAATATTCTGCAAGACAGATAGTTCCATATAGTATTATGATTTTTACAACATTACACAAATTTAGAAAATTAATGTAAAATAGTAAAATTAGCTCGCAATATCTTTTACTGCAATGTAATTGGCCGAATAAATTTGCAGTTCGTTGATTCACGTCTGAAATGACATGCTCAAGTTGTCCAAAGCAAAAAAGCGGTAAATTTTATAAATAAATTAGCTTCCGATAAGTCCCAAACTTACCTCCCTACGCAGCGTTGGCCCTAACCAATGAAGCACACTTACGTAATTGTTAGCGACAATCGCGACGAAATAGCGGAAACGAAAGCTGTGGCAGCCGTTTTTCCGCAATTGTCGTTTGTCGGAAGTGCTTTAAATTTCGACGAAGGCTTGGATTTGATTCTCGAAAAAAATCCAGATATTATTTTCCTTGAAATTCAACCTGAAAATCCTCTTTCAAAGTTAGGCTTAGGTCTGATCAGCGAATTCTATCGCTACCTCACAAACGTTCCAAAGGTTATCGTTACCGCAAAAACTGCGGATTTAGCCTACGAAGCGCTTCGATACGATGTGCTCGACTACCTTCTTACGCCATTTCGCTCGCTTGAATTGCGCAAGGCGATGTTGCGATATGAGCGCTCTCTGACTTCGATCGTTGAAGAAAAGGACCTGATTTCGGCGGTACCTGATTCCAGAGTAGCGGAACTGCCAATAGCGGAGTCACTAGTTACGGATAACAATGACGAAGCGGTCACTATTCTTGAAGCGCCTCAGCCCCAGGTTATGTCTGAGTTGCCTATTGAAGAAAAACCACTTGTGATTTGCGTAAAATCTTACGGCGACTACCGTTTTATAGACGCAAAGAATATTTTGTACTTGCAGGCTGACAACAACTCCACCGACATTCATTTAAATAGTGGGGAGATGATTACGGCATTCAAGACATTGAAACAGTTTGAGAGCTCGCTCCCGTTTCCGTTTGTGCGGATACATAACAGCTACATCGTCAACATAGATTACGTTTCGAGAATCCATACGGGTAACGCGGTTTGCTACTTAAAAGACTCTTCGGTAAAACTTCCGTTTTCAAAATCCTACAAAGAAAACGTCGATTCGATCATCAGCAGCATCACAAACGGCAATTATTTGGAATTTTAGAATTTCCAATCACACTCCAAAGTGATATCATTCACTAACAAAATCGGGTCATCTACCAAAGACCACAATAAACATAGGGCTTGAGCGAGGCATCGTATTTAGTTTTGCTCCGTGGAATCATTATGTCCACGCGACAAACAAAAACAAAATACCACGAACATAAATGTCTCAAATTATGAAAAAAGCTATTTTAACTTTCGGATTGTTTTCTTTAGTATTGGTTTTGACTTCGTTTACTACGCATGAAATAGGTGACCCATCAAAACAAAATACCTCAACTACCGCAAAAGGCGACACTTCTGGTGGCGGAACTCTCCCAGGTGGTGGTGGCAAAAAAGTTGATTTTGAAACTGGTGGAACTCTACCTGCAGGTGGTGGAAAGAAATTTGACTTTGAAACGGGAGGTACGTTACCGGCCGGAGGAGGAAAAAAACTGGATTAACATATCGTACATCATCGACTAAATAAGTACGAAATAATTTGAAAGGGCTATCACTATGATAGCCCTTTTTTAGTTTGCAAAAATTATGAAAAAGGCGATCATCATTTTCTTAGTGTCCGTACTATTTACAGCATCTGAACTTCGTGTCAAGACTTCGAAACTATTTAATTTTAATAAAATGGAAAATCTCCCAATTCAACAGCAACTGGATTTGTTAGAAAGGCTTGAGGAGATGAATAAATGGACGCTTCTAAAAGAAGTTAAATATTCGAATGACATTAAGATAGCAAATAGATATTGGAATTTAGGTTACAAAGCGAAATTCAAAGACATAAATGACAAAATTCTTAAGGCTTGCGACTTAGAGTCGTTCATCGCACGGGCACATCTAAATTTGGCGGAATTTTTTTATGTAGAACAACGAATGGAGTTGTCATATAGGCACATTTTAACCGCGGAGAGTATTCTTCTTAAATCAACCAATATAAGAGATTTGTCTGACGCTCTAATTCTTAAAGGCCAGTTACAATATCATTATGGAGAATACTTTCTTGCAGAAAATTCTGCTACGCGGGCTCTAATTGCCTGTAAAAAAAGGAATGGACTTGACGGCCAAAAATACAAGTCACTGAACCTGCTTGGTATCGTAAATATGGAACTGGATCACTATGAGAAGTCTTTGGAATTTCACTTGAAAGCATTAAATTTCTTGGAACATCGAAAATTGGATAGTACTGCGTTTTTTAGAGAAACAACTTTATTTAATATTGGATTGGTATATCATTTAAAAAGAAATAATGTTGAAGCTACTAATTACTTTAGTAAGGTGTTGACTACATACGATTTAAAAAATAAAAATCCCTCACTTTATGCAAATGTGCTTGATGCCATGGGCATGTGCAAGCTTGAGTCAGAAAATATTGACCAAGCCCTTCCATTTTTTATTAAATCCCAAAATATAAACGATAATTGGCGACTAGTATATAGAAGTATCATTAACGACATTCATTTGAGCAACTTCTACTTAAGAAAGCGAGACAGCGCCTCGGCAGAACAATACTTAAGAAGAGGGCTATACAAATGCCAATCAAATAATTTTCCAGTTGTATCTACCGAAGTAATTACGGAATTATTGAAACTTGCACCGACGCGACATCCATTAGATGTACTTGGAGAGCGTCTTCGTGACAGTATCGCTAACCGAGATCAAATGGCCAAGCGAAAATTCGCACGTCTTAATTATGAGACGATTGAGGCGCTCGAAGATAGAAACAGCGCTATCAAATCAAAATGGATATTTATAACAATCTGCGGATTCTTGCTGATTATATTAGGCCTTACTTTCGTAATTGTCTGGCAGCGGACAAAGCAAATTAATATGAGGCTAGCTCAAGAGAGATATAATTCTAGAGAAAAACTTTACCAATTTTTGCTAAAGCAAGCATCTGCCGTTGAAAACGCGCGTCTAGTCGAGCAGAATAGGATCGCAAAAGAATTACATGACGGTGTGATGAATAAACTTTTGAGTGTTAGATTAAGCTTGTATGTATTCTGTAGAGACAATAACGTCAGGTATAACTCCCTGTGCTTTAAGCAAATCGATTTAATACAGTCAATTGAACTTGAGTTGAGGAGTTTGGCCCATAATTTAAATAA
Organism: Flavobacterium selenitireducens; assembly: GCF_014748335.1. Taxonomy (GTDB): domain Bacteria; phylum Bacteroidota; class Bacteroidia; order Flavobacteriales; family Flavobacteriaceae; genus Flavobacterium; species Flavobacterium selenitireducens. The sequence continues at coordinate 122,702 of NZ_JAAVIY010000003.1, forward strand.
CAATGAGCTTGGACAGAAGGGCAAATTTAAGGAGTTGGTTCAGGAACTAGTCGAGCGATATCAGTTATCAACCGAAATCAAGTTTATTTTGGACTTAGATGAGAAAAAACTTTACTGGGATGGAATAGATAAACGAGTTAAACTAAACATTTACAGGATTCTCGAGGAGACTTTAAGCAATGCAATTAAACACTCAAATTGCACTTTCGTTCAAATACAATTTAACTGTATAGCCGATGTTATCAAACTTGAGATTGCCGATAATGGTCAGGGGTTTGCGAAGGGCCAGAGTCACCGTGGCATGGGACTTAAAAATATAAATGACAGGCTAGATCAAATTAATGGCAAATTCTTTATCCAGTCGTCGCCGTCCAATGGAACTAAACTTTTTATTGAAATACCAATATAATATGAGAACTTTAATAATTGAAGACCATCTAGCAATGATTGAGGGCTACAAAAGCATCCTAGAACTTGCTGAAGCAAGTTTTAAATTTGACTTCCATATTGCTAAAAATTGTGATGAAGCCGTTGCAATAATCAACAATCCCGTTCAATATTTTGAATTAGTTCTACTTGACATAAATCTTCCACCCTCAGGTAATAATCGTGTGACGAATGGAAAAGATTTAGCATTGCTCATTCAACAAAGATGGAAGGATGCGAAAATTGTTATTTTAACTTCGCATATTGAAAAATTAGTACTTTATTCCCTTGTAAAAGACATTGAGCCAAGAGCTCTACTTGTCAAAAGCGACTTTACACCTGACGAACTAATTAATTCAATTCGGTCTGTGCTGAGGGGTGAAACAAAAATATATAGTTCGACAGTTACCGAAAGCATACATGAGGTATCGAAGGAAAAAGTATATTTGGATGCTATAAATAGAGAAATTTTGCAATTACTTGCGAAAGGGGTAAAAACAAAAAATTTGCCGAATCATTTACTGCTATCACAAAGCGCAATTGATAAAAGAAAAGCACATCTTAAAGAAGTGCTTGGAGTTCCTAAAAGCACAGAGGAAGATTTAATATGTCAAGCGAAAAAAGTGGGATTAATTTAACAATACTATTCTTGAGGTATATTGGACTCATAATTTTTATTTTACTCACAACGTGCTGCGAAAAGCCAACGTTTGATACGAGTTCGAAAGAGCCTATCGAAATAGACAGCATAGATGTATACTTACGGTTGGCGGGATCGGACACGTTGTCTGATATTGATAAAAAAAGGTTTAATAACAATGCTTATCAAGCGATTCTCACGGCGTCGAATGATTCGATGAGTAGGGTAAATCTTTTCAAGGTTGCGAATCGATTTTTTAATATTGAAGCGTTTGAAAATTATAAAGAAGTGTCGTTCAAAGCGCTAGATAGATCTGTTGAAGCGAACGACACTATCAGCGAAGCAAAGGCATATGTATATTTAGGAGATTATTACAAATACAAAATAGCTAAGGATAGTGCATTTACATACTATTTGAAAGCTGAAAAAATTTATGCGAAGATTGATGACAAAGTAAATCTGGCTTCAGTAAAAATCAACAATGCCGAAATCTTATGGAATCAAAATGACTATTATGCAAGTGAGGCTGCCGCATTGGACGCACTAAAACTTTTGAGAAATACTGATGACGTTCAGAAAACTTATGAAGCCTTGGTGTTACTCGGAATAATATCGAATGCCCTAAAGAACTATAATGATGCCCTATTATATCTGAACAGAGCATTTAATATTGTTGAAAATAGCCCTTTACAATCGCCTAGTCCATATGCAACAACCCTCAATAATATTGGCAACGTTTATCAAGGAGCGGAGAAAAATGACGAAGCAATTTTAAATTTCGAGAAGGCGTTAAAAGAAAAAAACCTTGACAGGGAAAATCCGTTGCTATACTCTGTCTTATTAGATAATTTGGCATACTCCAAATTCAAAAAAGGCGAGAAGGGAAAACAAATCGTGGAATTATTTGAAGAGTCTATTAGAATTAAGAGTGGGTTAAATTACCTTTCAGGAATTTGTTTTAGTAAAACGAGATTGGGGGAATATTACTATTCTATCGGGCAACTTGATAGCGCTATTTATCAAACCAAAGAAGCATTGAAAATTGCTGAAGAGAGTCAAAATGCTATTCTAAAATTAAATCCACTCAAACAGTTGTCGTCGTATGATGCTTTGAATTCGCAAAAATATTCCGATCAATATATTAGAATTAATGATTCTGTTCAACTTACAGAACGCCAACTAAAAGACAAATTCGCTCGCATCCAATTCGAAACGGATGAAATCTCGCTGCAAAAAGACAAACTAGAGGAAAAGAATAGGACACTTTTGCTGTTTTTTGTGGGGACGGTAATGATAGGACTGTTGTTGTTCGTAATCAGGACGCAGCGCGCCAAAAACCGGGAGTTGATGCTTAAGCAGGCCCAGCAAAAGGCGAATGAAGAAATTTACAATCTGATGATCGCCCAACAGAACAAAATCGAGGAAGGGCGTATACGCGAAAAAAAGCGCATTGCACAAGAACTCCACGACGGTGTCCTAAGCCGGCTTTTCGGGGCGCGTCTCAATCTTGACAGCCTGAACAAAATGGACGGAGGCGAAGCAACCGAGAAGCGCAATAATTACCTTACCGAACTCAAAAACATCGAACAGGACATTCGCGAAATATCGCACGACCTGAATCGGGAAAAATTCGTGCTTATCAATAACTTCCTGGCCATTTTGACGAATCTTCTCGAGGAACAAGCAAACAATTTCGAGACGGAAGTCGTAACCGATATCGATGATCGCATTCCATGGGAGAAAGTGAGCAACAACCTGAAAATCAACATTTACAGGATTGTGCAGGAAGCGTTGCAGAATGTGAACAAATATGCCAAAGCGACAAAGATCAAAGTAATCCTACGAGAACAGGATGGCACCCTCAAACTAGAGGTCACAGATAATGGAGAAGGGTTTTCGGTAAACAAAAAAAGCAAAGGCATCGGCTTGTCCAATATGGTTTCGAGAACACAGGAATGTGACGGACAACTAGAAATTAAGTCCAAAAAAGGAAAGGGAACGACAATTTGCATAACTTTCCCTACTGAAAGCAAACCCGATGAAGGCCAACAGTCTTCCGCGGAGCCCGCCATCGCCTAACCAAACAACGAAATGCCACAAAAAGTCAACATTCTCATTGTAGACGATCATCCGTTTATAATCGAGGCTTACAAAAACGCCATCAAAGGATACAATTCCGCCGATTATGAGTTTACCATCACACAGGCCAGCGACTGTAAATCCGGATACGACAACATAACGGCGTCGGCTACCGGAGACTTCGACATCGCGTTTTTCGATATCAGCATGCCCGCTTATGAAGAGAAAAACATCCATTCCGGAGAAGACCTGGCGCAGCTGATCAAAAAGCAAATGCCCGATTGCAAGATCATCCTGCTTACGATGCACACCGAATTGCTCAAGATCAGCAACATCGTCAAAAACATCAATCCGAACGGCCTGATCATCAAAAACGATCTGACTTTCGACGAGTTGCTGACCGCGTTCGACAAAATCCTCCACGAGGAAAACTACTATAGCCAAACCGTCGTAAAACTCATTTCCCAAATACAATACGACAACATAGACGTCGACCAGTTCGACAAGCAAATCCTCTACCACTTGTCGAAAGGAACCAAAACGAAAGACATTCCGAGCTTCGTCCCGCTTTCGTTGAGCGCCATAGAAAAACGCAAGCTCAATCTCAAGGAAACCTTCAATCTCAAAGGCGCTACAGACATTGATCTGATAAGGGAAGCCCGCAATAAAGGCTTGCTGTAAAACCGGACTTATGACATTTTGCGGTTTCCCGCATCAATTTATGCGGGAAACCGTAACCATTTATAGCAAACCACCCGGTATCTTCGTTCCGGTAATGCTAAGTAAAAAATCCCGCAAGGGTAAATGAGTCAGTCTTTATAGCTTAACCTACTATCCAGAAACTGACGATCTCAAAAAAAGCGACACATTAGGGAGTGTCGCTTTTTTATTTTATTCCGATTCCAATGCGTTCCAGCCTCGGGCCTTTAGCGGGATTTTGGTATCGGCGCGCGTTATCAGGTGAGCGCCCTCTTTTTCCTCGGTTATGTGTCCGATGACGGTAAAGTTCGGATTTGCCTTTATCTTGTCGAAATCCCCGAGTCCAATCGTAAACAGCAATTCGTAATCCTCTCCACCGTTTATGGCCACGGTCGTCGCATCGATATTGAATTCTTCACAGGTGTTGATCAACTGAGGATCGATAGGCAGTTTTTCCTCGAAAAGGTTGCAACCGACATTCGATTGTTTGCACAGATGCAGGATTTCAGACGACAATCCGTCCGAAATGTCGATCATCGATGTCGGCTTTATTTCCAACGCATGCAACAATGTCCGGATGTCAGTCCGTGCCTCCGGCTTCAATTGTCGTTCGATAAGATAGGTGTAATTGTCAAGATCCGGCTGCGATTGGGGATTCACGAGAAAAACCTGTTTCTCTCGCTCCAAAACTTGTAAGCCCATGTAAGCCGATCCCAAATCGCCTGAAACCACGAGCAGCTCATTCGGTCTTGCGCCGTTCCGGTATACGATTTCCGATTCGTCCGCCTGTCCCAAAGCCGTCACACTTATCAGAAGCCCGGTCTGGGACGACGTCGTGTCGCCACCTATCACATCTACATTGTACTGATTGGCCGCCAAGGCGATGCCCGCGTACAATTCTTCAACTGCTTCCAACGGAAAACGATTCGATATCGCAATGGAAACCGTGATTTGGGTCGGTTTGGCGTTCATCGCGCAAATGTCCGACAGATTGACCACGACCGCCTTGTAACCCAAATGTTTGAGCGGCATGAATGCCAGGTCGAAGTGAATGCCTTCGATCAGCAAATCGGTCGTCACGATGGCTTTTTTATCCTTGAAGTCGAGAACCGCCGCATCGTCACCGATTCCCTTCAGCGTCGAGTCCTGCCTGATCTCGAAATTTTTAGTCAAATGGTCTATAAGACCGAATTCGCCCAATTGGGAAATGCTCGTTCGCTGCGGATTCTTGTTTTCTAACATATTTGGAAAATTGAAGTGCAAAGGTACGCTTTTGGGATTTTCGGCGGGATAGAATGTCGCGAATTCAGCGTATGAAAACCGGGTTGCGTCCGAAAGATATTAATCTTAAGACACTCTAACTCTTAACGACAACTAAAAAAAGCGACTTCCAGTTTTGCTGCTGACAAACGGTTGTCACTCGACGGTTTTAATTTTGGGCTATAACAAATAAAACACATCATCATGGAAACAACAGCCACAACCACAATGCCTATCATCAGCAAAGACGAGTTGCTGAAGCACTATTTCGGACACCGGTTTTTGACGCGCCGGACCATCGAGCTTTTCCCGGAAAAGGAGTTTTTCGAATTTTCGATCGGAGGCATGAGAACTGCGGCGCAATTGGCCAACGAACTGCTCTCGATCGCCGGGCCGGCACTGAAAGCGATCGCCAATTCAGACGATGTTCCGTATATTGAACCATCGGTTCCCGCGTCAAAGGCGGAATACTTGAAAAAATGGGATGAAGCCGACGAGGAAATCAAAACCTATTGGGCGCAAATCCCTGAAGAGCGGTTCCCGGAAATGTTCAATCTTTTCGGGCAATACAATTTCCCGATCCTGCACAACGTCCTGTATTTCATCGACAACGAAATCCATCACAGAGGCCAAATGTTCGTCTACTTACGCGCGCTGAACATCGAGCCGCCATTTTTTTGGGAGCGTTGGTGAGTTTTAATTTAAGGTTTAAAGTTTAAGGTTTAAAGTTTGCCCGGGGCGTGAAGTTTCGGGCTTTTTTTCGTTGGATTTTATGCGGGCTTTGGCAAGTTCCATCAATTCGAGCAATCGGTCGTTAAGCGAAAGCGGCTCGAGGATCGTCGCATAATCGGCAAACATCAGGAACCAGCGCGCAAAACCATCGTTCACGTCCCGCGTCATAAACGTCATTTCGCATCCGTCGGGCGTCTCGATTTCTGACGTGAATCCGAAATGTTTGCGATCGAATTTCATGAACGGTACGACATATTTTTCCGCAACGATCCGAACCAGCGTTGTTGTGGCTTTCGAGGAATTCAGGTAGGTTTCCAAAGGCTCGTGTTGCCGCTCGAATTTAAGATCCGTCAAGCGGATGTTGTGGATGCGGTCGGTGCGAAACTGCCTGTAATCGTTGCGCAAATGGCAATATCCGAAGATGTACCAAAACGTATTTTCGTGAAAAACGCCCACTGGCTCGACGATGCGCTCTCCCGGTTGGCCGGCCGCAACGGCTTCGTATAACAATTTTACCTGTAGCTTTTCGCCAATACTCCGAAAAATGGACGCCAGTGCGTTGGGTGCCTTTGATCGGTCGAACCCGCCGGTATGACGCACCAAGACGTTCGATTCGATCTCTTCGACCAACTCTTTTTCGGAACTTCTCAGGACGGCTTTGAGTTTGAACATGGCCGAGGCGTAATGGTCGCCCAATTCCTGGTCCGAGAACTGTTGCATGAGCTTTTCGGCGGCAATGAACGACGAGGCTTCTTCACGCGTGAACATCACAGGCGGCAATCGGTAGCCGTCTACGAGCGAGTATCCGATTCCAGCTTCGGAGTAAATCGGGACGCCCGATGCCTCAAGTGTGCGTATGTCGCGGTAAATCGTGCGCAAACTGCAATCGAAACGGTCGGCCATTTCCTGGGCTTTCACGATTTTTTTCGACTGGAGTTGGATCAAGATCGAAACGATCCTGTCGAAGCGTTTTGGCGACTCGTCCTGCATCGGTTTTTTTTCAAAGATAAGAATAGTGGCGTCCGGTTGCAGCGTTTTATTCCCGTTGCCAAAGTTGTGGATACGGACAATGTCAAACCAATATATTGATCTGTTACAAAAAATCTGTGACATTATATTTTGTAACACATGACTTATAACAATGTGAATTGAGATGTTGAACTATATATACGCGACCGGCCAAAAGGTTGTAAATTCACGTTATGGAAACCATTTCAATACGAAAGGTCGGTCAAGCCGATTTGGAAACGCTTCGCCAACTTAGCATCAAAACGTTTAGGGACAGTTTTGCCGATGCCAATTCCAAAGAAGATATCGACACCTATATTGCCGAAAGTCGTTCAACGGACAGGATCGCCAGTGAATTCGCGAACCCGGAATCGAAATTTTACTTCGCCGTCTCGGTAGAGCAGCCAGTCGGCTATATGAAGTTGAATCGCGGTATGGCGCAAAACGAATGCAAGGACGAGAATGCGATGGAAATCCAGCAAATTTACGTCGACAAGGGATTCCAGAATCTCAGGATCGGACAGTCGCTGTTGGACGTTGCGTTCGATCACGCCTCGAATCTCCAGCTCGATTTCGTCTGGCTCGGCGTATGGGAACACAATCACGACGCTATCCGGTTTTACGAAAAAAACGGGTTTGTTGTTTTCGGCAAGCACGATTTCCGTCTCGGGAAAGACCTGCAAACCGATCTGTTAATGAAAAAACAATTTATCGAACGATATGAAAACACGAATGATCTGGGCTAACCTGATTTCGCGGAATTTGGAAGTCACGTCAAAATTTTATTCCGATCTTGGATTCAAGCAAAACGGTAAACACAACTCGGCAGATCTGGTAAGTTTTTCGTTTGGCGACAGCAATTTCGTCATCAATTTCTTTACGGAAAGCGGACTCAAGATGGGCAAAGATGGGAAATGGGTCGATGCGAAACGCGAAAACGAGGTTTTATTTTCCCTTTCGGCAGACAGCAGGGAAGAAGTCGATCAATGGGTCGAAAAAGTGAAATCGGCGGGCGCGACGATTTTCGAAGCGCCCCAAAATTTCGAACAAGGTTACACTTTCGGGTTCGCCGATCCGGACGGCCACAAATACAATATTTTATACTGGCCCGGAATGTAACCATAAAAAAATCCCGAACAGGCATGAGCTGATCGGGATTGTTCATTTTTGTATTTGAGCATCAATCGTTGAGCTTCAAAACGGCCATAAATGCCTCCTGCGGAATCTCGACGTTTCCGACCTGGCGCATGCGTTTCTTACCTTTTTTCTGCTTTTCGAGGAGTTTTCTCTTACGCGAAATATCACCACCATAGCACTTTGCGGTAACGTCTTTTCTCAATGCCTTGATCGTTTCACGAGCGATGATTTTCGCTCCGATGGCCGCCTGGATTGGAATGTCGAATTGCTGGCGTGGAATCAGTTCGCGCAATTTTTCGGTCATTTTCTTGCCGATGTTGTATGCATTGTCGGCATGGATCAAAGCCGAAAGAGCGTCCACCGTATTGCCGTTGAGCAAAACGTCCAGCTTCACGAGATTCGACGTGCGCATTCCTATCGGATGGTAGTCAAACGAAGCATATCCTTTCGAGACGGTTTTGAGTCGATCGTAGAAGTCAAATACGATCTCGGCCAGCGGCATATCGAAGTTCAATTCGACGCGTTCGGTTGTGAGGTAGGTCTGATTTGTGATTTGACCTCGTTTTTCGATACAAAGCGACATCACATTCCCCACGAAATCCGCTTTGGTAATGATCGTGGCCTTGATATACGGCTCTTCGACCCGGTCCAGTTTAGACGGTTCAGGAAGATCCGACGGGTTGTTGACCACAAACCCAACTTCCGGTTCCTTTTTGGTATAAGCGAGATAGGAAACGTTGGGAACCGTTGTGATCACGGTCATATTGAACTCGCGCTCGAGGCGTTCCTGGATGATTTCCATGTGCAACATCCCGAGGAATCCGCATCGGAAGCCAAAACCAAGTGCCGCGGAACTTTCGGCAGCAAATACCAAAGACGCATCGTTCAATTGCAATTTCTCCATCGACGCGCGCAATTCTTCGTAATCTTCGGTATCAACCGGATAAATTCCAGCGAAAACCATCGGTTTCACGTCTTCGAATCCCGTGATCATATTTGTCGTCGGCGTTTTCGCATCCGTGACCGTATCGCCCACTTTTACTTCTCGCGCTTCTTTTATCCCCGAAATGAGGTAACCAACGTCCCCGGCAGAAACGACGGGTTTCGGAACCTGGTTCAATTTCAACGTCCCGATTTCATCGGCAAAATATTCGTTGCCGGTCGCCATGAATTTAATCTTCTGACCCTTTTTGATCTCTCCGTTTTTTACCCGGAAAATAACTTCGATGCCTCGAAACGGGTTGTAGACCGAGTCGAAAATCAGCGCCTGAAGCGGCTCGTCAGGGTTGCCTTTCGGAGCGGGTATGCGCTCAACGATAGCTTCGAGTATCTTGTCTACTCCGAACCCGGTTTTTCCGGATGCGTGGATGATGTCCTCGATCTTGCATCCGAGCAAATCGACGATATCGTCACTCACTTCTTCAGGATTCGCGCTAGGCAAATCGACCTTGTTCAACACCGGGATGATTTCCAGGTCGTTGTCCAAGGCAAGGTAAAGGTTGGAAATCGTTTGCGCCTGAATGCTTTGCGCCGCATCGACGATCAAAAGTGCGCCTTCGCAAGCAGCGATGGAACGCGAAACTTCGTAGGAGAAATCGACGTGTCCCGGTGTATCGATGAGGTTGAGCGTGTATTTTTCGCCTTTATAAGTGTAATCCATCTGGATCGCGTGGCTCTTTATCGTGATGCCGCGTTCGCGTTCCAGATCCATGTTGTCGAGCAACTGGGCCTTTTCTTCGCGGGCGGTTACGGTTTGGGTCGCGCCAAGCAAACGGTCGGCCAACGTACTTTTACCGTGGTCGATATGGGCGATGATGCAAAAATTGCGGATGTTTTTCATTTTCTGTTGCAATAAGCTTTGTGCTGTCGGCTTTAAGCTGAGGTTCATCGTGTCACGGGAACCAGCCGCCATTTGGGCGAAGCTTGGAATTAATCGGCAAATATAACGCTAAAGTTGGTTGCCACAATACGATAGGATTATTATTAATGGGCGAACATTACGGCAAATGACGTATACCGTCTTTCGGAAAAATAATTACTTTTGGCCCAACTAATCAAGATATTATGAAAAAAGCAATGTTCGTTTTGCTGTTGGTCGCCACGGCCGCAGTTGCCCAAAAGAAAAAGGTAGAATCCGGAGATTATAAAAATCTTGCGGGCGTAACCGAATTCAACGTGGAATTTGATTACTCCAACATCAAAGTTGCGAAATTTGACAACGAGGAGGATTTCCTTGCCGACAAAATGAAAAAACGCGAAGAAAAAGGAAAGGACGAAGATTTCCGCAAGAATTGGTTCGCCGATCGCGAGGCGCGCTATGAGCCGAAATTTATCGAATCGTTCAACAAGCGTTTCGATGACGGATCGGTAAAAGCCGACAAAGGACTTACCAGCGCAAAGTACACGATGAAGGTAAAAACAGAGTGGATCCAGCCGGGTTACAACGTCGGAGTGAGCCGCCAAAACGCCGAGGTGACTGCCTTGGTCACGTTTTTTGAAACTGCCAACCCGAGCAACGTCGTACTTACGGTGAGAATAGAGAGATCGCCTGGAGCCGTCGGAATGGGAATGGACTTCAATTCAGGCGGGCGCATAGCTGAATCCTACGCGAAAATGGGGAAGGAATTGGCGAACGACATCCGAAAGAAAGCAAAGTAAATTACGCTCATTTATCGTAAAAAAGCCCTTTTCTCAAGATAGGGCTTTTTTTATTGGTGGTTTGTGGGAAAATACTAAGTTTGCCCCAAACCAAAAACAAAATGAAACAAATTTTATTGCTTTGTGCGGTGCTTGCCGCATCGATGGGCAACGCGCAAAAAAACAAGACGCTCTCAAAGGATTACGAGTACAAGATCAGTGAGCCGTACCGGGTCGTTGACGCAGACGATAAGTACTACATCAGCGAGGAAGGCAAGGCCATCGCCGTGAAAATCGACAAACGCGACATTTACATCCAGAAATTCGATACCGACAAGCCTGCCCAGGTAAGCATGAAACTGTATGAGGATGCATTTCCGAAAAACGCCGTCTATGAGCGCATCGCGTATATCAAGGGCAGAGTGCAGTTGTTTTTCACACAATGGGACGGCGACAACAAAATCGAACAACTTTTTACCCAGGAAATCGATCTGGACAAAGGCGAATTCGTCGGCGGCAAAAAGTTGATTTTACAGGTTCAAGGCAAAGTTTCCGGGCAAGCGTCGGGGCGTGTGATGGATTTCAACCTAACGGACAAATTCCCGATCTACGTTTCGTATGATCACTCGAACTTCCTTGTCAAATTCCGACGCATTCCTGAGAAGAAACGCGATACGAAAAGCTTTGACAAAATCGGGCTGATCGCGTTCGACGGCGACATGAACAAACTAAGCGAGCGCGAATTGACGATGCCTTATACGGAAAGGCAAATGGACAATCTCGATTATTACGTGGACGGCATCGGAAATGTGTACATGTTGAACCGCATTTTCCACGACGATACGACAGATGAGAAAAAGAAAAAGGATGATACGACGCCAAACTATCATCTCGAGCTCTTTACGCTCAAACCTGGCTCCGATAGTTTCCAGGTAACCAAGGTTGACGCGAAAGATGCGTTCATCAACGATCTCGCCTTCTTCGGCAATGGCAAAGGGGATGTCGTGGTTGCAGGTTTTTACAACAATGGGATGAACAGGACGGGATTCTTTTCCAAGGGATCGCGTGACGGTTACAATTACTACAAGAACTGCGACGGTATCATTACATATAAAATGAAGCCGGACGGCACGCTTTACGATATGTTCACGCACGAAATTCCTCTGGAACTGCTCAATCAAAACGAAAGCAAGAAGACCAAGCGCAAGAACGAGAAGAAAGAAGAAAAGGGCGAAGGAGCAAAGTTCTACGATCTTCATTTGCGCGATCTCGAAGTAAAACCCGACGGCAGCATCGTTCTCGCGGCCGAACAATATTTTTCGGTCTTGCACACCACCAGCGGCGGAATGAACGGCGGGATGAACACCTATTACACGTATCACTACAACGACATGCTCGTCGCCAAAATTTTGCCTAACGGATCGTTGGGTTGGATGAAGAAAATCCCGAAGCAACAATTTGGGATGCAAGGGCGTGGAAGCATGGGCTTCAACTATTTTTCGAACGACAAAGAATGTTTTCTTGTCTTTTTCGACAATCCGGACAATGTCGATATTACGGACGACAAAGTCCCGGCGACCTATTCGGATAGAAAAAAGGGATATTTGACGGTCGTTCGCATTTCGGATGCCGACGGAAGTTCCACGCGCGGATCGATCCTCAACGCCAAGGAGGTCGAGGATTTCAAATTGCACCAGATTTCGGCTGATCGCATGATGAAGGTCACAGACAATTTGCTGCTGATGGAAGCGTATAAGAAAAATAAAGAAGACGTCTTGATAAAAATCGTCCTCAAGTAAAAATTTGAGCCCGGAACTTACCGGGCTTTTTTTATTTTTGGCAGATGAGATACGTTATCATCGCTTTTTTTGTAGTTACATCGGCGGCGGCGCAACGATTCGAGGTGCTTTCCGGCAAATTGGATGCGCTTCACGGTATTACCGCCTATAATGTGACTTTCGACTATGCCGGGATGCAAATCCACGGTTTCGAATCTGAAGAAGCTTTCCTCAAGTCCAAACACGACAAGCGAAAGAAAGACATCGAAAGAGCCGACAAATTCGTCGAAGATTGGTATGCGTTCCGCGAACAAAAATACGAGCCGGCCTTCATCGCGTATTTTAACGGGCGTTTTGACAAGGGCCAGATAACGATGGCGAAAAATGCGTCGGCGAAATACACGCTGAGCGTGAAGACGAAGTGGCTTTATCCGGGCTACGGCATTGGAATGGGAGGGGAGGAATCCAAAGTAACGGCCATACTTACGGTCTTTGAGACGCAAAATCCGTCAAATGTTTTGCTTTCGATCGAATTCGACAAATCCATCGGGTTGACCAACAAGAATTACAATGATTTCGGCGACAGGATTTCGGGTGCGTACGAAAAACTCGCGAAGAACTTTGCGATGCAGGTCAAGCGCTTCAATTAATTAGAAAAGGCATCCTTGTTAGAATGCCTTTTTGATTAGGATCAGACCTTGCTCGCGGCCATCTCTTTTTCCTGGTTGATCAGATAGGCCATATTCTTGATGACGTTGTCGTGTTTCTTGACGAACGGATTGGTTTCGTCCCAGACGTATCCCGCCAAAACCGCACAAATCTTTTGTTTAACATCGAGGTTTTCCGGTTGATGGAAAAATAAAGTTTGGAGATTGCCAGTATACCATTCTTTCACATAAGTCGTGAATACGCCTATGCCGCGTCTCATATAGCCCGTGAATTCGGTTTCCCAGTCCACTTTTTGGCCACTTTGCCCTTTCAGGTATAGTTTTGCAGCCAAAATTCCGGATTCCGTAGCGAAGCAAACGCCAGACGAAAAGACCGGGTCAAGGAATTCCGAACTGTTTCCGGTCAAGGCAAACCCGTCACCGTACATTCTCTTTACAGACCGGCTGTAATTTTCGAGTTTCACTGGCTCAAACAAAAATTCGACGCCGCCGAATCGCTTCACGTAAAAATCGGAAAGCTGTATGGCGTTCTTCAATGCTTCGCGGTTGTCCTTGCTTTCGGACAACGAGTTTATGAAAGTGGTCGGTCCGACAACGCCCAATGACGTCCTGCCGTTGGAGAACGGGATCACCCAAAGCCAGACCTCGGTTTCCAGAATGTCAAACGAGATCATCGTGCCTTCCTCGCCTTCTGGCCTGTTAATATCTTCGACGTGGACGAAAATCGACGAATGCGGATCGAGATGGGACGGTGTGTCAAGGTCGAGCAAACGCGGCAAAACGCGGCCGTAACCGCTTGAGTCGATAATGAATTTCGCGTGGATTTCCTTGAGGTTGCCGTCTTTGTCCTTGACGACGGTTCGGGAATCGCTTCCGTCAAATTCGACCGAGATCACCTCCGATTCGAATTCAAGGTCGATTCCCTTGGCGATGCATTCTTTTGCCATCGTGTTGTCGAAATCGCCGCGCGGCACTTGCCAGGTCCAATCCCAACCTTCGCCATATTTGTCGCTGAAGTCAAAAACGCAGATCTCGTTGCCGCGGATAAAGCGCGCCCCGAGTTTCTTCTCGAAGCTCATCGCGTCGAGCGATTGGAAAAGACCCGCTTCGTGAAAGTGGTCCATCACGCGCGGAATCAGGCTTTCACCGACGACAAGACGCGGAAATTTCTGTTTTTCGACCATTTTTACCTTCACACCATTATTGTGCAGATGGGCAGCCGAAACGCATCCGGAAGGACCAGCACCAATAACCAACACGTCGACAACTTCTTTTAACATCGGAATTCGTTTTATTACGTCTTAAAAATCTCTTAATTTATATTACATTTGTCGCCTCAAAAATAAAGACAAAACAAGATAATAAAAAAATAAACGTAAAGTTTATACGCTCTCTAAAATCAAGTGTAAATGAACACGATACATGAATATCTGAGCCTCGCGGAATTTGAAGCCGTTGTATTCGACAACAACAAAGTAGCCATTAGCGAAGAAGTGCTGCAACGGGTCAACGCGAGTTTTGATTTTTTAAAGGAGTTTTCTGAAAATAAGGTGATTTACGGCGTAAATACGGGATTCGGGCCAATGGCGCAATACCGCATCGACGACGCAGACCGCATACAGTTGCAATACAACCTGATCCGAAGCCATTCCTCAGGCACGGGAAAACCGATGAACCCAACGTTCGTCAAGGCGGCGATTCTAGCGCGTTTGAATACGTTGTCGCTTGGGAATTCGGGTGTTCATCCATCGGTAATCACGTTGATGAAAGAGCTTATCAACCGCGACATCACACCATTGATTTTCGAGCATGGAGGCGTAGGCGCTTCCGGGGATTTGGTGCAATTGGCGCACTTGGCTTTGGTCTTGATAGGCGAGGGCGAAGTGTTTTACAAAGGCGAACGAAAACCGACACAGGAAGTGTTCGCGATCGAAAGCCTGGAACCCATAAAGGTCGAACTTCGCGAAGGCCTTGCTTTGATGAACGGAACCTCGGTCATGACGGGAATCGGAGTCGTCAATGTCTACAATGCCAAAAAAGTGCTTGATTGGGCTGTGAAACTTTCGTGCGCAATAAATGAGTTGGTACAGGCTTACGACGATCATTTGTCGGCGGAACTCAACAATACCAAACTTCATGTCGGACAACAGGACATTGCCGCTAAAATGCGCGAGAATCTTTCCGACAGCAAACTTGTCCGCAAACGCGAAGACCATTTGTATTCGGGCGACAACACCGAGAAAGTTTTCAAGGAAAAAGTCCAGGAATATTATTCGTTGCGTTGTGTGCCCCAAATTTTGGGTCCGATAAAGGAAACCATCGATTCGGTATCGGCCATTCTCGAAAAAGAGATCAATTCCGCCAACGACAATCCGATCATAGACGTGGCCAACAGGCATGTCTATCACGGAGGCAATTTCCATGGCGACTATATTTCGCTCGAAATGGACAAGCTTAAAATCGTTATCACGAAGTTATCGATGTTGGCCGAACGCCAGCTCAACTATTTGATGAACGCCAAAATAAACGAGATTTTGCCACCGTTCGTGAACATGGGCAAGCTCGGTTTTAATTTCGGCATGCAAGGAACGCAATTTACCGCGGTTTCTACAACAGCTGAAAACCAAACGCTGTCGAACCCGATGTATGTCCATTCGATCCCGAACAACAACGACAACCAAGATATCGTGAGCATGGGGACCAACGCGGCCTGCATTACGGCGAAAGTCATCGAGAACGCGTTCGAAGTTTTGGCCATTGAGGCGATTTCCATCGTACAGGCGATCGATATTTTGGAACAGAAAGACAAGATTTCATCGGTTTCCCGCAAAATCTACGACGATATCCGAGGCATCGTGCCGGTTTTCAGCGAAGACCAGGCGATGTATCCGTTCGTCCAGAAGGTGAAGGAACATTTGACAAATAATTAGTATTTTAGCTAGTATCATCAAATCAAGCAATATGAAAAAACTGTATTTTTTATTGGTACTGGCGATTAGTATCGCAAACGCACAGGAGTTAGCATTGGTGCGCAAGGACGGCAAATTCGGATACCTTTCGAAGACCGGAACCATCGCAATCGAGCCTAAATTCAAGAAAGCAAAAAGTTTTTCTGACGGATTGGCTATAGCCGAAGAAGGCGGAAAGTGGGGCTATCTCGACAAAAAAGGGCAATGGGCCATCAAGCCGATCTACGATGACGCGAACGACTTCAACAGCGGCTATGCGATCGTAACGCTCAAGCAAGGCAAGGAAAAGAAAATCACGTACATCAACAAGAAAGGGGAAGAAGTCAAGTCTCCTGACAGCGATAAACTTTTCGACTTCAACGACGGAATCGCCATGATCAAAAAAGGCGACCGCGTCGGATTCATCAACGCCCAGCTCAAAGTAGTCGTCGAGCCGAAATACCAGATCATCAAAGAATTTCAAGGCAATTATGCGCGTGTAAAGAACAACGAGCATTGGGGAATCGTAGAAAAGTCAGGTAAGGTGGTCGTAGAAACGTCCTATGACGACATAGGCGATTTCAGCAAAGGGACGGCTTGGGCCAAAAGAGGTTCGGCTTTAGGACTTGTAACGAACGGAAAATTCACGGCGATCGACGGCGCCCAGAAAATTTGGGACTTTGGAGATTCCGACCTCACATATGCCAAGAAAAACGATAAAATAGGTTTTATCGACCGCTCGGGGAAATGGGTGATCGAGCCCAAATTCGACAAAGCAAAAGGGTTCTCGAAAGGCCTTGCGCCGGTAAACGTCGGCAAACAATGGGGATTCATTGACGCCAAAGGAAAATTCGTCGTCGACGCGAAATACAACGATGCCGATGTTTTCAGCGCCGACGGACTCGCTCCGGTAAAAGAAAAAGAATGGGGATTCGTCAACACGAGCGGCAAACTTGTGATCCCGACCGAATACGGCATTCCAATCGGCGGGCTGACGGCACTGATTTCTGCGGCTAAAGGAGAAGAGACGGGATTCGTCAACGGCCTCGTCAAGGTTAAAAAGGACAAAACATGGGGATTCCTCAAGACCGACGGATCGGTTTTGGGCAACCAATGGTTCGAAAACGTCGAACATTTCAGCAACTGACAAAAACAATATAGGAATGAAGTGTGCTTTAGTCACAGGTGGTTCCCGCGGCATCGGTCGCGCGATTTGTCTCAAACTCGCATCCGAGACCGAATATCACATTTTGATCACGTATCAGTCGAACCAGGCTGCCGCCGACGAAACGCTTGAAGAAGTGAAGAAACTCGGCCGGACGGCAGAACTCCTCAAATTCGACGTTTCCGACTCGGACGATGCGAAAACGGTGCTCAGCCAATGGCAGGAAGCCAACCCGGAAGCTACCGTAGAAGTCATCGTGAACAATGCCGGCATCACACGTGACGGTTTGTTTATGTGGATGTCGCATGAAGATTGGAGCAAGGTCATCAATACAAGTCTCAACGGCTTTTACAACGTCACCAACTTTTTCATCCAAAAGATGTTGCGCAACAAATACGGACGCATCATCAACATGGTGTCGGTTTCGGGTGTGAAAGGAACGCCGGGACAAACGAATTATTCCGCAGCGAAAGGCGCTTTGGTCGGAGCCACAAAAGCCTTGGCCCAGGAAGTTGCAAAACGCAATATTACCGTGAACGCGGTTGCGCCAGGTTTTGTTCGTTCGGATATGACCGCCGATCTCGACGAAAAAGAACTTATCAAAATGATTCCGGCCAACCGTTTTGGGGAAGCTGAAGAAATCGCAGACCTCGTCGGATTCCTCGCTTCCAAAAAAGCAGGCTATATCACGGGAGAAATCATCAACATAAATGGAGGCATCTATTCATAAAATTACACCGAAAGCGCGATAATGGGAAGGAGAGTTGTAATTACCGGAATGGGTATCTGGAGCTGCATCGGCACGTCTCTCGATGAGGTGACCGAGTCGCTTCGCCAGGGAAAGTCAGGCATTCGCTATGACGATGAACGCAAGGAATTCGGATTCCGGTCGGCTTTGACGGGCGTTGTCCCGAAACCGGATCTCAAGGAACTCTTGAACAGGCGCCAGCGTATCAGCGTAGGCGAAGAAACCGAATATGCCTATATGGCGACGATAGAGGCTTTAAAAAACGCCAAGATCGACGAGCAGTTTTTCCACGATCGCGAAGTGGGCATCCTTTACGGAAACGATTCGGTTTCCCGAGGCATCATTGAAGCGACGGATATCATACGCGACAAAAAAGACACGGCGCTCATCGGATCCGGAGCGATCTTCAAATCGATGAATTCCACCGTGACGATGAACCTCGCTACGATTTTTCAGTTGAAAGGCGTCAATATGACCATTTCGGCGGCTTGCGCAAGCGGTTCGCATTCGATCGGGCTTGGTTACTACCTGATCAAATCCGGAATGCAGGAGGTTATCATCTGCGGCGGCGCGCAGGAAATCAATAAATATGCAATGAGTTCGTTCGACGGACTTGGCGTCTTCTCACCGCGGGAAGGCGATCCGACGAAAGCTTCGCGCCCGTTCGATTCGAGCCGCGACGGATTGGTGCCAAGTGGAGGCGGCGCAACGCTTATACTCGAAAGTTACGAATCGGCTATCGCCAGGGGAGCGGACATAATCGCCGAAGTCATCGGATACGGATTTTCATCGAACGGCGGCCATATTTCGACACCAAACGTAGACGGCCCGTCGATCGCGATGAAAAAAGCACTGGCAGAGGCAGACGTCGATGCATCCGAAGTCGATTATATCAATGCCCACGCGACTTCGACACCCGTCGGTGACGCAAACGAAGCCAAAGCCATCTTCGAGGTTTTCGGACCTGACGGACCGCCGGTGAGTTCCACAAAATCCATGACCGGGCACGAATGCTGGATGGCAGGGGCAAGTGAAGTCATCTACTCCATCCTGATGATGAACAATTCGTTCGTGGCGCCCAACATCAACCTCGAAAACCCAGATGACGACTCATCCAAATTAAATATCGCGCGTACTGCGTTGGATAAGGAAATTAATATATTTTTGTCGAATTCTTTCGGATTCGGAGGAACCAACTCGGCTTTGGTCGTGAAAAAGTATAGAAAAGAAAATGAATAAAGCAGAGATTATCAACAAGATGAACGAGTTCATGTCTGATGAATTCGAGGTAGATGTAGAGGATATCCAGCCTGATGCGATCCTAAAAGACACTTTGGGGCTCGATAGTTTGGATTATGTTGATCTGGTAGTTTCGATCGAAGCCAACTTCGGCGTCAAGCTTGTGGAATCTGATTTTGTCGGAATCTCGACATTTCAGACATTTTACGATCTTATTGAACGAAAACTGATAGCCAAGCACGCGTAATGGCGCAATGGGAAGGCAAGTCCAAAGGGACGGTTCTCGGATATAGGATTTTCGTTTTCCTGATCAGGAAGCTGGGCGTCCGCTCGGCTTATTTTGTGTTGTATTTTGTCGCCGCTTATTACTTCCTTACCCAAAAGCGGAGCAATCGCGACATGTCGTATTATTTCCACAACCGATTGGGTTATTCGAAATCCAAGACCAGGCGCGCGCTTTACAACAGTTATTTTACCTTCGGGCAAACGATTATCGACAAAGTCGCCATTTCTGCGGGACTGCGTAAAAAGTTCACTTACGAATTCGATGGGATCGAGTTGCTTTTCGGACTATTGGAACAGAAAAAAGGAGGCGTTTTGATCAGCGCCCATATCGGTAATTTTGAGATTGCAGAGCATTTTTTGGCCGAGGTCAATTCCGATTTCCAGATCAATCTCGTCACAACCGATCTCGAACATTCCGCGATTCGTGAGTATCTCGAAAGCGTCACGTCCAAATCCAACATCGGATTCATCATTATCCGCGAAGATCTTTCCCATATTTTTGAGATCAACGCCGCATTGGCGCGAAACGAACTCGTTTGTTTTACGGGCGACCGCTATTTTCCGAGCACGAAGTTCTTTACCGAAGAACTGCTTGGAGAAGAGGCCAATTTCCCTGCAGGACCGTTTCTCATCGCGTCCCGCCTCAAAGTTCCGGTTGCATTCGTCTATGTGATGAAAGAGCCCAATTTGCACTATCACCTTTACACGCGCTTGGCAGATGTCAAACATCGGGACGAAAAAGGATTGCTGAAAGCCTATACGACAAGTGTGGAAGCCATGGTTCGGAAATACCCGCTCCAGTGGTTCAACTTTTTCCAGTTTTGGGACAAGTCGGAGAATTAGGGCACAGTTTGCAACTGATGAAGTCCGTTTCCTAGGTCGCATTGGCACAAACATAACAGATTTTTGAAAATCTGTTATGTTTACGAACGTAACGTTTTTTCACCACTTTCCGCGACAGAAAAACTGTACTTTTTGTTAAAAGTTTATCTGATTGAGTCGTAAATGCCGCTCCTCGAATTGACAGAGATTGTCGCCTAACTTTTTGTCACTCTTGCAAATAAGAGCAACCTTGGGGATTTCTGCGAAAATTCACTTACATTTGCGCGCGAAAACAAACAGGGATGAAAAACGTTCTGGTCATTTATTATACCCAATCAGGACAGTTGGCCGAGATTGCCCAAAACGTCGCCAAGCCGTTTCTGGACAGTGAACGATATCACGTCGATTTCCATGAGGTAAAACCGGTGACGCCGTTTCCGTTCCCGTGGGACAGCGACCAGTTTTTTGGCGTTTTCCCTGAATCGTTCGCTCAGGAACCGATCACGCTTCAGCCCGTTCCCACTGAGTTTCTCGAAAGGAATTACGACCTGATCCTGTTTCATTATCAAGTTTGGTATTTGTCGCCTTCGATCCCGATGAATTCGTTTCTCAAAAGCGACGACGGCAAATCGATCCTCAAAGGAAAACCCGTGGTAACCGTGAGCGGATCGCGCAATATGTGGGTCATGGCTCAGGAAAAAGTTAAAGTGCTTTTGGATGAGGCCGGTGCGAATCTCGTCGGCAATGTCGCCTTGGTGGACCGCGTCGGGAATCTCATCAGCGTCCTGACGATAGTCGAATGGATGTTTTCAGGAAAAAAAGCTAAGAAGTGGGGCATTCTTCCGCTTCCTGGCGTTTCCGAAGCAGACATTCTGGATTCCTCTAAATTCGGACGTCTTGTCAAAGGACATCTTGAATCAGGGGATTTGCAAAACCTGCAGCCGGAATTGGTCGAAAACGATGCCGTGCGCATCAGTCCGTATCTGGTGTTGGTCGACCGCACAGGCAATAAAATCTTTAATAAGTGGTCGAAATTTATCAAATCGCGAAAATCGGGGCGCAAAACATGGCTCAAAGTATTTTATGTTTATTTATTCCTCGCGATTTGGGTTATATCACCGATTGTGTATATCTTGCACCTTTTAACGTATCCGCTGAAAATCAATAAAATTAAGAGAGAAACCCTTTATTTTCAAGGGGTTCAGAGAGTTGAGACTTAACTATGTTTGAAGTATATATTACCAAAGCCGGTAAGTTCTTGCCGAATGATGCGATCCAGAATGACGACATGGAAAGCTATTTGGGGATGATCAATGAGACGGCATCGAAGGCACGTAGGCTGATTTTGAGGAATAACAAGATCACCACGCGTTACTATGCTTTGGATACAGACGGCAACAGCACCCACAACAACGCCGAGATGACCCGGAATGCCGTAGCCTCACTTTTCGACGCTACTTTTTCGGCAAACGACATGGAGTTGCTGTCTTGCGGAACGTCCACACCCGACAATTTTCTGCCGTCCCACGCAGCCATGGTCCACGGATTGCTCAAAAACCAATCGGTTGAGCTCAATTCGTCCACCGGTGTTTGCTGCGCGGGCATGAATTCGCTCAAATACGGCTTTCTTTCGGTAAAATCCGGAAACACGAAAAACGCGGTTTGTACCGGTTCCGAAAAGGTTTCGACCTGGATGCTTTCCGACAAATACGAACAGGAAGTCACCAATCTCAAAAGTCTTGAAGAACAGCCGATCATCGCGTTCAAAAAAGATTTTTTGCGTTGGATGTTATCTGACGGAGCCGGAGCTTTCCTGCTCGAAAACCAACCGAAAGGCGACCTCTCGCTCAGAATCGAATGGATGGACGCTTACTCGTATGCCCATGAACTCGAAGCGTGCATGTACGCGGGCGGCGACAAACAAGACGACGGATCGATCAAGCCTTGGAGCGAGTACGACCCGTCCGAATGGGGCAAACAATCGGTATTTTCGATCAAGCAAGACGTCAAGTTGCTCGATAAATATATTCTTGAAAAAGGTGCCGAGAGCATGGGCGACACGCTCAAAAAACACAATATTACGGTCGACGACCTCGATTATTTCCTTCCTCACGTTTCTTCACATTATTTCGTGGCAGGGCTCAAAACCGTTTTCGCCGAGAAAGGAATTTGCCCGTCAGACGACAAATGGTTCATGAACCTGCAACGCGTCGGAAACGTAGGATCGGCCTCGATCTATCTTGCGCTTGAGGAATTGATGAATTCCGGGAAGTTGCAAAAAGGACAGAAAATCCTCCTGTCGGTTCCGGAAAGCGGCCGGTTCTCTTTCGCTTACGCATACTTAACGGTCGTGTAATGGAAGTTTTGGCGCACAACCAGGCCGTTCAGGATCTGATTCCGCAGAAGTTCCCGTTTGTAATGGTCGACACGTTGTTTTCGTTTTCGGAAAGCGAGCTCATCTCAGGACTTCGGGTTTCCGATGACAATATTTTTACCGTCGACGGCGTCTTTCGCGAATCAGGATTAATCGAACACATGGCGCAATCTGTGGCGCTTCATACCGGATATCAATTTTTTCTGAAACAGGAAGCCGCGCCCACCGGTTATATCGGGTCGGTGAGTTCGCTGACTATTTCCGAATTGCCTGAAGTCGGAGATGAAATCGTCACGAAAGTCGCGATATTGCAGGAATTCGGAGGGATCACTATGGTAGAGATCGCTTCATCTGTCAACGGTTCCGAAATTGCAAAAGGTCAAATGAAAACCGTACTCGCATCCTGATGACAACCGCGATCGACATTGCGAAATACCTTCCGCATCGCGCGCCATTCCTAATGGTTGACGTGATTACGCATCTCGAGGAACGAGCCGTTGAAACGACATTTAAAATTCTCCCTGACAATATTTTTGTGAATCCGGACGGCTTTTTTATAGAGGCAGGCCTTGTCGAGAACGCTGCCCAAAACTGCGCCGCTATCGTCGCCAAAGGGTTTTTTGTAGATGAAGATCTGACCGACAAGCCCGACGCCCAAGTCATCGGATTCATCAGCGCTATCAAAACCCTTAAGATTTTCGAACTTCCGAAAGCGGGAGACGTGATCGTTACAAAATCTTCTTTGGTTTCCAACTTCGCTACCGACGATTACTGCCTTTGCACGATGCATTGCCGCACGTTTGTTGGCGAAACTCAGCTTTTGGATGGCGAAATCAATCTTTTCATACAACAGCAAGTTCCGGTCGCCATCGGTTCTCAGGATTGACGATCAGCCGTTTTCGCGTCCAGGTTTAATCTTGGCTCTATTTCGGTTACAACTACGAGTTTTCACGGCTGTTGGAACGTCACGCTATAAATACATCCAGATGTCAATGACCCAGGCCGCTTTTTTGAAAAGAGCGAACTCCCATCGAAAGCGGAGTTAGCACAAGCCATTCGTAAATTCGAATATGATTTTCAATTTTTGGATGAATTCGAAAGCATAGCTTCAGTCAATACGCCCCAATTCCGAAACGAGATCGAAAAGGAAAACAAATACCGCAACAAAAGCCAGGAAAAGCCGGTTCAACCACGCAATGACCAAAGCGATGGCTTTTGGGACAACATTAAAAAATTGTTCAGGTAAAACTCCATTTGGCGCCGCTAACCGCAATCGCGCTACTATTTATTGATCTCCAAGTTGCTTACACTAATTTGCAGCGCTGTTTTCGGGTCAGAACTTTAAGAATAAGTACAGATTTTCTGTAGCAAAATGTGCCTAAAAAACCGTACGTTCGCAGACCTAACAGGATTCGAAATACCTGTTAGGTCTACGGCCACAACTCCGAAACGGTCGTGATGCAGCCGTTTCCCACATCTCAAGTTCCATCCACAAACCCGCCGCAGGTTACCAATTACCACAAAATGGTTTGAATTTTCGATTTCGTAAAAAAGGTTCAAATTAGTTTTGGTACTTTTGGCGGCTAGGATTTATCCGAAATCGAGCTGATATGAAGAAAGAAGAAGTGCCTCAGGACGAAGGGAATCTCTCTAAAAACAACGTTCGCGAATTGCTTTACGCCACAGATGAACAAGGCAATTACACAACCGCCTTGAGCAAAGGCTGGGAACCGAAGTCGATTGCGCTTGCCAACGCGATGGACGACATTTCCGATCGCATGGAAGCGGCCAAAGCGGAGATAAGGGCCGGTAACGCAAGCCCTATTTTATATTTCATGGAAGCGGCCAAAATGGACATCGGTATCCTGGCGAGTTACGTCGGTATTTGGAAATGGCGCGTCAAACGCCACTTCAAGCCGTCGATTTTCGCAAAACTGTCAGATAACACACTCCAAAAATACGCCGATGCGTTCGACATCGGGATCGATCAACTCAAGAATTTCAAAGCCGAATAATGGAAGTAGGATTTACGCACCACCAAGCGGCCCATTGTGAGAATGGCGTCGCGTCCAATTTATTGAAGCACAACGGTTTTGAGATTTCAGAACCGATGATTTTTGGGATCGGATCCGGACTTTTCTTCGTCTA
This sequence comes from Flavobacterium selenitireducens, assembly GCF_014748335.1. Lineage (GTDB taxonomy): Bacteria > Bacteroidota > Bacteroidia > Flavobacteriales > Flavobacteriaceae > Flavobacterium > Flavobacterium selenitireducens. The sequence continues at coordinate 147,495 of NZ_JAAVIY010000003.1, forward strand.
CATCCCGTTTTTGAAGGTCAATCATGCACCTGCCATTTCCTATCGCCCCATGCCGGGCACGATTTTCAACAAAGCCGCGAAACGACTGGGATTCAAGGTCAAACGCATTAAATTCTCAAATCCGAAATCGGCTCAGCAAGCACTTGACGAAAACCTCAAAAACAATATTCCGACAGGGCTTCAGGTGGGCGTTTACGGTTTGACCTATTTTCCGGACGAATACCGCTTCCATTTCAACGCCCACAATTGCGTGGTTTACGGAAAGACTGAGACCGATTATCTCGTTTCCGATCCTGTAATGGAAAGCGTCACGACCTTGACTCATAAAGACTTGGAAAAAGTCCGTTTTGCCAAGGGAGCGTTTGCGCCGAAAGGGCAAATGTACTTTCCGACCTCGATCCCAAAACAGTCCGATCTGCCGAAAGCGATCATCAAAGGCATCAAGGAAACTTGCCGCGATATGCTTGCGCCCGTGCCGTTCGTCGGCGTCAAAGGGATACGCACCGTCGCCAAACTTGTCAGGAAATGGCCTGCGAAGTACGGTGTGAAGGTCGCCAACCATTATTTGGCGCAAATCGTCCGGATGCAGGAGGAAATCGGGACGGGCGGAGGCGGATTCCGTTATATATTCGCTGCGTTTCTACAGGAATCGTCGGCAATCCTGAACAAACCCGAACTAAAGGAATTGTCTCACGAAATGACGCAAATCGGCGATCGTTGGCGCGATTTTGCCGTAGAAGCTTCGCGCGTTTACAAAAATCGTTCGTCGAAATCAGATGTTTACAATTTGTTGGCAGACGAAATGGTAAAAATTGCCGATCTTGAAGAAGCTTTCTTCAAAAAACTAAAAAAAGCCATCGCCTGATTTGGACGCCATCATTGACATACACGACATTGCAAAAAAGTACAAAGGAGCCGAACATTTTTCGGTTAAACCCTTGTCTTTACAGATATACAAAGGTGAAGTCTTCGGCTTGCTTGGTCCAAACGGAGCCGGGAAAACCACGTTGATTTCGATGCTTTGCGGTTTGCTCGAACCCACATCGGGAGACTTCGCGATCGACGGAAAAACATACGAAGCGGACGAACACGAGCTCAAAAAAATCATTGGCGTCGTCCCTCAGGAATACGCATTGTACCCGACCTTATCCGCCAAGGAAAATCTCAACTATTTCGGGTCGATGTACGGACTCAAAGGTTCGGAATTCAAAGATAAGATCGCCTACAATCTCGAAAGGCTCGGCTTGACGAAATTCGCAAAAAAGAGGATCGACACTTATTCCGGAGGCATGAAACGCCGCATCAACCTGATCGCAGGCATCATGCACGAGCCGAAAGTGTTGTTTCTCGACGAACCGACCGTTGGCGTCGACGTCCATTCCAAGAACGTGATCATGGAATACCTGACGGAAATCAACCAACGCGGCACGACGATCATTTACACGTCCCACCATATGACCGAAGCCCAGGATTTTTGCACGAGGATCGCCATTATCGACCGAGGCGTGATTTACGCACAGGGAACGCCTTCAGAACTGATTTCGTCTACTCCTGATGCGCGCAATCTCGAAGATGTCTTCCTTTCGCTAACCGGAAAAGCGTTGCGCGATGCATAAACTCCGGATGTCCATACAAAAGGAATTGCTGTTGTTGCGCCGCGACATCGGGGGCGTGATCATTTTGTTCGCGATGCCTTTGGTTCTGATTATAGCTGTTACGCTGATACAACAATCGGCATATGAGCGATCTGGCGATTCCCAGCTTCCGATTTTGATCGTCGACAACGACAAGGGCAGCGTATCCGAATCGATTTTTGCCAACATGAAGTCGGCCAAGGCGTTTGACCTCATTACCGATTTGGACGGATCGAAACTCACCGAGGAATCGGCCAAAAACGCGGTGTTCAGCGGGCGTTATCAACTCGCGATCGTGCTTCCGAAAGATCTGAGTTCCGACCTTCAGATCAAAATCGACCAAAACGTAGAAAAACTGCTCACGAGTTTCGGCATGGAAGATTCGATAAAAGTCAAACCGCCGACCCGAAAAATCACGCAAAAAGATGTAAAGCTGTATTTCGATCCGGCCGTCCAGATGAGTTTCAAGAACGCCGTGATGAACAACATCGACAAAATGATTTCCCAAATCGAGAGCAAGTCGATCTACGACGCGTTCAGCGAACAGTTGGGAACAGATGAAACCCAATCGTTCGACCAGGAGAGTTTTATAGCGTTCAAGGAAATCAACCCTACATTCGGAAACAAAGAAGTCAAGCCCAATGCGGTTCAGCACAACGTTCCTGCGTGGACGCTTTTCGCGATGTTTTTTATCGTAATCCCGCTTTCGATCAATATGGTCAAGGAGAAAAGCCAGGGCACATTCATCAGGTTGCGAACCAATCCGGTTTCGAGTGCGGTTGTGATTGGAGGGAAAACGCTGACGTACCTGATCATCTGCATGATCCAATTTTATATGATGATCGCCGTCGGAATATGGGTTTTCCCGCTTTTGGGATTGCCCGCGCTCAACGTAGACGCCAATCTTTTCATGTTGACGATCGTCGCCCTTTTCTCAGGATTAGCCGCGACCGGTTACGGGATTTTGGTGGGAACGATCGCGAAAACGCAAGAGCAGTCGGCTCCGTTCGGGGCAACTTCCGTCATTGTTTTAGCGGCGCTCGGAGGCGTATGGGTTCCGGTTTTCGCCATGCCGAAGTTCATGCAGATCGTCGCCCAGTGTTCGCCCATGAATTGGGGACTCAACGCGTTTTACGATGTTTTTTTGCGGAACGCGTCCATTGCCGATATTTCTACCGACATTGCGCTGTTATTCGCCTTTTTCATAGCCACGACCACTATCGCCTTGTTGTATGACAAAAAGAAAAGAACCGTATAAACTGATCCCGGAACTTACCACGGAATTCGAGACGCGCGTCCGCTTCAACGAGTGCGATCCGCTCGGCATCGTGTGGCACGGGCATTACATCAAATATTTCGAGGACGGGCGCGAAGCTTTCGGCAGACGTCACGGCGTTTCCTACCTCGATGTCGCGGCAAGCGGCTATTCGACACCTATCGTAAAGTCCCAGTGCGAGCACAAACTGTCGTTGCGATACGGCGACGTGGCGACCGTCAAAACCGAATTTTACGACACGCCGGCTGCGAAGATCATCTTTAAATTCACGATTTTCGACACGAACGGAGACGTGGCCTGCACAGGAGAAACCACTCAGGTTTTCCTTGACGAAAAAGGCGAGCTCCAACTTACGAACCCGCCATTTTGGGCCGAATGGAAACAACGAATGGGATTGGTGTGATGAAGAAGGACGTTTACATATCGGGCATGAATTGCATTACGCCTTTAGGTTTTTCGGTAGAGGAAAACTTCGATAACCTGATTGGCGGAATTTCGGGAATCAAGCGGCACGAAAATGAAATGGTGCCGAATGCCTATTTTTCGGCTATCGTTGAGGATGCGCGACTGAATGCGGAGTTTGCAAAGAAGTCGTCGTCAGGAAGCTATACGAAACTCGAAAAGATGATGATTTTGGCGCTTTGTCCGATCGTCGAAAAATCCAAATCCGATCTTGGCACGCGAACCGCATTTTTGCTCTCCACGACAAAAGGCAACATCACCGCTCTAGAATCCGGGAACATTCAAAAAGCCCAATTACATGATCTGGCACAAACCGTTGCGGATTTTTTCGGTTTCAAATCAGAACCGATTGTAGTGTCGAACGCCTGCGTGTCGGGTATTTTGGCGATCTCGGTCGCAAAACGCCTGATTCAGTCCGGTCTTTACGACCAAGCATTCGTCGTGGCCGGCGATTTGGTTTCCGAATTTGTGTTATCGGGATTCAATTCGTTCCAGGCGATGAGCGATGCGCCTTGTAAGCCGTATTCAAAAAATCGTACAGGCGTTACTTTGGGTGAAGCCGCGGCTGCCGTTTTGGTCACCTCGGATGCGTCTCACGCCAACGCCAGAATCCTGGGCGACGGGTCGATGAACGATGCCAATCACATTTCCGGCCCTTCCCGAACAGGAGAAGGCTTGGTTCTGAGCGTGGAATCAGCGTTGAAAGAGGCAAATCTCCCGGCGAATAAGATCGATTACATCTCGGCCCATGGCACGGCCACTCCGTTCAACGATGAAATGGAAGCCATCGCCTTCAACCGGTTGGGATTACAAGACAAGCCGCTTCACAGCCTGAAAGGGTTCTACGGGCATACGCTCGGCGCTTCGGGATTGCTGGAAACGGTGATCGGAATCGAAGCGTTGAAGCAGAATAAACTGATTGCCTCAGCGGGTTTCGATGAAATCGGCGTAAGCCAAAATGTGAACGTCATCCGTGAAAACGAAGACAGATTTTTGCGGTACTTTTTGAAGACAGCATCTGGTTTTGGCGGATGCAATACGGCTGTCGTTTTCGAGAAAGAAGGGAGTTTTGGGGAGTGATAATTAGCGAATTAGCGAATGAGGTAATTAGATGATGAGATAATTAGATAATGAGATAATTGAGGGGATTTGGAGGATACACTTTACATAAAATCATATGCTTCGATCGAAAACGGTAAAATTTCGGTTGACGGGAAAACCGTTTTTGAATCGTCTGTGGCGAATGTGTCGGACTTTTTGAAAGAAAGTGTGCGTCATTTTGGGATTCAGTATCCGAAATTTTTCAAGATGGACAATTTGAGCAAACTCGCATTTTTGGGATCCGAATTGGTACTGAAGGACAATCCGAATCCTGAAACGGCTCTATTGTTTGCCAACTCGTCCTCTTCTTTAGACACGGACGTCACCTATCAGGAATCGATTGCCGACAAGGGCAATTACTTCCCGAGCCCCGCGGTGTTTGTGTACACGTTGCCCAATATCTGCCTTGGCGAAATTAGCATACGCCACCAGTTGAAAACCGAGAATAGTTTCTTTATATTTGGCGCGTTTAATCCTGATTTTTTCATCGGATATGCTGAAAATCTGATAGAAACGGGCAAGGCGGCAAATGTGCTTTGCGGCTGGACGGAATTGTTTAAGGATGACTACAAGGCGTTCGTTTACCTGGTTTCATCCGAAGGAAAAAAAGCACACACAAAACAAAATATAGAATCACTTTATACGAATTGACATGGAAGCATTGAAACAAGAATTGAAAGAGAAGATTATCGCGGTTTTGAACCTTGAAGACGTGCAACCGTCGGACATTTCGAATACGGACGCCCTTTTTGGCGACGGTTTGGGCCTTGATTCGATCGACGCTCTGGAATTGATCGTTTTGTTGGACAAAGACTACGGAATCAAGCTCACGGATCCGAAAGAAGGCAAGAATATATTTCAATCGATCGATACGATGGCGGCTTATGTAGAGGCGAACCGGACGAAATAATTAGCGAATTAGCGAATTAGCGAATTTGTCAATTAGATAACTAATCAATTTGATAATTGGATAATGCCCTGCGTTGTCTGGAAATGTGCTGATGAATAGAGGAATTGCGATTACCGGAATGGGAATTATTTCTGCGATCGGAAACAACGTGGACGAGAATTTTCGCGCGTTGACGAATTCGGACAAAGGAATTTCCAGGACCGACAACATCGACACGATCCACAAGGATGAGATTATGTTCGGGGAAATCAAGAAGTCGAATGACGATTTGGCGTCCGAACTTGGATTGGCTGCCGATCATAATTTCACGAGAACGGCCTTGCTGGGCGCTTTCGCTGCGAGACAAGCGGTAGCGAATGCGGGGATTTCGAATATGTCCGAGTACAAAACCGGGCTGATAAATTCGACATCTGTTGGTGGAATGGACACGACAGAAAAGCATTATTACGAATATTTCGAGAATCCCGATACGATAAAATTCATTTCGGCCCATGACGGAGGCGACACTTCCCAAAAAATCGCGGAAATCATCGGTTTGGAAGGATTTGTCACGACAATCTCAACGGCTTGTTCGTCGGCTGCCAATGCGATCATGCTTGGCGCGCGAATGATTAAGGCCGGTAAACTCGACCGCGTCATTGTTGGCGGAACCGACGGATTGGCGAAATTCACGATCAACGGATTCAAGACGCTGATGATCCTGACCGACACATACAACACGCCTTTCGACAACGACAGAAAAGGCTTAAACCTTGGTGAAGCCGCTGCTTTCCTGGTTTTGGAATCAGACAAAATCGTGGAAAAGGAAGGTAAAAAAGTGCTTGCACGGATCACGGGTTACGCGAACGCGAACGACGCTTTCCACCAAACGGCTTCGTCTGAAAATGGGGAAGGCGCGTTTTTGGCGATGCAGAAAGCGTTCAAGGTTGCGAATCTCGATCCGACGCAAATCGACTACATCAACATGCACGGGACGGCGACTCCAAACAACGATTTGAGCGAAGGTCGGGCCGTAGCCCGTGTTTATGAAGGAAAAGACGTGCCGGATTTCTCGTCTACGAAAGCTTTTACGGGACATACGTTGGCGGCCGCAGCTGCGATCGAAGCGGTTTATTCCGTTTTGGCGATACAGAACGGCGTAGTTTATCCGAACCTGAACTTCACGACTAAAATGGCGGAATTCGATTTGGTTCCGCAAACTGAGCTAAAACACAAAAACATCGACCACGTTCTGTCTAATTCGTTCGGATTCGGCGGCAACTGCTCGACAGTAATATTTTCGAAGAACTGATGGCAAAAACCTATATCAACGGCATCGGATGTGTCTCGGCACAAGCCACGACAGCGGGATTTCCATCGGAATTCACAATTGACGAAAACGCGAATTTCCTCGAGCTCGTCAAACCCGATTACAAGGAGTATTTCTCTCCTATCGCTTCCCGCAGGATGGCCAAAGGCGTAAAGAACGGCATCGTCGCCTCTACTTTGGCGATGAGGGAATCCGGAGTCGAAAACCTCGACGCCATCATCACGGGAACGGGAATGGGCTGCATCGAAGATTCCGACAAGTTTCTCAAGGCGATCATCGACAACAACGAACAATTTTTGACGCCGACCTCGTTCATCCAATCGACACACAACACCGTGGCTTCGACGATCGCGATCAACTTGGGCTGCAAGGCATATAATTTTACGTATGTGAATGGAGCGGTTTCGTTCGAATCGGCTTTGGTTGACGCCAAGTTGCAATTCGATGCCGATGAAGTCTCAAACGTTCTCGTCGGCGGGATAGACGAAATGACCGAATACACAAAGTCGCTGTTCAAGCTCGCGGGTTTCATCAAGCCAGACGATTCCGGCCCTCACGATGTTTTAGGGTCGAAAACGAAAGCGACGATTTTCAGCGAAGGCGCAACGTTTTTTATGTTGTCGGACACAAAATCGGAATCGACATATGCCGAGTTGCTCGACATCGAGACGATCAATAAAGTCGGAGTTGACGCCGTCGCACACAAAGCGATCGAATTTTTACAAGCGAACAATCTGACGCAACACGACATAGACGCCGTTGTCCTTGGTTTTGACGGAGATGTGGAATTCGACGAATATTACAAGGAATTGGCGCGTGAATTTGCCTTTACGCCTCAAATTTTCTACAAGCACGTTTCGGGCGAATACAACACCGCTTCAGCCTTTGGATTATACGTTGGGGCGAACGTGTTGAAAAATCAGGAAGTTCCCCAGCAATTGAAGATCAATGCTGTCGAGAAGCCTTCGTATCACAAGATTTTATTGTACAATCAATATCGCGGCATCGACCATAGTTTTACGTTGATTTCGATTTAAGGGTTAAGTGCAAAGTTTAAGGTTTAAAGTTGTGAAATAACGAGCAATTATATACGATGCGGCATAAAATCGTCACACTATCTTTTACCGCAATGGCAATCACACTGGCTCTTTTGAGCCTTTTCGCGTCTTTGAGCTGGTGGTTTTTGGGATTCGCGATTTTGGTTTGGATGACCATCGTAGTAATCGGGTCGGCTTGGATCGGCAGCAATTATCACGTAAAAACGCATTGTTCGAACCTGTCCGAAAAGGAAAACAAGATTGCAATCACATTCGATGACGGGCCAAGCGAATTCACGCCAAAAGTGTTGGAATTGCTCGAAAGGTTCGGCGTAAAGGCGGCGTTTTTCTGCATCGGGAAGAACGTTGATGCGCATCCTGAAATCGTTCGTCAGATGTTTCAAAACGGTCATATCGTGGCCAACCACAGTTATCTTCACGGCAAAGATTTCGATTGGAAGAACTCCGGAGAAGTCCTGTCGGAACTGGCGAAAACCGATGAAGCAATCTCAAAAGTATGCGGCAGGAAACCGCGATTCTTCCGACCACCGTATGGCGTGACGAACCCGTCTATCGCAAAGGCGCTCCAGGTCACCAAACACGACGTCATCGGTTGGAACATTCGTTCGATGGATGGCTTCAGCAAAGATGAAAACGCTATTTATGAGCGGATTGTCCGACAGATAAAGCCAGGTGCGATTATTTTAATGCACGACACTTCTCAGGTTACCGTGAACGTTTTGGAACGGATATTGTTAACTTTGCGCGAGAAAAATTTTAAAATCGTTCCGATCGACGCGCTTCTCGGATTGACTGCTTATGAAGAAGATTAGTTTTTTACTGCTGTTTTTTATCGGATTCCAGACTTTTGCGCAACAAGCGATGTCAGCATCTGAAATTGCCGATTTCAAGAAGAAAGTGAATGCGGCCTCGGCCACGATCAAAACGATGACGACGGATTTCGTCCAATACAAACACATGGATTTTTTGGCGAAAGATGTTGAAACGTCCGGAAAAATGGCGTTCAAAGAGCCAAATTCCCTGGCCTGGCAGTATAAAAAACCGTACAATTACTCGATTGTGTTCAAATCGGGAAAAATCTTCATCAACGACGAGGGCAAAAAGAGCCAGATGGACGCCAAATCGAACAAGACGTTTTCCAAGATCAACAAACTGATCGTAGGAAGCGTTTCCGGCCAAATGTTCGACGATAAGGAATTCGCCATTTCGTATTACAAATCGGCTGGTTTCGACATCGCGCGTTTCGTCCCTAAAGACGCGTCACTCAAAAAATACATCAAGCAAGTCGAGTTGAGTTTCGACAAAAAAGAAGGAACGGTCGAACAGGTCCGCCTGCTCGAATCCGAAACCGACTACACCAAAATCGTCTTCAAAAACAAGATTCTCAATGCAAAAGTTGACGATTCCGCTTTTAGCAATTAGTTTTCTGCTTGCTGTCGGATGCGCCCCGAGGCCAAAACCGAGCGCGTTCCCTCAAACGGCAACGGTCGTGAATCCGTATTTTTCAGATAAATCCCAAGACTACACCTATCGCACCAAAATTGCGGTCTACGGACACGAACTCAACGGGATTTTGATTGCCAAAAAGATCTCTGATTCCGTTCATCGCGTCGTGCTGACGACCGATTTTGGGAATACGTTGCTCGATTTCGAAATCGGGCAGCAAAGTTTCCGGAAGAATGCGATCGTCGACGATCTCGATCGCAAAATCATCGTCAATACGTTGCGCGACGATTTCCGATTGCTTTTTCGGGAGACGTACGCAATTCCGGAGCTGGACGGGCACACCGGCGATTTAGAGGTTTTTGCTGTTGAAGGTCGCGACCATTACCAAATTTCGTTTTCTGGCAATAAACTGATTTCCATTTCAAAAGGAAGTCGAAAGAAAGAAAAGGTTTCTGTAGGATTTGTCAGCACAAACGATAAATTTGCCGATACGATCGAAATCCATCATCGCGATATAAAGCTGAACATCGAGATGCGTCATTTCGCGCCTTGATTTGCCAATGTCGAAAAACCAAACACAAAAGCCATGAAAAAGCTGCTTACACTGATCATCGCCTTGGGCTGCTCGATTGCGTATGCCCAACCTAAATTCACACCCGGACTTCGCGGAGGCGTGAACTTCTCCAAGATTTCCGATACCGACCTCGGCTTCAAGCCAGATTTTTACGCCGGCGTATTTACCGGTGTAAAGTTTAACAAATATTACACCTTGCAGCCTGAATTCGGTTATTCAAGACAAGGAGCGAAGGGCGATTTCGATTACCAGAGCGGGGGCCAAACCGTTTCGGAAGACATCGATATTTCGCTACAGTATTTTACGGTCGCCATCATCAACAAGATCACGTTCGTCGATCGCGTGTCGATTTTGGTCGGTCCTACGGTTGATTTTCTTGTGTACAACAGCGACAATGTCAGCGTCAACAATTATACTGATGTGGGCTTGACGTTAGGTCTTGGCTGTCGCCTCGTAGACGGGCTCGAATTGGAATTCCGCGTCAAAAAAGGATTCGTGAGCACGATCGACGACGATATCTTTACCGATTCGACAGCGTTTCTAGAATTCGACCAAACCTCGAACCTCGCGCTGCAGCTCGGGCTTTCTTATACGTTCAATTCCCGTCCCTCATCCAAATAACGTAATTCGGAATCGAGGTGCATTTCTGTAGCTTCGATTTTGAAACCCGGCGATTCCCGCAGGCAACATTTACATTTTGACACTATGAAAAAATTGTTCTTACTGCTCGCTCTGGCGTCAGTTTCCCTGGCAAATGCACAATCGAAAATTCGACCGATGGTGCGCGCCGGAATCAACACGTCGCGCCTGACGAATGCGGAAAGCGGCCGCCACCTCGATTTTTACGCGGGTGCAGGAATCACATTCAAGTTTTCGAAACGATACAACCTCCAGCCCGAAGTCAATTATTCGCGTCAGGGCGGAACGCTTTTGGCCTACGAAAGTTTCGACCCGAATCTGGGCGCCGAAAAATACGACGTCGAGGCGAAGTACGTAGGAATAGCAGTCACCAATAAAATTTTCATCTATCAGGGATTGCACGTTCTGGCGGGCCCTGCCATCGATTTTAAAGTCGGTGACAACCACGATAGTGTCGAAGGTTTCGATTTTGGACTTTATGGCGGAATCGGATATACGCTTCCATTCGGAATGTCTGTCGAGGCGCGCATCAAGCAAGGCCTTGTGGACATTTTCGGAAGCAACGTCAGCACGGGCGGGTACGAAGAAGATTACAACGATGACGTGAGCGAAATCCGACTCAACCAGGTGATCTCCGTTGGCGTTTCGTATAACTTCTAAAGCATCGGAAGCGGGTTCGTTTGCTTGCTTGACGAATAAACGTACTTTTGTGACCGATTTAAATCCAGCTTTTTTAAACGACGATATGCTTTTAAAAGATTTTTACACCCTAATTTCAAAAGACGAGGTTTCCGATGGCAATCACGCCGTCGCTATCCGAGTCAATGCGCAACACGAGGTCTTTAAGGGACACTTCCCCGGAAATCCCGTGATGCCCGGCGTATGCATGATGCAGATCATCAAGGAACTGACCGAGGAAATCATCGGCCAAAGCCTGTTTATGCAAAGTCTTTCGAACGTCAAGTTCATGGCGCTCATCAATCCGGACGTGACGCCCGATTTGCGGTTGGAGTTAAATATTTCACAATCGGAGGAAGGTCTTGTAAAAGTCAAGAATACGACGTACTTTAATGATACGGTGGCACTTAAGCTTTCCAGTACTTATAAAAAAGTCTGATATGAAAATCATCGCCTCGATCGTTTGTTTGTTCGTTCTTGCTTTTGCCGATATAGCCGAAGTGAGGAAACTTTATCCCGACGCTGCCAAAACCGAAGAAAGCGCCAACGCGTTCCACGCCAAGATGAGTTCGGTACAAGAGTCGGACGCGAATAAAGCACTCGTCGCCTACAAAGGCGCTGCCGAAACATTGTTGTCCAAATACGGGAACACGCTCGGGAAAAAGACCAAGCACATGAAAGCGGGCGCGAAACTCATCGATGCCGCGGTCGCCGCCGATGCCGACAATATCGAGATTCGCATGATCCGGCTCTCGGTTCAGGAAAGCGTCCCGAAAATCGTCGGTTACAAGAAAAACATCAAGGAAGACAAAGCGTTTATCGTAGCCAATTTCGGTAAAAGCGGAGCACTCAAAGACTACATAAAAAACTTCATCGTGCGTTCCAAGTCGTTTTCAGATGAAGAAAAAAAGGCTTACAAATAGGCTGCTCTGACCGATGACGCAAGTGACGCAGCAGATGGAGAAGCTCAACGTATGTGTGATTATTCCCACGTACAACAACCACAAAACGCTCAGGCGCGTGATCGACTCCGTGCTTGCATATACTGCCGATGTGATTGTCGTAAATGATGGCGCTACCGACTCCACACCCGAAATCCTTTCCGACTACCCGCAACTTACGATTGTTACCCATCCTCAAAACATCGGGAAAGGCATGGCGCTGCGCAACGGTTTCGCCAAGGCTCGCGAAATGGGTTTCGATTACGCCATTACGATAGATTCGGACGGGCAACATTTCGCTTCCGATTTGCCTGTTTTCCTCGATTCGCTTGAATCGGAAGGCGAGGCACTGTTGATAGGCGGACGAAACATGACGCAGGAAGGTGTTCCCAAAAAGAGCAGTTTCGGCAACAATTTTTCGAATTTCTGGTTTTGGTTCGAAACCGGGATCCGGCTCGAAGATACCCAATCGGGTTACCGGCTTTATCCGCTGAAGCGCATTCCGAAAAAGTATTTTACGAAGAAGTTTGAGTTTGAAATCGAAGTCATCGTGCGTTCGGCCTGGCGCGACATTCCTGTAAAAAACGTTCCGATACAGGTTTTATACGATCCGAGCGAACGGGTTTCCCATTTTCGTCCTTTTAAAGATTTTACGCGCATTTCGATACTCAACACGGTCTTGGTCACGATTTGCCTGCTCTGGATATTCCCGCGCAACCTGTTTCGGAAACTAAAAAAAAAAGGCCTTAAGAAATTCCTGCTCGAAAATGTGCTGCACAGCGAAGATTCGAACCGCGTGAAAGCACTGTCGATCGCGCTGGGCGTGTTCATCGGCATCAGCCCGTTTTGGGGATTCCAAACGGTGCTTTCGCTGTTTCTGGCCACCGTTTTTAGACTCAACAAAGCTATTGCGTATATTTTTTCGAATGTGAGCATCCCGCCGATGATTCCGCCTATCGTCGCGGCTTCGCTCTGGATCGGGAGCTTGGTTTACGACACGGGCGCGCCTTTATTCCCTCAATTGCCGATCACGTTCGAAAAGCTAAAAGACCATTTGGGCCAATATCTCATAGGAAGTCTTACTTTAGCGGCAATCGCGTCGGTCGTAGCCGGATTTTTGAGCTACGGATTGCTGTCGGTCTTCAAAAAAGAATCCAGGTAAATGCATCGTTTTTTCTTCGCCATACACGATTTCGTTAGTCGCAACAAGACGGTTTCGATTGGGATCGGATTGGCTATTTTGTGCGTTTTCGGATTTTTTGCCTCGCGTTTGAAATTTGAGGAAGACGTCACGAAACTGCTTCCGGTGAACGACAAGCTCGACGTGACGGCAAAGGTGTTGAAACAGGTCAATTTTGCCGATAAAATCACGGTCATCTTTGAGTCCGAATCGAGCGGAACGCCCGAAGATCTGCAGCAAACCGCCGAGGTTTTCATCGACGCTCTCGAAAAGTCCTGTAAACCATACTACAAAGAAATCCAGGGCAGGATTGGGGAAGAAAACATTGAGGAAACCATTGGGTTTGTATTTGACAATCTGCCGCTGTTCCTCGACGAGTCCGATTATGCGCGAATCGACCAAAAGCTATCGACCGATTCCATAAAAGCGACGGTCGAGGCGAATTATCGTTCGATTTTGTCGCCATCGGGAATGGTTACGCGAGAATTCATCCAACGTGACCCGCTCGGCATTTCGTTCATCGGACTTAAAAAATTGCAGCAACTGAGCCTCGGGGACGATTTCACTTTAGAAAACGGCTTTGTGATGACGCGCGACAAAAAAATGTTGTTGCTGTTCATCGCGCCCAACCAAACGGCTTCTGAAGCAGATAAAAATGCCGAATTCTCAACAAAACTATATGCGATCAAAAACGCGATCAACCAGTCGAAAACGAAGGTTAGTTATTTCGGATCGCCCCTGATCGCGGTAGCCAATGCCACTCAAATAAAAGGAGACGTGCTGTTTACCACGATCCTGGCGATGAGCGCGCTGATGCTGATCCTGATGTTGTTTTACCGCAAAATCACAATTCCGGTCATCATTTTCATCCCGACGATTTTCGGGGCTCTGTTCGCGTTGACCGTCCTGTATTTCGCAACGGAGACGATTTCTGCCATTTCGTTGGGAATCGGTGCGATCCTGATTGGGATTACGATCGATTATTCGCTCCATATCCTGACGCATTACAAGCACAATTCAGACGTAAAAACCGTCTATAAAATCATCACCAAGCCGTTGTTCATGAGCTCCACGACGACGGCGCTTGCGTTCTTGTGCCTGCTTTTCGTAAAGAGTGAGGCCTTGCGCGACCTCGGGATTTTTGCTGCGGCCATCGTAATGGGTTCGGCGTTTTTTTCGCTGTTGATCGTTCCCCATCTCTACAAACCGAAGGCGGAAGCGGCGGTCCATAAAGAGAATTTTATCGAGCGCGCCGCCGGATTTTCGTTCGACAGCAGCAAATGGCTCATCGGCGGTTGCGTGATATTGGTGGCCGTCAGTTTCTTTACGGCTCAAAACGTGAAGTTTGACAGCGATCTGTCCAAGCTCAATTATGTTCCGGGCGATATCCGTCAAGCGGAAAAACAACTCGAGAAAAACTCGAGCCTGACGTCCAAAACCATTTATGTCGCGGCCTACGGCAACAGTCTCGAAGAAGCTTTGGCGAACAACTCGCGGCTTTTCCTCGATTTGGAATCAGATAAAAAATCCGGTAAAATCCTCAATTTCAGCTCCATCGGCGGACTGGTTCTCCCGAAATCCGGACAGCAAAAAAAAATCGACCGATGGAATTCGTTCTGGACCATCGAAAAAATGGAGTTCGTGAGGAGCAGCTTGATTTCCGAAGGGGAAAAAGTCGGTTTCAAACCCAATGCATACGAGCCATTTTACCGATTGCTTTCACGTCGGTTCGATCCGATTTCGATAGACGAGCTCAACCAGGTAGCGGCTTTGCAACTCGGTGAATTCATCGCAAAAAAGCAGGGCTTTTTCACGGTTTCGTCTCTTGTCAAAGTTTCGAATGCGCAACGCGATGCTTTTGTCAAATCGGCAGCAGCCAAACAAAATATCGTCCCAATCGACCGACAGCAAATGAACGAGACGTTCCTGAAGCAGTTGCGAGACGATTTCAACAACCTTGTCGACTATTCGCTGATTGCCGTAATCGCAATACTCTTCGTGTTTTTCCGCCGCATCGAAATCGTGATCGTCGCCACCATCCCGATTGTCCTAACCGGATTGGTAACCGCTGGAATTATGGGGATTTTCGGTCTCGAGCTCAATATCTTCAGCACGATCGTCTGCACGCTCATTTTTGGCCATGGCGTCGACTTCTCGATTTTTATGACGAGCGCGCTTCAAAAGGAATATACAGATGGGCGCGATGAACGCAAGGTGTACCGGACTTCGATTATCCTGGCGGCGATAACCACGATTTTCGGAGTCGGTGCGCTGATATTCGCCGGACATCCGTCGCTTCGATCGATTTCGTCTGCCGCATTGATTGGCGTTTTTGCGGCCTGCGCCATGATTTTCGTGTTGTATCCGATGATTTTCAGGTGGGTTTTCTTCGCCCGACGCAAAAAAGGTTTCGCGCCTATCGAACTCAGGAGGGTGCTGCATTCTTTTTTTTCGCTCGCGTATTACGGAATCGTAGGTTTTGTGGTCTCCTTGCTGAGTTTCGTGATCATGAAGTTGCTTCCGGTTTCCAAAACGCGCAAAAGCCGGATCTTTCACAATGTGATGTCGGCTTATATGAATTCGGTGTTTTACACGTATCCGGCCGTCAAAAGGCGTTTGTACAATGAGTTTGGGGAAAATTTCGGGAAACCGGCCGTCATTATTGCCAATCATACTTCGTTTTTGGATGTGATGGCGATGGGCGGCCTCAATGGAAAGATTATTTTTTTGGTATCTGACCACGTCTACAACAATCCTATAATCGGCCTTGGCGTGCGAATGGCAGGGTTTTATCCGGCCAGCGAGGGCCTCGAGACAGGCGTAGAGCATTTGCGCGAAAAAGTTGCTCAGGGCTTTTCGATCATGATTTTTCCGGAAGGCACGCGGTCTCAGGACAATTCGATCAAACGCTTTAAAAAAGGGGCATTTTTCCTCGCCCAAGAGTTCCATCTCGATATTTTGCCGGTGTTGATCCAAGGATATTCGGAGGCGGCCCCAAAGAACGATTTCATCCTCAACGGAACTACGACAGCAATCAAATTCCTGGCGCGCATCACACCCGAAGACTTGCGTTTCGGGAAGGATTATTCCGAACGGACAAAGAAAATCAACGCCTATATGCGGGACGAGTTCCAGAAATTGCGCGCTCAGGAGGAAGGCCCGGAATACTGGAAGAAATTTGTATTGGGCAGTTTCGATTTTAAGGAAGAGTATGTCGTGAGCGCTGTAAAGTCGGACATTGACAAAAACATGGAAGCTTATTACCAACTCGGAAATCACATAGCGCCTAAAGCTAAAATGCTGCACATTGCAGACGATTACGGCCAGCTCGATGTCTTGTTGGTTTTCCAGCAATCGTTGCGCAAAATCGATTCCTATATAGCCGATGAAGAAAAACGCCGTGTGGCAAAAACGAGTCACCTGATGGCGGCGCGTGACCTCGAATACATCGACTTCCCTGTAAAAAAATATGACCTGATCCTGATAACGGCCAAAGAAGTTGAGGCAGAAGCGGTTTCAAAACTTTCCGATGCGGTAATTTTGTTCGATAACGCTACTTTTGTGCCTATTTTTGAAGGATTAGGATTTGCGGTTTCACATCGCGAGGACAACATAACGATATTGAGACGTGAAGGAGAAGTATGACGTGGTAATCATCGGCAGCGGCCTTGGAGGGCTTGTCTCGGCCGTAATCCTGGCCAAGGAAGGTCACAGCGTGTGCGTGCTCGAAAAAAACAACCAGTTTGGCGGGAACCTTCAGACGTTCGTGCGCGACAAAACTATTTTCGATACAGGGATCCACTACATCGGCGGATTGGGAAAAGGCGAAAACCTGAACCGCTACTTCGAGTACATCGGGATCATGAACGGGTTGAACCTCAAAAAAATGGACGAAGACGGGTTTGACCGCATTTCGTTCGGTGACGATGGTTCGGAATATCCTCACGCACAAGGTTACGACAATTTCATCGATCAACTTTCCGGGTTTTTTCCGGATGAGCGTGAAAACCTCGAAGCATACTGCACTAAAATCCAGCAAACCTGCGATTCGTTCCCGATGTACAACCTCAAGATCGACGGAAAATACGACCAGGCAATTTTATCGCTGAATGCCAAGGAGACCATAGACTCTGTCACGAAAAACGAACGATTGCGCGCAATTTTGGCCGGTTCCAATTTTTTGTACGCCGGAATTGCCGAAAAGTCGCCGTTCTATGTGCACGCACTTTCGGTAAATTCATATATACAAAGCTCGTGGCGCTGCATCCATGGAGGAAGCCAGATCACGAAATTGCTGATCAAACGGCTAAAGGAAAACGCAGGAGAAACTTACAAATACCGCGAGGTCGTCAAGATAAATTCGGAAGAAAATAAAGTGACGTCGGTCGTGATGAAAGACGGCTCCGAGGTTTTTGCGGATATTTTCATTTCGAATATCGAACTCAAGACGACCCTCGAAATGGTCGGCGAAGACAAGTTCCGCAAAGCATTCTTCGACCGTATCAAAAGTCTTGAAGGGTCGATGTCCGCATTTAGCGTGTATATCGTTTTTAAGCCCGAAAGTTTCCCGTATATCAACCACAACTATTATCATTTCCGCGACAGCCGTGATGTCTGGAGCGCCCACGATTACGACGAGGATTCGTGGCCGAAAGCCTACATGGCCTCGATGAATGCCAGCGGCCAGAACGACGTTTGGGCCGACGGCATGACGTTCATCACCTACATGAAGTTCGACGACGTCAAAGCTTGGGCGGATTCTCACAACACGACGGCCGAAAAAAGCGACCGGGGCGAATCGTACGAATCGTTCAAACAACGAAAAGTCGCCAAATTTCTAATTGAGATCGAGCGGAAGTTCCCGGGAATCAACAACTGCATCAAGTCGGTTCATACTTCGACGCCTTTGTCCTACCGGGATTATATCGGTGGGTTTGAAGGCAATATGTACGGTTATGTGAAAGATTCAAGCAATCCGATGAAGACTTTTATCGCAGCCAAGACCAAGCTCGACAATTTGTATCTCACGGGCCAAAGCGTCAGTGTACACGGCGTTTTAGGTGTTACGATAGGCGCGGTTTTGACCTGTTCGGAAATCCTCGGCAAGGACTATTTGTTGAACAAAATCATCAAACATACCGAATGATGAACGCACGACTGTTTTTGCGATCGCATAGCCGCAGGACTCGCGCAGTGGTGGCGATTTTTTTTGCCATTGCGGTCGCTTCGTGCGGCACTTCGGGTTCTTTGCGCCACAAACCGATAGTTCAAGGATACGACAACTCCATTCCCGGTGTTGAAAAAATTTCCCCGGAGCGCTATATCTCCGGAAACAACTTCCTGTTGAAGAACAAGCAGCGGCAATGGGAGTTGTATGTCGAAGGCGATCCGCTTCAAATCGGGCTTGCGACGGGCGCACTCGAAGATTCGCTTCTCAAAAAGCAGGAAAAGGTGTTTTTTTCAAAAATCGAGGAAATCGTCCCGTCAAAAAACAAGCAAAAGTTGTTGCGCAAAATCCTTACGTGGTACAATCGCAAGCTTTATCTGCACGTTCCCGAAGAATACAAAACCGAGATCTACGGACTTTCGCAATACACATCCCACGATTACGACTTCATCGCGCCTCCGTATCTGCGATCGCTTTACCTTCACGGCGCTCATGATATCGGGCACGCGATGCAGGATCTGATGCTTGTCGGATGTTCGTCTTTCGCGGCCTGGGGCGACAAGTCCGAAGATGGGAACTTGATTTTGGGCCGCAATTTCGATTTCTACGCCGGAGATGATTTCGCAAAAGACAAAGTGATCGCTTTTGTCAGGCCCGATAAAGGGAACCCGTTTATGATGGTGACCTGGCCGGGTATGATAGGCGCTGTGTCGGGTATGAACAACCAAGGTTTGACGGTGACGATCAATGCCGGAAAATCGAAGATCCCGCTTATCGCCAAGACGCCGATTTCGATCCTGACGCGCGAAATCTTGCAGTATGCCACGACCATCGACGAGGCGATAGCCATTGCCAGGAAACGGCAGGTTTTTGTGTCCGAAGCGATCATGGTCGGGAGCGCGAAAGACGGGAAAGCCGCGTTGATAGAGGTTTCCCCGAAAAATTTCGGCGTATACGAAGTTGCGAACTCGGCCGATCAGTTGTTGTGCTCGAACCATTTCCAAAGCGAATCTTACAAGAACGACAAACGCAATAGCGACGCAATCGAAAATTCGCATTCGAAGTACCGTTTCGACAAATTGACGGAAGAGTTCGATCAGAATCCGAAGATAAATCCAGCAATCGCCGCTTCGATCCTACGCGATACAAAGGCAATCGAAGGCGGGCTGCCACTTGGTTACGGAAATGAAAAAGCCCTCAATCAGCTGTTGGCGCACCACGGCGTAATTTTCCAGCCTGTCGGTCTCAAGGTTTGGGTTTCGGCTAATCCATATCAATTGGGCGAGTTGGTTTGTTATGATTTGAACGAAATTTTCGGGAAACGTCACGACGGGAAATCGCTTGAGACGCTTTCTTCTCCTGAATTTGCAATTGCGAAGGATCCTTTTGCCGATTCCGACGCTTTCAGGAAATACGAACAATATCGCATCGAAGACCGCAAAATGGATGAATTCCTAGACAAGGAATCGGAAATGAGCGATGAATTTGCCCAAAATTACCAATCTTTGAACCCAGACCTTTGGATCGTCCATTACAAAGTGGGTCAATATCATTTCGCACGAAAAGAATACGCGAAAGCAAAACCGCATTTCGAAGTTGCGCTGACAAAGGAAATCACGACGCTTCCGGCAAAAAAACACGCCCAGGAATACCTCAAAAAAATCAATCGAAAACTTAACTAATCAGTTGGGATTCCTATTTTTGAAATCCGATATAATCCGCGAATCCGCGGCAAAACGATATAAATGATCCCGAAAATCGAAACCGCTTCAGCCGAAGAAATAAAAGTATTCCAGGAATCGGAACTGGCCAAAACGCTCCAATATGTTTCCCAAAATTCGGCTTATTACAAAAAACTTTTTAGCGAGAGAAATATTGATGTTTCGGGTATTGGATCGTTGGACGACCTGCGCAGGATTCCCGTGACGACCAAAGCGGAACTTCAGGCATTCAACGACGATTTTTTGTGCGTTCCCACGGCGGAAATTATCGATTATGCCACAACTTCGGGCACGCTTGGCGATCCGGTGACTTTCGGCTTGACCGACAACGACCTCGATCGTTTGGCGTATAACGAAGCTATTTCGTTCGATTGCGCCGGGATCAAACAGGGCGACGTCGTCCAGCTCATGACCACGATCGACAGGCGATTTATGGCCGGGCTTGCCTATTTTCTCGGGTTGCGCAAGATGAAAGTCGGCGTGATTCGCGTCGGCGCCGGAATTCCGGAATTACAGTGGGATTCGATCCTGAAGTACAAACCGACGTACCTGATAACGGTTCCATCTTTTTTGCTGAAACTCATCGAATACGCGGAAGCCCACGGCATCGACTATAAGAATTCGGGTGTAAAAGGAGCGGTTTGTATAGGAGAAGCGCTGCGCGAGCAGGATTTTTCCGACAGCACGCTATCGCGCAAAATTGCCGAAAAGTGGGACATCGAACTTTATTCGACCTATGCTTCTACCGAAATGGCCACGGCGTTCACCGAATGTGAATTCCATCTCGGCGGGCATCATCATCCGGAACTGATTGTCGTGGAAACCGTGGACGATGACAACAATCCCGTTCCCGACGGACAACCCGGTGAACTCGTGATCACGAATCTCGGTGTGGAAGGAATGCCGCTCATCCGCTTCAAGACGGGCGATATCGTGCAATTGCATCGCGAACCTTGCCAATGCGGACGAAATACGTTGCGTGTCGGGCCCGTTTTGGGACGCAAACAGCAAATGATCAAATACAAAGGCACGACGTTGTACCCGCCGGCGATGACGAACGTTTTGAACGATTTCGAGAACATTGACCTGCACGTCATCGAGATATCTACGAACGATTTGGGAACTGATGAGATCGTCATCAAACTTGTCGTCAAGGAAGAATCGGAACAATTCTTACGCGAGATCAAAGACCATTTCAGGGCGAAATTGCGCGTGACGCCACGCATTGAATTCACGACGAAGGAAATTTTGAATCCTGTAGTTTTCAATCCGATGAGCCGCAAACCAATCACTTTTTTCGACTACCGGAAATGATACGAAAATTTGTCATTTGCATTATCGCGCTGCTAAATTTCGTCTCGGTTTCCGGCCAAGATGAAAAACAATTCTACAGCGCGGACTTTAATTGGAGAATCGATCTTCCTCATGGTTTTTACACCGTTAGCGACGCCGAGTCTGCGCAACAAGTCAAACGTGGAAAGGAGATGTTTGAGGCGACGCTCGGTTCACCTATTGTCAACCAGGCGGTTCCAATTTTTTCGTTTAAAAAAGATCAGTTCAATCACATGGAGGCTAACTTCCAGCCATTCGACGAAGCTACGGACGGCCCTTACGAAGATTCTGTGGAAATGCTCCAACAATTGTTGATAGCGTCATTTGAGCGGGAAATTCCGGGCAAACCGATCAAGTCGCGTATTTATAAGGAGACGATCGACGGACTCGAATTCTATGTGAGCTATATCTCCCTCGAAGGGCTTCCGAACAACGGAGCGCTCCACATGTACATGTTCAGTCGGTTATTTGGGAAACGCGATTTCAGCGTCGGAATCGTTTCGCTGATTCCTCAAACGGAGCAAACGATGCTCGAGGTATTGCGAAAGTCGACATTCCACTGAATTTGATGCGAGGGTAGCGGTAGGCAGCATTGGCCGGGAAATCAATATGCCGCTCCGGGCTTTTGACTTCCGACTTTTCCCCTTACCTTTGCACAATGGTAAAAATCGGCAATATCGAACTCCCTGAATTCCCGCTTTTGCTTGCGCCTATGGAAGACGTGAGCGATCCGCCGTTTCGTCGCCTGTGCAAGCAGCATGGAGCCGATTTGATGTTTTCTGAATTCATATCATCCGAAGGGCTCATCCGCGATGCGATCAAAAGTCGCCAAAAGCTTGATATTTTCGATTATGAGCGCCCCGTCGGCATACAGATTTTCGGAGGAGACGAGGAAGCCATGGCGATGTCCGCCAAGATCGTCGAAACGGTCAATCCTGATATTATCGACATCAATTTCGGGTGCCCGGTCAAAAAAGTAGTGTGCAAAGGGGCAGGAGCCGCGGTGCTCAAGGACGTCGATTTGATGGTCCGACTTACCAAAGCCGTTATCGATTCTACGAGTTTGCCTGTTACGGTCAAGACGCGTCTGGGTTGGGACGAGAATTCGATCAACATAGACGAAGTGGCCGAAAGGTTGCAGGATATCGGCGTTCAAGCCTTGTCGATACACGGCAGGACGCGCGCCCAATTGTACAAAGGGGAAGCCGATTGGACGCATATTGCAAGGGTAAAGGACAATCCGCGCATCACCATGCCGATTTTTGGCAACGGCGACATCGATTCTCCTGAGAAAGCGCTCGAATACAAGAATAAATACGGTATCGACGGTATCATGATCGGACGCGCCGCGATAGGTTATCCCTGGATTTTCAACGAAGTCAAGCACTTTATGGAAACCGGGGAGAAATTATCCGCCCCGACGATGAAAGACCGCATCGAAGCTGCCAGAAATCACCTGACCTGGGCGATGGAATGGAAAGGCGACAAACTCGGGATCGTCGAGACGCGCCGCCATTATACGAATTATTTCAAGGGCATCGCCAACTTCAAGGAATACCGTCAAAAGCTCGTCACCACCGACGGCAAGGACGATTTGTTCGCCATTTTCGACACGATTGCCGACGTTTATTCGGATTACGAAATTGCTTGAGATGTCTGAAGTTTTTCGTCGTCCTGGTTAGACGGTCGTTCGGCTTTCGACTTTCGGTTTTCGAACTAATGAGTCATCGTAATTCACGAACAAATTGATGTAAATATTGCGCGAAAGTCTTGTAATCAGCGGCATCAATGCAATCAGTATGATAAATATCGCGGCAAACGACTGGACGAGGTCGAGCCCGAATCCCACTTTTACAATCCCGAAAGTTATTACACCGACCAGTACGGACAACGCGTAACTCACATACATCGCCCCGAAAAAGAAATTGGGTTCGACCTTGTATTTAAAGCCGCAATTCTGGCAGCGCTCGTGCATTTTCATCGTTTCGATAATATTGTACGGATTTGGGTTCACATACATATTTTCTTCATGACATTTCGGACATGATCCGGTTATCATACTTTGTATTTTGCTCTTTTTGCTAAACATGGTCAATAGCTTTATGTTGTTGATACAAAGATCGGATGACAATCGGTTTTCAGGTTAGGACAAAAGTTTGCTAAATTTGTACTTTACGGACATTATGCATAGAATCGAAATTCTTGGTATCGACAAATTCAAAGGTAAGAATGTCCTTTCGGGTTACTATGTCAACACCTTGGCCGATCATTTGGTCACGAGCCACCAACATATCGAGAAGCCCCACAAGCACGATTTTTACGCTACGATGGTTTTTACGTCCGGGATGGGTTCACATACGGTCGATTTCAAGACCTATGAAGTCAAGCGGGGCAGCGTTTTTATGATGTCGCCCGGCCAGGTCCACCATTGGGAATTGTCTGAAGATGCTGATGGTTTTATCTTTTTTCACACGGCGGCGTTTTACGAAATGCGTTTCTCGGACGAACTGTTGTCCGATTACGCGTTTTTTTCCCAGGTGCGATCGGTCGATCACGTGGATCTTCCCGCTTCTGTAATCGACGATTTTACGCGGCATTTTCGGGAAATGTCCGAAGCAGGTTTTAGGGACGAAAAATCCAAACGCCACTTCATCATCAGCCATATCACACAAATTTACCTTGAAATAGATCGTGCGCTGCCAAACGGTAGCCTGGCGCAAAACCGATCGGGATATGCCGAAAAGTTTTCGCAATTCGCCAAGTTGTTGGAAACCCGGTTCAGGGAAGAAAAGTCGCCCGAATATTACGCGGCTGCGTTGCATATCACGGCCAAGCATCTCAACCGCATCAATCGGGAAACCGTCGGGCAATCGACTTCGGGGATCATTCTCGATCGCGTAATGCTCGAAGCGAGGCGCAAACTCATACATGCGACGGGAAATTACAACGAGATCGCATCGGCACTCGGCTACGACGATTATGCGTACTTTTCCAAACTGTTCAAAAAGAAAGTAGGCGTAACGCCATCCGGTTTCAGGAAACGCTTTCGGTAGTCGTATTAAATCTTGATCGAGGCCAGGATTTGGGTGAAAAGCGCTCGGCAATCGTCTTTAGAAGTATCCATGAAATTGAGTTGGTAAAAAAGGTCGCCATGCGGAATCGCGTAGATGATCGTACGGACTTCCTCCACGCCGTATTTGGTTTCCAGTTTGTTCAGACCTTTCATGTGGATGCCGGTTTTTTCGCCAATTTTCACGGGCGTTGGCGGCACGGTTACGGTAAAATCCGGAAAGCTTTTTTTCAGGCTGGAAAAACTTTGCCCGATCATTTGTTTAAAATCGGATGCCGATTTTGTCGGATTAGACCGCAACAGTATCTTGATGGTAGGAATGACTCCCTTGACCGAATTCAGGTCGTATTTGTAAAACGCTACAACGTCTATCGAACCGCGGTGGCTGCGCAGCAATTCCTGGAGTTTTTCAGGAGGTAGTTGTATTCTTTCGGATGCGTTTTCAATCGCTTCGCCGGTTTTGGCCTGGAGCCAGTCGGCCGGTCGCTCCATCGAAAACCCAAAGCGTTCGTCTCGGAAAATCTCTTGGGAAAAACCGATCGAAGTGACCAGTAAAAGCAATAAGTAGCGCGTCATTCTTCCAATGTTTTTTGTACGCGTGATGATGCGATCAGCGAAGCCAGGAATCCGAAGCCGAAAATCGTAAAAAACACAATGGCGATATTCTGGAACGTGAATACCACGGGATATGGCAAAGTCGGCGTAATCATAATGAGCTTAAAATGTTGCTGCAGCAAGATCACGGCACCGCCCACGGCCAGCCCGAAGACGCCGGCAAACAAACAAAGCAAGCTGCCTTGAAACAGGAAAATCTTGCGTAAATCGCGTATTTCCACGCCAAGAGCCGTGAGTGTTTTAAGGTTGTTTTTCTTTTCGATGATCATCACGATAAGTGCTCCGGCGAGGCTGAAAAGCGCCATGATCACCACGAGCGTGAAAATCAGGTAGACCACGAGGTTTTCGCTGTTGAGCATTTTATAGAGCGATTCGTTGAGCTGCGCCCGCGATTTGACATCCGTTGCCGGAAGTATCGTGGCAATTTCTTCGGATACGTTGTCCATATCGGCATTCGGATCCAACTTGAACTCCACGGCCGAAACCTGGTCGATCTTATAATTGAGCAGGATTTGCGCCAGTCGAAGGTCCGCAAAAACGTATTTGCTATCGAGTTCTTCGCTGATGGCGTAAATTCCGACAGGTGCCAAAACCGCTTTGGTAAAGGCTTCGTCGGGATTTTCGATATCGCCTTTCCCGGGTTTGGGCATATAGACTTCGAACGGGTTGTTGAAGTCGAGCAAGCCGAGCGACAATCGTTGGGAAATTCCGTATCCGACGACGACCTGGGCGGTATTCGGTTCGAGCCATTGTCCCTGAAAAATGGTTTTGTTGATGCTGTTCACTTGTCCGAAAAGGCTGTCGACGCCCTTGAGATAAGCCACTTGTTCCTTAGCGTCAAACACGAACAATACGCGCTCTTCTATCACTTTGGAGACCATTCTTACACCGCTGATTTTTTGGAGTTTGCGGGTTTGTTCTGGCGAAACGGTAAATATTTTTCCCTTTTGCGGAAGCGCTTTCAGGTCTGGATCGAAGTCGTTGCTGAACGATAAGCTGAAATCCTTGAGTCCGCTGAAAACCGACAACACCACAAACAAAGCGGCGGCGCCAACGACAATGCTGATCGAGGCAATGCCGTTGATGAGGTTGATCGCGTTGTTCTTGCTCGCGGTCCTCAAATAACGTTTGGCTATGTAAAGCGGGAAATTCACTAGGATTTTTTGCGGCGCTCGAGCAAATCCCGGTTTTCGATAGGATTTTCTTCTCCTTTGAGTGCTTTGTCTATTTTTTCGATATAGTCGAGCGAATCGTCAATGTAGAACGTCAGGTTGGGCACTTTGCGCAATTGCATTTTGACGCGTTGCGACAAATCGTGCTTGATCAGCGGCGTATTCGACTTGATTGCGGCCAAAGTTTCCGGAGCTTTATCCTGAGGGAAAATACTAAGGTGGACCGAAGCCACCGACAAATCGGACGTCACTGAAACCTTCGAAACCGAGATGACAAGGTTCGCGATCGCATTTTTGCGCACCTCGCCTTGTAAGATATCGACCAAATCCTTTTGCAGTACGCCTGCGATTTTCTTTTGACGGTTTGTTTCCATGGTGCAAAGGTAGGGAATTTGTTTTTTGGGAATTGACGATTCCGGGCGTATGTGATGCCGCTCCAAAATCTTAATCAACCAAAACGATATCGTGTAAGGAATTCACGCATTCGCTGTCGTAAATTGCCGTGATGATAACAGCTTAAAAACGACAATTATGAAACGCATTTATTTCTTTTTCCCGATTTTACTGATGGCGATGCTGACGCTGGCTTGTAACAACAGAAACGAAAACGACGAAAACGCCAAGAACAACGAAAGCGAACTCGGTACCCAAATCGATGAACAATCGAAAGGCCAGCGCGACAGTACGACGCATATCAATCCGAATGTGATCGACACGACCGCGCCTGCAACCGAAGGGAATGCAGTGGAAGCTTCCCAACGCAACGACCCGAAAGCGACTCCGGCAACCAAAGAGTAACGATCAGAAAACTCGTTCGAGCACGATGGCAAAAACCGGTCGGAATTAGGCTAAATTGGAATTAGTCAATTTTTTTCAACATCGGAATCACCTTAGAGCCGATGATTTCAATTGACGACATCAGCTGATCGTGGCTGAGCCCGGCGTTGTCCATCTGGAAAGTAAAACGATCGATACCACCTAACGCGCGGCTGTGTCTCGACAATTTTTCGGCGACCTCTTCCGGGCCACCTATTACGATGGCGCCTTCGGGTCCTGACTGGGCATCAAAACGGTTTCGCGTAACCGGAGGCCAACCGCGTTCCTTCCCTAATTTTGTCCAGAGTTCCTGGTAACCCGGGAAATAATTGGCTATGGCTTTCTCGGTCGTGGATGCCACGTAGCCCGGAGAATGCAATCCGACCTTCAAATCGCCAGCTGCAAAGCCCGCCTCGCGTCCGGCCTGTCGGTACAAATCGACGAGCGGGGCAAACCGTTCGGTTTCACCACCGATGACGGCTACCATCAACGGCAATCCCAATCTTCCGGCGCGCGCAAATGATTCGGGAGTTCCGCCAACGCCAAGCCAGACGGGCAGTTTTTCCTGCAACGCTCTTGGATAAACGGGCTGATTTTGAAGCGAGGGCCTGAATTTGCCGGACCAGGTGACGAATTCCTCGTTGCGGATTTTCAGGAAAAGTTCGAGTTTTTCCCTAAACAGGTTGTCGTAATCGTCGAGATCAAATCCGAACAACGGATACGATTCTATCGCGGAACCTCGTCCCACGACTACTTCCGCGCGACCTTTGGATATCAGGTCAAGTGTGGCGAAACTTTGGTAAATCCGGACAGGATCTGAAGTGCTCAATACCGTCACGGCGCTCGTCAAACGGATGTTTTTGGTTCGTGCCGCGGCGGCCGCGAGAATCACCGCAGGAGCGGAATCCAGAAATTCTTTCTTGTGGTGTTCGCCGATTCCGAATACGTCGAGTCCTGATTGGTCCGCCTGTACGATGCGCTCCAGTAACTGTTCCATTGCGTCGGCGCTGCCAAGGCTGGTGCTTCCGTACATAGCGGACGCAAAGCTGTCGATTCCTATTTCCATGTGTGTAGTTTCGTGTTTGAATGGTTGGCGAGTCGCCGTACCGAGAAATGTCAGCAATACGACAACTCCGGACATTTATAACAGCTCTCAACTTTTGTGAAACACGACGAAGTTAGGCAATTCTGAAGTGTAAAAAAATGACATTGGTCAACGCTTTTCGTTCCGATTATTATTGCGGACGAATAAACGATTCAACGGCAATCAGATGGAGGGGCATTATGCGCAGTTAAGTCGCCTGGAGATATTTCTCCCTTGAAAGCACAAATTCATTCTCCTCGGACCAGTCCATCTTCAGCACCATTTTCACGGCATGTGTCAAATCCCAGAAGCTATTCGGTTTTACAAGAAACAAATTGGCGCCTGCGTTACGCGCACGTTCAACCGTAGCCTGGTCGTTCGTGGTCGTAAACATGATGACCGGAAGTTCGGTCTTGGAATATTTTTGTCGGATGATTTCGAGGATTTCAAAACCTGTTCGCTTGGGCATGTTGATGTCGAGGAAAACCAGCGAAGGCGACTCAAGATGGTCTTCGATGTTGTCACCGCTGTAAAAGACCTCGAATTCCTGTTTCAAGTCCTCCATGGCTTGGGCGAAAAGTAAAAGATCATCTGGATCGTCGTCGGCAAAAAATATTTTATTCATGTCTCGTTTTTTGCCAAAGGTATATTTTGGTCGAAGCTGTGGGCTTATATTTGAATTAGAATGGATTGTACGATTACCAGTATAACGTTAGCGGCATGTTGTTTTGAGCGGCGCTTTCGCAACAAAAATACTTAACATAAAATTAACAATTTAGTAGGAATTTTATTTTAAAGTTCCAAAAATTGAGTTAAATTGCGCCATTCAAAAACCACTCGGCGATTCATCGCGGCTCCCTAAGAGATTTGATTTGGAAGTACTGCCCGTACTTTAAGTTTGTATTTGTTTTTACCAGATATAATTAAAATTCAAATCCATGAACCTACACAAACCCTTCTGGAGTTGGTATGCCTTTGCGGCATGTGTGTTCACGCTGACTTCGTATTCCCAGGATATCTTATGGGAACGGTCCTATGGCGGGAAACATGCCGAGCTCCTTTTTGACGCTATCCCTACCGCCGATTATGGCTTCATCTTGGCCGGTAGCTCCGTCTCAGGTGCCACCGGAAACAAAACATCCGCTAACCGGGGCGATCTTGATTATTGGCTCTGGAAAATGGACGAACATGGCGAAGCGGTCTGGCAGAAAACCTTTGGCGGCAACGGCATGGATATTTTGCAAAGTATCCGGCTCACGCCCGATGGCGGATTTATATTGGCAGGTACCTCTACATCAGGAAAAGGCCTGGACAAAACCGAGGGCGCACGTGGTCTCTCGGATTTTTGGGTCATAAAACTGGATGCTGGTGGCGGTTTGCAATGGCAAAAGACGATAGGAGGTATTGATTCGGACGAATTGGTAGCTGTGCTGGTTTCCAAAGACGGCAAATACTTGCTTGGCGGAACCTCCGCATCTGGCATTTCGGGTGAAAAAACCGACAAGAATCGCGGCGGGACAGATCTTTGGATCGTCCAGCTCGACGGTTCCGGGAATATAGAATGGCAGCAAACCTACGGCGGTCTCTATAACGAGCAACTGCGCGGCTTGTGCCCTGCTCCGAGCGGCGGCTATATGGTTTTGGGATACACCAATTCTCCTGAATCCGACGAAAAGAAGGGCAAAGGTTTTGGGAAAGGTGATTTCTGGGTGTTGCGCCTCGATGTTCGAGGTGAGCAGCTGTGGCAGCAAACCTTTGGAGGCGATCTTGACGACCAGCCGTTTACAATATTGGCCCTCAATAATGGCGACTATCTTTTGGGCGGCAATTCAGCGTCCGGGACCTCGGGTAATAAAACTACATCTGCTCGCTCGGGAAGTGATTTTTGGGTAGTGCGCATGGATGAGCAAGGGAATTCCGTCTGGCAGGAATCGTATGACTTCGGAAAGTACGATATCCTTACCTCGCTGACCGAAAATCCGGATGGCAGTATTCTGATCGGCGGCCACGCAAAAACCGAAACCCGCGGAAAGTCTAAAGAAGAAGAAGGAATCAATGACTACATCGCATTAAAGGTAAAGGCGAACGGAGAAGAAATTTGGAACAGGCATCTGGGAAGTGATGGAGATGACATCCTCCGCAAATTGATACAAACACGGGACGGAGGTTACCTCTTGGCCGGGACTTCAAACGCGGCCAAAAACAATTACGCGCTGCGTCGCAAAAACGGTAAGAGAAAAAACCAGGGGTTGTCAGTTGCGGGAAAAGGCGAATCTTTGGCAGTTTCAGATAATGCTCAAAAAGAGGTTGACGAAACGCTCACGCAAGGCCGCGACGCCGTAAACGATATTTACAAGGAACACACCGAAGGCCTGCGCGACGAGCTTAGCGAAGCCCTCGGGTCCCAAGACGGTCCGATAAAAACCGGTATTGCCGTTCCAACGAACGTCGTTGGCCAAGGTTCGGGCAAATCGGCCGGAGTCGACGCCGACGCACTTTCCGGCCTCTCCGGAAACAATTACCAAAAGCAGCCCGCTTCAAAAAACAAGACCCTTAATTACGGGACAAGCGATTTTTGGGTAATCAAGCTCAAGGACAAGGATAAGAAGGAAAAAGCGCGTCAGTCGATCGAGGCTGCGCCAAATCCGGCGCGCAATTACACCAATGTCATTATCGGTTACGACTTTGAAAAAGGCACGGCAACGGTGTTTGACATAGCGGGCCACATGCTTCAAAGTTTTGAAATTACGACAGGGCGGACCGTGCCTATCGACCTGGGAAGCTACCCGGAAGGCATCTATATCGTTGAGGTCAAAACCGAAAAATCAACGGATGCGGTCAAAGTAATGAAATCAAGATAAAATAATTCTCCAAAGAACATGGATAGTGTAAAAAAAATACTCTCTGCATTTTGCTTGGGAAGCGCCATCGCGCTTTCTGCCCAGGGTTACCAGCCCAAAGTCAACAATATTCCTACCTCTCCCGAAGCAGCCCTAATGGAACGCTTTGGCGAAATTCCGGTAGGATATTACAACGGCTCGCCCAATATCGATGTTCCGCTTTACACCATTAAAGTCGATGAATTTACCTTACCGCTCGCACTGCGTTATAATTCATCGGGTATAAAAGTGGCGGACGAGGCCACGTGGGTTGGGTTGGGATGGGACTTTTCTCCCGGCGGCTACATCATACAGGAAGTTCGCGGCCGGCGTGATGAAATGGACAGCCCGACGTTGAACACCGCACAGGCCAGTTATGATTTTTTCATGAATCGGATACTGACATCGGGAGGATTAGGCAGTTACAAAGAAATAAAGCAGTTAGGGAACAACCACTACATCTTTAATTGCCCAACCCAGTGTTTTAATGGGGCTTGTTCATCCTATGGGATATTTGAAATCCCGGGCCTTCCGCCAAACGCAGAAGACGGGGCGCTTTTAAATGCATTGCGCACAGGCCATGGCGACCCCGATATTTACCACTACAATCTTGGGGGGTACATGGGAAAGTTCTATGTCAATCCCCAAACACAGGCAGTTGTTTTCATAGATAATAAAGACGGGATCAAGATCATCAAAGGAGGCGATCAAACCAATCCTACCATTGAAGCGAAACTGCCCGACGGAACTTCTTACTTTTTTGGTAGCGGCGGGCGAGAGATATCCCATGGCAATCTTCCCGTAAATGACTATTACGAGAAAAGTGGCTCCACTTTCAAAGTGACTAAAATTACATTGACCAGCGGAAAGAGTATCGATTTTGAATATCAGGATGGGCAGGTAACCAATTTGCGGTACTCTCAATTCGCGTATTTGAATTCGTGCTACGGAGGTCCCCAGCCTAACAATTTGCCTACGCCGCAACTGCCGAACTCCAGCCCTTATGATATCAGCCAGGTCAAAATCCTGAAGAAGATCACGACACCCGATCTTAGGATCGACTTTGTTCTCGCCGACCGGGAGGACACGAATCTTAGGTCGACCGATTCGCATAAAAAACTGCAAAGCGTCGATATTTTTTCAAAGACGACCAATAAAAAACTCAAATCGTTTCAACTCACTACGTCTTATTTTCCACATGGTTCATCGCCTCCAATAGGGAATTATCAGTTGAATACCGCGGTGCTCGCCAAGAGGTTAAGGCTCGACGCGGTCAAGGAAATCGGATATACGCAAGGAACAACCCAAACCGCTGATTTGTCCAAACCGGCCCATGTATTTGAATATGACCAAAGTGTCATGTTGCCGCTAAAGACTTCAAATGCCATTGATTTTTACGGTTATTACAACGGCGCCTCGAACACCTCGCTAACACCAGATCTTGATTATTATGACTATCCATATGAATTCATGGGCGCAACGAACAATGTCCCGTTCGTTTACACCAATTACACTAAAGGAAACCGGTACGCCAACAACGACTACGCCAAAGCTGGCCTGATCAAGAAAATCACCTATCCGACGGGAGGGCATACCACTTTTGAATTTGAGCCTCATACATTTACGAATCAGCCGATTCCTTCTCAACAGCAGGTCAACTCGATGTTTAAATATTACAGTGCGACGGGAGGTATGATGCCATCGTGGTCGTCAAACAGCCAAACCGTCACTTTGCAAGGGATCAATGCCAGCGTAACCATGAGCTTCCAGGTGAGTTTTTCGCATGGAAACCCAATAATGTCTATGACCGACCAGTCGCCCAATAACATTGCGAAAACTAAAATGTGGTACGAATCTTCGGTAACGTTGGTCAAAGTGAGCGGAAACGGATCCGGTGTGGAGACGCCCGTGATGACTTGGGTGCCGGGGAATTTCGTCAGCCTCCAAAACTGGCAGTTGCCAGGTTTCACCGGCATACAACAAAATGTCACGTACCGTTTGAATTACCAAGCCGGATACGTTTATAAAATACGGGCGACATTCCCGGCCCCTCAAGCGTTTAATCCCGTTCCTTATTTTCCGGGCGGTGTTGCGTATGCAGCAAATTCCAACATCAATGTACGCTATTTCGGAAGACTTCTCGAAGGCACCGAATACCAAGGCGGGGGATTAAGGGTGAAAACGATTACGAGCTACACATCCGTAACGGACCCGTCTCCGACGATTAAAAATTACGTGTACCATTCAGGCAAGATACTTACTGATTTCAATCCGCTTGCCATCAATGACGTGTATTGCTTCAACTGTACCAGTACGCGTTGCGATTCCCCGTGCGGGAACATGCAGACAATGTTTACACGGGAACTCTTCGTCGATTCTCGATTTTTGCAGCATCTGAGCAATTATGTCGGGTACGGAAAAGTGGAAGAAATATTGGGTACGTCGACGTACAATATAGGAAGGAAGGAATTCGATTTCCACAACCAGCCAAATATGACTTCAAACGGGTTTCCCGATGTGCCTAATGCGATTACCGGGCTTCAGACGGCAGAGCGAACCTACGACCGAAGCGGAACGCTGCTCCACAAAAAGACCTTTACGTATCAGGACTACATTCCCGGCGTCACTGTATTTTATGGCGTTAGGCTTAAAAGCAATTATTATGGGAATACTGATCCTGTCGAGGGTCCGAATGGCACCTCGCGTTCCAAGTTCAGCTATTTGTGTACGCCTATACTTTCCCAAGCTTACAAGATCGCGGACATCAAGGAATACACGTACCTCGGGGCATCATCTGTTGACGATATCACGACCATAACCTACAACAATTACGGACAGGTCGCTACCGAAACCCGTCACGCGGGCCAGTTGGAAGAAACCATGAGGCAATATCTATACGCAACGGATAATCCGATCGGCACGAACGAGCCGACATTGGTGGCAGCGAATTTTATCAACGTTCCCCTCCAGATCAAGACAATTCGCAACGGCCAACAAGTTTCGATGACGCAGGAGGAATATATGAAAGATGGTTATAACCACATCATACAAACATCCGTAAGCAGTAAAAAAGACAGCCAATCTCTGGAGAAAAGAGTCCGCTACGACGCATACGACGCGAAAGGCAACCTGACTGTTTTCAAACAGGAAAATGGCAAAGCGACGTTGCTTGTGTACGGGTACGACAAGACGATGCCGGTAGCAAAACTGGAAAATCTTGATTATCCTGCAATCCCGTTCGCCTCCGAGGACGACATCACGTTATATTCTGCAGCGGGGACGTATAACGAATCGCTGCTCAGCGCTGCATTGGCCAATTTGCGCACTTTATATCCGACAGCTTTGGTGACGACGTATCTCTATGCGCCGGGCCAGGGCGTCAAGACCATAACCGATCCCAAAGGAGACAGCAAGAATTATATATACGATAATTTTGGCAAGCTCAAAGAGGTGCGCAATGCCCAGTCCGAATTGATTTCCGAACACAACTATCACTACAAGCCCTAACTCCCGAGCATATGAAAAAAAGTTTTTTACTTTCGTTAGTATTGCCTTTGGCGGGGTGGGGCCAAAGCGTTGATCAAAATTATACAAAAGCTACCGTATATCGGGTGCCCACCAATACGACCATTGCGAATCCCACGCCGGAACAGGCCAAGGTAAGCGTTACCTATTTTGACGGCTTGGGCAAACCGATACAGGAAATTTCACATCGACAATCGGCCAGTGGGAAAGACATCGTGAACTCGATCCGCTATGATGATTTTGGTCGTCAAACCAAGGATTATCTACCTGCTCCCGCCTCGGATGCCACGATGCTTTTCCGGGATAGTTTGACGGTGAATACGGCTTTGTCCAATTATCCGCAGTATCTCGGCGATATATCATTTTTCCAACGCAGGCTCGACGCTTCTCCATTAGGACGTACGCTTAAACAAGGAGCTCCTGGCTATAGCTGGCAGATCGGATCCGGCCACGAGATCAAGTTCGACTATCAGGCCAACCTCAACAACGAAGTCAAGCTCATCACCGCGATTTCCAGCTGGGATGCCGGACTTGGCGTCTTTAAGCCGATGATCGACGAAGGCGGTGCGAACAGCTATCCCGCCGGAAGGCTGTACAAAACCGTGACAAAAGATGAAAACTGGGAAACGGGCGACGGGTTGAATCGCACGACCGAGGAGTTTAAGGACGTCCAGGGGCGGGTAATACTCAAAAGACGCTACAACCTGAGCGATCCTCACGACACGTATTATGTCTATGACCAATTTGGAAATCTTACTTATGTCATTCCGCCGGCCGTAACCGGAACATTGACCCAAGGTAAACTGAACGGCCAGTGTTATCAATACCGCTACGACAGGCGTGAGCGGATCGCCCACAAGAAGCTTCCGGGAAAATCGTGGGAATTCATGGTTTACGACAAACTGGATCGCGTTGTTGCCAATGGACCCGTGGCATCGCCATTCACTAATACCGTGAGAAACAACAACGGGTGGTTGATCACAAAATACGACGCGCTCGACCGGGTGGTCCTCACAGGCTGGATGGCCCAAGCGGCCGATAGCATCAGTTGGAAGGCAAGGCAGGCTGAACGGGATGCCGAGATGACCAACTTCAGTGAAACCAAAACGGCGACGACAACCAATACAACGGTAAACGGGGTCGCCTTCCGATACAGTAATGTGGCTTGGCCAACCACAACTTTCCATGTGTTGACGGTGAATTACTATGACGATTATAACTTTCCGAATGCCCCCGCAACAATACCTTCCTTTGTAATGTCAGATGCCAGCCAGGCAGTGCATTACAATCAAACAACCAAGCCGAAAGGACTGCCGACCGGGACTTATGCCAGGGTATTAGAGGCAACCACAGCCTACAGGAGGGAAGTAAATCACTTGCTGTACGATATTTATGGACGCGAAGTGAGAAACCATAAATTAAATCATCTTGGCGGATATACTTATAGCGATGCCAAACTTGACTTTGCAGGCCAGCTTTTAAATCAAGAAATACAGCACAAGTACACGTCGTCTTCCGCTTCAAACACGAATGTGTTGATAAAACAAGGACATACCTACACCCCCCAAGGGCTCTTGGCAAAGACGCTGCACACAGTTAACGGGAATCCCACCGAATCCCTGTTAAAGCAAGAGTATGACGAATTAGGAAACGTGTTGGTCAAGAGGGTCGGAGGATCGGATCTTTCCGGATTGGAATGCCTCCAAAAAGTAGAGTACTATCACAACATTCGCGGATGGCTCACCGATATCAACTACATAGGGGAACCTTCGACGAACTTGCCAATTTTTCAAGGGAATGATCCGGACGACTTGTTCAAGTTCCAAATACGTTACGAAACGCCAAGCCCCGACAATGATTTTTTACCGCCAACACCGGGTGAGGCCATGTATAACGGAAACATTTCAGAGACCCAATGGAAGACAAGGAACGATATGATTCAGAGACGCTACCGCTATTTTTATGACGACTTATATCGCCTGACCGACGCCAACTATGAAAAACCCGGCAATCCGACACCGGAAACAAATAGTTACAATGAGGCCGTCGATTACGACAAGAATGGGAATATCACGCTCCTGACCCGAAATGGGGAATACGACGACAACCTGTATTTTCTTGAAATCGACAATTTATCTTATGTCTATGACCTGAATAAAGTAGATCGACTTCTCAAGGTAACGGACAACTCCAGTATCGGTTCCGGATTCTACGACGGCAACATCAGCGGCAACGATTATGGTTATGATGCCTACGGAAACCTGATCATCGATAAGAACAAAGGAATCAAAGTAATTACGTACAACCATTTGAATTTGCCTATAGGCGTCGAAAAGAACACATCGGAGAACGTTATCTATACCTATAATGCCTTAGGCGATAAGGTTGCAAAGTCATGGACGTCGACCACCGGTTCCGGCAATACCGATTATTTGGGAATTTTCCAATATACGGACGGCACACTCGATTTCGTTTCTACTTCCGAAGGGAACCTCGAGGCGAGTTTGACATCTTCAGGACTGATATTCCGATATGTCTATAACTATGTCGATCACCTCGGAAATATTCGAATCAGGTATGCTGCCGACAGCGAAACGGGTGAAGTGAAGATTCTCGAAGAAAACAATTATTACCCGTTTGGGCTCAAGCACAACAATTACAACATGTCGAGGAGCGCTTATATAGACGGAGTCGGAGTCGGTCCGTGTACAGATTGTCCGAAATCCTTCAATTATAAATACAACGGGAAGGAGTGGCAGGACGAGCTCGGAATAAACTTCTACGATTTTGGATTTAGGCACTACATGCCAGATATTGGGCGTTTTACGACGATGGACCCCATGGCTGATTTTACGAGCTATCAGTCTCCTTATGTTGTAAGCGATAACAATCCGGTACTCAACATGGACGAGGATGGATTAGGGTTTTTCAACGTCATTGTCAATCTCCTCAAGCGTTTGTGGGGGGCAATCCAAAGCATAGGAAATGATTGCAGCTGCAATAAGTATACACAAGAATCCGTTAGAGGGGCATGGATTCGGCCGGATTTCCCGGTCATCAACGAGTGGCTTTCCGATGTTTTCGACGGCGGAGGGAACAAAAGGCAAACAAAGAAGGAAAGCAAGCCGGTAAAGGACAGGGACAAATTGACCGCGCTCGACATGGACGGTGCCGGGTTGGTTGAAGGAGATAATTCGATTTCAAATGTCGACATCACTATCCCAAGGTTCGTAACCCCGACTCCCCGACCTAAGATTAAACCGGTCCCGACATTGGACAATAAACCAATAGAGATTGGCAAGACCTATAATCGCCACATTCAGTTCGCCGGGAATTCGAGTACGTTGAATCTACCGTTAACCGAACGAACGATGAGAGACATGCTAAAAACGCTGAAAGATTTCCCGCAAGTTCATTTTATGATTTCAACGAGTGTATCGGTATCCTCCGGTAGGGGGGCAACCCTGAATTCCTTGACAACGGTTGATGGTAAAACGGGAACGCTTGGTGGTTTGATGTCCGCGCGGGCTAATGCGATATATAAATTCCTCATCCGTCGTGGTGTAAAACCCAAGCAGTTGTCGATTGGCGTCGGAAAAATAAAAACGGATGGAAGTCAACCTGACGCCACCTTTACGGTAACCAACAAATGATGTACAAAATTCTGTTCGCGGCCCTCTGTATCGTATTCGTATCGAACGAACCACGCTCGTATTTCGATTCCATGCCGCAGGACATCGACAAGATACCTTGGTCGTCGACCAAAAAGTTGACCTGGCCCGATTTTCAGGGGGTTCCGGATACGGCCAGGTCGAACCTTGCCGCTATGTCTACCGTTGTCGTCGAAATTTCTGATGGCCATTGGGAAGGTGACATTCCCAAATTTAAAATCGGAACCTATTTTATTAAAAGTAAATCCTGGACAACCACGAATGATAACTATACGTTGAATCATGAGCAGGTGCATTTTGATCTTCATGAACTATACGCACGCAAGATTCGCAAGGCGTTCGACAGCCTGAACCGCAAAAAAGTTTCCGAAGTTCCCAGTTATCAAAAAGTATATAACCGCTATCTCGAAGAGGCAACCGCCCGCCACTATCGTTACGACAGTGAAGCGAATTTCAACGAGATAAAGCAACAGCAGTGGAGCCGGCAAGTCCAAAGCGACATTCAGCAAACCAAGCAATACGAAGCACAATGAAAAAGGTGGGGCTTACTCGCCTTTCGTTTATCTGCACAACGCACAATGCGCGCCGATTGCTGCCGAAACGCCGACGGGATTCGTCGCGATTGCCGCGCATCCCGTGAATCCGTCGCAAAACGCTTGGAATTCGCGCACGAAACATTGTCCGAAGGTTTCGTTTATCGGATGATTCACACAAGGATTGACAGGTAATCGCATCGTCGTAATGGACAATCGCTGGTCTGGCGACTTGGTCTCGTCGGCATCATAGACCAACTTATATTTGCCGTCGTTGATCGCGCTTCCCTCGATAATCACAATGTTGGGATCTTGAGTGGAAGCGATGTAGAGTTTTTTTTGGTCGGGATACGTAATCGTGATGAGGCCGTGCGATCCGAATTCGGTCGATGCGCCGTAGCGTTCGCGCATCGCGTTTTTGAAATCGAGGTCACCTTGGGATGTCCTGGCGTAATCGGCGCCGGGCTCGCTTACAGATGAGTTGGTCTTCTGTCCCGATGTAGATACGGGATGATCTCCTGATTCGCAACCCAACGCCAAAAGGATCAGGAATGCGGCTGATAATTTTTTCATAGTAGTCGATTTGAGCGGTATTAATTTAAGGTTTTAATCGTATCAAAAATTAGCCCGTCTTAAGTTCATGGGAATTATGTAACTTTCGTCGGAAATCATGGATGTTGGCAGTAATGGAAATTTCAAAAAGTACCTTTCTTGGCGCCCTTCTCGTCATCACGATGGCGGCGACCGCTTTTGGCGTATTCTGCAAACTTCAGGGTTATCCCGAAACCTTGTTCGTAGCGGTCGGTTTGGGGACATTTGGCATTTTTTGGATCGTAACTTTGTATGACATCTGGAAAAGCCAACTGAAAAACAAAACCCTTTTACTTTTGCTCACGCTGTTGATTCCATTCGTGTCACCCGTTATCTATTTCAAGCTTCGCGAGGACGAAAATTGATCCAACCAAGTTGATTGTACGAGATAACTAATCCAAAGCTACCTCATTTCCGCCTAATTGTGTAAGGTTCAGATCGTATCTAAAAGGTTTCTTTGGATAAACGAACACAGGACAATTATGGCACAAGACGACACTTCTGCAAACCATCAGGATGACAAGCAACGCGATTTCTCGCTGAACAAATCAGATGGTACCAATAAATTCATGACTACCGACCACGGCGTCAGGATCAACGACGACAATAACTGGCTCAAGGCCGGCGAGCGAGGGCCATCCCTGCTCGAGGACTTCATCATGCGCGAAAAGATCACGCATTTCGATCACGAGCGGATTCCGGAAAGAATCGTGCACGCCAGAGGTTCCGGAGCTCACGGCTTTTTTGAAGTCACCAATCCGATCCCGCAATTCACCAAAGCCGGATTTTTACAGAAGGCCGGCCAAAAAACACCCGTCTTTACACGATTTTCTACCGTTGCCGGGAGCCGCGGCTCTACCGATCTGGCTCGCGACGTCCGCGGTTTTGCCGTAAAATTCTATACACAGGAAGGTAATTTTGACCTTGTCGGAAACAACATTCCGGTGTTTTTCATACAGGATGCGGCCAAATTTCCTGACTTGGTCCACGCGGTCAAGCCCGAGCCTCACAACGAAATCCCGCAAGCATCTTCGGCCCACGACACGTTTTGGGACTTTATCTCGCTCATGCCGGAATCGATGCATATGATCATGTGGACGATGTCCGACAGGGCGATTCCACGTTCGTATCGCATGATGGAAGGTTTTGGCGTGCACACGTTCCGACTCATTAACGAACAAGGCGAATCCCATTTCGTCAAATTCCACTGGAAACCTAAATTGGGCACACACGCCGTGGTTTGGGACGAAGCCCAGAAAATTTCGGGTAAAAATCCTGATTTTCACCGTGAGGATCTTTGGGAAGCGATTGATACGGGCCACTTTCCGGAATGGGAACTCGGCGTCCAGATCGTGCCTCAAGCCGACGAATTCAAGTTCGATTTCGATTTGTTGGATCCGACGAAAATCATTCCAGAGGAATTGGTTCCCGTGACCATAGTGGGGCGAATGGTGCTCAACCGCAATCCCGATAATTTCTTTGCAGAAACTGAACAGATCGCCTTTCACCCGGGCCACATCGTTCCCGGAATCGACTTTACGAACGATCCATTGCTGCAAGGCCGGTTGTTTTCCTATACCGACACACAATTGCTGCGTCTCGGCGGCCCGAACTTCCACGAAATCCCGATCAACCGTGCCATAGCTCCGGTCCACAATAACCAGCGAGACGGGTTTATGCGACAGGAAATCAACGTGGGCCGCGTGAGTTACCACCCGAATTCGTTGGGAGGCGGTTGCCCGTACCAAGCTAAGATAAGCCAAGGTGGATTCAGCAGTTTCAACGAACGAGTCGAAGCGGTCAAGGTGAGGGCGAGAAGCGAAAGTTTTTCCGACCATTTTTCGCAGGCGCGATTGTTTTACAACAGCCAGACCGAGGTCGAAAAATCGCATATTGTTCGCGCGCTTCGGTTTGAGCTCGGAAAAGTCGATACCACGGCAATCCGTTTGCGAATGCTCGGTTTATTGTCTAAAATCGACGAAAATCTTGCCCGACAAGTAGGTAAGGGATTGGGTCTTCCGGTTCCGGATAAACTCGAGCGGCCAATAAATGAAGGCGTTCGTGCCGAGGGAAGCGACGCTCAGCAACCATCTGAAAAGCAAATATCCTACGAGCCTTCGGATGCACTCAGCATGATCAACAACCCGACGGTCAAACCATCGATCGAAACGCGTAAGGTCGCTGTCATTTGTGCCGATGGTTCCAGTGGGGAAAACATAACAGATTTAAAGATCACCTTGCTCAAGAACGGCGCTAAGGCATTCATAGTCGCGCCTCATCTTGGCTTTTTGGCAACCGATGACGGAGGCGAACTTCCTATCGATTTCTCGTTCCTTACCTCGTCCTCTGTATTGTTCGATGCCGTCTTCATTCCCGACGGAGGCGCACAATCGCAATTGGCTTCCGATCCTGACGTGGTCGAATTCGTCCAGGATGCTTACAAACACTGTAAAGTCATCGGAGCGATGGGAGCTTCGGCAGCACTTCTGGATTCCCTGACAAAAAACAAAGCGATCGAAGACGACCCGGGATTGATTTCGGGAGACGGCGGCACCGCATCCATCGAGCGTTTTATCGAGGCCATGAGTGATCACCGCATCTGGGAACGCGAAACAATTCTTACCAACTAAAAAAAATCAGATATGAAAACGCTTACCAATGAAAACGACGGATCCCAGGATGCCAACAATGTAACCACGGCGGGTCCAAATGCAGCTGCCGATTTGCGATCGCTGTTCGTGGATTGCCTAAAGGATATCTACTGGGCCGAGAATGCCCTGTTGAAGGCACTTCCGAAGATGCAGGCCAACGCTCATTCCGCAAGGCTCGCATCGCTGATAAAGGATCACATCGCCCAAACAGAAAATCAGGTGACCCGCCTCGAAGAAATCTTTGAACTCATGGGTGGAAAGGCCGAGGGCAAGAAGTGTGAAGCAATGGCCGGACTTATCAAAGAAGGAGAGGAAATTCTCGAAGAAACCGAGCACGGGCCTGTCCGTGATGCGGGAATCATCGCGGCATCCCAAAAAGTAGAACATTACGAAATCGCGACTTACGGCACGTTGTACACCTTCGCGAAAACGCTGGGGCTCAACGACGAAGCCAAATTGCTCGCCCAAACGCTAGCCGAGGAAAAAGAAGCCGACATGTTGTTAAGCGACGCGGCGATCAACGCGATAAATACAGAAGCCGATGGGGAAGTCGGCGCTACGGCGGACAAACCGCTATCCAAAAAACCTTGATTACTTACTGATGAGGACAAAGGCCGGGACGTTTCGTTTCGGCTTTTGTGTTTTTAGATGTCCGGTATTGTCAAGACAGTACATTTTCGTATCTTCTTAATCGACATGCGCATCTTCTGGAAATACCTCAAACCTTACTCAAAATGGATAGCGTTGGCTTTGATGCTGGCGGCGATCGCACAAATCCTGGCGTTGTACGACCCTATCATTTTCGGGCAAATCGTCGACGGCTATGCGCTGCGGCCGCAAAAGGGCGAGCTTCCTGTCGGCATCGTGAAACTGTTGCTGCTTGCCGTTGCCGTTGCGTTGGCGGCACGCCTGTTCCTGTCCTTGAAGGATTATGTGCTGCGCATGATCGTACAAAAATTCGGCATGGACATTTTTAACGAAGGATTGCGACATACGTTGCGGTTGCCGTTTCAGGAGTTCGAGGACCAAACGAGCGGCGAGATCCTGGCCGTTTTGCTCAAAGTTAGAAGCGACACGGAGAAATTCATTACCGCATTCATCAATGTCTTGTTTTCTTCGTTGGTCGGCGTTGGTTTTTTGATGTGGTACGCCGTGACCAAACACTGGGCGTTGATCCCGGTTTTTTTCATCGGATTCGTCGTACTTGGCGGAATAACAAGCCAGTTAAGCCGCTCGATCAAGACGCTGCAACGTTCGCTGATGCGGCAAAACCGACAAATGAGCGGCACGATCACAGAAAGCCTGCGCAACATCGAACTCGTGAAAAGTCTCGGCTTGACCTATTCCGAGATCAGGCGTCTGAAAAAACACACCCAGGATATTTATGTGTCCGAAATGGCAAAAGTCCGTAAAATGCGCACGCTGAGCTTTCTTCAAGGCACCATCCTG
Source organism: Flavobacterium selenitireducens (assembly GCF_014748335.1). GTDB lineage: Bacteria > Bacteroidota > Bacteroidia > Flavobacteriales > Flavobacteriaceae > Flavobacterium > Flavobacterium selenitireducens. The sequence goes on from NZ_JAAVIY010000003.1 coordinate 190,979, forward strand.
ATTTTTCTCAAACAGTCGATCCTTTTTATTTTGCTGTGGCTGATTTTCCGAAACGTGCTTTCTACGGGAGAACTGATTTCGATGCAATTCATTTCCACGGCCATCATCGGGCCTTTGCAGGATTTGGGCAATATCATCGTGTCGTGGCGCGAAGCCGAAACCGCACTGACGATGCTCAACAGCATTCTCGAAAAGCCCGTCGAATACAGCCCGAAGGATTGGGTCGACACGGGCCCGTTGACGGAACTCCACTTTTCGGACGTCGTTTTTCGCCATCGCAACGCCAATTTCAACGCTATCCAGAATATTTCATTTAAGGCGAAACTCGGGGATACACTCGCTTTTGTCGGTCCGTCGGGCTCGGGGAAATCGACGCTCGTAAAACTGCTCGTCGGATTATACCGGCCGGTTGAAGGCGACATCTTATACGACGGCGTTTCGATCAAGGATTTGCGCTATAACCGTATCCGGCGCCAAATGGGATTCGTGACCCAGGATACCCAACTTTTCTTCGGGAGCATTCGCGAAAACCTGTTGTTCGTAAAACCAGATGCGACCGAAGCCGAAATGCTCGCAGCACTCGGGAAAGCATCGGCCACGACCGTCCTCAACAACGCACCTGACGGGCTCGATACGATACTTGGGGAAGGCGGACGCAAGCTTTCGGGAGGCGAAAAGCAGCGGCTTTCGATCGCCCGCGCGCTGTTGCGGAATCCACGCTTGCTTATTTTCGACGAGGCGACTTCCGCCCTCGATTCAATTACCGAAGAGCAAATCACCCAAACCATACGCGAAATATCAGCAGATCGCCGGCAGATGACGATCCTCATCGCGCACAGGCTGTCGACGATCATGCACGCCGATACCATCTATGTTCTCGAAAAAGGCAAAATCGCCGAACAAGGCACACATGAAGAACTCGTCGCCGCGAAAGGTCTTTATTACGCGCTTTGGCGGCAGCAAATAGGCGAACGCAAGAATTAACGGCGTCAGAATAACGTGGTTTGTATGCCATTTTCGCCCGGACAGGGTTCGGCTCTGAGGTTCGGTTTGTAGGCGGGGAAAGCGAAATCGGTAGCGGGAATGCGTTCGTCGAGCCAATCGCGCTCGTCTGCTTTGTTGAGCATAATCGGCATTCTGTAAAAATCTTTCTCGATGTCTTTGTTGTGCACGAATTTCATGACGTCGTTGCCCGTCGTGGTGCAGATCGCGTAGGTGTGAAGTTCCTGGCCGGATCCATCTTTCCAGGTAGCATAGAGTCCGGCTATGCCGAAAATTTTGGAGTCGGCACTTTCGATTCGGAATTTGGTTTTCGATTTTCCTTTAGGATCATTCCAATGATATTCAAAATAAGCCGTTGCCGGAACGATGCAACGATTGCGTTGGATATTCTTCCAGGCGTATCGGCGGTTGAGGTATTCCAGTTTGGCTTTGTAAGTCAGGTGCCAGATCGAATCCGGATCTTTCGTCCAATCAGGCGGAACAATTCCCCATCGGAAAGGCGTCAATGTTGTAGGCGAAGCGTTAGTCAGTATCGGATACGGCTCATGGTCAAATGCATTGATTTCCCTGTTCAACGCCGATAACACGGTTTGTCGCTGCATCACATCCGCTCCAAATCGTTCGGATAGCGCGCCTAACGACACCTCGATAGCTTTGCTGCTTGCCATTGCCAGATGAATTATTGTCGAACTACGATGAGTGTTTCGGTCTTCTGCTCTTTGGTTGGCCGTTTTTGGTTTTCGCTTTGTTGCTCCGCGACCATTCGAGGCGATAAGTGGTTTCCCCATTTGCTTCAAATTCGCGCCAGTCTTTTCCGTCGGATTTTGATGCCAATTCGTTTTTATTGGCGGAGAGTCGTATGTCTGATAACGATTCTCCTATGATCCTTATGCGGCAGGTCAACCGCTTGTCGCCCTGTACGCGAAATGTGACTTGGCCGTCTTGGTAAATCCGCAAGCCGTGGACGGGATAATCGCAAAACAACATCATGCCGCTGTCTCCGAGTTTGTGATATTGTCTCGGCATTACACCGAATCCGGCGCCCGCAGCACCGTAGACTTCCTGACCGACCTGTCCGCTTTTTTCCCAACCGTCCCTGAGATCCTCGAGCGGGATCCAGAGATCTTTGTCGATTTCGCCGGTCTTGACTTCGTCCGAAAGCACTTCCTGCGGTAAAACGGTCGGATAATAGAACGGCATCCGAAAAACAAAATACCGTATGAATTCCGCGACGAGCAAGCGTACCGATGGCGCCAAATCGATCGACTCGGCCTCCTGTAAATAAAAGACAAGCGCAGCATATACCTCGACCTCTTCATACGCCGCGATATACGGAGCTTCGGCCAACGGATAAACAGAAAGAAAACGGGAGTAGTTTTTCGACAGTCCGTAATGGCCTTCCCAGATTTGCATGTTGCGGAACAAACACGCGATACAGGCATAGCTCAAGTCCAAATATTTTTGCTCGCCGGTCTCTTTATAAACCCTCAACAAAGTAGCGGCCGAGAACGCGGTATTGTTGGCCTGGTAAAAAATTTCAAACCCGAGTCCTTCGAGTTTTTTGAGTGAAGTGATCGCTTCACGGAAATACAAATCGTCCCCTGTGAGATCTCTCATTTCGAGCATCAGATGGGCGTAAGCGCCGGGAACGTCTTTTTCGCCTCCTTTACCTTCGGCAGTTTCCGCTTTGACGACATCAAGCGTGTCCAAATTATAAAACACGGGCCATTCATAGTTGAAATGCTTGGCGACTTTCATGGGAAAGGCAATGGAATCCAGGATGATTTTTTCGGCCATCTTGTCTTTTTTGATGGCGAGTCGGGCGAGGTTCATCAACGGATGATGCAAATACCAGGAATCCATGACGCCTTCTTTCTTTTGTTCTTCTGATTCGTCAAGCCGATGTACAAGTGACGGAAGCCATCGCCTGACCACTTTGAGCTTTTCGTCATAAAACGCGGGCAAGCCGTTGCGCAAATCGTCCCGTACCGCATCGGGTTTGCCTCCGCGCCACTCAAAATATTCCGTCAGCGGCACCAGCACGGCCAGTTGCACCATGATTTCGGGAGGCGTATCGTAGTCGCAAACGTAGGCGTTGAGGTAAGAGTGTCCTTCGGCCTGCGTCCAGCAACCTTTGTTTCTCCCGAGGTCGGACAAGCCTTTTTTGGCAATTTTCGGCCAGTCGTTATAGACTGTTTCGGGTTTTGGAAGCAACAGGTAGACCGATGCAAGGTAGTCGAGATAGTTCCTGCAACCCGCTTCCTTGCTTTTCGGGACTTCGACAGACGGCAAAACGAAGGCGTCGGAAATAATGAAACGACGGCCCGCAGGAATCGGTTTTTTGACAGTTGGAGGAAGGCTGAAGCCCGTTTCGGGCCAACTTCCGCCAACCGAACCGCCAACTGACGTTTCCGTAGCGTCACAATATTCGCTCAAAGCGGTAAGATTCTGGAAATAGAAAACCGATCCTTCAAACGGCTTCGACAAGCTGAAATAAAGGTGTCCGGAACGCGTTCCTTCCTGGGATACGTGAATTTCGCCTTTTGAATTGGAAATCAGGCCCGTTCCCGGCAGCGGCAACACGTCGCGCGGGCTGAACGGCACGAAGAGATCCTCTTTCGAGATGAACGATGTAGTGTAGCGAAACGTAGGAAACTGCATACTTTCGGCAAAGGTGATCGTGCATCGGAATTCGCCGAGAGCACATGAAATGCGGATATCGACTTGGTCGGGCGATGTTTGTTTGACATCGGACGTTTCAATGACGGCGCCCCAGGTAAAAACAGGACGGAATGCCACGCGTCCTCCGCCGGGCCATTCGCAGATCGCCCAAAGCGAATTGTGAGATTGGACGATGTCAACCCGGAATTCGCCAAACTGAAGTTCTCCGACATTCTTTCCGTGCAAAATGTCCGATTGGGCGGTTGCAGCCCACGCGCTTAGAGGATTTTTCATTGAAATTAAAATCAGATAAGTTGGAGATGGGGCCTTAGTTGGATCAGGACAACGTCGCATCGTTTTGGCTGACAGAGCGCATAGGCGATGGCAACGGCAACGTCGTTAGCGGTCAACATTTCGTTTTCGCGTGTTTTTTCGGCAAGTTTTTCGGCGTCGTTTCCCTGCATGTCGGTAGCCGTCGCGCCGGGTTCGATCAACGTGACTTTGATGCCCATTTCGTTGACCTCTTTGCGCAGCGATGCCGATAATCCTTCGATTGCCGATTTGGTCGCCACGTAAAGGCTGCTTCCTTTTTCCCTGACCTCGGCACTCATCGAGCCTACGTTTACGATGTGCCCGCCGTCTGATTTCATTCGGTCGATCGCCAACTGCGCACAACTCATGTAAGAAGCCAGATTGGTTTGCAGGATGTAATCGCGGTGTTCAAAGTCCGTGTCGACGATACTCTGAGCTGGCAAGGCAACATTGTTGATTAGGATATCGAGCCCGCCAAGTTCGGAATCCACATGTTCGAAAACCCTGAGAAGGTCTTCCCGGCGCGAGGCGTCGGCAACGATCCCTGAAAGCGAAATATTGTCGTCTGCGACGGATGCCAGCGTATCATCGAGTTCCTGACGATGTCTTCCGAATACCAATACCTTGGCTCCGAGGGTCGCAAGCAAAATGGCGGTTGCGCGCCCAATACCGGTCGTGCCTCCGGTTACGAGTACGCGCTTGCCGGATAGTTGTTGTGTTTTGTATTCATCGTAATTCTCCATTTTCAGCTATTTTACGTTAGATTGTTCGGATTTGTCAAGCAAAACCTGGAGCAAGAGATCGGCTACACGGTCGACGGCCTTGCTTGCGATTTCTTCGGGAGAGCCATCGAAGACGACGCGATCTTCCAGTATATCGTTTGGAAAAGCGATGCAGGTAAAAATGGTTCCGACGGGCTTCTCAGGCGTTTCGCTCCCGCCAGGAGACGTGAGTCCGGTCAAGGCTACGCAAACGTCCGCATGGCTTATTTTGCGGAACGACAACGCCATTGCCTTGGTAACTTCAGCCGACTCGGGCGTATAACGTTCCACAAGAGATTTCGGAATTCGCAAAAGCTCCTCTTTGAGAGAAGCGTCGTAACTTACCAATCCTCCTAAAAGCACTTTTCCCGAATTGGCGTCCAATGAAAATTCATAGCTCAACCTTCCCGCCGACGCACTTTCGGCAAAGCTGATTTTCCACTTCAAGTCGGACAGTGCCAAACAACATTGTGCAATTTTGGATTTTATCATGGTCGGGGTCTTACAGGGACTCAAAGTTCGCAAACTCAAACAAGGATTTTTTACATCATTTCTTCGAAACGAGGTGGGTTTTACGTCCTGAGTGCCTTCGGTCGCAGTCGACGCTAAACAAATCGAAAAAAATTGAATTTGTAACAGTCATATAAAGTTTTGACTGACAATTTACTACGCGAACACTAGCTTTTAAGACGATACTTTAACACGAGACCTGGCGCAACCCTTGTCAAATAGGACAATCTAGAGGGAAATTAAATTGTTTTATTATGAAAAAGATCAAATTTCAAGCAATTGCCGTAATGGCATTTTTGGCAATGGGTGCAGCATCATGCAGCGATGATGACTCCAACACTTCAACGGTTACGAAAGTAGCTTATGTGACCGATATTACGGGCCCGTCTGAAGGTGACGTAAACCAGGAACTTTCGTATGTCGTAAAATATTCGGTCGACAATGCGTGCGGCGAATTCCAACGGTACGTTGAGTCGGCCACCGGGACTACCAAAACCATTGAACTTGTGGCGCGTTACGCATCGAATAACTGCGAGGCGGCTGCCGTGATCAAGGACACAGTGTACAAGTTCAAGCCAACTGCGGCCGGCGCTTACAACCTGAAATTCAAGAAATCGGCTACGGAATTCATCACGAAGGCCGTAACCGTAGAATAATCCTTTTCGGTAAAACCCATCTTAAAAGCATTGGCAATCCCAATGCTTTTTTGTTTTCGGACATCTCACATCTTTATATCATATTGATTGGCGTTTAGCGGAATCTTGCCGACTGACGATTTGTGTTTAAGTGTAATTTACTAACAGTCAATGAATTAAAACAAAATTTGCTTTGGATTGATCCGGTTTATGATCTTAAAAAATTGTTAAAATTATGTAAAATGCGTCATTAGTTAGGATTCCTAACTATATTTGTGCCGGCAATGAAGCCAAACAAAATCGCAATCTCATGACAAAAGCAATTTTTTACCACGCCGGATGCCCGGTTTGTATCAGCGCAGAACACGACGTTATCAGCCTGATAGGAGAAGAAAAGGTCGAAATCGTCAACCTTGCAACTGCCAAACATCGCATTGACGAGGCTGAAGCGGCGGGCCTGAAATCAGTGCCGGCATTGGTTTTGAAAAACGGAAACGTGCTCCACCTCAATTTCGGAGCGTCGATGGAAGACGTAAAAGCCTGATTCATCAATCCCGGAGGTTCCGGCTTCCGGGATTTATCCACAACTTAAACAACAATCTTATGAAAGTAGCAGTTTGGGATACTTACGTAACCCGCAACGACGGATCGATTATGCATTTTGACATTGTCGTTCCCGACGAACTCAAAGACGAAAATATTATCCATACATTTGGGCAGCAATACCTGGCCGCGAAAGGGCAAAACGGTCTTACGCTCAATTCCGAGGAGTGCCGATACTGTCACATCGAAGTCGCGCCGCCTCCCGTGGTAGATGACATTGAACGACAGGGCTACTATATCGTAGAAATGGAAAATTGTAACTGAAATGGACACCCAACCACGGCAAAATAACCTGGAAGCGAAAATAGCATCAGGGCTCGAAAGAGTCTCCGAAGCCTTCCGCGTTTTGCTGTGGCAGGAAGCCAAAACGTATGGGTTGAGCCCGATCCAGGTGCAGATTCTCGTTTTTGTCCATACGCATCGCACGGGAATGGCCACTGTGAGTTCGCTCGCCTCGGAATTCAACATGACCAAGGCAACCATCAGTGATTCGGTAAAGACGTTGATCAGGAAAGAGCTCGTGCAATCAGTGTCGGATCGGTCCGATTCGAGAAGCTTCAATTTGGCGTTGACCGACTTCGGGCGTCAGATAGCCGAGGGATCGGCGCGGTTCACATCTGATATCGAACAAGCGCTCGAAAGCTTTCCCGAACTGCAAAAAGAGTCGATGTACACGGCGCTTCTGCAGCTGATTTCCCAACTCAATGCAAAGGGCGTGATTTCGCTACAGCGCATGTGCCTCAATTGTCGATTTCACTCGCGTCAGCAGGATTTCCATTATTGCAACTTGCTCGAAACTGTTCTTTCCGATGCCGAATTACGCGTGGACTGCAACGAATTTTCGGCAAAAACCGCCTGAAAATGAACTTACATATTCTTCAGCACGTATCTTATGAAGGTCCGGGCCATATTTCCGATTGGGCTTTCGAAAACGGCCACACAATTTCCTTTACCAAACTTTTTGAAGCTGCGGATTTTCCCGTACAGCTCGATTTCGACGCACTCGTCATCCTCGGCGGGCCGATGAATATCTACGACGAACAGCAATTTGGGTGGCTTGCAGACGAAAAGCGGTTTATAAAGCAAACCATTGTGACGGGAAAACCGGTTTTGGGGATATGTCTCGGCTCCCAATTGATTGCCGAGGCGATCGGAGGGAAAGTTGTGCGAAATTCCGATACGGAAATCGGATGGTTTCCGGTCCAGAAAACCGCTTTGGGCGAAAATCACCGTCTTTTGGACGGCCTGGACTTCGACAGCCCGGTATTTCACTGGCATGGCGACACGTTCGAGCTGCCGGAATCTGCCCAAAATCTTTTGGAAAATCCCGCTTGTAAAAACCAGATGTTCGCGTTCGCGGATAATGTACTCGGCATCCAATTCCATCCCGAGGCGACGCCGGCATCGATCGCACAAATGGTCATCAACGGACGGGACGAGCTTGTCAGCGCGCGCTTTGTGCAATCCGAAACGGAAATTTTAGCGCGTCATTTCTCACGACCTAATGCGGTCTTGTCCGAACTGCTCGACAGGCTGACCAACGTTCTTCGCTAGCGGTATTTCGCGCGACTAGTGCAATTTCATTATTACGCTCTATCCTTTTTATTTTAAGTAGCTGTATTTCAATATTTTGGAATCACAGCCCCGTATTCGTTTATTTTTTTATCAACCATCAAATCATTTCAACATGGAAAAATTATTCTATCTGGCCGCCGCGGCCATGGGATTGCTGTTTGCGCCCGAATGCGGCAAATGCTACAACAACGACGATTTTATCATCGAATCGGCATCGGTAACAAAAAGTCCCGATTACGGCATGACGGTCTGGGAAATCAAAGTAAAGGGAAATGCCGGAGCCACCACGCCGAAAGGTGTCGGACAACTCAACGGCGCACCGGTCCTGGGTTACGTATTCCCAACGACATTGAAGTCTACCGATGTCGGTTTCAACCCAACTGAGGGTATCGTCGCCCTTGCCCTGACTTCTCATCCTGATTTTGACGATACGCCTATGTGGGACGAGAACTATGACCGCAATTTCGGCAATGACGGAGTGATATGGCATCCGCATTGGGTGATTCTCGTCGAAGACAAACGCGTCGAAGGTGGACTCGCCGTCAAAGAATTCAAGAAAACCGACAACTCGGTAAAACTTCCGGCCAACAATCCCGGGATGGCGATGTACATGGACAGTCCCGGTTACCAGGTGGTGACAAACGGCAATACGATCCGTGTGATGGTTCCCGACTACCGCATATCCGGCAAAACCGATTTTAAATTCGACGCCGTGGCCTGCTTCATGCAAGTGAACACGGGCGGCAAGACCACACACACCGATGGAGGCAAAGGCCCCAAACCGATGCTTGGCGTCTACCAGGTGTATTCGGTGGCCAGCGGAAACTTATCGCTTCCGTATTCGGTAAAATAACTTTTTGTTTCGGGCCGTCGCGATCTGGCATTTTCAAGACGGCCCTTTTTTTAGTCGCGCCCGGGTCGAAAGAACGCAACTCAAACAAGATCCGATGAGCAACATATAACCTGAAGCATCCAATCATGGAAAATAAAAAACTTACCACGGCTACCGGGACGCCCGTTCCCGATAACCAAAACATACAAACTGCGGGTGCCCGCGGCCCAGCCTTGCTCCAAGACTTTTGGTTCCTAGAGAAAATGGCGCACTTCGACCGCGAGGTCATCCCGGAACGCCGCATGCACGCAAAGGGTTCTGGAGCATATGGCGAATTTACCGTGACGCATGACATTACGCGTTTCACCAAGGCTGACATCTTCTCGGAAATCGGGAAAAAAACACCCATGTTCGTTCGCTTCTCAACCGTTGCCGGCGAACGCGGTGCTGCCGATGCCGAGCGCGACATTCGCGGTTTCGCACTCAAATTTTACACCCAACAGGGCAATTGGGATCTCGTCGGAAACAATACACCGGTGTTCTTTATGCGTGACCCGATGAAATTCCCTGATCTCAATCACGCCGTAAAACGCGATCCGAGGACAAACTTGCGCAGTGCGAACAACAATTGGGATTTTTGGACGCTGTTGCCCGAGGCCCTGCACCAGGTCACGATTGTCATGAGCGATCGCGGCATCCCGAAATCGTACCGTCACATGCACGGTTTCGGAAGCCACACGTTCAGCTTTACCAATGCGCAACACGAGAGGTTTTGGGTGAAATTCCATTACCGCACCCAACAAGGTATTGAGAATCTCAGCGACTCCGAGGCTGCTGCAATTATCGGAGGCGACCGCGAAAGTCACCAACGCGATCTGTTCGACTCGATAGGGAAAGGCGATTTCCCGAAATGGAAATTTTATGTGCAGGTCATGCCCGAAAAAGATGCCGATTCCTATCACATCAATCCGTTTGACCTCACGAAAGTCTGGCCACATGCCGATTATCCGTTGATCGAAGTCGGGGAATTTGAGCTCAACCGAAATCCTGAAAATTACTTTGCGGAAGTGGAACAGGCGGCGTTCAATCCGGCCAATGTTCCTCCCGGGATCGGGTTTTCGCCAGATAAGATGCTCCAGGGGCGATTGTTCTCGTACGGAGATGCGCAACGATACCGTCTCGGCGTAAACAATTACCAGATTCCCGTCAACCAGTCCAAGTGCCCGTATCATGCGTTTCATCGGGACGGTGCGATGCGCGTCGATGGGAATTACGGAGGAACGATTGGATATGAACCCAACAGCTTCGGACAATGGCAACAGCAAACCGATCAAAAAGAGCCGATGCTGGCCTTGCACGGTGACGCGGGCGCATGGGATCATCGCGTCGATACGGATTACTTCTCACAGCCAGGTAATTTGTTCCGATTGCTGACCGATGAGAAAAAGCGTTTGCTGTTCCAAAACACCGCCGCCCAGATCGCGCCGGCCGAAAAGTTCATACAGATACGACATATCCGCAATTGCGCTAAAGCAGATCCTGATTATGGTGCGGGAGTGGCTGCCGCTTTGGGCATTTCGATGTCCGACGTCGAGGAATTCCAGCATTCCGCCCTGTAGAAAAACTGTGGTAGCTTTAATTTCCTTGAAGCCGGTTCCGCTCGACTGATCCCGAAGGAGCCGGTTTTTGCATTTGTTGTCCTAGTTCAATGCAGGCCGTTTTGGGCCGGCTTACTTTTGATCCATCAACCAATACATATCATTATCATGGAAAATAGAGTTTTAGGTTTGCACCACATCACGGCCCTTGCCGGAAACGCCCAACGCAATTTTGATTTCTACTCAAAGACGCTCGATTTGAGGTTCATCAAAAAAACGGTCAATTTCGACGATCCGGGAACCTACCATTTTTACTTTGGCGATGAGGTCGGAAGTGCCGGAACAATCCTGACGTTTTTCCCTTGGGGCGACCGGATTGCCCAAGGCAGAAGAGGAGCGGGAATGGCAACCGAAATCGGGTATTCCGTACCAAAAGGAAGCCTTGATTTCTGGATCAAACGGTTCGACGAGCAAAACGTCATTTATAATAAACCGGCCGTCAAATTCGGAGAGCAGTATCTGACCTTTATCGATCCTGACGGATTGAAGCTCGAACTGACCGAAGTGGAAAATGACGCCCGAAAACCATGGATAACCGCAGATGTCCCGTCCGAATTCGCAATAAGAGGTTTTCATCACATCACCTTGACGCTTAACAGCAAAACCGCGACGGCCGCTGTCCTCACCGATATTTTCGGATACCACTTGCAGCAACAGGATGTCAATCGCTTCCGTTATGTAACCGATGCCGTCGAGAGCGCTGCGATCGTGGATATCGTCGAAATTCCGTCCGAAGAAAAGGGACGGGGCGCCAACGGAACCATCCACCACGTTGCGTTTCGTGTGAAAGACGATGCCGCACTGATGGAGTTCCGACAAAAGATAGCAGCGTCCGGATTGAGCATTACGCCGCAAATCGACAGGCAATATTTCCATTCGCTTTATTTCCGTGAGCCGGGAGGCGTGCTGTTCGAAATCGCTACCGACAATCCCGGTTTTATGGTAGACGAAACGCTTGAAGATTTGGGCAAAGGCCTCCAACTTCCGGCACAACACGAGAGCAAACGCGCCCAGATCGAGGCTATTTTACCCACCATCAGTTAAGTTATCATGGAATATTCACCATTAAAATACATTTACAGGTCGGCCGGAAAGGCGGAGGCGTTCACGCTGCTGCTTTTGCACGGAACGGGCGGCAACGAACATGATTTGTTGTCTCTGACCAATTATTTCGGCGACGGATTCAACGTACTTTCCGTTAGAGGAAATGTTGAGGAAAACGGCATGCCGCGTTTTTTCAAGCGAAAGGCGATGGGGATTTTCGACGAACAGGATCTCGGGTTCCGAACAGATGAATTAAAGCATTTTCTCGAAAAAGTTGCCGTGTCAGAAGGTTTCGACGTGACGAAGATCGTCGCTCTCGGCTATTCGAACGGTGCCAACATCGCCGGGGCGACGCTAGTTCTGCATCCGGATTTCCTTGCAGGTGCGATATTGTTCCGGCCGATGCCGCCGTTTCGGGACAATCGCCAGAAAAACAGTCTCAGGCCGACACCGGTGTTTTTGTCTAACGGCTCTCAAGATCCCACTGTCGATAAAGACGAGAACCGAAAGTATACAAATGCTCTCTCGAGCGCCGGGTTTTTGGTGGACGATCACAGCATCGCTACGGGTCACAGTTTGTCGGAGCAAGATCTGTTGCTTGCGTCCGAATGGTTTCGGAAACATTTTCCATCATGACAAGAACCTGCTTCGGCGGGTTTTTTTGTGAGGCGTTGACAACGGTTTCCCAAAAGAAACACGGATTCGCGCGATTTCGACTATATTTAAGAATTACAACATTCTCGAAATGGAAATCCAGGATCCGGCAGCAAAAATTACCAAAACCCGCAATAGGCGATGGATCAGGATCATCCTGTTGGTGTTGGCCGTGCCTTTGATTTTGCTTGTCATCGGATTCGTGTCGATCGGGTTGTACATCCAAAGCAACAAAGACGATGTGTTAATTCAGGTTAGCCAAAAACTCAACGAAAATCTCGACGGTAAACTCGTTATTGGCGATTTAAAGCCAGAGTTTTTCAGCGGATTTCCGAGGGTTTCGCTGCGGCTTGTCGATGTCGCGCTGACCGACAGGCACTTTGCAGATCACAATCGGAAGCTGCTCTCGGCCTCAAAGATAGACGTGTCGGTCAATGTGTTGGCGCTTATTTCGGGTACTGTCGAAATCAGGAAAATCGCGATCGAAGATGCATCCGTCGATATTTTTGTGACGGCCGATGGTTATTCGAATACCTCTGTTTTTAAGAAAAAGCCTGCGTCTGAAAGCAAAAGTGGCGGTACAGCTTTCGAGTGGCGAGAGTTTCGTTTGGAAAATGTAGCGTTCCGGATCGAAAATTCCGCAAGGCGCAAACTTCACCATTACAAGGTAAACAAGCTCGACGGTAAAGTCGACCCGAGAGCCGAAGGATGGCAGGCAAACGTCGATTACGATATTCTCGTGGAGAGCATGAGCTTCAATACCAAACATGGCAGTTTCTCCAAAAACAAGCGGCTCAAAGGCAAGTTCGACGTGCGTGCCGACGGCCTGTCGAATTACAGATTAGTGCAACAGCCAATCGACATCGGGAACGAACATTTTACGCTTGCCGCGGAATTTAGCTTTGAAGGAACGGATGCCCGCTTTGCGATCCACCTTGTAAATAAGAAAATTCTTTGGAAAAATGTGGCGGCGCTTTTGTCCGGTAATATCAGCGAAAAACTGTTGTTGTTCGACATGTCGAAACCAATCGAGGTGCGTTGCGATCTCGAAGGCGACTTCAATTCGTTCGATGATCCGCTGATTTACGTCCAGGCCAAAGTGCGCAACAACGACCTGCAAACTCCCGGTGGATTGGTTTCCAAGTGCAATTTCGATGGAACCTTTGCGAATAATTACAACAAAAAAAAGCCGCTTGGCGACGCGAATTCGGTCATTTTGCTTCGGAATCTCTCGGGCGAATACGGAACCGTGCCCTTTTCAATGCCCGTAATTTCCATCGCGGACCTCGACAATCCTACCGCGAAAGGAAAACTGATTTCCGGCTTTGAACTGACGCGCGTAAATTCGATAGTCGATAAAAACCTGCTCGATTTTAAAGCAGGCAAGGCCGAAATCGACGTAGATTTCACTGCCGACGTCATCGACCACAAGCTCGCACGGCCCAAGATTCTCGGGAAAATCGCGGTGTCGAATGCCAATTTAATTTACGGCCCGAAGAAAATCGGTTTGGAGGACGTTTCAGTCAACCTTGATTTCAATTCGCGCGATTTGTTCATCCGGAATATCCACATAAAAACCGCCAAAAGCGATGTGCTGATGGACGGAAAAGTAGAAAACTTCCTGAACCTGTATTATATCGCTCCCGAAAAAATCGTGCTGAATTGGAACGTTTACAGCAAAAAACTCGATTTGATGGAATTTGCCGGATTGGTTGCGAAACGTCAGACGCGATCCACAGCAAGCAAGAAAAAAGGGAACTTTACTAGTGAGCTTAACGAATTTATGGAAAGCAGTTCGGTCCGAATGGCTATGAAAATCGACAAGCTCTCGTACAATAAGTTTTCGGGAAGCGAGGCCACGGCGATTGTCGACATCACTGAATCTGGAATGTACCTCAAAAAAGCCGGGTTGAAGCACGCCGGCGGCCGCATCCAGATCGAAGGGGAATTGGTACATGCGGTAAAACGCGAAAATTACAGATTTTCGGCAAAGGTAAAAGACGTGAACGTAAGGACATTTTTCCAGTCGTTCGACAATTTTGGTATGGAGACCCTCACGTCCAAAAACCTATCGGGTAAACTGTCGCTAGATGCCAAATTGAGCGGTCACATGACGGGTGAACGTGCGCTGTTGCCAAAATCGATGCAGGGAAAATGTGAGTTTTCATTGCGAGACGGGGCGTTGCTTAATTTCGAGCCCATACAAAGCGTCGGAAAGATTGCCTTCAGGAGGCGCGACATACAAAATATTGCGTTCAAGGATTTACACGGGATGTTCGAGGTAAAGGGCGAGAAGGTTCACATTGCGCCGATGAAGATCAGTTCCAATGTGCTCAACCTCGATGTGGAAGGCGTTTACTCGTTTGGATCCGGAACGAATTTATTGATCGACGTGCCGCTGCGCAACCCTAAAAAAGACGAGGAAATTTCTGATGAGGCCGAACTTGAGAAACGGCGCCATCGCGGAATCGTGCTGCATCTGCTCGCTTCTGACGATCCAGAAAGCGGGAAGGTCAGGATAAGCGTGAAAGGAAAAAGAGCGTCGACTCAAAATTAACAATTAGTACAGTTTTTCTGTAACCGGCAAAGCGGGATCGGGCGTAATTTTATGCTGTACACGCCTAAATCCTTTTGTCATGAAATCCTCTTCGTTTATTGCCATTTTGCTGTTCCCATTCTTTTTTTTCGCACAGTCGGACCTCGACAAGGTTATGAGAGGAGGTGAACTGTTGCTCGGAAGCCTGACCATTTTGAAAATGGCGCGATCCGATGATAAAAAGAAAGATTCAAAGTTTGTGGAGGCTATTTGTGTCCGAAACCGCATGGCACAAAAAGTGACGTTCCGTATGACGGGCCTCGACAGGGAAGCAAACGAAATCACGCGGGAACTCGTCGTGCCAAAAGAAGGGAAAGAATGCGCGTTCGACGTCCCGAAAGCGACTTACACGTACGAATTCATTCTTGGCACTGGCGAAGTCTATAAAAAAGGAGAATACAAAATCGAAGATCCGGTCACTTTTACGTTGAAAGATCCTTGATCAATTGTGTTGTTTTTCAGTCAGATATCGCCAATAGCGCCTTGGGACGTGCTGTAAATGAAGTTTCATGTTCCGTCGTGCCGGTATATTCGTACTGCGGAAGTAATCGTTCCACAAAAGCCCGTAAAGTTCTTCGTTTTCGTCTACGGCTTTGGCCGGAAGGAAGGAGGTCGAAGACTCGGTTTCACTGACGAAATCGATCTTGATTTCTTCGACCTTTTCAAGATTGTAGAACAGGCCGTATTTGCGTTTGAGATCGTAAATGATCCACATCTGGTCGGCGTAACGGTTTTTAAAAAAGGTAGCGATGAGTGGCAGAACGTTGTAATCCGGCTCGATTGGGGCATAAAAAATACCGTCGGAAGTTTTCTGGAACCGAATAAAGGCCTTCATGCGATGTCGTTCGCGATTTACGCTTTTATCGGTTTGGGAAACGGCCATCACCGAAGCATTGCCAAAATTCGTCTCAGCTCCTTTCGGATTGTCGAAAATATAGTGGGCAAAGTCAAACAGGTGTTGGAAGCTTTCAGGCAATTCGGACAAGTATGTATTGTAGAAACGCTGCTGCCAATCGGGAGGGAGCTTTTTCTTGAGGCCTTGCCACACCCGCCTGGCTTTGATTTCGTCGGTGGTGACTATGTGGTCGTCTCCGATAAGCCCGGGTTGATGGCGTTTTTCGCAAATCACCGATACGTGAATTGACTTGAGCTCGTAACTGTCAAAAATTGCGGTTAACAAACCTTCGAATGAGCCGTCAAATACGTAGGTAATCATGGTCAGAACAGCGTGAGTTGATTTTGGGGAATTTTGAGGTATTTGCTGTTGCTTTCGGAAAGAATTCGCGATTTGATGGAAAAAGCTTCTGGATTGTTGAGTTCGAAAATGCTATCGGCACAGCGGATAAAGTGCTTGGCTCGATTCCAGGCGATCCCGATTTTTTGCAATTGATCTGAACGAAGTTTGCAGAATTTCCTGGCTTGCACAATTTTGTTGGCCGATCCCACTCCAATTCCAGGAACCCTGAGGATCATTTTATAATCCGCAGTGTTGATATCGATTGGAAACTGGTCCATGTTGCGCAACGCCCAACCTAATTTCGGGTCGATATCCACATCGAGATGAGGATTTTGAAAATTGAGCAGTTCTTTGACATCAAATCCATAAAACCGCATAAGCCAATCGGTTTGGTAGAGCCGGTTTTCGCGCAAAAGGGGAGGCTGGCTGCCAATGATGGGCATTCGTTCATCGTAACTGATCGGAATATAGCCGGAGTAGTAAACCCTCTTAAGCTCGAATTTTTTGTAATAGGCATCCGCGCTATACATAATTTCCATGTCGGTTTCCGGAGTGGCGCCAATCACCATTTGCGTGCTCTGACCAGCCGGAACGAACTTAGGTGTGCTTTTGATCAGTTTTTTTTCATCCTTAAACCTCACAATGTTTTCCTGAATGAAGCCAAGCGGTTTTTTGACTTCCTCGTGCGACTTATCGGGAGCGAGAAGTTTTAATCCGGCTTCTGTCGGCATTTCCAGGTTGATGCTCATCCGGTCAGCATATAGGCCGGCTTCGGTCAACAATTCCTGGCTCGCACCCGGGATCGTTTTTAGGTGAATATAGCCGTAAAAGCGTTGCTCGAGTCGAAGTTTTTTTACGATCCGAACCAAGCGTTCCATGGTAAAGTCTGGATTTTTAAAAATTCCGGAACTTAAGAAAAGGCCTTCTATATAGTTGCGGCGGTAAAAATTCATGGTCAGGTCAACCACTTCCTCGACGGTAAAAGCCGCGCGTTGCACATCGTTGCTCTTTCGCGAAACGCAAAAAGCACAATCGAAAATACAATGATTCGTTAGCAGGATTTTAAGAAGTGATACACAGCGTCCGTCTTCGGTATACGTGTGACAGATTCCGGATGCGCTGCTGTCGCCCAAACCTTTGTTCGTATTTTTCCTACTGCCTCCGCTTGAAGAACAAGAAACATCGTATTTGGCGGCATCGGCGAGAATCGACAGCTTCTCCCTTATTCTACTTGACATTTTATGGGGCTTTACTTAAATATACGGGAAACCGCAACAATTAATTCTCCAACATTTGTTAAAATTGCAACATCAATGATTACACTTAGTAGAAATTGGATATTTTGCAACGATATCTGGACGGTGGAAAAAACTAAAACGCTCTTTTCTACGTTAATGTCAATTAAAAGTTCCGGAGTTGGATTTGAAATCGTACATTTGCAAGCGCAAAATTTGGCGAATGTTCATTTTATAACAAGAAATTGTTAAATGTGTTGATTAAATTAGGTATTTGGGGATTAACATTGCCTATTGTTCAAAAAATTAATTTATTTGCTGAAAAATTTTGCTAAAAAGATTTTTTATTTACTTTTACGGCCTATGAAATTTGTCCCAAAAACAGTACTGACAGTTGCGTCCGTGGCGATGTTTACGCTTACGGCGGTCATGATTGCCGGCGTTTCATTAGCGGCTCCGGGCGGTCCGCCGCCGCCGTCGCCAACTGATCCGGTTCCTCCGGGATTGCCTATTGACAATGGCTTGATAGGATTGGGGATAGGGGCGTTAGCGATCGCATTTTACAAAATCAACCAAGTGAGATATAAAAAAACCCGGGCTTAGACTCGGGTTATTTCTTTA
Organism: Flavobacterium selenitireducens; assembly: GCF_014748335.1. GTDB lineage: Bacteria > Bacteroidota > Bacteroidia > Flavobacteriales > Flavobacteriaceae > Flavobacterium > Flavobacterium selenitireducens. The sequence goes on from NZ_JAAVIY010000003.1 coordinate 208,915, forward strand.
ACGGATGTCGCGAAATCCGTAAAGGCGCGCGATGTATTTTCCGACCACGTCGAATTCCAGATTGACCGTCGACCCGATTGCGATGTGCTTGAAATTGGTATTATCGTATGTATAAGGGATGATAGCGACGCTAAATTCCCCGGCTTCCGAATCGACGACCGTAAGGCTCACGCCGTTTACCGTAATCGAGCCTTTCTCGATTGTGATATTGTTTGCTTCCTGATCGTACGAAAATCGGAATTCCCAACTCCCATTACCTTCTTCGGCCGAAATGCAAATCGCGGTCTGGTCGACGTGGCCCTGAACGATGTGTCCGTCGAGCCGGTCGCCGAGACGCATTCCTCTTTCGAGATTGACCTCGTCGCCGACGCTCCATTCGCCGATATTGGTTTTTGCAATAGTTTCCTGAATTGCCGTAACGGTGTAGTGATCTGACTCGATGTTTACTACCGTAAGGCAAATGCCGTTGTGAGATACGCTTTGGTCGATTTTGAGCTCGGAGGTTATCGAAGATTGGATCGTTACGTCCAAATTGCCTCCATTGCGATCAATATTGCTTACGATGCCTAGCGTTTCGATGATTCCCGTGAACATTGTGGTTTTAATTTTCTAAATTTGCCCTCAAAATTAGCAAATAAAATCCGTCGGGGCATGACCAAGAAAGCAGAAAACATACTAGTTGGGATATCAATCGGGGACCTGAACGGAATCGGGAGCGAGGTCGTTCTCAAGACCTTTGAAGATTCCCGAATGCTCGAGTTCTGCACGCCCGTGATTTTTGCTAATGTAAAGGTGTTGTCGTTCGTTAAAAAGACATTCGAGTCCCAATCCATGCTGCATGGAATCGACAGCCTCGACCAGATTGTCATCGGAAAGATCAACGTGCTCAACGTCTGGCGGGAGCCGGTCGATTTGAACTTCGGGTCAAATGATGAGAAAATCGGCGAATACGCAATCAAGTCGTTCACTACGGCTGTCGCTGCGTTGAAAGACGGCGGCATAGATGTCCTGGTAACGGCGCCGATCAATAAATACAACATCCAATCTGAAGAATTTAAATTTCCCGGACATACCGACTACTTAGCCCAGGAATTACAGGGCAATGCGCTCATGCTTATGGTCAAGGACAATTTGCGCGTCGGGTTGCTTACCGATCACGTTCCCGTCAACGATGTCGCTTCCCATTTGAATGAGACGCTCATCCGCACCAAGATTGAAACGGTAAAAAAAGCACTGATCCAGGATTTCAGCATCAACAAGCCGAAAATCGCGGTGCTTGGGCTCAATCCGCATGCGGGCGACAATGGCGTAATCGGTAAAGAGGACGAGCAATTGCTGCGCCCGGTCATAAAAAAAATGTTTGAAACGGGCACGATGGTTTTCGGACCGTATCCGGCTGACGGTTTCTTCGGAAGCGGGCAATATGAGAAGTTCGATGCGGTCATCGCGGCCTATCACGACCAAGGCCTGATCCCGTTCAAGACACTTGCATTTGGCAAAGGCGTGAATTATACGGCAGGTTTGGATAAAATCCGCACGTCTCCGGACCACGGCACGGCATACGACATCGCAGGTAAAGGAATAGCCGACCACAGTTCGTTCGCCGAGGCCGTCTACATGGCAATCGACATATTCCATTCCCGGATCGGCCATGCGGAAATTTCAAAAAATCCTTTGAAAATCAAGGAAAAAAGCCTCGAATCAAAAAAAGGCAATTAAGTCTTTTGTTGTTATAAATATTTTTTATCTTTGCCCACCCGAATTCGGGGCAAATTGTGTGATGATGAAACAGTTGAATGAATTTTTAATTTCGTTCGCGGGATTAAAACTAGGAAAGCACCAATTTGAGTATCAGATTGATAAAAAGTTCTTTGATGAGTTCGGTTACGACGAGTTTGAATCCTGCAATATCACGGTAAACGTGGTGCTGGATAAGAAAACAACCATGCTCGAGTTGAGTTTCAAGCACAAGGGGACGGTTTTCCTGCCTTGTGACCTTACAGGCGAAATGTTCGACCTGCCCGTGAAAGGCAAAATGAACCTGATCGTACAGTTTGGTGACGAGTTCAACAACGACAACGAGGAATTGCTGGTCCTGCCGCATGGCGAGCACCAGGTTGACGTGTCTCAATATATTTATGAGATGGTCGCCTTGTCGATTCCGCAGAAACGCGTCCATCCCGGAATTAAGGACGGAACGCTCCAGTCGGACGCGCTCGACAAGCTCAATCAGCTCAAAGTAACGGCTAAAGAAGTCAAAAACGATAAAAAAGAAGAAAGCACTGACCCACGTTGGGACAAATTAAAGTCACTGTTAAAAACGGATAAATAAAAGAATAAAATGGCACATCCTAAGAGAAAGGTTTCCAAGACCAGAAGAGACAAGAGAAGAACACACTATAAGGCAACGGTAGCCACTATCGCTACTTGCCCGGTAACAGGCGAAGCTCACCTTTACCACAGAGCTTACTGGCATGAAGGCAAAATGTACTACAGAGGCCAGGTAGTTATCGATAAGACTGAAGCGGTTGCCTAACGCACTGTAATTCAGACAATGTAAACTCTCACGTCGTGGGAGTTTTTTTTATTGCCTAGGATTTTAGTCGGAAATAACGTTTTCGGAAGCCGACGTTTGTCGAAAATTTTGTAATTTCAACACCTTTTACGGGAAACTCCCACAAAAGAAAACTTCTCTATCTATGAGCAAAATCACAGCCGCCATCACTGCTGTAGGAGGTTACGTCCCAGATTTCGTACTCTCCAATAAAGTCCTTGAGACCATGGTAGATACCAATGACGAATGGATTACCTCCAGAACAGGCATCAAGGAAAGAAGGATTTTGAAGGATGCCACGAAAGGCACATCTTATCTCGCCATAAAAGCGGCCCAAAACCTTATCGAGCGCGGGAATGTCAATCCTGCCGAAATCGATATGGTACTTCTAGCCACTACAACTCCCGATATGCCGGTTGCGGCTACAGCGGTTTACGTCGCTACCCAGATTGGAGCGGTAAACGCATTTGCTTATGATCTTCAGGCGGCTTGTTCGAGTTTTCTTTACGGAATGTCAACGGCGGCGGCCCATATCCAAACCGGGCGTTACAAGAAAATTCTCGTAATCGGAGGCGACAAAATGTCCTCTATCATCGACTATACTGACCGCGCGACGTGCATCATTTTTGGTGACGGAGCCGGAGCCGCACTTTTCGAACCCAATGAGGAAGGTCTCGGCCTTCAGGACGAATTTCTTCGTTCGGACGGGATCGGGCGCGAATACCTCAAAATCGACGCCGGCGGATCTTTGCTTCCGGCATCGAAAGAAACCGTAGAAAACCGTCAGCACTATGTTTTTCAGGACGGCAAAACCGTTTTCAAATACGCCGTTACCGGAATGGCCGACGTATCCGAAAAAATCATGGAGCGCAACAATCTTTCCGAATCGGACGTCGATTGGCTCATCGCCCACCAGGCGAACAAAAGAATTATCGACGCTACGGCCAATCGTATGGGAGTTGCGGAAAATAAAGTGTTGATCAATATCGAAAACTACGGAAATACCACCTCCGGAACCCTACCGTTGTTGCTCAGCGATTTCGAGCACAAATTCAAGAAAGGCGACAACCTCATTTTCGCGGCCTTCGGCGGCGGATTCACCTGGGGCGCGATCTACCTTAAATGGGCATACGACGCTAAATAACTAAACATACCAAATTACAATCTTATGGATATCAGAGACATTCAGAACCTTATCCGGTTTGTAGCCAAATCGGGAGCTACCGAAGTAAAACTGGAGATGGACGATTTCAAGATCACCATCAAAACCACGACCGAAGCCAGCGCACCTGAGGTGACGTATATCCAACAGGCTCCGGTTGCAGCGATGCCACAAGCTGCCGCTCCGGTTGCCGCTCCTGCTGCTTCAACACCGGCCGCTCCAGTTGCTGCGGCTTCGGAAGATTCAAAATACATTACGATCAAGTCGCCGATCATCGGAACGTTCTACCGCAAACCGTCTCCGGACAAACCGGTGTACGTTGAGGTTGGAAGCAACATCCAGAAAGGTGACGTGCTTTGCGTCATCGAAGCGATGAAACTTTTCAACGAAATCGAGTCGGAATACTCTGGAAAAATCGTGAAAATCCTTGTGGATGACATGTCTCCGGTAGAATTCGACCAACCTTTGTTCCTGGTTGACCCGTCTTAAAATATTTTGAATGTTGAAGATTGAATTTTGGACAAGGCTAGCCTGTCCCGATTTCGATATTCGACATTTTTCATTTAACACAGACCATTATGTTTAAGAAGATATTGATCGCAAATAGGGGAGAGATCGCGCTTCGCGTTATCCGGACCTGCCGTGAGATGGGAATCAAGACCGTTGCCGTTTATTCGACTGCGGATGCGGAAAGCCTTCACGTAAAATTCGCCGACGAAGCGGTCTGTATCGGCCCGCCGCCGAGCAACCAATCGTATCTCAAGATGTCCAACATCATCGCTGCGGCCGAGATCACCAACGCTGACGCGATCCATCCGGGTTACGGATTTCTTTCGGAAAATGCCAAATTCTCCAAAATATGCCAGGAGCACGGCATCAAGTTCATCGGCGCTTCTCCTGAAATGATTGAAAAGATGGGCGACAAGGCCACGGCAAAAGCTACGATGAAAGCAGCCGGCGTTCCCTGCGTTCCCGGTTCCGACGGATTGTTGGAATCGCTCGAACACGCCAAGCAAGTCGCCAAGGAATCGGGTTATCCGGTAATGATGAAGGCCACTGCAGGTGGTGGCGGTAAAGGAATGCGTGCGATCTGGAAGGAAGACGAGCTCGAGAAAGCATGGGAGAGCGCGCGACAGGAAGCTGCCGCGGCTTTCGGAAACGACGGAATGTACATGGAAAAACTGATCCAGGAGCCGCGCCACATTGAAATTCAGGTTGTGGGCGACGCTTATGGAAAGGCATGTCATTTGTCCGAGCGCGATTGTTCGGTACAACGTCGTCACCAAAAGTTGACCGAAGAGACGCCATCTCCGTTCATGACGGATGAATTGCGCGAAAAGATGGGTCTTGCCGCTGTCCGCGCAGCCGAGTACATCAAATATGAAGGTGCCGGAACCGTGGAATTCCTTGTCGATAAAGACCGCAATTTCTATTTTATGGAAATGAACACGCGCATCCAGGTCGAGCACCCGATCACCGAGCAGGTAATCGATTACGACTTGATCCGCGAGCAGATTCTCGTGGCGGCCGGCGTTCCGATTTCAGGAAAAAATTACCTTCCGCAATTGCATGCGATCGAATGTCGTATCAATGCTGAAGATCCATATAACGATTTCCGACCGTCACCGGGCAAGATAACGACGCTTCACGCTCCTGGTGGGCACGGCGTTCGCCTCGATACTCACGTTTACGCTGGCTATACGATTCCGCCGAATTACGATTCGATGATCGCCAAGCTGATCACGACGGCCCAAACGCGTCAGGAAGCCATCAACAAAATGAAGCGGGCGCTTGACGAATTCGTCATTGAAGGTATCAAAACGACGATTCCGTTTCACCGACAGTTGATGGACGAGCCGGCTTATGTCGAAGGAAATTACACCACGAAGTTTATGGAAACTTTCAAAATGAACGATCCAGCGGAATAATTCCGGATTTCGAAATATCAAAAAACCTGTCCAGACGACAGGTTTTTTTTATGTCCGAGTATCATCGAGATTATTGTTGTTGGGCGATCCAAAAAAACGAGTCTTCCCGCGTGCCTGTGACTCCCGCATTCAACAGGTCGGCGTAGATCTGGAAACTGAGGGTGTCTCCCGGAGCCAGTTTTACAAGCGTATTGACACTTCTGATCGGAGGTGAGACCGTTATCGAAAGCACGGAAATGTTTCCGAAACCACTTCGCGCGATGACACTTCCGTTTTTGACGACCGCGATCCCGAAATTTGAAGTCAGGCTTAACGCCGCGGATGCTTTGATTTGTGCGCTCACGGAATAAATTCCGGCATTGGCCGCGGTAAACGTATAGGTGGTGTTGTTGTATTCATCGTTTTCGTCGAATTCCTCAAATCCGAACGGTGCCGTCGCAACGTTGGCCGAACCTAGGGAAATCGTCTGGTTGGCGGTAGAGGAAAGCCCGCCTTTTACAAATGATTTCAGGTGGCTCATAATGACATTGCGCGAAGTGACGCGTACGATATTTCCGTTTTGATCAACGACGAGCAGCGAATCTTTCGGCGCAGACAAGCGCGTTGTTGCGGCGGTGGTCCGCAAGCGCATATTGCCGTTTACGTCGAGGGTGGCCGTCGGTGTGGTGGTGTTCACACCTACTTGCGCCGATGCTGACAATCCAGTCAGAATCAGCAATATCAGCATTGCTTTCATAGTCGGTAAACTTGGGACGGGAAAGGTAATGCTAATTTAAATATTCGCAAAATGAGAATATCAATCGTGTAACATATTCGCTTAAAAAGCAAAGTCCGATATCGGAAAATTCTGATATCGGACTTTTTCTCAAACATTATATCCTAAAGCGTCTCTTTGAGCCACTTGAAAAATTCGCGTTGCCACACCATTGCGTTCTGAGGTTGTAACACCCAATGGTTTTCCTCCGGGAAATAAAGGAAGCGGCTTTTGATACCAAGTAGTTGTGCCGCCTGGAAAGCTTCCTGTCCTTGACCGATCGGAACGCGAAAATCTTTTCCGCCTTGGATGATCAGGATTGGCGTGTCCCATTTCGTCACGTTATTGATCGGATTGAACTCTCCGTAAGTGCGCTTGGCATCCGCATTGTCTTTTTCCCAATAGGCGCCGCCTCCGTCCCAATGGTTAAAGAAAACCTCTTCTGTCGTTCCATACATCGATTGCAGGTTGAACACACCGTCGTGAGCGATAAACGTTTTGAAGCGCTTATTGTGGATTCCGGCCAGATAAAAAGCCGAATATCCGCCGTAGCTGGCGCCGACGCAGCCCAGACGGCTTTTGTCCACATAATTTTCTTTAGCGACATCATCGATCGCTGAGAGGTAATCTTTCATGACCTGTCCGCCCCAATCCTTGCTGATCTGTTCGTTCCATTCTACGCCATGTCCCGGCATTCCGCGACGGTTCGGCGCGACTACGACATAGCCTTGTGCGGCCATCAACTGAAAGTTCCACCGAAACGAATAGAATTGGGAAAGAGCCGATTGTGGTCCGCCTTGGCAATATAATAACGTCGGGTATTTTTTGTTCGGATCGAAATTCGGAGGCAGGATTACCCAAACGGTCATTTTCTTGCCGTCGGTCGTGTTGACGATGCGTTTCTCGATTTTGCTCAGCGCCAGTTTATCGTAAATCGCTTTGTTCACGGTTGTAAGCTGCGCCCACGATTTCTTTTTGAGATCGTACGAATACAATTCCGCAGCATGGTTCATGTCGGTGCGGCTCACGATGGCTTTGTCGCCAACGAAGTCTACTATTCCGGCCACGTCAAACACGCCGTCGGTCAATTGTTTTACCGAAACCGCGATTTTGGTCAACCCAGGGAAGTTGACTTCGAAGAGCTGTTTGGTTCCTCCAACGGGCGCGACGAAATAAACCTTTTTCCCGTCTTTGCTCCATTTGAAGTCTTCCACGGTTCCGTCCCAACCCGAGGTCAAGTTGATATCGACGCCTTTATGGCTTACGATGATATCGTTTTTATCGGCTTCGTAACCGTCGCGTTTCATTTGGAGCCAGGTCAGGTCTCCGTTTGGAGCAAACTTCGGATGGGTATCGTAACCCGGATTTTTCTCCGTGCGATTTACCGTTTTGCCGGTAGCGATATCGTACTGATAAATGTCGGTGTTGGTGCTTTTCGCGTATTCCGTTCCCGATTTTTTCTTGGCGACATAGACGATACTTTTCCCGTCAGGCGACCAATTGTAATCTTCGTCACCGCCAAACGGTTTCTGGGGAGAATCGAACGGTTCGTTCGCCAAAAGGTCGGTTCCTTTGGCGCCTTCCTTGTTCTCGCGGAAGAAAACATGATTGTACGATCCCGTATTCCAAGTATCCCAATGGCGGTAGTCGAGGCCGTCGTAAATCTGTACGTCCGATTTTTCGAGCTCCGGATAAAAATCCTTCCCGTTGACCTTGGCCAGTTTGACCTCTTCGTGGTAGGCGATATATTTTCCGTCAGGCGAAACGTTCTTGTCGTTCAGAAGCGACTTGTAGTCGGTCACTTCGACCGCTTTACCGCCACCTACGGGAACGGTAAAATATTTTGAACTCGATTTGTTTTCCTCGACCGACGGCGTCGAAACTTTATACACTACGTTTTTCCCGTCCTTTGAAATCCCGAGACCCGAAACGCGTCCCAGTTTCCAAAGCAAATCAGGCGTCATGGTTTGTTGTGCGTGCGCGGCGCTCATGCTTAAAATGGTAAAAGTTAGAAATGCGGCTTTCCTCATGTCGTAAAATTGAAAATGTGCCTAAAAATAGTGAAAAAAGAAAAGCTGCCCTTGTGAGGCAGCCTGTCTGATTGCGTTAAATATTCTATTGCTTTACGAAGCGCTTTACCTGGGAGTCGATTTCCAGCAGATACGTTCCCGCTTTTATAGATTCGACGTTTATCGCACCGTTGTTGACTTTTCCAGTCAGGATCTGTTGGCCAAGAAGGTTCACGATGCGAAATGCCGCGTTTTCCTGAACGTCGCTCACGTTAAGTGTCTCTCCTTTTACCGGGTTCGGATATAGGCTGAAGCCGAGGGCCGGCGTTGCGGTTTCGTCCAGTCGTGCCGCTGAGGTCACATTAACCGTATAATCCTCGACTTGCCCGTAATTGAACGATCCGCAAGATGTAGGAACGGCATTATAACGCATCGAAACGCGCATTCTCGTCGATCCGATGGCGGCCGTCGCAGGAATTGTGATCGATCCGCTTACAGGTGTTGCGGTCGTAGCCGAACGCGTCCAGGCCGTTTCTCCTGCATCCGAAAAATCCCCGTCCTGGTTCCAATCGATAAATACCGCATAACCTTCGCTATACGTCGTTCCGGTCCAGGTTGGCGTGACCGAGATAGCATAAGAAGAGCCTCGCGTCACGTTTGTGGAAATTGATGTAAAATTGGTATATCCCGTTCCGCCGGATGACGGATTGTTGATCGTCCCGAATTGCACGCGACCGATCAACTCGTCGCTGACATCATTGCCCTGAGAAGCGCAATAGGAAACCGAGTTCGATAATGTCGTCACTGAAACGGTGTTGCTGTTCACGGAATTGTTTCCTGCGGCATCTTTCGCCCGGACAAAGAAACTGTAGGTCGTCGCTGGCGTAAGTCCCGTTGCCGCGTAAGAAGTCGTGGTCGTAGCAGCAAGGAAAACGCCGTTTCTATAAACATCGTAACCAGTAACGGCGACATTGTCGGTTGCGGCCGTCCACGATAAATTAGTAGCCGATTGGCTCGTGCCCGAAGCTGTGAGCGTTGTCGGTGCTGTCGGAGCAGTAGTGTCGGTTGTGTTGGCCGATGTGGTCACCGAAACGGTATTGCTGTTTACCGAAATGTTGCCGGCGGCATCTTTTGCCCTTACATAAAAACTGTACGTTGTCGCGGCTGTCAATCCTGTCGCGGCATACGAAGTCGTCGCCGAAGAACCGACGAGGCTTCCGTTTCGGTAAACGTCGTATCCGGTAACGCCGACATTATCGGTAGACGCCGTCCAGGTCAAATTGGTAGAGGTTTGTGTCGTGCCCGACGCTGCAAGATTCGTTGCAGCCGATGGCGCGGTCGTGTCAGAAGAGCCGCCCGTTATCGTAAAGTTCGCGTTCGACATATCAAAGAAAATATGATTGGTTCCCTTGACCATGATGCGGTTTTGCGTTCCGGGTGTATTCGGGATCGTGATGGTTTGGGAACCGTCGTTTGGTGTCGCGGCTAACAGCGTCGTATTGAAATTCGTACCGCCGTCTGTAGACAAAAGAATGTCGACATTGGAGCAGTTCACGCCGTTTGCGGTTGTTCCGGCTACGTTCCAGGTCACGGTTTGCGTCGACCCGCCAACGTAGGAAACGGCCGTGTTTGGAGCACTTACAGTGAAAGGGCCCGCGGTTCCGTTGACCGTTACTATCATATCGTCGCTATTGTTGGCAGCAAAAGCGCCTTGGTTGTCGCGCACCGTCAGCCTGAAATTCATCGTGCGCGCTACTGTCGGAACAGCTTCCCATGTCCAGGAAGTCGCGCCTGTTTTTACCGTTTCCAATCTGGGGAACATGCGTGATGTGCTCGTCGTCGGCGTAAACGATCGGAAAGCCGGGCCTCCGGTCTTCGTCGGGCTTGGCATGGAATTGCTCGTTGTGCGTTGATTCATTTGTTCCCAACAATAGGTGAGATTTCCACCGTTGGAATCCGATCCGGTTCCTTTCAGTATGAATGGCGTGCCTTTCGGAATCGTATAATCCGCTCCAGCGTTAGCCGTCGGAATCGCATTCCCAGTAACCGTGGTCGTCTGGCACGTCGTGGTTTTTACATAATTGGTGATTTGTTGGATGGAAACCGCATGAAAATACGCGTCTGAATGCGGCTGGACATCAGTAGAACCCGTAATCCCGGCATAACCCATGATCGTCGATCCTGAACCTGGCTCCACTTGGGCGATCGTGCCTTCGTTGCTGTGCGAAAACGTGTGATTGCCACCGAATTGATGCCCGATTTCGTGTGCGACGTAATCGATGTCGAAATTGTCTCCTGACGGAATTCCATCGGCCGGAGACGTATATCCCGAACCTTTTCCAAGCGGAACCGAAGACGTCGGATTCTTGCAGACACATCCGATGCACCCGGCATTTCCGCCTCCGCCCGAAGCGCCAAACAAGTGTCCGATGTCGTAATTCGCATTCCCGATGGTGTTCGTCAACGTCGTCTGCAACTGCTGGTTCCAGGCGCCGCCTGCTCCCGTGGAAGCATTAGCGTAAGGATCGGTGGTGGCGTTTGTATAAATGATGAGGTCGTTGTTTGCAATCAGGTTCATGTGCACGCCCATATCGGTTTCAAACACGGCATTGACGCGCGTCATCGTGTTGTTGATGGCGGCAAGCGCAAGTGCTTTCGTCCCTCCGAAGTAAGCGGTGTACTCTCCGGTAACCGACATTGCGAGGCGGTAATTCCTAAGGTTGCCATCGTCGGCGTTCGGACGGGCCAAGGCGGCGTCGGATTCACCGATTTCCTCAAACGATTGCTCGATAACGCGGCAATCCCATTGGTTCATCGAGGCTGTCTTATCGGATTTTTTGTAGACCGCATACACGCTCTGATCCGTCGTGTAAGGTTCGATGAACACAACCGATTTGTCTGCCTGGATTACCATCGACTGTAATCCTAAAGGAGAAATGCTGAAATAAACCGTCGCCAGCGGATCGGTTACGCCTTTTCCCGTATACGATTTGATTTCCGGATAGCGTGAGGCGAGTTCCGGGTCCATGTTCGAGAACTCGGTGATGCGGAACTGGTCCGATCCTCCGTCCGCATTCGGCAACGCGATCACGAGATTCGATTCTTTGACTTTGAACCGCTGGGGCGCCATAGATAGTTTTTGTCTAAGGTCCTCGACGTCGACAGCGATCAGTCTTGGGCTGTGAAGCGTGGTTTTGTTGGCGAGAACCTGTGAGTCAGGACTTTTAACGGCCGGACGCCAAACCTGTTTGCCCTGCTGGGCCCATGAAAGTCCGGCGATTGCAAGGAAGGCGATGGTGAGTAATTTGTTTTTCATAAATCATAATTTGGGTTAATAGTGAATTAGTTACATCAAATATATAGGGTTTGATAATTCGATGATTCAGTATTATAACAAATTATTTAACAAATCGACAAGATGTAAGCTGTGTAAGTGTTCAATCGATAAAAATGTCGGAAAAAACTTGAAATATCGTCAGTTGTTTTGTGTCAGTTCAAAACAGTATTTTTATAAAAAAATTCAAATGGAACTCAGTTTCTGGGAACTAAAAAACTGGTTTTCCAATGTCGATTTTACGATCGTCGGAAGCGGAATAGTCGGGTTGCACACGGCGTTGCGCCTACGCGAGAAATTTCCTCACGCCAAGATCCTGATTCTCGAAAAAGGTGCTTTGCCACAAGGAGCGAGCACGAAAAATGCGGGTTTTGCCTGTTTCGGAAGCCTTTCGGAAATCATAGACGATCTTTCGGCACATTCCGAGGAAGAAGTCATCCAGTTGGTACGCAAACGATGGAACGGTTTGCAGTTGATGCGGCAGCGCCTTGGTGATTCGGTGATTGATTTCAGGCCGTTCGGCGGCTACGAATTGTTTTTAGAACAAGACGCGTTGCTTTACCAGGATTGTCTCCAAAAAATGCCGTTCATAAACGATTTGCTGCGGCCGTTTTTCAAATCAGATGTATTTGCCAGACAAACTGACCGCTTCGGCTTCGGAAAAATTTTCGGGGACGTCGTTTTCAACCCTTTCGAGGCGCAAATCGACACGGGAAATATGATGCAGGCGCTCTTGAAGCAAGCCATCGCAAACGACATCCTGGTGTTGAATCGCATGACGGTCGTGGGATTCTCGGACAACGCAAAAGACGTTACGGTTGCGCTACAGGACTTTTCGTTTACGACCAACAAATTACTGTTCGCCACAAACGGATTCTCCGCACAACTTACCCAAAATGCTGTAAAGCCGGCGCGCGCCCAGGTTTTGGTTACCAAGCCGATTCCCAACCTCGACATAAAAGGCACGTTCCATTTTGACCGCGGGTATTATTACTTCCGTAACATTGGCGACCGGATATTGCTCGGAGGCGGACGCAACCTCGATTTTGAAGCAGAAAATACGACGCGGTTCGGCAACACCGAAATCGTACAAAATCGTTTGGAGCAATTGCTAAAAGAGGTAATTTTACCAAATACGCCATTTGAAGTAGAGCACCGGTGGAGCGGCATAATGGGAATCGGGGCGAGCAAGCGTCCGATTGTCGAAGCGCTTTCCCAAAATGTGTTCTGCGGTGTGCGGCTTGGCGGAATGGGCGTGGCCATCGGTAGCCTCGTAGGCCAGGAACTTGCCGATTTATTGTAAAAAGTATGTTCAGAAAGATTTTCAACTTCATAAAAAAGGCGGCACTATGGTTTTTTGCCGTTTCTATTTTCCTCGTGATCGTGTTCCGGTTCGTCCCGGTTCCGTTTACGCCATTGATGGGCTTCCGATTTATCGAGAATACGTTTGATGACAAGACGGTCTATTTCGATCACGACTGGGTGCCGCTCGACAGGATTTCTCCCAATCTCCAAAAAGCCGTGATCGCGAGTGAAGACGCGACGTTCATCGACCATTACGGCTTCGATCTGAACGCCATCGAAAAAGCGATGAAGGCCAACAAAAAAGGCAAAAAACTCCGCGGCGGGAGTACGATAAGCCAACAGACCGCAAAAAACGTCTTTTTGTGGCAAGGCCGAAGCTGGATCCGCAAAGGTCTCGAAGCCTACTTCACCGTGCTGATCGAGATTTTTTGGACAAAGGAACGCATCATGGAAGTTTATCTCAACAGCATAGAAATGGGCAATGGTGTTTACGGAGCCCAAGCGGCTTCGAGACACTGGTACAGCAAGGACGCCAACCAACTCACCAAGCGGGAAGCGGCCGGAATAGCTGCAATCTTGCCGAATCCGAGAAAATATGAGGCGAGTTATTCCTCGGCTTACATCAACAAACGCAAATCGCGGATCGTCTCCGGGATGAGGCGTGTCAAACTGGAGTATTGATGCGGCTTTTTTCGGTACTCTTATTCGTATCCTTTTCCACTTTTGCGCAAAGCAAGCAATTCGGGCTGCTCTTGGAAAACGACCTGTACACGTCGTCGGTAAACGACAAATATTACACGAACGGCATCGAGCTTTTCTACCGCTACCTTTCGAAAGACACTACGGCGGGTACAATTAAGAAAATCTACGAGTTTCGCGCCGGCCAGCACATTTACAATCCTCAAACCGTCAAAGCGGAAGATCCGGGCGTTCACGACAGGCCATTTGCCGGATATTTATTCGGACAGGCGCAAAAAGGGTGGTTTTACCGAAATGAATCGGTTTTTAAATTGTCGCTTCAGGGCGGTGTGATCGGGCCGTCGTCGCTTGCCGAGGAATTCCAGCGCGGCATCCATAACGTGTTCGGATATAAACCTGTTAGAGGATGGGACTATCAGGTGCACGACTTGATTGCGATGCAACTCCATGGGTTTTATTCGCATCCGATAGCAAAATCGAACCAGGTCGACCTGCATGTCAAGGCCAACGCATTTGCAGGAACCGCCTTTACGGGCGCCAATCTTTCGTTGCTTTCGCGGATAAGCCTTAAGCCATTACTGCCTATTTTCGACTCGGCACTTTACGGCGCATCGGTCAGTGCCGATCCGAAAGCGTACGAACAGCAAAGCGAATTCTTCTTTTACATAGCGCCGGGAATCGGCTACCAAGTATATGACGCGACGATCCAGGGCAGTATGTTCAACGAAGACAGTCCGATCACTTGGGATCTGGCGCCCGTTCGTTTCATAGGTGAAGCCGGATTCCGTTTCCGCAAGAACCGTTGGGATTTAGCTTATGTGTTTATGTATCGCGGCAAGGAAGTCGACAATTGGGTCAATGAAGGCTTTTTCTTCGGATCGATCCAGGCGGCCTGGCTGATCGATTAAGCGAAAAGCGGTCGGTACAACCTCCAATGCTTGTAAACCAAGATGCCGTTGAAAACTACGACGAGCAAGGCGATCGCGACGCCCGGAATTGCCAGGAACAAATGGAAAAGCAGGATGTTGATCGAAATCGGGGCAAGCAGGATAATGGCGAACGGCACCCATCGTTTGACGAGCAACATCAATCCGATAAGCACTTCGAGTATTCCCACCACCGGAAATATGTAGCCCGTAGCGCCGAGCGAGCTCATGAAATCCCCTGCGGCTCCGGACGGCGCATCCATCGGCAGGAAGTGAAGAAATTTGTTGCTTCCGAAAACAACCAAAAGTATCCCAAGCGCAATCCTGACAATCATCGTAAATTTTGAATTCATAAAAAGCGATTTTATTGATTACAGATATGGTAAAAATATAATTAAAATGTTATCATACAGTCAGTTCAATGCAAAATATTTTAAACATAAGTTGGTTGAATCTGCTTATCTTTTTTGTTATCCGTAAAACAAATAATTGACGGCTAATCGTTAATTTGCGGTACAATAAAACGTAAAACGAATGACAGCACACGAAATTGATTACGAGATTTTTGGAGAGGAAATGCAATATGTGGAAATCGAGCTCGATCCGCAGGAAGTCGTCATAGCCGAGGCCGGCAGCTTCATGATGATGGAAAACGGCATTCAGATGCAAACGATCTTCGGCGACGGAAGCCAGCAACAATCTGGTTTTATGGGTAAATTGCTTTCGGCGGGCAAACGAATGTTGACGGGCGAAAGCTTGTTCATGACAGCCTACCAGAATCAAAATATGATGAAGAGCAAAGTGAGTTTCGCCTCGCCTTACCCGGGAAAGATCATCGCGATCGACCTCAGGGGCTACAACGGCAAGTTCATCTGCCAAAAGGATGCGTTCCTGTGTGCGGCCAAAGGCGTGGCGGTCGGAATTGAATTTTCACGCAAATTGGGTCGCGGACTTTTCGGAGGAGAAGGCTTTATCATGCAAAAGCTCGAAGGAGACGGCATGGCGTTCGTCCACGCCGGCGGGACTTTGGCAAAAAAGGAATTGGCGTCAGGCGAAGTTTTGAAAGTCGACACGGGTTGCATCGTCGGATTTTCCCAAACGGTAGATTACGACATCGAGTTCATCGGCGGGATAAAAAATTCCATTTTTGGAGGGGAAGGCCTGTTTTTCGCGACTTTGAGAGGGCCGGGAACGGTGTTTGTCCAGTCGCTTCCGTTCAGTCGCCTTGCGGATAGGATCATAGCGTCGGCACCAAAATCAGGCGGAAGCGGCCGGGAAGAAGGCAGCCTTCTCGGCGGACTCGGAAACCTGCTCGACGGAGACAATAAATTCTAAAAAAAAAGCGCCTTCAATCGAGGCGCTTTTCGTTTTTGACAGAAATCGGAATTACTCGACTACGACAGGAAATGTAACCTGTACGTCCGTTTCTCCGCCCGCGTTCGCGATGTCGCCATTCGAGACACCTTGAGCGGTTTTATTAGGCTCGTGACGCAAAATAACGGTCAGGTTTCCATTCGCGGCATTTGTTGTCGTGAACGTGAAATTCACGCCGATCGGATTGTTGTTGGAATCGAAAGGCGCACTGTAAGCCGCAGTCCCGATACCGTTCGAGCCACTGAAGAAAAATTGGTGATCGAGAGCTTCTTCGATGACTTCGGGCGTAATGTTTTCGATCGGATTTGCGATTTCGTTGAGCAGGGTGACCGTTCCGTTATAGACGGTGTTCGTCGTCAGGTTGTCCGAAACCGTGATTACCGGAGCAGTCGGACCGTCTCCGTCGAGGTCGCGGGACGTAAGGGTAACAGACGTTCCTCCGGCTTGGGGCGTCAACTGCACCGTCACGGTCGTGATCACTTCTTCCTCGTTTACGGGACCGCCGTTGTTGTTGTCATCTGAACTGCATGAAGCCAAAAGCATGGCAATCATTCCTAGTGGTAAAAATCTCAATTTTTTCATTGTGTAATGTTTTGGGTTAAAAATTAAATTTAAGTTGAAGGGTAAAATTCCTTCCGATATCGTCCGCATAAAAACGCATGCGGTTCAGGTAATCGCGGTAAGCGGTGTCCAATAAATTGTGGATACCGAAGGCCAAAGTCGTCTTTACGCCGGGAATCGAATCAAGCGTGATTTGACACGAAAAATGCAACAGGTTGTACGCTTTTGGCGGACGGCTGATGCGAACCAGCGTGTTCACAGGATTTCCGTCTACGATCACATCGGCATAAAAATCGTTGTCCGGATAACGGTTCTGGAAAAATGCCCATTCGCTGCGCAATCCGACTTCGAACCCGTACCATTCTTTCTTGAGAAACGAAACGCCGTTGTTCCAGTTGGCCGGCGGCATGTCGATCAGCGGTCGGCCCGATTCCATATCCTTTCCATGCACATAGGCGAAAGTAGCGTGGTAGTTGAAATTCTTATGGAAATCCCAATCAACCGTGACGTCGACTCCCGTCAACCTAGCGTCGGTTTGCCGATATTCCCAAACCGGGAACGCTCCTCTCGTTGTGTATTCGAGGCCCTTCGGCTGTAAAAACATAAAATCGCGGATGGAATTTGCATACGGATTCACTTCAACGGCAAGTTTACCGGATGCGTACGAAAATGTCGTCGCAACCTTTACCGCCGTTTCCTGCTTCAAACGCAAATCGCCAAGCTCAATTTGTCCCGTTGCGTGATGCAAACCGTCGCTGAACAATTCCGCCGGATTCGGGTTGCGGCGCGCCAAACTTGCATTTACATACCAGTTCAGGTGTTCCGCGATTTGGAATTTGGAACCCACGCTGGCCGAGACGTTGTGATACGTAAAAACCGGATTCGTCTTCCACTGCGTGCCAAAATCGCCCGTGATGAAATGAGCGAAGCTTTCGTCATATCCGCGCTCTTCCCATCTTGACTTGAGGTAAAATTTCGTGGCGTCGACACGGCTGTAATCATAGCGCAAACCTGCCTCAAGACGCCATGTTGCCGAAACGTCGTAGGCCGACGTAGCGTAGGCGCCCAAATCGATCTTGTCGTAATCGGGAATCAACGGACGCACGCCGGTTGCAATGCTCGCGATGTTGTTTTGGTACGACGCGCCGATTCCGGTCTTGAACCTGAAATCTTTTGTTTTGTCGGACGTAAAATCCGCAAGTAACGCATGCGTCGCCAAATCGAGGTCAAGCGCCGCACGGTCGCGGTTGTCGCCTCGCCTGACATCGTATTCCAAACGGTTGTTGAACTGATAGGAATACTGCACGTCGAACCTTCCCGAATGCCAGTCCCGATAATAGTTGAGCTTGGCCAGATGATGTTGGACGGCCTGCTTAGGCGATGCGATATTGTGGGTATAATCGTCGATGATCGCGGGTTGGCCGTTGTTGATGGCGTTGACAAGATCTGTTATGTTCCCGATGTGGGACGCGCGCAAAATCCCGATCTCTGCATTGTAATAACTGTAAAATGCATCAAAACCGGAATGCTCGCCCTTATGCCCGAATCCGACGGAAAAATTCTTCTCGCGAATGCCCGTATTGGACAAGACATAATCTGGAGTTTCAAGGTCGCCCATATATTTGAACGTGCCCTGGAGTTTCCAGTTCCAACCGTTTTTATAGCCTTTGAATACAGACGAAGAAGCGCTGCCGCCCTGGCCATTCGTGGCCCCGTTGAGTATAGCGCGCCCGTAAATCGTATCCTTTACCGGTATTTTGGGAGGATCGACCACGATTACGCCGCCAATTGCGTCTCCTCCGAATTGCAAACCGGCCGCGCCCTTAACCACCGCTACCGATCCGGCCGCGTTGACATCGAGGTTTGGGGCATGTTCCAATCCCCATTGCTGGTCTTCGAGGCGAACATTGTTGTTGATCACCAGGACGCGGTTACTGTGCAGCCCGTTGATGACCGGCTTTACGATCGCATTTCCCGTTTTCAACGAAGAGACGCCGCTGATTTCCTTTACGAGGTCGCCAAGAGAAGCATTGCTGTATTTCTCGATCGCGTTGACCTTGAGCGTTTGGCGCGGTTGGGTCGTGAGGCTTGTTGCGTTTCCGGACACGACTACTTCCTGCAACGACGCCACGTCGGTCTCCAGGAGGAAGTCTACCGTTTGGTCGGACGTTACGGAAATCGTTCGTTGCGATGTTTTGTATCCGATGAAGGATGCCGAAATTACGTGTTTGCCTCCCGGTAGCTGCAGTGAAAACGAGCCGTCTTTGCCTGAATTTACGTAGACGTTTGCTGCATGGATGTGGCATCCGACAAGGATTTCGCCTTTGTCCGAGGTGACTTTTCCGGAAACGGTAAACTGTGCGAACGCACTTTTGCTTCCAAAAAAAAGGAAGGCAAGCGCTAAAAAAATACGCATGGGAATGAGTTTGAATGTGAATTGGATCCGATAAAAACCGGAGTTATGTCAAATCAACATTCAACAGGCGGGCCGCGATGGGCAAAAAGACTTCCGACGAAATAAGAAGTGATCTCCCTTGATCGGATATAAGAATATTCCTGATGGATTTCGGGAGTTTCGATACGGATGCGCGTTATTTCGGTTCCGATGAATCCGCTGAAATTAAAGTGGCACACGAAACAATTGTCGTCTTTGTGGTGTTGATGCGACAGTTCGTGCTTGGAATCGGTTTTTTCGTGATGGCATTTTGGCGCCTGAAGCTCCTCGACGATGTGCTCAACCGAATGCACAGACTGAAACACGACCGAAAAAAGCACGGCCGCGGTTGCGATCAGGTTGAATATGGCGAATTTTGACTTCAAGGCGGTAAAGTTAGCCACGGACGGCGTGAATAAACCCTAATATTTTGTGAAAATTAGTAGCGTCCGCGGCCTAAATGTTACACGAGACGGTTTGCAACCAGATATTCAGCGATTTGGACGGCGTTCGTCGCGGCGCCTTTCCTAAGGTTGTCGGCCACTATCCACATGTTCAAACTGTTTGGCTGGCTTTCGTCACGTCGGATCCTTCCCACAAAAACTTCGTCTTTCTGATGCGCGAACAACGGCATCGGATATTCGAACGCGTCAATGTTGTCCTGGACGATGATTCCCGGCGTTTCGGAAAGGATTTTTCGCACGTCCGACACTTCGAAATCATTGGCGAATTCAACGTTCACAGACTCGCTATGTCCGCCCATTACGGGTAGGCGCACAGCAGTCGCGGTCACATGGATCGAATCGTCCGAAAGTATTTTCTTGGTTTCCCGGGTCATTTTCATTTCTTCTTTCGTGTAGCCGTTGTCTTCGAATACGTCGATCTGCGGAATGATATTTTGGTGAATTTGGTATTTGTAAGCTTTTTCGCCATCGACTCCTGCATATTCGTCCTGGAGTTGCTTTACGGCTTTCACGCCCGTTCCCGTAACCGATTGGTAAGTGGAAACGACGACGCGTTTAATCGTATATTTTTTGTGGAGCGGCGCCAAAGCCAGGACCATTTGTATCGTGGAGCAATTTGGGTTGGCGATGATTTTGTCGTCTTTTGAAAGTTCGGAAGCGTTGATTTCAGGAACCACTAATTTTTTCGTCGGATCCATTCTCCAGGCCGACGAATTGTCGATCACCGTTGTTCCCGCAGCTGCAAAAACCGGCGCCCATTCCTTGGACGTGTCGCCTCCGGCAGAGAAAATTGCGATTTCAGGTTTCATGTCGACCGCCGTCTGCATGCCCACGACCTTGAATTTTGACCCTTTGTACTCGATTTCCTTTCCGATCGATTTCTCCGAGGCAACAGGAATCAGTTCCGTGATCGGGAAATTTCTCTGTGCAAGAACTTGTAGCATGACTTCGCCTACCATTCCGGTAGCGCCAACGACGGCAACTTTCATAATGTTGTGAGTTTTGTTGGTGCAAAAGTAATGAAACTTAGCAAGTCCGAATTTCGCTCCAATGATTTTTTATCAGGGCGTTCCGGCGGTTCCAAAAGTGCAGCAAAAAGACAAATTGCCGTTGACCGCCGTCAGGCTGTCGGCAGTCGCTTTTTGCCGCGAAAATTCGTTGTATGAACAATATCGGGTCGGCAAAAGAGCTCCGACAATGCCGCCATCCTTAACGCAGGTTCCGGTTTTGGCGGGTGTCGGTTTCGAAACCAGGGCTCGCGCGCAAGACCTAACAAATCTCCAAGATTTGTTAGGTCTGGTAAAAATGCGGCTTCCGCCGACAAATCGCATACAGTTTTCACGTACATTTTGTTAAAGTTTCGTCCAAAAAAAGACCACGCCTTTCGAGCGTGGTTTAGTGAATATGTAATGTAGCGTACGGTGTCTGATTAAGGACGATTTCTCAGCGCGTCCCGGATTTCCATCAGCAGTTTTTCTTCATTGCTCGGTGCTGGTGGCGCGGCCGGTGCGGCAGCTTCTTTTTTGCGCGTTGCATTGATTCCTTTGACGATAAGGAAGAGCACGAACGCGACGATCGTAAACGTAATCACCGCCGAGATGAACTTGCCCAGCAACATTCCACCGGGTGCCCAATCTTCAATTTTTGAAACGCCCGCGGCTTCGAGGCTCGGTTTCAAAATAACGGGTGTAATGATGTCCTCTACCAAAGAGGTCACGATTTTTCCAAAAGCGGCGCCAATGATTACCCCAATCGCCAGGTCCATTACATTGCCTTTAAGGGCAAAATCCTTAAATTCCGAAAAGAATCCCATATGTTTTGATTTTAGATTAGTCCTACTAAAGTAATCAGAATAAACTTAAGTTTTAACAAAAAATACTAGTTTATTCCCTGTAAAATACCCGCTTTACCCGTTGGGAAATGCTTGTGAGTATTTCATATGGAATAGTTTCCAGTTTTTGGGCCATGTAAATGACCGTCGGATTTTCACCGAATATCACAACCGGGTCGCCCTCCTTGCACGTAATTCCCGTCACGTCCACCATTAGCATGTCCATACAGACGCTTCCCGTGATCGGCGCCTTCTTTCCATTGATGTTCACATATCCGGCGCCTCTTCCCCAATGACGTGAAATCCCGTCGGCATAACCGATTGGAATCGTCGCGATCCGGGTTTCGTGTTCAGCTATGAAACGACGGCCATAACCTACGCTGTCGCCTGTCGGGATGGTGCGTATCTGAGAAATGATCGATTTTAAAGTGCCGACGTTTTCGAGATATTTCTGTTCCGATGCATCGTTTGAAATGCCGTAAAGCCCGATTCCCAAACGCACCATGTCGAATTGCGCCTCTCCATAATTGCTGATTCCGGAGGTGTTCAGGATATGGCGTATCGGATCGATTTCGAGTTGGTCCATCATCAAAGACGACATTTTCTCAAACAATGCGATTTGCGATAGCGCGAATTCGTGATGCCGTAAGTCGTCGCTCGTGGCCATATGCGACAAAATGCTTTTGACCTTTACCGATTTGTGATGCCTGAGTATCGCAATCAACTCGGCCAATTGCGGTTCCTGGAAACCCAAACGGTGCATGCCCGTGTCGAGTTTGATATGGATCGGATAGTGCTCCAGTTTTTTGTCGTTCGCAATTTTGAGAAAAGCATCAAGACCTTTTAAACTGTAAATTTCGGGCTCGAGCCCGTGTTGGATGATAGAGGCAAAACTTGTCGATTCGGGATTCATCACCATTATCGGAAGTGAGATGCCCTGGGTTTTGAGCGCGATGCCCTCATCGGCGAAAGCCACACCGAGATAATCGACCTTGTGATGCTCGAGCAGACGCGCGATCTCGATACCGCCGTTTCCATATCCGAACGCTTTGACCATCACCATCATTTTGGTTCCGGGATCTAATTTCGATCGGAAAAAATTAAGATTGTGCGAAATCGCGTTGAGGTTGATTTCGAGAACGGTTTCGTGTGTTTTTTCTTCCAATAAGGCAACCACTTTCTCAAACCGGAACTGTCGCGCGCCTTTGACGAGGATCGTCTCATTTCCGAAATTCAACGTGTCGAACGCGGCCAGGAATTCATTTGTGGTATCGAACGTGATGCAGTTAACGAACTTGTTTTTGAATGCCGAAATGGTTTCCCCGATTCCGATCACGCGGTTGATCTTATTGGAAATCACGAGTTGTGAAACCCGCGAATACAGTTCTTCGTTGGTCAATCCGGATTGGAAAATGTCCGATAAGATCAGTGTTTTTTTCTTGTGCTGCTTTTGGGTCTCGAGAAAGTCCAAGGCAATTTTCAGCGACTGGAAATCGGAACTGTAACTGTCGTCGATCACGGTCGAATTGTAGATTCCGTTTTTGACTTTAAGCCGCATTTCTACAGGAAAAAGCATCGAAATACGACTCTTGATCACATCGTTTTCGTATCCCAGATGCAGCAAAACCATGAGGCAATGCACCGCGTTTTCTACCGATGCGTCGTCGCGGAACGGAATCACGACCTCGAAGGCGCGCTCGTTCCAGGTCACGAGAATGGAAGTGTGTTCGCCCGAAATTCTTCTCTCGAGGTAAACATCGGCGGTTTCATCTTTGAAACTCCACGAAAATCGTTTCGTAACGGACGGAATGAACGCTTCGATCGTCTTGTTTAGATTGTAAATCAGCAAATCCGAATGCTTGAACAGCTTGAGTTTTTCCTTGATTTTTTGGGCGATGTTCGAGAAACCTTCGTCGTGGGCCGACCCGATGTTCGTCAGGATTCCGATCGTAGGCGCAATGATGGGCTCGAGTTTTTCCATTTCGGAAACCGTGGAAATTCCCGCCTCGAATATGCCGATATTGTGTTTTTCGTTTATCGAAATGACCGAAAGCGGTACGCCTACCTGGGAATTGTAACTTTTCGGGCTCCTGATGATGTTGAAGTCGGGGCCGAGCAAAAAGTTAAGCCATTCTTTGATGATGGTCTTGCCATTGCTTCCCGTGATTCCGATGACCGGAAATTTGAAATGGTTGCGATACCAGGTCGCGAATTGCTGCAAAGCTGCGAGCGTGTTGGGTACGACGAGAAAATTGGCCTGGTTCTTAACGTCGTCCGGAATGTAGGAAACTACGAAATTCACGACTCCGATGTCGATGAGTTCGCCTATGTAATTGTGGGCGTCGTTGTTTGGGCCGGAAAGCGCGAAAAACAAAGTCTCCGAGCCGTTTTGCAGCGACCTGCTGTCAATGGAAATGTGGGAAATGTCGGCAGCGTCGAATTCCCCGACCCATTTGGCGCCAATGACGGGAATGATATTTTTTAAAGTCACGATCAACGGTTGGGTTCTTTTCGATGCGGATCCTCAGGTGAAGTGTCCGGATGTTCGTTGTTCTTCCACATGGCCGAAAAAAAAGCCGCTCGGCTCAACGGTTCGTATTCTTCGGTTTCCCCTAGCAAGACCAGGCGCTCGGAATCTGATTTACGGAACGAATAATTGGCGAGGTTTCCGGTTCTCGTACAAACGGCGTGCACTTTCGTCACGTATTCGGCAGTCGCCATCAAAGCCGGCATCGGCCCAAATGGATTGCCTTTGAAATCCATGTCGAGCCCGGCAACGATAACCCGGATTCCCTGGTTGGCCAAATCGTTGCAAACGCGCACGATCTCATCGTCGAAAAACTGGGCCTCGTCTATTCCGACAACATCGCAACCCATGGCCAAAATCGCAATATTGGCCGCAGCGGGAACCGGCGTCGACCTGATTTCATTAGAGTCGTGGGAAACAACCATTTCTTCGTGGTAACGTGTGTCGATGGCCGGCTTGAAAATCTCGACTTTTTGTTTGGCGAACTGGGCGCGTCTCAAACGTCGGATCAATTCTTCGGTCTTGCCCGAAAACATCGAACCGCAAATGACTTCTATCCAGCCGAATTGTTCTTTGTGGTTAACTGTATTTTCGAGAAACATTTCGTAATTTTCGCAGTGTAAATGAAACGGTTTTCTTTAATTTGCGGGAGCGGAAACCGTCGTGAAATTGTCTGTTTAACGCATTAGGCGTCGTTTTCAAAAGTAGAAAAATTTTGCGTAGGAATGCTTGCGCGCCCAAAAAATCCAAGTTAAGATTACGTCTTACCACATCATAATCTCCCAGTCATGAAAAAAAAGCTCGAAGCCGAACTTATCAGCCTTGCACACCGAATTTTACAGCTCAAGAATAAACAAGACATCGCGGTTTTGCAGGAAGAGGCGCGAAAATTATACGAGAAATTGTCTGTGTTGCGCTTCGTGGACGAGAATTTTGCCGAAGCCAGGCCTACGATCGGTCAGGCCGAAGTCGAGGAGAAGCTCGAGCAGTCTTTCGATTATGACAAAAAGGTGGTGATTGGGGAAATTCCGTCAGAAGAGGAACTCGAAGAGGAACCGGGTGCGGAAAAAGTGTCCGAACTCGTCGGGAATCTGGCGGCTTCAAAATCAGTATCAGACGAGCCGTTCGAATCAGAAAAAAATCCGGACGAAAACGCAGATGAAAAAGCCGGCAATGCGTCCGAAATGGAAGCAGAAGTACCGTCAGGTGAAGAATTAGAAGTGGCTCCGGAGGCGGAAACCAGTGAAGCATCTCACGAAAGAACATCGGATGAAACACCACAAGCCGGATCTGAAGAATCTGACGAAACAGTAGAATCGCCAACACTTGAAGAAGGCAAGGAATTCGTCCAGCCTGAAGTTTCGGAAGAAATCAAATTTGCCGAAGAAGCCAACCGCGCCAGTGAAATGTTTTGGGACAAAAGCGAAAGTGGGTCACAAACCGTCGCAGCCGAAGATATCAATACGGAAGTTCCGGCCAATTCCAGCCAGGACGATGTGTTCCTGCCGAAATTCGAATTGAGTTTCGACGACAAGTCTGACGAAAAGCCGAGTGAAGATACACCGGCTCCGACTTTCACGTTCGACGACCTGCTCGGAAAAGATTATGCCGATCCTGTATTCGTGAAGCCGGAAGAGCTTGAAAAATCGATAGAGACGCAAAAATTGTTGGATGCCCAGGATCCGGCATCGGATGCAAACAGCGAGGTTATTCCCATCACGCGCTCGTTCGACAAATCCAACGTCATTCCGCTGAACAAAGACGAAAGAGGCGTGACGCTTAACGACAAGCTTTCAAAAGGGATTACGATTGGGCTCAACGACCGCATCGCGTTCATGAAACAATTGTTCAACAATTCCAGCGAAGATTACAACCGCGTGCTTTCGCAACTGATCACATTCGACAATTACACCGACGCCAAGGATTTCATCGACACAATGGTCAAGCCGGATTACGACAATTGGGCCGGGAAAGAGGAATACGAGCAACGTTTCCTGGAAATCGTCGAAAAGCGCTTTCAATAAATGGGCAAGTTATTTCTTGTCCCGACGCCCATCGGCAATCTCGAGGACATGACCTTTCGCGCGATCCGGGTGCTCAAGGAAGCCGATCTGATCCTGGCCGAAGACACGCGCAATTCAGGGAAACTTTTAAAGCATTTTGACATCGGGACGCATATGATTTCGCATCACATGCACAACGAACACAAAACCGTCGAGCAACTCGTCGCGCGCATGAAATCAGGGGAAACTTTCGCGCTGATTTCAGATGCGGGAACGCCTGCCATTTCAGATCCCGGATTTTTGCTCACACGCGCGTGCGTCGAAAATGGAGTCGAAGTGGAATGTCTGCCCGGAGCAACGGCTTTTGTGCCGGCTCTCGTAAATTCCGGTTTGCCGAACGACAAGTTTGTATTCGAAGGTTTTTTGCCGGAAAAGAAAGGCCGACAAACGCGATATTTGGCGTTGGCCGAAGAAACGCGTACGATGATTTTCTACGTGTCGCCTCACAAACTTCTCAAGACATTAGGCGAATTCGCGCAATATTTCGGGGAAGACCGACAAGTTTCCGTTTCTCGCGAACTTTCAAAATTGCATGAAGAAACCGCTCGTGGAACGGCGTCGGAAGTGTTGAAGCACTTTGAGAACGGCACCGTCAAAGGCGAAATCGTGGCGGTCGTAGCGGGAAAAACGGGTAAATAATGCACAAACGTGGTATGTTACGGTGCGCAGTTCAAATTTTGAAACCCGAACTTTTTTCCGCTGAACAAACCCAAATCACTTAGCTTTAAATCTGGGATTACCAGCAAAGCCATAAACGACAACGTCATGAACGGCGCCTTCAACGTGCTTCCGAAATCCTTGGCCATGGCGTCAATCTCCTGATACAAACGCCCGGTTTCGACGCAATCCTTGTCGCTGATAATGCCGGCGATCGGCAACGGCAGTACTTTTTTATTTGTGCCATCTACCGCGCAGACGCCGCCTTTATTTTCGATGATGAGGTTTACCGCCGCGCAGATTTCGTCGTCAGACACGCCAATGGCAATAATGTTGTGCGAATCGTGTGCGACCGAACCTGCGATCGCCCCTTTTTTCAAGCCGAAATTTTTGATGAACGCCACGGCAGGCTTGACTTCACGATAGCGATTGACGACGACGATTTTCAGTATATCGTTCCCGATGTCAGAGACAAGCCTTCCGTCAGTTACCTTTGGCGCCAGATGTAGTTCATTCGTGATGAGCTGGCCGTCAAGGGCTTCGATTACCCGGATTTTCGGCGATGTGGCGTCTACTTCGAAGTCTGCGATTTTTTTAGGGCCGATAGCAAAATTATTCGGCTTGTCGAACTGAACGCTCTCAATGAACGACTTTCCGTTTTTAGCGACGAGTTTCCCGTCGATGTAGGTTTCGAGTACGTTAAAATCGATGAGGTCCCCGACGACGATAAAATCCGCGGAAGCGCCGACCGTGAGACCACCAACGTTCATTCCGTAGTGGGAAACCGGATTCAGGCAGGCGACTTGCAGGACCTTGAAAACATCGATTCCTTTCGCGACAGCTCTTGCGCAGAGTCGGTTGATGTGACCGAGCAGCAGATCGTCAGGGTGTTTGTCATCCGAACAGAACATCATGTTGCCGAAATTCTCGTCCAAAAGGTCGATCAAAGCGTCGAAATTTTTGGCCGCACTTCCTTCGCGTACGATCACTTTCATGCCGAGTTCAAGTTTTTCGGCGGCTTCGGCATATGTAAAACACTCGTGATCTGTAGTAATTCCGGCTGAAACGTATTTTTTTAGGTCATCGCCCACCAGTCCGGGAGCATGCCCGTCTATCGGTTTGCCGAAATGTCGCGCCCATTCAAGCTTTTTGTGCACTTCCCGGTCGTCGAAAATTACGCCCGGATAGTTCATCATCTCGGCCAAATAGTAAATGTCGGGAGAGGAAAGCAGTTTGCGTACGCCTTCGGAATCAATAGTCGCACCCGCAGTTTCGAAAGTAGTAGCGGGTACGCAGGATGGCGCTCCAAAGTGAAACTTGAACGGTGTTTTTTTGCCGTTATCGATCATAAAAGCGACGCCGTCGGCACCGAGGACATTCGCTATTTCATGAGGATCGGAAACCGTGGCGACGGTGCCGTGCGTTACCGCGATTTTAGCGAATTCAGACGGAACCAGCATCGAGCTTTCGATATGGATATGGGCGTCGATAAATCCCGGAAGTATGAATTGGTCAACATTGTGGTCGACTTCCGCAATAGCGATAATTTTGCCATCGGCTAGGTCAATCTCGCCTTTGAAAATTCTCCTGTTTTCAATGTCCACTATCTTTCCCTGAATGCGCATCTTTAAAAGTTTTAGAATGGCAAAGTTGTAATTTTTCGCCTCACGCAACGCGATATTCGAGTCAAAATTTTATTAAATCGCGACCCTATTCGGATTGTGTTGCCTAACTTAATGGGTGAAATAATGTAATTCTCTGATTATTAACTTAATAAAACCGATATGGAAAGCCAGTATTTTATGTCCTTCAATGTGGAAAAAGCCAATAAGAAGATTGTAGTGAAAAGGGAATTTGGATCGCGCCGGGAAATGGTTTGGAAGGCGTGGACCACTAGCGATGCGCTCGATAAGTGGTGGGCGCCAAAACCTTATAAAGCGATAACGGAAAGCATGGATTTTACCGTCGGTGGATTTTGGTTGTACTACATGCTCGGGCCGGAAGGCGACAGGCATTGGGCCCGCGTGGATTACCGGGCCATCAACCCTTTGAGCAGTTTTGCTGCTTACGATGCTTTTTGTGATGAAGAAGGAAATATAAACGGAGATTTGCCGCGTACGGTGTGGCATGTGGATTTTTCAGATAAAGGAAAATCAACCTTAGTCGAAATCGTGTTGGAATTCGATAAATTGGGCGATTTGGAGCAAACCCTCGAGATGGGTTTCCAGGAAGGCTTTACTATGGGATTGTCGAACTTGGACGAGTTACTGGAGAAGAAAGATGCCTGACAAGAGTAATCTGAAGTGAGAGGAATTGCTCTAGATGTAGACTCGAGAACGGATTTTTCGTAAAAAAGATTTGAGAGGAAAGTTTGGAGGAAACGGATGTTAATTGAGGCGTTCTGGGGCCCAGACCTAACAGATTTTTAAAATCTGTTAGGTCTCCGGAAAGTTCGCTTTTTTTGCCGGGAGTCGATTACAGTTTTTATGCCTTTTTTCTTAAAATTGGATGGCGTATTCTTAAGACGTCAAAGGTTTTTACAATCTTGAGGTCTTCGCGTCCTGATATGTCCTAATTTTTTTACAACACCCACATTTTCCGATTTTTACACACCTGATTTCGCTTATTTTTTCTGTGCGCGTATTCCAAAATATCACTACATTTACGCCATCGACACCATTCAAATAGAAATATATGCGCTGGACTTTTCCTCCCTCTGTCAATCCCCAAACTGTTGCTGAACTTTCCCGATCGCTAAGCGTGGAACCGCTCGTTGCGCAACTTCTCGTGCAAAGGGGCATTTCGACGTTTGACGAGGCCCGACTTTTTTTTCGACCCACTCTTTCAGATCTGCACGACCCTTTCCTGATGAAGGACATGGACAAAGCCGTGGCAAGGATAGAAAATGCGATTGAAAGTGGCGAAAATATCTTGGTTTTTGGCGATTATGATGTAGACGGCACAACGTCGGTCTCGATGATGGCGACTTACTTGAGAAGCCATTATCCGCACGTTGCCACCTACATTCCAGATCGTTATGCCGAAGGTTACGGTATTTCGTACCAAGGCATCGACTATGCGGACGACAACGGCTGCACCTTGATAATCGCGCTCGATTGCGGGATTAAATCGATAGACCACGTCGCGTATGCCAGACAGAAGGGAATCGATTTCATTATTTGCGACCACCATCGTCCCGGGAACGAACTACCCGATGCGGTCGCCGTGCTCGATCCCAAGCGGGCCGACTGCGCTTATCCTTATGACGAACTTTGCGGTTGTGGCGTAGGATTCAAGTTGATACAGGCCTTCGGAAGCAAAAAGGGCCAAACGACAGACGACCTGAAACCATACCTGGATCTTGTCGCAACGGCTATTGCCGCCGACATCGTTCCCATGACAGGTGAAAACAGGATATTGGCTAAATTCGGGCTTGAGGTCATAAATGAAAACCCTCGCCCCGGAATCAAAGCGCTTATTGCGAACGCGCGAAAGTCAAAGCTCGACATTACCGATGTCGTCTTTTTGCTCGCACCTCGTATAAATGCTGCCGGGCGAATACGTCACGGTCATCATGCGGTAGACCTTTTGACCGAAACCGATTTCCTGCTTGCCGAAAGATATGCTTCGGAGATTGAGACTTACAATATCGACCGCAAGACGTTAGACAAGCAAATCACGAGGGAAGCCCTTTATCAGATCGAAGCCAACGACGAACACGAGCACGCGGCGACAATTGTCTTTCAGAAGGATTGGCACAAAGGCGTTATCGGGATTGTGGCCTCGCGGCTCATCGAAACTTATTACAGGCCGACATTGGTATTTACCAAATCAGGCGAAAAGCTCGCGGCCTCGGCTCGTTCGGTTCGCGGTTTTGACGTGTACAATGCCCTGGAAGCCTGTGCCGAACATCTTGAACAGTTTGGCGGACACATGTATGCCGCGGGATTGACCTTAAGAGAGGAAAACTACCCTTGTTTCAAGCAAGCTTTCGAGAAAGTGGTTTCGGAGACGCTGCATCCGGACCTGAAAACGCCGGAGCAATCTGTCGATGCGAAAATCGATCTTACCGACATTACGCCTAAATTTTTCAGGATTCTCAAGCAATTCGAGCCTTTCGGGCCGCAGAATATGACACCGGTTTTTCTCACAGACAACCTTTTCGACACTGGTTTTGCCCGTCAGATCGGTGAGGATAAAAAGCACCTGAAGCTTTACGTCCGACAGGGCGATTCGGGCGGTATTGGCGCGGTTGGTTTCGGACTCGGGCCGAAGATTGATACCGTTAGAAACCAATCCGCCTTTGAAGGGCTGTATTGTATTGAGGAGAACGAATGGAACGGCGAGGTAAGTTTACAACTGAGGTTCAAGGACATACGGCCCAGTGAAATTCCAGGCTGAGCACGTTCCGGTAATCTTTTGAAGCGTTGAAAATGACGCCTGAAGTTTTAACAGAAGAGTTATTTAGAACGGATTTAAATAATGTTATATTTGCGTCAAATGACAATGTAACATCACATGAGACAAATCGCTCCTCTATATTTCAATGATTTCGGCACAGCATTTTACTGGAAAAAAGACGGTGAGATCCTTATGGATAAAGTCCAGGTAGTTTTTAAGGAAACGGGATTTCATTTTAACGAAATCGAACTTGAAACTTTCGCCAAGCTCATCGACGAAACATGTCGAAAGAATACATGCGACGGTTGCGGCATGCGCCATCACTGTATGAAATTCTTGCTAAAAACGCCGGTTTCCCAGGTCGATCTCGCAGTTTCGCCTTATGAATTGGCCGAAATAAAAGACTTGGTTCAGGGAACGTTGTTCAGGATGCGGTTACAGAAATTCGTTTTCGGGATCGGACGGAACTAACGTCGTGAATGATTGCGCTTCTCTGCCGGTGCAGGTTTCGGTTGAGCTGCCGGCTTCGGATCGTGTTTTTCTTCAAATGAAATGATGAAAACCTTGTATTGATCGACGTCTGTAGTTTCCAATGCTTTCGTCCGAACCAATTCAAAACTTTCCATCGCCTCTTTTTTGATATTTTTATCCGAGATGATTTTTTTGAATTTATCAGATGCTTCCTTGGCTGTCCGATTGCAATAATTAACCCAGTTTTCCCCTTTTTTGATCTCGTCGGTAAAGTAATGCAGCCAATACAATTCGCAGGTTCCTTCCTCAAAAACATACTGGACCAAACCGCCTTCTATCCCAATCTGGAGTTTTCGCGCGGCTTCGATCACCTCAAGGAAATCCTCCTGTCGCCAACCGTATTCGCTGCCGCTTTGGATGCTTTTTTCGAGTAGCGATACGGGAAGCTTATTTTCAATAGGTTCGATAGACATCTTAGTTGCTTATTTTTATTGTTCGTATTTCAATAGTTCAAACGAATTCCCGTCGAAAACACCGTAAGTAAAATACGTGATCCAATCGCCCAGGTTTACGTATGAAGAATGTTCCCCTACTTTTACCACCATCGGCAAATGACGATGTCCAAAGATCAGGTAATCATAATGTTTCGATTTCAATTTGCGTTTGGAATATTGGATCAACCATTCTTTGTCTTCTCCCAAAAACGTCACGTCGGCATCGCCTGAAATGAGCTTGTTTTTGACCGAAAGATATTGAGCAAGTCGTACACCCAAATCTGGATGCACCCAACGGAACAACCACTTCGAAAACGGATTGGTAAAAACCTTTTTCATACGCTTGTAACCCATATCGCCCGGGCCCTTGCCGTCGCCGTGGCCAATCAGGAATTGCTTTCCGTTGAACGTAAATCCGACGTTGTCGTGATAAACCGGGATGTTGAGCTCGGTCTCAAAATAGTCATTCATCCACAAATCGTGGTTGCCGACAAAAAAGTAAATCGGTATTCCCGAATCCCTGATTTCGGCGAGTTTGCCCAGAACGCGTACAAAACCTTTCGGGACCACCGTTTTGTATTCAAACCAAAAATCAAACAGGTCGCCTAAAATGAAAATGGCCGCCGCATCGTGCTTGACCTCGTCGAGCCAGGTCACGAATTTCTTTTCGCGTGGCAGGCTCGCTTCCATTGTCGGAGCGCCCAAATGCTGGTCGGAGGCGAAATAAATCTTTTTGTTCCCGGGAATCTGCATGCTATTCGTTATCGCTGGCGAACCATTCGGCGTACGAAGTTTCCGTTTCCTGAAGGCGCAGCGAGTGCAATTTAATATTTTGAGGCAGTCGTGACTTTATTTTCGAAGCGAAATCGATTACCATATTTTCGCTCGTCGGCTGATAATCCACGAGAATGACGTGGTGACCGCGCTGTTTGAGCTCGTCGGCGAGTTCGACATGGGGCGTGTTGCCGTTGAACACCGTGGCATGGTCGAACAAATCGACGATTTCCTCGCGCACGATTTGCTTCAGGTCCGTGAAATCGATGACCATACCAAATTTTACATGGCTTTGGTCCGCATTGGGCTGGCCGATTACCGTCACCGACAATTTATAGCTATGGCCGTGCACATTTTTACACTTGCCGTCGTAGCCGTAAAGCGCATGGCCGGTTTCGAAACTGAATCGCTTGGTGATGCGGATATTCGCCATTTTGATGATTTTGGGCAAAGGTAGTTAATTAGCGAATTAGTTAATTAGCGAATTAGCGAATGAGTCAATTAGCGACCCGAGGCGTAGCCGAATTGGCCGAAGCAATTAGCGAATGGATATGCAGCTTTTCCAGCTGTACGCTTCCAGCTTTCTCGAAAAAGCCGGTTTCGCGCGGCGTTTTGCGGGCTTCCTTCGGTCGCCCGCAACCGCCGGCTCAACATGGCTTTTTCTTCAAAAGGCTAACCGCTTCCATCTGGGCTGGGTCGCGGATTCCATACCAAAGGCTGTCTTACGGACGCGATCCTAGCCCCGATGCGAGCGAATAGCCTTTTGGACGCAACGCGATTTTTTACGACCCGCCGAGGGCGACCAACGGAAGCCTGAGGCGTGGCTGCAAAAAACAAGTTGAGGGCGAAAGCTAGCAGCGGCAGCGGGATAAGCTCCTTGAATTACTTCTTTTTAAACTGGTCAAGCGCGTTTTTCGTAAAGTCGGACAACACCAAATTGCCTGAAATAGCTGCTCGTTCGTACAATAGCGTGCCCCAATGGTCGGTGTTTTGCCACAGCGCTTTTTTCATTTGCGAGAGCGCTTCCGGATTGTAAGTAACAAGCCTTTGGGTGAATTCGGCCAGGGCGTCGTCAAGCATCTCAATGTTTTTGAGCACGTTTTGGTACAAGCCTTTTTCCTTTGCCCAAAACGCGGTTTTCCAGTCGGTAGCGCAAAGCGTGAGCTCGGAAAACGCGGCCAGCCCGATCTTGCGCTCGACGGCAGGGGCGATCACGAACGGCCCGATCCCGATGGCCAGTTCGGATAATTTGATCATGGCCTGTTCGGTGGCGAACGCATAATCGCAGGCTGCTGCAAGGCCGACGCCTCCACCTACGGTTTTGCCCTGGATTCTTCCTATGATAAGTTTCGGACAGCGTCGCATCGCATTGATCACGTTGGCAAATCCGGAGAAAAAAAGCGTGCCTTGTTCGAGGTTTGAAACTGCGAGCAGCTCGTCGAATGAGGCTCCGGCGCAAAACGGTCCGTCGCCCTCACTTTTGAGAACGATGAGTGCGACGCTATCGTCCGAACCAAGGTTTTCAAGGGTTTCGGTCAATTCCTGGAGCAGCCCGGCGGGAAACGAATTTCCCGAAGGATGCCCGAAAGTGATCGTTGCAATGCTGTTGTAGCGGTCGACGGTTAGCGTTCCTGGCGTGGTCATGTTTTTTATTTTTGCCTAAAATTACGGTTTTTGGAAAAACTGTTTTGTGATTTTCCCGAAAAGAGTATCTTTGCCCTCGCTTTGGGGATGTAGCTCAGTTGGCTAGAGCGTTTGGCTGGCAGCCAAAAGGTCGTGGGTTCGAGCCCCATCTTCTCCACCAAAGATTTATCAAATATTCAAGCCCTTTAAATCGGATGATTTAGAGGGTTTTTTGTTTGGAAACACTTCCAAGATCGCATGGAAGCCAACATCATTGTCCTTTTTCTACCTCCGGAAGCAGGGCAACAACAACGTGATTGCGCCTTGCAAATAAATATGCGTTGTTAACCTCCTTTGTATGAGCAGTTAGCTTAATTCCTTAGCTTAGCGTGGTAACACCAATTCGATTACATTTGACATCTGAGATATGAAAGACGCCGGAAACTTTTTGCTAATGGCACTACTTTTCGTCACCGGTTTTTGGTGGTTGCGCGGCTATAGGGAAAGGGAACGAAAAAGGAAAGAACTTAAAGAAAAGATTGCAAAAGAAAAGGAGGAGACGCGACAACGGCTCTTTGCGTTCTACAAATCCAAACTTCCGGAAATAGCCTTGGCAAGTAAAGTGTTTTCCGATTACCTTCAGGTAAATGCGGGATACTTTACCAATTACCGGCTTTCCGTATGGAAACAGAAAAACAATCGGCTGTTCGATGAGATAAGCGAAAATGATTTTGAATCGGTCGGTTTACCGGCTGATGATGTCAAGACGATAGGCGATTTCAGGAATTACGTCACCAATGGAGAAAAGGTCAGGAGCGATTTCAACAAACGATTTTTGGCTCAGGAAATCGAGAACTACGGAACTTTCTTTGACAGCGTCGAAGGGCGAAAGCTCGATATGCAGCAGCGCACGGCCGTCGTAACTGATGAAGACAATAATATCGTCATCGCGGGTGCTGGTTCGGGCAAAACTACGACGATCGTCGCGAAAGTAAATTATGTTTTGCATCGGTACGACGTTAAACCCGAGGAGATATTGTTGATTTCGTTTACCAGGAAATCCGCGGGAGACCTCGTCAAGCGAATCGGTATTCCCGGAATAGAGGCCAAGACCTTCCATAAATTCGGGAAGGATATCATAACCCAATTCGAAAACAAGAAGCCCAGCATATTCGACTCCAACCAATTTGGCCCGGTGCTGACGCGGAGCTTCAATCAGCTATGCGGTAACAGGGAATATATGGCTAAGGTCACCGATTATTTCGCCGATTTCCTGAAGCCGTATAAGTCGCAGTTCGATTTTGAGGATCGTGGCGCATACATACAGTACATCAAAGACCAGAACTTCCGATCCTACAAAACGATTGCCCTGCAAAGAGGAGACAAGGTGACCTATAAGATGGAAGTGGTGAAAAGCATCGAGGAATGTAAAATCGCCAATTTTCTTTTGTTCAATAACATCGAATACGACTACGAATACCCATATGAGCACGACACCGCCACGCTCGAGTACGGTCAATACAAACCTGATTTTACGATAAAGCACAATGGGCGAAAAATCTATCTCGAACATTATGGTGTGTTGCGTACTGGTGATGTTCCTCCGTTTTTTGCGAAAGAAGATGAGACTTACGAAGACGCAAAGCAGCGCTACTGGCAAAAGATAGATTGGGCACGTCAGATGCACGCCGAAAAAGAGACGACACTCGTGGAAACGTTCAGTTATGAGATGCAGGAAGACATTTTGTTCGATAACCTCACCAAAAACCTGGCTAAGTTGGGTATTATCGCCCAACCGAAATCACACGAAGAAATATGGAGAATAATTGGGGAGGCGGCAAAAGAAGAAGTCAAGGCGTTCATAGAGCTTTTTTCGACCTTCATCGCGTTGATGAAATCGAACAACTTTACGGTTCGCGATCTCGCTGACAAAACGAATGCGATCAAGGATGATTTTATTCGCAAACGAAACACGGCGTTCCTCGAATTGCTGAGCCCAATCTACGAAAGCTACGAACGCAACCTGGCTGAGCGACGGGAAATCGACTTCAGCGACATGATCAACAAAGCGTCCGGCCTGGTGGCAAGCGGTGACTACAGCCGCAAGTTGAAATACGTGATCATAGACGAGTTCCAGGACATATCCATCGGAAGGTACAAACTAGTGAAAGCAATCAAAGAAGCCAATCCTGACTGCAAACTCTTTTCCGTCGGAGACGATTGGCAGTCCATTTACCGCTTCACCGGTAGCGACATCGCATTGTTCAAAGACTTCGAAAATTACTTCGGACACACCGCCAAATCGAAGATCGAAACGACGTACAGGTTCCACAATCCGCTGATGACGCTATCAAGTGACTTCATACTCCGGAATCCCAACCAGACTAAAAAAACACTGCGCAGCCGTTCAAATGACAAATGCACGAATTATAACATACATTATTCAGAATCCGAAGACCTCGACGACACCTACAACATCAAGCAGATTCTCGACAATCTGGTAGCCACCGACCCGGCGATTACGACAAAGGAAATTTTGATCCTCGGCAGGTATAGCTTCGATATCCGTCGCATAAAAAATGAAGACAATACCTTCAGCATCGACCCGAATACAGATGACATTATTTACATTACGAACACACCCGAAGGCAACAGAATCAAGATTGCGGCAAAATTCATGACCGTCCACAAATCCAAAGGCCTCGAAGCCGAAATTGTCATCATCCTGAACTGCAATGCCGGCCGGTTCGGCTTTCCCGCCGAAATGTCCGACGATCCGGTCCTCAACATGCTCCTCAGCGAAGCCGACCAATTCGAAAACGGGGAAGAACGCCGACTCTTTTACGTCGCCATGACCCGCGCGCGCGAACAGGTCTACTTCGTCACCGACGCTCACAACAAGTCAAAATTCATAGCGGAACTGGAAGTCAAGACTGGTCAGTCAACGAAAAAGAAATGCCCGGCATGTAAGACTGCAGATTTGGTCGTGAGGAAAACAGGTAGGGCGAAAAACGGAAATCTATATGAATTCGTAGGCTGCTCGAACTATAGCTATGGATGTGATTACAATAAGACGAATTGGACGAATTTTAACGGAAAGAAATTATGATGTGGCGTACAGTGCAAAATGTAATTGAGTCATAAAGATTGGTTTTTGGGTTGGAAAAAATTCGGTGCCAAAACGAGTATAACTTCATGAAAATGGAATTTTCGCGATAAAGTTTATAGGTTTTTTCGTGGTCGAATGATTTACTGCCAATAAGAAGTTGCCTTTCAAAAAAATCAAGTTGGCTGAAAATGCTGAAATAGAGGAATTTTATTTCCCCACATTTGAGTGACGGTACGTT
Organism: Flavobacterium selenitireducens; assembly: GCF_014748335.1. Classification (GTDB taxonomy): domain Bacteria; phylum Bacteroidota; class Bacteroidia; order Flavobacteriales; family Flavobacteriaceae; genus Flavobacterium; species Flavobacterium selenitireducens. The sequence goes on from NZ_JAAVIY010000003.1 coordinate 246,607, forward strand.
TCCTGATCCTGTTTGAGCGCCTGTATTTCCTTCTTGATTTCCATAAACATGCCTTTCACGGTCTCGGGCAAGGCGTCATCGGGATCAAAAGCTTCGGTTTCGATGCTGCACACAAATTCCCAAACTTCCAGTATTTCCGAGTGTTTTACTTCATACGGAAGATAAAAGGCATTATCTGAACTGACCGTAAAGGAAGTTTCCCCGCTACGGTTGAGCCGCTTGTATACGATTCCGTCGTTTTTTGTGACCAGGATATAGGTTTTCCCGTTTTTAACTTCGGCAAGATTGTCCAAATATTTCCCCACGATATAGGAATTGTCGGTATGAGGCGGCATCGAATCGCCACTTCCGGGAAATGCCCGGAATCTTCCGTTACGCAAAAACGGCAATGATATCGTCTGCAAACTTTCTATGAATTCCGGATCGGCATACCCGGTTGTATATCCCATACGCGCTTTGTGAGGAACGATTTCTATCAGGTTTCGCCCATCGTGATCGACGGTTATCGGCAGTACGATGCGATTGTCGTCCAGTTTGAGCAGCTCGTCGATTTGGTATTTCCGAAGATCGATCGTGAGCAGCAGGTCAATGCTGACACCAAAATGGCGTGAGATTTTTCGCAGGATTTCATAAGGAGGCTCGATTTTTCCACTTTCGTAAGGTTCAAACCGACTGCGTTTTATTTCAAGCTTTTCTGCCGTTTCCTGTTGCGTTTCGGAGCGGCTAAGCCTCAGGAACCTGATGTTATCTGAAAAAATGGACATGTTAATGTTGTAAGTTGCGACAACAAATATAGTTATTTTTGCTGTGTATTACAATGCGGACGAAAAAATGCAGACAACGACAGAAAAACGGGAAATTGTGAAGCGGCTCCAGGCGAAGGTCGATGCGCTTCAAGGTCTTGGCCGGCCCGCGGACGTCATTTCTCGTACGGGATTCGCTCCGTTCGAGTCGGCGTTTCCTGACCGCATTTTTCCCGTCGGGACCGTGCATGAATTCCTGAGTGATGAGAGTTCGCACGCCGCCTGCACGAACGGATTCATTGCCGGGCTCGCCTCTACGTTCCTTAATAAGGATGGCATTTGTTTGTGGATCGGCCGAAACAGAAAGGTATTTCCGCCCGGGCTCAAGCATTTCGGGATTACGCCAAGCAATGTGATTTTCGTCGACCTGCACAAACAGAACGACCTGCTCTGGGCAATTGAAGAAGCGCTCAAATGCGACGCCCTTACCAGCGTTGTTGGGGAAATAAGAGATTTGGGATTTACCGAATCAAGACGTTTGCAACTTGCCGTCGAGAAAAGCGGCGTCACGGGCTTTATTCATTGCCACAAGCCAAAGGCCAAAGGCAGCTCGGCTTGTACGACACGATGGAGGGTGACGCCAGGAATGAGTTTTACACCCGGCGGATTACCCGGGATAGGCCATGCGGTCTGGGATGTCGAATTGCTTAAAGTGCGCAACGGAAAGCCCGGCTCATGGCGCATCGGTTGGATCGGTAACAGATTTATGACCGTGGACGATCGTCGTCTGCCGGATACTCTCGAAGAACTTCAAGTCGGATAAATGGCACGGTACGCATCGCTATATTTCCCGTATCTGCTTACAGATTACGTGTCGCGCAAACAATCGGAATACCGAGGGCAGGCATTCGTCATGGCTGTTTCGGAGCGCGGTCGGATGATCGTAAAAGCTGTGAGTCCGCCCGCTAACAAAAAAGGCATTTTTCCTGGAATGGTCGTAGCAGATTGCAAAGCGATCTTTCCGGATCTGATCGTTTTAAAAACCGATCCGCAACGCACAAAGAAATTGCTCACGGCACTAGCAGAGTGGTGTATAGGGTATACGCCATTCGTTGCGCTGGATTTGCCAGACGGTTTGATTCTCGACACCTCGGGTTGCACACATTTATGGGGCGGAGAGCAGCGCTATCTCGAAAACATAAGTGCGCGATTGAATGCTTACGGGTATGACGTCCGCACCGCAATAGCCGACACCATAGGAACGGCTTGGGCGATGGCGCGTTTCGGATGTGAGCCTGTCGTAAAATCCGGGAGGGAACGACAGGCGTTGTCAGGGCTGCCACCATCGGCGCTGCGACTTGAAGAGAATGTATTGGGGCGTCTTAAAAAGCTTGGATTGCTTACCATCTCAAGTTTTTTCGATATGCCCGATTCCGCTTTGAGAAGGCGTTTCGGCCCGGCTTTACCGCATCGCATCCGTCAGGCATTAGGTTCCGAAGTTGAAATGATTCAGCCGGTAAGGCCCGTCGAGCCCTATCAGCAAAGGCTTCCAAGTCTTGAGCCGGTTTGCAGCGCGGACGGTATCGCCATCGCATTGCAGGAATTGTTGCAACAGTTGTGTAAGCGCTTCGAAAGCGAAGGCGTCGGATTGCGGTCTGGGATTTTTAAAGCTTATCGCATTGACGGGGACGTACAGAAAATTGAGATCGGTACTAAGTTGGCGTCTTGCAACGTCAGCCATTTGTTCAGATTGTTCGAACATAAGATCGGCACATTTGAGCCCGAATTGGGATTTGAGTTGTTCGTGCTTGAAGCATCCAAAGTCGATCAGGTATCGAATGAGCAAGGTGCCATGTGGAATGCCTCAGCCGAAAATGATGTGAAGGTAGCCGAGCTGTTGGACCGGCTGGCTGCTAAAATGCGTCCGGATTGCATCAGGCGCTATTTGCCCGCCGAACATTATTGGCCCGAGCGCTCGGTACAAGAAGCGATTTCTCTTGGCGATAAGCCGGTCACTTCGTGGCGAACTGATATTGCGCGTCCGGTGCATTTGCTGATGAAGCCCGAAATCATTGAGGTAGCGTTCGTATTGCCCGATTACCCGCCGATTTTTTTCCTGCACAAAGGTGAAAAACACGAGGTGGTGAACGCCGACGGACCCGAACGCATCGAACAGGAATGGTGGATCGAAGAAGGAAAGTTTCGCGATTATTACAGTGTCGAAGATGCTCACGGATCGCGTTTTTGGTTGTTCCGGCTTGGGCCTTATGATGAGAATCCCAAATGGTTTTTACACGGTTTTTTTGCTTGATTATGAGTTACGCGGAGTTACAGGCCACATCGAATTTCAGCTTTTTGCGCGGCGGTTCCCATCCGGAAGAACTTGTCGAGCACGCCAGGGATTTGGGCTACGGGCATATTGCAATCGCCGATAGGAATACATTGGCCGGGATTGTACGCGCTTATGCCCATGCAAAAAAGATCGCCAGTGAAAACGAAGCAGCCCAAACGATCCGCGTCCTTGTAGGATGTCACCTTGAATTGCTCGACGGGCCGCCGTTGTTGGCTTATCCGACCGACATCAACGCCTATGCGAACCTGTCGGCTTTGTTGTCTGTCGGAAATCGCAGGACGGAAAAAGGGCGGTGTGATTTGTACATATCCGATGTCTACCAATATGCCGATGGTTTGAAGTTCATCGCCATTGCGCCATTAAAATTGAATGAGGATTTTGATTTTGACCGGGATTTCAAGTTGGCGTTGACGGAATACAGGAAACGGTTTGGAAAATCGCTTTATCTGGCCGCGACGCGTTCTTATCAGTCCAATGACAGCAAGCGGCTGTTTCGCCTTGCCCAACTGTCGCGCGAAATGAACATTCGCCTCGTCGCTACCAACGATGTATACTACCACGCGCCAGAGCGTCGCCAATTACAGGAAGTACTGACATGCGTGCGCGAGAAATGCACCATTTATAACGCGGGTTTCCGCCTGCACCAAAATGCCGAACGCCACTTAAAAACGATTGATGAAATGCAGCGGCTGTTCCGCGATTATCCCGACGCAATCGAGGCGACACAGGAAATTGTCGCGGCCTGCCAATTTTGCCTGAGTGAATTGAAATATGTTTATCCCGAGGAAATTACACCTGAAGGAAACACGCCTCAGCAAGAGTTGGAACGGCTTACATGGGAAGGTGCGAACCGCCAATTTAAAGATGCGATTCCAGATGGTATCTGCAAACAAATCGAGTATGAGCTCCATTTCATAGCAAAGAACGATTATGCTTCGTATTTTTTGACGGTCCACGATTTTGTAAGGTTTGCAAGGGATCGCAACATCCTTTGCCAGGGCCGCGGTTCGGCTGCGAATTCCGTAGTGTGTTTTTGTCTGGGAATAACATCGGTAGATCCTTCAAAGACGAAATTGCTGTTTGCGCGGTTCATGTCCGATGCGCGAAAGGAACCACCTGATATTGACGTGGATTTCGAGCATGAAAGGCGGGAGGAAGTCATCCAATACATATATGAAAAGTACGGGCGCGACCGGGCTGCCATCGTCGCTACCGTCACACAAGTACATCAAAAAGGCGCGATTCGGGACGTCGCCAAGGCAATGGGGCTTTCCGCCGATGCAGTCAACAGGCTTGCAGGTTCGATCTGGGAATTTACCGACGAATGGCTCGACGGGGATCGCGTTTCGTCTGAAGGATTCGACGCTTCCGACCCACATCTGATGAAAGTCCTCGAATTGACCCGACAATATGTAGGATTTCCGAGGCAACTGGGGCAACATACAGGCGGTTTTATTATCACGCAGGGCAAGCTTTCGGACTTATGTCCGGTGATGAACGCGCGCATGGAAGACCGTACGAACATCGAATGGAACAAGGACGACATTGAAGCCCTTGGATTCCTCAAAGTAGACGTACTCGCCCTTGGCATGCTTACATGTATCCGAAAGGCGTTCGATTTGTGCAAAAAGCACTACGGCATCGATTATACCCTGGCGAACATTCCGCAGGATATAACAGCAGTGTACGACATGATTTGCAATGCCGATACGCTCGGTGTTTTCCAGATTGAAAGCCGCGCCCAAATGTCGATGTTGCCGCGTCTTAAACCACGTAAATTTTACGATTTGGTGATTGAGGTCGCGATTGTAAGGCCGGGGCCGATACAGGGCGACATGGTACATCCGTATTTGAGGAGACGTGACGGGAAAGAAGCGGTGGAATATCCTTCGGAAGAATTGAAAAATATCCTGGGACGCACCTTTGGCGTGCCGCTTTTCCAGGAACAGGCGATGGAAATTGCAATCGTAGCCGCCGATTTCACTCCTGCCGAAGCCGATGGTTTGCGTCGAAGCATGGCGACTTTCAAAGCCAAGGGAAAAGTCAGCGACTGGGAAAAGAAACTTGTTGAAGGCATGATCAAAAAAGGCTATAAGGAAGAGTTCGCCAAACGAGTGTTCCGCCAGCTCGAAGGCTTCGGATCGTACGGTTTCCCTGAAAGCCATGCCGCAAGTTTTGCCTTGCTCGTCTATGTGTCGTCCTATATAAAGTGTTTTTATCCCGATGTATTTGCCGCGGCTTTGCTCAACAGCATGCCCATGGGATTTTACCAACCGGCCCAAATCGTGATCGATGCGCGAAAGCACAATGTGGAAGTACGTCCCGTAGATGTCAACCTTTCGCAATGGGACAATACGCTGGAAGAAAAATCAGGTAAATATTTCGCCTTGCGATTGGGTTTCAGGCAAGTTAAGGGATTGTCTGTTGAAGATATGCAAAAGCTTACGCAGGCCAGGACACAGCCATTCCAATACGTGCATTCGCTACTCGATGCGGGCGTTCCGATGGCGGCTCTCGAAAAACTTGCCGATGCCGATGCTTTCCGGTCGATCGGGCTTGACAGGAGAAGGGCGTTGTGGGAAGTTTCAGCTTTGTCGGACAGTCCTGTCGGATTGTTCGAAGGACAACCTTCCGCGAGTACGGGTGAGCCTCAACTCGAATTGCCGCTGATGACGGACGCCGCCCATGTCGTCGAAGATTACGCGACCACCGGATTATCGCTCAAAGCACATCCCGTAAGTTTCGTACGCCAACAATTGGGCAGTCTTGGCATTACGCCATCGGGAGATCTCGGAAAAATGAAAAATGGAGATGCGATAAAAGTCGCAGGCCTCATCACCGTCAGGCAACGACCCGGAACGGCCAAAGGCGTATTGTTCGTGACGATCGAGGATGAAGGCGGCTTTGCGAATGTAGTCGTTTGGGAAAAGGTTTTTGAAAAACACAGGCGCGACATCATCCAGGCGCGTCTGCTCATGATCGAAGGAAAACTGCAGATAGAAGGACAAGTCATTTACGTCATTGCCCACAAATGCTACAATCTCTCGTCTCTTTTGCGTGGAATGGGAGCGAACAAGAATCCGGACGCGGTTTTGTCGACATTGTCGCGATCGGATGAAAAAAACACAGAAGAAATTTTTTACAAAGGACGCAATTTCAGATGACCTAATGATGACACTTTTTGACGATACCGACCTATTTTCGTGCGGCACCAGCGGACGCACCGATTTCGACCTTCCCAATGCCGATGTGACGCTTCACGACGCTTTTTTCAGCAAAGAAGAATCCGATCGCTATTACACTATACTTTTGAATGAAACGCCGTGGCGCGAATTTGAAATGGAGATGTACGACAAAACGGTCAAAGTCCCGCGTATGATTGCCTGGTACGAGGACAAAACCAATATCGGGGCCGAACAGCAAGGGCTTGACTGGACGCCTGAATTGCTCGAAATACGCAAACGGGTGGAACAGTATACGGGCACCCGTTTCAACAGCGTCCTGATTAATTTGTACAGAAGCGGAAAAGACGGCGTATCGTGGCATTCCGACCGCGAACACACGATCGGCAAAGATCCTACGATCGCTTCGGTAACGTTTGGAGAGACGCGCATGTTCCGCCTGAGGCACAAATTTATCAAAGATGTCCGACAAGCCGAAATCCCGCTGCATCACGGCTCATTATTGCTAATGGCCGGCACGACGAACAGTTTTTGGCAACACGAAGTTCCAAAAACCGCGAGAAAAGTACTGCCACGTATAAACCTTACGTTCAGGGTCGCCAAGCGGGTTCCCGATATCGGATGACCGCGGTCAGCTTAAATCAATGCTGCGTTCAAAAATTCCAGAAAACGCAACAACGATAATCTATCAGCCGATTGGTATTTTGTTGTCGGTAATAATCGTGCTCGTGATTATAGAAAGTTTAGGATCGATCAAAGGTTGCGCACGTTGCTTGCCCGCCAAACCTTTAGCTCAATAGCGGTAACCTCGAGCTTTGTGTTAGAGACGACAGTATCGGATTCTCATCCGGTGTGCTCGAAAATCAGAGACGCTAAGCATGAAACTGATCCAGGATTTAAGCAATCTCCATATAACAAAAAAGACCGCCGCAGCGATCTCTTAAGCAAAAATGATATTTAAATGAAAATTACTCTTTCACGATTTTTAGGCTTGATGCGGTTCCATTGAAAAGCGTGATCCTGGCGAAATACAAACCGTTGGAAAGCCCGGAAACACTGATGGTTTCTGACGGATTTTGGTAGTCGCGGATCTTGCGTCCGTTGACATCGAAAAGTGCAATGCTTTCTACAGGCTGGGCCGAATCGATGTGGAGGATATCTTTGGCAGGATTCGGGTAGATACCAATTTGGTTTGCAACCGGATTATCAGTGCCCAACGATTCTTCACAAAACCCAGTTACAGTAAAGACTTGATTGATTCCTTCAACGGGAATCCAGGAATTGCCCTGATCCTGGGACACGTAAGATGAACTTCCGATCCCGGGCGACGGAGTGGCTTCCCAAGTCAATAATTCCGAAGCATTTGGCGTAGGCCTTACATCGATAAAATAAGTACCTGCGGCAAGTTCGACAGGAGCGAATTCGAAAGAGAAGTCGATGATGATCGATGCGGCGTCGAACGCTTGCCCGGGAACCGGCCAGTAATCGTTGAATTGTTCGTATTCGGGCCCCTTGTTTTCGAACGAATGCAGGATGGCGCCCGGCGCTCCGTTTTCTGAGCTTCTGATGTTGATTGTCGCGTTGTGGAATCCGCCGCCCAAAAGCCATGCGTTCATCGTAAAATGCGTGAGGTGGAATGTGGTGTTTTCCGGTACGATAAAGTCATCGGCTACAGAGATGATTTCTGAATTTGCGATAAATGGAACGCCGTCCGCCGGGAATTCCGTGCTATTTCCCTGAGAGCAAGCTTCGCCCATTTCCGGCTGGACTTCTCCCGAATCTGCGCAAGTCCCGATTACCTGGAACACTTTGTTGTAGTAACCCGTGCCTCCCCACGGCTCGTCCAAAAACTTGAAAAAATCAAATGCGCCATACGTTTGCTCGTTTGCTGTTCTTTCCCACCAAGCTCCGTTTTCGTCACCCGGGCTGGCCGATATCTGCAAGAAATATTTCCCTTTCCCGAAGACGACATTTTCAGGAAGGTCGATCGTCAATTTGTAAACGCTGAAGCTTTCGCCTTCGACATTGTAAACCAGTTCCGAGGCTGTCGGGATAAGTTCCTCAAATGCTGCTATGACGGCTCCGGGCATTCCGGCATCTTCCTCCAAAAACGACACGTTTATGTATTCGAGGTCGGCCTGGCCTTTCAATAAATTCACGGTTATCTGATCGGCGGTAAACACAGACCCGAACGGCACCGAAAAATCGACCGCGCCCGCATATTCGAACATGCCGCCGGTAGAAACGTTTTCACCCATGCCATAGTTGTCGGAAGTCGTCCCCATGTTGCAGGCTTCCTGTCCGTATCCGAACGACAATACGCCCATGAGGGCTAAAATTCCAAATAATTTTCTTTTCATGTTGTGCTGTTTTTTGTTGAAACGCAAAAGTAGGGTTAACCAGCTCCTAATGGAGGCGAACCTCTTTTGAAATATTGAATTTCAAAAGTAAAAATCAGGCGGGAACCGGCTAAGATGCTGGTATAGAATCCTGTTTGGGCGAATGGGCCTTGCCTGCCTGTCGGATGAAAGACGACGGAGAAATGCCGGTAACTTTCTTGAAAATGGTCGAAAAGGCGCTGTGGGAAACAAATCCGGAGTCTTCTGCGAGATAGCTGATCTTGTAATTCAGGTATTCCGGATGCCCGTAAAGCTTTGCGCAAATGTAGCGGATGCGCAGCTCGTTAATGTAGCCGTTGAAATTGTTGTTTTTATTCGCCTTGATCACGGCCGAGACGTAAGCCGGATTTGTCTTGAGTTGGGTCGCAAGGTTCGGAAGCGTGATGTCCGGGTTGCGGAACTCCTGTTCCGACTCGAATTTTTCCAGGCCTTCCAAAATCGCCTGTTCGACAGCCGCCGAAATGGCGTAGCGCGGTTCCTCTTCATCGGAGATAGGCGCGTCCTGGTCAACGTCCGGTTTCCGTGAAAACGACGCTACCTCATTTTGCAACCTGGCAATCAACGACTGGTAGATTTGTTTTTCCCTGCGCTTTTTCCGATTCAGGTAAAAAAACGAAGCGGCGCTAGCAACGACAATCCCAAGCAACAGCAGCAACAGCCATTTGAATTGCTTGTCGGAATCTTGGATCTTGGATCTCAGATCGTGTTGTTCGACGTCGAAAACCGTGTTGATCGCTTTTAGGTCCTGTGAATCCACAGCGCTTTTGAGCCCCAGGTATTTCTCGTTATAGATCGAATAATTCGCGTCGTCGCCTAGATTTTTGTAGTTCAGGGAAAGGTTGAGGTAGATCTCGGTTTTAAGTGAGTTGTTGTGAAAAGCCGGGTCGCGCACGATTGCCTGGAGCGTGTCGATGGCCCGCGGATAATCTTTCTTTTTGGCGTATACCTCGCCCAAAGTTGCCTTGATGTAATAATCGAGGCTTTGATTGTTCGGATCCCTGACCGATAATGCGCGATTGAGATAAGTCTCGGCCGAATCGGCAATTTCGAGATAGTAATACGAATTCCCGATATTATATAGCGAACGCCTGTAATGATACGGGTTCAACTGGGATTTGTCGCCGATTTGGTCTAATTCGGCAAGCGACTTCCTGTAATTTTCGTTTGCTTTTTTGAACGCTCGCTCGTTGAAATCAAGATTGCCGAGCTCGAGAAAACTCAACGCCTTGAGCCGATGCTTGTAGGAACTCTCCGGCAGCCTTTCCATTTGCGATTTGGCAAGGTTGAGGTAATGGCGCGCCTTCTCGGTAAGGTTGAGATAGGAATACTGGTTGGCGATCGAGCCGTAAGCCTGCGCCATGAGTCCCGCCTGGTTGCTGTCTTCGGCCGCGGCCTTTGCCTTGAACAGGTAAAAAATAGCTTTGTCGATGTTGTTCTGACCGAAGTACGCTTCCGAAATACGCGAATAAACTTCAAATTGCTGTTTGTGCGATTCGGAATGATTGGCGATATATTGCCCGAGTTTGACGATTTTGGCCACTTCTTTTCTATCGATCGACAGCAACACGCTTTGTAAGCTGTCCAGTTTTCGAGCCGATGCCGTCTGGGCAAAACTATCTGCCGACTGAACAAACACAGCCGTGATCACGAGATAGTTCGCTACGAAAAAAAGGGTGCGCATCAACAAGGATAAATTCGACCTAAAGTTGGTTAAATTTTCAGGAATGCAGTGCAATCGGATTGTTAATTTGGCTTATCGCAGACACAAAAGACATTTCAGGTTACAAATACCGCAGTTTTTCCTCTTCAAGATCAAGGCGTAACAAGTGTTTTCGCACAATGTCTTCGTCGAGCAATTTTTCCTGGGCATTTTTGGAGATCAACCATTTGCGTTGTTCATCAATAATTTTGTTGTATACCGATATGCATTCTGCAGACATAAATTCGGATCCGTCGATATTCTTGGACCTCATTCGGTTGGACAATTCCTGGATGGCAGGATTGCGCAAAGTTTCTTCGGAAAAGTTTCGCTCTAGGTACGAAAGCGTGTGCGTGGCAAGCTGGCGTCGTATGCGCAAATCCTCCTCTTCTTCGGTAAGGGAATGGTCGGGATCCGGCATGTCGATTTTTTTGATGAGCATCGGCAACGTCAAACCCTGGCCCACCAACGTAATCAAGATGACGACGAACGTAATGAACAGAATCAAGTCGCGATGCGGAAATGGCGTGCCGTCTTGCAGCTGAACCGGGATCGACAATGCCGCCGCAAGCGAGACAACGCCTCTCATGCCGCACCATCCTAACAGAAGCGGTGTTTTGAAACCGGGATTCCGACTGTCCGCGACCGCAATGAAGTTTCGGGCAACTAGCGTCACGATGACAGCCATGTAGGCAGAAATCATGCGTCCGATAACCAACACTAGTGTGACCAAAAGTCCGTACCCGATAGCGGTTGCAAGCGCAATTCCTTGTGCCGACAATCCTCTTATAATTTCCGGAAGTTCCAATCCGATAAGAGTAAAAACCAAACCGTTGAGCACAAAACTCAGGATTTCCCAAACGTTGAGACCGCGCAACCGCGACGTACTCGTGAGGTAGGAATGGCGGTGATGGGAGAGGAACAGCCCACCGCCGACCACCGCGAGCACGCCCGAACTATGGACTTCTTCTGCCGCAATGTACATGACGTAAGGGCCCAAAATTCCGAGCACGACGTCGATGTTGGCGTCCGTAGGAAGATATTTATGCAGTTTTTTGAACAGGAAGGCGACCGCCAACCCGATGAGAATGCCGCCGGCGACCATCCATCCGAAGGTCAGTATTGCTTCCGACCATATGAATTGGCCCGTCGCCACGGCAATCAGCGCAAACCGAAATATGATGAGTGATGAGGCGTCGTTGAGCAAGCTCTCGCCTTCGAGAATGGAGGAGAACCGCTTGGGCAGTTTGACGAATTTCATGATGCTTCCGACGCTTACCGCATCCGGAGGCGATACGATCCCGCCCAGCAAAAAGCCGAGCGCAAGCGAAAATCCCGGGATGAATTGGTTGGCGATCAACGCCACGACCAACGCGCTGAAAAACACGACTACAAATGCAAAACTCCCGATGATGCGCCGCCAACGCCATAATTCCTTCCACGAAGTCGACCATGCAGCCTCGTACAGCAGAGGTGGCAGGAACACCACGAAGATGAGCTCGGGATCTATCACAACTGCCGGAATTCCCGGGACGAAACTCAAACCCAAACCCGCCAATACGAGCAGCACCGGATAAGCGACCCTGATTTTTTAGCCAGCATGACCAACAAGGCGATGGCGAGGATCAAGGCAAGGTAAAGCGGGAAGTGATCGAGCATGGTTACAATGCGTTTCGGTTTTTTAAAAATACTGTTTTCTGGATAATCGCGGAACGGTCTTGAAATTCCGATATGCGTAGTCGAGCAGAAAAGAATTGAAAAAGGCAAGAAATGGATAAATGGGTGTGTATTCTGAAATTCAATACGTTACAGTTTAAAATTGCGGGAAGTCCCGTCATTATTGACATTCTTGTGTAAGGTTGTAAGGTATTTAACACAACTTTTCAAAACCGAGCCTTATTTTTGCCCGTACATCGATGCGATCGGGCGTCGTTGTCCGATTACATCCCTACGTGTGCCGGCGGCCGGGGGCGGCTTGCAAAAATCCCAAGGGCCACGTTTTGGAACAATAAAAAAGCCGGAGCGATCCGGCTTTTTACTTTTAATCTGTTTTGATTTTATCTGCGGTGTTGTCAACAGCCCGTGCGGTGGCTTTCGCACCTTTTTTTACGCCTTTCTTGGTCGCGTCGTAACCTTTTTCTACGCCTTTTTCCGTTGCTTTCGCGCCTTTTTTGACTGCTTTTTCTGTGGCGTCATAACCTTTTTCGACGCCACGCTTCGTAGCTTTTGCGCCTTTTTTCACGCCTTTTTCGGTAGCGTTTGCGGCCTTCTTGATGCCGGTTTCGGTTTTTTCGGCGGCCTGGTTCACATCCTGTTTGGCTTTTTCAGTCTTGGTTTCCTGAGCGGAAAGGCTGAAGGCGAACATCAGCGCGATTCCCATTATTAAGTGTTTCATTGTTTTAAGGTTTAAAGTTTAAGGTTTAAGGTTTAAAGTTACCCAAAACTAGTTTAGGCAGTGGGCATTTTATTTTATCTTTAAGGAAAATCGTCTATATGAAAAAATCGCTGTTGCTATTATTGTTGACTTTATCCGCGTTTGCGCAGCCTAAATTCAAGGCAATTGCTTTTTATACCGCCAAAAACGATCTCGCTCATGTGAGTTTTGTGGAAGAGGCGAACAAGTGGTTTTCCCAGATTGCTAAAGAAAACCAGTTTTCGTATGAGGCTACATCCGACTGGACAAAGCTCAGTACCGAAAATCTGAAAAATTATAAAGTCGTGCTGTTTCTCGATACGCGTCCGGAATTGCCTGAGCAGCGTGTGGCGTTCGAAGAATATATGAAAGCAGGAGGCGGTTTCCTCGGATTCCATTTCTCGGCATTTGCGCTCGACGGATCCGAATTCCCTAACAATTGGCCGTGGTATAACACTGATTTTTTGGGTTGCGGACAATATGCCGGCAACACCTGGCGTCCGACGTCGGCAGTTTTGAAGGTGGAACGCAAAGATCATCCGACATTAAAAAACGTACCGTCGGTTTTCAATTCTCAGCCTAACGAATGGTACAAATGGGAAAAAGACCTTCGGTTGAATCCCGATATTGAAATTTTGCTGTCTATCGATCCCAAAAGCTTTCCGCTGGGAACCGGCCCGAAACCGCACGAAATATGGAGCGAGGGTTATTACCCGGTTTTTTGGACCAACAAAAAGTATCGGATGGCCTATTGCAATATGGGGCACAACGATATGGATTATGAAGGAGGAACCAACGCCGGGCTTTCGCGCACGTTCGGCAATGTCAACCAAAACGTCCTGATACGAAACACGATTATGTGGCTCGGTGTGCGATAATTCGCTCAATGCTCATTCGGAACGGCAGTTTGCTCAATTGGATACCCGCGCCGTAACTGAACTTTTTACATTTGAAATAGAGATTGTTCAAACAATTTCTTTCGGGAGGGGTCCCGAAACCCTTATTGGGTAACAAATGGGTAGACAACGGTAAAAGCCGCTGTCGATTAGTGAATCAGAACCGGAATCCGGTAATTACTTGGCGTCGTCAGGCGTCTGGATATCGCGAATGCAGACGTACTTTCCGTTTCGCTTCTCGAAAACCGAAAAGTAGTTGCCGGTTCCGTAATTTATGCCTTTCGGGTCCGAAATTCTATAATGCCCGATTTCGACCACCTGAGTTCCGTCTCCTGAGGGAAACACTTCCATGACAGTATACTTGATTCCGGCACGCTTGGGGAAACCTTTGCTGAGATCCTGCATGCTTTCGCGAATCTCGTCCTTGCCATGCAACGGTTTGGAATTGCTGTCGAAACTCACGGCGTCGTCGGCGTAATATTCCATGATCGAGTCGATATTTTTTGAATTTACCGCTTTCGCGTATCGATCTTCAATGGCCTGGATTTCCAATTTTATTTCGGTAAGCTCGTTTGCATCGAGAGTGACGCGCTCTACCGGTTTCTCGCAATTGGCGACACCAAATGCCAAAGCCAGGAATGGTAAAGTTTTGAGTTTCATCTGCAGTTTTGTTTCTGCAAAGTTACGACAACAAAAAACGCCTGAATTTCAGGCGCTCAAGTGTGTTTTTAACAAACATATCAACAGTTACAGTTTCTTCTTTGTTTTCGGAGTGTCGGGCGTTTGCATATCGCGTATACAGACATACTTTCCACCGCGTTTCTCGAACAGGGAAAAGTAGTTTCCGCTTCCGAATGCGATACCTGCGTTGTCCTTGATCTCGTAGCGACCAATTTCGACGACCTGGAATTTATCTGCAGAGGGCAGCACTTCTTGAACCGTGAACGAAATTTTCGCCGTTTCAGGAAAGTCTGTCGAAAGACGTCGGATGTCTGTCCTGATGGCGTCTTTGCCTTTTAACGGCGGCCCGTCTGAATTGTAACTGATGGCGTCCTCGGCATAGTATTTCATGATCTCGCCGGTATTATTGTCGTTTACCGCTTTGGCGTAGGCGTTTTCGAGTTCCTGGATCTCGCTGCGTATTTCGTCCGTTTCCGCCGACGAAATCTCCGAGCGCTCCCCAGGTTTTGAGCACGAAGCTATAAGAAACGCGGCGAGCAATAGTGATGTGATGTTGGCCTTCATAAGAATGGTTTTGGTTGGGAATAAAATTACCGACTGCGTAACCTAAATCCTTTATAGCATTTTCGCACGATTTTGTAAAGTGTGTGGCTTTTTGCGTAACGAAGTTAGTTTGTGATCGGGTTAGCTTAGCAGGAGGTGGAACTGTCGAAAAATTCCTGTTCGGTCTCGGTTAAAGTTGTTATCATGGAGTCGTGAAGCAGCTAAGGAGGGCGAAGTGGCGGTATTTCCTTAAATCAAATTGGCGGTATTTGTTTAAATCGAAATGGCGGTATTTTGCTTAAATCGAATTGCCGGTATATCTCAAATAGAAGTTGCAGTGTATCTTAAATAGAAATGGCGGCATTTGCTTAAACATAACATATCTGCCAAGATATGTTATGTTTGGTAAAATTAGGTCAATTCCCAAGATTCGAATTACAGATTTTCTGTACCAAATCATAAAAAATCAGCTCGTATGAAATATCTTATTTGTGCAATCGCTACAGTATTTTGCATATCGGCTTATGCCCAAAAACAGTATGTGAAAGTCCCGGAAGGCTATCTGATGGTTCTCGAGCAAGGGGACGATATCCTCAGCAAACTCGAAGCATTCGCTATCGCCGAGAAAATCCCATCTGCGAATTTTACGGGTATGGGATTCGTCAACATGAAGTTCGGATTTTTCAATTACGATACAAAAGAATACGAGCCCAAACAGTTTGACGATGTCGAATTGGCCGCCATGCAAGGTACGATCGGATTGCAAAAAGACAAAGTGTCGATCCATGCGCACGGTGTCGTTACCGATCGGACATTCCAGGCTTACGGAGGACATATTCTAGATGGGAAGGTGGGAAAAGGAACGCTCGAAATCATGATTTTCGTACATGATAAAAAATTTGAGCGCGTGAAAGACGAGAAACGCGGGTATAACATTTTGTGTCTGGAAAACTGTCCAAAATAACCCGCCGCTTCGGTTAAATTGAAATCGGCAACCCGGAAAATATTTGCGTGGCTGACTTTTGACAACATTGCCGTCGTCGATTTTCAAAACTGTGACAAAAAGCGCTTCGGAAAAAAAATGTCACAGAATTGGTGACAAAAATATTTTCGCAAAAAAGTTGTCACAACTTCGTATCGGACTTTGTCGTTCTCGACACACACACGAGTGTTAATTCCCAGCTCGGGGAACAGATTAATTTTCAATGCCTACTGGTTTACAACAATCCTCAATCGACGATCCGAATCATCTAAGGCGCTCGCTCAACTCCCGTCGATATGTGATCCCGACCGGAATTTTTTCGCCTCTGATGGTCACCGTTTCCCGGTCGCGGCTTTCGATATTGCCGAGCGAAACGATATAGGATTTGTGTACGCGAAGGAACCTGTCCGAAGGTAAGTTGTGTTCCAGTTCGTTCGTCGTGATTGTCGCGAGCCATGTTTTCTGGGGCGTGAAAATCTTGACGTAATTGCCGTAACTCTGGGCATAAAGGAAATCATCGAACGCAATATCGACGAAATGGCTGTCGACTTTTACCGAAATGTGGCTTCGATTGTCCGATACGGGGTCGTTTTTCGGATACATGTCGAACAAACGCGCGATGGCTTTTTCAAATCTCGGATGGTAAATCGGCTTGAGCAGATAGTCGATCACGCCGAAGTCGTAGCTCTCCAACGCAAATTCCGAATAGGCCGTGGTCAATATCGTCTTTGGCGGATTGTCGAGTTGTTTGAGCAATTCCAATCCTGTCATTTCTGGCATGTCGATGTCCAGAAACATTAAATCGACGGGATTTTCACGCAAGTATTCCGCGGCTTCAAAACCGTTGAAACATTGGTGCACCAACTTCAATTTCGGGTTTTGCCCGATATAGTTCGCCAGCACGTAATGCGCTGCAGGCTCGTCATCGACGATCAAACACAGTCGCTGGGCAGACATGAGGCAATTTTTTTTAAGCGGAGTTTCAGGGAAACGACGAATTTGTCGCCTGGTTCTTCGATCGTCAGATCGTGTTTGTCGTGATAGAGTAGTTTGAGACGTTCGGTGGTATTCTTTATCCCGATTTTTGTCGAGACGACCGTCGATTTTTTCTCCGGAATCGAGTTCTCAAGCCTGAAATCCATCAGGCCTTCCTTGACGGTGACAGACAGGTTAACGAAACAGCTTCCGATGGTTCCCGTACCGTGTTTGAACGCGTTTTCTATAAAATTGATGAGCAGCATCGGAGAGATCTTATAACCGTTTTCACTGTCGGTTCGGTAATCGAATTGAATATTACAGCGATATCCCAATCGTTCGCGTTCCAGCTCAATATAGCTTGAAACGAACTCGATCTCTTCTTCCAACGTCACATATTGGCGCTGGTCGCTCTCGATCTGGTAACGCAACAGTTGCGACATTTTCATGATGAGGTCACTCGTGCGCTCGGGATATTGCAGGCTGATGCCGTAAAGCGTGTTGAACGTGTTGAACAGAAAGTGAGGATTGAGTTGAGACCGCAACGCCTTCAACTGCATTTGGTTGAACAAAAGTTCGGCGTCCTGCTGGCGTTTTTGCTCGCGATATAATTTAAGCATCACAGTAGGGCCGAGATACAAAATTAGCGTTCCGGACAAGGAAGCCATTTGGTAGATGAAACCTCGTTGATAACAAGGGTAATTGTCGAGCCGCGGCAAAAAATTCTCGGCAACTTCATAAATGACGATCGTGAAAACGCCGATCAGCGCGAGGCTAAAGCCGATATAGGCGAGCGGTTTGTGCTGTTTCAGCAATATCGGAAGCAGGAAAAACCGGTTGATTTGCGCATGGACGTACAACATCCCAAAGTAGGACAAAGCTGCCAAAACCGATTCCCCGGATGCATATTCTATCCAATCGTTCTTGAGCAAATGTATCGTGAGCATAAAACCGAAAATTGCGATTTCCTGCCACCATTTGGAATCCAGAATAGAATTGATACGGGTGTTCATTGTCTGACGATCTTGTGCAAAGGTCACCTTTTTTGCCAAACAGCCAATTTTCAAATGACGAATGCAACTCATCATTTAAACGGTCGTTTCAAACCGCCATATTCCAAAACCGACATAATTTTGTGCCACCTCTAGAAATTCATACTTTATGTTTAAACGCTACAAAATTTTGATCGTGCTGATTTTGCTGTCGGTTAAGGTTGCGGCACAAACGCTTTCCCTGCCCGAGGCCATTGCAACCGCGACCAACCAATACGGAATGGTCAAAGCCAAACAAAATTACACCAAGGCGGCCGGGGAAACGCTAAAGCAGACCCGGCGCGAATATTTGCCGAACCTGGTGCTTTCCGCCCAGCAATCGTATGGAACGATCAACGGACAAAATGGCCCTGCTTACGGATTCGGTGGTTATGGTGTCGCTTCTTCGGGACTTCCGCTCGACCACCAAAACTGGAACGCTGCGTTCGGGGCGCTTTATCTGGCCAACATCAATTGGGAGTTTTTTACGTTCGGACGCTATCGCGAGCGCATCAATTTGGCCAAGGCCGATGTCGCCCGAAACCAAGCCGATTACAACCAGGAGCTTTTCCAACACCAGGTTCGCGTTGCGGCAGCTTATCTCAATTTGCTTGCGAGCCAACGGTTGGTCCGTTCCCAACAAAAAAATCTCGACCGGGCGCAGGTTTTCCTGACCACTTCGGGCGCCCGCGTAAAGAACGGTCTCAATCCCGGCGTTGATTCAACTTTGGCTGCGGCTGAAGTGTCGCGCGCCCGCATCGAACTCAACCGCACATTCGATCTCGTAAAGGAACAAAACAACCGCCTCGCTTTTTTGATGGGATCCGACGTCCGGGAGTTCCAGCTCGACACTTCGCTCGTTGCGAAAATTCCTAAGAATATACTGACGCTTGAGTCGCCTTCGGACACCGTAAATCCTATCCGGAAATTCTATAAAAGCCGCATCGATTTCAGCGATCGCCAAGTCAGATTGTGGCGAAAGAATTACTATCCGTCGTTCAGTTTGTTTGGCGTTTTCCAAACGAGAGCGTCGGGTTTCGACTCGGCTTATGCACAAGATCAGACCGCTTTCTCCCATGATTATATCGACGGGATTTCGCCGGATCGCCAGAACTACCTCGTTGGTGTCGGCGTGACCTGGAATCTTACGAATATCTTCCGCGCAAGCAAGCAGGTTGCCTCACAAAAGTTCATTTCCGAAGGGCTAAAAAACGAATATGAAGTCATCGATGTCCAGCTCAGGACTCAAGCGGATGCAGCCGATGCCAAGATCCGGTATGCGATGGACAATTTCAACGAAGCGCCCAAACAGGTCGATGCGGCAAAACAGGCCTATCTGCAACGCACTACGCTGTACAAAAACGGATTGACCACGTTGACCGACGTCACCCAGGCGCTTTATGTCCTCAACCGGGCCGAAACCGATCGCGACGTCATTTATACCAACGTTTGGCAGTCGCTTTTATTAAAGGCAGCCGCCACTGGCGATTTCAATCTTTTCCTAACCGAATTCCAGTAATATGAACCTCATTCGTTTCGCTTTACGCAAACCCATTTCCATACTTGTGCTCGTAGCCGGACTGTTCTTCTTCGGGATAGGAGCCGTGCGCGACATCAAAGTCGATATTTTACCGAAGATGAACCTTCCGGTGATTTACATTGCGCACCCGTTTGGCGGTTATACGCCCGACCAAATGGAGGCTTACTACGCCAAAAATTACATCAACATCCTGCTTTTCGCCAACGGTATCAAGTCGATTGAAACCAAGAATATTCAAGGGTTGATGCTGATGAAACTCACGTATTATCCTGGAACCAATATGGCTCAGGCCGCGTCTGAGTTGTCGGCTTTGTCGAATCGGATCCAGGCCATTTTCCCTCCGGGTTCCCAGCCGCCGTTCATCATTCGCTTCGACGCTTCGTCTTTGCCTGTCGGACAATTGGTTTTGAGTTCGCCGACGCGCTCCAACAACGAACTTCAGGATTTGGCGAACATCTACGTCCGTGCGAGCTTTACGCAGATTCCGGGTTTGCTTGCACCGGCCCCTTTCGGCGGAAGCCCAAGGACGATTCTCATCGAAGCCGACCCGTATTTGCTTCGCGCCCACAACCTGACGCCCGACCAGGTCGTCGAAGCGATTCGCGTGAACAACCAGACCGCTCCGCCGGGAAACGTGCGCATCGGAGATAAGAATTACCTTACGCCTACGAATTTTACGATACGCGACATTGGCGATTTCGAGAAAATTCCGTTGTTCAAGAACAATGTCCAAAACCTCTATTTGGGAGACGTGGCAAAAGTTCGAGACGGTGCCGATGTCGTCGCCGGTTATGCATTGGTCAACGGCAAGCGGTCGGTGTATATGAGCATTGCAAAATCTGCCGACGCCTCGACTTGGGACGTCGTGAAAAACCTTAAGGCAACGCTTCCGAAAATCAAAAGTACGCTTCCGGAAGATGTGGAACTTTCGTACGAATTTGACCAATCGGTTTACGTGATGAATTCCGTCAAAAGCTTGGTTACGGAAGGGATCATCGGAGCCGTTTTGACCGGTTTGATGGTATTGCTTTTCCTTGGCGACAAAAGAGCGGCGCTTATCGTGATCCTGACCATTCCGATTTCGGTGATTTCGGGCGTGCTTTTTTTGCAACTTTTCGGATTTACGATCAACCTGATGACGCTTTCGGGATTGGCGCTTGCCATTGGCATCCTTGTAGACGAAAGTACGGTCACGATAGAAAACATCCACCAGCATTTCGATATGGGCAAGCCGAAAGCGCTCGCCATTTGGGACGCGTGTAAGGAAATCGCGCTTCCGAAATTTCTGATCCTTTTGTGTATCCTGGCCGTTTTCGCACCTGCATTTACGATGGGCGGAATTCCCGGATCGCTGTTTTTGCCGCTTGCGTTGGCCATCGGATTCTCGATGATCACGTCGTTTTTGCTTTCCCAGACGTTTGTTCCCGTAATGGCCAACTGGCTTATGAAACCGCATCACAAGCAAAAGGAGTTTCCGGCGCATTCTCACGAAACTTTCGATTCACACGGCATTCTGGTGCAACGCGATGATTTCAACGACGACGGAAAAATCAGCCGTTTTGAGCGTTTCCGGAATGGTTTCATGAAATTGATCGACCGACTGTTTCCGGCGCGCAAGTTGGTTTCGATTGCTTATTTGCTTGGAATCACGGCTCTCGCTGTCCTGGCCCTGAATTTTATCGGACAAGACGTTTTCCCGAAAGTAAATTCGAGCCAATTCCAGCTCAGGATGCGCGCTCCGGCGGGAACCCGTGTGGAACGCACCGAGGAAAAGGCCAATCAGGTGTTGTCTGAAATCAAGCGTTTGGCAGGAGAAGATCATGTGAGCGTGACGTCCGTTTACGTCGGGCAACACCCATCGCTCTTCTCGATCAACCCGATTTATTTGTTCACGGCCGGTCCTCACGAGGCGGTTTTCCAAATCGGGTTCAAAGACAACGAACTCAATCTCGACGCGTTCAAGGACGACCTTCGCAACAGCCTGGCCAAAAAGCTGCCGGATGTAAAACTCTCATTCGAACCGATCGAACTTACCGACAAAGTACTGAGCCAGGGCGCAACGACACCTGTTGAAATCCGGGTATCGGGAAAAGTCAAGAAACTCAACGAAGAATATGCGCAAAAACTCGTTGACAAATTAAAGGAGACGCCTTATTTGCGCGACATCCAAATTGCGCAACCGGTCAAATATCCGTCGTTGAACATCGACATCGACCGCGTTCGCGCCGCTCAATTGGGCGTAGATATGAGTGACGTTTCGCGATCGCTTGTCGCCTCTACTTCGTCCTCCCGCTATACCGAGAAAAACAACTGGATCGACGAGAAGACGGGATTGTCGTATTCGGTACAAGTCCAGGTTCCGTTAGACAAAATGCAATCGGAAAACGACATTAAGGAAATTCCGTTATTGCGCAACCAATCGCGTCCCGTTTTGGGCGACATCGCCACGATTTCCCCGACATTCACTCATGGGGAAAACGATAATCTCGGCGCGATTCCGTACGTTTCCGTCACTGCCAACATTCACGATAAAGATTTGGGAACAGCAGTGAAAGATGTTCGAAAACATGTTGAATCGCTTGGGGAACTGCCGCGTGGACTTTTCGTGGAACCCGTCGGGATGGGAACCGTGCTCGAAGAAACGATGAGCAGCCTGCAATCAGGGCTTTTGATCGCTATCGTGGTTATTTTCCTGATGCTTGCCGCCAACTTCCAATCGTTCAAAGTATCGTTTGTCGTATTGACGACGGTCCCGGCGGTAGTGTTGGGCTCGCTGATCCTGCTATTGCTGACGGGCTCTACGTTGAACCTGCAATCGTATATGGGCATCATCATGTCCGTAGGCGTATCGATCGCCAACGCCGTACTTTTGGTTACGAATGCCGAACATTTGAGACGCATCAACGGAAATGCACTGCAATCGGCACGGGAGGCGGCCGGCTTGCGTCTGCGTCCGATCATCATGACGAGTATTGCGATGATCGCGGGAATGCTGCCAATGGCGATAGGCCACGGTGAAGGAGGCGATCAGGTTTCTCCCCTCGGACGGGCCGTAATCGGAGGCTTGTTGTTCTCGACGTTTGCCGTGTTGGTTATCCTTCCGATGATTTTCGCTTGGGTACAGGGCAATGCCACGACCCAGTCTGTTTCGCTTGATCCGGAAGACGAAGAAAGTAAATTTTATGTTGCACCAAAAACATCCGACAATGAAAAATAATCGAATCGTATCTATCCTGCTACTTGGTTTCGCCATCGGTTGCGGCACTAAGGAAGAAGAGAAAAAAGCGGCACCTGACGCTGCTCCCGTTTTGGAAACCGTCAGTCTCGCAAAAGAAAAAATGTCTACCGAAATGCGTATCCCTGCGGAGCTGACCGGGATGAAGCAGGTCGATTTGTTTGCCAAAGTGACAAGTTTCGTAAAGGAATTGAAGGTCGATATCGGTTCTGAAGTAAAGCAAGGGCAACTTTTGGTATCGCTCGAAGCGCCCGAAATTTCGTCCCAGTTATCGGCCGCAGAATCCCGCCTGAAATCCCAGGAAGCGGTTTATTTATCGAGCAAAGCCACTTACAACAGATTATTGGAAACAAGTAAAGTGGAAGGCACGATCGCCAAAAACGACCTTGAAATTGCCGAAGCCCGCAAGAATGCTGATTTTGCCAATTACCAGGCGGCGAAAGCGTCATATTCGGAAGTGACCAATATTCGCGGATATCTTCAGATTCGGGCACCTTTCGACGGCGTCGTATCGGCAAGAAATGTGAATTTGGGCGCTTACGTCGGGCCGTCAAGCGGAAGCCTGCCGTTGCTTTCGATACAGCAACAGGATAAACTGCGCCTTTCGGTCTTCGTTCCTGAACAGTATTCAGGGTATCTCAAAACGGGGAGCGCGCTGACGTTCAATGTAAAATCGCTTCCGGGACAAGAATTCGACGCGAAAATTTCACGGATGTCGGGCGCTCTTGACGCAAGGCTTCGCTCGGAACGCGTCGAAATGGATGTAAACAACAACTCCAAAAAACTGAAACCCGGAATGATTGCAGAAGTGTTGCTTCCGTTGAACGCTCCCGATAGCACGGTAGTCGTTCCAAAATCTGCGGTGGTTACGTCGAGCGAAGGTATTTACGTTCTGATTGTCGAGAATGGAAAAACGAAGCGCGTACCCGTTACAAAAGGACGTGAACTGGAAGAACGAGTAGAAATTTTCGGGGATTTGCCCGAAAAGGGACAGGTTGTCAGGATCGGGTCGGAAGAAATTAAGGACGGAACTCCTGTAAAGTGATTTTTAGGAGAATCGGTTTTCGTGACACCGGTTGTCATGCGTGTTGCCCCCAGACATAACAGACTTTCGAAAATCTGTTATGTCTTGCCAAAGTTCGGTGTTTTCCGGAAGACTTCCGTACAGATTTTCTGTACATTTTGTTAAATGTCTACTCTCGACAAAAATCCGTCCGGCGACTTAGCCAACGCTGATAAACAGTGCGGATTGATGATCACTATAGGATGGAGGCTTCAATGTCGAACATCAAATCAAAAACTTATTAACCCAAACAAAGCAAAAAGGCACCAATCGTACTGATGGTGCCTTTTTTAATTTATCCCGAACGGTTTATTTCGATTCGGCTGGTTTGTTATTCGGATCCTGGAGCAAAACAGGAGCGTTCGTCGTGGTGACCTTCACACCCGATCCCGGAGTGACTTTGCCGTCAGATGAGATTACGCCAGGCGTCACGGTAATCGGTTGGCCGTTGGCTGAATTCGCTGTTTGCACTGACGTTGTCTTTACCGGTTGGCTCAATGGTGTTCCCACGGCAATATCGCATCGGTGTCCTTGCTGTCCGTGAGGCGGGTTCATGCCTGGGGCGGTTTTGTTCGAGGTTGGCACCGGTGTCGAAGGCGTTATTTTTGTGATGGTCGTTGGCGACGTCGGGGCGGGCGCACTTGCCGATTTTACGGGTTGGTTCAGCGGAGCTCCAACGGCAATATCGCAACGATGGCCCGGTTGTCCGTGGGGCGGGTTCATGCCCGGTGCGGTGGCTTGTGCCTGTGGTTGTTGCATCTGGACCTGGGTTTGTTGCGGCTGGACCTGCATCGGTTGTTGAGGCGTTGCGGCCGTGGCAGCGAGTGGAGTAGCCGGAGTCGCGGCGGCGGTTTCGGCAGCGGCTACCGAACTTTCCTGTGGCTCAAGCTCTTTTTTGCAAGAGGTCGTCGCCAAAGCCAAAACCAAGGCGGTAAATATGGACGATTTGATTGTCATGTCTGTTTGTATTAAGGATTTCAAATATAACAGATTGGGCCCGATTGGCGGCATCGGACGTTGTTAAAAAAACGCTCGCAACTGGACGCTTCCCGTATGTATCGATTTGCTGGTTTCGCTTTTCCGACCCTGATAGTTTACGTTCACGTCGAGATATTGGGTAAGGTTCTTTTGCAGCAGCAATCGCCACGTCAGGTTTTGTCCGGGCTGAAGGCCTTCGAGCATGGTGTAGGCCACGGGCGACAGCGGGTCGCCTTCGAAAGCGTTTTTGTAAAGTGAGAATTCGCCGTTTGCCGTGAATTTTTTTTCGCTGGCGTATGTAAATGAAGTGCCGAACCTATCCTGCGACAAGACCTCGCGCGCTTTGATTTGATTGTCCTTTTGCTGCCTTTCGTAAAAAATATCCCAGCTTGCATTTTTGTTGAACAGATAGGAAACCTTAGGCTGAATCTTGTAACCGTCGATCTCGAAATTCTTGGTTTCGTAGTTTTCAGATTCGGACTCGGTGGATATCGTCTGCAAGCTCATATTGAAAAGCCAGGTTTTTTGCACCAAATGCGCATATTGCAGCTGATGTGAAAAGTTGCGGTTTTCCTGGGATCCGACGTTGAGCAAACTTTTGGATTGCCCGAAAAGTGTCGTATAGGTAACCGAATGATCCTGCTTTCCGCGGTTGTAGTACAAACTGTTTCGGAAACTCGAATTGAGGCCGAGCATATTTTCATCCGACCAACTGAACGGATTCAAATCGAAATTGTCACCCTCTCTTTTGATTTTGCGCTCGCTCAGGTAGGAAATCTGGTCGTAAAAAAGCGAAAGAAATTTCAGGAAACCCTTCTTATTCTGCCATTGGGCCGGGTTAAACGTCAATGCGACCGAAAACTTATTTTGGTGCGTTTTGAGGAAAACCTGGTTCGGAAGGAAAACTCTCACATATTTTGCCTGGTCGGGAAACGGCGCGATCTCAAATTCCTGAAGTTCCTGGATGCCGTTGCCGTTATAGTCGTTCCAAGTGTAAATTCCTTGGCCTGGCTCGACTTCGATATACGTAAATTCCTGTTGCGGAATGGTTCCGGACGACGTTTCGTAAGCCGACGTCAGCGCCAGCAATTGGCCGAAATATCGATCGCTGTAAAGAAAGCGTGAATTCAGCGACGGCTCGCTCCCGAGGGCGTCATCCTCAAACTGGAGGCGGCGATAATTCACGAATACGGAAAGGTTCGTGCGCTCATTTTTGATGAGTTGTGATCTCAGGTAGAACGAATTGGAACGGTTCACGCGCTCGAGTATCCCGCCTTGTAAACTGTCGTTGACGCGTCCCAGATAGCCGAGTTCGACAAAGACTTTTGTGCTGTCGCCCCGTCCGATGAACGCTCCATATTCTGAAAAACGCTGGCTCAATGGCGAAAGCTGCCCTGTCGATTTGATTCTTTCGTTATTGTCTTCGAAGCGCTGGCTGGCCCCGACCCAATTTTTGCCGAAATGATATTTGACCTGCAGATTGTTTCGCGAAAACCGGGATTCGGCATACTCGCCCTGGCTATTCAGGAAGCTTCCCTGGTTTCGAACCGTGAATTTGTTGAGTTTTATTTGAGCTTCCACCACATGGCGACTGCCCGAAAAAGCCCCTGAGAAATCGAGCTTTTCAAATTTGTAGCGCGCAAAGCCCCGCTCGGGATGGTTGTATTCCAAACCGGATTGCAGATAGCTTTGATCGTTCACGCCATTGGTGTTGTTCGTATTGGTGAGGTTCCAGTCGCGGTCGAATTCGATGGAAAAAAGGCGTTCGATGGTTCGGAATTCCTTCTGGACGAATTGAAAGTTGGCAAAAGCGTCGACCGTCGATTTATCACGCGTGAAAATCCGTTGTTTTCCGTTGACGCGACCCGCGACGCCTTGGTTATTGCCGTCGTCAAGATCCGAAAAGAGATTGAGGTCGTTATTGCTGAATCCGACTTCGAAATCGACGTTGGTCTTCTCGCTCGGATTTACTTTTCCCATCAAGGTCACGATTTGGATTTTGCTCGGCGCGACCAATCGGATGATGGGTTCGTAATTCCCCTGGAGCACGCCTTCGACGGGAGGTACATATTGATAAATGCGTCCCACGGCGTTGCTGTTCGTCAGGATATAATTGCCCTGATTGTTCCCCACGAGTGAAAAGCGCACGTTATAAAGCTCGTCGTCGGGATTGTTCGAAAATTCAAATATTTCGGTTGCGCCTACGATAATTTTTCGGTACAAAATCTTGTTTTCGGAAAACGTGTCGAGGTAAGCCGAAGGCGAAGTCATCAAGCCTTGGTTGTCGCCGGCATCTACGAGAACCTGGGCTTGTTCTTCAGATAAATTTTGTTGTAGCGGCTGGTTTTTCACATCGCTTTCGGAATAGACGTATCCGCCCAAACTCCACGTTTTGCGTTCGTGAAGCGCACCTCCGTAGGCGACGAAACGCGTGTAATTCCGGTCGGAATATTGGTATTCGATATTGATGCGCATTTCGGACGTGATCGGAAATAGCGAGGTGAAAGTGATCTCGCCGGCGTTGTAATCGATGACGTAATCGGCATTTTCGCCTCGCCTGAGCAAAATACCGTTGACATATACGCGTTCCGAACCTGAAATTACCAGAATATAAAGTTCGTTGTTCGGACCTCTCAATTTATAAGGTCCCTGATTGCCTTCCTGGCCTACGAATGTGCTTTTGGCATATTGCCCGCGAACCAAGGCCGCCGATGCAAAAATCGTCGTTTGGCTTTCCGGTTTCCCGAATGTGACCTGGCCTGAAATTCCCTGGACTTTTTTGCTGAAGTTCAAAAAGCGTGATTTGCGGTTTTCAAGGAAGAGGTCGCCTGCGCGGATGTTCCACTTATCGGAATACAATTCAATGAAAATCTGGTCGAATTCGTCGAGTTTTTGGGAATAACCGCCTTCTTGCAACGGTACGTTCGAATCTTGTATTGACGCGCGAAGGCTGACTTTGTCTGAGATTTTGCCGGTAATCTGTAAGTCGAGCGACGAATTCGTCACGGCGTTCTGATTGTTGCCGACGGTAATCCCGCGTGTGATTGAGCCCGTCGTGTTCAGTCCCTCAAACGGCACAAAAGCTTTTCGTGTAGATTTATCGACTTTGTAGAGGTTTCCTGCCTCGTTCGACACGATGCGATCCTTGTCGTAAATACTGTATTCTTTTGTCAGGTAATTCGGCAGTTTAAGGAACCGAACATTGACCGTGTCGTTGGCGAAAGGAGAATCGGCGTCGAAAACCAATAGCGATTTTGCGAAGTCGACTTTGTAGAATGCCGTGTCAATCGGTTGGTCGAGGCGATCTGTAAGCTTGAAGAATTCCGGATTGATGCTGACGCTGTCAAGTTTTATGCTGTCTTTGGCAACAAAAAATTTGCGGTTTTGGTAAGGCGTGCCCTCTTCCTGCGACCAAAGTGCGCAAGAACAACAAAGCAACAACACCCAAAGCAATTTTCTCAGCATAGCAGTAATAACGCCTTAAGGTCAAAAGTAGTGTATTCGCACGAAGTTCAGGTTTTGAATCCGATGCGTTTGCGGATTGGAGCTTCGACCTTTTATGAAAGTTCGTCTATGTACTGGAAGATGAGTTCGATATTCTGTGATTGAGCATTCACCTTATGTTTTAGTTTTTCGACGCCGTATAGCGAGGCCAAATCGCGGTCGAGCATCACTTTTTGGTCGCGTATCACTTGAATCTTGACGAGTAGCAGATCCTCTGGGTCATCAGGAACAGACATAAGGTAAGTTGGAGAAATCGCCGAAAATTAGGAAACCTTTCTTAAACTATTTTACAGTTTTTCTGTAGTTTTTGTTAAACTGGATTCCAGCGTCACGAGCTGCAACGTTTCGCGGCTGATCTGCTTGACAAGAACGGTTTTGTCCTTTTCGACCATTTCAGACGATTTTTCATCGAAATGACGAATCGTGTAAAGCGAAACGTTGTCGTTATAAGAAACCTTGAATTTCTTGGAAAGAATAGATTTGAGGTCGGCAAAGTTCCCGAACTTATCATCGACGCAAACCGAAAAACTGATAGCCGAATTCTGGATCAGTGACACTTTCATCTTGAATTTGTGCAGCAAGGCGAAAATTTCAGAGATATTCTCCTCCATGATAAAAGAGAAGTCAATTGATGAAAGCGAGATCAGCAACTGGTTTTTCTTTACGATAAAACACGATAATTGCGGGTCGAGATCGGCGCCTTTAGACACACTTGTCCCTGCCAGTTCGGGATTCACGAACGATTTGACATATAGCGGAATTTCCTTTCCCTGCAACGGCTGAAGCGTCTTTGGATGGATCACCGTCGCGCCGTAAAACGCCAATTCGATCGCTTCGCGGTATGAAATCTGGTGCAACAGCATCGCATTCTCAAAATAACGAGGATCGGCATTCATTACGCCGGGAACGTCCTTCCAGATCGTCACGCTTTCGGCATTGAGGCAATAGGCAAAGATCGCAGCCGTATAATCGGAACCTTCGCGCCCCAGCGTCGTCGTGAACCCGTTTTCGTCGGAACCCAAAAAGCCTTGTGTAATATTGAGTTGTTTGCGCTTTACGTTTTTTGAGATGTTTTTTTGGGTTTGCTCCCAATCGACATTCGCATCGCGGTATGTGCTGTCGGTCTTGATGAAATTGCGCACGTCGATCCAATTGGTCGGGATCGCCCGGTAATTCATGTAATGCGACAGGATCACCGTAGAAATCAGTTCACCATAGCTTACGATCTGGTCGTAGACAAAGTTGTAATTTGGCGATTTGTTGTGGCCCAGGAAGTATTCCATGTCGGAAAAATGCCCGCTGACATCGGCAAACACCTTATGGGATTCGTCCTCAAAAAGGTCGAGCAGAATTTCATTGTGGTACTTTTTGACATCCTGAAGCGATTCCTTGAGCTCTTTCGATTTATCCCTGTAATTTTTTACGACGGTCTCAAGCGCATTCGTCGTTTTGCCCATTGCCGATACTACAAGCAGCACATCGTCGTGGCCCGCGATCTGCAAAACATCGTAAACATTGCGGATTCCCGCCGCGTCTTTCACGGAAGCGCCACCGAATTTGAAGATTTTCATATCTGTCGTAAGTCTTGAGGTCGTAAAGTAATAAAGGCGTCGATGCCGGCTTCATCCATGTGGACGACACGCCAGTCAGGCAAGATTCTCGCACCCGATTTTTCATAAAACGTTACCGCCGGTTCGTTCCAGTCGAGCACGTTCCATTCGATGCGCCTCACATTGTCCAATTTGCCCTGTTCGATAATTTTTAAGTACAAAGCAGATCCAACGCCGGTGCCCCGGGCTTGTTCGGTTACGATGAGGTCTTCAAGGTGGATCGTCCGTCCTTTCCATGTGGAATAGCGGTAATAATAGAGCGCCATTCCGACGATTTTGCCTTCCTGTTCGGCAATGAAGGTGTGAAACAGCGGGTCATCCCCGAACCCGTCGCGTTCCAAATCGGCAACGGTGACAACAACCGCCTTTGGCTCGCGCTCGAAAATGGCCAGTTCGGTAATCAGACGCAATACGTCCGGCATGTCTTGTTTGGTTCCGGGGCGAATAGTCATGGTGTCGTGTTGGTTGGCAAATATACGAATGCGGCGGTTTTCGGTGAGACGGTAAAAATCGGAATTAACAAAAATGGCAGAAAATCTGTAACCGGTATTCGAAAGTCGATAGTAAATTTGTTTTTCGACACCGACACGAACCGTAATCCTATCGGTAAATTATTGGTTTCGTGCTGGTTGCAAATTAAAACGGTAAACGAACTTCAACACTATACGATAACCTTAAACACATAACAAATGAAGCAATTATTTACTTTTGGCGTGCTGTTTTTCCTCTCATTTGCGTTTTCTCAATCGATCGATCTCGTCAAAGACATTTTTCCCGGCGCGGAGGGATCGGGAATCATGCAACCCGTCGTATTTAACGGCAAACTTTATTTTTATGCGGACGACGGCGTTCACGGAGGCGAACTTTGGTCTTCTGACGGTACAGAAACCGGAACACAACTGGTAAAAGACATCAATCCAGAAGGCAACAGCGAAGTCGGGGAAATTACCGTGTTGAACGGCAGAATTGTTTTCTTGGCGGCCGATGCCAATGGCTATGAATTATGGAGCTCCGACGGGACAGCGGCCGGGACGTCGATGGTCATGGACATTCAACCTGGTTCGGCTGGTTCCATTCCATCCGGGTTTACCGTAATCGGCAACCAGGCATTTTTTCAGGCGATCGATGGCCCCGGCGGCTACGAACTTTGGGCCACCGACGGCACGGCAAATGGCACGTTCATGGTAAAAAACATTAATCCGTCGGGCGATTCGTACCCGTCTCAGTTAACGGCTTACGACGGTAAGCTTATATTTTCGGCTTACACTTTTGAAACGGGAAATGAGCTTTGGATAAGCGATGGAACGGAAGCAGGGACGATGCTGCTCAAAGATATTTTTGCTGACGGGAATGGCGATCCGAGGCTTTTTCACGAATTCAACGGATTGCTTTTTTTCCGTGCCGATGATGAAAACGGAGACGAACTTTGGGTCACCGACGGTACCTCGAATGGTACGTACAGGGTCAAGGACATCAATCCTGCTCAAGGCGATGGGTCGAGCATAGGCGAGTTTACCGAAGCGAACGGGCAATTGTTCTTCCGGGCGCGAACGGCAACTGAAGGGTTCGAGCTCTGGAAAACAGACGGAACGGCAGAAGGAACCGTTATGGTGAAGGACATTTGGCCCGGCGGCGACTCTTTTCCGGGCGAATTGACTGCGTATGAAGGGAAATTGTATTTTCAGGCTACCGATGGCAGCGCAGCCAATACAGAGCTTTGGGTTTCCGATGAAACTTCGTCAGAAACTTTCATGCTCAAGGACATTCATCCCACGAATTATTCCGCTCCGAATGAATTCATCGTCTTTAACGGGTTGCTATATTTCGTGGCCGAGGACGGCACCAACGGACGGGAATTCTGGGTCACGGACGGCACGGTCGCGGGAACCCAAAAACTGCTTTCCGATGTAGAAGGTGTAAGCCCGATGTACTTTATTCCCTTTTATGTCATCTACGTCAATCGCTTATACTTCAAGGCCGAATATGGAAACACCGGCGCGGAACTTCACAAATTCACGCCGGCGAATTTAGCGTCGGCAGGTGTGCGAAAAGACAATTTTAGGGTGTATCCGAATCCTGCAAGTACGATTGTCAGTGTTGACGCAGCATCGGGCAACAGCGTTAAGGAAATAGTCGTTTTTGCGACGACAGGACAGGAAATAGCGCGATCTGATTCCGGTAAAATCGACGTTTTAGGTTTATCGGCAGGACTTTACCTGATGCGGGTTACCGGCTTCGACGGGACGTCTTCGGTTTTTAAAGTCAACAAAATATAGCGAGCAGCCTGGGAAAGGTCGCTGTGAAGGCGGCCTTTCCTGATGTATCGAAAAAAACACGAACAAGTTTGGCGTCTTAAGAGTTATATCGTAATATTGCAATATAAAGATATAACGATGGGCGTTACGAAGACCGAGCATTTTACCGAAAACCAAAATCAGATCGCGATCATGATGAAAGCCCTTGGGCATCCCGCCCGCATTGCCATCATGGAGTTTTTGATGAAATCGGACAGTTGCATCTGCGGTGATATCGTAGCGGAATTGCCGCTCGCACAGCCAACGGTTTCCCAACATCTAAAGGAGTTAAAGAATGCCGGACTCATAAAAGGGAATGTCGAGGGCACCGCCGTCTGTTATTGTATAGACGAAAACGCGTTGGAAGTGCTCCAGCTTTATTTTGCCGGAATGTCATCGAATCTTGAAAAACAGCGAAACAAATGTTGCTAAATCCAATATCATGAAGTTATCCGAGGTAAAAACAGCGTTGGGCGATCTGGAGAATATCGTTTTCAAACTCGAAGACGGCTCTTTCGTTCCCGAGCATTTCCATGTGACAGAAGTGGGAATCGTCACCAAGCATTTCATCGATTGCGGCGGCCAGGTCCGCAACGAAAAGGTCGCCAATTTCCAACTTTGGGACGCGAACGATCACGAACATCGGCTAAAGCCGGGCAAACTGCGTAACATCATTTCGCTGTCTGAGCGAATTCTGGGCATGCCTGATCTCGAAGTGGAGGTCGAGTATCAGTCGGAAACGATAGGAAGATACGATTTGGATTTTGACGGAAGCGACTTTGTGTTGCGCTCCAAGAAGACGGCATGCCTGGCAGAGGAAAATTGCGGCGTTTCCGATAACGGGTCGGTCGATAAAATACAAAGCTGTTGTGCGCCCGATGGAAACTGCTGCTAAAATAAGTTTTTGGCGCAAGTACAAAAAGCCAGTCGTAATCACGACGTCGGTCGTCGTACTTCAATTGATCTTCGGTTGGGATCCGAAATTCTGCATCATCAATTTAATTTGGTTACTTGTATGAAAAAAATATTGGTGCTGTGCACGGGAAACAGTTGCCGTAGCCAAATCGCCGAAGGTTATCTACGTTTTTTTGCCAATGGGAAAGCGCACATTTTCAGCGCCGGTATCGAAACCCACGGCGTGAATCCGAAGGCGGTCGAAATCATGAAACGGGATGGAATCGATATTTCAAGCCATACGTCGAACAATATCGATGAGTATAGCGACATTGCGTTCGATTACGTGGTCACGGTTTGCGACAATGCCAACAAAAACTGCCCTTTTTTTCCCGGCAACGCCCAACGCTTCCATCGGAATTTCCCCGATCCGGCGAAAGCCAAAGGTTCAGACGAGGAAATAATGGCCGAATTCGAAAGTGTCCGCGACAGTATCAAAGCGTTTTCACGCGAATTCATCGAAGACCATGTGGCGTAATCGCATCTGACAAAAAGAATCGCAATTATTGGTTTGAAATCGTCTGTCAAAAAACGATATTTGCACCACTATATCGATTTCGGAATGGAAGAACGCAACAAAACCCTCGGTGAGTTCATCATCGAA
The DNA here is from genome assembly GCF_014748335.1 of Flavobacterium selenitireducens. Lineage (GTDB taxonomy): Bacteria > Bacteroidota > Bacteroidia > Flavobacteriales > Flavobacteriaceae > Flavobacterium > Flavobacterium selenitireducens. The sequence goes on from NZ_JAAVIY010000003.1 coordinate 280,286, forward strand.
AAACAGGAGGAATTCAGGTATTCAACCGGAGAATTGTCCCGCATCATCAACTCGATCAGACTAGCGGCGAAAGTCGTCAACTACAAAGTGAACAAAGCCGGGCTCGTCGACATTGTCGGTGCGGCGGGCGAAGTCAACATCCAAGGTGAAGACCAGCAAAAGCTCGACGTTTACGCTAACGAGGTTTTTATACAGACATTGATCAACCGCGAAATCGTATGTGGAATCGCATCCGAAGAAAGCGACGATTTCATCACGGTTTGTGGTTCCGATAATTCCCATAGCAACAAATATGTCGTTTTGATGGATCCGCTTGACGGTTCGTCGAATATCGACGTGAACGTTTCCGTAGGGACGATTTTTTCGGTATTCCGACGCGTCACACCCGTAGGCACGCCAGTCACGCTCGAGGATTTTTTGCAACCGGGCACCCAGCAAGTCGCCGCCGGCTATGTGATTTACGGCACTTCGACAATGCTGGTTTACACTACAGGTCACGGCGTCAACGGTTTTACGCTAAACCCGGCCATCGGTACGTTTTACCTCTCGCATCCAAACATGAAATTCAAGGAAGACGGTACGATTTATTCGATAAACGAAGGTAACTACGTCCATTTTCCGCAAGGCGTCAAAGATTACATCAAATATTGCCAAATGGAAGAAGGCAACCGGCCGTATACGTCGCGATACATCGGAAGTTTGGTTTCGGACATTCACCGCAACATGATCAAAGGCGGAATCTACATTTATCCGACAAGCGCGAAAGCCCCGAACGGGAAACTGCGCCTGATGTACGAATGCAACCCGATGGCGTTTCTCACCGAACAAGCCGGTGGGCGCGCGTCTGACGGTTTCAAACGCATCATGGAACTTAAACCGACCGAATTACACCAACGCGTCCCGTTCTTTTGCGGAAGCAGGAAAATGGTGGAAAAAGCGGAGGAGTTTATGAGGAGCGCAGAAGGCCTGAAGTAAAAAACGGAAATTGAAGGCGAGTGCCTTGGTGAAGTTAGAACATAAAAAAGTCGGATTGATTTGATCCGACTTTTTCGTATTGCTGAAATCCAGCGTTTATTTGTTCATGTGCGTCATTTCGTAGACAAACGTGTCCGAATCGACATTCATTACCAAAAGCGACAACGCTTTGTCTACGATATAGTTTACGTTGCCCGGCGTAAAGCCCAGAGCAAGCGAAAAGCGCGTAAGGATGTCTTTTTGTTTCGGGCCCAGGACGTGATCGGCATAGACCATGCGCGACAAATCGTAGAGGCGCTCAAGACGCTGCGTGTGCAGGTAAGGCGGGTTGATAGGGTATTTTCGTGGGTTTTCAAGGATTTCGGCATATTCCTCTTCGGAAATTTCAAGCTGTCGTGCGAGCTTGTCCAAAAAGAGGCGCTCTTCATCGCTGAGATGGCCGTTTTCTAAGGCGACGCGTACGATAGAGGCAAAATGGCCCTTGTTCCTGTCCTTGAAACCGCTGTCGAATAAATCGGAGAATGACATAGTGTGTGTTTTAAAACAGCTGCAAATATAAGCCGTATTTCAAATTTTAACATGCCGATTTATGAAAAATCACGGCATTGGCCCAACATTTCGGGGACGTATTCCGTTTGCTGTACGAACCTACTTAAAATAAGGATGAAGGAAAAAATCGTATGTTTACCAAACCAGACAACCGGATTTTCCCGAATCCATCGCCACAAACCTTATTATGTCAGAATTCCAAATCTATTTTCAGACAGGTCTGCATCATGTACTTGACATAAATGCGTACGACCACGTTCTTTTCCTGATCGCGCTCACTGTTCCTTACGCGTTCAAAGACTGGAAGCGATTGCTGCTTTTGGTTTCGATTTTTACAATTGGCCATACCTTGGCGCTGCTGCTTTCGGTTTTTGGCATCGTGATGATCCAGGCGAGCCTCGTCGAATTCCTGATCCCAATCACGATACTGATTACTGCCGCGTTCCACCTTTTTACCGCCGGAAAGACGGCAAAGTCTGAAAATATAAGCGTCCTAGGCTTTATAACACTTTTTTTCGGACTGATCCACGGCCTCGGATTTTCCAATTATTTTAAGTCAATTTTACCAGGTAACCCATCTGAAAAGCTAGTACCTTTGCTCGAGTTCGCCCTCGGTATCGAGATCGCACAACTTATTGTCGTCCTGGTGGCCCTGGTCGTTTCGTATATCGTCCAGACGTTTTTCAGGTTCAACAAGCGCGATTACGCGTTGGTCGTTTCGGCTTTCGTGATCGGAGTTGTGGTTCCGATGATTATCGCGAGCGAGATTTGGAATTGATTCATGGAAGAAATAAAATTGAATAAGTACGACAAAGCCTATCTTAGGATCGCGCGCGAATGGGGCCAATTGTCATACTGCAAACGCAAACAGGTCGGGGCGATCATCGTCAAAGATCGTATGATCATTTCCGATGGTTACAACGGTACGCCATCCAACTTCGAAAACAATTGTGAAGACCAAGACGGCCTTACGCACTGGTATGTACTGCATGCGGAGGCAAACGCCATACTCAAAGTGGCCGGTTCTACCCAATCCTGCGAAGGCGCGACGCTTTACATCACGCTGTCTCCTTGTCGCGAATGCAGCAAACTCGTGCATCAGGCGGGAATCAAACGCGTGGTTTACCAGGAAGCATACAAAGACAATTCGGGCATACTGTTTTTGCAAAAGGCGGGCGTGGAGACCGAACACATCGCCGATCTTGACCAATGAAAAACAACCTGAAATATTTGCCGATCTTGTTGTTCGGTGTGCTCGCACTAGGCATACTCATTGGCGGCATGCTCAACTTTCCGACGCGCGCCCTCACTCCAAAGGCCAGCATGCACAAGAACAAGCTCGACAGGCTCATCGACTTTATCGACAATGAATACGTAGACAAGGTCAACACTGATTCCATCGTAGATCTTACCGTCAATAATATCCTGGAGCAACTCGATCCTCATTCGGTTTACATCTCGCCCGATGAACAGGAAGAAGTCGCTCAGAGCATGAAAGGCGATTTTGTCGGGATTGGCGTGAATTTTTATATGTACAAGGATACCGTTGCGGTGATCATGCCGGTTGAAGGCGGGCCGTCGGAAAAGGCGGGCATCCAACCGGGCGACCGGATTTTGTACGCCGGCAAGAACAAGCTTTTCGGCCGGAAATTGCCAACCGACAGCCTTTTTACGAAACTCAAAGGTGCCGAAGGTTCGTCTATCGAGCTTACCGTATACCGGAAAAGCACGAATAAGACCTTTAAGGCGAAAGTAACCCGCGACATCGTGCCGATAAAAAGTGTCGATGTGGCCACGATGATCAATTCGGAGGTCGGATATATCCGGATCAACCGCTTCGCAGAAACGACCTATGACGAATTCGAGGCCGGCCTGCAAAAACTAAGGAAACGTGGTGCGAAAGAATTAGTGATCGATGTGCGCGACAACGGTGGCGGTTACCTCGAAAAGGCCGTCGAAATTGCTGACGACTTCCTGTCTGACAAGAAACTCATCGTCTTCACCAAGAACAAGAAAGGGCGTACCGACAAAACTTATGCGACAAGCGGCGGTAGCTTCGAAAATGGGAAGGTTTACATCCTGATCAATGAAAACTCGGCCTCGGCCAGCGAAATTCTCGCCGGAGCCATCCAGGACAATGACCGTGGGCTCATCATTGGGCGCCGTTCCTTCGGAAAAGGATTGGTGCAGCGCGAAATGGACTTCGAAGACGGATCGGCAGTTCGCCTGACGATCGCACGCTATTACACGCCTACGGGCCGTTCGATCCAAAAAGCATACGATAAAGGCAAAGACGACTATTTCAAGGATTTCGACAAGCGTTTTGAAAGCGGGGAATTGTACGAAAAGGACAGCATACATATTTCGGATACGCTGAAATTCAAGACGCCCAAAGGCAAAATCGTTTACGGAGGCGGTGGCATCGTTCCCGATATCTTCGTCGGGCTTGAAGTCGAGCACGGAGACGAGGGCGTGGCTTACCTGATGCAATCCGGGGCTGTGAGTTATTTCGTCTTTGAGCAACTCGACATCCACCGCAGTGATTTCAAAGGGTTGACTTTCGGTCAATTTCGCGAAAAAATGGACAAGGACGAGGTGTACTATTCCAATTTCAGGAAATATTTGCTAAGGAACGGGCTCGATCTCAAAATCGACAAAAACCGTGCGCTCGTCAAGCGTTATCTCGCCGCCGAGTTCGCGCGACAAGTATATGGGGAGGACAAATATTTCGACATTGTTTTGCCGGGAGATGCGATGATCAAAGCGGTTCTCGAATCGACAATCGAATAACCCAAAATACCATTAATTTTTAAGCCGCGGATTCGCGAATTGGGATAAACAATTCGCGAATCCGCGGCTAAATGTGTGAGTTTATAACTGTCGTTTGTCGTGGCTTTGCGCATCGATACCGCCATTGAACGCCGTCAGAATATCGGTTGCGACCGACGCACCGCTTCCCGCGGCAATCGACAACTGGCTTCTCCAACCGGCTAATGTGCCCGCGACATAAAGCCCGTCTGCAATTTTATGGTCGATGTTGCGCAATTGGATACGTTTCTTTTCCACAAGCGATTTTTGGTGAGGTTCCACATATTCCATCAAGCCTTCGATCATGAACGTATTCGAGTATCCGACCGCCATGACGAGTTTTTTCGCCTGATAGGTATTTTTGTTCGTCGTCACCGTAAATTCAGGAAATTCACCTTCGATTTTCATTACTTTTTCGGACGCGATCTGGTCGATATGCGGATAAGTTTCCCTAAGATTGCGCAACGTCGAGTCGAGCAAATCCACGCCAAGCGTTCCGGGAGCGATCCCATAGGCATTGTTGAAAATCGCTTCTTGTAAATTCGATGTCTTTTGGTGGGTAAGTATGCCGATTTTTTTGCCGGCCATGAAAAGTTTGTTTTTAGCGGAGCCCAGAATCAAGGCACAGGATACGCCTGCAACGCCTCCGCCAACGATCAATACGTCGTACATGCTAATGGTTTTTCGTTTTTTCCTCGATCATTCTCGACATCCTGAAAATCAGCAGGATGCATACCGCGCAAAAAGAAGCGACAATGCCGATAAGCCCGACAAGGCTGTCTCCTTCGAAAAGATTATTGAAGTCTAAAAGCGTGATATTGAAGATGATAAGAGCAATAGCAACTACGACCAATATGGAAGTGAAAATTTTCATTTCGTGGGTGTTATGAAGATTTCAGGTGGTGAAATTAGTGAAAATCGCCCTACAGGAAAAGGCCTTTAACGTTTGCGGCAAACAATTTAACAGCGATTGCCAACAGGATTACACCAAAGATTTTCCGGATGATCCCGATGCCGTTCACGCCCAGCCACTTCTCGATTTTGCCCGATGATTTGAGCACGCCGTAGACGATGATCACGTTGATGAGGATCGCGATGATGATGTTGATCTTGTCGTATGCCGAACGCAGCGACAGTATCGTCGTCATGGTTCCGGCACCGGCTATCAGTGGGAAAGCGATCGGGACGATGGAGGCCGTGCTCGGATTTTCATCCTTATACAATCGGATGCCCAAAATCATTTCAAGGGCCATGAAAAACAATACGAACGCACCGGCGACTGCAAATGAATTGGCGTCGATTCCGATAAGCTTGAGCATGCCTTCGCCAACAAAAAGGAAGGCGATCATGATAATCGCGGCGACAATCGTGGCTTTTTCAGACTGTATGTGGCCGAGGCGCGAACGCAGGTCGACGATGATCGGGATGCTTCCGACGACGTCGATCACGGCGAACAAAACCATAGATACGGTAGCTATTTGTTTGAAATCGAGTTCCATTTGCTTGTTGATTTTGAGCGTGCAAAAGTACTCCGATAATACGCGTTCCGGGCTTAACGGAACGTTAATTTTCTGTCCGGTTGAAAAAGCGCCTCATTTGCGGGTTATCTTTGCTCACTTTTTATTTATCAGATGTTCCAACTTGGCAAAACCATAGTCTCCGAAGCAATCCTCGAAAATGAGTTCGTTTGCAACCTTTCCGCTTGTCACGGCGCTTGCTGTGTAGGAGGCGATGCCGGCGCTCCATTGCTCGAGGAGGAAACGCGTATCATGGACGAAATTTACGACAAAGTCAAGCCGTTTTTGCGTCCCGAAGGCGTCAAGGCCATCGAAGAACAAGGCAAGTGGATAATCGGCACCGATGGAACATTGGAAACACCGCTTATCGACGACCAAGACTGCGCTTACGTGATCTTTGACGGGAAAACCGCCCTTTGCGGGATCGAGCAGGCCTACAATCAAGGTCTTGTCGATTGGAAAAAACCGGTTTCCTGCCATTTGTATCCGATACGCGTCAAGGATTTTTCGGAATTCGCCGCCGTTAATTATGACGAATGGGACATTTGCGACCCGGCGTGCGCACTCGGGAAGGAGCTGGAAGTTCCCGTGTACAAATTCGTGAAAGAGGCGCTCATCAGGCGATTCGGGGAAGATTGGTATATGGAACTGGAAAAGATCGCCCTGGAACACAAAAACAATCCGAATCCGCGCAGGCACTGACCGTAGCGTGAAATATCCGACCGAGGTTTTCGTTATCTTTACGAGCCGCGGCTTTTTGGCCAAACGGTAGGAAATTAAAAACCAGTATATGCAGTTTACCGAAAAGCGAAACGTCAACCGATGGGTCATTATAGGCATTTCATTCGTCATCGTTGTCGCAATCATTTGGCAGACGTATGTGTTCTTCAACATTTTCAAGGCCGAGGAGCGTGCTAAAATGGAACTTTGGGCCGATAGCCAACGCACGATAAACAACGCTGACCTCGAAACCCAGGACATCAGTTTGCCCAGCAAGATCATTCAGGAGAACCAAACCATCCCGATCATCCTGGTTCAAAACGACTCCATCGTCGGCCATCTCAATATTGGCGATTCCCTCTCGGAACCCAGCATCGAAACGCTTGACGCATACCTTCAGACGTTCAAAAAGGAGAATGAATCCATCAAAATGGAAATCGGAAGCGGCACGTTCCAATATTTGTATTACGGGAACTCCAAGCTGTTGAACCAGCTTAAATACTATCCGATAGCGTTATTGACGATCATTTTCTTGTTCGGGCTTGTGGTCTATAACTTTTACCGAAGCACGAAGATGGCCACCCAGAACAAGCTTTGGGCCGGTATGGCAAAGGAAACGGCGCATCAGATCGGTACGCCGCTATCGTCGCTTATCGGATGGATCGAAATCATGAAAGCCGACAATGTAGACGAAACGACGGTTACCGAAATCGAAAAAGACGTCGTAAGGCTGCAAACGATCGCCGACCGTTTCTCGAAGATTGGATCGGAGCCCGTGCTCGAAGTGCGCGATATCGTAGCCGAAACCAAAAGCTCTTACGATTACCTGCAATCGCGGTTTTCAAACATTTCGTTTACGTTCAAAGCTCCCGATAAAGCCATTCCGGTTTCGTTCAATCCGATCCTTCACAGCTGGACGATCGAAAATCTTGTCAAGAACGCCATAGATGCGATGAGAGGCCGCGGCAAGCTCGAGGTCAGGATTTCCGAAGACCAGAAGTTTGTCAAGATACAGGTTTGTGATTCGGGGAAAGGTATTTCCAAAAGCCAGTTCAAGAAAGTATTCGAACCTGGGTTCACCACCAAAAAACGCGGTTGGGGACTCGGGCTTTCGTTGACAAAGCGCATCGTCGAGGATTACCACAAGGGCCGCATTAAAGTGCTGAATTCAGAAATCAATCGGGGAACGATCATGCAGGTCAGCCTTCCGAAGATAAAATAAAAATCCAACCAAATAAAAAGGCTGCCACATCCGGACAGCCTTTTTTATTCTTGAGTTAAAACTTATTGCTTCGCGATTTTGATTGTCTTGGTTCCATGTGCTGTCGCTGTTTTGACAACATACGTTCCGGGCTGTAAGGCTGAAAGGTCGAGACGGGCTTGCGTCGCGTTGATCACTTGGGAAAATAAGCGTTGGCCAAGCATGTTGAAGATTTCGGCTGACTTGATTTCGGTTTCACCAGAAAGCACCAAGACATCGGTTACCGGATTCGGGAAAAACCTGAAACTTCCATCTCCGTGATCAGGAGTCGAAAGCGCTGATTCCTCTAGTAAAAAATCGTCAAAACTCAAATACGTCGGTTCCTGCGTATATTCATTTACACGAATGGAAAAATGATAAACACCATCTGCCGGTGGCGTGAACGTGCGTTTGATCAGTTGATACGAACTTGAGGCAATTTCACCAACTGTGTAAAATGGATCGCCAAGCGCAGACGCATTCGCAGCATTGGCAGAAGTGTTGACGAAGACTTGGGCGTCCCAGGTGTCCTGCTGATCGTAACCTGCCGCGTAGAAGCTGAAGTCGTAAGAAACGCCACCTTGAAGCGAGAAAGCGGGCGACCAGATGTGGTCGTTAAGTGCAAGCCGGTAGATCGACAGGAACTTTTCGCCGGTACGCGCATTCGTGTCGAAAACGAACGAAGATGACAACGTTGTCCTCCATTGACCGCCTTGTTCCGTCCAGCAATTCGGGAAAGTGTCTGTGCCGACGGTTTGCAGATTTTCAAAACCTTCTGTCCATGGCAAAGCAGTGGCAGGGATTGGGGCGCAAAGTGTCGTAAACGTGATAGGTTCCGTCCAATCGCCAAAAGAACCCGAACAATTCGTGCGTACCCAAGCTTTGTAAGTCGTTCCCGGTTCAAGATCCGGAGTCGCTGAATTCGTCGCAACGTCGAAAGCTGTCAAAGCATTTGGGTTAGTTTCCGAAACCGGTCCGATCGCATATTGATAAGCAGCACTTACGTTGTCCCAGTTCAGGGTCACGGCGTTAGTTTGCGCATTTGCGAATCCGAAACCAGTTACAGCCGGACACGTCGTCAACGCATCGTTTTTCGCGTCGTCTACATAAAGCGCATATAAATTTTGTCCCGTGGCGCGAATGGCGATGTAGACCGTTTCGCCTTCGTAATCGCTGAGGTCGAATTCCTTTTTAACCCAAGTTACCGCTGCGATTTCTTCGGATTGCAACACTTCGGTGAAGGCGTCCGCGTTTGTATTGTTGGTCGTAGAAAGCACGACTTCGTAAGGCTCGAGATAATCGGCATCGCGCGAGCGCACCCAAAATGAAAATCGATCGGATTGACCTTGTGTTACCTCGATTTGAGGCGTGATCAGGAAATCGTTGTGGGCCGCATTTTCAAAACTGATTACGGCGGCCCGGGTTCCGCTATGCGCGCCACCGTTGGCCACAGATGATGTGACGGTCCAGCCATTGGCGCCACCAAGGTTAATCGTCGACCATCCTGACGGAATCGCGTTCCCGGCGTCGAAATTTTCCTGGAACTGAGCATTGGCCTGAGCAGCCGACGCAAGGATCATCAAACAGAGTAAAATTTTTAGCATGTAAGTTGTTGGTTTTAAAAGTGTGCAAATGTACGCAAAGGCACGGTTTGGCCACGTTAAATTTCGGTGATGACTTTTGGAAAATTCCCGTAGCGGAGGATTCGGTGAGTTTTGGGAATAAAAAAAACCGCCCGAAAAGGCGGCTTTATTGCGGTAGGAAGCACGTTATTAATGTTTCAGAAGCTCTTCGCGAATGTCGTGTACGATCTTTTCAAAATCGTCGTGTTCCAGTTTTACTTTTTGTTCGAAACGCATCTCGTCCATGTGGTTAAGCGGAATCAGGTGGACGTGGGCGTGTGGCACTTCAAGGCCGATGACCGCCATTCCGACGCGTTTGCAGGGAACTGCTTTTTCCAACGCCCTGGCGACGCGACGCGAGAATTTCATCAAACCGATGTATTCATCCGCCTCGAGGTCGAAAATCTTGTCGGTTTCCTTTTTCGGAATGCACAACGTATGACCTTTCGCATTCGGGTTGATGTCGAGAAAAGCAAGATAATGCTCGTCTTCGGTAATTCTATACGCTGGCAGTTCGCCTTCGATTACTTTGGTGAAAATGGACATGTCAATTGGATGATTAGATAATTAGCGAATTAGCGAATTGCTGAATTAGCGAATTGCTGAATTATTGAGTAATTGTGAGATAGTGAAAGATTTAGGCGGTTGCGAATAGGTTGCCGGGAGTTTGTGTCCGCTTGTCGGGAACTAATCAGATCAATCTCTCGAGATTTCGAGGACCTCAAAGTTCAGTTTGCCGTTTGGAACCGTGATTTCGGCTATGTCTCCGACAGATTTCCCAAGCAGGCCTTTGCCGATTGGCGACGTTACCGAAATTTTCCCGGCTTTGAGATCCGCTTCGCTTTCGGCTACGAGCGTGTAGGTCATTTCCATTTTGTTGGCCTGGTTGCGAATCTTTACTTTAGACAACACCAAGGCTTTTGAAGTATCGAGTTGGGACTCGTCTATGAGTCGGGCGTTGGCGTGTAATTCCTCGAGCTTCGCGATGCGCATTTCAAGCAAGCCCTGAGCTTCTTTGGCGGCATCATATTCGGCGTTTTCAGAAAGATCGCCTTTGTCGCGGGCGTCCGCTATATCTTGTGACGCTTTTGGGCGCATCACGTTTTTCAGGTGGTCAAGTTCTTCGCGCAGCTTCTTCAATCCGTCTGCGGTATAATAGGATACAGTACTCATAATTTGTGAATTAAATTCAATCATGTCGTGTTTTTGTCACGACTCCAACGCTTATAAAAACAGAAAAAATCCCACTCAGGCGGGATTCTTTATACAAAGATAGCACAATTGTCGTTATGTGTTTTTGGGCCGACGGATAATTAAATGTTAACCGGGCACATCCCAAATTTAAATAAATTAAATTTGTGGGCATCGTTTTTTATAAAAATTTAAAATGAAACGTTTTTTAATACTACTGCTCATGCCGATCCTCTTTGCTTGCGACGACGAAGGCTTCAACAATCACAATCCGTATATTCCGAACCAAAGGTTTACCGTCGATATCAATTTGAGCCTTCCCTCTTACAACGATCTCAATTTTCCCGGCAATGCGGCCTACGTTCCCGGTTATGGCGCAAGGGGAATTTACGTGTTCTGCATAAGTCCCGGAAATTACAACGCGTTTGACGCCGCGTGCCCGAACCAGGAACTTTCGTCTTGCTCCACGATGGTGGAACAGGGAATCAGCGCCATTTGCCCATGCGACGATGCCGAATACAGTTTTTACAGCGGTCTTGCCGAAGGGCAACGCTATCGCATGAAGCCGTATCGCGTCCAGGTGGCCAACGGCGTGATCAGGGTTTACAATTAATCTTTGTCGGACGACAGGGAATAGGGCGCGTCTTTTTCGGATGTGCCCTTTTTTGTGTTCGGTTGGTCGGACATTTTAAAGTCGATTTCTGTTCCGCGGATGATCTCGTCGTGTCTGATAAAGTTTTCCGTAAATGACTTTCCGTCTTTCGTAGCCGAGTCGATATAGCGGTTCCCAGCGGAGTTCGCTTGGGCGGATATGACGATTTTTTTCGCACCATCTAGTGAAATTTCTGCTTTTTTGAACAGAGGCGCACCCAAAACATATTCGTTGCTGGCCGGCGTCACCGGATAAAATCCGAGAGCGGAAAACACATACCAAGCCGAAGTCTGGCCGTTGTCTTCATCTCCGCAATAACCGTCGGGCGTCGGTAAATACATGCGGTTCATGATTTCGCGCACCCAATATTGCGTCTTCCAAGGTTTTCCAGCATAATTATACAAATAAGGCATGTGTTGGATCGGTTGGTTGCCGTGTGCATATTGCCCCATGTTGGCCACTTGCATTTCGCGGATCTCGTGAATCGTGCCTCCATAGTAGGTATCGTCAAATATCGGCGCAAGCGAAAATACCGAATCGAGTTTCATCGCGAATTTTTCCTTTCCGCCCATCAAATCGGACAAGCCTTTGATGTCGTGAAAAACGCACCAGGTGTAATGCCATGAATTGCCCTCTGTAAATGCATCGCCCCATTTGAAGGGATTGAAAGGCGACTGGAATTTCCCGTCTTTGTTCTTGCCGCGCATCAACCCTGATTTTTTATCGAACAATTTTTTGTAATTGAGGCTTCGGTTTTTGTATAACTCGACTTCGCTTTTTGGCTTTTTGAGCAGTTTGGCCAATTGGTAGATCGCAAAATCATCGTACGCGTATTCGATCGTTCGCGCCGCATTCTCATTGATCTTGACATCATATGGGACATATCCCAGCGTTTTGTAATAGTCCGCTCCGGCGCGCCCGACGGCTTCCATCGGGCCTTGGGCGTTCGCACCTTTTAAAGCCGCTTCGTACAACGTTTCGATGTCGTATCCGCGCAAGCCTTTCAGATAGGCTTCCGAAACGATAGACGCGGAATTGTTCCCTACCATGATGTTGCGATAACCCGGGCTCGCCCATTCCGGTAGCCAGCCGCCTTCCTTGTAAGCGTTGACGAGGCCTTCCTGCATTTTGGCGCCCATTTGAGGATACACGAGGTTTACGAATGGGAACAGCGCGCGGAACGTGTCCCAAAAACCGGTATCGGTAAACATGTAACCCGGTAAAACTTCCCCGTTGTAAGGGCTGTAATGGATCGGTTTGCCGCTGGCGTCGAATTCGTAAAACGCTCGTGGGAACAACACACTTCGATACAAACACGAGTAAAAAGTACGCATCTGATCGACGGTTCCGCCCGAAACCTTGACTTTTCCGAGCACTTCGTTCCATCGGCTTTTACCTTCTGATTTTACGGTTTCAAAATCTTTGTTACGCACTTCGTTGAGATTCAATTCGGCTTGTTCGTAGCTGATGAAAGACGAAGCGACTTTGGCGGTAATCGGTTTGCCATCAGATTTGAATCCCAAAACCGCCCCGACGTGGTTGTCTTGTTTTTCAAGCGTTCCGATCGAAAAATTATCTCCCGAGAACGTACCCGAATACGAAAAATTCCTATCGAATTGAATCACGAAATAATTCTTGAAATTAGACGGAACGCCTCCAGAATTCTTGGTCGTATAACCGATGATTTTATTTTCTGACGAAATGATCTTTACGTACGAACCTTTGTCGAACGCGTCGATGATGACGTTTGCCGAATCGGTTTTCTTGAACGAAAATTTAAAGACGGCCGCGCGTTCGGTAGGCGTGATTTCGGTCGTCATGTCGTAATCTGCAAGGTAAACACTGTAGCAATGTGGTCGGGAAATTTCGGCTTTATGCGAGAAAAAACTGGCGCGATCGTCTTCTTTGACCTTTATTTTTCCGACGGTCGGCATGATCGAAAATTGTCCGTAATCGTTCATCCAGGGCGAAGGTTGGTGCGTCTGCTTGAAACCGCGGATTTTCATGTCGTTGTAGCCGTACATCCAGCCGTGACCCATTTTCCCGGTTTGAGGCGACCAGAAGTTCATGCCCCACGGCATTGCGATCGCGGGATACGTATTTCCGTTTGAAAAGCCCGGCGTCGATTGGGTTCCGATAAGCGGATTGACCCATTCGACATAATCGGAAATTTCGTTGACGATTTGGCCCGAAGCCGAAAATCCGATCAAGAACAGATATAAGAATTTTTTCATTTTTTGGGTTTGTTTGACATGTAAAAAGTGAGTTCGCCTCCGCCGACAAGCTGGGAGTGTTTGACGAAATCGCGAGGGATTTCTTTTCCGTTGAGCTCGATTTTACTCACATAAACATTCTTTTCAGATTGGTTTTTAGCCGAAATCACAAGCGTTTTCCCGTTTTCGAATTTCAACGTCGCCTTTTTTACAAGCGGGCTTCCGAATGCATACTCATCCGAGCCAGGCGCGACGGGATAAAATCCTAACGATGAGAAAATATACCAGGCGCTCATTTGGCCGGTGTCGTCGTTTCCGCCCAAACCATCTGGCCCCGAATGAAACATTTTGCGTAGAATCATCCTGACGCGTTCCTGTGTTTTCCACGGTTGTCCGAGATAATCGTACAAGTACGCAACGTGATGCGAAGGTTCGTTGCCGTGAACGTAATTCCCAATGATGCCGTCGCGTGTGATGTCTTCCGTATTTTCGAAATATTTATCGGGCAACTGCATCGTGAAAAGCGAATCGAGATGTTGGGAAAATTTTTCTTTCCCGCCATTTAACTCCGTAAGTTTTGCCACGTCATGCGGAACGTACAGGCTATAATTCCAGGCGTTTCCTTCGATGAAGCCCTGGCCGTGCGTGTCAAGCGGATCGAATTCCTTTTTAAAAGTTCCGTCGGCCAGCTTCGGACGCATAAAACCGGACTTTTTGTCGAACACATTGTTGAAGTTTTGTGCGCGTTTGGAATAGGTCGCATAAACGTCATCCCGACCCAGTTTCTTTGCCATTTGCGCGATCGCCCAATCGTCATAAGCATATTCGAGCGTTTTGGAAACCGATGCGCCGCTGCGATCTTCGGGGACATAACCCATTTTCACGTAATCGCCAATTCCGTCGTTATACGACATATTCGAAGACGATACGACGGCGTCCAACGCTTTTTTGGTGTCGAAATTATCGTTTCCTTTCGCTATCGCATCGGCAATTACCGACACCGAATGATAGCCGATCATGCACCAATTTTCGTTGGCATAGTGCGACCAGACGGGCAAAGCGCGATGAACCGATTGGTCGTAATGCGCGAGCATCGATTTGATCATGTCTGAGTTGCGTTTTGGCTGCACCAGATTGAAAAGCGGATGCAGCGCCCGATACGTGTCCCAAAGCGAAAATGTCGTGTAGTTCGTGAAATTGTCGGCTTTGTGGACGTTTTGGTCAAGGCCTTTGTAGCTTCCGTCGACATCCATATAAACCGTCGGATTGATGAAAGCGTGGTACATCGCCGTATAAAAATTGACCTTGTCGTTCTCACTCAAGGTTTCGACGGTGATCTTGTCGAGTTCTTTTTCCCACAAATGCTGTCCGTCCGACTTTGCTTTTTCAAAATCCCAATGCGGAATTTCAGCTTTCATATTAGCCAATGCTCCGGCTGAGGAAACGGGTGAAAGCGCGAATTTTATCTTGATTTTTTCACTTTCGGACGTGGCGAAGTCGAAATATGCCTTGAGTTTTGGACCGGCAGCCTCGGGAAAATTCTTCGATTGGTCAAACTTGCGCCAAAAGCCATTGTAAATATTCTCGGTATCGTAATTTTTGAAACCGTAGTTTTTGATCGGTTTGGAAAAACTCATGGCAAAATAAACCGTACGCGTTCTCGCCCATCCGTTAGTCTGGCGAAAACCAGTTACCAAAGTGTCGTTCTCCACGCGGATGAACGTCCAGACATTCTTTTCCTCGTGATTGTAAATGTTGGCCATCAAATCCAAGATAATATGCGCCTGGTCAGATTTCGGAAAGGTATATTGATGAAATCCGACGCGTTGGGAAGTCGTCATTTCCGCAAGGATATTATTGTCGTCGAGCTTCACCTTGTAGTAATTCGCCTGGGAAATTTCGTTTGCGTGGGAGAATTTGGAACGGTAGCCGTTTTCAGGATGATTAGCCGTTCCCGGATTCAGTTGCAGTTTCCCGACGGTTGGCATGACCAGGAAATCGCCCAAGTCGGAATGGCCCGTCCCGTTAAAATGGGTGTGCGAAAAACCGACGATCGTTTTATCGGCATATTGATAGCCCGCGCAGTATTCATAGACCTTCCCGTTGTATTTGCGATCTTTTTCGTAGGCGATCGTATCGGTTTCCGGACTCAATTGCACGGAACCGAACGGAACGGTTGCGCCGGGAAAAGTGTGTCCCATTTTGGCAGTCCCGATAAGCGGTCGGATGTAAGTATGTTTTGGTTGGCAAAAGGAAATGGAGAGAACGAAAAACGACGCTATCGTCAGGATTTTTTTCATAATGGTTGCGTTGGAGGGCTAAAGGTAGCAAAAGGATTGATGTTCAGGATCGGAAATTCAGCTCGGATGAGTGGTGCGATTTAACAAAAAGTACAGATTTCCTGTTTTGGATTCTGCGCGATAACGTCGAACTTTCCAGACCTAACAAATCTTTAAGATTTGTTAGGTCTTGCGCGCGCGATAAAAAAGCCGCAGAATTCTCCGTCCGCAGCCCAAAACTACCTCAAAAAAAATCCCGACCAGCCAAAACCGATCGGGATCCATAACCAACTTAAGTAATTAAAATTTCAGTGTAAGTCCCGCCAGGAAATTGATTCCGGCCTGTGGATAGAAACCGGCGCCCTCAACGGTCGTGACGGTTCCCGGCGTCGAAAAATCGTCATCGTAGGTGTAAAAATACCCGTTCGACTCATACTCGTAATCGAAAATATTATTGACCAATCCAGAGATTGCGACCGACCTGAAAAAACCGACGTTTTTCCATTCATACGAAATACTCAAATCGGAAGTCGCGTAACTGTCCAGTTTGGAAGTTTCCGAGTCGATGTTGCCCATATATTGTTCCCCGACGAACTTCGACAACAAGGTAACCTGAAAGCCAGTCGCAGGTGCGAAAGTAATCGCATTGGCCGCCACGACATTAGGTGAAAACGCAATGTTGGTATCGCCCAGATTGGTCAGCGAGCCATCGCGTTGGAAGACGAAATCCTGGTTTTTGTTCGTGCTGACCGTCACGTTAGGGCGAATCGACCATTTGTCTGTGATGGCCAAAGCCGCTTCGACTTCAAGTCCCAGGCGGTAGCTCTTGCCGCTGTTTTCGCGTATCGGCGCGCCCACGTCGTTCAACTCGCCTGTCAAGACCAACTGGTCGTTGTATTTCATGTAATAAGCGTTCACATTGATTCTCGCTTTCGCAGATGCATATCTCCAACCAAGCTCAAAATCGTCCAATTGCTCCGGACGCGGATTGCCGCTTTCGTAATCGGTGCGGTTGGGTTCGCGGTTGGCGCGGGCGTAAGAGGCATACAGGTTTTGACGTTCGTTTATCGAATATGTTGCTCCGGCTTTCGGATTGAAAAAGTTGAAGCGGTCTTGTACGAAACCGGTGTCGAGGCCATTGGCGCTGTAGGAAACACGTCGGTATTGCAAATCAGCAAATAGGTTGAGTTTTTCCAGAACCTGATAGTTGGCTTTCGCGAAGATATTGCCGTCCTTTTTTACGCCGCGATCGTTGTAATAGCGTTGACCGTAAACCGGAAGCACGACACTTCTTGTCCAAAGCACTTTGCCGAAGTGATCGCCGTCGTATTCATTCCAGCCGCCGCCTAAGATCGCATCGAGTTTGTTTTTGCGGTAATTGACCGAAAACGTTCCGCCGTAAAAGTCATTATCGAGCCATTTTTGATCGACGAGGTCGCTTTCTTCGACGAGGCCTCCATCGATAACTTGGGAATCGATACCGTAATCGGACAGGGTTTCGCCTGTGCGGTAATTTT
Source organism: Flavobacterium selenitireducens (assembly GCF_014748335.1). Classification (GTDB taxonomy): domain Bacteria; phylum Bacteroidota; class Bacteroidia; order Flavobacteriales; family Flavobacteriaceae; genus Flavobacterium; species Flavobacterium selenitireducens. Next base: position 297,569 of record NZ_JAAVIY010000003.1, read on the forward strand.
CGTAGTAGCCTTTCCCGATCGTGTAGTGCAAAGCCGCCGTCGAACTCCAGGCGTCGTTCCATCTTTGCGTCCAGTGCAATTGGTAGTGGTCCTGGTCGTAGTTATCGGTTTGGTTGTCGTAAAAACGTGTCACGCCATCGTCATCGACATATTCGCCGGCGGTATTGTAAGTGCGGTCATTGCGCAACTTTTCGGGATCTTCGAGGCCGTTCCACGATTGATAGGTCTTTTCTTTGCCTCCGAAAACGAGCGCTTTGATGAGCGTTCCTTTGTTGACATAAGTTCCTTGCAGAAAATACGATTTGAGGCTTGAGAAAGCGCGATCGATATAACCATCCGATTCGATATTGGACAATCGACCGGCCATTTCGAAGCGCTCGCCAAGCAATCCTGACGAAAACTTGACCGTGTGTTTTCGCGTGTTGAAACTTCCGAACGAATTCGCGATTTCGCCCGAGGCTTTTTCGGAATAGGAATCGGTGAGGACGTTGAGGCTTGCGCCGAATGCACCCGAACCGTTCGTGGATGTCCCGACGCCGCGCTGCAATTGGAGATTCTCTGTAGAAGAAGCAAAGTCCGGCATATTGACCCAAAACGTCCCCATGGATTCCGCATCATTATAGGGAACGCCGTTGATGGTGACGTTGACGCGCGTGGCGTCGGTTCCTCTTACCCGAATCCCGGAATAGCCAATGGCATTACCTGCGTCTGAAGTCGTGACAACGGACGGCAAAAAATTGAGCAATTGCGGGATGTCCTGGCCGAGGTTGCGCTTTTCGAATTCCTCTTTTTTGAGGTTGGAATAGGTAACCGGCGTTTTCGATGTCGCGCGGATCGACTGTACGATCACGTCGTCGAGCTTTTCGACTTTGGTCGTATCCTGGGTCGTTTGGGCAAAAGATGCGAATCCGGTTAATAGGAGGGTTGCGGGAACGAGTGTCGCGTGAGGGATTGAAATGTAAATCCTTTTGGCGGCGGAGCGCAGTGGAGCCGCCGAAAGATTGCAATGTAAAGCCCGACGGCGGCCAAATGTTTTGTTGGTTTCCGGCTCGTCAAGGCCGCCGGCACGCCCATACGATCGTGCCGAATAGTTGCTTTTCAGCAAAAAATGGAATAAAGTTTTCATTCGTAAATGATTACGAATAAAAGGGGCAATTATTCAGGTTATAAAAAAACGGTTTGACGCGTAGGTGCACGCTACGTCGTCGGTGAATTCCTAAACAGCATTACCTGTTCGAGGTTCTATGGGTATAATCTCAGCCCTTGCGAGCACCCCTTTGAGACGGGGCAAAAGTAGTTTAAAATTCCTAAATTCTGACTTTGGAATTTGATATTTTGAGAACGACGATTTTTATTTTAACAATAAAGGCAGAAAAACTGTATAAGGTTTGATTTTTTAAATCTGAACTTTGCAGACCTAACAAATCTTGGAGATTTGTTAGGTCTAGAGATGCAAAAGCAAATCAAAACATCGCGCGCAAAAAAAGCGAAACCTAACTTTAAAGCGGCCTCTTTCGCAATTTCTTGATCTCGGATGCATTTCGCTTTGTCTTCAATCGCTTTTCTACTATCGAACGTGGGATTTTCGTGGCCTTGCGGATTTTGGGAACATGAAGTGCCTTTGCGACGAGTTCGAAGAAACGTTTGGTCACGATTTCCTTGTTCTTGAGCTGGCTTCTGTCTTCGTCGGATTTGAGGATGAGCTGACCCGATTTGTTGAGTCGTGTAACTAATTTTTCGCGCAGACGCGCCTTTTCTTCTTCGGAAAAACAACAGGAGTTTTCGAGATCGAACGTCAATTCTACCTTTGACGCGACCTTGTTGACGTTTTGTCCGCCGGCACCGCTGGAACGTACGGCTTTGTACTGCAATTCCGACTGAATTTTATCCTTGTCCATTTTGCGGTTGATGAGCGGGTTTGAGCAGGTCGTTGACCGTCTTGACCGGATTGAACGTCACGAGCGGTACTTCGACGAAAATGGTATTCCATTTTGCCATGGCGCCGTTCCAGAGACCGGGGAGTTCGTAGGCTTTGAGTTCACGGCCGTTTTTGGCTTTGTTTACGATGAAGCCGCGTTCGTGATCGATAAATTCGGTTAGGTCGAATTTTTCGCCTTTGAAGTCTTTGATCGAACAGACGATGTCTACCGGATTAAAATGCGTCGAGCCGTCGATAATGGCCACTTGCTGCGGATTATTGAGCTCCACCTGTGATGTCTCGACGATCTGAAGCGAGATGTTGCCTTGTTGGCCGCGCACCCAAAACGGGCCGCCTCCGGGTTCGCCTTCGTTTTTTACCATGCCGCAAATGCGAAGCGGCCTGTTCAGTTTTTGTCTGATAAAAGCAATCTTGTTTTCGTTGGTAAACTTGTGGAAGTCGCTGTATATGAAAACGTTGAGTTCTTTTTTGAGGAAATCGATCATCTCGTCTATATCTCCGGGTTCGACATAGTCGCTTTCAATTTGCCTGAGATAGTCGAAAATCTTTTGCTGTGTCGCCATCAGGATGCCTCCGAGCGCCTTTTTGTAAAGTGTAATGACCTCGATATGGTTTTGGATGACGTTGTCGATATTTTTGATAAAGACGATGTCGGCGTCGATTGCATTGAGGTTGTTGATCAGTGCGCCGTGTCCGCCAGGGCGAAAAACGAGATGCCCGTTGTCGTCGCGGAACGGATCGTTTTTGAGGTCGACGCCTATTGTGTCGGTCTGTTTGTCCTGATACGAGAAACTCACGCGGATATCCATTCCAGTTTCGGCCTCGATCGTTGGCTTTGTAGCTGCTATCACAGATTCGAATTCGCCCTGATGTTCTTTCGAGACCGTAAAATGAACATAAGATATGCCATTGGAACTGGCATAGCGCGCGCCTTCTCGCAAATGTTCTTCTATTGGAGTGGCGACGTGGTCGCTGTATTTGTGAAACGGAAGCACGCCCTTTGGTTTGTTGCAATAATCGAATTGGTCGGGCGCGAGCAACGTCTTGATAAGATCGTAATTGCGCCGGTCGGATTCGCGAAGTTCGCCATCCTTTTTATTGAAGTCGACTTTTGCAACCAGGTCTTTGTAAAAAGGAAGATTGTCTTTTCCGGCAAGGAAAATAGACAAGGACGTCATATTGGTGCGGTTGATGTAGGCGTTGATCGTGTCTTTCGTGCTGTCGAATTCGTTCAGGAATGTCGACAGGAATTTAAACATGCGACTGGCCGCGCCCGAGGCTGGAACGAACTTCTTGAGCTTGAACCGTTCTTTATTCGAATCGAAGAATGCCGCCGCTTCCCTAAAATCCGATTCGGAAAAAGCGAGGATACCGTCTTTTAACGTCGCAGGCCGCTCGAGCCAGGTTTTTGGAATGCCCTGCCGGAAAATCTCGAGTTCTTTTTCGATGGTGTCCAGGCTCAGGCCGTGATTTCTGATTTGTTCAAAATCGGAAGTCGAAAACCCGATCTTTCGCAAACGGACTTCCTGGGCAATTATAGGGTTCCCGCTTGGGAGCTGTTCAGTGTTTTTCTCCATTCCAAATACGCCATAATGGCCAAGACGGTGAATATTACGTATTGGAGCGCCAGGATTCCGAGACCGCGATAGGCGTAAATAGGAATAGCGATCAAATCGCCGATGATCCAGAGCGTCCAGTTTTCAATCTTCTTCAAAGCCATGTACCACATGCCGGTAAAGAAAAGACCGGAGATAAAAATATCGAGGTAATTCTCTGTTCGAATTTCGGTTGCGGTGGCTTTGTAAATTGCGAAAATAACCACAATAGTGACCAAAAACATCGCTATTCCTGTTAATTTTTGGGTCGTATCGGTTCGCGAAATCGGAATCGGATTATCGTCCGGACCTTTCTTTGCCCAATTGTACCATCCGAAGATGCTCATGATGGAGTAATAAACATTTATGAGCATGTCCCCAATGTAGTCGGCCCGGAAAAGCAAGTAAACGGTCAGCGTCGTGGCGATGAGGCCGGTCGGATATACGAGAATGTTTTCTTTGCGCGCAAACCAGACACTGGCGATCCCGAAGACGAAAACGATCGCCTCAATGGCAATTACTACGTTTGGCGTATTCCGATAAGAAGCCAGGAAAAAATCGTAAAAATCAGTCATGCTCGAAAAAATTGAGGTCGTTTTCAAATGCCGTACCGATGACGACAAGATCTGCCCCGGCATCGAACGCCATTTGAATTCCTGACTTGCTTCGGATACCGCCTCCGACGATCAACGGTATTTCCAGATTCTCCGAAACGGACGAGATAACATCGGTCGCCACCGGGTTTTTCGCGCCGCTTCCGGCTTCGAGATAGATCAATTTCGTTCCGAGCATTTGGCCCGCAATCGCCGTGGAGACGATTTCCTCTTTGTCAGACAACGGTTCCGTGCCCGATACTTTGGCCACCGCCGTCTGGCTTCCCGAGGCGATCAGCAAGTAGCCCGTCGGAATGATTTCCAGGTTCGAGTTTCGTAGGACTGATGCGGCTTTGACATGATGACCGATCAAAAAATCAGGATTTCTGCCCGAAAGCAACGAAAGAAAAAGGATGCCGTCGGCTTCATGTGAAATTTGGGAAGGATTTCCAGGGAACAAGAGGATCGGCAAATGGCATCGGTCTTTTATTTCGACAATGAGTTCGTCGATCCGGTCGGTAAACACGAGACTTCCGCCAATGAAAATGTGGGTTGCGGGAGAATCGCAAAGTTTCCCGATCAGCAGGTTCAGGTTTTCCCAATCGATTTTGTCCGGATCGAGCAGGATGGCGAGCAATTTTCGGTGTTGGCTTTTGGCCGAGAGTATGTCGTTATAAAGCTGTTGCATCGGTGGTTTCGAACGCGTAGACAAGCATATGGTCTTCGACATATTGGAATTTTACGTCGAAATGGCGGTGCACGCTCTCGAAATCGAGTCGGGCCGTGGCTTGTCCGGAATTGATATCGAATGCAAAAGTAGTGATGTGGTCCTTAAAACTGATGCCGATTTCGTTTCGGATTTTGAAAATCGCCTCTTTCACGCCCCAGATTACCGTAAGTTGGGACACGTACTCATTGGAATTGGGTTCGAGATAGGCTTCTTCATCTTCGGATGTGAATTTGTCGGCTATGCGAACGATTTTGTCGCGCATCAGTTCGAGATCGATTCCCACGGTAACGTCTGAAACGATCACGGCCGAAAACCCATGGGAATGTGAAATCGAAATGTGGTGGCCGTCGCTGAGATGCGGTTTTCCCGTTTTGTCATAGGTCACGTCAAAATCGGTATAGCCGGCCGCTTCGAAAAGTTTCCTAACCGACAGGAAACCGCGTTGATGTTGTTCCGATTTCATCGACATTACGCGCACGACGTTCCAATCTGTTAGGTGGATTTCGTCGAAAAGATCCTCGAAGGCTTCTTCAATGCGCCATACGTAAAGTTTGGTTTTGGGCCCTATATTTTGCTGGAGGTGGAGTGGCATGGAATCGAAAGTCAAAAGTCGAAAGTCGAACGAAAGATCGCGGATGACAGCAGACTGGTTAGACAGCGAATTTAAGCAAAGTTTTTCGGAGTTCGCTTTTGGGGCAGGACAGATTGGCGAATTTCGTTGGGTGTTGGTCACGGTTCGCGTTGGTTTTTCGCGTGCGCGAAGACATAACATATTTCCCAAAATATGTTATGTCTAAGAAAGGCAAAAATGTTCGCATGCAGCTACAGTTTTCCTGTATATTTTCTTAAAGTTCCGATAAATGGCTTTGGTAAGATCGGTCAATTTGGAAATCCTTCGCTTGTATTGGCGCCGCGGCGGGAAGCAGGATATCGATCTTCTGGTTGTGTTGCGAACAATATCCAGGATCGGCCGGCATAGAAAAATCGGAATCAACTACAAACCAAATATTAAGCAAATGGAACACTTGACATAAAGCGATTTTAGGTTTTTTGTTCCGAAAGTTAATCCGTACTTTTGCGGCGATTTACAGACTTTAATCAAAACTTAGATATGAGTACTACGACAATGCCTTATGTGGCGTACAAAGTGAAAGATATTTCCCTTGCGGCCTGGGGACGTAAAGAAATTGAATTGGCCGAGGCCGAAATGCCGGGATTGATGTCACTTCGCGAGGAATTCGGAGCCGAGCAGCCCTTGAAAGGCGCGCGCATCGCCGGATGCTTGCACATGACGATCCAAACTGCGGTTTTGATCGAGACTTTGAAAGCGCTTGGAGCCGAGGTAACCTGGTCTTCTTGTAATATTTTTTCCACTCAGGATCACGCCGCTGCCGCAATAGCAGACGCAGGCATACAGGTTTACGCCTGGAAAGGTTTGAACGAGGAAGATTTCGACTGGTGTATCGAGCAAACGCTTTTCTTTGGTGAAGACCGCAAGCCATTGAACATGATTTTGGACGATGGAGGCGATTTGACAAATATGGTGCTCGATCGCTATCCTGAGTTGGTCGCCGATATCAAAGGTTTGTCAGAAGAGACGACTACGGGTGTCCACAGATTGTATGAGCGTGTGAAAAACGGGACGCTTCCGATGCCTGCTATCAACGTGAACGACTCAGTTACCAAGTCGAAATTCGACAATAAATACGGATGCAAGGAATCTGCAGTGGATGCGATCCGTCGCGCTACGGACGTCATGTTGGCCGGGAAACGCGTTGTCGTTTGCGGATACGGCGATGTCGGCAAAGGAACTGCGGCTTCTTTCCGCGGGGCAGGTTCTATCGTTACGGTTACCGAAATCGATCCAATCTGCGCGCTTCAGGCGGCAATGGATGGATTCGAAGTGAAGAAATTGGACACCGTCATCGGAAACGCCGATATCATCATCACGACAACCGGTAACAAGGATATCGTAGTCGGAAGACACTTCGAGGCGATGAAAGACAAAGCTATCGTTTCGAACATCGGACACTTCGACAACGAGATCGACATGGCTTGGCTCAACAAGAACCACGGAGCATCGAAAATCGAAATCAAACCACAAGTTGACAAATACACGATTGCAGGAAAAGACATCATCGTTTTGGCCGAAGGTCGTTTGGTAAACCTTGGCTGTGCGACCGGTCACCCTAGTTTTGTGATGTCTAACTCGTTCACGAACCAGACTTTGGCCCAAATCGAGTTGTGGAAAAACAGCGCGGCTTACGAAAACGAAGTTTATATGTTGCCGAAACACCTTGACGAGAAAGTTGCGGCTTTGCACCTGGCAAAATTGGGTGTCGAACTCGAGACGCTGAACGACGAGCAAGCAGCTTACATCGGAGTTGAGGTCCAAGGGCCGTTCAAGCCGGAGTACTATCGTTATTAATATACGGATTAAGATCTTCAGGTTTACAAATGGAAACCCTTACAGTAATGTGAGGGTTTTTTTATGGGTTTAAGAAGTTCAGGTTTGATAAATGTGCAAAAAATATTAGGTTTGGGAAATGCATCCGATTTAGGAATCAATCTACTTACCGGATATATCATGAACGCTCAGATATGAAAAAACTAATGCTTATTCCAGCAATGCTTTTACTGCAATCCTGTGCCATTCACGGGCTGACCGACGACTACAAGAAACTCGATGATGCGCAAAAAAGCAGGGTCGCCGACGCGGATTTCCAAAACCCGCAAATCGATAAGATTTACAAGATTACTGGAGCACAACTGCTTTCGGAGATCGCGAAACACGACAAAGTACTGGTTTACGAATTCACGAACGGCTGCACTTCCGATCATTGCAAACCCATGATCGTATATGAAAGGTTCGCCCGAGCCAATGGTTATAAACTGTTTTTAGTGATGAATGGTTACGGCATGCTTGGCGAGACGCTGGCGCAGCGAAATTCGTTTGAAAGTCCTTTGTATGCGATCAATTCCAAGGCGTATCCAACCGTTTACAGGGCAAAATATTCGAGAATGTTCCGACGCGAATTGTCCGGTGCCGCTTATGATGAAGACAATTACGGCGGCCTGTTTTTCTTTGAAAACGGGAAATTCGTAAAGCAGTTGTCCGATTTGCCGAATAGTTAAAAATAGGATTGGCGGTAATGACAAACCCAAATGTTTTGTGCGGAATTTATATATTGTGCAAAAAAAGTGAGGATGAAAAAAATTATTGGGTTTTTCGCTGTTGTTTTGACAATGACCGTTGCCGGATGTTCTGATTCTGACGATCGTCCGGACGGCAATCTCAGCGACGACGAACCGTATGTGCCGGTTTATCCGACGGTGAATCTTGACGCAGTTCCGTATGCGACGTTGTCCGAATACACGTTTTTCAAGAACACTTTAAAAGAACTTTCTCCCGCAGACGGCGTGCTTCCGTACGATCTCAACAGCGGTCTGTTTACCGATTATGCTTCCAAAAAACGCTTTGTCTGGATGCCGGACGGCGTGAAAGCCAATTATGTTTCAGATACGGAATCTCTGGATTTTCCAGTCGGAACCTGTCTTATCAAAAACTTTTATTACGAGCAGCACGCCCCGGACAACACGCCAAAAATCATCGAAACCCGTTTGATGATCATGAAGCAGGACGGATGGGTTTTCGCGAGCTATATTTGGAATGACGCGCAAACCGAGGCCGTTCTCAATGAAGTTCCCGTCCAAAAAAATGTTCAATTCACCCAAAACGGCCAGCAGTACGACATCAACTACCAGATTCCTTCGCCTTCGCAGTGTATCGCCTGTCATCGAAAGGACGGTGCCCCAACGGCGATCGGGCCTAAGCCGCAAAACCTGTTCAAGAATTACGCATATCCGGACGGCTCCATGAACCAATTGGCCAAATGGACGCAGCATGGCTTTTTGCAGAATGCACCGTCATCGGTCGTGGCGTCGGTAGATTGGAAGGATCAGGCGAAATCACTCGATTTGCGCGCGCGTTCCTACCTCGATATCAACTGCGCGCATTGCCATTCGCCAGGCGGGCCTTGCGATTACACGCCTATGGATTTGGCATTTTCCGCCACGGCAGACGCCACAAACTACGGATTTTGTGTCGCGCCACAGGACGGCGGGTCGGGATTGCCTTATATCGTTGCCGGACGTGATTTCGCGAATTCACTGATGCCGTTTCGGATGAGCACAAACGACCAGTCGCAAATGATGCCGAACCTCGGTCGTACCATCGTCGATGATGAAGCGGTTTTGTTGATCAAGCAATGGATTGACGGAATGCCGGAGAGTTGTCCGTGATTTATTTGTCGGACGATAACGTGCTGCAATCAATTGTGAAAATTTAGAAAAGTGATATGAGAACTCTGTCGGTTTACACACTTTTCACATGCATCACTGTCAATTTAGTGTCAGCTCAAAAGATTACGAATGATTCAATAATGTATCTGGATGAGGTTTCTGTGTCAAGACATGAAGAAGTCGTCATCAAGACAAAAGGAAGGCGTGGCGAAACACGCGGTTTTCAAAATGAGAAATTTCAATTTGTTTCACTGGTTGAGGGAATTCCGAAAGGAGAAATCTCTTCTTTGGTGTTATATTTCAAAAATCCGGAATTTCGGGATTATGATGATGTAGAATACGAACTGAGGCTTTTAATACTAGAAGTTGGTAAAAACGGTTCTCCCGGAAACGCAATTTCAGATACTGATTTACGATTCAAAATTAAATCTGGAAATAAAAACAAAGTTGAATTAGATCTGCGAGCTTTGAATCTAGAGTCGCGGAATCGATTATTTTTTGGATTTGAAATTATAGAATACAACGGCAAAATCCCTCTTATTTTAGACTTTTGGGAGACACGAACCGAAGTGTCTTTTTTCAAAGATCGCGAAAATGAATGGAAAAGGCCAAGCGGCTTTTTAGCTACCTTAAAGATGGAACTTGCAATTTGGCCTATCGACTAACCCTCTCGCATGGCTCATATTGATTGATCGCCTGTTCGAACTAACGTAGCGCGCCTTTTTCATAATTTCCTTTCATCCGAAAAAGATTCGAATTATCTGAAAAGCTGTTACGGCCAGGTTGCGCGTCGGAATTGCCTGGAAAACTATCAGAATTATGAAAACGGCTATGCGGATGAGATGTTTTTTTGGAACTGAAAATTCGTGAAAACACTTAACGATTTGCTTAACAGTTAATTTGGAAGCCGTCGCGCGAAATCCCATATATAAAAAAACCCGTCCAAAAGAACGGGTTTTTTATTTTCAAGTCGGTTTTGATTAAGCCTGGAAAGGCTCGATTGAAACGTAAGACTTATTGTTTGCTTTTTTCTGGAATTTAACCAATCCGTCGACACGAGCGTGTAGCGTATGATCTTTACCCATGTAAACATTTTCTCCTGGGTTGTGCTTGGAACCGCGCTGACGAACGATAATGTTACCAGCGATGGCAGCCTGACCTCCGTAAATCTTAACGCCTAGACGTTTCGATTCTGATTCGCGTCCGTTCTTGGAACTACCGACACCTTTCTTGTGAGCCATGACGTATATCTTTTAAAATTAATTATTCTTCTGTTGCAGTCTCTTCAGTCTTCTTTGCAGCAGCCTTCTTTTTCGGAGCGGCTCCAGGCAAAGTGATTCCTGAAATTTGGATTTGGGTCAACGCCTGACGGTGACCGTTTTTCTTTTTGTAACCTTTTCTGCGTTTTTTCTTGAAAACGATTACTTTTTCACCTTGAAGGTGTTTGATTACGGTAGCTTCTACTGAAGCTCCATCTACAGCCGGGGCGCCCAAAGTCACAGTTCCGTTGTCGTCAAGCAAAAGCACTTTCGCGAAAGAAATCGCGTCGCCTTCATTGCCTGCCAAACGGTGAACATAAACCTTAAGGTCTTTGCTTACTTTAAATTGTTGCCCTGCTATCTCTACGATTGCGTACATAACAATATGTTTGAAATTGATTAAAAATGGGTGCAAATATACGATTAATAAACAACGGTGCAAGAAGTTGGGCAAAAAAAGTCTAATGTTTTAAGGCAAAAACGGCGATGTCGCATGACACCTCAGCGCAAAATAGTAACGGTTCTATTTTTGGGCGCGACGGCGGCTTCAAACAATTGGTAAAATAGATTGGTGTGAGGCCGCCGTCAGGCTGTGCGCTGTATCTTTTAGTTTGGGGCCGGCCCCGGCCGGCCCCAAACTAAAAGGATGCCGCTTCCATCCTTCGCGCAAATTGAGTGGCAACGAAAATAAGTGGCTTTAACAAAAAAGGCAGAAAATCTGTATCTGTTGTTGCGTGCCATGGCCGAACTTTGTAGACATAACAGATTTTTAAAAATCTGTTATGTCTTACAGACAAACCCGCGGCTTTTATTGTATCGATTTTTCTATCCTGCATTAAGGCGCCCAACCGTCGTTCGCTCAACTTGGGCAATTCCCGCTTCAATGAACGGGATTCGCGCGAGGGATGGAAGCGGCATCCTCTTGGGTTGCGCCCCCGCAGCAAGCCAAGAGATATAGCGAACAGCCCGACGGCAGCTTTCGCGAATTTAAGTGTTGAAACGGCGCGGTCGATTTATCTTGATTTGGCGTTGTAGCGACGGCTGCCGGCGCGCCCTAAAAATTTTAAAAACCGTCTCATTTCCACCTAAAAAACATACTTTTGGCGTAACAAACAATTCCCAATACATACAAACACGCAATTATTAATCAATTACCTTTATGAAAAACACAATAATGGCTTTGGGTTCTGCACTACTGCTATCGGGAACCGTCACTGCCCAAAAGGTGGCGTTCGAGGAGTTTGACCTCGACAACGGCATGCACGTAATTTTGCACAACGATAACTCGGCTCCGGTAGTGATTACCTCGGTGATGTACCACGTCGGCGCTAAAGATGAGCAGCCGGATCGCACAGGTTTCGCCCACTTTTTCGAGCATCTTTTGTTCGAAGGGACTAAGAATATCCAACGAGGCGAATGGTTCAAAATCGTAACGTCTAACGGCGGAACTAACAACGCCAACACTTCTGACGACCGTACCTATTATTTTGAAGTTTTCCCGTCCAACAATCTCGAGCTTGGTTTGTGGATGGAGTCCGAGCGTTTGATGCATCCGGTGATCAACCAGATCGGCGTCGATACGCAGAACGAAGTCGTCAAAGAGGAAAAACGCCTTCGCGTAGACAACCAACCTTACGGGAATTTGTTGGCCGAGGTCAAGAAGAATATGTTCAAAAAGCACCCTTACCGTTGGGCGACGATCGGTTCGATGGATCACCTTGATGCTGCGAAACTTGAGGAATTCCAGGCATTCAACAAAAAGTATTACGTTCCGAACAACGCGGTCTTGGTGATTGCCGGACAATTCGACAACGCCCAGGCCAAAGAGTGGATCAAGAAATATTTCGGACCTATCCCGAAAGGCCCGGCCATTACGCGCCAAACGTTTACCGAAGATCCGATCACATCCACATTGAAGGCAACATATACCGATCCTAACATCCAAGTTCCAATGGTCGTTGCGGCTTATCGCACACCGTCCATGAAAACGCGTGATGCTCGTGTATTGGATATGATTTCGACATATTTGACCGATGGAAAAAGCTCGAAGCTCTACAAGAAAATCGTAGACGAGAAAAAAATGGCACTTCAAGTGGGCGCGTTCTCTTTCTCGCAGGAAGATTACGGTATGTACATCATTTACGGAATGCCGCTCGGCGCGACCGAAACGACGGCTATCCTTAAAGAATGTGACGATGAGATCGTGAAGTTGCAGACGGAGCTGATTTCAGACAAGGACCTTCAAAAACTCAAAAATAAATTCGAGAACCAATACGTGAACAGCAATGCAAGCGTCGAGGGAATCGCAGAAAACCTAGCTTCTTACTATTTGTTGTACGGAGACGTGAACCTGATCAACACCGAGATCGACATTTACCGTTCGATCACCCGGGAAGAAATCAGAGATGTGGCCAAGAAATACCTCAATTCCAACCAGCGCCTGCTGCTTGACTACGTTCCATCTAAAGACAAACAAAACTAAGAGAGAATCAGATCATGAAGAAAATAATCATAGCCGCCACAGGTTTGTTTTTAACACTTACTATGCAAGCACAAGACAGACCGCAACCAAAACCGGGTCCGGCTCCGGTAATAAACGTGAAAGCGCCTGAAACGTTCAAGCTGCCAAACGGTTTGAAAGTGCTTGTCGTGGAAAACCACAAGCTTCCGCGTGTTTCGTACAATCTTACGCTCGACAACGCTCCTTACGCCGAAGGCAATAAAAAGGGAGTTGCCGATCTTACAAGCGAACTCATCGGAAAAGGAAGCAGGAAAATCACAAAAGACGCTTTTAACGAAGAAGTCGACTTCCTTGGTGCCGACATCAGTTTCTCGGCAAACGGCGCTTATGCGAGCTCGTTGTCGAAATATGGAAACCGCGTTCTGGAGTTGATGGCCGAAGGCGCCTTGAGCCCTAATTTCACCCAAGAGGAATTCGACAAGGAGAAAACCCAATTGATCGAAGGTCTCAAAACCCAGGAGAAAAGTGTTCCTGCCGTTGCCGGTCGCGTTCGCGGAGTTTTGGCTTACGGAAAGACGCATCCGTCAGGAGAATATCTTACCGAGGAAACCATCAACAATGTGACGCTCCAGGACGTCAAGCAGAATTATTACACTTATTTTGTTCCGGGAAATGCTTACCTCGTAGTTATCGGAGATGTGAAGCCTGCCGATGTCAAAAAGCAAGTAACCAAACTCTTCGGAAACTGGAAGTCCCAGAAAGCGCCTAACGTTTCCTACACCGATCCTAAAAACGTCCAGTACACCCAAATCAACTTCGTCGACATGCCGAATGCGGTACAGTCTGAAATTTCGTTGATCAATACCGTGCGTCTCGAGATGAAAGATCCGGACTTTTTCCCGGCTATCCTGGCCAACCAGGTCTTGGGTGGTGATTTCAACAGCTACCTGAACATGAACCTTCGCGAAGCCCACGGCTGGACGTATGGCGCCCGTTCGGGAATCAGCGGAAGCCGTTACGTTACGACATTCTCGGCCTCATCACAGGTGCGCAATGCCGTTACCGACAGCGCCGTCGTGGAATTCATGAAAGAAATCAAGCGCATCCGCACTGAAAAAGTTTCCAAAGAAGTTTTGGATGCCGTGAAAGCAGGCTACATCGGTCGTTTCGTCATGCAGGTCGACAAACCTCAGACGATCGCTCGTTACGCTTTGAACATCGAAACAGAAGGCCTTCCTGCCGATTTCTACAAAAATTACATCAAAAGCATCGAAGCCGTTACGCCGGAAGACATACAGCGCGTGGCCAACAAATACTTCCTTGCCGAAAACCAGCGTATCATCATCGTGGGCAAAGGATCGGATGTGTTGCCGTCGCTCGAAAAATTCAGCGCGACCACGAAAATCCCGATCGTGTTCTTTGACAAATTCGGAAACCAGGTCGCCAAGCCGGAAGCTAAGAAAACGGTTGCCACTGGCGTTACCGCAAAATCGGTTCTCGAGAATTACGTAAAAGCGATCGGCGGCGAAAAGGCCATTGCGGGAATAAAAACGACTTCGGCTACGTTTGAAGGCAACGTTCAGGGAACACCGCTTGTATTGACGATGAAAAACGCTTCGACGGGCAAATCGTCGGTAAACATGAATGCGATGGGCATGACGGTGATGAAGCAAGTCACGAACGACAAAGGCGCGTATATGGAGCAACAAGGCCAGCGTAAAGATTTTACAGGAGAGGAATTGGCTGACAGGAAAGAATCCGCTCGTCCTTTCAAGGAATTGCAATGGATCAAGAAGTCAGATGTTACGCTTGCCGGAATTGAAACCATCAACGGAACCGACGCTTATGCGATCAAGTCCGGGAAATCGACGGTATATTTCGACACGAAGACGGGATTGAAGGTAGCCGAATCCAAAGCATCGGATCAAGGCGTGCAAACCATGAACTTCGGCGACTACAAAGAGGTCAAAGGCGTCAAATTTCCGCACAAGATGACCGTGGTCCAGCCTCAGATGGAGATCGAATTCACGGCCACCGACGTCAAAGTAAACGAAGGTGTCACCGATGCGGACTTTCAATAATTGATTCTCCGGGCAATTCGTCCGCAAAAATAGCCTTAAGGCCGCCGTAACAGGTGGCCTTCTTGTTTTATTTCGGTATCGGCGGCGCCTCGCGTCGGCTGCTGAGCCAAACACCGACAAGTACGATCAAGGCTCCCAAAAGCTGCCAGGGCGTTAGCGTTTCTCCGTCCGACAATCCCCAAAAGAAAGCTACGATTGGAATCAAATAGGTAACCGACGATGCAAAAACCGGAGTTGAAATTTTAATCAGGCGGTAGAACAGTAAATTGGCGATTCCCGTGCCCACGATTCCCAAGATCGCTACGAAACCGGCGGCGTGTTGGACATCGACCTCTTGCCAGTGGCTGAAAAAACCCGACATTCCAAGGATGCACAAGGCGGGAAGCAAAAGCACGGCGAGATTTCCGGTCGCGATCGCCATGGGCGGCAAGTCCGACACATATTTTTTGACGAGGTTGATGTTGATGCCGTACGAAAGTGCGCCGGCAAACGCCAATAACGCATACCAATTGTTCGAGTTCCCGCCCGCAGATGATTCGCCGCCGAGGATCAGCAGCAAGCAACCTGCGAGGCCGACGACAACGCCAAGGATTTGCTTGCGCCTGTAATCGAGCGCAAAAAGCACGATACCTACCCATAAGGTATTCAGCGGCGTAAAAGCGTTCATGATCCCGCTTACCGTACTGCTGATGTGGGTTTGTGCCAATGCAAACAAAAAGGCGGGCATAAAGCTTCCGAACAGAGCCGTCAAGCCGATGAATTTCCATTTTTCGCGCGGTATTTGCGCCAGCGAACGAAAACCGACAACCAAAAAGAAAAGGGCCGCGAAGATCATCCGCAACGAACCCAATTCGTAAGGTGACAAGCCAGCAAGCCCGCGCTTAATCAGGATAAACGAGCTTCCCCAGATCAATGCGAGCAGGAAAATAAACAATAATCGATTGTGGGCGGTTTTCATGGGAGTTGTTAATTAACAGTCCAAAATTGTAATAAATTTATGACTTGCAGCATGCAATTTTGCTATTTTTGTAAGCTGTTCCAATCGAACGCTTTAACCCAACAAAAAGTTACGTACATGAATCTTAAGAAATCACTTCTGATGGCTGCTTTGCCGGTTCTCTTTTTGACCGCTTGCAAGCAGAATGACAGCGCCGCTTCGGCTGACGCGAAGGCTGAGACGGCTTCGGTTGCTGCCGAGCCGGAAACGGCAAGCTTTAAAATCGACGGAATGGTTTGCGCCGTCGGATGCGCCAAGACGATCGAGAAAAAACTTGCGTCGCTTGACGGCGTTACGAAAGTAAGTGTAGACTACGATAAAAAGGAAGCTACCGTCGAATTTGATGCAGCTAAGCAAACGCCGGAGCAACTGGTCGAAACCGTAGAGAAAGTCGGGGACGGAAAGACATATAAGGTTTCTGATCTCAAGGCGTCCGGAAACCACGCTGCGGTATTTGTAAGCCACGAAAAAGAAAAAGAGAAAGACAAAAAGAAGTCGAAAAAAGACAAAAAAGCCGCTGCTGGAAAATCTGAAAAAAAAGAAGGTTGCAGCGAGTCGAAAGAAGCCAAAGCAGGATGCTGCGCCAAGAAAAATGCGCACTCGGCATAATCATATCTGATAAAGTAAGAAGAAAGGGATTCGAAAGAGTCCCTTTTTTATTGCGCATTAGTCCGTTAGCGGAGGTTTTCTCAGTTCCAGCGTGTATTCGTTCTTTAAGGTCTTAATGATGATAGCGAACCAAAACGATTGTGTCCCGTTTCCATCTTCCAAGCGTAATATTCGCTCATTTCTGGATTTATATGTGTACGTCTCAAGCGGCATTCCGTTGATTAAAAGCGTCGGGCGAAATTCGAGTGTATTGCTGATCTCTGCGAAATTTAATGGCCTTTCGCTGATAAGAACGTAGCCTTTTTCACGCAACAAATGTTCGATATGAGGGCGAAATTTTTTGGAACGCTCATATTTTGCGGTCAAGATCCAGGTCGTAATGACGCATCCGGCAATCGTAATTGGAATCATCACTTCAGTAAGTTCGTTGGAAATGATGCCTTCACTTGCCAAGCTTACGATAATCGCTATGAGCACAAGGCCTGCCGCAAAAACCGACAATCCGATAATCAAATTCATTTTGTTGATCATTCCCGCGATTTGTCTTTAGATTACTTCCAATACATCGATTCCATCATGGTCTGCAAGTCGTTTTTGATATAGTCGACAGCCGGAAAAATGGAGTCGTAATTGGGTTTCGCGTAGAAATAAAGCGAGCCGGTAACAAAATGGCGCGTGCTGTCGGTAAGGTAAAACTGGGAGTTCGTCGCCGCATTCCCGCCCACGCTGTAAAACATGCCGTAGACGTTCTTCTCAGGATTCATGAACGGCTGCTCGACGATTTCGTCTGCCTTGATGACGTGTTTGTAAGTCAGATTTTGCGCGTCCCTCAACAATTTCGTACGTTCCAACGCGTCGTGAATCGGTTTGTAGGTGATGTAGACCGTGGCCTTCATCTTCGGATAATTGATCTCGAAATTGCAGCCTTTCTTCTTGATCGTTGCGTCTCCATTGACATAAAATCCGTAGGGACAGTCGCTCTCAAAAGTGCCATATCGCGCGATAGGGTAGTCGAGGCGCAATTTGCCGGCCGGTTTGGGCAATACTTCGTCCTTGCATCCGAAAATAGAAAACAACATGGCGGTGACGACGAGGTAAGGCGTAAGTTTTTTAATCATTTTCGATGGCGGCTTTAATTTGTTTGATGCGTTTGCGGTCTACCGATTCTATTGTAAAACGGATGTTCCCGAAATTTATTTTCTGTCCTTTCCTTGGGAAATTGCCCAAAACCTCAAGCAAAAAACCAGCAAGCGTCTCGGCTTCGCCTTTTGCTTTTTCAAATTCCGATTCGTCAAGCGCGATGATTCGGTAGAAATCCCTGAGGTTGATCTTGCCTTCGAACAAAAACGTCTTGTCGTCGATTTGGGAGTACGAAATGTTGTCATCGTCGAACTCGTCTGAAATATCGCCTACGATTTCCTCGATTACGTCTTCAAGCGAAACGATGCCCGACGTTCCTCCGTATTCGTCCACGACCACGGCCAAGTGGTTTTTCATGCCCTGAAAGTCCTTGAGCAGGTTGTCGAGCTTTTTGTTTTCAGGGACAAAAAACGGTTCGCGTATCAACGCCTGCCAGTCAAATTCGGTCTTGCCGATGTGCGGAATCAAGTCTTTCACGAACAAAACGCCCACGATATGATCGATGTCGTTTTCGTAAACCGGAATCCTCGAGTAACCCTTGTCGATGATCTCGGGCATGATTTCGGCGTAAGTATCGGTGATGTCCAAAGCGAAAATATCGATGCGCGGGCTCATCACCTGTCGCACTTCGGTATTGCCGAAAGAGACGATTCCTTCGAGGATTTTTTGTTCCTGACGGGTGGTTTCATCAGATGAAGTCAACTCAAGTGCCTGCGACAATTGATCTACCGAAATATTGGATTTTTGTTTGGCCCCGAGCTTGTCGTTGAGGAAATTCGTCAGCGATCGCAGCGGAATACTTATCGGCGTAAGCAACGTGTCAAGGAATGACAGCGGAGAAGCGATAAACAGCGCAAATCTCAGGCTATTCCTGTTGGCGTAAATCTTCGGTAACACGTCTCCGAAAAGCAAAATGAGAAACGTGACCAACACGATCTCGACGGCGAACTTCAGCCTGGTGTTTTCGATGAATCCGAACAGGGAAGTCCCGATCGTAAAAAACAGCACGATTACGCACATGTTCACAAAACTGTTGGTCACAAGGATCGTCGCAAGCAATTTTTTAGGACGTTTCAGCAAGCCGGAGAGCACTTTCGATTTTTTCGGGTGCGCCTTCGCAGATGCGTCGAGATCATGGGCGGAAAGAGAGAACAGCGCCACCTCGGCAGCAGAAACCAAGGCCGAACAGACGAGCAACAACAAAATTACCGCAAAACCTATGGCAATGCCAGCTTGAGTAGCAAGAAATTCGGGATCAGGGTCCAAATTTGGAATGATTGGTTAAACTTAGAACGGAAGGTCGTTTTCAGGGAGGTCGCCCCGTTCGTAACTGGTTCCCTTAGGCACGTTTCCAGACGGTTGCCTGTTTGCGTCTAGGTCTTTTTTGACGTTGAGGAACGTGAATTCAGTGACCTGGATTTCCGTAGTAAACTTGGTCGTGCCGTCTTCAGCTTGCCACTGACGTGACTTGATGCGCCCTTCCACGTAAATTTTGTCGCCTTTCGAGAGGTATTTTTCGCAAATCTCGGCCGCTTTGTTGCGCACCACGAGGTTGTGCCACTCCGTAGACGTGATTTTTTCGTTCGTCGATTTGTTGATGTAGGTCTCGTTCGTAGCCAGCGGAAATCTTCCGATGCAGTTGCCTCCGTCGAAATAATGCATTTTCACTTCATCGCCCAGATGGCCTATCAGCATGACTTTGTTAAGTGTTCCGCTCATGTTGGATGGTTTAGATGTGTAAATATAGTCAATTAGATAATTAGCGAATGAGGTAATTAGCGAATTAGCGAACGAGTCGATGAGATAATTAAAAAAATAGATAATTGGAATTTGGGTGTCGATAACTCAAAATATCGAAATCATCTCCATCATCTAATCGTCTAATTATCTAATCGTCTAATTTTTCATTGGCGTTGCGCCGGATCGCGCCACTCTTCCAATCCGAATTCCTGCCGGCGCCAGGCTGTGCGTTCCAATTCCTCGCAATCCCTCCGGAAGCCTTCGGGATCGCTGCGGGATTTCCACTTCCATCCTTAACGCGGCCCCGATCCAAGAAGCAAATCCTGGTTGCCAAAATAACGCTCGATGAAGTTGTGGATCACGACCGGAACGGGAAATTGAGCAAGTTCCCCAATCGAAACTGCCTCGGGAAGCGTTCCCGCCACATCGACTTTCCAAAACGTGACATGCAAATGTTGGTGCGACAGCTTGTGCACGATCGCCATTGAATTGATGCGCGAAACAGAAAGGACTTCGTTTTCGATTGAATCGGACACCATCGCAAGATCAGCCTCGGCCTGGGTTTCAACCAACGGAAACTCGTATAAGTTCTGCCAGATTCCTTTGCCGTGCCGTTTTTGGAGCACCGTATTTCCTTCAGAATCCAAATAAACGAGGTAATTGAAATAGCGGTTGACGACTTTCGTTTTCTTAAGTTTGACTGGTAGTTTCCCGACCTTGTTTTGCTTAAGTGCGAGACAGGAATCGTTCATGACGCAAATCCCGCAATCCGGATTCTTGGGGACGCATTGCAACGCCCCGAATTCCATGATGGCTTGGTTGAACATCCCCGGGTTATCTTTGGGCATCAATTCGAATGCGATGGACGCGAACTCTTTTTTGGTTTTCGGCAGCGAAATGTCCGACTCAATATCGAAATAGCGCGCCAGGACACGGAACACGTTCCCGTCTACCACCGGAACGGCCTCGTCATAAGAAAAAGAAGCGATCGCAGCCGCCGTGTAGTCGCCTATGCCTTTGAGGCTCAGTAATTCGCGGTGTGTCTTCGGGAAAATTCCGTTGAGATCGGCGGCAATCGTTTTGGCTGTAGCGTGGAGGTTGCGCGCCCGCGAATAGTAGCCCAGTCCTTGCCAGAGTTTAAGCACTTGTTGTTCATCGGCCTGAGCGAGGTCGAATACGGTCGGAAACGCCTCTTCAAACGCAAAATAGTAGGGCATGCCTTGCGCGACGCGGGTTTGCTGCAGCATGATTTCGGATAGCCAAATTTTATACGGATCCTGAGTTTGGCGCCAAGGCAAATCCCGTTTGTTTTGTAAATACCAAGAAATAAGGCGTTTAGCGAAGTCCATGATAGCGCGGCAAAGCGGTCAAAAGTAAAGGATATGTTATTAAATTTTAATTAATTATGGTTGAATTATTGGTTTTTTAATTCTTATATTTGCACCTCAAAAAATATCACACAATAATTAATACGCAAGAAAATGACGAAAGCAGATATCGTAGCGAAAATTTCTGAGAAGTTAGGTCTTGAAAAAGGCGATGTACAGGCGACTGTAGAATCATTCATGGATGAGGTCAAGACTTCTCTCGAAACAGGAGACAACGTTTATTTGAGAGGTTTCGGAAGCTTCATCATCAAGACAAGAGCCGAAAAAACCGGAAGGAACATCTCTAAAAACACCACGATCAAGATCCCTGCTCACAACATCCCGGCATTCAAACCTGCAAAGGTGTTTGTTGAAGGTGTAAAGACCAACAACGAAGCAAAATAAACCTATCATTAATTCACAAACAATCGCATTATGCCAAGTGGTAAAAAGAGAAAAAGACATAAGGTAGCGACGCACAAAAGAAAAAAACGTGCAAGAGCTAACCGTCACAAGAAGAAAAAGTAGTTCTTTAACTACTTTTTCTTTTTAGAACTACTTCCATTTTTTGGTAAGAAAGTTCCAAAACGTTCATTGAAATTGGATTTGGGCCAAAGAAGCAAGAGACAAAACGCAGGCACCGTCTCAATCGTCGGGACTTGCACCATAGTTGCTTCGGCAGCGTAAATCCACCGGGTAATTTATACCTGTTTATTGTTTAATCCATCCCCTACCGAAAGGTTAGCGGTTTGAGGTTTAAGGTTTCAAAACTTTAAACCTTAAACTCAAAACTTCCTGTATCGGATATAAATTTACAGTGGTGAATAAAGAATTAATCATCAGATCAAGTTCTGAAGCCGTAGATTTTGCCTTAACCAAAGATGGAAAACTAATTGAATTGCACAGGGAAGAAGAGAAAAGCGACTTCCAGGTTGGCGATATTTTCATAGCGAAGATACGCAAACCCGTCGCCGGACTCAATGCCGCGTTCGTCAACGTAGGTTTCGAAAAAGATGCGTTTTTGCACTATCACGACCTCGGGCCGAACCTCTCTTCCCAGTTGAAATTCCTAAAGCTTGTAAGCGCAGGTAAATTAAAAGATTCTTCACTCAAAAACTTTCAGTTCGAAAAAGAGATAGATAAGAACGGCGTCATTACAGACGTTTTGGGATCCAACCAATCCCTGTTAGTTCAAGTCGTCAAGGAACCCATCAGTACGAAAGGCCCAAGGATAAGTTCAGAACTATCGCTTGCCGGCCGATTCATTGTGCTCGTTCCGTTCTCTGACCGTGTTTCTATCTCGCAAAAGATAGAATCCAAAGAAGAGAAGGACAGGCTAAAGCGCCTCGTCCAAAGCATTCGACCGAAAGGATTTGGCATTATCGTCAGAACGGTTGCCGAAGGGCAAAAAGTCGCCGAAATCGACAAAGACTTGCAGAACCTGCTTACGCGTTGGGCTGCAATGTGCAAAAAAATACCAACTGCCCATCATCCGTCGAAAGTATTGGGAGAGCTCAACAGGGCCTCTTCGATATTGAGGGACGTGTTCAACGATACGTTTACGGGTATCGTAGTTGATGAAGAGGAGTTGTTTTACAACATCAAGGAGTATCTGAGTGAGATAGCTCCCACGAAACAAAATATCGTAAAGCTTTACCAGTCAAGGGATACGCCTATTTTCGAACGGTATCACATCGAGAGACAAATCAAAACGTCTTTCGGGAAAACCGTTTCGATGAGCAGAGGAGCGTATCTTATCATCGAGCACACGGAAGCCCTTCACGTTATCGACGTGAACTCCGGCAACCGCTCGAACAAGGCGACCAACCAGGAAGCCACGGCACTCGAAGTCAATATGATAGCCGCTACCGAAATCGCCCGTCAACTTAGGTTGCGCGACATGGGTGGCATCATCGTCATCGATTTTATCGACATGACCAACCCAGACAATCGCAAAGTGCTGTTCGACCATCTCCGTCAGGAAATGTCAGACGATAAAGCGAAACACAAAATCCTGCCGCCTAGTAAGTTCGGACTCGTTCAGATAACCCGACAAAGAGTTAGGCCGGAGGTAAACATCAAAACCAACGAAGAAGATCCCAACAACAGCAATGGCGAAATTGGAGCACCAATCCTCATTGTCGACAAGATCGCTTCCGATTTGGAAAGATTGACCAAAACCCACAAAAAACTCGTGCTCAATACGCACCCGTTTGTGGCTGCTTACCTCAGTAAAGGTTTTCCATCAGTGCGCTCGAAGTGGTTCTTTGAGCACAAAAAATGGGTGAAGATCATACCGCGTGACGCTTACACGTTCCTCGAATACCATTTCTTCGATATCGAAGGAAAGGAAGTAGAGTAAAAAATTAAACCGCCTTTCTAAAGATTGCTTTCAGCCAGTTCGGCCGCTAGCGTCCTCGAGTGGCGGTTTTTTTATGGCATCTATTTTAGGAATTGGAGATGTTTGGTGTTAATTGTGAAAAAGTACAGAAAATCTGTACTTGACTTTTTCGCGCGTTTTCGCCCTTAGATATAACATATTTTTAAAATATGTTATATCTGGGAAAGCCTCCGAAAATTTTCCTTCCGATGCGCATCCAATTTTTGAAGCTCATCCCGCTCTCCGCTTTTAGCTTACTTCCAAAATGCGGCACTTGCAGGCGGTTCGGGCGAGCTTCCTTCGGTCGCTGCCCGAACCGCGCAATTGCGGCATTTTGTTGCGAAAGGCTAGCCGCTGCGATCGGGGCTAGGCATCGTACAATAAACCCGTTTCGTCAAATCAGCAACCATCGACAACAAAAAAAATTCCCGACAAATGCCGGGAACCTCGTTATATTTCAAAACAACTACTTAATCACCAATTTCTTCACGACCGAGGATTTCCCTGAACCGATCTTCACAAAATAGATTCCAGCCATGAGACCTGAAGCGTCGACAAATGTGTCATTTTGGTTCATAGAAAGCGCTGTCGACAAGACTTTTACGCCCCTCACGTCGGTTATTTCGACGAAGAGCCGTTCCACATTAGACGAACGTATCGCGAATTGTCCGTTTGCCGGGTTCGGATATAAGACAAAATTGCCTTTATCGTTTTCCGGTGTCGAAAGTTGGGCGATCGTAGTGCTTGCCGTATTGGTTACTATCGCCTGATTGAAATCGAAATAAATTTCGGCGGTGTTGTCAATCACGTCTCCTAGCACAACGGTCGTTCTCGGTTTGATTTCGTAAGTCACGAATCCGTTGCTCCCGGCTTCGTCATCCTGCTCGGCCGGAAGGTCGATGTCGGGAAACGAAAAAGTGACCTGGTTGCCTGTGCGATTGGCCAAATAGTTATGGCTGGCGCCAATCGGTCGGAACGTGCCCCAGTCGAGCAACTCGGAAAGCTCGTTTTCCAATCGCACATTTACCGCCGGAGCTGTTCCCGTGTTCTGGAACCTGATCGTATAATGAAGTGGTTGGGTCGCTTGCTCTGGCGTTATGGAGTCGCCTTCGTGACATGTTATGTCGTTCGGGTCATACGAATTGACAACCGTCTGATTAAACGTGCTCGTATTGTTGGCTGGGTTGGTATCTTCGGCGATGGCGACCACAGCGGTAAACGGCAAAACGTCACCGGAGTTAGCGGTAGGAGGAATGGCCACGGTAAAATTGACCCAGATATACGTCATTCCGAAGGCTTCAACATCTGCAAAATCGATTGTAAGGGTTCCGTTGCCAGTTGAACTTGGTGCTGTCGAACTGCTAACGAAATCGAGTCGCGTCTCATCAAAAGTCAACGTCGTACTTCCCGACATCGCGGACCCACCGTGATTGCGAATTTGGATCACATAGGTGGAGACGAACCCGGGAACGGCTCCGGTTTGCGGGAAAAACAAAATGCCCGCGTCCTTGATATTCGTCTCATCGGTCACGCAGAATTCGGCATTCAGCGATTGCCCGTTGCCGGTAATATTTACAATTTGAGGCGTATCGTTTGCCATAACCGTTCCTTGTGGTAACGTCGATGCTACGACATACAGCACATTCTCACCCGTCCAGACGTCCTGGAACGTAAATTCGCCTTGAGCGTTCGTATAAGCGTATACAACGTGATTCCCGTTGGCGCACGCGACCTGTACGCCTTCCAGCCCGCCATCTGCCGAATCGCAGCCATCGTTGTCGTCATCGACATTTACGAGACCTGAAACAGAGGAATCCGTGCACGGAAGTATTTGCAAAACCAACGGTTGTATCGAAAAACAGTCCGTTTCCGGATTGTCGATCCTGAGGTAAACCGTCTCTGTCGCTGTGGTACTTGTATAGGTCGGAAGCAATTGATTAGACTGGGTGGTTGCGTCGGCCATGTTGTGATAGAGCGTCGCAACAGCGTCAGGATTGATTGCTGCGACATCGGCGTAAATTGAAGTGAAATCAAATGTTCCGTTCGCAGTTAATCCGCACACGGAAATCATTTCAGCAACGTAAGCGACGTCTCCAATCGCTATGGAAAAACTTCCCATTTCGCCACAATTGCCATTTTCAGTCGTGACGAATACCGTTTGCGTGTGATATACCATCGTCCCTGCTTCAATTTCCAGTCCGCCGGGAACGAAGTGATAGCTTTGACCGTCAATCAGATTTGGCAAGGCGTAAGGCGTACATGAGGTGACGTCTTCTAAATCAAGTTCGTCCGGTGTTTGGATCGTTACAGTAAAGGAGGATTCGGAAGAGCAGAAGCCCGAGCCGCCAACTACGTAAATCGTCATGCTCTCTGTGATTACCTGTCCGGCATAGATAACCGTACCCGTTCCTGCTATTCCTGAATTGTAAACGTAACCTGCGGGCAGAGCTGGCAACACATAGTTGGCGCAGGAAACGACATTTTCGAGTTGTAAATCCGGCGGGATTGCATTTAGTATAACCGTAAATGAAGTTTCATTGCTACACTGATCTCCATCGAAATACACATAAACTTCCATTGAAGTCGTCAACGTGGTGCCTGGAGGAAGCAATGTTCCTTGTCCGTATGCCGCAGTGTAATAGTTTCCAATTTCCAGGCCTGGCAACGTATACGAGTTACACGCGGTGACGTCCGGGAAGTTTGGTAAAATGGTATTCAAGATAATTAGCTCGAATGACGTCGTATCGTAAGTTTCGTCAGTTACATTTGTCACGCGTAAAAAAACAAATTCACCGTTCATTCCGAAATAACCGTTTGGTTCACTGATGGGATTTGTCGCATTCACGGCATCTGTGAGCGAATTGTGCCACGTTACGATGAAATTTGCTGAAAACTGGTTGCCCAGAGTAACGGTTTCGGTGACTGTAAGATCAAAAATCTGATTTCCGCACTGAGATAAATCAGGAACAGGATAAGCCGTCGCCTGTGCAAAGGAAGCGGTCGAAACCATAAGTCCGATAAAAAGCAAGAGTAGTTTTAATTTCATACACAGAGTTTTAACTAAATGTATGCAATTGTCAGTCACGTACGATCTCTAATTTACGATTCGCTTCGTTTCCGTGAGAATCCGTAACGGTAACAAAATGGCTTCCGGTCGACGCGTCGAGCTGAATTTCATGAAAATGCTGGGTTTTTCCCTTAAAAACGTCATCGACATACCAAAATAGTGTCGCGTTAGGATCAGAATGTGCCATCTTAAGGATAACCGGTTGGAAATTGCCGTTGAAGTTTTTCGTCAGATAGATTTTGGAGCTGTAATTTTTCGGATAGATAAAATCCATGACGCCTTTTTCCTGATCGGCGCAGTCGTCGCGAAATGGCGGGAGCGCGGCATAGTCGATATGATGGCCTTTGTAATACCACTCCATCACCGGCGGCAAAACGAACCAATTTTTAGTGACGATATTCGATATTTCCTCACAACTGCTGTTTATCCGAAATTTCTCGGATTTATCGAGATGCACCAACTTATGATACGGACAGGTTTTGGTGTTTTTGCCCCTGATCGGAATAAGTTGCGTCGTCTTTGGGCAGTCGTCTTGTGCGAGATAACCGCTTCTGCTGCAAATCTGTGCTTCTTCAAGATCGTTAAGCGGTTTGGCGAACCATTTTTTCTTCGGCAAAAGATTGAAAACGTCGAACAAAACCGGCGCTGCGTAATTCACTCCGGTCAATTCCGGACGCCCCTCGCCGGAGGCATTTCCTACCCAAATCCCAACGACATAATCCGAATTCGTACCTATGGCCCAGGCATCGCGATTGCCAAAACTCGTCCCGGTTTTCCAGGCGATTTCGAGAGAGGAGTCGTAAAATTTCCAGGCTTCGTCTCCTTCCGGACGGTTGACTTCTTTCATCGCATTATAAGTCAGATAAATCGCTCCGGCACCAATTTGTGTCTTGGCGAACGTGTCTTTTCCAAAGTCCGGAGCGGAATTGTCGTACAGATTGAGCTCCGCAAATTCATTAGTCCTGTATCTCGCCTGATGGGAGTTGAAATAGTTCAACGTAGAAGAAAGATTCGCATACGTCCGGCACAAATCCCAAAGGTTGGATTCCGCACCGCCAAGAATCAGCGACAAGCCGTAATGATCGGGACGTCGGCTAATATCGTCCAGCCGATAATTCCGTAGCGTCTCGTAAAACTTGTTAACACCGTGTTCCTGCAACATCAGCACCGCTGGAATATTGAGCGATCGCGCCAACGCTTTTTGGGCGGGAACGGCTCCATCGTAGGTCATGTCGAAATTTTGGGGCGCAAAACCGGAAATTTGGACGGGAACGTCCGCGACCAGAGTGTTGGGCAGGATTTCACCTTCGTCGAGCATGCTTGCAAAAAGCAATGGCTTCAGGATGCTTCCCGTGCTCCGCGGCGCCGGGATGATGTCTACATCCCTGTCGTGGTCGGCGTCGGTTGGTGCATTTCCGACATACGAAATGACGTTTCGCGTTTTTATGTCGACCACCATGATCGCCATGTTGTGAATCTCATTTTGGCGATATTGCGCGTAGTACGCTTTGGCGATATGGTTGACGCGCTCCTGTAGCGATACGTCGATGGTAGTTTTTAACCGTTTTCCCTTGTTTTTCTTGGCGATACGCTCGAGTAAATGAGGTGCCGTCTGAGGCAAATCGTAGGGCTTTTGCGGTAGCGGTTCGGAAAGCGCCAACTCGTAGGTCATTCTGTCTATGACGTGATTTTTATGCAGTTTTAGCAGCAGTCCATCGCGTTTTCGTCTCAGTTTTTCCTGGTTTTTTCCCGGATAGATCAAACCGGGCGCATTCGGAAGGACGGCCAGCGTAGCACTTTCCGACCATGATAGCCGGCTGGCGGGAATCCCGAAATACCGCCAAGATGCCATTTCCAAACCGACTACATTTCCGCCGAAAGGTGCGTGGGCGGCATATAGTTCCAGAATTTTTTGTTTCGGATGCCGACATTCGAGTCGCGTGGCCAGAATGAGCTCGAACATTTTTTCAGTGTACGTCCGGGTTTTGTTTCTGCGCGAAAGACGGATGACTTGTTGGGTGATCGTGCTTCCGCCGCGACGAACCTTTCCCGCCTTGCGATTTTCCGAAAATGCTTTCCACATCGAAACCGGATTAAATCCCGGATGGTGGTAAAAATTCTCGTCTTCGAAATATACGATGCATTGCTGGAATTTTTCGGGCACGCTATCGGAGGCCGGAAAACGCCATTGGCCGTCGTCGGCAATTTTTGCGCCTAAAAGTTGTCCATCGTGGCTTTCGATCACGGTAGAAAACGGCTCGGAGAACAATGTCCGCGGAAGCGAAAAATAGTAAGCGATTAAAACGGCTAGGATGAGACACGACTTGATCCGGTTGCGTTTCACGACCCTCCAGATTTTTCCCGGCGTGTCTTTTATGGTTGTTCGGAGCGCCATTGATTCAACAAATGATATGAAGTCAGATTTTTTGATGTGAACGGGGCTTGCTCCATCGAGGTGATAATTTCAGGAACTCGCTCATCGACTATGGGCAACCTTTTGAAATGTTCGCGGAAAATGCTGCCCGACCGCCCGTAGGCCTTATTGAACCCTTTGCAATAAGCTTGAAATAAGTTCGCAAACGGTTGATGGAGGCGATTTTGATATTTTCCGGGTATTTTGTCGAAATCGGCAATATAGATAAGTAGCTCAAAACTATGCGGGAGAAATCGGAACGAACAAATAAATCCTATCGCCCCGATATGTTTTTTGCAAAGCCTCAAAAAGTAGGAATAGTTTCGTTCCTCGCGAAAAAGCGTCTCGAAGTTGTTGCTGGAGTTTTGGATGAGATAGAAGTGATTGGGCAAAAACGGTTCTTTTTTCATGGCGGTGAATTTTTGTTTGGCGTGTACGTGGGTTGGGAAATTGTAGACATAACAGATTTTTTAAAATCTGTTATGTCTGTACAAAGCAACTTCAAAAATTTTATTTCCAATTACAGTTTTTCTTCCAAAAAAGTTAATTAACGTACCACCTCAATCCATTGCCCTTTGTTGCGAGCGAGAAAATCATGGTCGTACATCGCCTCGCATTGCAACCCAGGCAGATAATAGATACCCAAATACGAGGCATTCACCAGCATACTGAACTTCTTGCTTTCCCCGGCTTTGAGGCCAAAGTAGTAATTGGCGCGATCGTCGCGAATGTCGATGTAATCCGCCGTATTTTGGGTTGCATTCCCGTAATCGGTATAGCGGGTGTTGACAATCTCAAAACCACTCGGCAGGATTTGCGTCAATGCCACGTTGCTCACGTATTCGTTCCTGAGATTGGTCACCCAGATTTCGGCGATAAATTCCGTTCCCTGTTTGATTTTCGAAACATCGACCACATTTCCTTTGCGATCCTTGTAAACGGTTGCCACTTTTAGGTTTCGCTGTTCCGCCAATTCTTTTCCGACAGGCAAAATCCCGCTGTTGAGCACCCTGACATAAACCGTGTTGGCTTTGTTGTTCTTCAACGTAACGGAATTTCTTCCCGCCTTCGCAGACAAATCGCGTCCGCCAAGCGTTTTGGCTGTTTTTATCGAAACTGCTTTTCCATTATCTGAAAAACTCACGTCCAAACCGCTGCCACCGTTCATCCTGGCGAACTGGGTCATGGCGTAAAGCGCGTAAGCAGTCGTCTGCGTGCTCATCCATTGACTCGAAGACATCTGTTTTGCCAATTTGCCGGCCATCACAAACGCCTGTTTTTTCTGACCGAGCAAAATCAAGGTTTCCAACGCCATCGCACGGTTGCGATCTTCCGATCCGTAATAGAAATATCGCCCGTCATATTCGTCGATTTTGGATTTCGCCATCAAAGACATTCCCGCGGCATTTTGCTTAGCCAATGCATAAGTCGCGGCAAGTCGCAGTTTGCTTTCGTTGGAAATGCCGGCGGTTTCGCGGAGTCGGTTCATCGAGGCAAGGTCTGCCGAGCCGGCCAAAGCCAATGTGTAAAGGCGGTAGGATTGGGCCAGATCGTTGCCGTATTGAGGTTCATAACGCCATTGTTTCGCTGTCCGTTGTTGATGTGCCAGCCATTTTTGCTTGAATCCGATTGGAAGCGCATAGCCTTTTTTCTCGGCTTCGAGCATGAAATGTCCCGCATAGGAAGTTCCCCAATCATCCGCGTAAGAATTGCCGGGCCAATAGACGATTCCGCCGCTAGCGAGCTGGAAGGCGTTAAGTCGGCTTATTCCCGCCTCTACGTTGCGCTGTATGCTTTGCTTGCGGGCCTCGGTAATGTCCATGATATCGGCGAGATACAATTGAGGGAATACAGCAGATGTCGTCTGCTCCACACAACCATGCGGATAGTCCATCAGGTATTTCATGCGTCGGTTCAAATCGATTATAGGAACGGACGAAACTTCCAAGGCCGCCTTTATGCTCGAGCGTTCGCCGAACCCTTCCCAAGTGATCGTTTTGGTGGCGTTCGGCTCGAGGATGATGTCGGAATACGTATTCGTTACGGGATTCGGGTTCATCACATCAATTTCGACTTCATACGTCGATTTTTCCTTGCCGGAAGTGGCGACTACCTGTACTTTTCCAATCCCGGTCGCCGAATTTACCGCGAGATTGAAATACGCCATTTTTTCATCCGGACGACTAAAATATATGTCTTGATTGGCACTGCCAACTACCCGGATGTTGTTCGATGTCTTGATCTCGATCCCGACATGCTTGATATTTTCCTTCATCGCAAAAACCGTTACCGGAAGCGTGACTTTTTCAGAAGGCGTGATCTTACGCGGTAGCGAAGCCAAAACCATAAGCGGGCTGCGTACCGGCGTGGTTTTTTCTACAGATCCGTAAGCGCTCGAATTCGAGTTGGCCGCGACTACCATCGTCCGCACCGATCCGATATAGCGCGGCAGCGTCACTTGGTGCGATTTGGTCTGGCCCGATTCGAGTTTGAACGGGCCGAGGTAAATCACGACCGGCTTGAACCGGTTCGCTTTTTTGGCCTTGGCTCCTCCAAGGGCGGCGTCTCCGCCAATCCCGAAAACCTGGTTGATTTTTCCGCCATAAGCGCCAATCACGTCGTCATAAACGTCCCAAGTGCGCACGCCTAACGCTTCTTTTACGTAAAACGAATCCCAGGCATTTGGTGTCTTGAAACGCGTTAGGTCTAGCAAACCTTCGTCGACGATGGCGATCGTGTAAGTCATCGCGCGCCCGTTTTTCTCGCTGACTTTCAATGTCGTGGTTTGGGCCGGTTTTAATTCCGACGGCATCGAAAGTTGCGGTTCCAGGATGGTGTTTTTATCGACGACCTCTATCGGAACCACGCCGTACAAGCGAATAGGCGAATCGTTAATTGTATTGGCATGCGGCTGCAACAGCGTGATGTTGATGTAGACGTTCGGCGCCATCGTGCCGTCGATCGGCAATTCGACGACGGTTTCGCCTTTCTTTGTCTTCGCCCAAAGCGTTTTGAGGACTTTCGTCCCGTTTTCTACCGATATCAAAGCGCGTCCGCCTTCACTCGATGGGAAGAAGATTTTGGCTTTTTCGCCCACTTCATACTTTTTCTTGTCGGTGGAAAACATCAATATCGTGGCGGCGTCACCATCGGTTTTGCGCGTTTTCCCTGACCAAGACGGCCAATCGAGGAACACGGTTTCTGCCGCAGCGTGTCCGCCATAAACATCCGAAACGCGAATCAGGTAACGTCCCCAGTCATCTTCGGGAACGTTTAGCGAGACGCTGGCTTTCCCGGACGCATTGGTCACCGCCTTGAACGCTTTGTAAGGCGTGATGGAAGTTCCCGAGCTGTATCGCGATAAATTGTCCGCGGAAGCGTCCCACCACCAACGCGATTCCATGCGGTAGACCTTCACGTCGACGGTGGTATTTGCCGCCGGAATTCCTTTTTCGTTTACCGATGCGATTTCGAATCGGTTATTTGCGCCTGTTTCCAGCATTCCGTAGCGGTTCGGTTCCGGTTTTTTGATACCGACGTAAGTCTGGTAAGGCGAATAATCGACGGCGCTCACGTCGGTACTCACATCACCTCCGGCTTCGTAAACTTTGGTGATGAACGCCGCCTTGAGCATTCCGGGCGCTTGGGCGGAAACCGTCGGGTTTATCGAATAGGAAGCCGCGCCATTCTGGTTGACTTTGCCCGAAAACAGGTTGATTTCCTCTTCGTAAAAGCGACGCGTCGGATCGTCGAAAACAAAATCCTTATATGATTTGAACGATGTCGGCTGTTGGGAAACCTTCATCTGGACTTCGGTTTTCAAGTCTTTTGCGACTGCGCCGTGCAACCACGTAACCTGGATCGTATTCGAATTTTCGCGCGAAGCAGAAAGAAATGTCCCGTTAAAACTGTTTTTGATCTTGAGTCGGTTCGGCTTTATCGTTTCGACCTTGATGTTTTTGTAAAAACGCGCACCGCCGACATTTACGACGGCTTCCCAACTTCCGGTTGGAGCGTCGGCCGAAGTGGGCACCACAAATTTATAGTGGTTCATCGCATTGACGCTTTGCACCGATTGATGGGCGACTTTTCCGCGCGCATCGGTCACACGCAGTTTGATCGGATGACGTTCGGGCAATTTGTTCGCATTGTCGTTCAGGACAAACGACAGGAAGATGTCGTCGCCGGGACGCCAAACGCCACGTTCGCCGTAAATATAGCCTTTAAGCCCTTTTTGCAATGTTTCGCCCGACACGTCGAAATTGGCTATCGAAAGCGACAACTCGTCGTCAAGTTTTAAATAAGTCGTTTGCTTATTCTTGGTGACGATGGCAAAATAGGCGTATTTGTTAGGCTTGAACGTCACGGTTCCGTCGGTTCCGGTGGCTCCCGAGGCAATCTTTTGCTGCTGGAAACTGTAAAGCTCGACCATTGCGCCCTGCACGGGCTCCGTCGTCAAAATGTCATTGACCGCGATCAGATAGGATTTGTCGGTACCGCGTTTGGCAATGACGCCGATATCCGAAGCCAGCAAGTTCGTGGCTACGCGACTCCTGTTGAAGTAATAATCGCTGCAAGGATCGGCATCGCCCCTCCAATCGTATTCCTCGTCTTCATAATAGTAATAATCGTCGTACGAATTTCCGCTGTAATTCACGTCGTCTTCGTTTTCTTCGTCTTCCTCATACTCGTTTTCCGATTCGGAAGCCGCACATTTGAAAAGCGAATATTTGCGTTTGATGCTAAACTCGACGCGGTAGATCGCGCCCGGCTCGACCTTGATGATTTTGGACAGGTCGAGCGCGTAAGTGTTCCATTTTGAGTAATTCAGGATGTTGTTTTGCTTGAGCGAAATTGTCTTCTTGGCGATCGGTTGGGCAACTTGCTTCAGGTTACGGCTGCCGTTGAGCTTGTTGTCCTGAAGGAATTGCATGATGTTGTTCTGGTAGATTTTGTAGACCTTGACATCAACCTGTTTGAGACTCGCGGCTTCGAAATTGAGTTTGAGATTGCTCGAGCTTGGCAACAACGTCCCGCTTTTTACGAGTCGGACGCCTGGCTTTATCTGTTCAAACGGCATTTTTTGAGCATAACTCTTTTTCATTTTCAATCCGTCGCTGTTGCGGATGCCCTGGAAAACCTCTACAAGTTTCTCGGAACTGGTCTCCAGGGGCCGGCCGTAATCGTCATAAGCCGATGCCGTCGCCGTTGCCTGGATGTTGTCGAAAAATACCTTGAGCACATTTCCTTGTGTCGCGAACCTGAGATTTTCGGCGTTTTCGATGGCGACCAACCCTGAGAAATCCTGGTCTTTTTCCAACGGATCGGAAAAATTGATGAGCAAAGTCTGGTTGTTTTCGTCACCCATTTCGATTTGCAGGACCTTGAAGTTGTTTTTGCCCGATATCGGAAATTTGAGTTTGCCTTTTCGCTCAATGTCGATAGGGTCGCCGTCCCATGCGATTTCGATTTCGCCATCGTCTTCAGGCCTCGCGATGCTGTCAATGACGAACTTGAATTCCGTAGAAGTGCTTTTATTTTTATCGAACTTGACTTTCAGCGGTTTGCCGTCCTGTTGGGCCACGACAAGTTTTTTTGCGTCGTCAAACGACAGTCCGTCGGCGGTTTTGAGCGTGGCATTCAGATATTGGAACGCTTTTCCGTACGATTGAAGGTCATCCGTATTGACTACGAAATCTTGCTTTATCGTTTTGACAGTAAAGCGGAATTCCGTCAAATCTTTTGGCGTTTTGACGATTTCGTCCAGCTTGAACCGGATTTGGTAGACCGTATTGGCATCCAGTTTTTTTTCAGGGATGAACGCAATCGTGTTGTTGGAGAGCGCCTTTACCTTTCCGTTCACGGATGGTGAAATGTCGAAAAGCCCGGAATCCAGTTCGTCACCGGCATGCCATTCTGTTTTGGAAAAGGCGAGCTGTAGACGAAAGTCGGAACCTACTGAAATTATGCCCGAGGTATATCCTGAGATGAACTCCTTGAAAAGTTCGGGATCCGAATTGAAATTTTTCTGGTCATTTTTGGAGCAGGAGCACGCGATGAGCAAGGCGCACAGCAAACCGAGGACTTTTCCGGTTTTCATGTTGTTCGAGGTGGTTAGGTTATTGGAAAGGAACGATGTCGGCAACTAACGCCATAACACGTAACAGATCCATTTTAGTATGAAAAATTACGGATATTTTTCGCGCGCCGAAAGAAAAGTTTTACAACGCCCTATTTACGGCGTTCCTGGAAAAAGCGCAACATCAAATCGGCGCATTCGTTTTCCATTACGCCTTGCACGACTTGAGTTTTTGGATGCAGTTTCGTGCCCATTGCGATAAATCCGCGCTGTTCGTCCCTCGCTCCGAAGACTATCTTGGTAATTTGGCTCCAATACAAAGCTCCGGCGCACATCTGGCAAGGCTCCAGCGTCACGTAAAGCGTGCAATCCTTCAGGTATTTGCCTCCCAGAAAATTTGCCGCGGACGTAATTGCCTGCATTTCGGCATGAGCCGTAACATCGACGAGCATTTCGGTCAGGTTGTGCGTGCGCGCGATCACGCGGTCGTTCACCACGATTACCGCACCGACGGGAATTTCGCCTTTTTCAAACGCCACCTGCGCCTCCTGATAGGCTTTTTTCATAAAATAATCGTCGGTGAAGATGTTTTCCATTAGGCAAAAATACGATTTGTGAGGTAAGTGACATATGGAAAATCCATGAGGCGAATGGCCAGGCAATTTCCGAAAATGAAACTTTAACAAAATAGGCAGAAAAACTGTAGCGCTGTTTTGGCTTGGACGCTTATTTTTTCAGACATAACAGATTTATTTAAAATCTGTTATGTCTATACGCGCGCGAACCGCGTTTTGTCGAGAGACTTCCGCCCAAAATCGTAACTTTGCCCGTCATGCATCACCTTTTGGAACATATCGACTCTCCATCCGACCTTCGGAAGCTTTTACCCGGAGAGCTGCCTAAACTCGCCGAAGAGTTGCGCGATTTTATCGTAGATGTGGTGTCCAGAAACGAAGGCCATTTGGGAGCGAGCCTCGGCGTCGTGGAATTGACGATCGCGTTGCATTACGTTTTTGACACGCCCGATGACCTGCTCGTTTGGGATGTCGGCCACCAGGCGTACGGCCACAAAATCCTCACCGGGCGCAAAGCTGTGTTCCACACGAATCGCCAATTGAACGGGATCTCGGGATTTCCGAAACGCAGCGAAAGTAGTTATGATACGTTCGGGACCGGCCATTCCTCCACGTCAATTTCTGCGGCGCTTGGAATGGCGATGGCTTCCAAACTCCACGGCAATCACGAAAAAAATCACATTGCCGTCATAGGTGATGCTTCGATAGCATCGGGTATGGCATTCGAAGGTCTCAACCACGCGGGCGTTTCGGATGCGAATCTGCTCGTGATTCTCAACGACAACGCTATCGGAATCGATCCCAGCGTCGGTGCGCTCAAAAATTATCTGACGGCTGTCAAGCAAGGACGGAATCCGCGTCAGAACAATATGATCAAGTCCCTGAATTTCGATTATTCGGGCCCGGTAGACGGACACGATCTGGGTACGCTTATCTCCGAACTCAAGCGACTCAAACACACGAAAGGCCCGAAGTTTCTTCACGTCATTACGACAAAAGGCAAAGGAATGGCGTTGGCCGAAGAGCATCAGGTAAAATACCACGCTCCGGGGAAATTCGACAAAGCTACGGGTTTGATCCATCCGAAATCAGAGGCGCATTTGCCACCCAAATTCCAGGATGTGTTCGGGCTTACCATTCTTGAACTGGCCAAAAGCAATCCGAAAATAATTGGGATCACGCCTGCAATGCCGTCCGGAAGTTCGTTGAAGTTCATGATGGACGAAATGCCGGAACGCGCCATAGATGTGGGAATTGCGGAACAACATGCCGTTACCCTCGCGGCCGGAATGGCAACGCAAGGCATGTCGGTTTTTTGCAACATCTATTCGACATTTTTACAGCGCGCTTACGATCAGGTCATTCACGACGTAGCTTTACAAAATCTTCCCGTGATTTTTTGCCTCGATCGCGCAGGGCTCGTCGGCGAAGATGGTGCGACGCATCACGGCGTTTTCGATATCGCGTATTTGCGTTGTGTGCCCAACATGATCCTTTTTTCGCCTTTGAACGAGATCGCGCTGCGCAACATGATGTTTACCGCCCAAACAGGATTGGAACATCCGATCGCCATTCGTTACCCAAGAGGAAGAGGCGTGATCGTCGACTGGCAACAACCTTTCGAGAAAATAGAGGTAGGGAAAGCAGAATGTATTAAAAAAGGGACCAGGCACGCCGTTCTTTCCAACGGGTTTATCGGGAATAACGTGATCCAGGCGCTTCGGAATATCGGCAATCCGGAAATGTTCTCACATTATGATTTCAGCTTTGTCAAACCGCTTGACGAGGCTTTGCTGCACGCAATATTTGCGGGTTACGAAAGTGTGACGACCGTTGAAGAAGGCGTGGTTTCCGGAGGGTTTGGAAGCGCTGTCGCGGAATTTGCTGCCCGGCATTCGTACAAGATGGATATTAGGCTGCTTGGCCTTCCCGACGCCTTTGTCGAGCACGGAACGGTGGCACAACTGCAACAATTCGCAGGCCTCGACGTTAAAAGTTTGGAATTTACTTTCGCAAACTATTGAAATTGCGGATTTTTGCAACTTCAAAAAAACGACGGCAAAATGAAATTATTCCGAACGGTCGGCCTGTTGCTTTTGATGGGCGTCGCGGGCTATTCGCAGGACATCAAACCCATTGAGATCGACTCGAGTTCTCACTGGGAAAAGAAAAACACCTTGAGTTTCGATCTTAGCGAGATCGCATTCGTCAATTGGAGCCCCGGCGGAACGAGTTCGATTTCCGGTTTGGCAAAGGGAGTTTTCTTCCGCAAGTACGAACACGACCAGACCAAGTGGAGCAACGAGCTAATCCTGCGCTACGGCATGAACAAGCAAGATGGAACTGAATGGCGCAAGACCGATGACGCGCTCCAGTTCAATTCCACTTTCGGATATCGCAATGACACGGTTTCGCATTGGTACTACTCGGCTAAGCTGACCTTCAACACCCAATTCAGCAACGGTTACAATTATCCGAATACCCAGAAACCGATTTCGAGGCTGTTCGCTCCGGCATATACTTTTCTGGGTGTCGGTGCCGAATATTCGAACAAGCCGGCGAAAGTCAATTTTTACCTGTCGCCGCTTACGATGAAGAACACGCTTGTGCTCGACCAGCGACTGGCCAACCAAGGCGCTTTTGGTGTGACCAAAGCGGTTTATGACGATGTCACGGGCGAAATCCTCAAAAAAGGAAAACAGTCGCGCACGGAAGTAGGTATCCTCGTGACCGGTCATCACAAACACGAGCTTTGGAAGAACATAACCCTTGAGGACCGCATCAGTCTTTATACCGATTACCTGAACAAATTCGGCAACATCGATATCGACTGGCAAATGCAGATGGATTTCGTCGTCAACGAGTATGTCAAGGCGAGCATAGGAACCCAATTGGTTTATGACGACGACATCAAGGCCAAAGAGGAGCGGGCGGGAGAACAGGTTACCGTCGGGCCGAAAATACAGCTCAAGCAAATTCTGGGAATCGGAGTGGTTTACAACTTTAAATAAACAAAAAAGCCCGCATCATCGATACGGGCTTTTTTATTTTGCTGTTTTTTAATTGAGGATCAGTTTTTTCGAAAAGTTGAGGTTTTCGGCATCGACTTTCACGATATACATTCCTTTTTGCAGATGTGACAGATTCAATGTAGCCTCTATGTTGAAATCTGCGGAACGCTTCCGGAACACCACGCGCCCGTTGACATCGACGACCTGGAGGTTGATCTTCCCCGTATAATTGTTTACCCTGATGCTGACCATTCCGTTCGATGGGTTCGGATACACTCGGATGTCGTCCTCGTTGTGGAAATAATCCACGCCAAGCGTACAATTCGCCCCCGGAGCAGGTTCCAAAAAGTTCTCTACCTGATCGTTTGCATTCGCGGTAGATCCTGACGACGCATTGACGCCAAGTCCGCGTCTGGCAAACACTTCCCAGATCATGCAAAAGTCCGCTCCGCCTGTTGTGGCCTGGTCTGCGGCGATGATGGCGTTTCTGGCCGACACGAAGCCGGGATTGCACGGTTGTAATTTCAAACCGTCCAGTACCAGTTGCATGACTTTGTTGTTTCCGCCGGTTCCGGTGTAAATGTTAGGGTCGAAACCGTATTTTTCGATGTAGGCCCAAGTAAGGTCCCAAAGCATAGATGCCCAAACTTCACCTACGTCGTAGCGGTAGTTTGGAGAAGTCGTGTTGGAATCGCCAAAGGTTTTACCGTTGATGGCCATGTCGGTAGAATACGGAAGCGTGCGGATGCCGCCTCCACCTTCAGCAGGCTGGCTCGACGCGAAAGCAGCGATTCCCTTTGGAGTTGAACCGACGTCACCCGCCTTGAGTTGCATCATTAGAGCAAACCAGTCCGACCAGCCCTCGCCCATGGCTTCGTCATTGAACAGACAGTTTGAGTTCGCAGGACCGCCCGTAAGGCGAGTGGAGATACCGTGGCCGTATTCGTGGGCGATGATTCCGTTGTCGAAATCACCGTCTGCGCTGACAAAATCCGTTGGCGGAGAGGAAAGTTTTACGTTGACAGGGGATGTCTGCATGGCAGCGATCAATGCGTCGCCCAATTCTTTTGTGATGAAGATGGCAGGAATGGTGATATTGGCGTCGGCCCCGGACATGTTCACCAATTGCATCGGAAGATTGTCCGTAATGATTACGGCAACAGCGCCTGCATTCTGCGCATTCATGACTTTCACGACGAAATCGCAATTGCCGCGTCTGATCAGCACGATTTTTCCGGCCATTTGCGCGGCATTCGAGGCGGCTCCGCAAGCTTCGTTCGTGCTCGCGCCGGCATCTTGGTAAAGTACAAGATCGGTCTGTAGCGCATTCGGCTCGACGGGAATCGCAACATTACCGGGATCAAACGCGTTCTGGGCGGCCTGGTAAGCGCCGATTAGAGAAGAAGGGGACGTTACGAAGAAAAAGCGAGGTGCCACCGTCCATACATACATTTGCATCCTTGGAGCGATGCCGTCGTTTGGCGTAGCGAAGTTTGCATTGTTGCGGTTCGTTGCCGATGGCGTCTGAGCGGCGGAATCCTGTGAATCCGCATTTACGGCGTCTCCCAAAAATGAAGAAGCGCCGCCTTTCCCGTAGTTGTTCTTCTGAAAGTTTCCATTGATTTCATTAAAACCGTACTGGTACCACACATCGTGCATGATATTGTTCATATAGAACAAATTCGTCGTGGCTGCCGCTGTGTACGTGTCGTTTTGCGCGCCCGTTCCTCCGTAAGGAAAATCGAACAGCAAACCCGCGCCTCCATTAGGGAAAACGCCTGCGGTACTGTTGTCTCCATCCCTGTCGTCGGCAGCGGCGACGTTGTTTCCTCGCGTCGTCGTAAATTCATTTCCGGCAGCGCCATTGGTATCATGCCATCCGAAAGGGGAAGCCGTAGCATTGTGTGGAGTTGAAACGAGCTGTCGCGGTCCGAAAGCGGGGCTTTCAGTACCTAGCGGATACACACGGTACGATCCTGATTGTATTTCAAGGGCAGATTGTGGTTTGAAAAAATTCTTTGAGAACGCATAGGCGTCCTGGTTGTCCAAAAGCGGTTTGTGCAGAGGCGCATCGAAATTACACGAGATGACCATGTTGTTTTTGGCGAGCGTTTCGCCTGAAACCGCATCGACGCGGATACTCCACATGTGTTCGTGACCTTTTGTCTCTATCGTAAAATCCCACGCA
Organism: Flavobacterium selenitireducens; assembly: GCF_014748335.1. GTDB lineage: Bacteria > Bacteroidota > Bacteroidia > Flavobacteriales > Flavobacteriaceae > Flavobacterium > Flavobacterium selenitireducens. Next base: position 338,095 of record NZ_JAAVIY010000003.1, read on the forward strand.
AGGCGCAGGTTTCCGTCAGGTATATCCTGAAATACAAGTTCGGCCGAAATAGGATGTAGATCGCCATTGCTTATCTTGAATTCTTTTGCGGAAATGGTTTCGACGATCTCATGTCGTCCGCCAGCAAGCCCTAAGCCCGGCATTGCGGAATTTAACGCCTGTACCGCATTAAGCGAAGGTGTCGTCGTATTGATTTTTTGGGAAACGTTTTGAACGAAATTTTCGCCGGCGACGTGAATCACCTGGCCGTTTTTTAACCAGAAATTCGATACGGAACTGAACACTTCGGTACCGCTGAACCGCTGTTTGACGAAATAGTTGTCGATGCCTGTCGCCTTCGAGTTGAGTTTGCTTTCCACAACCCAATCGGAAACGTCCTGGGCCGTAAGTCCCGACTTGGCGAGGTTAGCGTTTAGATATGCCTGGATTTTCTGTTCGGCGTTTTGGGACATTCCCAACAACGGAACAAGAAAAAACAACGCAGAAGTAATTTTTTTCATGGGTCAAAAGGTGGATTAGTTAACGCAAACATAACTTTATTTTTCCGAAAACTATTAACCCGTTTGGCAAAAGAAACTGCTGTCGCTCAGGAACTCACGATGCGGTTGTAGATAAGTGCCTTGCCGTCGGTCAGCATCGATACGAAATGACAAATGTGCAGCAATCGTTCGTACAACGTCTCTTTTTCGACCAAATGCCTTTCGGGTAATACTTTGAGCAAAAGGCTGTCATAGTTGGTAGCTTTTCCGTCGTAAGTGTTGTTGTAAGCGGTAATGAAGCGATCGAGCAGGTTATTGATGATCTGATAACCCGTAAGTTCCTTTTCGATGACCTCGCGGCTTTGGTAGATATTTTTTACCGAAAGCTTGATGATATCGTCCATCTGTGCCTTGTATTTGCTTTTGTCCATAAGCGCGTGATGGAACTTGCCTTCGAGGATCGCGTCCTCATTTTCCATGAAAACACGCACCGCGTCGCTGATCAGGCTGCCGATGGCCAGCGCGCGCAAATAACTCAAGCGGTCTTCCTTCGTAGATTGCTCGTTGTACTTATTGAGGTTGATGCTGTCTTTGACGAGTTTTATCAGATATTCCAAAGCGTAATCTTCCGAGATCAATCCGAGGTTGATGCCATCCTCGAAATCGATGATCGTGTAGCAGATATCGTCGGCGGCCTCGACCAAAAATGCAAGCGGATGGCGTTCGTAACCTATGTCGTCTCCGGATTTGTTCGGAATCAGACCCAATTCCGAAGCCACGTCCTTGAAAAAATCTTTGTCGGCCTGGAAAAACCCGTATTTTTTGTCGGAAATATTCGATGTCGGCTTTTTCGGAAGGCTTTCCTTCGGATATTTCATGAACGCACCAAGTGTCGCATACGAAATGCGCAAGCCGCCTTCATTTCCGGGACGTGAACCCGCAAGAACCGAAAACCCGTTGGCATTTCCCTCAAAATCGATGAGGTCCTGCCATTGTTTGTCAGAAAGCTGATCCTTGAATTGCGCGCCTTTCCCGCTTTTGAAATATTCGCCAATGGCTTTTTCGCCCGAATGCCCGAACGGCGGATTCCCGATATCATGCGCCAAAGCAGCCGCCGCGACGATTGCCCCGAAATCGTTCATGTGAAAGCCATAAGAATCTGACAAATGCGGATATTTCTCGATGATTTGTTTGCCCGCCAAACGCCCGAGCGAGCGTCCAACGACCGAAACTTCAAGCGAATGTGTCAAGCGCGTGTGCACGAAATCCGTTTTCGAAAGCGGGATGACCTGCGTCTTGTCCTGCAGGCTTCGGAACGCCGACGAGAATATGATACGATCGTAATCGACTTCAAAGCCAAGACGCGTATCGGCTTCCTCTTTGCGCAAACGCTTGTTTTTGTCTCCTTGCTTTTTTAGGGAAAGGAGTTGTTCCCAGTGCATCATTTCAATTAGATGATTAGTCAATTAGATAATTGGTCAATTAGCGACCCGGGGCTTTTGCCGAACGGGCGAAGCGATGGAGTAGGTTAATTGCTGGGTGTCGGACTGGATATTTGGGCGTGTCCCTGCGGGTCGGGCTGTCCGCTGTATCTTTTTTAGGTCGCTCCGCTGCGCTGCGCGACCTAAAAAAGGATGCCGCTTCCATCCCTCACGCGTTGTCTCCGCATCAAATCCGGATCTAAATCACCCTATTTCGCGTCGGAGTACAAAAAGAAATTTCGCGATTTTTTCGGATACTTTTCGTTGCTGGCGCTGCTCGGATTGGCAACCGCGCTCTTGATGCTGATTTTGTCGCCCACCTTGAATTTGTTCGTTTCGGTGTATTGGTAATCAAGTAAATACGGTCCGGAAAAATAATTTCCTTTGTCGTCCTTTTCGATCAAGCCTACGAATATGCCTTTGTCTTTTGCCATGGTTATATGATTTCGCTTTTTTCGCCAATCTCGTCCATTTCTATGACTTCGTTGCGACGTGATAAATAAATGTGTTTTTTGACGACATCGGTTTTCGAGATGCTGTCGTGCCAGCCGCGTTCGCCAAGGAAACTGAAGTTGTCGAACGGAATCAGGCGGCACAACGTCCGTCCTGCGATGTTTGCCGCTTCCGGTTTTTCGCCCTCGTTTGTGACGACCATCGTTCCGGTTATCATTTTGCCTATCGTACGCCCTCCGTAAGATTCAAAAGCGGTGTAGTAAATAAAGTACAGCAAAATGAACAGCAGCGTGAATTTGTACTGCTCGTCGGTCCCAAACGCTTCGGCAGAATCGCCCATTGCGACACGCACGAATCCCCAAACGAACGCAAACAGGAAAAAAAGGCCGTAAACGGCGAACAGGTCGATGATATAATTGGCGAACCGCTGTCCTTTCGAAGCTCGCATGTCATTGGTCAATCTAAAATAATTTGTTTTCATGGGTGCTATTTTGGTTGGAATATAAATATAAAAAGGAAGCCGAAACTTCCTTTTTACACATTATTTATTGATTCAGGAACCGCACATTTCGCAATCGTCCGGTTCGGCGTTGCGCGAACGCTCTACCATCGCGCGGAATTCTTCAGCGGAAAGCGCTTCTCCTTCGGCCTGTACTTCGACGGCGACCGGTTCGGCTATAGGCTCGGCTATTTTGTCGTTGTTGAGCGTGAACTTGATCGCATCCACCGCGCTCTTGGTTCTCAAATAGTACATTCCCGTCTTCAAACCTGACTGCCATGCATAGAAGTGCATCGAGGTCAATTTCGCATAAGTGGCACCTTCCATGAACAGGTTCAGCGATTGGGATTGGTCGATGAAATAACCACGCTGGCGCGACATGTCGAGAATGTCCTTCATCGACATTTCCCAAACCGTTTTGTACAATTCCTTGATTTCGTCCGGGATGCCTTTGATGTTTTGTACCGATCCGTTGTGGCGCATGATTTCCTGTTTCAACGTCTCGTTCCAGATTCCAAGGTCTACCAAGTCTTCGAGCAAGTGCTTGTTCACGACGATGAATTCGCCGGAAAGCGTCCTTCTCGTGTAGATATTCGAAGTATACGGCTCGAACGCCTCGTTGTTTCCGAGGATTTGCGAAGTGGAAGCCGTTGGCATAGGTGCGACCAAAAGCGAGTTGCGAACGCCGTGCTTCAAAACTTCTGCCCTTAATGCTGCCCAATCCCAACGTCCGGAAAGGTCGCTGTCTTTCAAGCCCCAAAGGTTGTATTGGAATTCGCCTTGTGAGATAGGCGATCCTTCGTAAGACGAGTACGGGCCTTCTTCTTTTGCCAACTCTACTGACGCCGTAACGGCAGCGAAATAAAGCGTTTCGAAGATTTCCTGGTTGGCTTGTTTGGCTTCGTCACTGGTAAACGGCATGCGCATCTTGATGAAGGCGTCGGCAAGTCCTTGTACGCCCAATCCGACAGGACGGTGACGCATATTCGAGTTCTCAGCTTCGATCAAAGGATAATAGTTGCGGTCGATCACCTTGTTGAGGTTTCGTGTCACGCGCATCGTCACATCGTATAATTTGTCGTGGTCGAATTTGCCGTTTTCGACGAACATCGGAAGCGAAATCGACGCAAGGTTACACACCGCGATCTCATCTGCAGACGTGTATTCGATGATCTCGGTACACAAGTTAGACGAACGGATCGTTCCCAAATTCTTCTGGTTCGATTTGCGGTTCGCGGCATCTTTGTACAACATATACGGCAAACCGGTCTCGATTTGCGACTCGAGGATTTTCTCCCAGATATCACGCGCCTTGATCGTTTTGCGTCCGCGGTTTTCCGATTCGTATTTGAGGTACAAAGCGTCGAACTCCTCGCTGTGGACGTCGTACAATCCCGGGCATTCGTTAGGGCACATCAAAGTCCAGGTTGCATCGTCCTGTACGCGTTTCATGAACAAGTCCGGAATCCACATGCCGAGGAACAAATCGCGCGTACGCATCTCTTCTTTTCCGTGGTTTTTTCTCAAATCGAGGAAGTCGAAAATATCAGCATGCCAAGGCTCGATGTAAACGGCGAACGAACCTTTTCGCTTGCCGCCGCCTTGATCTACGTAACGCGCCGTGTCGTTGTAAACGCGCAGCATCGGGACGATTCCGTTGGAAGTACCGTTCGTGCCGCGGATATACGATCCCGTAGCGCGAACGTTGTGGATAGAAAGCCCGATTCCTCCAGCCGACTGGGAAATCTTGGCCGTGTTTTTCAAGGTGTCGTAAATGCCGTCGATCGAATCGTCCTTCATCGACAAAAGGAAGCAAGACGACATTTGCGGTTTCGGCGTTCCGGCGTTGAAAAGCGTCGGTGTTGCGTGTGTGAAGAATTTCTTCGACATCAGCTCATAGGTTTCGATGGCCGAATCGATATCGTTCATGTGGATCCCGACCGAAACGCGCATCAACATATGCTGCGGACGCTCGACGATCTTCCCGTTTATCTTCAACAAATACGAGCGCTCCAATGTCTTGAATCCGAAGTAATCGTAATTGAAATCGCGGTTGTAAATGATAGCCGAGTCCAACTTTTCGGCGTTTTCCATAATCGCCGTGTAAACCTCGTCACTCAAAAGAGGCGCTTCCTGACCCGTGCGCGGATTCACGTAGTGATACATGTCGCTCATCGTCTCAGAAAACGACTTTTTGGTGTTCTTGTGTAGGTTGGAAATCGCGATACGGGCCGCGAGTTGGGCAAAATCAGGATGAGTGACGGTCATTGATGCCGCGGTTTCGGCGGCAAGGTTATCGAGTTCGGATGTGGTCACGCCGTCGTAAAGGCCTTCGATTACGCGCATGGCCACTTTTACCGGGTCTACGAGGTCGTTAAGCCCGTAGCACAAAATCTTGATTCTGTCGGTGATCTTGTCGAACATTACCGGCTCTTTCTTGCCGTCTCTTTTTACTACAAACATAAGGTCACTCTTTAGAGATTAATGAAAATGGTTTTGTTGCGGATATTATCCGGGAAATCGTAACTATTCCGGAGCGCATCCGGACAATCGGTCAGTTTTTTACGGAACATTCCGGGCCAAGGTTTCGGCCGAAGGTTTCCGCGATCGAAAATCCGCTAGAAATCGGCGTCGAAGCTGATTTTTCCGGAATCGGTATCATTGTTCATGACGCCTGCTTTCTGGTATTCGGACACGCGCTTCTCGAAGAAGTTCGTCTTGCCCTGAAGCGAGATCATATCCATGAAATCGAACGGATTGGTTACGTTGAATACGCGGTCGCAGCCCAATTCGACGAGCAGGCGATCTGTTACGAATTCGAGATATTGCGTCATCAGGTTCGCGTTCATTCCGATAAGGCTTACCGGAAGCGACTCCGTGATAAATTCACGTTCGATGTTCAACGCGTCGACGATAATGTCCTTGATGCGGTTTTTCGGAACCTTGTTCACCAAATGATGGTTGTGCAAATGGACCGCAAAGTCGCAATGGACGCCTTCGTCACGCGAAATCAATTCGTTGGAGAACGTAAGTCCCGGCATCAATCCGCGTTTTTTGAGCCAAAAGATCGAGCAGAACGCGCCCGAGAAGAAAATGCCTTCTACGGCGGCGAACGCGATCAGCCTTTCGGCAAACGAATCAGATTCGATCCAGCGTAAGGCCCAATCGGCTTTTTTCTTGATCGCGGGAAACACGTCCAAGGCGGTAAAAAGCTGGTTTTTTTCGACTTCGTCCTTCACGTAAGTGTCGATCAGCAGCGAATAGGTCTCGCTGTGAATGTTTTCCATCATGATCTGGAAACCATAAAAAAACTTGGCTTCGGCATATTGCACTTCGTTGACGAAGTTTTCCGCGAGATTTTCGTTTACGATCCCGTCCGAAGCGGCGAAAAATGCCAGGATGTGCTTGATGAAATATTTTTCGTCGGCGTTGAGCTTGTTGTTCCAGTCGTTGAGATCCTGGTGGAGATCGATTTCTTCGGCCGTCCAGAAACTAGCTTCCATTTTCTTGTACCATTCCCAGATATCGTGGTGCTTGATCGGGAAAATTACGAAGCGGTTTTTATTTTCTTGGAGTATCGGTTCTATCGCTGCCATTAGTGCTCTTTTGCTTTGGGGATTTTAACAAAAAATTTTGTTTTTATCGTGATTACAAAGATTGCCAATAAGGACGGTTTAAAAAAGTCAAACTTTTAAACAATCGGGCGTAGTTTTTAACAAACCGACTAGTAAAACAGGATAAAAATATTAAACGCAAATGCCTGTAAAACAAAGGTTTGCAAAACGTTAAATTTTGTAAGCGCCTGTAAAATCAGACGTTCTTTAAAACCTACGAAACTCGTTTCGCGAAAAAATCCGTCTTCTGAAACGGTAGGAGTTTACACAAAAAGACGAAAGGGGAACGTTTGAAATCGAACGGACCCGAAGTTGGGAGATGCGAGTCGATCTTCGTATTTTGCATCCGACCAAAACGTACAGAATGATGGAAATTTACAGCCGGCGCGAACTCGATTTTCCCGTCTCTAAAGTATACGAAGCGATGACGAATCCGGTTCTCCTGAAAAATTGGTGGGGACCGGAAGGATTTACCAACACGTTCCACGAATTCGATTTGCGTCCGGGCGGCAAATGGCGCTATACGATGCACGGGCCTGAGAAAGGGCATTATGAGAACGAGGCGGTGTTCCGGATCGTCGAGCCTGAAATGCGGATCGAATGGGACAGGGTTTCAAATCCTAAATTTTATATGGCCGTGGAATTCGAAAAACTGGACCACGACAGGACGGGTTTCTCGTTTCGGATGCGTTTCACCGACAAAAAATTGTATGACACGATCCTGAAGTTCGCACCTGAAAAGAATGAGGAAAATTTCGACAGGTTGGAAAAGGAGCTTGAAGCGATGAGCGATTTTTTGTGATTTTGTACGGGAAAACTGTAGCTGCGGATGGGTTTCGGGTCGTAAATTGCGGTTGGGTGGGCACGTAGTGCCGTCAATGCGATTTAGGTCGGAGTTCGCGTCGTGATTTGAATGATCGCAATCAGGACGAGGCCTGGCGCTGCCCGATTCAAATTGGTTAATAACTCGTACCTTTTTCAAAAGGCCATTCTACCCGCGATTCTTACTTTTGCCACAAACTAATTGAAGCATGATCAGTATCGTTCCGGGCGAAATGACCACCCAGAAATTGCACGGTTACCTGCAAGCTGCCGTCGGGCCTCGTCCCATCGCATTCGCAAGTACAGTAGACAAAGACGGAAACCCGAATTTGTCGCCGTTCAGTTTTTTCAACCTGTTCAGCTCCAATCCGCCGATCCTGATTTTTTCGCCCTCGAGGCGCGTGCGCGACAATACCATAAAACACACCTTGATCAACGCCGATGCGACGCGTGAAGTCGTCATCAACGTCGTCAATTACGGCATTGTGCAGCAAGCTTCTCTTTCGAGCACGGAATATCCGGAAGGCGTCAACGAATTCGTCAAAGCGGGTTTGACTGCCATCGCTTCGGATATCGTAAAACCGTTCCGCGTGGCCGAATCGCCCGTGCAGTTCGAGTGTAAAGTCAACGAGATCATCAGTCTTGGAACAGAAGGAGGAGCAGGCAACCTGATCATCTGTGAAGTGCTCAAAATGCATATTTCCGAAGCAATCCTCGACGAAAACGGAAACATCGACCAACACAAAATCGATTTGGTGTCCAGGCTTGGCGCCAACTGGTATTCGCGTTCCAGCGAAGGGTTGTTTGAAGTCCCTAAACCGCTTACCACATTGGGAATTGGAGTGGATGCGATTCCTGAAAAGGTATTGAAAAGCCCGGTTTTCAACGGAAATGATTTCGGTATACTCGGAAATGTCGAAGCCTTGCCGACCGAAGAAGAAGTCGCTATCTTTGTAAAAGAGGACTTTGAAGTAAAAGGCGTGCTAAGCTCAGATGACGAGCTCAAGCAACATCAACTTGCCAAAGAATACATCGATAAAAATGAGGTGCTTTCCGCCTGGAAAGTCTTATTAGCCAAAAAAGTTTAAAATTAAAGAAAGAGAAAAAATGGAAGTAACAGGAAAAATCAGGGTAATCAATCCGACCCAACAGGTGAGTGCCTCGTTCAAGAAAAGAGAATTGGTTGTGACTACAGACGAGCAATATCCGCAACACATCATGGTAGAATTCACCCAGGACAAAACGGACATGCTCGACTCATACCGTCCGGGCGAAGACGTGAAAGTATCCATCAACCTGCGCGGTCGCGAATGGGTAAGCCCTCAAGGCGAAACCCGTTATTTCAACACGATCCAGGGCTGGAGAATCGAACGGGTCCAAGCCGATGCGCCTCAGCAATATCAGCAACAACCGCAATATCCGCAACAGCCGCCTCAGTTCCAGCAGCAAGCACCACAGGCTCCGAGCCAGCCGTTTGCCCCTGCACCGAACTTCAATGAGGAAGAACACGACGATTTGCCGTTCTAGTAGTATAACGATTGATGAAAACCCGGCGTTTTGCGACAGCCGGGTTTTTTAGTTTAAGGTTTGAAGTTTAAGGTTTAAAGTTTAAGGTTTGAAGTTTAAGGTTTGAAGTTTAAGGTTTGACGTTTAAGGTTTGAAGTTTAAGGTTTGAAGTTTAGGGTTTGAAGTTTAAAGTTTGAATCTAGATTGTAAGCGACGTTGCGTCGTAGTTTGCGGTTTGCCATATGTATTTTTTATCCAAAGAACTCGTTTTTCCAGATGTGGACGAAGCCGACTATGACGGTCTGCTCGCGGTGGGCGGTGATTTGTCCGCTGAACGTCTGCTGCTGGCTTATCAAAACGGGATTTTCCCATGGTTCAATCAGGATGAACCGATATTGTGGTGGTCGCCGGATCCGCGCATGGTGCTGTTGTTCGACAACCTCGTTGTGTCCAAAAGCATGAGACAAATTTTGCGAAAAAACATTTTCGAGATCACGTTCAACAAAGACTTCGAGGGCGTCATTTCCAATTGTCAATCGGTCGAACGCCACGGCCAAAACGGCACCTGGCTTACCGATGAAATGAAAGCCGCCTACATCGAATTACACCGACGCGGCCTCGCAAAGTCGGTTGAGACGTGGCACAACGGAGAGCTGGTCGGAGGGCTGTACGGCATCGACCTCGGTCACATCTTTTGCGGCGAAAGCATGTTTTCAAAGATGTCGAATGCTTCCAAAGCAGCCTTCATTACATTGGCAAAGCGGCTCCAATCTGAAAATTACCGGCTAATCGATTGCCAAGTCCACAACGATCATCTGGAAAGCCTCGGTTGTTCCGAAATTCCGAGATCGCTGTTCATTGCCGCATTGAAATTGTAAGTTCAGGCTATCGAATGTTTGGACGAATAATTAGAAGCTCATCCGGCCGTCCGCTATTAGTCCTCGGCCGCAAGCCTGTTTTTTGCGATATTCGGCTCCGGCTTCCTGAGGTCGCCGCGCGAATCTGCAAAAATCAAGGCGTCCGTCCTGTGGGCTAGCCGCTTCCGTCCGGGCTAATTCCGTCCGGGAACGCATTATTCCGTTTCGGGCCGAACGTATTTGTCGATGATCCAGTGTGCCAAATAGATCAATGGCGTGAGCAGGACGGCAATTACCAGTTTTACGGTGTAACCCGTCAGGCCTGACTTTAAGAACGTATCGAAATCGATTTTCCCGGTCATGTAAAATGCGATGCCGAGTACGATAAAACTGTCGAAAAATTGGGAGATTACCGTAGAACCCGTGGTGCGAAGCCAAATCATTTTTTGTCCGGTGCGCTTTTTTACGAAATGAAAAATCGTGACGTCGATCAACTGGCCTGCCAAAAACGCGATGATAGAGCCAACTATGATCCACATGCTTTGCCCGAAAACTGCCGTGAACTGGGAATCGGTGACGTTCCCGTCTAGCGCTGCCGACGGAATTTGCAACGCGAGCAACAATACGAGGAAGCAGTAGGCGATGAGTCCAGCGGTAATAAACGACAAACGCCTGACACCTTTTTGCCCGAAATATTCGTTGATCAAATCGGTAGTCAGGAATACGATCGGCCACGGCAAAATCCCTATGCTCATCACGGTGTCGCCCACGTAAATCAATTTGCCGCCGATGAGTTCGGCCACGACGGCGTTGGTGATGAAAATTCCCGCGAGTATGACGTAAAGCGTATCGTTTTTGGTCTTGAACATCAGGCTTTATTTTTTCTGAAGCAAGCATCGAAATGATCGGCCATTCCGGGCCTGCTTCCTGAAATTTTCTCGTTCGCGCAATACCGTGATCCAGCTCAAACCGGCTTGGATTCCGCACGAAATGCGACGAATATTTTCCAATCAAAATTCGTATTCGGGATCGTATTGACTGTCCTTCAGTTTCCCGAAAGTAACGCGCGGCCGGTCAGAATTGAGTAGGCGGTCGATGGCAATTTCGCAAGCGGCTTCGATATCGGATACATCGAAAACTGGCGTCGAAGGAAGCAATTTCCATGATTTCGGATCAATCCCATCTTTATCGCTAAGAAACGCAACGGCTTCGAGCTTTGTAGTCGCACTGAACCCGGCGTTCTTAAGGCTTGATGTATTTTTGAAAAAAAACACGACAGCTTCTTTATCGCCAATTGCAATACGGCGCTTTGACAGAAGCTCTGTCTTGGACCCTTCATCCGTATTTGTGTATGAAAGCACAAGAGCCTTTGCAATCTGTTCATCGGACCATTCGGGAACTTCGTGTTTTTCATCATGCAACAGGCGATAGGTCGCAAAACTCGTCGCGGGATTTGCGATCAGCGCTGCAATCTTTCGATCGTCCCGTTTCGATTTGTTGGCCAGGTCGAGTGAGACGATCTCGAAATCTACCTCGCGAAGATCTAGTTTGCCCAACTTCTCAAACCATAATGCGATCGATTTATCGTTTTTAAATCCGTAAAGCATGTTCGCATAATTTTTCAGGTTTTCCACAGGCGACGGATAGTCGAAATCTGCCTCGTCCGCGTCTTTTTTCGCTTTCCAGACCTGAACGCGTTTGGCCTCCAGACGGGCATCGGCAAGCAACATTTTGCGGTATGGCTTGAGCTTTTTTGGATTGGCCTTGTTCTCTCGTATGAGCTGCGTCACAAATCGCGCTATCGGATCGTGATACTCCGAAACGCTGTAATATTGGAAAATCGACGGATAAAGTAGTTTACTGTGGTCGGTATCTTCGGCAAACGATAGGAAAAGGGACGAAATTTCCGACTCGTTGTCGGACAGCGGCAAATCGTATTCAAGCAAGTCGGCAATTTTCTTGTAAGCAAACTCTGATTTTTGCTTCGTCAGGGCACGTATGATGGCCAGCTGCAACATCGCATTCACACCTTCTTTTTTGTAACAACTTTCGAGAAAGGGCACCATTTCGGGCGCGTCGATTTTGCCGATTCTTTCCAATATAGAGCCGACAGCTGCGGTTTCTTCGGGGCGAAATTCGAACGAAGTCAGAAATTCTTTCAATTGCGGAAGGTCGCTTTTGTCTATCTGGAGCATATCGGACGACTCGAATGCGGAATAGCGAATGCTGTCGTTCTCACTTTTTGCATCCTCTAAGAAGACAGCGGTTTTTTTCCGGAAAAGGGAATAGGCCGGCGGTTGCGTGATCGGAGAAAAGGAATCAGCAAGCGCGTCGAGGAAATCGTCCTGTTTTTGGTTTTTGTCTACAAGCGATCGCAAATACCATATGTATCCATCCTGGAAATACGCGATGTATTTTATGGCTTGCGCACTTTCCGGACGCGTAACCGTCAAGTTCATGCGCAGCAGTTTTCGGTCGTCGTCGATCTGCTCGCTGACGTCGGAAATTACCGCGAGCCGTTGTGAATGTCGCTTTTTTTGGCTCGCGCTTAGATGGCGGTTCCACGAAGAAGAGGGCAAATTTCCCGAAGTTTCGTAACCTTCGTGCGACTGTTCGATTTGAAAAGCTTGCAAGGCGGCCGCGTCGTCTTCGGTGGTAAATTTGTTGTAATCTTCGAGGATGTTGCGGCGTATGCTGGCTTTCAGGGTGTCGAGGTTGTGCACGAAATCATACCGATGATATGTCCACGCAAAGAGATCGGCCATTTTGCCCGAAGCGGAAAACAGTGAATATTGTTTGTCGTTGGTCTTAAAAACGTTTTTGCGACCCTGTGCGAGGCGGGCATTCTGGTCTTTTATTTTCCAGAAAAGCCGTTCATTTTCGTTCTTGGGAAGCGCAATCGAAAAATGTCCGACAGAATCTACATAATTTTCTGCAACCTGATCCTTTCGGAAATCGGAGAAAGCAAAAGACTGAAAATAGCGCTTGATATTGTCCTGGGATGCGTCGACCGTGCCAAGCAAATAGTATTTTTGGCCGCGAACGATGGTTTTAAGGGTGTAATTTCGGCCCGCAGCCGTTCCCTTCGATTCGTAGCTGGTATCGAACGCTACATCGCTTCCGGAAGTCGGGATAATATCCAGTTGAGCATAGAATTCGTCCTGTATGCGTTTGAGCTCGAATGCGGTTTCTTCGAGCGTCTGATTGTCGTTGACGCTGCGTTCCGACAGGAAATAGTAGGCATTTTCCGAAGCGTCGAACGCTTGCAGCTCTATGTTTTCGGGAGTCGCGGATGCCCGATTTCCGTACATGGTGTAATAGGATGGGAGCGTCACCGAAAACCCACCTTTTTCAGGCATTACGGTTTCCCAAGCGGTATTGTATTTCTTGAGCTTAATATTAGGAAAGACCTCGTTTTCGTACATTCTCACATATGAACCGTTGCCGTTCATGCTTACACAGATGATTTCGAGCGGCGTCACGTAATAACGGTAGCGTTGTGCGTTACCCGTCTTGGTTCGGCTTGTGATATCGAAGACCGTAGCGTTATCGTCGATGAAAGTGCGCTTTTGCAGGATGTTGCCCGGAATGTTTTCGTAAAACAAACTGTCGAGCGTTGCAGGATTGAAATCCGAGTTCTTTTTCAGATAATTGCGCAGGGAAACGCGTTTGAGATTGACCATCGCGCCGTTGGACAAGTCCGGCGTTCCGATGTCGTTGCGATTGTAAATAGGACCTTGCAGCATTGGTGCCGAAATCATCCCGTCTGGCGTTCGCATCGGATGGAATTGCGGTTTGGAAAAGTAAGCGTCGATGGTTTTCTTGGTTTTCTGCCCGTTGTTCGTGTAAGCGTCGACGACAGGTTTTACGGTGTAGCCCTTTTCCCTCAGCATTTCGATGAGACCTTTTTTGCCGGGAAGATGTGCCGCTCCGACTGCCGCGAACAAACTGCCTTTTCGCGCGATCGAGTCGATGCTTTTCAGCATAACGTTGTTTCGGTCGGTTATGAGCGCTTTGTGATAAGACGGAGGTGTCATCAATACATAGAGCGAGTCCAGCATGTCGAGGTTTTTCTCGCGGTAAAAGTCCAGCATGGCCTGATTGAACGATCGTTCCTTGAGTACTTTTACGATGGCCTGGCTGTTTTCATCGAGCGGTTCCTCGGCGGCAGCTTCCGAATTGAGCACCGATATCATCGAGGTTTTGGCATTCTCAAGACCAATCACTTTCTTTTTGTACTTGCGCCCGGTTTGGTAAATGAACATGTCGAGGTAGGTGTCTTCCTGGAAATCCTTCTGATTTTCCGTAGTGCGCGACAAGAGGTTGTTGATGATGTTGTTGTCGTTCACGAACAAAGGATAAAGGTCTTCGCGTCGTGCGGGTTTTTGGTAAAAACGCGAATAGAACGGTTGGTTTGCGTTGGCGAACTGGTTCGAAGACAGCACGTCGTAGAGTTTTATCCACGTTGACGGATCGCTTTCAGTGGCCACGTAATCGGAGGCCAGGAGATGCTTGAAGAAGGCGTCCGAAAGATGATACGAAATTTTGTCGCTCACATGCATCGAGCCGTAGAGATACGATTTTTTGGACAGTCCGTTGCCGGAAATTTCCCAAAGAAGGCTTTGGTACTTTTTGGGTTGGGCGTTTGCCGATAGCGCGACGAGGAAAAATAGGAATAAAAGCTTTTTCAAATTTCAAACGCAATTTAGTACCGTAAATATAGCGAAAAGACGATGATGATTGGGAGTCGGGTTGGCGTGGTCGCGGGCGGTTGGCAGGTCTAGACCTAACAGATTTTTAAAATCTGTTAGGTCTTATAAAAATAAGCGTTTCGAACGAAGTTTTGGTGGGTGTTTTCTGTAGTAATTGTTAAATGTAGGTTGGTGTTGTACGCGTCGCGCAAGGGATGGAAGCGGCATCCTTTTGCTGGAAACCTCAACGGTTTCAAAAACCTTTGAGGTTTGGCGAAAGATACAGCATTATCGAGAAGAAAGCAACGCTTTTGACGAAGATACCTCGCGCAGCGACGCCCGACGGCGGCTCCTGTCAGTTCGCATGAGATGGTAACGCGTATGCGAATGCGACTTTGTTTTGAAACGCCGCCGTTGCGCCATAAAAACAAAAAACCTCGCCGTAAAGCGAGGTTTTTCTATCAATAGGTGAATATAATTAACCAAGTGCGGCTCTTTTGAAGCCAGTCACAGTAAGGTTTGAATCTACTGATTTTACGTAAGAGGAAACGTTCAAAGAAGAATCTTTGATATAATCCTGGTTCACCAAAGTGTTGTCTTTGAAGAAACGCTGCAATTTCCCTTTTGCGATGTTGTCGAGCATAGCCTCTGGCTTACCTTCCTGGCGCAATTGGTCTTTCGCGATTTCGATTTCTTTGGCTACGGTGTCAGCATCAACGCCAGATTCGTCAAGCGAAATCGGGTTCATGGCGGCAGCTTGCATCGCTACGTTACGGGCAGCTTCTTCAGCTCCTTCTACGTTGGCGGACAATGAAACCAAAGTGGCGATCTTGTTACCGGCGTGGATGTAAGATCCTACGAAAGCTCCGGAAAGTTTCTCAAAAGAACCGATCTCGATCTTTTCGCCTATAACACCTGTCTGCTCGATCAATTTCTCAGAAACCGTAATTCCGTTGAAGTCAGCGGCAAGGAAAGCATCTTTAGAATCGAAGTTGATTGCAAGGTTGGCCAAATCTGTAGCCAATTTCACGAATCCTTCGTTTTTACCTACGAAGTCAGTCTCGCAGTTCAACGTGATGACAACGCCTTCGGTCTTGTCGGCATTGACGACAGCGATTGCAGCACCTTCGGTAGACTCGCGGTCTGAACGGTTGGCGGCAACTTTTTGTCCTTTTTTGCGCAGGATCTCGATCGCTTTGTCGAAATCTCCTTCGGCTTCAACAAGGGCTTTTTTGCAGTCCATCATACCAGCTCCGGTAGCGGTGCGTAGTTTGTTTACGTCTGCAGCAGTGATAGTTGACATATCTCTTTAAGTTGTAAGTTTATAATTAAAAGTAAAAAATCCCGACTTTCAAATTCCAAAGCCCAATGTCAACATTACGTTATATCGGTGCCTGGAATTTGATCGCCGGAATTTTAAAGAATTTATTCTTCAGTCTTTGTTTCAGTCTCAGCTTCAACTGCTGGAGCTTCTTCAACGGCCGGAGCCTCAACTGCCGGAGCTGCTTCTGCTTTTGGCGTTTCTGCCTTAGGAGTTGCTTCTGCTGTTGTGTTCTCTTCGTCAGATTCGTCGAAAGCGGCATCAGAATTTCTGTTGCTCAAGCCTTCGATAACTGCCTGGGATACCAAAGAAAGGATTTTGTCGATAGATTTAGAAGCATCGTCATTTGCTGGGATAACGTAATCAACTTCGCGTGGATCGGAGTTGGTGTCAACCATAGCGAAAACCGGAATGTTTAATTTGCGAGCTTCTTTTACTGCGATGTGTTCAGCTTTAATGTCAACTACGAAAAGCGCAGCTGGCAAACGGGACATATCAGCGATAGAACCAAGGTTCTTCTCTAGTTTTGCACGAAGACGGTCGATTTGCAGTTTCTCCTTTTTTGAAAGAGTGTCGAAAGTTCCGTCTTTCTTCATCTTATCGATAGAGGTCATTTTCTTGACCGCTTTACGGATAGTGACGAAGTTAGTCAGCATTCCACCAGGCCATCTTTCAGTGATGTACGGCATGTTGGCAGCTGCGGCTTTCTCGGCTACGATGTCTTTTGCTTGTTTTTTGGTCGCAACGAAAAGGATCTTGCGTCCTGATGCAGCGATCTTCTTCATGGCCTCATTGGCCTCTTCGATCTTGGCTGCGGTTTTGTACAGGTTGATAATGTGGATTCCATTACGCTCCATGTAGATGTAAGGGGCCATGTTCGGGTCCCATTTTCTGGTCATGTGTCCGAAGTGAACACCTGCTTCCAGTAAGTCTTTAACTTCTACTTTGTTTGCCATTTTGTAAATAGTTTACGTTCTGTTGAATTAGCAATGTTCCCTTTGGCTTTAGGTATTAACCCATGTGCACTTTAGCAAGGCTTCATTTTGATGCTAAACTAATGTCAGACCTCAGTCTGATAACAACAATAACTAGTTTTAAAATTTTTACTAATCGATGGTTCAGATTAACGTTTGGAGAACTGGAATCTCTTACGTGCTTTCTTCTGACCGAATTTCTTACGCTCAACCATACGTGGGTCGCGGGTAAGCAATCCTTCTGGCTTCAGGATCAGACGGTTCTCAGCTTCCACTTCGCACATTGCGCGAGCGATAGCCATACGAACAGCTTCTGCCTGGCCGTTTGTACCACCTCCGTAAACGTTGACTTTCACGTCGAAGTTCTCAGCATTTTGCGTCATCGCAAGTGGCTGCATAACTTTGTACTGAAGCGTCGCAGTTGGGAAGTAAGTAGCGAATTCTTTTTTGTTCACCGTGATTTTACCAGAACCTTCAGTCAGGTAAACACGGGCTACAGCAGTTTTTCTTCTGCCGATTTTGTGAATTGTAGCCATTACTTAATGTCGTTTAGATTAACGGTTTTAGGTTGCTGTGCAGCATGTTTGTGCTCAGTTCCTACATTAACACTCAGGTTGCGGAAAAGTTCTGCACCCAATTTGTTCTTAGGCAACATTCCTTTTACGGCTTTCTCAACCAAAGCAGCAGGGTTTTTCTGCTGTAGCACTTTGGCAGTAAGGGATCTTTGACCACCTGGGTAACCCGTGTGACGAATGTAAGTCTTGTCGTCGAGTTTGTTACCGGTTAGGTTGATCTTCTCTGCATTGATAACGATCACGTTATCGCCACAGTCAACGTGCGGTGTGTAGCTTGGTTTGTACTTGCCGCGCAAGATCATAGCGACCTTACTCGCAAGACGTCCCAAGTTGTGACCTTCAGCATCGACAACAACCCACTCTTTAGTAACAGTGGCCTTGTTGGCTGATACCGTCTTGTAGCTTAATGTGTTCACAATAAATTATTTTAATTAAACATTCCGTCCCCAGTATAAGGGGCTGCAAAAGTACAATTAATTATTATAAATGCAAACCGCTATAAAAGATTCTTTTAAGACCGATAATCAAGCAGTCGCGTCTTTAAAATTTTACGGGAATTCCCTAATCCGGATATCTCCCTTTCATGCCGATCGATCCTCTATTAAACCATTATCTCATTTTTTAGTTATCTCATTATCTAATACAAAAAGCCACCCTGCATCCGCAAAGTGGCTTCCATCAATAAAAAACCTCCAACAATAACTAATTACGCGATAAACAGGTTGGCGATATTCACCGCCGTTTGCGTATTGATTACTTCGTCATACGCCTGAGACTGGGCTGCCGCGTCGAATTGCCCTGCACCCAAAGCGGTGCTCTGTTCTCCGGCGTAAACTGCTTGGACTTCCGGTGGCAAACCGCCGCTGTCCTGGCCTGTGATCCATCCTTTTTGTCCGCGCATGCGACGGATTTGCGAAGCATGTCGCGCCTCGACCGAGTGGATCTGTAACGCAGGCTGCAAATAATCGGTGCCCATCAGGAATCCGGCTTGTCCTTTATATGCACGAACGCCAGTGTCTTCGAACGCTTGGGCGACGGCAAGGAATTGGTCGTAATTGGTAAATGGCGAAAGCCCGATGCCTCCAGACCAATCGAATTGCGGAACGGCTGGAATTGCAATTCCCGCAGCTGTCATCGCCGAGGTAAGGAAGGATACGTGGTCGGCTTCGTGATCGCGGATCAACGTGATGGCAGCCTGGTCTTCGGCCGGAATCAAGTTAGCCGTATCGACAGCCATCGCATAAAACGCGCTTTCGAGATATTCGAGCGTCAAGGCAAGTTGCAGAGCACCCGCGGCCGTTGCCGGAGTCGGCTGGATGTCGGCAGCATATGTTTTATTTCCCAACGCGGAAAGCCCGAACGGGATAGAGGCCAGGGCCAAACCTTTGCCGATCGTGCCGAATTGCGAAAAACTGTCTCTTCTCGAGGCTCCCGCTGCGTACAATTTGTCATCCGTAAAGGATTCTAGAAATTTTATCAGATTCATGATGTCTCAGATTTAGGTTATGGTAAAAACGTAGCGGTGAATTGTGTCGTAATGAACTGCTGTGCTACGGTCGCGATCTCGGACGGTTTTTTTGCCGGATCGAGTCCGTTTGCATCTGCAGTGTTGGCGAAGTCCGTTGAGCCCGGATTGCGCAGGTCGCGTACGGCTGCCGCGTGTCGCGCTTCGACCGATACGATTTGCCCGGCGATCACGAGATAGTCCGGGTTGGTGATCAATCGTCCGGCTCCATTGTAAGCCGCGACGCCTGTGTCTTCAAGCGCGATCGCGGTATCGATCACGGCGGCCTGGTTTCCGAAATTGAGGTTGCCGTAGGTAAAGGCGAGTGGAGGCAAAAGTTGGGCGGTCGGGTTTGGAAGCGCGTCGGTCAAAGCAGCTTTGAAGAATTCCCTGTGGATGACTTCGTGCTTATGCAAATCCGACAGGATATCCTTTGCTTCTTCGCTGAACGACGCAAAGCTGGCGTTTGTGACGACCCTCGTGTAAAAATCGGCCTCCAATTGTTCGAGCGCATAGGCATAAGTCAATACGCCAAAATCGCCTCCTCCCAAATCGAAGACGCCGTTTCGAATGCCAGGAAGTTGGTTGTTCGAAGGTCCGCTGCCTCCGTCGTCATCATTGTTACAGCCTGCGAGCAGCAAGCCTGTCCCGGCCAAAGTGAGGCCGCTGATCTTTAGGAAGTTTCTCCTGCTGGCGTATGCTGGATTCTCTTCCTTGGTGTTAAGCGTGTTTTCCATAATTCACATTTTAAGAATTAATATTGGTTGTGAGCGCTAATGGTTATATTTGCACATCAGATAAACCTACGTTGAGAATTCACATACGGTTTTGCAGAATTTGGGTTTTTAGACGTATTATTTAACTTTTTTGTAAGTTTTTTTCCAGGTTTACAAGATTCTGTTTATAAATTATATAATTTCCATATATTAGGAAGAAATTAACTGATTATGAAATCCAAAGCTACGCTGAAGCAAATCGCAAAAGACCTACACGTTTCCGTTTCGACCGTATCGAAGGCGCTCAATGATAGCCCGGAAATAAGCGAACAAACCAAAGCGAAGGTACAGGAGTACGCAAAACTCAAGAATTACAAGCCGAATATTATCGGGCTTAACCTCAAGAACCGCAAGACGAAGACCATTGGCGTGATCATACCGAACATTCTGAATCCGTTTTTTGCCAAGGTTTTTACGGGAATCGAAAAGGTAGCCGACGAAAAAGGATACAATATCATTACCTGTATTTCCAACGAATCTTTGGAAAAAGAGGTGCATGCGCTGGACATCCTCAGCAACGGAACGATAGACGGCTTTATATTGTCGATATCAGAAGAGGCCCAAAAACTCGGCGAATTCAATCATTTCAAGCAAATCATAAACGAAGGCACGCCTATCGTGATGTTCGATCGTATTTCTGAAGACGTCGATTGCGACAAAGTGATCGTAGACGATTACGAATCGGCGGTAAATGCCGTACAGCACATGATCAAAACCGGTTGCAAAAGGATTGCCTTGCTTTCTTCGATCGACAATCTCAGCGTCGGGAAACTGCGCGCCAAAGGATTTTATGCAGGATTGGAAAAGAGAGGCGCCAAAGTCGATGAAAACCTCGTCATCCTTACCGATTCGACGGAAGACTTTGACACAAAACTTTCCAAATTGTTTGCCGATACCAAAATCGATGGCGTCTTCGCACTGGACGAGCACGCTTCGGTCTCTGCCATGAAAGCGGCGATCAAAAAAGGGTACAAAATCCCGGAAGAGCTTTCGATCATCGGTTTTGCCGATGGCGTCTGGTCGAAGCGTCTTACGCCGAGCATGTCGACCGTTAGCCAGCACGGGCCCGAAATTGGGGAAGCCGCCGCGAAATTGCTTATCGAACGACTGGAAAGCAATACAGAAGAAGAGCAAAAGTTCCGAACCGAAGTCATCGAAACGGAACTTCGCCAACGCGAATCGACAAAAAAAACCTGATCAATACACAAACGAAGAAGCGGCCCGAAAGCCGCTTTTTTTATTCTCTTATAAAATTGATATCGAGTCCTGATTGCTTGAGATTCATTTTCCCGTCAGAAAACTCAAGCACGATTCCCGCCGGACGGTATTCAAATCGGTTTTCGCTTTTAGCTTCGACCGCGAATGCCGATTGCCCTGTCGCTTGCGTGATGAGTTTGCCACCTTGTGTCGTGACGGTTATTTTGAGCGGAAAATCTGCGGAAGCGTAAGTGCCGACATATTTCTTGAGGATGTCTTCGCTCACGGTAAATTCGGTAAGGTCCGGGAATTTGTATTCCTTCCCGTAATAAATCGCAAGCACGCCCTGCATGATCAGGTTGCGGTCATAGTTGTCGCCGTTCATACTTAGCGAGGCGCCAAATTTGGAAACGGGATCGTATCCGACAACCGAACGAAAATTCTCTATGCCTCCGGTGTGTCCGTAAAACGTTTTAGAATCGAATGGTAGCGTGATCAGGCCGAGCCCGTAGCCTTCCTGAATCGTCTTCATTTTTTCGAGCGATGCGGCGCTTACGAGCTTTCCGTCGAACAGGGCTTTTATAAAAATGGTCAGGTCGGATGGCGTCGAAACCAAAGCCCCAGCCGAGTAGGCTAGTGTGTTCGACCATTCCGGCGTAACGTGCCAGTTGGCGTCGAACGTAGCGGAAATCGCATCATTCCCTGAGAAATCGATCTTGTCGGGCATCGATGTGTTCGTCAATTTGAGTTTGGATGCGATGCGCTTCTGTATGTTTTCCGCGTACGATTTTTTGGTGACGTCTTCGATAATATAACCGAGCAATATGTAGTTGGAATTGCTATACTGATATTTGTCGCCAGGCTCGAAATCGGACGCATAGCCGGAAATGCGGTCTACGATTTCCTGCCTAGTATGGGACCGCGTGATATTTTGAGTGGTCACGGGATCGGCCAGTATCTCGTGGATTCCGGTGCGGTGGCGCAATAACATTTCAACTGTGATTTTTTCCGCGTTGCGCATTTTCGGGAAAAATTTCGAGAGTTTATCCTCGAGTTTGATCTTGTTCTCGTCGACCAATTGCAATATTAGGACTGCGGTAAAAGGTTTGGTGATCGACCCGACTTTGTATTTGGTATTCGTATCAGCTAATTTTCTTGAGGCTATGTCTGAAAATCCGTACGCTTTGGCAAAAACAATCTTATCGCCTTCTCTCAACGCAATCGAGCCCATGAATTTGTTGTGTTTGTTAAACGAGGTCAAGAGGCTGTCGATCCTGGCGAATTTTGCGTCCGCTTGGGCAAACGCGGTTGCGGCAAGAAACAATAACGGGATAATGTAAGATTTTTTCATGCGTTTTTGGTTTGTCGTAAATATAGGAGAGATTTTTCTTCTGTGCTAATTCGGGATTCGGACCGGCGAATTCTCATATACGTGATTTCTATGCTCGATGAAACCTATCGAATAGTGGTTACGACAAAATGTATCATTCGGGTTTTCATTACTTTATGTGAAAATTCAGCTATGAAAAAATGTATATTGCTTGTTGCGTTCATTTGCGTAGGAGGATTCGTTCGCGCTCAGTCCGAAAGTGTTTTTGACGTCGCGCGAACGGGTTCGGTAGAGGACGCCCGAAAGATGGTCGCGTCCGATCCGAAACTCGTAAACGCTGTAAATGCCGAGGGTTATTCCCCTTTGATCCTGGCGTGCTATCGCTCAAACAACGAGGTCGCGAAATACCTCCTCGAAAAAGGCGCCGACATTGACGCGTTGAGCGGAATGGGAACTGCGCTTATGGCCGCTGTCGTGAAGGGAAACCAGGAAATGGTGCGCTACCTTTTGGAGAAAAAGGCCAACCCGAACCTGGCCGACCAAAACGGAACCACGGCTTTGCTTTACGCGGTTATGTTCAAAAAGCACGAGATCGCGTCACTTTTGGTAAACGCCGGAGCCAATACCGGGCACAAGGACAACCACGGCCAGTCGGCCATTGATTACGCCGTTGTCGCCAACGATGACAAGTTCATTGAAATCTTAAAAAGCAAAAAGCTATGAAAAAAATTACATTATCGGCCATAGCCATCATGGCTGCTGCAACCGGATTTGCTCAGTTCAGTACAGGTCAACTCGCGCTGAGTTCATTTGGGGATACTTCGCTCGGCATGACCGCGAAAATCGACGTCGACACCCAGGTTACGTTGACGCTTACCGGCGCTTCTGCCGATTGGCTCGGAATTGGATTCGGTGCAACCGGAATGGGTGATGTGGGTGCGGACGTCGTCATTTTCGACGGCGCTAACCTTACCGACAGGAGTTTTAACGGAGTAGGCGTGACACCTCCCGCCGATGCCAGCCAGGACTGGAACATTGTCTCCAATGCCGTAAACGCGGGCATTAGGACCCTTGTCGCCACACGGGCGCTCAATACGGGAGATGCGAACGACTACGTTTTTACCGCCGGGGCAGGAGCGTTGACTTTGGTTTATGCCCGGCGTTCCGGAAGCCAGACGATAGGGTATCACGGTTCCAACAGTTGCGGTTCGAGAGTTGCAGCGTTGGCATTGTCTAACGAGGAATTTTCTGAAAAACAGGTAAAGATGTATCCGAATCCGGCCCGCGTCGAGGTCAATTTCGAGTTGCCTGAGTTTGTAAATACCGGCGAGATCAAATTATACGACGCTCAAGGCCGACTGGCAAAGGCCGACAAGATCACTTCGGCACGACCGAAAGTCACGACGTCAGGCTTGCCGATAGGCGCTTATATGGCCGTGATCCGTACCGATTACGGAAACGTTACGAAAACACTGGTAATCGAATAATCAACAAGCGACTTTAATCGGAAAGGCCGGCTATGATGTCCGGCCTTTTTCTATTTTCTGGTAAGGATGATTTCCATCGATTTCACCTCTTCTCCCGATGATTTGGTGTCAAACATCTCCATCTTTCGGGTATCGGCATCGACCCAGGTGTAAACTTCCCTGAATTTTGCGTCTTTCTTCGTCATGGGATCGATCATTGTTCCTGTCATGGTCGCCGATTTGCTCGCGCTGTCGTAATCGCCAGAAATATACATGATGCCGGTTCCCATATTGTCGAACCACGTTGAAAACATCTTGCCGGAAGCGTTGTTGTAGCCCATAGTTCCGACTCCTTCGAAATCCTGTCCCATCATCTTGCCCTTGTATTTCTGTTCGAAGTAACGGCCTCTCAAAATAGGTTTGACTTCTGCCGTGGCATTTTCCGTTGATGGTTTTCCGCCCATGTAGAACGTCATTTTCGCGTTCCACGAGCCAACGTCGGAAGCAAGCAATTTGTGCATTTCACCGGGCGTCGCATATTCCATCCAAGCTTTTTCCATAGCCGCGGAATCGACCGGGGCCTCGGCGTCGGCGGTTTCGGGAGCAGGAGCTGCCGTAGTGTCTGCCGCGGGTCCGGCGTCGACTGCTTTGTCTTCTGCCTTTTTACAACTTGTCAGACATAGGGAAAGCACAGCTGCGCTAAAAATTAGTTTCTTCATAATATGTTGTTTTTGAATTGGTTGACTAAAGGTAAGGAAAATCAGCAGATGGATTACCGCCTTGTTCGTCAATGCGCTTCGAGCCAGTCGTTGCCCACGCCCATATCGACTTCCAACGGAACCGCCAATTCAAAAGCGTTTTCCATTTCGTGCTTGATCATCGGCTTGATTCTTTCGAGTTCCTCTTTGTAGACGTCAAACACCAATTCATCATGAACCTGAAGCAGCATTTTGCTTTTCCAGTTTTCCGAGGTCAGTTTTTGGTGGATGTTGATCATCGCAATCTTGATGATGTCGGCGGCGCTTCCCTGTATAGGGGCGTTGACCGCGTTTCGTTCGGCGGCGCCACGGACTACCTGATTCGCCGAATTGATATCCTTCAAATAGCGGCGGCGGCCTGAAATCGTCGAAACGAATCCTTGCTCGCGCGCAATTTCGATCTGCTCGCTGATGTAGTTGCGCAACCTTGGGTAAGATTTGTAGTACGCATCGATCAAAGCGGCACTTTCGCTTCGGGTAAGTGAAGTTTGGTTGCTCAACCCGAATGCAGAAACTCCATAGATGATACCAAAATTGACCGTTTTGGCGTGGCTTCGCTGTTCGCGCGTCACTTCCTCAAGCGCGACGTTAAACACCTTTGCGGCCGTCGATTTGTGAATGTCCTCTCCGTTCCGGAACGAATTGATCATGTTCTCTTCCCCGCTGAGCGCCGCTATGATGCGAAGTTCGATTTGGGAATAATCCGCGGAAAGCAACGTGTAATTTTCATCTCTCGGGATAAACGCTTTGCGAATCTGACGTCCGCGTTCGGTTCGAATCGGAATGTTTTGCAGGTTAGGATTGTTGGAGCTCAAGCGTCCGGTAGCCGCGACAGCCTGCATATAATCGGTATGGACGCGGCCCGTTTTCCCGCAAACCTGGGTCGGGAGCGCCGTCACATATGTGCTTTGCAGCTTCACGAGTTGTCTCCAATCTAAAATATCCTGGACGAACGGACTTGAAAGAGCAAGGTTGGAAAGGATTTCTTCTCCGGTTGCATATTGTCCGGTCTTGGTTTTCTTTATTTTCCCGCCTCCGATCTTCATCTTGTCGAACAACACTTCCCCTAACTGTTTTGGCGATCCAAGGTTGAAACTTTCGCCTGCTGCTTCGTAAATCTGTCGTTCGAGTTTGGTAATATCCTCTGCAAGTTCTGCAGACAATTTTGCGAGAAAACCCGTATCGAGACGCACGCCTTCCATTTCCATATCGGCCAAAACCTGCACAAGCGGCACCTCGATTTCGTCAAACAATTTTCTTGTAGCCGTTTGCTCGAGAATCGGGGCGAAATGTTGCTTCAGCTGAAGCGTCACATCTGCATCTTCGGCGGCATATTCCTTTACGTCGTCGAGAGGAACGTCGCGCATCGTCTTTTGCCCTTTGCCTTTCTTCCCGATGAGTTCTTCAATTGACTTGGGTGAATATTTCAGATAAGTTTCAGACAATACATCCATATTGTGGCGCATGTCGGGATTAATTAGATAATGGGCGAGCATCGTGTCGAAAATTTGGCCTTTTATCACAACGCCGTAATTCGATAGCACTTTTAAATCGTACTTGACATTCTGTCCGATCTTTTCGATGGCTTCGTTCTCGAAAAACGGCTTGAACTTGTCCACGATCGCTTGCGTTGCGGTTTGATCTTCGGGCACGGGAACGTAAAAACCCTTTCCTTTTTCCCATGAAAAGGAAAGTCCGACGAGCTCTGCCGTAATCGGATCGATACTCGTCGTTTCGGTGTCAAAACTTACAGAAGCCTGCTTTAGCAAATTGTTGACGAGCAGTTTTATGGCGAAATCACCTTCCACCGATTGGTAGAAATGTTCGGTATTGTCGAGCGTGCTGTAAGGATTTGTCGAAATGCCCTCGCTTTCTCCGTGAATTTCGGCAAACAAATCAAACTGGGTTTCGTTTCTGACAATCGTTTTGGTCGGTGCGATACCTTGAGACTCGACGCTTGAATACGATTCGTTCTTGTTAAAAAACAATGCGTTGAACTGTTCGGCCATTCGCCTGAACTCGAGCTCCTGAAACAATTCCTGCACTTTGTCGCTGTCAGGTTTCGTGAGTTCGAAATCTTCTTCGTTGAACTGCACGTCGCAATCGCAAATGATCGTTGCCAACTGTTTGGAAAGCATGCCGAGTTCTTTGTTTTCCTCGATCTTTTCCTTCATTTTGCCTTTCAGCTTGTCGGTGTTGGCCAACAGGTTTTCCATAGTGCCGAATTCCGCGAGCAGTTTTTTGGCCGTAACTTCCCCAACTCCGGGCAATCCCGGGATATTGTCTACGGCGTCGCCCATCATGCCAAGAAAATCGATAACCTGCTCCGTCCTTTCGATGCCGAATCGCTCGAGCACTTCAGGTACGCCCCAAATTTCGATGCCGTTGCCGAGGCGGGCCGGTCGGTACATGAACACGTTTTCGGACACCAATTGTGCATAATCTTTATCGGGCGTGACCATGAATACCTGATAGCCTTGCTTCTCGGCCTGTTTCGCCAGTGTCCCGATGAGGTCGTCGGCTTCGCAACCTGCCAATTCTATGCTGGGAATGTGCATTGCCTTGAGGATTTTCTGGATCCACGGCACGGCAATCTTGATCGCTTCCGGCGTTTCGTCCCGGTGTGCTTTGTAATTGGCGAACATCTCGGTTCGGACGGTGCTTCCCTCCTTGTCGAAAGCGACGGCGAGATGGTCCGGTTTTTCGCGCTTGATCACATCGAGAAGTGAATTCATGAATCCTAGTATGGCCGAGGTGTCCATTCCCTTCGAATTGACGCGGGGATTCTTGATAAGGGCGTAATATCCACGGAAAATCAAGGCGTAAGCGTCGAGGAGGAAAAGGCGTTTTTGTGCTGACATATTGTTGTTTTGAAGGATTTCAAAAGTACGAAATCGCGGTTAATATCGACGGAAAAGAAGTTAGGGATTGATGTGTAATCACGTCTTAGCCGCTCAGGTAGGAATCTGTAGACAGGAGTTACGCCAGAGAAGCCAGGAAGCGCGAAACCGGGAATTTAAGGTCATACGTTAATTTTTCTTAAACGATTGCCATATCGGAACCCGCACTGTAGTAATTTGCGGAAAATTTTTTCAATGCTTCGCTGGATTTTCTTCGCCATTTTTGTGATTATTGTCGAAACCTACGCTTATCAAGCCCTTAAGACGGTTACAAAAGTCAGGTGGATTTTAGTCGGCTATCAGTTGATTTCACTGTTCGCGATCATTTACATCGTGTATCAGTTCACACAATTCGACAGGGCCGTCGGGCAAACGCGTCTCACGCTGTTTACTTTCGGATTGCTGCTGATTGTCTACATTCCCAAGATATTACTGACGGTTTTTATGTTCGGCGAGGATGTTTACAGGCTTTCGGCCGGACTGCTCAACATGGCTACCAAAAGCCGTGAAGGAGATTTTTTACCAGACAGGAGAAAGTTCGTCAGTACGATCGCGCTCGGGATCGCCGCCATCCCGTTTTTGTCGCTCGCGTACGGCATGACTTGGGGCAAATACAACTTTAAGGTGATTCGCCAACGCATTTTCTTCCCGGATTTGCCCGATGCCTTCGACGGTTTTAAGATTACGCAGATATCGGACGTGCACAGCGGGAGCTTCGACGATCCTGAGAAAATCAGCTACGCCATCGACCTGATCAACGAACAGGAATCCGATATGTGCTTGTTCACAGGCGACATCGTCAACACTCACGCCAAGGAAATGTTTCCGTGGATCGACACGTTCAGGAGAATCAAACCGTACCGCTACGGGAAATATTCGGTTTTGGGCAATCACGATTATGGCGAATACATCGATTGGGACAGTGAAAAGGCAAAATCCGATAATTTCGAAGCGATTAAAAACCTTTACGGACAAATCGATTTCGACCTGATGCTCAACGAACATAAATTCATCGAAAAAGACGGACAGCGGCTCGCGCTCGTAGGTGTGGAGAATTGGGGACGCGGCTTCAAGCAGGCGGGCGATCTCAACAAGGCATCGCAAGGGTTGACGAAAGACGATTTCAAAATCCTGATGTCGCACGATCCGTCGCACTGGGATCTGGAAGTCAAGAATCATCCTAAAAATTTCCACCTTACGCTTTCTGGTCATACGCATGGCCTGCAGTTCGGTATCGAAATTCCGGGTTTCATAAAGTGGAGCCCTGTGGAATATGTGTACAAGCAATGGGCGGGCTTGTATGAGCATCTCGAGCGCTATATTTACGTCAACCGCGGCTTCGGGTTCCACGCTTATCCCGGCCGGGTAGGCATTTGGCCAGAAATTACGGTCATTGAACTAAAAAAGGGGCCAAAATTAGCGTAATTTGTTAAAAGTCCTATATTTGTAGAGGAATGGTTAAAATTCTAAGACTATGTCAAAATTTGGCGAACTGATTAACGCGCCTGTTCCGGTCCTGATCGACTTCTATACAGAATGGAACGAGCAGTCCGTTTCGATGCACCCTGTCATACGGGATGTCGCCGCTGCTTTGGGCGACAAGGCAAAAGTCATCAAGATCGATGTCGACAAAAACCAGGAGCTTGCCGACGCATTGCGCATCAAAGGCTTGCCGACGCTGATGATCTACAAAAGCGGGCAAATGGTCTGGAGGCAGTCGGGAGAGCTCGATGCCAACACGATCATTGGATTGGTGCAAGACCAGATCTAACGTATCGCGTCGCATTCGTACCCATTTTTCTTCAAATATTTCAAAGTTTCCGGAAGCGCGTATTTCAGGTTTCCGAATGCTTTTTGGCTGTCGTGAAAAATCACGATGCTTCCCGGCCTGACGTTTTTCAACACGTTTTCAAGACACTTTTCGGGTGTTATGCGTAAGTCGAAATCGGCGCTCAGCACATCCCACATCACAATTTTATAGCCCATTTCCCGGATTTTTCTCGATTGGGAAGCGGAAACCTTTGCGTAAGGCGGACGCATGAGTCGCGCAGTATCGGTTGCAAGAGCGTCGATCTCGTCCTGGCATAACCGGATGTTATCGAGGTATTCCGGCAGCGGTGTTCTCCATCCGTTCAGATGATGGAACGTGTGGTTGCCGAATGCATGGCCCTGATCCAGGATTTTCCTGAAGATATCCGGATTCTTGCGGATGTTGTCGCCAATGCAGAAAAATGTCGCTTTCGCGTTGAATCCAGATAATTGATCGAGCACAAAATCCGTGATTTCCGGGATGGGCCCGTCGTCAAAGGTCAAATAGACTTTTTTGCTTCCAGATGGGATGCTCCAGATGAAGTTCGGAAACAACATTTTGATGAAACGGTTGGTCTTTATCCAGTAAAATTTCATGGGAATAAGATATAAAAAAAGCGGCCCGAAAGCCGCATTTTATTATTCAGGATCTCGTCCGAAAAGCTTGAACTTCTCGTTGTATTGGTTAAAGACGCCTTTGTTCTTCTCGTATAGCTCGACGTCGCCGCGATCTTTCATCACGATGAGCAAGCTGCGATAGCGTTCTATGGCACTTACGATATCGACGGCAATCAAGCCTTGTTCGGCGTTTCTCAAACCTTTGTAGAAGGTGAGCTCCTGTTGGTATTTGACGATAAGGCGCTGCAAAAGTTCGCGTGCCCTTTCTTTTTCACCAATCGCGTAGAGGCCGCCCGCAAACGGTTCGACCATGGTGTAATAGCCGTAGTAATCCATCGGCATCTTGGCAAGCGCAAGGTCAATGATCGTCTTGGCCTGTGCATTCTTGCCTTCGTTGATGAGTTGTTCCATCAGACGCGCCATATTGGTGCGATACGTAATGCTGTTCTTACGAGTCTCAGGATCGTGGTAAATGCTCGTGCTTTCGCCATTGCCCCAATCCCATTTGGTCACGATGTTGAACATTTTTTCGCTGTCGATGCTTCCCATATCGAGCATGCTCGGCGCTTTTTCGAGAGAAGTTTTCATCGGGACCAGTTTGTAAACGACGCCGTCGAGTTGGAGGTAATCTTTCATCCAGAGATAATCGTCGTCGCCAAAGCTGCCTCCCGTGAAATAGATCGGACGTTTCCAGTTGTTGTTCTGCAAGATGTCGAGCATCATGATTCGATTCTTGTAGATGGCCTGGCCTTTGATTTCGATATCGATGAACGGAACAATGGAATCGTGGTATTTCGCAGCCACGACATTGTTTGCGATGACGGCATTTTTGTCGACCGGAATACGGACTTTGTTTGTCGGATAGAAGTGGTATTTCTGACCGTTCTCAAATTCGTAAAGCGCACGCGGATCGTCGAGTTTGAGGAAGTCAAGGAAGCTCTTGAGGTCGATCGATTCTTTTGTCGTCTGACGGAAAACGGCATAGTCCAATTTATCGCCTACGTATTGATCGTGAGTAAACGATATCGGGGCGCCTTCGGAATCCCACGTCTTCATCTTCGACTGGTCGATGTACCAATCGGTCATGAAAAGGCTGGTGTTGATGATCTTGATGTCGCGTCTGATGCCTTCGATTTCCTGGGCGTACCAAAGCGGAAACGTGTCGTTGTCACCAATCGTGAACAAAATCGCGTTTTTATCACACGAATTCAGGTAGTTTTTGGCCATCGCGATCGCGGTGTAGCGGTTCGATCGGTCGTGGTCGTCCCAGTTTTGGGAAGCCATGAGAACAGGCGAAGCCAGCAAGCAAACCGCAGTAACCAAAGGAACTGCGATTTTTGCGGCCAGTTTTTTCGTGGCCCACTCGTAAATCGCATATGTGCCGAATCCGACCCAAATCGCGAAGACGTAGAACGATCCGACAAGCGCATAATCACGCTCGCGAGGTTCAAACGGACGCTCGTTGAGATAGATCTTGAGTGCCAAACCGGTAAACAGGAACAGGGCCAGCATCACGTAGAAACTTTTGAGATCCTTGTTGGCGTGGTAAACCAACCCGATTATTCCTAAAATGAACGGCAGGAAAAAATAGACGTTGCGTCCTTTGTTGTTTTTGGCGTCGTCAGTCAAGTTGTCTTGAGGGCCGATGTGCATTTCGTCGACAAACGAGATTCCGCTGAGCCAGTTGCCATCGAGAATGTCGTATTTCCCTTGAATGTCGTTTTGGCGACCGGTAAAGTTCCACATCAGGTATCTCCAATACATATATCCGAATTGGTATTCGAACATGAATCCGATGTTATCGACCGTCGATGGTTTTTCTATCGCAAGGAATTCTCCGTAATGCTTGAGGAATTTGACGTAACCCTCTCCGTCGATCTGGCCCGAGGCGTGAGCGCGGCGAAATTCGGACACGATGCTCACCAATTCCTGTTTTTGCTCTTCTTCTATATATTGGTCGATGTCCGGACGAATCTTGAATTCCGGCGGATTGGTGAAGTTGATGTAATTCTCGACGTGATCCGTGCTCCAGAGACGCGGAAGTATCGCTTTGTGGTTGTCGTCGCTGTTCTGCTCGGCGTTTTTATAATTGTTGGTGATTACGTATTTGCCCGATTTGTAGTCGCGCTCGTAATTCGGTTTTTTGTCGAGATACGGCTCATCTGCGTCAAGCGGTGCGAACATATCCGTGTATTGCGGGCCGTAGAACAATGGATTCGCTCCATATTGTTCGCGGTTGAAATAGGCAAGGAGCTCGGCCGCATCGGACGGTTTGTTTTCGTTGATGACGGTGTTGGCGTTGGCGCGTATCGGAAGCATCATCCAGGTTGAAAATCCGAGGAAGATGAAAAGCAGGCACAAAACAATAGTGTTGTAGAATGCCAGCCCTTTTTTGCGTGTGTACGTGAGTCCGAAGTAAAAGAAGGCGATCATCACCAACGCGGCGAAAATAGTTCCCGAGTTGAACGGCAGTCCAAGACTGTTGACCATAAAGATTTCGGTTTTCCCGAAAAAGGCAAGCGACCAAGGCAGCAAAAGCTGGAAAATGAAAAGCAAAACACCAATTACGACGATATTCGCGATGATAAAATTCTTGATTGTAATCGTTTTGTAGTTTTTGAAATAGTAGAGGTATCCGATCGACGGGATCGTCAGAATCGCCATGAAGTGAACGCCGAACGACAATCCGACGACAAGAGAGATGATAAGCAACCATCTGTTGCCACGCGGATTGTGCATGTCCTCTTCCCAACGCAGTCCGAGCCAAAGCAAAAGGGCGATAAGGAAGGTCGCGGCGGCATAAACTTCCGCTTCGACGGCATTAAACCAGAAACTGTCGGTAAAAGTAAAAGTGAGGGCGCCTACCATTGACGCGCAAAGCACCATGATGGCGTTGTTTTTATTCCATTCTGAAAATTGGCTGATCAATTTGCGCAGTATGATCGAGGACGACCAAAACATAAGCAAGATCGTAAACGCGCTCGAAAAAACAGAAATCATATTGACCATCAGCGCTACGTACTCATCTCCCGGAGCGAACATCGCGAAAAAAGCGCCCAACATCTGGAAAAGTGGCGCTCCGGGCGGGTGGCCAACTTCGAGATTGGCAGAAGTGGCAATGTATTCGCCGCAATCCCAGAAGCTCATTGTCGGTTCAACCGTAAGAACGTAAACTAATAGAGCAATTGAAAACGCGATCCATCCGGAGATCGTATTCCACTTGCGGAAGTTGAAATCTGTCATTTTGCAGAAGTTAGAATGTGATACAAAGAAACTGTTTTTTTGCCAACAGATTGGGCACTTAACAAAAAATTCTGCGGAATGCGAACGGCCCGCAAGCGCTAATTTGCTGTAAAAGACACCCTTCTGGAAACCTTGTCACAGTTGAGTAGAAAAAAATCAAAAAAATTTGCGCAAATTGATTTTTGTTGTAAATTTGCCCTCGCAATAGCAAAGCTGGTCCATGGTGTAATGGTAACACTACGGTTTTTGGTGCCGTCTTTCTAGGTTCGAGTCCTAGTGGACCAACTTCAAGAAACCTCCCTTAATCGGGAGGTTTTTTTGTTTTATGGATTTTGGTTCGGCAGTAATTTTTGCATTGGGCGCGACGTCCTTTCCCCGGCCCCACCCGTGGTAAACCTACCGCTTTCCCTCAATAGTCCCGTACAGAAAAACTGCCGAAATTGTTAATTCTGCCATTTTGTAGGTTTCGCTATTGTCCAATTTTGAATTAAAAAGCAAAAGCCCCCGGTTTCCCAAAAGGCTTTCTTATAATCTTAAAAATTTCGGATCAGATCTTAAACGTGACCACCGGGCGGATCGCGTGATTTACCAAGTCTTCGCTGATACTTCCGTTAAAGAAATGCGCAAAACCGGTGCGACCGTGCGTACTCATCCCGATTAAATCCGCCTTGACGGAATTGGCGAAATTCAAAATCCCTTTCTCAACGTTTACGTCGTTGTAAATGTGAAGCGAATAGTTAGTGTATTGGACATCGCGCAAGAAGTCGTTCATGATGTTCTCTGCAACCTGAGTCGGTTTGAAACTGTTAGGCGTGTTGATCATAACCAGGCTCAGGTGGGACCCGAAATGCTCGGCAAGTTCGAGCAGCTGTTTGAACGGCTTTTTGATCTCGTCGGAAAAGTCGGACGCGAAAACAAAATTATCGGCCTTGAATTCCGGCATTTCATTTTTGATCACGAGAACCGGAACGTCCGAACTTCTCACGACTTTCTCGGCATTCGAGCCGATGAACATTTCGTGGAAACCGCTGGCGCCGTGTGAACCCATGACGATAAAATCGGCGTTTTCTTTTTTAGCTACGCTATTGATTCCTTCGAAGACTTTGCCGAACCGTGTCGTTTCGGTGACCGTCAATCCGGCAAGGTATGGGGCGTCGAGCAAGTCCTCGAATTTGCTCATAGCCTGGTTCTTAAAGAAAATGATCTCGGGAATGTCGGCTCCCGAAACAGCGGCATCGCTCCCTTCGTGCGGCAGTTCGAGCATGTGCAACAACAGGATTTCGCTATTTTGTTTTTTGGCGATTTGAGCGGCCACCTTGAGGGCATATTCCGCCTGATCGGAAAAATCGGTAGGCACGAGAATTTTTTTCATGTGGAAAAAGTGTGAAAATTGTGGAATGATTGTTTGTTCTGAGAATAAAATTACAAATATTTAACTGTTAAGGCAGATTTTTGATTTACAAAAAAATAACTATATTTGCACCGTTATTTATTGAAAACTAAATAATGAGGGGACGAGAGTCCCCTCTTTTCATAACTATATGGCATTTAAAGAAAAAGTAGCCGAGCTTTTGGATGCGGCACTTCAAGAAAGACCTTCGATTTTTCTTATCGATCTAAACGTTCAGGACAGCGGTAAAATTATCGTGACTCTTGACGGGGACAATGGCGTTACGCTCCAGGATTGCATTGACGTGAGCCGTGCGATTGAACACAACCTCGACAGGGAAGAGCAGGATTTCGCCCTTGAAGTGGCGTCGGCCGGGGCTACGTCTCCGCTGAAGCTTGTGCGACAGTTCAAAAAGAACATCGGGCGCACGCTCAAGGTCAAGACCGCAACCGAAACCATCGAAGCCGAAATTACCGGCGCGAATGAAGATTTCATCACGCTCGAATGGGAAGCCCGGGAGCCAAAAAAAGTCGGAAAAGGAAAAGAGACTGTTCAAAAGAAACAGGAAATCAATTATTCAGAAATCAAAGAAGCAACCGTTACAATAAAATTTTAATATACGACAGTATGGAAAATCTCGCATTAATCGACTCGTTTTCAGAGTTTAAGGATGATAAACTCATTGACCGTGTTACCCTCATGGCCATCCTTGAAGATGTGTTCAGAAATGCCTTGAAGAAGAAATTCGGATCTGACGATAATTTTGACATCATCATCAACCCTGACAAAGGCGATATGGAGATATGGAGACGTCGCGTCATCGTTGCCGACGAAGACCTGGATTTCGAAAATGAAGAAATCACGCTTACCGAAGCGCGCAAGATAGAGCCGGATTTTGAGATCGGTGAGGAAGTTTCAGAAGAAGTGAAACTCATCGATTTAGGGCGCCGCGCGATTTTGGCTTTGCGCCAGAACCTGATCTCGAAGATTCACGAACACGACAATACGAACCTTTACAAGCAGTTTAAAGACCTGATTGGGGAAATTTATACTGCCGAAGTACACCACGTCCGTCCAAGAGTCGTAATTTTGGTAGATGACGAAGGCAATGAGATCGTACTTCCGAAGGAGAAACAGATCCCATCTGACTTTTTCCGCAAAGGCGACAACGTTCGCGGCATCATCGAAAATGTCGAACTCAAAGGAAACAAACCGCAAATCGTGATGTCACGTACGAGCGAGAAGTTTCTTGAGAAGCTGTTCGAGCAGGAAATTCCTGAGGTTTTCGACGGTTTGATCATGGTGAAGAACGTCGTCCGTATCCCGGGAGAAAAGGCGAAAGTTGCCGTAGATTCTTACGACGACCGCATCGATCCGGTTGGGGCATGCGTCGGTATGAAAGGGTCGCGTATCCACGGAATCGTCCGGGAATTGGGCAACGAGAACATAGATGTAATCAATTATACGAACAATATCCAGCTGTTCATCACCCGTGCGTTGAGCCCGGCTAAAGTATCGTCGATTAAAATCAATGAAGAGCAAAAAAGAGCGGAGGTTTACCTGAAATTGGACGAAGTTTCCAAAGCCATCGGGCGCGGAGGCCACAATATCAAGCTGGCCGGGTTGCTGACGGGCTATGAGCTTGACGTGATTCGCGAAGGAAACGTCGCCGACGAAGAGGACGATGTCGAATTGACGGAATTCTCAGATGAAATCGAAGCATGGGTAATAGACGAATTCGCTAAGATCGGACTCGACACTGCTAAGAGTGTGTTGAAGCAGGATGTAGCGGACTTGGTGAGAAGAACCGACCTTGAAGAAGAAACCATCCTCGACGTGATGCGCATCCTCAAGTCCGAGTTCGAAAGCTAACTGCAAACAACTACAACAACACGACTACAGTTAATAACTAATAAGATTTTATGTCTGACGAAAGAACAATAAGAATTAACAAGGTTTTACGGGAGCTGAACATTTCTCTGGACCGCGCAGTGGATCACCTTAAGGAAAAGGGGATTGCCATTGACTCGAATCCGAACGCGAAGATTTCCGAGAATGAATACAGCCTGTTGATGAACCAGTTCGCGGGTGACCGTGGGAACAAGGTGGCTTCACAGGAAGTAGGAGAGGAGAAACGCAAGGAGAAAGAAGCGCTTCGCATCGAAAGGGAAAAGGAAATCGAGGACAAGCGCAAATTTGACGAAGAGCGCGCCAAACAGCAGGAGGTAATACGTGCGAAAGCAACGGTTACAGGGCCAAAAACTGTCGGTAACATCGATCTCGAAAAGAAGCCTGCCCCAGTCGTCGCCGAAGAACCAAAAGCCGCGGAAGCCAAGCCGAGCGTGGAGCCGTCTGTTTCCGAGCCGTCAGCAGTCGAGCCAAAAGCTCCGGTTGCTCCTGTCGCTCCGGAAAAGTCGGAGGTCGAGGCAGCTGCGCCTGCTGTTCCGGCAACGCCAGCTACGCCATCGGCTCCAGCAACTCCGGCAACTCCGGAGAAGCCTGCCGCAGCGGCGCCGGGAGATGATACGTTCAAGACGCAATACCAAAAGCTTTCCGGACCTGTTCTTTCGGGCCAAACCATCGATTTGACGCAGTTTGAGCGCAAGAAGAAGGAAACGCCTGCCGGTCAGAACAATAACAATAACGCAAAAGGCCAACGCAAGCGCATCGTCAAGCCTGCGGGGCAAGGCGGTCCGGGCGGGCAGCGACCTCCTGGTGGCGGTCCTGGCGGCCAGAATCGTCCGGGTGGTCCTGGACAAAACCGTCCTGGCGGCGGATTCCAAAAAGGGCGTCCTGCTGTCGTAAACAAAGTCGAGCCGACGGAAGAGGAAGTTAAAAACCAAATCCGTGAAACCCTCGAAAAACTTCAGGGTAAAGGCGGGAAGTCCAAGGCGGCAAAATACCGTCGCGACAAGCGAGATACGCACCGTCAGAAGTCAGACGACGAGCAAAGAGCGATCGAGGAAGGAAGCAAGACACTCAAAGTGACGGAATTCGTTACGGTAGGGGAAGTTGCAACCATGATGGACGTACCGATCACGAAAGTCATCGGAACCTGTATGTCACTCGGTATCATGGTGACGATGAACCAACGTCTTGATGCTGAAACGCTTACTATTGTTGCCGACGAATTCGGTTACGAGGTGGAATTTATCACGACCGATCTCGAAGAAAACCTCCAGATAGATGAAGATCGCGAAGAAGATCGCGTATTCCGTGCGCCTATCGTGACCGTAATGGGACACGTCGATCACGGTAAAACGTCTTTGCTCGATTATATCCGTAAGGAAAATGTGATTGCGGGAGAGTCCGGTGGAATCACCCAGCATATCGGAGCTTACGGCGTTACGCTTGAAGGCGGACAAAAAATCGCTTTCCTCGATACACCAGGTCACGAAGCGTTTACCGCGATGCGTGCGCGTGGTGCCCAGGTTACCGATATCGCCATCATCGTGATCGCGGCCGACGACGACATCATGCCACAAACAAAAGAAGCGATCTCTCACGCACAAGCCGCGGGAGTTCCTATCATATTTGCGATCAACAAGGTCGACAAGCCGACTGCGAACCCTGACAAAATCAAGGAACGCCTTGCGGGAATGAATTTACTTGTAGAAGATTGGGGAGGAAAAATCCAATCCCACGATATTTCTGCGAAAACGGGTCTTGGCGTCAAGGAATTGCTTGAGAAAGTATTGCTCGAAGCTGAAATCCTTGACCTGAAAGCGAATCCGGATCGCCCGGCTACCGGAACCGTTGTGGAAGCCCAGCTCGACAAAGGAAAAGGATACGTTGCGACGATTCTTGTCCAAAACGGAACATTGAAAATTGGCGATTACATGCTTGCCGGTAAAAACCACGGTAAAATCCGTGCGATGCATGACGAACGCGGACACAACCTGAAAGAGGCAGGTCCGTCGACGCCGGTATCGGTTCTCGGACTCGACGGGGCGCCGACAGCAGGTGATAAGTTCACCGTATTCGAAGACGAGCGCGAAGCCAAGCAGATTGCCGTAAAACGCACGCAATTGCAACGCGAGCAGTCAGTACGTACGCAACGCCACATTACGCTTGCCGAGATCGGTCGTCGTATCGCACTCGGTCAGTTCAAGGAACTCAATATCATCATCAAAGGTGACGTGGATGGTTCGGTCGAGGCCCTTTCTGATTCGTTCTCGAAATTGTCTACCGAAGAAATCCAGGTGAATATCATCCACAAAGGAGTCGGCGCGATTACGGAAACTGACGTCAACCTTGCTTCTGCTTCAGATGCGATCATCATCGGGTTTAACGTTCGTCCGTCCGCTTCAGCCAAGCAATTGGCAGACAAGGAAGAAATCGACATCCGAAACTACTCGATCATCTATGATGCGATCGATGATTTGAAAGATGCGATGGAAGGGATGCTTTCTCCGGAAATCAAGGAAGAAGTCACAGGAACCGCCGAAATACGCGAATTGTTCAAGATTTCGAAAGTGGGAACGATCGCCGGATGTATGGTCACCGACGGAAAGATCTTCCGCTCGTCGAAAGTGCGTATCGTCCGCGAAGGCGTGGTGGTACACGACGGGGAACTGACGGCCTTGAAGCGTTTCAAAGACGACGTCAAAGAAGTTTCGAAAGGGTACGATTGCGGTATCCAGATCAAAGGCTACAATGATATTGAACTCAACGATTTGATCGAGGCGTATCAGGAAGTTGCCGTTAAGAAGAAGTTGAAATAATCAATTTTATAGTTAAAAAAAAAGCCCGGTCATACGGGCTTTTTTTGTTGGTAACACTTTGATCGTTTCATCGGAGGGCACGAGAGCCGCCACGCGCATAGTTGTTAATGAGACGTGTAGTGAGGAAGAAGTCCGCGAACCTTTTTAGCGTTTTTTTGATCTGCTAGGTTCAGGCCTGTTAGGTCTATATTTGTTGGGTCTTAAACCTGTTAGGTCTTAAACCTGTTAGGTCTATAAGACCTGCTAAGTGGATAATTTGCCAAACTAATCACCACGACTTCATCGCAAAAAAAAAGCCCCGGTTTACGGAGCTCCTCAACTTGACATTGTCTTATTTATTCGGCTTAACAATAATCGCATTCGGGTATTTTTTTCGAAGCTCGACAAGATTTCGTTCCGCTTCGATTCGCGATTTGAAGTTCCCTACCCAGACTTTGTAAGCCGGTGTACTGAATACAACGGTGGCGTCGAGTTGCTTGAAATCTTTGCGGAAATCCGCTAGTATTTTCTTCGAGTTTTCACTGTCGCCGTTGTAAATCTGTACCTTGTACTTATCGTTGACGGTGATCGAAGCATTTATGCGGCGTTTTTCGTTGAGCAATTGTTCGAATTTCGGATCTTGGGAGACCGTTACCGAACCGTTTTGAGCCTGGGTGGAAATGCTCAAAAGACAACTGGCGAATACTGAGAAAAATAGGTGTTTGGCGAGTTCAATTTTCATAAATGCGTGATTTTTATACAAATGTAATTCTTAATGTTGAAGCGGTCTCAGGAAAATTATTTAGAATAATTATAAATTGGTTATTAAGACTATTTTAAGGTTTTCAGACTACCGTATATGTCGTATTTTTGCTCAAATTTTTAAAGAAGTGCCCATTTTACAGCGGGTTCGAGCTGTAAAAAGCGTGCCAAAACTTCAAGTCGATAATCATTAACAATATGAAAAAAGTGGGTAACCATAATTCGATTCTAAAAACTTTGTTCCTTAGTTTAGCGCTGATTCTCACATCTTCCTCGGTTGTTTTGGGGCAAGATGCCGCGCCGGCTGCTGCTACTGCCGCTCCTGCTGAGGCTGCCGCCGCTCCTGCTGGGGCTGGGGATCCGGTAAATGGAAAAGCGTTGTTCAATACCAACTGTGCGGCTTGTCATAAAATGGATGCCAAGTCGACCGGTCCTGCGCTTCGCGGTGTAGGGGACAAGCATTCCATGACGTGGTTGTACGACTGGATTCACAACAGTTCTGCTATGATAAAGGCCGGCGATCCTGTCGCTGTGAAGCTTTTCGAGGAGAACAACAGACAGGTGATGACGCCGTTTCCGCAGCTTTCAAACAAAGACATCGACGACATCATCGCGTATACTTCTCAGCCAAAAGCCGAAACTCCGTCTGCTGCAGGTACCGTAGGTCCTCCGGGAACAGCTGGAGTTGACAGCGGTATTTCCAATAACGTAATTTTGGGTGCTCTTGTTGTGGTGTTGTTGATTTTGGTCGCGGCCCTTGTTATGGCGAACCGCGTTTTGACTAAAATCGCCGCCAAGAACGGTATCGAGCCTGCGGTCAGAGAAAAAACATTGCCAATTTGGGTAGCGTTTGCGCGCAATCAGTTCCTTGTGCTTGTCACTTCGATTTTCCTTTTGCTTGCCGCCGGTTATTTCTTTTACGGATGGACGATGCAGGTAGGTGTCGACCAGGAATACGAGCCGATCCAGCCAATCCACTACTCGCACAGGATCCACGCCGGAAGCAACGGCATTGATTGTAAATATTGCCACTCTGCGGCGCGTACGAGTAAAAATGCCGGAATTCCTTCGCTGAATGTCTGTATGAATTGCCACAAGAATATTGCTGAAGTTTCCGATAAGACGGCGACTGCAGAGCATTCAAAAGCGTTCTACGACGGAGAGATCCAAAAACTTTACGACGCTGTCGGATGGGATAAGACAGCTCAGAAATACACAGGCAAGACCCGTCCTGTGAAGTGGGTCCGTATCCACAACCTTCCGGATTTCGTTTACTTCAATCACTCCCAACACGTTACTGTCGCCGGTATTGAATGTCAAACCTGCCACGGTCCGGTTCAAACATTCGAGCTCATGAAGCAGTTCTCGCCTCTTACGATGGGATGGTGTGTCAACTGTCACCGGGAAACCAATGTGAAAATGGAAGGCAACGAGTACTACACCAAAATCCACGAGCAGCTGGCCAAGAAATATGGCGTCGACAAGCTGACGGCCGCTCAAATGGGAGGTCTGGAGTGCGGTAAGTGCCACTATTAATCAATTACTAAGAAGCAAATTTTATATACGATGTCATCAAACAAAAAATACTGGAAAAGTGTTGAGGAACTAAACGAAAACAGTTCTATTGTTGAGACGCTTAAAAGTAACGAGTTCGTTGAGTCAATTCCGGTTGAGGAATTCCTGGGCGATAAAGAGGCGTTGGCTTCTTCATCGACTTCGCGACGCGACTTCTTGAAATACGTCGGATTCAGCACGGCTGCGGCTTCTTTGGCGGCTTGCGAAGGTCCGGTGCACAAATCCATACCTTACGTTGTCCAGCCTGAGCAAATCGTTCCCGGAGTTTGGGACATGTATGCCACGACTTATTTCGATGGCTTCGATTTCGCCAATCTTTTGATCAAAACGCGCGAAGGCCGTCCGATCAAAATCGAGAACAACAAAATTGCGGGTGCCCGTTTCCCGGCTAACGCCCGTGTCCATGCTTCTATCTTGTCGATGTACGACAGTATGCGTTTGAAGCAGCCTAAAATCGGTGGTAAAGACGCATCTTGGGACGAAGTCAATTCGGCAATCAAAGCTGGATTGGCCAAAGGCGGTAAAACGGTTGTCCTTACCGGAACGATCGCGAGCCCGACTACACAAAAACTAATCAATGAATTTTTGGCTCAGCATCCAGGTGCCGAGCATATCCAATACGACGCTGTTTCATCTTCCAGCGCACTCGACGCGTTCGAGCAGGTTTATGCGGAAAGAGGTTTGGTCGATTACGACTTCGGAAAAGCAGACCTTATCGTTTCTGTTGGCGCCGACTTCCTTGGCGACTGGCAAGGTGGCGGATATGACCAAGGTTACGTCGGAGGACGTATTCCGAGCAAAGGGAAAATGTCGCGTCACATCCAGTTCGAGGCCAATATGACGTTGTCCGGGTCGAATGCAGACCGTCGCATCCCGATGACGCCGACTCAGCAAAAACAGGCCTTGGCTCTTATCCACAATATCGTGACCGGAGCCGGAGATGCTACTTCTCTCGATGCGAAGCTAAAAGCGGAAGTCGTGAAAGTGGCCCAACAAATCAAACAAGCGGGATCGCGCGCCGTCGTGGTTTCCGGTATCGATAGCAAAGACGCGCAATTGGTGGTTCTTGGAATCAACCAGGCTTTGGCGTCCCAAGCGTTCGTAGGTGCGCCTATCCGTCAGATCCGCAAAGGTTCAGATGCGAAAATGCAGACATTCCTTTCTGATCTTACTTCCGGAAAAATCGCATCGCTTATCATGAGCGGAGTAAATCCGGTTTATACGTTGCCTGACGGAAAAGCTTTCGCCGATGCGGTGAAAAAATTACCGCTTTCGGTTTCGTTTACGGTTCGCGAGGACGAGACGGCACAAGTTGCGAAAATTGCAGCTGCCGCACCGAGTTTCCTCGAATCATGGGGAGATGTCGAAATCACGAAAGGTACATATTCGCTTACCCAGCCGACGATTCGTCCTTTGTTCAACACAAGACAGTTCGAAGAGGCGTTGCTTGCGCTGAACGGAAGCCAGTCATCTTACTACGATTACCTGCGCGCCAATTCGGCTGCTTATCTCGTCGGATCTTCCTGGAATAAAGCCGTTCACGACGGAGTTGTCGTAAATGCGATCCAGGGCGTTTCCGGAGGAGCAGGAAGCTTCGGCTCATCTGCAAGTGCATTGGCAGCCGCCAAGCCAGCCGGTAAATTCGAACTTACGCTTTACACCAAAACCGGAATGGGAGACGGCCAACAGGCTAACAATCCATGGCTTCAGGAATTCCCTGATCCTATCACCCGCGTTTCCTGGGATAATTATGTTACCGTTTCTAAAGCCGATGCCGAAAAGCTCGGGCTTGAAAATAAAATCGTTGCCAATGGCGGTTTGAATGGCAGTTATGCTACGATCACTGTCGGAGGTAAGAAAATGGAAAACGTTCCGGTAATCGTTCAGCCGGGTCAGGCCGTCGGTACGATCGGAATGGCCGTCGGATACGGTCGCAAAGCCGCCATGCAGAAAGAAATGCAAGTCGGTTTGAACGCTTATTCATTCTACAATGCTTTCAATAGCGTCCAGGGTGCCGATATCGTTGCGGAATCCGGAGAGCATGAGTTCGCTTGCGTACAATCTCAAAAAACATTGATGGGCCGAGGCGACATCATCAAGGAAACCACGCTTGACATCTTCAACAAAGAAGAAGCAAAGGTCTGGAATCCGATGCCGGTCGTTTCCCTTGATCATAAAGAAACGCCTGTTACCAAAGTCGATCTTTGGGAGTCTTTCGACAGAAGCACGGGTCACCATTTCAATATGTCGATCGACCTTAACGCCTGTACGGGTTGCGGAGCTTGCGTCATTGCCTGCCACGCCGAGAACAACGTTCCGGTAGTCGGTAAGTCGGAAGTGAGAAGAAGCCGCGATATGCACTGGTTGCGCATCGACCGTTACTATTCTTCGGAAGAAAGTTTCGCAAAAGACGA
The DNA here is from genome assembly GCF_014748335.1 of Flavobacterium selenitireducens. Lineage (GTDB taxonomy): Bacteria > Bacteroidota > Bacteroidia > Flavobacteriales > Flavobacteriaceae > Flavobacterium > Flavobacterium selenitireducens. The sequence continues at coordinate 381,812 of NZ_JAAVIY010000003.1, forward strand.
CGAGAAAAAAGAGAATTTCGACGGACTGTTTGGCGACAACGGATCCCTTGGCGGATTCGGCCAGATGGAAGAGCCGGCAGATAATCCACAAGTGGCGTTCCAGCCGGTAATGTGTCAGCATTGTAACCACGCTCCGTGTGAAACGGTTTGTCCGGTTGCCGCTACATCACACTCCCGCCAGGGACACAACCACATGGCGTACAACCGTTGCGTCGGAACACGTTACTGCGCGAACAACTGTCCGTATAAAGTGCGTCGTTTCAACTGGTTCCTGTACAACAACAACGAGGAATTCCCATTCCATATGAACGACGATTTGGGCCGTATGGTCTTGAATCCTGACGTAAACGTTCGTTCGCGAGGTGTAATGGAAAAATGTTCGTTCTGCGTGCAAATGACGCAGGCGACGATCTTGAACGCCAAGAGAGAGGGACGTCCGGTGGATGTGAACGAATTCGAGACGGCTTGTTCGGCTGCTTGTTCTTCAGGATCGATCGTTTTCGGGGATGTGAATCACGCGGAAGACGACATCGCCAGATTGGCTGCGGATGATCGCATGTACCACCTTTTGGAGCATGTCGGAACCAAGCCGAACGTATTTTATCATGTAAAAGTGAGAAATACCTAATCAAATAAATTAATTAAGAAAACACGATAAAGTATGTCATCGCACTACGAAGCACCCATCAGAAAACCCTTAGTTTTAGGTGATAAGACGTATCACGATGTGACTGTTGATGTTGCCTTCCCTGTTGAAGGACGCGCCAACAAACAATGGTGGACTGTATTTTCAATCGCATTAATCGCTTTCCTTTGGGGAGTAGGCTGTATAACATATACGATCGCGACCGGTATCGGTTCGTGGGGCCTCAACAAGACAGTAGGTTGGGCCTGGGATATCACCAACTTCGTTTGGTGGGTAGGTATCGGTCACGCCGGTACGCTGATCTCGGCCGTACTCTTGTTGTTCCGCCAGCGTTGGAGAATGGCGATCAACCGTTCTGCGGAAGCGATGACCATCTTCTCTGTAGTCCAGGCCGGTTTGTTCCCGGTAATCCACATGGGTCGCCCTTGGTTAGGATATTGGGTTTTGCCTATTCCGAACCAATTCGGGTCGCTTTGGGTCAACTTCAACTCGCCACTTCTTTGGGACGTATTTGCGATATCGACTTACCTTTCGGTTTCACTCGTATTCTGGTGGACAGGACTTCTTCCTGACTTTGCGATGCTTCGCGACAGAGCCGTGACACCTTTCACAAAAAGAATTTACAGCATACTTTCATTCGGATGGAGCGGACGCGTCAAAGACTGGCAGCGTTTTGAGGAAGTTTCCCTCGTTTTGGCCGGTTTGGCGACGCCACTCGTACTTTCGGTACACACGATCGTATCCTTTGACTTTGCTACCTCGGTAATCCCGGGATGGCACACGACCATTTTCCCGCCTTACTTCGTTGCGGGTGCGGTATTCTCAGGATTCGCGATGGTAAACACGCTTTTGATCATCATGAGAAAAGTGTGTCATCTGGAAGCTTACATCACGTTGCAGCACATCGAATTGATGAACATCGTTATCATGATCACGGGTTCAATCGTCGGTGTGGCCTATATCACCGAGTTGTTCGTGGCCTGGTATTCAGGAGTAGAATACGAACAATACGCTTTCCTTAACCGTGCGACAGGACCTTACTGGTGGGCATACTGGTCGATGATGACGTGTAACGTTTTCTCGCCTCAGTTCATGTGGTTCAAGAAATTGCGTACGTCGATCATGTTCTCATTCATCATTTCGATCGTCGTAAACATCGGGATGTGGTTCGAGCGTTTCGTGATCATCGTGACGTCGTTGCACCGCGATTACCTTCCGTCTTCCTGGACGATGTTCTCGCCGACGTTCATCGACATCGGCATCTTTATCGGAACCATCGGATTCTTCTTCGTATTGTTCCTACTTTACTCACGAACTTTCCCTGTAATCGCACAGGCCGAGGTTAAGACCATCCTGAAGACATCAGGCGAATATTTCAAAAAACGCAGAGACGAAAATCCTTCACATCATGAGCACCACTAATAAAGTACTACACGCCATTTACAACGACGACGACGTCCTGATGGATGCCGTGAAGAAAACGCGTGCGGCCCATTATCACATAGAGGATGTATTTACGCCTTTCCCTGTCCACGGACTCGACAAGGCTATGGGAATCGCCCCGACGCGATTGGCGATCTGCGCCTTCATCTACGGATGTATCGGTTTGTCGGTCGCTACGTGGATGATGAACAACATCATGATCCAGGATTGGCCGCAGGATATCGGCGGTAAGCCAAGTTTCAGCTATTTGCAGAACATGCCGGCTTTCGTTCCGGTAATGTTCGAGATGACCGTATTTTTCGCTGCCCACCTTATGGTGATCACTTTTTACATGAGAAGTAGGTTGTGGCCGTTCAAAGCAGCCGAAAACCCGGACGTCCGCACGACGGATGACCATTTTCTCATGGAAGTTTCCGTAAAAGGAGACGAGAGCGAACTGGTTTCTTTCTTTCAGAGAACGGGAGCGGTCGAAGTTAAGTTAATCGAAAAGCACTAACTGTAGTTATGAAGACAGTATTCAAGATAACGGTATTGGCCGGAATGGCAATTTCTGTTCTCTCTTGTTCCAACAAAAGAGAGCCGAACTACCAGTACATGCCAAACATGTATGAGTCAACAGCTTATGAAACCTATTCGGAATCGCCGGCTTTCAAGAGAGGTGGCGTTGAGGCGCAATTGCCTGCTCCGGGAACCATTAAGCGAGGTTTTACTCCGTACGAGATCCCGAACACTACCGAGGGTTACAACGCTTCGAAATTGGTGATGACCTCTCCTTTGGATTCTACCGACGTAGACATGGACAAAGCAAAAGGTCTCTTTGATATCTACTGCGGGATTTGCCACGGAACGACCGGTGACGGAAAAGGAAAATTGGTCAAACAAGAGAAGTTCCTTGGTGTTCCGAGCTATAAGGACAGACAGTTCAGCATCGGAAGCGTATACCACGTACAAACTTACGGATTGAACTCAATGGGTTCTTATGCCAACCAGCTTAGCCAAGAAGAGCGTTGGATGGTTGCCGCCTACGTAATGAAGCTCAAAAGCGAATTGAAATAATCGAATAACTGATCGTAATAGATATGTATACCATTTCAAGTAAATTAAAAACATTTTCGATAGTCCTGATGGTCCTTGGCCTTCTCGGGATCGGATACGGGTTTTTAACTGCACCAAAAGACATCAAGGAAGTGGAAGCGATCCTGGCTGCCGAAAGTCATGGTCACGGAGGCGGACATGGCGAAGCTCACGAAGCGGCTCCCGCTCACGCAACCGAAACGCACACTGAGGGGCATGCAGCTCCTGAGGCTCACGCGACAGCTGATTCGGCAGGTCACGACGCAGGTGTTGCCGATGCGGGCCACGACGAAAAATCGGCTACGGGCGATGCCGCCGCTTCACACGATACTGCTACTGCATCAGTTGATTCCGCTTCTGCAAAAGATAAGGCGTTCTCCACACAGACGAACCCTGAGTCGGTTGACAAGGTTGAGATGGGAAATAATCCTGTGGTTAACAAACACGAAGCTCACGTAGACGAGCACGCGGAGCATCAGGAACATCTGGAGCACGTTTTTCACCAATTGCAAAACAAGCCTTGGGCTGCGCTTTATGTAGCTTGTATCTTTTTCTTGCTGATATCGATGGGAGTTTTGGCTTTCTACGCCATCCAACAGGTTGCCCAGGCTGGTTGGTCGCCGGTATTGTTCCGGGTGATGGAGGGAATTACGGCTTATTTGCCGATAGGATCCATCCTGTTCTTTATCTTCTTGCTCACGTGTGCTTTCCATTGGAACCACTTGTTCGTTTGGATGGCAGACGGCGTAACCGATCCGAAAAGCGAACATTACGACGCGCTTATCGCAGGAAAATCAGGTTACTTGAACGTACCTTTCTGGTTAATCCGCGCCGCTATCTTCCTTACCGGATGGAACATCTACCGTTTCTACGCCCGTAAGACGTTTGCTGCCCAGGATGAAGCCAACGACGACAGCAACTACAAAAAAGTATTCAAGGCATCTGCCGGTTTCCTGGTATTCTTTATCGTATCGGAATCGATCATGTCATGGGACTGGATCATGTCGCTTGATCCACACTGGTTCTCGACTTTGTTCGGATGGTATGTTTTCGCGAGCTTCTTCGTAAGCGGTATCACGACGATCTGCCTGGTGACGCTTTACCTCAAATCAAAAGGACTTTTGGAATACGTGAACACGAGCCACATTCACGATTTGGCCAAGTTCATGTTCGGTATCTCGGTGTTCTGGACCTACCTTTGGTTCTCTCAATTCATGTTGATCTGGTATGCGAACATTCCTGAAGAGGTAACGTATTTCATCCAGCGTATCAACGATTACACGTTGCCATTCTGGGGCGCGGTCGTGATGAACTTTGTCTTCCCGATCCTCATCTTGGTCAACACAGATTTCAAACGCATTACCTGGATTTTGGTTATGGCAGGAATCGTTATCCTTGCCGGACACTACATTGACTTCTTCAACATGATTATGCCGGCTACGGTAGGTACGCAATGGTTTATCGGTATTCCGGAAATCGGATCGGTACTGTTCTTCCTGGGATTGTTCCTGCTCGTGGTGTTCTCCGCTTTGACCAAGGCGCCGCTATTGCCGAAGCGCAACCCATTCATCGAAGAAAGCAAGCATTTTCATTATTAATATTTAAAGACATCACAGATGACGACTTTGTTGGTAATTGTAATTTTAGTCCTTTTATCCGTTGCGTTATGGCAATTGACTAAAATATTCGACTTAACACAAGCCGGAAGGGTTTCCGACGGTACTTCTCAGGTAGCTACCGATAAGGACAACAACCTTCAGGGTTACTTGATGTTCATATTTCTTGCCTTCATCTACCTTTTTACGATCTACGGGTTGTGGAAATGGGGCCACTTGGTACTGCACACGCCGGCTTCCGCTCACGGAGGACAGGTCGACAACCTCATGAACATCACGTGGGTGCTGATCTTTTTCGTGCAGACCGTCACACAGGGATTGCTACATTGGTTCGCGTTTAAATACCGCGGTAGAGAAGGGCAAAAGGCACTTTATTTTGCCGATAACGACAAATTGGAGTTCGTATGGTCGGTGATTCCGGCGATCGTTTTGGCTGGTCTTATCCTTTACGGATTGTACGCTTGGACGAACATCATGTTTGTCGACGAAGACGAAGATGTTCTTGTAGTTGAAATTTACGGAAAGCAGTTTAGCTGGGAAGCGCGTTACGCCGGAGAGGATAACGTTCTTGGAAAAGCAAACGTACGCTACATCGAAGGAGTGAACACTTTGGGTGTCGATATGGCCGATCCGCATGCACAAGACGATAAAGTGGTAAACGAACTTCACTTGCCGAAAGGAAAGAAAGTATTGTTCAAGATACGTTCCCAGGATGTTTTGCACTCGGTTTATTTGCCGCATTTCCGCGCCCAGATGAACGCCGTGCCGGGAATGGTTACCCAGTTCGCATTTGAGCCGATCTACACGACAGCCGAAATGCGCGACATGGATTTTATGAAGGAAAAAGTCCACAACATCAACGAGCTTCGCGCCAAGAAAAGTGCAGAGCTGATCGCAAAAGGACAACCAGGTCTCGATCCTTACACGTTTGATTACCTTTTGCTTTGTAACAAAATTTGCGGAGCGTCCCACTACAACATGCAAATGAAAGTCGTAGTCGACGAGCCGGAAGATTTCAAGGCATGGCTGGAAGGCAAAGAAACGTTGTCGGCTGCTGTGAAAGCGTCAAAGGCAAAACCTGCCGATAACGAGGCCGAGGGATCGGTAACGGTCGATGCCGATACGGTAAAACCTACGACATTGGTTTCAACAGCCCCTTCAGGTGCGGCCGCAGACTCTACAGCCAAGGCCAAGCCACAAACAAAACCAGCAAAGTAATTTTAAGAAATTAAAAGTAAGCATATATGTCAGCAGTAGCTCACGCACACGACCACAGTCACGATCATGATCACGCTCACGATCACGAGCACCACCATAAGGATACTTTTATCACGAAATACATCTTCAGTATCGATCACAAAATGATCGCCAAACAATACCTGATCACCGGTATCGTAATGGGAATCATCGGTATCGGAATGTCCTTGCTTTTCCGCATGCAGCTTGCCTGGCCGGAAGAGTCTTTTAAAGTGTTCAGCTGGTTTCTCGGCGATCACGCTCCGGACGGTGTCATGAAAAACGACATGTATCTCGCGTTGGTCACGATTCACGGAACCATCATGGTTTTCTTCGTATTGACGGCCGGTTTGAGCGGAACCTTCAGTAACCTGCTTATCCCGCTACAAATCGGAGCCCGCGATATGGCGTCAGGCTTCCTCAACATGATTTCGTATTGGTTGTTTTTCCTTTCGTCTGTCATCATGGTTTCCTCTCTATTCGTAGAAGCGGGACCGGCTTCCGCAGGTTGGACGATCTATCCGCCGCTAAGTGCACTTCCGCAAGCTATCGGAGGTTCAGGAGCAGGTATGACGCTTTGGTTGACGTCAATGGCAGTCTTCATCGCCTCGTCTTTGATGGGATCTTTGAACTACGTCGTGACCGTTATCAACCTCCGTACTAAAGGCATGTCGATGACGCGCCTTCCGCTTACGATCTGGGCCTTCTTTATCACGGCCATCATCGGTATCATTTCGTTCCCTGTTCTTTTGTCTGCGGCGTTGTTGCTTTTGATGGACAGAAGCTTTGGAACCTCGTTCTTCCTTTCAGACATCTATATCGCCGGAGAAGTATTGCACTACCAAGGCGGTTCACCGGTATTGTTCGAGCACTTGTTCTGGTTCCTCGGACACCCTGAAGTATACATCGTTATCCTTCCTGCGATGGGATTGGTATCGGAAATCATGGCTACCAACGCCCGCAAGCCGATCTTCGGTTACCGTGCGATGATCATGTCTATCCTTGCGATCGCATTCCTTTCGACGATCGTTTGGGGCCACCATATGTTTATGTCCGGTATGAACCCGTTCCTCGGTTCGGTGTTTACCTTTACGACGTTGTTGATCGCGATTCCGTCGGCGGTAAAAGCCTTTAACTGGATCACGACGCTTTGGAAAGGAAACCTGCAGATGAACCCTGCGATGTTGTTCTCCATGGGATTCGTATCGACATTCATTACAGGAGGTCTTACGGGAATTATCCTGGGTGACTCCACACTTGACATCAACGTTCACGATACGTATTTCGTCGTGGCCCACTTCCACTTGGTAATGGGTATCTCAGCGCTATACGGAATGTTTGCCGGTATTTACCACTGGTATCCGAAAATGTTCGGACGCATGCTCAACAAGAACATGGGTTACGTACACTTCTGGATCACGACGATCTGTGCTTACGGTGTGTTCTTCCCGATGCACTTTATCGGTCTTGCCGGATTGCCGCGTCGTTATTACACGAACACGAACTTCCCGCTGTTTGACGATTTGCAGAACGTAAACGTATTGATCACTTTGTTCGCCCTTGTTGGAGGCGCGTTCCAGTTGGTCTTCCTTTACAACTTTTTCGCGAGCATCTTCTTCGGAAAACGCGCTCCGCAGAACCCATGGAATTCGACTACGCTCGAGTGGACGACTCCGGTCGAGCATATGCACGGCAACTGGCCTGGAGAGATTCCGCATGTACACCGTTGGCCATACGATTACAACAAACCGGGCCACGATGTGGATTTTGTTCCGCAAACCGTCCCGATGAAACCAGGTGAAGAGCAATTGCACCACTAATCATAAGAAAAATGAAAGCCTCCACATCCGGAGGCTTTTTCTTTTTATCTTTAAGCCACTCAAAATAATTCCAATTAAGACTAAAATTATGACTGACACCGATATCAGGTTCAACCCTGAAAAAAAGCGATTTGAACTTGAAGTGGAAGGGCATACCGCCATCATCGAAAGTATCCTCACGAATGAAAACGTAATGTACCTGACGCATACCGAAGTGCCCGTCGCCCTCGAAGGCAAAGGAGTCGGAAAAAAGATCGTCGAAGGTGCGTTGAATTATATCAAAGACCACGATTACAAATTGGCGCCACTTTGCCCGTTCGTAGCCGCGTACCTCAAGCGTCACACCGAATGGAAAGAAATCCTGGCCAACGGCTATCACATCGGGTAATGGAGTTTTATAAGAACGAAGCCCAAAGCCAGTTTGAATTGCATCTCAAAGATGATGCTGTCGCATTTGTAGAATATGCCGACAAGGACGACAAGATTTATCTCACGCATACCGAGGTTCCGCAATCGCACCGCGGCCAGGGAATTGCCCAACAACTCGTCGAGCGCACGCTATCTGAAATTAAACAACAAGGTAAAACGTTGGTTCCGCTTTGCAGTTTCGTGTCCAAGTACGTAGACAACCATTCCGAATGGCATCCGCTGCTTTCAGAAGGCTATCAAATGTAAGTAGCGCGAACATTTCGCTATCTTTGCCGAATGAACGAGCACCTCGATCCTACGAACGTGAATTACAATCCGGAAGAACTTGACGTCGAGAAAAAGTTAAGGCCGCTGAGCTTTGACGATTTCGCCGGTCAGGATCACGTCCTGGACAACCTAAAAGTTTTCGTCGAAGCGGCCAACCAGCGCAACGAAGCGCTCGATCACTCGCTGTTTCACGGGCCGCCAGGTTTGGGAAAAACGACACTGGCGAACATTCTTGCCAATGAACTCGGTGTCGGCATCAAGATCACTTCAGGGCCCGTTCTCGACAAACCCGGGGATTTGGCCGGATTGCTCACGAACCTTGAAGAAAGGGACGTACTTTTTATTGACGAAATCCACCGTTTGAGTCCCGTTGTCGAAGAATACCTGTATTCGGCTATGGAAGATTTCAAGATCGACATCATGATCGAGTCGGGTCCGAATGCGAGAACCGTCCAAATCAACCTGAATCCGTTTACCTTGGTCGGCGCGACGACGCGTTCCGGGCTTTTGACGGCTCCGATGCGCGCCCGTTTCGGAATCTCGTCCCGCCTCGAATATTACAACACGGAATTGCTCACGACGATCGTGCAACGCAGTTCGGCCATCCTCAAGATGCCAATCTCTATGGAAGCCGCCATCGAGATTGCCGGACGCAGCCGGGGAACACCTCGTATCGCGAACGCGTTGCTGAGACGTGTGCGTGATTTCGCCCAGATCAAAGGAAACGGCAAGATCGACATCGAAATCGCGAAATATGCGCTCAAGGCGCTCAACGTCGACGCCCACGGTCTTGACGAAATGGACAACAAGATACTGACGACCATAATCGATAAGTTCAAAGGCGGCCCAGTCGGGCTTTCTACGTTAGCGACAGGCGTTTCCGAAAGTTCCGAAACGATTGAAGAAGTGTACGAACCGTTCTTGATCAAAGAGGGTTTCCTGGTGCGCACGCCTCGCGGTCGGGAAGCCACAGAAAAAGCATATCATCATTTGGGACGCATTAGAACCAATATCCAGGGCGGATTGTTCTAGGGCGTTCCGGCCGCAAGGCAAAAGCTGATCGCATTTGCCATGCGGCCGTCGGGCTTTCCGTTTCAATCTTTATGTTTTGCGGTTCCGCGAAGCGGAACCGCAAAACATAAAGGATTTCCACTTCAATCCCTAACGCGGGACCACGTTCCAAATGAATCAGAAGTCGAAAAATACAACCTTCATCAAATCCGAAGCAAAACGCCTTGGGTTCCTCTCTTGCGGCATTTCAAAAGCGGGATTTCTAGAGGAAGAAGCGCCCCGTCTCGAAGCCTGGCTAAACGCCAACAGGAACGGGGAAATGGCCTATATGGAAAACCACTTCGACAAGCGCCTCGACCCGACCAAACTCGTCGAAGGCTCGAAAAGCGTGATCTCATTGTTGCTCAACTACTTTCCGTCCCAAACCCAAAACCCTGATTCGTTCAAGATTTCAAAATACGCCTACGGCCAGGATTACCATTTCGTGATCAAAGAAAAATTGCGCGAACTCCTGGCTTCGATCCAAACGGAAATCGGGCAGGTAGAAGGCCGCGCCTTTGTCGATTCCGCTCCCGTTCTCGACAAGGCCTGGGCGGCGAAAAGCGGTCTGGGCTGGATCGGCAAGAACTCCAATTTGTTGAGCAAACAGGTCGGTTCGTTTTTTTTTATCGCCGAACTCATCATTGACCTCGACCTCGAATACGATCACGCCACCACAGATCACTGCGGTTCCTGCACGGCTTGTCTCGACGCTTGTCCCACCCAGGCCATAGTATCGCCTTATGTAGTCGACGGGTCGAAATGCATTTCGTATTTCACGATCGAACTCAAGGAAAACCTGCCATCTGAAATGAAAGGCAAATTCGACGATTGGATGTTCGGATGCGACATTTGCCAGGATGTTTGCCCGTGGAACCGTTTCTCCAAACCGCATAACGAACCGCTGTTCGACCCGAATCCCGAGCTGCTTTCGATGTCGAGGAAAGACTGGCAGGAAATTACCGAAGACACTTTCCGGAAAGTCTTCAAGGATTCCGCCGTGAAGCGAGCCAAATTTTCTGGCCTCAAGCGCAACATCGACTTTCTCGGCTAGTTCAGTCGAATTTCATCTCGAACAACAAATAGTGTTCGATACCGAATTTCTTTCCCCAATTTTCAATGTCGTCTCCCGCGGCTTCCACTTCGCACCAAGAACTGCTGCCATCGACGTGTTCGGTTGGTAGGATGTATGCAAAAGCATAAAACGGTTTTCCTAATGCGATTGGCAATCGTGTGCCGAAATCGCGCAAGCTGTACGCGTTCGATTTCGTGCTTTTGTAGTTCCGTACGATCGAAAACCGGTCAAAGCTGAACAGTACACGCAAATTTCGTTCATCGGTCTTTCCTGCGATTGTCGTAAATTTTAACGTGTCGGATTTGATCCTGAAAATTTCGTGTTGGCGCGAATCAAAAAGGGTATCGGTTTTCCTGATTTTTCCGTTCCAGATTTCTTTTGAAACGAGTGTGAAGTTGCTGCCATTTAACATTCCCGCGATCTTGACGTCGTAAAAATCCATGTTGTGGAATTGCAGTAAATGACGCATTTCCTTGTTGTCGAACGACCCTTTTGTAGTCATCGTAATGGCGGTTTGCGCGTTCGACGCCATCGGGATTCCAAACAAGGCGATTGTCGCTAAAGTAAAAAAGTAAGTCTTCATGAGTTGAATTTTCGACAAAGCTAGATTTCGGAAAGCGCAAATTCGGTTAACCGAAGCCAAGCTTCCTTAATTAGTGTTAACGGATTCCGATTTTTTGGACGCGCGTGTTTTACATTTGCCGAATGGCACGAAAAATTCAGTTGGCGGTTGCGCTGATGTCCGTTTGCGTCTGCGGCATATTGTCATTGCAGCTCGCTTTCGCCTACAGCAGTTTCCAGGCAGAGCGAAACTTGCTCGAAAAGCAGGTTAATGAGGCATTTGCGTCGGCTTTTGAAGCGGTCAGGAACGATCGGGACGAAGCGATTCTCGACGATCTGCGCCAATTGGTGTCAGACCCGACCTTTATCGAAATCACCTCCCGCGTCAATCCGGTCTACGGCACTACCGTTTTTACGATGAAAGAATTGCAGCCGCCGTTCAAAGGCCAAACGCAACTCAGCCTGAGCATCGAAACCTTTCCCGAAAAAGTCGAGCCGATCACGCCAAAAGCGCGCCAGGCCTTTATCGACCATATCGTGAAAAATGCGCGAAACGACCTCAAGAACGGTTATGTGTTCTATTATACCCAAAAATTGGGCGACAGCTTGTCCAAAGCAAAATATGAAGTGCCAATCGATACCGCCATGATCGGCGAACGCTTTCGAAACGGGCTAGGTAAGGCCGGTTTGCCGACGCGATTCCGGTTTGCCGCGGTCGCCCCTAATGACGGCTTTAAGACGAAACCAATCGATTTGTCGCTCAAGACGAATGCAGCGCCCAAGTTGCTCTACGCCGTTTTCCCAGATCCTGATGCAGTGGTTTTCGAAAGGATCAAGTGGATTCTCGCCGGGAGTTTCGTGCTGATGTCGGTCGCGGTCGTCTGTTTTGGCTACACGCTTAAAGTGATGCTTTCCCAGCAAAAGCTCTCCGCTGTCAAAGACGATTTTATCCACAATATGACCCACGAATTGCACACACCTCTGGCGTCGCTTACCGTCACGGCCGAATCACTGCGAAAGTTCCAGCATGACGCGACCGCACGCGAAACGTATCTCGACATCATCCTGTTGCAGGCCCAGCGTTTGGGCGCGCTGACTGCCGAGATTCTCGAAACGGCGCGCGCGGGAAAGGTCGGGAATCGTGAAAAGCAAACGATTGTCGTCTCGGATCTGTTGAAAAAAGCAATGGCGGCTTTCCCTTGCGATGCTGTCGCCGTTGAGGACAACGTCGGTGACCTCGAGATTTCGGGTGATGCGAATTCGCTTTTTCGGATGCTGACCAATCTGATCGACAACGGGCTGAAATACAATCCTGGTCCCGGCGCGCCATTGCTCGTAAAAGCCGATGTATCCGGGAAAAAACTATTGTTGGAAGTGTCAGACAACGGCCCCGGAATTCCTGAAGCTGAGAAAACCCAAATTTTCGACGCGTTCTATCGAATCGGGACCGGAAATCGACACGATGTGAAAGGATATGGCCTCGGTTTGTATTTTGTAAAAGAGGTCGTTCGAAAGCACAACGGAAAAATATCCGTACACGATAACGAAAACAAGGGAACGACATTTAGGATCGCGATCGCGCTATGATAAAAAAAGTTGCCGTTTTATTTGTAGAAGACGAGCCTTTCCTGGGTAAAGTCATCAGTGAAAGCCTCGAGAAGCAAGGTTTTGCCGTAACGTGGCTTCAGGACGGAAACAGTGCGCTGCAAAACTTTGCCCCGTCAAAATTCGACATTTGCATTCTCGACGTGATGCTTCCCCAACTCGACGGATTTGCCTTGGCGTCCAGAATCAGGTTGAACGATGCTGCCGTCCCGATCTTATTCCTCACGGCGCGGGGCGGAATCGAGGATCTCAAAAATGGCTACGCGAGTGGCGGCAACGATTACCTGCGCAAGCCGTTCAGCCTCGATGAGTTGTTTTTGAGAGTGTCCGAATTGTTGAAACGACGGGATTTGGGAATGCTTCCCGGAGAATTCAAAGTCGGGAATTTGTTGTTCGACCACAGGAAGTTGCGGCTTGTCGCACCAAGCGGAAACATCGTCAAACTGTCGCATCGGGAGTGCGAATTGCTGTTGTTGCTGCTTCAAAACCGGGACGGGATGCTCGATCGAAAGTCAGCATTGCTGCAACTTTGGGGAGACGACAACTTTTTTACCGCAAGAAGCATGGACGTCTACATTACCAAACTCAGGAAGAAACTCGCTGCCGATGCATCAGTCGAAATCGTAAACCTTCGGGGATTCGGATATAAGCTTATCGGATGATCGCATGCTGCTTCGAATGAGCGGAGAACGCGCCTGAATGAGCAACGGGCTGTTTTTTCTGAACGACTTTTCCTTATTTTGTAAAAACCTCTTTATGATGCGATCTCTACTTTTGCTGCTCACGCTGATCCCATTCCTGACTTTTTCGCAAACACCTCAATGGACGTGGGCCAAAACCCATATTCTCGACAGCAATTCCGGGAAAACCTACGTTGCGGCCGATGAATCCGGAAATGCCTATGTCGCAGGAACTTTCGGCAAACCACGATGACGATCGGCAACGTGACGCTTCACAACCATGAGACGAATTTTGGCCTTTGGGATATTTATGTGGCGAAATATGACGCAGAAGGCAATTTGATTTGGGCGCGCAACTACGGGAGCGAAAACAATGATTCCTTGATTTCGATCACGACCGACGATTCGGGCAACTTATATCTCCTGGGCACCTATCAAGTCTCCATCTCACTTGGCGATACGACGCTGACGACATCGTCTCCGAGCGCGTTCGTATCCAAACTCGATGCGAACGGAGACGTGATCTGGGCCAAGTCCAATATCGGGCAAAGCCATGGTTGGAATGCGGGTGGAATTGCCGTGGATTCGGATGAAAATGTTTATTTTTCCGGCGTTTACAATTCGGAAACGTTGCGTTTTGGGAATATAGAGCTATCGTACGCCAATTTTGTTTCAGGTGGTATGAATGCGGCAGTTCCGTTTTTGGTCAAGATGGATCCGGCTGGAGAGACGGTTTGGGCCAAAACTGCTGGCAGGGCGAGCGCAAACACCGGCTCGACGTTTGCCAACGGAGTCGCCGTGGATTCGGCAGGGAATGTTTATGCAACCGGATCGTTCAGCGTTCCTGTTTTGTCTTTCGGCCAAGTGACGATGACCAAAGCGGTTCCCTCGATGTGGAATTACAATATGTACCTCGTCAAGTATGACAGCAACGGAAACGTCGTTTGGGGAAAACACGCCGGTACCAATTTCGAAAATACGACCATGGGTTACGACGTAGCGATCGACGCCCAACAAAACGTGATCGCTACCGGAACCTTTGCCAATACCATCGCCTGGGACGGAGTTTCGCTTAGCGCCAGCAGCGGATCGACACCTTACATCCTCAAATGCGATACGAACGGCGTGATTCTTTGGGCGCGGTCTGTTTTCGGGACGATAGAGGCCAACCATATGCGCAATGTAAAGACCGACGCCGGTTCCAACATCTATTTGAGTGGCAATACGGGATCGACGACGGAGATGTTCGGCAACGGCGTTACCTTGACGACGCCCCAAGGCGGCTCGGCCTACATCGTCAAGTTCGATCCTGACGGAACGGCTGTCTGGGTACAAAAAGTGGGAAAAATCGAGAACTACAACACGAGTGCGTTCGCGATGGTCAGCGAAAATGAATTTTATCTCGCCGGAACCTTTACGGAAAATCAACTGAACTTCGGTTCGATACCGTTGCTCAAGGATAGTGGTACGAACTACAATCTTTTTCTCGGTCGGATGCTGTACGTTCCGTTGTCGGTAGACGAGCAGGCGTTTGCGGGTTGCAAGGTCTATCCGAACCCGACGCGCGACAATGTAACCGTTGACGGGCTTCGCGCTGTGACGGCGTTTAAAGTCATCGACGCTTCGGGCCGTGTCATCAGCGACGGAACTATCGATCCGAAGGCAAATTCAATCGTGCTTTACGGATGGCCCAACGGCATGTACTATCTGAAGTTGGAGGATTCGTTCGGAAAGCTTTCAATCTTCAAGATCGCGAAATTCTGACGGTCTCGTCTGGAAGCCGTCCGCGTTCAAGCCCGTACAAAAGCCAAATCTTTTACAAATATTTGTAAATCAACGGTTTGTGGGTAGTTCGTGCATTTGTTGCGCGTTATTCTTTCCGATTTTGTCGCAATAGCTTTACCTTTGCCGGCTACAGCAACGCCTTATGAACAAATACAGCAAACGCCGAGAAGCACTTCTTTACCACGCTAAGCCGCAACCGGGCAAAATCAAAGTTGTACCGACCAAAAAATACGCCACGCAACGCGATCTTTCGCTGGCTTATTCGCCAGGCGTCGCCGAGCCTTGCCTCGAAATCGCCAAGGATGTCAAGAACGTCTACAAATACACGGCGAAAGGGAATCTCGTGGCAGTCATCACAAACGGGACTGCGGTCCTGGGCTTGGGCGACATTGGCCCGGAAGCCTCAAAACCGGTCATGGAAGGTAAAGGTTTGCTGTTCAAGATTTTTGCGGACATTGACGTTTTCGACATCGAAATCAATGAGAAAAACGTGGATGCTTTCGTGGAGACGGTCAAGCGTATTTCCCCGACGTTTGGCGGAATCAACCTCGAGGACATCAAAGCGCCTGAATCTTTTGAAATCGAAAGACGTCTCAAGGAAGAACTTGACATTCCGGTCATGCACGACGACCAGCACGGCACTGCGATCATTTCGTCTGCGGCATTGCTGAACGCTCTTGAACTTGCCGACAAACGCATTGAAGACGTAAAAATCGTCGTTTCGGGTGCGGGTTCGGCGGCTTTGGCCTGTGCGAATCTGTATCTGTTGCTTGGCGTCAAAGTCGAAAATATTGTCATGTTCGATGTGAACGGCGTACTCACTACAAGTCGCGACGACATGTCCGACCTCCAAAAAATCTACGCCAAGGACATACAAAATATCAGTTTGGCCGAGGCTTTAAAAGGTGCGGATGTTTTTCTCGGCCTTTCCGCGGGGAATATCCTTTCGGCGGAAATGCTGCTGGAAATGGCGCCAAATCCGATCGTTTTCGCAATGGCGAACCCAGAGCCGGAAATTGAATACGACCTGGCAATCAGGACGCGGGAAGATATCATTATGGCGACCGGCCGTTCGGATCATCCTAACCAAGTGAACAATGTGCTTGGCTTTCCGTACATTTTCCGAGGGGCGCTTGACGTCCGGGCCACTGTGATCAACGAGGAAATGAAAATGGCCGCGGTTCAATCACTTGCGGCATTGGCCAAAGAATCGGTTCCGGAGCAGGTAAACATAGCTTATGGAGAAACCAAACTGAACTTCGGGCGCGATTATATCATCCCAAAACCGTTCGATCCTCGATTGATCACGCATGTCGCTCCGGCAGTCGCAAAAGCCGCTATGGATTCGGGCGTGGCGACGCATCCAATTTACGATTGGGAGAAATACGAAGAAGAATTGCTCGACCGTTTGGGATCGGACAACAAAATGGTGCGCCTGCTCACCAACCGCGCCAAGACAGATCCTAAACGCGTAGTTTTCGCCGAAGCCGACCAGCTCGACGTGCTCAAGGCGGCCCAAATCGTGCACGAAGAGGGAATCGGTTTCCCGATATTGCTCGGAAACATGGAAACCATCATCGAGCTTAAGGAAGAAATCGGTTTTGATGCCGACGTTCCTATTTTCGACCCGAAAACAAAAGAAGAGGACAAACGCCGCCTGCGTTATGCCGAGATATTCTGGAAAGCCCGCCAGCGCAAAGGCGTCAACCATCTCGATGCCCAAAAATGGATGCGCGAACGCAATTATTTCGCCGCCATGATGGTCAACGAAGGCGAGGCGGATGCTTTGGTGACGGGTTATTCAAGAAGTTATCCGGCGACGGTCAAGCCGATTTTGCAACTGATCGACCGCGCTCCGGGCATCTCGATCGTCGCAACGACGAACATGATGATGACCAGTCGCGGGCCTATGTTTTTGTCCGACACGGCAATCAATCCTGACCCGACGGCGGAGGAACTGGCGAAAATCGCGTTGATGACGGCCAAAACCGTGCGCTTGTTCGGGATGGAACCGGTGATTGCGATGATTTCGTTTTCGAATTTCGGGTCCTCATCCGATCCGGCGGCCAAAAAAGTGAGCGAGGCCGTAAAGTATCTGCACCAATATTATCCGGAACTTATCGTGGACGGGGAGGTGCAAGCCGATTTTGCGCTCAACCAGGAAATGCTTCAAAAGAAATTCCCGTTTTCAAAACTTGCCGGTCAAAAAGTCAATACGCTGATTTTCCCTGATCTCGCCTCGGCGAACATTACCTATAAGCTGCTCAAGGAGCTTGTGAAATCGGATTCCGTCGGGCCGATCATGCTAGGACTCGACAAACCCGTACACATTTTCCAGCTGGGCGCAAGTGTAGAGGAAATGGTCAATATGGCCGCGGTGGCGGTAGTCGATGCCCAGGAGAAACAAAAGCGCCTCAAGAACCTAATCGTTAAAAATTAGTGGATATCCCGCGGCGTCAGGGCGTTCAAAGTTTTTTCATATATTTGGCAATTACTTAACGTTTCATGATTGCGCACATCCAGGGCAGATTGGTCGAAAAAACGCCTACCGAAGTGGTCATAGACTGCAACGGAGTCGGTTACCAAATTAACATTTCACTACACACGTATTCGCTGCTTCCGGCATCCGAAAACATCAGGCTGTATACCTATTTACAGATCAAGGAAGACGGCCATACGTTGTTTGGGTTCATGGAAAAATCCGAGCGCGAAATCTTCAAGCTATTACTCTCGGTTTCCGGCATTGGCGCGGGAATAGCGCGTACGATGTTATCTTCTCTCGAACCGAAACAAATCATTCATGCGTTGGCCAGCGGAGACGTCGGTACGATACAATCCATCAAGGGAATCGGTGGCAAGACCGCACAGCGCGCGATATTGGACCTCAGGGACAAAGTGTTAAAAGTTTATGATTTGGATGAAGTTTCAGTTTCGGCAAACAATACAAATCGGGATGAGGCGTTATCTGCATTGGAAGTTCTTGGCTTTAACAAAAAATTAGCTGAAAAAGCCGTTGATAAAGTCGCAAAGGAAAACCCAGGAGCTTCGGTGGAGGCCATCATCAAATCAGCGCTAAAAAACTTATAGAAGTTTGAAAACAGATTACAATCTAACCAAGATATCGTTTGCCCAAATCTTATTTTTCTGCCTGTCGCTGGCCGGTTTTTCCGCTCAGGCGCAGATTGATGAGGAAGATGACACACCAAAAGACACCGTCGGTTACAACCAAGGAAGCATGCAATTGCCCAACCCGACGAGTATAGTGGACGCCTACACTTATGATCCTGTCACCAATCGCTATGTTTACACGAGCAAGGTTGACGATTTCAACATCAATTATCCGATCATTTTAACGCCGGAGGAATACCAGGAATTGGTGCAGCGCGAGGCCGTCCGCAAGTATTTCAACGAAAAATCGGACGCTATCGACGGGAAAAACGAAGAAGGGAAAAAGGACCTTTTGCCGCGTTATTACGTGAATTCCGGCTTTTTCGAAACGATATTCGGAAGTAATACGATAGACGTAAAACCGACGGGTTCCGTAGAAATGGATCTCGGCGTTCGCTATACCAAAACCGACAATCCGTCGCTTTCGCCCCGAAACCGCGCCAGCACTACATTCGACTTTGACCAGCGCATCAGCATGAGTTTGATGGGAAAGGTCGGGACGCGTCTCAACGTAACGGCTAATTACGACACGGAATCGACGTTTGCATTCCAGAATCTCATAAAACTCGAGTACACGCCAACCGAGGACGACATCATCCAAAAAATCGAAGTCGGTAACGTGAGTATGCCGCTCAACAGCACGTTGATTCGCGGTGCGCAAAGTCTTTTTGGCGTTAAGACGCAATTGCAGTTTGGAAAGACGACGTTCACGGGCGTGTTTTCCGAGCAGAAATCCCAGACAAGGACAGTTTCGGCCCAAGGCGGAGGCACGATCCAGGATTTTGAATTGTTCGCGCTCGATTACGACAACGACCGACACTATTTCCTTTCGCAATATTTCCGCGACCGCTATGACGAGTCATTGTCAAACTATCCGAACATCAACTCCCGCGTCCAGATCACGCGCATCGAGGTTTGGGTAACGAATAGGCAAAACCGTCTCAACAACGCCAATAACAACATGCGCAACATTGTCGCATTACAGGATTTGGGTGAATCCCGTTTGTCGGGTGAAGCCGATGCCGAAGTCGTGGCGATCAACCCTGTTCCGGGCGGTTTCTTCAACACTTTGCCCAATCCGACATTGCCAGGAAACCCGGTAACCGATACGGATTTGCCTCCCGATAACGAGAACAACGATTACAACCCGGCGTTGATCACGACCAGCGGTGGCTTGCTCAATCCGAACATACGCGAAATCGTGACGGCTTCGGTCGGTTTCAACAACCCTACTCCGGTTAGCGAAGGGCGCGATTATTCCAAATTGGAGAATGCCAGAAAATTGACCTCTACGGAATTTACGTTCCATCCGCAACTCGGTTATATCTCGCTTCAGCAAAAACTTACGAACGACGAAGTGCTCGCCGTGGCGTATCAGTATACGATGGGTAGCGAAGTGTACCAGGTAGGGGAATTCGGTACGGATGGCGTCGAAGGCACGACCGTCACGAACGATCCTGTAACGGGAGACGTTTCCTCGGTCTCGACCCAGAGTTTGGTGCTTAAAATGCTCCGAAGCAGCCTTACGAACGTCAACCTTCCGGTTTGGGATTTGATGATGAAGAACATTTACCAGATTCCGGGCGCGTTCCAGCTCGAGCAGGAAGATTTCCGATTCAACATCTTGTATACCGATCCGTCTCCGATCAATTACATCACGCCGGTTGCGGGCACGCCTTTCCCTACGAACCCGCCTGTGGCCGAGACGCCGCTTTTGAAAGTCTTTAACCTCGATCGCCTCAACTACAACAACGATCCTCAGGTTGGCGGTGACGGATTCTTCGATTACTATCCGGGATTGACGGTCGATCCTCAATATGGCCGCATCATTTTTACGACAGTCGAGCCGTTCGGGGAATTGCTTTTCGAAAAACTTCGGACGCAAGCGACGCAGAACTACGAAGGAAATCAAACCTCGCTCGCCGATTATAACGACAACCAGCGCAAATACGTTTTCAAGCGACTCTATAAGGATACGCAGGCCCAGGCATTGCAGGAATCGGACAAGAACAAGTTCCAGCTCAAAGGGCGTTTCAAGTCTACGGGTGCGGACGGTATTCCGATCGGCGCTTACAACGTCCCACAAGGTTCGGTCGTGGTCACGGCCGGAGGTCGCGTGCTCGTCGAAGGCGTCGATTATTCCGTGAATTACCAGTTGGGGCGTGTGCAAATCCTCGATCCGTCACTTCAAAATACGCCGGTTGAAGTTTCCGTAGAGAACAATTCCGTGTTCGGACAACAAACACGACGTTTCTGGGGCTTCAACGTGGAGCATAAATTTTCGGATAAGATCCAGCTTAACGCGACGATGTTGCGCATGACCGAAAGGCCGTTTACGCAAAAGTCGAATTACGGACAGGAGTCGGTTAACAACACGATTTTTGGAGTCGGCGGCCAATATGCTTCCGAGCTGCCATTCCTGACGCGTTGGGTCAACAAATTGCCGAATATCGATACCGATGTCCCGTCGAATATCTCCGTTCGCGGTGAAGTCGCCTTCCTCAAGCCGGACACCCCAAAAGCCGACCGTTTCCAAGGTGAATCGACGATTTACGTAGACGATTTCGAAGGTTCCCAAACCACTATCGATCTCAGGGGCGCACTTTCGTGGTTCCTTTCCTCGACGCCTGCCCGAAATGCCGAAAGCGATTACGACTTTTTCCAGGCGGTGGCCAATACCAGTGTGGAATCCGGTTACCGAAGAGCGAAACTCTCGTGGTATTCGATCGATCCGATATTTTATGCCCAACGTCCGGGAGGCATCAGCGTGCAGGATGTGAGTTACAACTCCACGCGCCGTATTTACAGCGAAGAATTGTATCCGAACGTGGACATAGCCGTGGGCCAGAGCACTGTGGTGAACACGCTTGACATGACGTATTATCCGCAGGAGCGCGGTCCTTACAACTTCAATCCCGCCGCTGCGGCAGCAGGTATTCTTCCGGATCCAAGGGAGAATTTCGGAGGCATCATGCGCGCCCTCAACTCGACGAACTTCGAGCAAGGAAACGTAGAGTACATCCAATTTTGGATGCTCGATCCATATTTCGATCCGGGCAACCCTGCCGCCGCCGCCTCAAATACCAACAACGGCTCGCTTTACATCAACCTTGGTTCGATTTCGGAAGACATCCTCAAAGACGGGCGCAAGCAGTTCGAAAACGGTCTCGGGCCTGGCCAGGTCTTGGTTCCTACCGCTTACGGCAACGTGCCGGGATCCCAATCGCTTATCTACGCCTATAATGCCGACGGATCGAATCGTGGCGCTCAGGATATCGGTCTGGACGGTCTCAACGATGCCGAAGAAGCCGCGAAGTTTCCGGCGTTTGCAGGTTTTCCCGATCCTTCCGGCGACAATTACCAATATTACCTGAACACTCAGGGCACGCTTTTGGAGCGCTACCGAGATTACAACGGCACACAGGGGAACTCCCCGGTCGACGTATCCGATACGAACCGCGGCTCCACGACTTTGCCGGACATAGACGATATCAATCGCGACAACACGATGAACGAGATCAACGCGTACTACGAATATCGCATTCCGTTGCGCGCCGGCATGGAAATCGGGCAGGATCCTTTCCTTGTCGATATCCGCACTACGGACGCTACACAGCTGCCGGCGGGAGCCAACAGTACTTCTGCCCGTTGGTTGTTGTTCAAGATTCCGGTCGACCAATTCGAAAACAACATTGGCGGCTTGGCCGATTTCAAGACGATTCAGTTCATGCGTATGTTCCTTACGGACTTCAACGAGCAAGTCACACTACGTTTTGGTGCGCTTGATTTGGTAAGAGGCGAATGGAGAAGGTATACAAGTTCACTTGATTTCAACGATCCGAACGTCGAGGACGACGCCACCAATTTCGACGTACAGGCGCTCAACATCCAGGAAAATACGACGCGTTGCCCGGTGAATTACGTTTCGCCTCCGGGAGTGGCGCGCGAACAATTGTATCAGAATCAAACCGTGATCAACCAGAACGAGCAGTCGCTTGCCTTGCGCGTCGACGGACAAGGCGGACTCGAGCCGGGATTGACCCAGGGTGATGCACGTGCGGTTTTCAAGAACGTCAGCGTCGACATGCGTCAGTTCAAGAAACTTAAGATGTTCCTGCACGCGGAATCGCTTGCATCCGATACGGAATCCGAGAAATTGAGGGACAACGAAATGGTTGCGTTCATCCGATTCGGTAACGACTTTACGCAAAACTATTACGAGATCCAAATTCCGTTGAAGGTAACGCCTTACGTCTATACGCCAGGAGGCGGAACGTGCAACCCGATCGCAGAAGACATCGTATGGCCGGAAGCCAACGAAATGGATCTTTCGCTCGAATTGCTGACAAAACTCAAGGTAATGGTGCTCAACGGGATCGCGCCTGCGCCTGACGAAAACGGCGTGATCTACATTAACGAAGGCGACCTGAACGCTTCATTGGCCGGACGCGAGAACGAACTCCGCATCGGTATAAAGGGTAACCCGAACTTTGGTTTGGTGCGCACGCTCATGATCGGTATCAAGAACAATACGAATAACCCGCTGATCCCTGCTGCAGAGGCGCCGAACACAAACCGGGCGCTGCGGGGCGAAGTATGGTTCAACGAATTGCGTATGGCCGATATGGACAACCAGGGCGGCTGGGCCGGTGTGATCAACGTCGATTCCAACATCGCCGATTTCGCTACGATTTCCGCCGTCGGACGCATGAGTACGATTGGTTTCGGATCGCTCGAGCAAGGTCCTAACGAACGCAGCCGTGAAGACCAGACGCAATATAATGTCGTGACGAACGTGAACGTGGGCAAATTGCTTCCGAAGAAATGGGGCGTCAACCTTCCGTTCAACTATGCGGTAGGCGAGGAGATCATCACGCCACAGTACGATCCGTTTTACCAGGATATCAAACTGGACCAGTTGCTCGACAATACGCCCGATGCAGCCGAACGCGAAAACGTCGAGGGTCGCGCCGTCGATTATACGAAGCGTACGAGCATCAACTTTATCGGCGTCCGAAAGGAAAGAGCGCCTGAGAAAAAAGCGAGGATTTACGATCCAGAAAACCTGACGCTTTCCTATTCATATAACGAGGTCAACCGCCACAACTACGAAATCGAGAGTTTCATCGACCAGCAAGTGAGCACCACTGCCGATTACGCTTATAGTTTTCAGCCAAAACCAGTAGAGCCGTTCAAAAAGAACAAGTTCTTCAAAAAGTCGGATTACTGGAAAATGCTCAGCGACTTCAATTTCAATTATTTGCCGGCGAACCTGACGTTCAACACGAATATCATCCGACAGTACAACAAGCAGCAATTCCGCCAGGTGGACGTTGCCGGTATTCCGATCGACGCGCTTTACCAACGCAATTACTTGTTCAATTACCAGTACGGCTTCAACTTCCCGCTTACTAAGTCGCTGAAGATCAACTACAATGCGACTTCGAGCAATATCGTCCGGAATTACATGGACCAGGAAGGGAACGTCGACAATACGATCACGGTTTGGGATGATTTCTTTAGTGTCGGTTTGCCGAATCAACACTCCCAACAGCTCGTCGTGAACTACGATTTGCCGATCAATAAGATTCCGGCCCTTGCTTTCATTAAGTCGACATATTCCTATACGGGCGATTACAGCTGGCAGCGTGCCTCATTGGCGATGCAGGAAGTGGAAGGTTACGCGCTCGGAAATACGATACAGAACGCGGCTTCCCACAAACTTAACACGGCGCTCAACATGGATTTGTTCTACAAATTCATCGGATTGGGCAAAAAGACACCAAAAGCGCCTGCACGTCCGTCGGGACCACCGAAACCAGGCGAAAAAATCACGAATGCGGCGGTTCCGGCCCAGGAAGGCCGCGGGCTTTTCCTCGATGGTTTGATAGGCGTTGCGACGAGCGTCAAGAACATCCAGGTCAATTACGTAGACAATCGAGGCACGGTATTGCCGGGTTATCTTCCCGGACTGGGCTTTTTCGGAACGTCCAAACCGACACTTGGCTTTACGTTCGGGGCGCAGGAAGACGTGCGTTACGAAGCGGCGAGACGCGGTTGGCTGACGTTATTCCCGGAATTCAACCAGAATTATACGGAAGTGACCAATAAAACGCTCGATTTTACGGCGAACGTCGATTTGTTCCCAGACCTCAAGATCGATCTGGTAGCCAACAGGACGTATGCCGACAATTATTCCGAGCAATATGATGTGTCCGAAGCCGGCGGTCAATATGAGTACAACTCGCGTTCGCCTTACAATTTCGGTAACTTCTCGATTTCGACGGTGATGCTCAAGACGTCGTTCAAGAAAAGCGACGAGAATTTTTCATCGGCTTTCCAGGATTTCCGGGACAACCGCATCATCATCGCGAACCGTTTGGCGACCTCGTTCTATGGGACGACAAGTTTTCCGGTCGGAGCCGACGGTTATCCGGTAGGATTCGGAAAGAACAGCCAAGCCGTTTTGCTTCCGTCTTTCCTGGCGGCCTATACCGGCTTCGGAATTACGAAAAGCGGATACGGGGAATCGGCAAAAGACATTTCGCTCGGAGCCTTCCGCGACATCCCGATCCCGAACTGGACGATCAAATACAACGGATTGATGCGCTACAAATATTTCAAGGACAGGTTCAAGCGCTTCTCGTTGCAGTCCGCTTACCGCGCGTCGTATACGATCAACTCGTTCCGATCGAATTTTGAGTACGACCCGGTTGGCAATCCGACCGATTTGGCGGGCAATTTCCAGAACAAGACGATCATTTCGAACGTGAACCTCGTCGAGCAGTTCAATCCGCTGATGCGCGTTGATTTCGAAATGAAGAACGCCTTCAAGTTCCTGGCGGAAGTCAAAAAGGACCGGGCGCTTTCGATGAGTTTCGACAACAATCTCATGACGGAGGTTTTGGGCCAGGAATATGTGGTCGGCGTCGGATATCGATTCAAGGACGTGATTTTCTCGACGCGACTGGCCGACAATCCGCAAGGCGTCATCAAAAGCGATATCAACATCAAGGTCGACGGTTCGTACCGAAACAACAAAACGATCGTCAGGAACCTTGACTACGACAACAACCAGTTAGGAGGCGGCCAGAACATTTGGTCGGCGAAACTGACTGCCGATTACTCGTTCAGTAAAAACCTGACGCTGATTTTCTACTACGATCATCAATTCTCCAAAGCGGTGATTTCGACTTCGTATCCGATGACGAACATTCGCGGAGGATTCACGTTGCGATATAATTTCGGTAATTAACAAGACGAATCATTTTAAATCCCGCGCCTAAATTTTACATTTGCGGTAACAAACCAAAAAAATACAACACCATGAATATCCCAGCCGATTTGAAATACACCAAAGAGCACGAGTGGATCCGTCTTGAAGGCGAAATCGCGACTGTCGGCATTACCGATTTTGCCCAGAAAGAATTGGGAGATATCGTTTACGTCGAAGTCGATACGCTTGACCAAACGCTCGACAAAGACGAAGTTTTCGGGACCGTTGAAGCGGTGAAGACCGTTTCGGATTTGTTTCTCCCGTTGGCGGGAGAAATCGTGGAATTCAACGAGGAACTCGAGAGCAATCCCGAGGCCGTCAATGGCGACCCTTACGGACAAGGCTGGATGATCAAGATAAGGGTATCTGACGTAGCCGATTTCGATTCGCTTTTGTCTGCCGAAGATTACAAAAATCTCGTGGGTGCTTAAAAAATTCTGGCTTGCCTGCGCTTGTGGATGGACGGTTTTCATCGCCTTGATGTGCCTGGTAAGTTTTAATGATTTGCCCAAAGTGAGCGTCGGCAACGTCGACAAATACGTTCACGGCAGTTTCCACTTCCTGTTTACCCTGTTGTGGTATCTCTATTTGCGCACTGAAGGCTCGATGGCCGGCACTGCGCAAATATTGTTTAAAGTCGTGGCGGCGTCGGCAGTGTTCGGCATCGCGATCGAATTTGCCCAAGGTGCGCTCACGGCAACCCGTCAGGCGGATGTCAACGATGCGTTGGCGAACATAGCGGGTGCTTTATTGGCGGCCGTTTGTGTCATGATTTACAAAAAAATGGCAGCCCAAACGGGCAGGCGATAGGAACCCAAAGGTTTTTTATACATTTACCGCATGGACGTCAGGCAATACCTCGATTCAACTTATCTCAAAACGGCCGAACAGGCAGGCATTTCCGATGCCAGGAACACCGCTATCGTTTCGCAAACGGTCCAGGAAGCAATCGACCTGAAGTTCAAGCTCGCGATGATCCGGCCGGAATACGTTGCCATGGCCAGAAAGATGGTTGAAATGGCCAATTCGACCTTATTGATTGGAACGGTGATCGATTTTCCTTTCGGAAGCGCTCCTCTCGAAGCCAAACTCTCGGAAGCCCGCAAAGCGATTGCAGACGGGGCCGACGATCTCGACTTCGTCATCAACTACGAAGCTTTCAAAAAAGGCGATGTGGCCTCGGTAAAACACGAAGTGGCCGAAGCGACCGCGTTGGGACTCAAATCGCACAAAACCGTAAAATGGATCATCGAGGTCGCGGCGTTGAATGATTTGCAGATTGCCCAACTATCGGCGTTGATAAAGAACGTTGTCTTTTCGAATTTCAAGGAAGAACACTATCAGAGCGTGTTCGTCAAATCGTCTACAGGATTCTACGAAACGCCCGAGGGAATTCCAAACGGAGCCACAAAAGAAGTGGTCGTCATCATGCTTGAGAACGCTTGCCCACTTCCGGTAAAGGCTGCCGGTGGCGTCCGGACATTTGAAGAAGCCGAACAAATGATACAATTAGGTGTGAAACGCATCGGGACTTCGGCTGCCAAAGCCATAGCCGAAGGCGGAGCCTCAGATACGGACTATTGATATGCGATACATGATACGAATTTTGACGTTGCTATTGTTGCTGATTGGCGCCAAGGTATTTTCCCAATCTGACGTTTTCCCTGTGATGGCGGGTTGCGAAGGCAAAAGCGAACCGGAACTCGAAGCTTGTTTTTACAACAAGGTCCAGGAATTCGTCTACGCAAATTTTAAGGTTCCTGCCGATTTGCCATCTGATTATTCCGGCAATGTGTTCGTGTTGTTCGAAGTTAGCCCCGAAGGGCAATTCAAGGTGATTTTCGTCGATGCCGACAAAGGGCAACTCAACGAGGAAGCCAGACGTGTTTTCGCCTCAATGCCAAAGATTTCGCCCGCAACCCACAACGGGAACCCGACCTATGCCAAATATACGATCGACATTGCGATTCCACTGTTGAAGCCGGGTGAGGTGGCCGTTCGGCCGACGTTAAACGCGCAAGTCAAGATCAATTCCGATAAGGAAAAGATCAAGCAGGATCGCAATAAGGAACTTACCGAGTTCGACAGTGTCGCTAAAGGTTACACGAAGACATTTGACAATCCTCAGTTCAGGAGCCATCTCAACATTCCGTTGTCGCACAGCTATTATTCCCAGTTTGACGCCGAACTCAACCAGGTCGGCTCGAACAATCACACGGCTTCCAAGCCTTACGCTTACGCGGATGTGAACCGTTATCACGATTTACAACAGGCTTACGACAAAATCAAAAAGAATAAATCCGGTTGGTGGGGACGCAAATTGTGGAACGAGAATACGGTTCAGATCCAGGGTCAGGATTATTGGTTTACACTGAATCCGATATTCGATTTGCAACTTGGGAAAAGCAGCGGCGATAACGTGGATTATACATATATCAACACCCGCGGTTTGCGTCTCGAAGGCGGTCTGGGCAAAACCATCAATTTCACGACTACGATTTACGAAAGCCAGGGCCGTTTCGCGGATTATTTCAACCAATATGCCGAATCTTTGCGTCCCGACGGTGGAAATCCTGCGATCATTCCGGGAATCGGGATCGCCAAGGCCTTCAAAACCGATTCATACGATTTCCCGATGGCCGAAGCCAATCTTGCCTTTACGCCATCCAAATTCCTGAACCTCAATTTGGGTTACGGCCGCAACTTCATTGGAGACGGTTACCGATCGCTGTTACTCGGCGATGGGGCGAGCCCGTATCCGTATTTCAAAATGAATACAACGTTCTGGAAGATAAAGTACACGAACGTGTATACCTGGCTCAAAGATGTGCGCCCCGATGTAGTTGAAGACGGCACCTACGCTACGAAATTCGCCGCAAGCCACTATTTGAGCATCAACTTGACCAAGCGATGGAATCTCGGGCTTTTCGAATCGGTGATCTGGTCGAAACAGAACAACAGAGGTTTCGACATGAGTTTCGTAAACCCGATCATCTTTTACCGATCGGTGGAGTTCGCCTCGTCTTCAAGAAGCGGAAATGCAATGCTCGCCGCGACAACCAAGTATAAGTTCAACAACCAGTTTACGTTTTACGCCCAATATCTGCTCGACGAATTCTCGCTTGAGGACATGAAAGAAGGCAAGCAAAGCTGGAAAAACAAATTCGGTTATCAACTAGGGTTGAAATATTTCAATGCGTTGAACATCGACAACCTGATCTTGCAGGTCGAGTACAACCATGTTCGTCCCTATGTTTACGCGCATAGTGAAGCCATTACGAATTACGGCCATAACAACCAGAGTTTGGGCCACCAATGGGGCGGGAATTTTCAGGAGTTCCTCGCGATCGGGCGTTATAGCAAAGGGCGTTTGTATGCCGATGCCAAAGTTACGGTTGGCGTTCGCGGGCTTGATTTTAACGCTTCGGAAAATATCGGGAATTACGGAAGCAACATCTACCTTAGCTATGACGAAAACCGTCCGCTAGAGGAAGGTGTAAAGATAGGCCAAGGAAACAAAACCAACGTCTTTATTGCTGACATCCAGGCTGGATATCTCGTCAATCCGTCGACAAATTTGCGGTTGTTCGCCAATTTCATCTACCGCAATTTCGATCCTATGGCCAACACCGCCAATTTCTCAAAAGATTCGACGACGTGGTTTACGGTAGGGTTGAGGAGCGATGTCTTTAACTGGTATTTCGATTATTGATAATCAGCCAGGCGTTTTTTGACGGATGGCTTTTCCCCGGCCCCACCCGTGGTAAATATATCACTTCTTCTTACTCGGTAGCTACAGGAAATCTGTAGAAATTGTTAAACCTGTCTCTTCGCTGCGAGCGGGGCATTCAACGCCGTTTCAGTAACGACGGCCTTTCCCCGGCCCCACCCGTGGTAAATTTATCACTTCTTCGCACTACGCAGCTACAGGAAATCTGTAGAAATTGTTAAACCTGTTTCTTGGCTGCGAGCGGGGCATTTAACGCCGTTTCAGTAACGACGGCCTTTCCCCGGCCCACCCGTGGTAAATTTATCACTTCTTCGCACTACGCAGCTACAGGAAATCTGTAGAAATTGTTAAACCATCCAGTTGCAACATCTTAAAAGCAATTTCCATTTTCGACAAAACCCTAGCCCCGATGGAAGCGGAAAGCCTTTGCCAAAAACACAATTAATTTTGCCCGTTTTGCGCAGCGACCGAAGAAGCTCGCGCAAAACGGTGCAAAATTTTGTGTTTTGGCGAAGCTTGGAGCGAACAGCGGGAAAATGCTCCTAAAATATGTCCAAATTTATAATCGCTTTTTTGTCCATTCGTTTTGCGTGGCGTACCTTTGCCGCGATTCTGCAAACGAAACCGCATTGGACGCTCATTCGACTACTTTTTCGCTAAAATCTGTTTTTGTCGACTTTAAGGCTATCACGAAAGCCGGTTTGGCGATCAGCGTGCTTTTTTCTTCAATCGCTGGCTATCTTTTGGGTTTTAGCGATACGCATCCGTTCAGTTGGGGCGTTTTGGCGATGCTGATGATAGGCGGATATTGCATGGTCGGGGCGTCGAACGCGTTCAACCAGGTGATCGAGAAAGACCTCGACGCTTTGATGGATCGCACCAAGAATCGCCCGGTTCCGTCGGGCAGGATGTCGGTGGGAGTGGCTTTGACGATCGCTTTTACGCTTACCGCCATCGGATTAGTTTTGCTGTACATGATCAATGCGAAAACCGCTATGTTCGGCGCGATTTCGATATTTCTTTACACTTGTGTCTACACGCCGTTGAAGCCGGTCACGCCTTTGTCGGTTTTTGTCGGGGCTTTTCCCGGTGCGATTCCGTTCATGTTGGGATGGGTCGCTGCTACGGGAGAATTCGGGATAGAGGCCGGAACGTTGTTTTTGATACAGTTTTTCTGGCAGTTTCCTCACTTTTGGTCGATTGGATGGTTTTTGTTCGAAGATTATGAAAAAGGCGGATTTTACATGCTTCCCAACGGAAAACGCGACCAATCTACCGCAACCCAGACGATATTGTACACGATATGGCTTATCGTGGCGTCGCTCCTGCCGGCGTTGGGATACACAGGGCAATTTTACATTACGCCTGTATCGGCCGGAATAGTTTTGTTATTGGGACTGTGGATGCTGTTTTACGCCGCGAAGCTCTACCGGTTGCGCACGGCAAAATCGGCGAAAGCCTTGATGCTTGCGAGCGTTTCCTATATTTCCCTGTTGCAGATCGTTTACATTGCAGATAAATTCTTGAGATGATGACAAAAGAAATCATGTCGGCCGAGGAGCATAAAGCCCGCACCGACCGTTCGTATAAATTGATCCTTTGGTTCGCCATGATCAGCATGACGATGATGTTCGCCGGACTGACGAGCGCGTTCGTGGTAAGCAAAAGCCGAAAAGACTGGCTTCAGGATTTTGAAATGCCGAGTGCGTTTCTGGCTTCTACCGTGGTTATCCTGATGTGCAGCCTGATGATGTGGTTCGCCAAAAAGTCAATTAAACAAGATAAACATGGGGCTACAATGGGATTTTTAGTGGCGACTTTGCTGTTGGGAATTGCGTTCGTTTGGCTGCAGTTCGAAGGATTCGGGCAAGTGGTTTCCCAAGGCTATTTCTTTACAGGAAGCGCGAGCAACGTGACCACGACGTTTCTCTATGTCGTAGCCATGACGCACATGGCGCACCTCGCCGGAGGCATTATTTCGCTTTTGGTCATTATTTATAAGCATTTTAAACAAAAATACAACGCTTCTCAAACCCTTGGAATTGAACTAGGTGCGACATATTGGCATTTTCTCGATTTCCTGTGGATTTATTTGTTTTTATTTTTGACTTTCTTCAAATAAAAAAATGCTTAAATTTGGGAACTTTTTAACGGATAAAATTTAATATGGGAGCAACTGCTACTACTGAAACTAAGGTCTGGGGCGGCGGAAATGAGCCGATGGGCGCCAGTTACGGAAAGCTCATGATGTGGTTTTTCATCGTGTCCGATGCCTTGACGTTTTCGGGATTCCTTGCCGCTTACGGTTTTTCACGATTCAAATTCATCGAGACCTGGCCATTGCCGGATGAAGTGTTTACGCACTTTCCGTTCATGCACGGTGTCACGGCTCCGATGTATTACGTGGCGTTGATGACCTTTATCCTCATCTTTTCGTCTGTAACCATGGTATTGGCTGTGGATGCGGGACATCAGATGAAGCAAAGAAAAGTAGCGTTTTACATGCTCCTGACGATTATCGGAGGTTTGATCTTCGTCGGATCCCAGGCATGGGAGTGGAAAAACTTCATCAAAGGCGAATACGGGGCGATCGAAACCAAAGGCGGTAGCTTGCTTCAGTTCGTGAACGACAAAGGAGAGCGCGTCAAGCTCGACGATTTCGTTGTTCAGCTTCCTGAGGAAAGAGAAGTGCTCAAGCGCAGCAACGCGACTTGGTTCCAGAGCGAGGCCCAAACACCGGCGACGTATTCCGTTGCGGAAGTCCAGGCAGCGTTCAAGGCACATCCGGAACTTCGCGTACGCACCGAGAGAATCTATCAGGACACCGAGGCCGATCGCAAAGATGCCCGTCTCGAACAAGGCCTGAACAAGAAAAAACACAAAGAAGTCCTCAACCGCGAGGCTTCGCAAAAAATGATCGACAATTCGCATATCGTCGTTGAGGGAGCCAACCTTTACAGAAACGAGTACGGTAGCAAGTTATTCGCTGATTTCTTCTTCTTCATTACGGGATTCCACGGTTTCCACGTATTCTCGGGAGTCATCATCAACATCATTATTTTCTTCAACGTCCTTTTGGGAACTTACGAAAGAAGACGTTCGTATGAGATGGTAGAGAAAGTCGGTTTGTACTGGCACTTTGTGGATTTGGTTTGGGTATTCGTATTCACCTTCTTCTACCTTGTTTGATCTTGAAGTTGAAAGGTTTAAAGTTTAAGGTTTAAAGTTAAAAAAAGCATCATGGCACACGACGCACACGATAATTCAGCAAACATAAAAAGGATCTGGTCTGTATTCGCTTACATGTCCGTCATCACGATCGTCGAGGTGGCTTTGGGTATCATTAAGCCGGACGTTCTCCACTCGAATACCATTTTGGGAATGAACATCCTCAACTGGATCTTCATTATCCTTACGATCGTCAAAGCGTACTACATCGTTTGGGCGTTCATGCACATGGAACACGAAAAAGCCAGCCTTCGTTGGGCGGTTGTCTCTTCGGTGGCATTCCTTGTTTTGTACCTGGTTTTCATTCTTCTTGTAGAAGGCGATTATATTTATGGCGTTTTCGCGAATTCTACGATCAAGTGGAATTTTTAACAGAAGGCTAAAATATTAATTCATGGAAAAGGGCGGTTTTTAGACCGCCTTTTTTTATTTTTGTACCCGCTAATACATGCGATATACGATGAAAAAAACGATTGTCCTACTACTGCTTTTCGTCGTTCCCATTGTCGCTTATCTCTTCTTCGCATCGGGTGTTCACAGTTTCACGAGTTTGCCTGTAATTACGCCTCAGGTTCCCGAATTCGGGGCATGGGAGTCGCTTGATAAAAAGGAAGTAAAACTCGAGGGCAGGATTACAGTTTTAGGCTTCGGCGGATTCGACATCGTAAAAAACCGCGGCAATATTTTCAATCTCAACCAGAAGGTTTTCGAGCGTTATCACGGGTTTGAAGATCTGCAATTCGTTTACGTGTGTCCGATGGGAACCGAAAAAGAAGTCCAGGCGATCTATGACAAATGTGCCGAAATTACCGACATGTCGACCTGGAAGTTCGTTTTTGCCAAACCGGAGGATATCATGGCATTTCACTCGGGATTGAAAGTAAAGTCCGGACTCAACAAAGACTTTGGCACGTCTGACGTTTACCTGATCGACAAAAAACGCCAACTGCGCGGACGCAACGACGGGGAAGAATTCATCGACGGTTACGACACCTTCCATCCGTCTGAAATCAGCAATAAATTCCTCGACGATTTCAAGGTGTTGCTTTACGAATACAAATCGGCGTTCAAGCGCAACAACAACGCCACGAAAAGACAAATCTGATGAAAAACAAAACGTATATCTGGGTCGCGCTCGTGGTCCTGGTCTTTGGGATCATCTTTATTCCAAATATCGTCGAAAGGGTAAAAAGAGGCGACGTTGTCCGCGGGCGCGATCTCGACAAAGTGAGCAACAACGTGACCGGAGAAGGGGAGTTGTATACGTTGGCCAAAGCGCCGCAATTCGAGCTGACCAACCAAGATGGAAAAAAAATCAGCAATAAAGATTACGACGGCAAAGTGTACGTGCTCGAATTCTTTTTTTCCACCTGCCCAACGATTTGCCCGAAGATGAACCAGAACATGCTCGAGCTCCAGAAGAAATTTTACGGTAACCCGAACTTCGGGCTCGCTTCGATAACGATCAATCCGGAACACGACACGCCGAAGGTCTTAAAGGAGCATGCCGATGCTTTGGGCGTCACGTCGTCGAATTGGCACATGCTTACGGGCGACCGTAATTATATTTTCGATATCGCCAACAAAGGTTATAACTTGTATGCGGGTAAAAATGCGAACGCTGACGGTGGTTTTGAACACTCGGGAATGTTCGCGTTGATTGACAAGAAAGGCAATATCCGGTGCAGGATGGACGCTTACGGAAACCCGACAGCCTATTACGACGGCATCGAAAAAGAAGGCGTTGAAGCCATTATGCAGGACATCCAGATCTTACTAAAAGAAAAATGATCGAAGAAAATTCAGTTTCGCTGGAAAAGCGTATGAGCAAACTCATTATTGCCGTCTCAATCGTGATACCGGTTGTCGTCGCGGCACTTTTTTTTGTAAAACTCAGGGATTTCGGGTTTGACGTAAAGCCGCTCACCTTTCTTCCGCCGATTTATGCCACGATAAACGGATTGACCGCCGTGGTGCTCGTCGTCGCGGTAATGGCCGTCAGGCGCGGGAATCGCAAGCTGCACGAACGGCTGATGAAATTCGCGATCGGATTGTCGTTGTCGTTCCTGGTGATGTACGTCGCCTACCACATGACCTCCGAAAGCACGCGTTTTGGCGACGTCGATCACGACGGACAGCTCAGTGTTGAAGAAATCGCGTCCGTCGGGAAAATGCGGCTCGTGTACTTTTTTATCCTCGTAACGCATATTTTGCTGTCGATCGCGATCATTCCGATGGTGCTTTTTACGTATGTGAGAGCGCTTTCCGAAAGGTTTGACAAGCATCGCAAACTGGGTAGGATCACGTACCCGATCTGGTTGTACGTCGCCGTTACGGGAGTTGTAGTATATTTAATGATTTCGCCTTATTATGCGTAAGTCCACCTTTATCGCCTCGGTTTTCGTCTTCGCCTTATTGCTGATGCCGGCTTTGGCAGAAGCCCAATGTGCGATGTGCCGCGCCGTGCTACAGAATTCCGATGAATCCGAACAGGCAGAAGCGGTCAACAATGGCATCATATATCTAATGGCCATCCCGTACGTGCTCGTTGGCGTGCTCGGTTTTTTCGTTTACCGACTGTACCGCAAACGCACGGCTTAAAACGTCCAGCAGTAGTATTTTCCTGAAAATTTTCGGATGGAAACCAATGCGTAAATGCAGTGGGAGTTTTCCTTTTTGAGCGATGTCAGCGCATTCGAAAGGCAATGGGAGCCGACACTCGTTGTATACGGCTTGAGTTGGTAGCGGAATTTCCAATCGAAAATTTTGCTTTCCTGCGATGTTTCCTCGAAGTCCGATCTGACGATGCGGGATAGCCACGGCATCATTTCGT
This sequence comes from Flavobacterium selenitireducens, assembly GCF_014748335.1. Taxonomy (GTDB): domain Bacteria; phylum Bacteroidota; class Bacteroidia; order Flavobacteriales; family Flavobacteriaceae; genus Flavobacterium; species Flavobacterium selenitireducens. The sequence goes on from NZ_JAAVIY010000003.1 coordinate 417,334, forward strand.
CTACGTTGTCGAATGCCACGGCAGTTGTTTCTTTCATTCGGAAGCGTTTGTCTTCCAATGGGTCACATGGTTCCATATCGACAAGATACGATGCGATTTCAATCAGGATTTCTTCTGTCGGATGCACGAAACTCAACCCTTGGTCGAACCGCAAGTCTTTCCACAAATGGAAGTCACGCGTTTTGAAATAGGTTTTTATCTTGTGCTGCAACTTCATTTAAGCCCGTCGATTTTTACGTCTAATTTTCCGTTTACCGTAACGAAGGCGATGATGGCCTGATTCGTTAGCTGTATCTTCCCAAAGTTGATGTCACCCACCGATCCGTTTACGAAAACGCCTGGCATAGGGGAATAATTACTCAGGTAAGGCATCATGTTTTTGCGGCCTTCCTCGAGATTCGGTTTGATAGAATAACGACAGCTTTCCTGCATTTTTTTGAGGATGTATCCGTTCATAAGCCAATTGGCGGTGCGCATCAATTTGCTTTTTGTGTCGAGAACGTAATCGAGTTGGTCAAAATAAATTTCCTGTGTTTTGGAATTGTATTGGGGAAAACCGGCGAGGTAAATCGTTCCGTTGAGGCTTCCGGTCATGTCGAGGGCGATGATCATCTTCCCGGACTTGTGCCAGATGTTGACCTTATTGACCTTGACCTTCTTGCTCCCGTCTCCGTATTCCTGGCCTGCGAAGTTTTGCGACATGATACGCGAGGCATCGGCATATGTCGAAACGGCGGCGATGTTGGCCGTGAAGTGATCGGGCATTTTGGAAACCGGTTTGAGCACGATCTTGTTGCGGTCGAACTTTGCTTCCGGCTTTTTCCCGACGAAGGTTTCCATTGTGCATTTGAGCCCCATTTCCAATTCGATGACATCTTTTTGGAGTTTGGCCTCGGTTGAGTAAATTTCGGTCGGAACCGTTCGCAACCAGCTTTCGTAGGCTTCACTCATCTGTATCGGTGCTGAGAGTTTTTCCAACGCATCTAAAACCTGCGGCTTGAAATCCATTGATTTTTCGATGGCGTCGTCGATTGCCTTTTCCATCTTGTATCCGTAGAGTTTTATCGCAGGATTTACGACGTAGGTAATCGGAACCTGTTTTCCCATGACCGTCGTGGTCGGGCTTTCGCTCCAGTCGATGCTTTTGAGTTCGGTCTTCGTGGCCAGTTTCCAGTTCGTGAGCCCGACATTGCTCAACAGCGTGACTCTTCCGTTCAGGTTGAATTCCCTTACGGATGTCAGGTCGACGCCCAACGATTTTGTCCCGATGCGGTATTTGACATTGACCTTCAGCGGAAGTACGGTTTTGATGCGACCGTTTTCATTCGAGAGTGCGATCGGGCCTTGTTTCCACACCTGCATCTGCAAATCATCATCTTCGATATTCTTGTCCTCGTAAATCAGACCTGTTAAATATTTATTGGTCTGATTTTCAATGTCTTTTAGTTTTATCTTTACGGGTAAATCGATAAATGAAGGCGCCGTTTCGTACATAAGCGGCGTCGCATTGTCCGGATCGGGTCGCAACGCGTCTATTTTTTGTGTTGACGAACAGCTGCTTAGCAAAAGCGCGCCGATGGAAGCCAGGACAATGTTTTTGGAAGTCATTTCGTATCTTTTTGACAAATGTAACAAATAGCATTTTTGGCTGTAACATTTCAGGCGTCGCGAAGTCTTATATTTTGTGACGGGATTCTTAAAATTCTGTTATCGTCATCATCATCAATCAACGAATTCGATAGAATTGCATCACCAAACAGACTGCCATGATCGAAATTAAAGATCTCCACAAATCTTACAAGACGGGGAATACGAACCTTCATGTTTTGAAGGGAATCAATTTTAACGTCAAAGAAGGGGAACTCGTGGCCATAATGGGTTCGTCCGGTTCGGGCAAATCCACGTTGCTCAACATTCTCGGGATCCTCGACGAAGCCGATTCCGGAAGTTACACGCTAGACAATGTTCCAATCAAGAAACTCAACGAAACCATCGCATCGCGCTACCGCAACCAATTCCTCGGTTTCGTTTTCCAGTCGTTCAACCTGATCAATTACAAATCGGCACTTGACAATGTTGCGATGCCTTTGTATTATCAGGGTATAAAACGCAAGGAACGCAACGAGATTGCGATGAGTTACCTCGAAAAGGTCGGATTGGCTTCCCATGCCCATCACTTGCCCAATGAAATGTCGGGAGGCCAGAAACAGCGGGTCGCAATTGCGCGTGCACTTGCCTCTCATCCGAAAGTGTTGCTTGCCGACGAACCGACCGGGGCGCTCGACACCAAAACGTCCTATGAGGTTATGGAACTCATCCAGGGAATAAACGACGAAGGCAAGACCATCCTCATCGTCACGCATGAACCCGACATTGCCGCCATGTGCAAGCGAAACGTAGTCCTCAAAGACGGGCTTATCATTGACGATATCACCGTTACACAGCAAAGGGCGAACGCATATGTTTAATATCGAACGTTGGCAGGAAATCTTCCAGGCCATTTCAAAAAATAAGTTACGGACCTTTCTCACGGGAATTTCGGTAGCGTCGGGAATTTTTATCCTCGTGATCTTGCTCGGAGCCGGAAAAGGTTTGCAGAATGGTATCGAGAAACAATTCGAACGTGATGCCGAAGGAATTGTCGAGGTTTGGTCCGGAATCACCACGAAAGAATACAAGGGACTGAATCCGGGGCGTTTTGTCCAGATGCGCAACTCCGACTATGAAATCGTGAACAACAAACTCGGCGACAAAGTAGACAAGAAATCGGCCGGCGTCAGTGTTTGGCAAACACAGTTCGCGTATAAAAAAGAAACCGGGAGTTATCAGGTTCGCGGCGCGAATGCCGATATGCAATTGATCGAAAACGCGACGATGATCAACGGTCGCTGGGTCAATGCCAACGATTTGGCAAATCGCGAAAAAGTAGCCGTTATCGGGAACAAGCTCAAGCTGATGTTGTTCAAGGACGAAGATCCTGTCGGAAAAATCATCACGATCAATACGATTCCGTTCAAGGTCGTCGGCGTTTTTACCGATCCGGGAGGCGAACGCGAGGAATCGCGCGCCTTTTTACCGTTTACGACAACGCAAAATGTGTTCGGACTTGGCCAAAACGTCAACAATTTGTTTTACACGCTCAAAAAGGCCGATACTTACGAACAGGCTTTGGCCGAATCCAACAAATTCACCAATGACCTCAAATCGCTGCTCAAGGCAAAAAACACCGTCGCCCCGGACGATGACGGCGCGATACAGGCATTCAGCTCGGTTGAAAATGCGAAACAATTCTACGATTTGAATTTATATATCCGCCTGTTTTTCTGGTGGGTCGGAATTTGTACGATCGTCGCAGGAGTCGTCGGCGTAAGCAACATCATGCTCATTATCGTAAGAGAGCGCACTAAAGAGATCGGGATCAGGAAAGCACTTGGTGCCACACCGTTTTCAATTGTCGTCATGATTTTGCACGAGTCGATTTTTATTACCACGATTGCGGGTTTTGTCGGGTTGCTCGCGAGCCTTGCGCTGCTTGAGTTCGCAGGACCTATGATTACGAGTGAGTTTTTCCAGAATCCGCAAGTCGATTTCAACGTAGCCATGACCACTTTGGTGTTGTTGATAATCGCCGGCGCCGCAGCGGGATTTTTTCCGGCTTACCGAGCAGCCAAGATCCGACCGATAATCGCTTTACGAGACGAATAATATGTTTGACAGAGACAAATGGGGAGAAATCCTACAGGCACTTTCGGCAAATCCGGTTCGCACGGCGCTTACCGCATTTGGCGTATTTTGGGGAATTTTTATTCTCGTAATCCTGCTTGCCGCCGGAAAAGGTCTGGAAAACGGTGTCAAGAAAGGTTTTTCCGGAATCGCTACCAATACGATGTTCATGTGGACGCAAGTCACGTCCAAACCCTATAAAGGCTTGCCAATCGGGCGCCAGTTCAACTTCAAGAACGACGACGTCCCGGCACTCAAAGCCAACTTTCCTGACTTGCTTTACGTCTCGCCGAGAAACCAGCTTGGCGGATACCAAGGCGGCAACAATGTGATCCGAGGCGATAAAACCGGAGCTTTCGGCGTTTATGGCGATTATCCCGAGCTTACCCAACAGGAATCGATGGATATCATCAAAGGGCGTTTCGTCAACCACGGCGACATCGACGCCAAGCGAAAAGTAGCGGTGATAGGGCAAGGCGTGATCAACCTGATGTACAAGCCAGGAGAAGAAGTCATTGGAAGCTATCTCAAGATCAACGGCATCAGTTTTATGGTGGTTGGCGTTTATAAGTCGCGAAGCAACGACGGAGGTGGAGTGGAAGAAGCGCAGAAAAACATCTTCATTCCGTTCACGACGTTTCAGCAGGCGTTCAATTACGGCGATGTCGTCGGATGGATGGCGATCACCGCAAAAGACGGAGCGTCGATAACCGAAATGAAAAAAGACATCATCAATTTCCTAAAGGCACGTCATTCGGTACATCCGGACGATGAGCGCTCGATTGGGAATTTCGATCTTTTCGAGGAGTACAGCAAAGTCAACGGATTGTTTCTGATCCTGAGGTTTATCGCCTATTTCGTCGGAACGCTGGTATTGCTTTCGGGCGTCATCGGAATCTCGAACATCATGCTGATCGTCGTCAAGGAACGCACGAAAGAGATCGGGATCAGGCGGGCACTTGGCGCGACGCCGGGAACTATCCGCAGGCAAATCCTGTCGGAATCCATTTTTCTTACAATTATTGCCGGCATGGCGGGAATTGCGGTAGCGACGGGTATTCTCGCGGGATTGAACGCCATTCTGGAATCGATGCCATCTGACGATATGATGTTCGCCAATCCAAGCGTCGATCTGCTCGTGGTGTTTTTCGCGCTTATGGTCCTGATAGGATCCGGGCTGCTCGCGGGCTTTATCCCGGCACAGATCGCGATAAGCGTAAAACCGGTTGACGCGTTACGGACGGAATGATAATTAGCGAATTAGCGAATTAGCGAATTAGCGAATTAGAAAATTAGATGATTAGATAATTAGGGTTTGTCGTTTGGGAAATCAGCTGTTGTCAAATCAGATTCAAATAAACAAATCAAAAAAGGAACAAATCACCAATCATAAACAGACAATGAGAAAAGGAGTAACCGTTGCCATTTTAGTGTTCATCGCCATCGTGTTCGTCGGGGCATTGTATTATCTGTACGCCAAAAACCAGGAATCTCCGGTCGTATTCCAGACAGAAAAGCCGGAAATCAAGACCATCACTAAAACGACGATAGCGACCGGAAATATCGTGCCGGACGAGGAAGTCCTCATCAAGCCGAACATTTCGGGCATCATCGAAAAAGTATTCATCAAAGCCGGGGACAATATCAAGGCCGGCGATCCTATCGCTCAGATCCGGGTTGTCGCTAATGTTTCGAGCCTCAGCAGTTCGCAGAACCAGGTCGTGGCCGCTAAAATCGAGCTCGACAACCAGGAAAGGATTTACAAACGACAAAAAGTGCTCTTTGACAAAGGCGTCATTTCCGCAAACGAATTCCAACTTGTCGAAACCGCGTGGATGCAGGCCAAGCAAACTTACGGAGCTGCGAAGCAAGGGCTTGATATCGTGAAGACGGGAACTACTTCCGGTTTGGGAAGTTATGCCAACACGATGATCCGCTCGACGGTGAACGGAAAGATTCTCGACGTTCCGGTAAAGGTCGGGAACCAGGTCATCGAAGCGAACAATTTCAACGAAGGAACGACAATTGCGACTTTGGCCGATACCGATCGGATGATTTTCGTAGGGAAACTCGATGAATCCGAAGTTGGAAAGGTAAAAGAAAACCTTCCGATAGAAATTACGGTTGGCGCCATCGAAAACAAGAAATTCGACGCCGTGCTCAACTATATCGCGCCTAAGGGAAAAACCGAAAACGGGGCGATCCAGTTCGAGATCAAAGGAGCGTTGAAGAACCGCGATACCACCTTTATCCGCGCCGGGCTTTCGGCAAATGCGTCGATCATCCTCGACAAAGCGGAGAATTCGCTCGCCATCAAGGAGTCGCTGGTTCAATTTGACGAAAAGACGAAAAAATCGTTTGTCGAAGTCGAAACTTCCGCCCAGAAATTCGAAAAACGCAATGTAGAACTCGGCGTAAGCGACGGAATTTATGTCCAGGTAAAAAGCGGGATCACCAAAGACGACAAAATCAAGGTGTGGAATCAAGGCCTTGAAAAGGCTCCCGGCCAACAGTAATCAAATCTAGGGTCAATCATTAATCAAAAAATCATAAATTTGTGCAGCCCAAAGCTGTGCTTCATTTCCTAGCCATGAGAAAAATAAATTTAATCGTTGCGCTTTTGCTGGTTTCGGTAAGCGTCTCCTTTGCACAGCAGGGAAAGAAATGGACGTTGAAGGAGTGTGTGGAATATGCGCTCAAGAACAATATCCAGATCAAGCAGAGCGAACTCGACCTGCAACTTTCCGCCATCGATAAAAAAGATGCGATAGGTGCATTCCTTCCTTCGCTAAACGCCAACGCCAACCACAGCTGGAACATCGGTTTGAACCAGAACATCACCACGGGTTTGCTCGAAAATCAAACGACTCAGTTTACCTCGGCGGGCATCAATGCCGGGATCGATATCTACAAAGGGTTGCAGAACCAAAACCAGTTGAGGCGTTCCAAATTGTCGATCATCGCGTCCCAATACAGGCTTGACAAAATGAGGGACGATATTTCGCTTAACGTTGCCAATGCGTTTCTCCAGATCCTATTCAACAAGGAAAACCTCAAAGTACAAAAGCAGCAACTTGCCAATAACGAACGCTTGATGACGCGCACCCAGGAAATGGTCAACGCGGGATCTGTGCCGAGAGGCGATCTGGCCGATATGCGTGCCACTGTCGCTACCAGCCAAAAAGCGGTCGTGGATGCGGAAAACCTTTTGATGATTTCGAAGTTGAGCCTTGCGCAATTGCTCCAACTCGACGATTTTAAGGATTTTGACGTTGCCGACAACGACTACGAAGTGTCGGAAAGCCCAGTGATGCTGCAAACGCCGGAAGCGATTTTCGATAAGGCCAAAGAAGCCCGCAACGAGATCAAGATCGCGCGCACGAATTTGCTCGTCGCCGAGCGTGACGTCAAAATTTCCCAAGGTGCGTTGCAACCGAACCTGCAAGGATATTACAGTTTCAGTACGCGTGCTGCTTATACCGACCGCGTGATCGGTGGCATCCAAGATCCCGATAATCCGACGAGTGTGATCGGTACGGTGGAAGGAACAGGGCAAAACGTCGTCCAGCAAAATTTTATTCCTGTTTTAGGGAAATATGAGCCGATCTTTGACCAGTTCAGCGAAAACAAAGGGCACAATTTCGGACTGCAACTCAGTATCCCGATCCTAAACGGATTTGCGGCGAGGAATAACGTAGAGCGTTCCAAAGTAGCGCTTGAGCGTTCCAAAATTGCATTTTCCCAAGCGGAACTTGACCTCGAGCGAAACGTTTATCAGGCTTTCGTCGATGCCAAAAATGCGCTTCAGGCTTATGAAGCCGCTTTGGTGGCGGTCGAGGCTCGCGAATTGGCGTTCAATTATGCACAGGAGCGTTACAACGTGGGCATGATGAATTCCTTCGATTTGAACCAGGCGCAAACATTATACGTGAATTCGCAGTCTGATGCGGTCCGTGCAAAATTCGATTACATTTTCAGGGTCAAAGTGGTAGAATTCTACTTCGGGATCCCAATCAACATAACTGAATAGCCATGTCTAAAAAAACGATGTATTTTCTCCTCGGTGGAGTCGTAATCCTGATCATTATCTTGATAGCCCTTTCCAAATCGGGCGCTATTGGCGACAAAAATGAAGGGACAGAAGTAGAAACCGCCAAAGTCGAAGAAATGACCATCGTCGAGACTGTTTCGGCAACCGGAAAAGTCCAGCCGGAAGTCGAGGTCAAGATTTCGTCCGAAGTCTCGGGCGAGATTATCGAACTTCCGATAAAAGAAGGCCAAATCGTAAAGAAAGGCCAGCTTCTGGTCAAGATCAATCCAGATTTGTATACTTCCGGATTGAACAGGACCGTTTCGAACCTTTCCGGTACCAAAGCCGGACTGAGCCAGGCGGATGCTCAATTTGCCGAAGCCAAAGCCAATTACGACCGAAACAAAACGCTTTTCGACAAAGGCATCATTTCAAAGTCCGATTGGGATAAGGCGATTTCTGCGTTCGCGGTTGCCAAAGCCAACAAGCAATCGGCATATTTTAATGTGCAGAGTGCGGCCGCTACCGTAAACGAAGCACGCGACAATTTGGGTCGTACGAACATCTATTCGCCTGCCGACGGGACGATTTCGGTTCTCGGTGTGGAGCTTGGTGAGCGCGTCCTCGGAACCCAACAAATGACGGGAACCGAATTGCTTCGCGTAGCCAACCTGAACAATATGGAGGTGGAAGTCGATGTGAACGAGAACGACATCGTCAAGATCAGCGTAGGCGATTCGGCCAACGTGGAAGTAGATGCTTATCTGAAAAAGCAATTCAAAGGCGTCGTGACAAGTATTTCGAACTCCGCAAGCGCCACGACAACCGCCGATCAGGTAACAAATTTCAAGGTGAAAGTCCGCATTGTGAAAGAATCGTATCAGGATTTGATAGAGGGAAAACCATCGAACTATTCACCGTTCCGACCTGGAATGACGGCGACGGTCGACATCATTACGAAAAAGCGCGTGGGCGTCAATGCCGTTCCGATCAGTTCCGTCGTCGTGAAAACCGACACTACCGCCAAAAAAACGTTCAAGGTCGAGGAAAAGAATACCGATGAGGCTCTCAAAAAAGCCAAAACGGAAAAGAAATTTGAATGCGTGTTCGTCAAAGACGGCGACAAGGCGAAATTGCGCGTGATCAAAACCGGAATTCAGGACGACACCAATATAGAAGTGTTGTCAGGGCTTAAGAAAGGCGACATCGTCATCACCGGCCCGTATAATGTCGTAACGAAAGATCTTGTGACCGGAGACAAGGTGAAAACCAACGATCCTGACGCAAAAAAGAAGAAAAGTTAATGGCGTTGATTCTGAATATTGAAACGGCGACCAGGAACTGTTCGGTGGCCTTATCGGAAAACGGAAAAACGTTATTGTGCAGGGAAATTGCGGGAGAAGGTTACGCCCATGCCGAGAAACTGCACGTATTTATCGACGGGATACTTTCTGAAACGCAACACTCTTACAAGCAGCTCGACGCGATTGCCGTAAGCCGCGGCCCAGGTTCTTACACAGGTTTGCGCATCGGTGTTTCGGCGGCGAAAGGATTGTGTTTCGCGTTGGGAATTCCGTTGGTTTCGGTTGACACGCTTAAAGTTCTCGCGGCTCAGGCGATGGTTTCAGACGGCGTCATCATTCCGATGATCGATGCGAGAAGAATGGAAGTTTACAGCGCTGTCTTTTCTTCCGACCTGTCCGAAATAAGAAAGACGGAAGCCCAGATAATCGACGAAAATTCCTTCTCGGATATTTCGGAAAAGGCCTATTTCGTAGGCGATTCAAATGAAAAATGCAAGCCGTTTCTCACTTCAGGGAATTTCATTTTTTTGGACGACATTATGTATCCGTCCGCGAATGCAATGTCGGCGTTGAGCTACTCAAAATTCGAAAAATCGGAGTTTGAAGATGTAGCCTACTTTGAGCCATTTTACCTAAAGGACTTCATGGTAGGCGGGAAGTAATTATTGAACCGATCGTTCCTTCATGAACGGCTGTATCGAAATTCCCTCCATTTCAAACGCTTCCTTGCCTTCTTCAAGCACTTCAGCAACCATGTCGCCAAAGTCGGCGTTCATCGCCCACGGACGCACCGCTATGTTAATGGCGTGATCCGTGAGGTCGCGAACCACAATGGCAGGTTCCGGCTGTTGCAACACTTTTTTGTTTTTTCTGAGGACTTCCAACAGGATTTCACGAACCTGCTTGATGTTCGTGTCGTAGGAAACCGTGAACGTAAGGTCGCCTCGCCTCAATCCTTCCATAGAGTAATTGATGATCGTGCCGTTGGACAAGGCGCCGTTCGGAACAAAAATCGTTTGGTTATTTCCGGTAATAAGTTTGGTGACGAAAATCTGGATTTCGGAAACCGTGCCGGAAACGCCCTGCGCCTCGATCGAATCCCCGACGCGGAACGGCTTGAACATGATGATGAGCATGCCGCCGGCAAAATTCGAAAGCGAGCCTTGGAGCGAAAGTCCGACGGCCAATCCCATTGCGCCCAAAATCGCCACGAAAGAAGAGGTCTCGATGCCAAGGCGCGAAATTACGGTCACACCCAAAAGAATGCGCATCGCCCAAAGCAAGATGTCGGCGAGAAATTTCGACAACGTTGGGTCGAGTTCGCGCTTGATCATGATGCGTTTGATCAGGCGATTCAGCAGCCGGACTACCCAAAGCCCGATAAACAGGATGATCAGGGCTGATATCAGCCGCGGCGTGTATTCGATGATCCAGGTGACGAGCTGGTGGGCATAGTCGCCCAACGAGTAAAGTTCAGAGGTGATTTCCTTTTCTTCGGCGGTTACGATGTTTTCCATGCCACAAAAATAAAAAACCTCCCGTATCGAGAGGTCAATTTATGGCATGTTTGACGTTAATCTGCCGCTTCTTCGAATCGAATGTCGCTTTCCCGGTCGCTTTTGCGGATGTCTTCGATCCCGTCATCGGTATCATGGGCGAAAGCGCTTGTCTTTTCGACGATAGGCTCGCTGGTTTCCGACAGGATTTCCGGTTGTGGTGCATAATAATCCGAAGCGTCCTTGACGGCGTCCGGGGCGGATGCTATCGGTGGCGGTTCATTTTCGTTTTCCGGGCTCCCGCCAAATAATTTCCTGAAAAAATTTCCTAGTCCCATCGTCTTTAATTTTAGTGGTTGTAGACGAAGTTACGAAATTACAAGCCCTTGATTACAAATTTTTTAGCAGGGATTCCAAGTCGGTTTCAGGCAATTGGCAACTTTGGTTGCGGCAGATGTAGTACAAATTTCGTCCGGGTGAAAACCGATTTTCCATAAACGGCAGATTCGACGGAACCGAAGTCCCGGCGATCGTGACGTGCGGCAGGTAACGGGAATTGATTTCGGGGACGTCCGCCAAAGCGCTTTCCGAACAGATGGCGAGTTCGCGCTGTTTATCCGAAAAGTTCAAAAACACGTTGAGCCAGTTTGAAAATGCCGACGGGTAATCGATCACGGGCACGATGTGGGCCAACATATTTTCGCATTTTGTCGCGTAATGCTGGTTGCCGAAGTAGATCGAAAGGCGGTAAAGGTTTTCGCACATAACGGAATTCGATGCCGGAATCACGTTGTCTTCCATTTCGTAATGACTCGCGACCAAAGCCGTATCAAGATTGGATGTGAACAGGAAAAATCCTTGTTCTGCATCGTAAAAATGGTCAAAACAGTAATCGCAAAGCTGCTTGGCCTGGGAGAGGAATTTGGTTTCAAGCGTTACTTCGTACAACGCAATGAATGCATCGATCGTAAACGCGTAATCTTCGAGGTAGCCGTTGATCGAACTTTTGCCATCTTTGTAACTATGCCACAAATTGCCTTGAGTCGACCAACATTTGGTTTGGATAAATTCTGCGGTTTTGAGAGCAGTTTCCAGATAAGATTTTTCTCCGATGGCTTTATAAGCGTCGACGAAACCTTTGAGCATTATCGCATTCCACGACGTCAGCGTTTTGTCGTCGAGACCCGGGCGGCTTCTTTTTTCGCGTTCCAGGAACAGTATGTTTTCCCAATTTTTCTTTTTGGATTCCAATTCGGACAATGGGATTTTGTGGATCTCAGACAGTTCCGCGACGGTGTTTTTTTGTATCAGGACATAATTCCCGTGTTCCCAATGCCCAAAGTCATCGATGTTGAACACTTTGGAAAAGAGAGCGAAATCTTCACCTATCAGGCGTTCAAGTTCGGATTTCGTCCAGACGTAGAACGCGCCTTCTTTGGATTTTCCGTCGGCATTTTTACTGTCGGCGTCGAGAGCGGAGTAAAAGTTGCCGTCGCTTCCGGAAAGTTCGCGGTTGACGAATGCCAACGTTTTTTCTATCGTTTCCGAATAGAGCGGATTTCCTGTCAGCTTGTAAGCATCGGCGTAAAGCGAAACGAGCTGTCCGTTGTCGTAGAGCATCTTTTCGAAATGCGGGACATGCCATTTGAAATCTACCGAATAACGTGAAAATCCACCGCCGACGGTATCGAAAATTCCACCGATCGCCATTTTGGTCAGCGTCAGGTTGACGAAGTCGAGCAAATCTGGGTTTTCGGTCTGGAAGCCGTAGCGCATCAAAAACCTGAAGTTGTTGGGCAGCATGAATTTTGGTGCTTTCTGATAGCCTCCGAATTCCCAGTCGAAGCTTTTGGACCAGTTGCCGAGCAGTGTCTCAAGTTTGGATTGGGGAGGAAAGGCGTTTTCCGGATTTTCGTTCGGAAGGATGTTGAGTGCTTGCAGCCCCGCGTGTAGTTTTTCGGCGTAGTCGACCATGCGTTCGGGCTCTTTTTGCCACATCGCGGCCAGGTGTTCGAGCGTCTGCATCCAATCGTCTTTTCGAAAATAGGTGCCGCCCCAAACCGGACGACCATCCGGTAACGCCACGACGTTCATGGGCCATCCGCCGCGTTGGGTCATCAACTGGACGGCCTTCATGTAAACTGCGTCGACGTCCGGGCGCTCTTCACGATCAACTTTAATGTTGACGAAATGCGTATTCATAACCGCAGCCGCCTCCTCGTTTTCGAAGGTTTCGTGCTCCATTACGTGGCACCAGTGACAGGCGGAATAACCCACCGAAATAATGAGGAGTTTGTTTTGGGTAGTTGCGGACCTAAGCGCGTTGTCGTTCCAGGCTTTCCAGTGAACGGGATTGTTGGCGTGTTGGAGGAGGTAAGGGCTGGTTTCTTGGGAAAGCTCGTTCATGGGTGTGGGATTTTGGCGGTTGAGGCCTAGATATAACATATCTCCAAGATATGTTATATCTGTGCAAAAATACGAAGCCGAGGCGCTATAAGCTTACAGTTTTTCTGCCAATTTTGTTAAGGCGTTTTTATCGCGTTGTTTTTTCAAGGATCAAAAAAATTGACGTATCTTCTTGTTGTCCAGCAAATAGCATAATTATGAAGAACGTAGCGTCTTTTTTTGAGCAATATTCGATCGCGTCGACAGAGGGCGATGCAAAGCGACTTTCATCTTTCTATGCCCAACATTTCGTGTCTGCCACTACAGACGAAACCTTAGCGTTCGCAAATAACGATGCGTTCCTGGATTGGCTCAAGCAGGTGCACGAATTCAACCACAAAACGGTTTGCTCGAAATGAAAGTCAAACACATCGAAACAAATCCTGTGGGCGCGAACTTCGTCCAGGTTACGGTAAGTTGGGCGGCCCGCTACGCAAAAAAGGCTGATACCGAAATAGCATTCGATATCCATTATGTTCTAAATATGGCCGGGGAAAACCCAAAAATAATGATGTACATAAGCGAGGTCGACCAGGAAGCGTTGATGCGCCAAAACGGGCTCTTGTAGTGTTTTTTTACCGGATGTCGGTTCGAGGCGACCACAGCCCAGATGGCAGCGGATAGCCCGCAGTGGCAGGGCCCATTTTTTGGGCGACCGGCGGCGACCGGAGGAAGCCGGCCGGACAACCTTAAAAAATGCGGCCCTGGCGCGAGGACTAGCAGCGGACAGCTGGATTGGCTGCAAAAAAAAGCGCTTATAACAGACGCTTTTACTTTTAACCGTTGATGGCCTCGACCTTGATGTTCTCGTCTTTGAGCATGTCCTTGAGCATGTTCTCAATGCCGCTTTTGAGCGTGAATGTGGACGATGGACAGCCGTTGCACGCGCCCTGGAGCACGACCTTCACGCGTTTTTCTTCGGGATCGAATGAGTCGAAGAGAATATTTCCGCCATCTGCCTGGACTGCCGGCTTTACATATTCTTCGAGAATGTTGATGATTTGTTGGGACGTGGTATCGAGGTTGTCAAAATTCGAGATCTTTTGTTTTTCCTGTTCCGGACTTTGTGCGATAAGTGTCTCATCGATCGCAGTGCCTCCATTTTCAATGTATTGTTTGATGAACGTGCGCAGTTCGAGCGTGACCTCCTCCCAGGAATAGCTTTCGTATTTGGTCACCGAAACGTAATTCTCGTCGATAAAAACTTCTTTTACATAAGGGAACGTGAACAGTTCTTTGGCAAGTGGGGATGGACCCGCCTGGTCGATGTTCTTGAACTCTGCGGCGGTCTTGGTGAGCATGCGGCTTACGACGAACTTCAACGCGGATGGATTGGGCGTGATCTCCCCATAGACCGTGATCGGCTGTTTTTTTGGCTGCTCTTCTTCCAAAAGAACAGGCTGGCCACTGTTAACATAATTTTGGATTTGTTCAGCTACCTCTTCCTGGACGTCTGACCATTCTACGATGCTGTATCGCTCGACGGCGATAAAGTTTCCCGATATGTAAACCGTCTTGACGAACGGAAGGAAAAAGAGCTGCTTGGCTAGGGGAGAGTTCTTGGTTTCGTCGATGTTCTTGAACTCGTAATTTCCGCTCCTACTGATGAATTCAGGGAATTCAAATTTGACGATCGCGGGATTCTGGGTGGGCTTTATGTTAATTCTCATTGAAAATGCTTGTTTACTAAATTTCACTGCAAATTTAACAAACATATGAATGGCGTTTTTCTATATTTGGAGATTAAAAAAAAATTAACACAACTTAAAGTTTTCTGAATTTTTCTTCTTAAAACTATTTCCATTCCCGTATTTCTATGAAAAAAAAATTACTTCTGCTGTTTTTTTTCTTTCTGTCCGTAAGCGCTTTTTCACAGGCTGACATCGTTGTCACGAACTCGGATTTTACCAATTACTACATTCCGGGCACCACGACCACGTATACCGTGACAGTGACCAATTTGGGGCCGAACCCGGCGACGAACGTTGTTGTGACGAACGCCATCCCGACAGGAATCGAATACTTTTCCTGGTGGGGAAGTAACAACACTTCAGGTGTCAACGACCCATTGAACAGTACAATCCCTACGCTTGCTGTCGGACAAACCGTAACGTTCACCATCCTCGTCGAAATACCGGCGTCCTTGATTGGGCAGTTGGTGAGCCAAACGGTGGTAACCTCTTCTACGCCAGATCCGAATCCTGCCTGCGCACAGTGTACGGACACGAACATCAGGGCTGCCGGCGCGGATGTGCAAGTGGTCAATACGAACAACCAAACCCAATATGTTCCCGGCACGACTGTGACGTACACGTTGACCGTAAGCAACAACGGCCCGTTGACGGCAGCCAGTGTATTGGTTACCAATCCGGTTCCCGCCGGGATTCCCGCGGCCAACTTTTCGTGGAGCGGAAACGGCGCTTCGGGTACCGGGGCTGCGTTGAACAACACGATTCCGTCGCTGGAATCGGGAGAGTCGGAAGTCTATACGATAACCGTTCAAGTTCCTGCCGGTTACACCGGGAATCTTACGAGCACCGCCAACGCCACGTCTCCTACCGTTGATCCGGTTCCGGGATGTCCGCAATGTTCGGATACCGATACCCAAGGGTTCGGGGCCGATCTTGAGATTACGAACACGGACGGCCAGACGACTTATGTTTCCGGCACGACCAATATTTACACCGTGACCGTCTTGAACAACGGGCCTGGCGTCGCAACCGGCGTTCAGGTAAACAACGCGGTTCCCGCGGGAATTCCGGCGGCTAACTTTTCTTGGGTAGGCTCGAATGCTTCAAGTGGTACGGGTGCTGCGCTAAGCGATCTGATTCCGACATTAAACCCTGGGCAGAGTGTCGTTTATACCATCACAGTTGACATTCCTGCCGGGCTTACCGCTCCGCTGACGAGTGAGACGGTCGTGACGAGCACATCGGTAGATCCGACACCTGCATGCACGCAATGTATCGATACTGACACCAATACGTTCGGTGCCGACGTTGTATTGGTCAATACCGACAATAACGTCACCTATGTTCCTGGTTCTACCAATACTTATATCGTAACAGTAACCAATAATGGTCCGCTTGACGCGACGAATGTGCACGTAACGAACCCTATTCCTGCCGGCATCACTAACTTTTCGTGGACCGGAACCAACGGATCGAACGGCACCAACGTCGCGTTGGACAACACGATCGCGACGCTAGCCGCAGGAACGACGGTCACGTATACGATCACGCTTTCGATTCCGGCTGGTTTTACAGGACCGCTTACAAGTGTGGCGAACTTCACGACACCTACGCCAGACCCGAATCCCGGTTGTCCGGGCTGTAGCGATACCGACACCCAGGCAACCGCCGGTGCAGACATTGTCGTAACAAATTCGGATGCCAGCATGATGTTCACGCCGGGAACGACGACCTCTTACACCATTATGATTACCAACAATGGTCCGGATGCCGCGACGAATGTAAACGTTTCCGATGCGGTCCCTGCGGGGATCCCGGCTGGGAACGTCACCTGGACGGGGCCTAACGGAACAGGAACGGGAGCAATCAACGAAAATTTCCCGACTTTGGCGGTCGGACAGACGTTGACTTATGTAGTCAATGTCGGAATTCCTTCGGGCTTCGACCAGGAGACGAATCTCGTCAACACAGTTGAAGTGACGTCCGCAACGCCCGATCCGAATCCTGATTGCGCCGCCTGTGTCGATACGGACACTCCCGCACCATTTGCAGATTTGGTCGGCAGCAAGTCAGACAGCCGGGCCGATTATCTGACAAACGAAGAACTTACTTATAGTATTACCATCACGAATCTGGGGCCAAGTGACGCGGTAAACGTTCAGGTTTCCGATCCGTTCCCAGACCAGATCACACAAATGAGTTGGACTGGAAATGGCGCTTCGGGCACGGGTCCGCTTCAGAATGTAATCCCAAATTTGGCCGTAGGACAAGTGGTAACGTATCAGGTAACGATTTTCGTACCGCTGAATTACGATCTCACGCACCAGACGCTTGTCAACACGTTCTTCATGAACAGCGAAACGCCTGATCCTACACCGGCTTGCCCTACTTGTACCGATACCAACCAAAAACGGAACAGATGGGTTACTGTCAATTATACAACGTATGACGAGGAAGAACTCGTCAATGACGTCTTGATACATTCCGATTGCGCAACGGTAAGCAACATCAACATGCAAGGATTTTCTGAAGGAAGTCCCGGAACCAGTATCGCTTACTTCCATAAGAACAATTCAAATTTCCCCATTAAGGACGGTGTGATTATCGGAACCGCATCGGCATTGGGATTCCAGGGCCAATACAATTTCGGAAACAACACGCCGGGAAGCAACATGACAGATAACCAACTCCAGGTTATCAGTGATGCGAATCCGGGCCCTAACGACCCGATATTTGATGCGGCATTTATAGAATTTGATTTTACGCCACTTACCGATACGTTCAGCTTCAAATTTTTGTTCGCATCGGAAGAATATGAAGTTTTCCAATGCGATTATGGTGATGTCTTTGCGTTCTTGCTTACCGACATCAGTGGGCCGGCGCCATATCCGCCACCGTTGAACATCGCTTTGGTTCCGGATGTCACGCCACCAACTGCGGTTTCGGTTACGACGGTTCGCGATAACGCGTATAACAGCAATTGCCCTTCGGTTAACGCTAACTGGTATGGCATGCACAATTCTGCCAATCCGGCTCTTTCCGCAATCAATGTCAGAGGACAGTTAAAGCCGATGATCGCCTCGGCGACAGTCGTTCCGAATACGCCATATCGCATAAAATTGGTCATAGGTGATTTTAGGGATAACGGAGTGAATTCAGCGGTTTTCCTCGAAGGCGGAAGTTTCAACGTTGGGCAAACCAATGTTTTCGATCCTAACAATTCCACGTTCCCTGATCTTGTCGGAGATGCTGCAGGATGTCCCGGAGATGTTTTCCATTTGCAGGCTGGGTCTTCTGCCATCGCGGGAGCTACCTATGCTTGGTATTTGAATGATTTGTTGATTCCGACTGCTACCAATTACGCATTGGATGTTACCGAAGCGGGAATCTACTCCGTAATCGTTACCGTAGGCGGAAGTTGCCAGCAAACTGATAGTATTACCGTCGAATTCAAACCGGACATGGCTTTGGGCAACCCGACCGAGTTTTTGGTTTGCGAAGGTCAGCCTGCGAATTTGACGTTGATGAACGCCGAAATCCTTAACGGATTGAGCCCTATGGATCATTTTGTGGATTATTTCCACTCTCAGCAGGATGCGCTTGACAACTGGCAGCCTATCGATAACCCGACGAGCTATACGGCGGTGAACGGCGAAACGATTTTCGCTGGAGTGGAAGAAAACGAAGGTACCGGATGCCGCGGCGTGAGGTCTTTTGTGATCCAAACCTATCCATGCGGCGATCCTGTCACTCCGGACGATATGTACTTGTGCGATATCGATAGTGACGGTGTCGAAGATTTTGATATTTCCGATGTTCCGACAATTGCTTTGGGCGCTAACGATGCCGCAGATTACACGATTACCGTTCACCTTTCACAGGCTGATGCCGATGGTGATACGGGCGCAATAGACCCTTCCGTTTTACTGTCAGGCACAGACGGGCAACAGGTTTTCGTTCGCATGGAAACCGTTACCGATCCTACTATATTTGAGACAACGTTTTTTACGCTTCATTTGATAGCGCTGCCAGCCGCTCCAACGGTTGCCGACGTGACGGCCTGCGATAGCTACACGCTTCCGGCGCTTCCAACGGGCCAGTACTACAATACGGCCGCCGACGGCTCGGGCGCGACCATCGCACCGAACACGGCCATCACGGCCACGCAGGTGA
>NZ_JAAVIY010000011.1 GCF_014748335.1 Flavobacterium selenitireducens
GAACAGAGTAGTTAAGCCCGCCTGCGCAGATGGTACTGCAATTTTGTGGGAGAGTATGTCGCTGCCTTTCTTTTAGAAACCCTTCCCGGAAACAGGAAGGGTTTTTTGTTTTATACCGTTGCTCCAAATGTGACGGGAGCGTTGTCAGCGCGAACGGGCATGGCAAACAAAAAGTTTTTTTGTAGAAAAATGACCGCCAACTTCTTGTGGCACATCCGGACGGGTTGCGTGAGGGATGGAAGCGGCATCCTTTTGCCTAAGCCGCAAAGGTTTTTAACCGAAAAAGCGACGAAAAAGAGGCTGAACCTTTTCGGTTTGGCAAAAGATACAGCGGACAGCCCGACGGCGGCCCCACCGCTTCTTCCACTTTATTTGCTCGTGAAGACGCCGCCGGCACGCCAAAAATATTAACTTCCTGATGAGCTGAATATTAACTTTAAATCAATATATTTGGAAAAAATCATTCACTCATGAAAAAATTGTTGCTTATCGCGATGTGTCTCGTAGGATTTCAGGGCTTCAGCAAGTCGGCGATTCCAGGGCCATCGGTATTGTTCAGCATTTCTGAGAAGATACTGGCGCAAGCCCAGGCATTTATGTTCCCGTCATTTGACAAGCCCGCGAAGTCGCCAAAAGTCAAGTCTATAATTAAAGTGAAAGCAAAAGCTCCTTTAAAAATCGATTCGGGAGTCCAGGAAAAACCGGCCGCTCCGGTGACCACCGGTGTAAAAGTAAAACGCGATGGAATGTTCATTACCACGGAGTAAAAAATAAGCTATAAATAAAAATCCCGCCTTGTGAGCGGGATTTTTTATGGAAAATAGTAGGCGATTTAAGCCAACATGGTAACCGGATTTTCGATGAACTGCTTAAGGGTTTGCAGAAATTGCGCGCCCGTTGCTCCGTCGACAGTGCGGTGATCGCATGCAAGCGTCACTTTCATGATGTTCCCGACAACGATCTGTCCGTTTTTCACAACCGGCTGTTCCTTGATCGCACCTACTGAAAGGATGGCAGAATTAGGCTGGTTGATGATAGACGTAAATTCGGAAATCCCAAACATACCAAGGTTAGAAACGGTAAACGTGCTTCCGTCCATTTCAGCTGGCTGCAACTTCTTGTTTTTCGCGCGTCCGGCGACGTCTTTTACATTCGCACCTATTTGAGTCAGCGATTGCTGATCGGCGAATTTAAGCACCGGAACGAGCAATCCGTCTTCAACGGCAACTGCAACGCCAATGTTGACATGATGATGGATCAACGTCACATCGTCTTTCCATTGGGAATTGACTTTCGGATGCTTTTTAAGCGCCATCGCACAAGCTTTGATCACCATATCGTTAAACGAGACTTTGGTGTCAGGCAAGCCGTTTATTTGACCTCTTGCGGCGATTGCATTGTCCATATCCAACTCGATCGTCAGATAATAATGAGGAGCCGTAAACTTCGACTCACTCAAACGACGCGCGATCGTCTTGCGCATTTGCGAATTTTTGATTTCCTCTGTGTACGTTTCTCCGGCCGGGACAAAAGGTTTCGCCTGAGCGGTCTCGGCTTTTGGAGCTTCGGACGCAGCAGCAGCAGCGGGAGCAGCTTGATCGGCAGGTTTGAAGTTCTCGATATCGGATTTTACGATGCGTCCGTTTTCGCCCGAACCTTTTACCTGGGAAATGTTGATGCCTTTTTCTTCGGCAATCTTCTTGGCAAGCGGTGAAATAAAAATACGACGTCCATCGGAAACGACTTCTACAGGCGCTTCGGCCTTATCTTCTGATTTCGCTTCTGATTTTGGTTCAGATTTTTCCTCTTTTTGTTCGTCTTTCGTTTCGGGTGAAGCAGCAGTAGCGGCGCCACCTTTGCCGAAGTTGGCAGCGACACCGCTTACATCAGTTCCTTCAGGCCCGATGATCGCCAGAAGAGAGTCGACAGGAGCCGTTTCTCCTTCTTTGACGCCAATGGCAAGCAAAGTACCGGCTTGGAACGATTCAAACTCCATCGTTGCTTTATCGGTTTCGATTTCAGCAAGGATATCGCCTTCAGCGACTTTATCGCCTACCTTTTTCAGCCAGGTCGCTACGGTTCCGTCGGTCATCGTGTCAGACAGGCGCGGCATCGTTACGACGGTTACACCTGCCGGTAATCCGGACGGTGCATTGTCTACTTTTGGTTCGCCTTTCCCGTTCTCTGATTTTGTCTCGGCTTCGGCCGCAGGCTTGCTTTCTTCTTCTGACTTTTTCTCCTCGGTTTTAACGTCCTCTTTTTTTGGTTCGTCCGCTTTAGCCTCAGTCTTTCCGCCACCGGAAATCAATGCCGAAATATCTTCGCCTTCTTCGCCAATTACAGCCAAAAGCGAATCTACGGCGGCAGTTTCTCCAGCCTGGATGCCAATATGCAAAAGCGTTCCGGAATTGAATGACTCGAATTCCATCGTCGCTTTGTCGGTTTCGATTTCGGCCAGGATATCGCCTTCAGCTACTTTGTCGCCCACTTTTTTGAGCCAGGTCGCCACAGTTCCTTCCGTCATGGTGTCCGAAAGGCGCGGCATGGTTACTACTGTTGCCATATATTAAAGTCTGTGTGGGATAAATGGATAGTTTTCTTGCTCGTAGACGACATCGTACAATTGGCTGACTTCCGGGAATGCGGATTCCTCAGCGAATTTTTCACACTCCTCCACAAGGTTCTTCACGCGTTCGTCCATAGCGGCGATTTCCTCATCCGTAGCGAACTTCTGGTCCTTGATGACGTCAAGCACTTGGGTAATCGGGTCGATTTTTTTGTATTCTTCGACTTCTTCTTTGGAGCGATACAACTGAGCATCAGACATTGAATGCCCGCGGTAACGGTATGTTTTCATTTCGAGGAAAGTCGGTCCGTCTCCGCGACGCGCGCGCTCAATGGCTTCGTGCATGGCTTCGGCCACCTTTACCGGGTTCATTCCGTCGACTGGTCCGCACGGCATTTCATAGCCCAAACCAAGTTTCCAGATGTCCGTATGGTTCGCGGTCCTTTCTACAGATGTTCCCATCGCGTAACCGTTGTTCTCCACGATGAAAACCACAGGAAGCTTCCATAGCATGGCCATGTTAAACGCTTCGTGCAACGATCCCTGGCGCGCCGCTCCGTCCCCGAAATAGGTAAGGGTAACGCCGCCGGTGTTGAAATATTTATCGGCAAACGCGATTCCGGCACCTACCGGGATTTGCGCCCCGACGATTCCGTGACCACCGTAAAAACCGTGTTCTTTTGAGAAAATGTGCATGGAACCGCCCATACCTTTTGAGGTTCCCGTAACTTTTCCGAGCAATTCGGCCATTACTTTTTTGGGATCGACGCCCATTCCGATTGGCTGGACGTGGTTGCGGTAAGCGGTGATCATTTTGTCTTTCGACAGATCCATGGCGTGAAGCGCTCCGGCGAGAACCGCTTCCTGACCGTTGTATAGGTGAAGAAATCCTCTTACTTTTTGCTGGATGTATAACGCTGCGAGTTTGTCTTCGAACTTCCTCCAGAACAGCATATCCTCATACCATTTCAGATATACATCTTTAGTTACTTCTTTCATTTGAAAATTTGAGCTAAATGATTAGTGTGTTTGACTTCTAAAGTAAACGCAAAAAGTTTTTATCTGATGTCATGTCCCGATTTTACAGGTCAGATAAAACACAAACGATCAAGTAACTCCGGCCTCACATAGAGTAAATTTCGTTTTGTGGCTCTCACACAAATTTGCGAAAGGCAAAAATACGATATTCCACGCAGGAACAAAAATTTACAAAGCCGTTATTTTGGGCTTTCAAAGGAAGTTTTTATCGAACGTGAACGGCAACAGATTTTTGAGTGAATCCGATTTGAAAACGCCTCCGGTCTCGCCCATAAAATAAATTTCTATAGGACTGTCCTGCCGGATTTCATACTCGGCAATCGACTGCCGGCAAGCCCCGCATGGCGGAATAGGAGCGGTCGTCGGATTGGTGTCCGAAGCGGCCGAAATCGCCATTTTGAGGATTTTCGCGTCCGGATAGGTCGCGCCCGCGTGGAATACCGCAACCCGTTCGGCACAAAGCCCTGACGGATACGCCGCATTTTCCTGATTCGACCCGATGACGATTTTGCCGTTGTCGAGCGCGATTGCAACGCCAACGCGAAAATGCGAATAAGGAGCGTAGGCATTTTTTCTCGCTTCAACGGCCGTTGCCATCAATTCCGAAACATCTGACGGAAGTTCGTCCGTAGAATCGAAAGCCTGAAACGAAGTGGTGATCTTGATTTCTTTCATCAATTGTTTTATCTGTTAGAATCCGTCAGGTTGGCGGAAAAAAAATCCAAACTACCTTTCGGAAATTTGGATTATATCGGTTTACGCTATGAGTCGTTCGACATCAATATTCTTCCCAAGGCTCGCCAAAGTTGAATGTAAGCGAGAAACGCAGCGTGTTTTCAAGCGGGTTGCGCACTTGAGAAGCCGAGAACAGGTACGATACGTCTATCTTTACGATGTTGTAGCGGAAGCCGGCGCCAAGCGTGAAATACTTGCGCTGCCCTTTCTCTTTGTTTTCGTTGAAGTAACCCAATCGGAACGCGAACGCATCCTGGTACATATATTCCGCACCGACCGAATATGTGACTTCCTTGAGTTCTTCGCTGAATCCGTCAGGAGCATCCCCAAACGATTTGAAGATTCCCGACACCCAGTTGATGTCGCGGTATTCCTGGTTATTGGCGACTTCGGCAGCGGTCTGCTCCGTTACGCTGATTTCCCCGTCACCATTTGCGTCAAACGCAGCGTAATCTGGTTTTTGAGGCGTCGGCACGAGCAATTTGGTAAATTCCAAACCAACGGCAACTTTGTTGTATTCGTCAAGGATGAAGTCAAAACCTCCACCAAGTCTCATGTTGGCTGGAAGGAAGTTGGCATTCGAATCGTCTTCGGAAATGTCGTATTTGATTTTCGGACCCAAATTCTGCAAGTTGAAGCCCAATCTCCATCGACCGTTGAAATCATTGTATGCGACTTCTTCAGACTCGTAGTAACCCGCGATGTCGACCGCAAAGGTATTGGCCGGCTTCACGTCATTGCTTTCGGATGGAATTTTCAGTTGCGACCTGATATAACGCGCCGCGACCGACATCGAAAACCTGTCGTCGAGTTTTAGGGCGTAAGCCAAATCCAAAGCCAGTTCGTTCGGTTTCACTACCTGTGCCGGATCGTCGAAATTCTGGCGCAACTCGATTTCCCCAAGCGAGAAATACCGCAAGCTTCCCGCGAAAGCCATACGTTCGTCAAACTTGTTGAAATACGTGATTTGGCCAAGGGAAATGTCGTTGACCAACTCCGTCAAATAAGGCGTATAGTTGACCGAAAAGCCTTGTCTGTCGCGCGAGAACGCAAATTTCGCAGGATTGTATTGCATCGAGAAAGCGTCCGGGGATGTCGCTACACCTTGGTCGGCCATACCGGCAGAACGGGCATCGGCGGCGATCAAAAGGAAGGGAACTCCTGTCGTGATCACGCGGTCTACTTCTTCGATCTGTGCGGTGGAAATCTGTATGGCGAACAAACAAAGTAGTGAAATAGCAATTTTTCTCATTCTGTATATTGGAATTAGAATTAACAAATATAGTATTTTATTAAAGTATCACAAGTTTCTCGATCTTTTCGGTTTGAGAGTTCGTAAGTGTCGAGCGAACCGTCAGTTTGTAAATGTAAACGCCTTTGCCGATCCGGTCGCCAAAATCGTCTTTGCCGTCCCAGACCACTTCGCGGGAAAGGAAACCTTCGGTGTTTACAACCTGGTTTTTGGTCCATACGACCTTTCCGGTTACCGTCATGACCTGGACCTGAACGTCTAGTGGCTCGAACGGTTTGTTATGAGAAAACCAGAATTGCGTATACGTGGTAAACGGGTTCGGATAATTCAAGACGTTCGTCAGCCTGATCTTATCGTCCCCGACCACGACAAACTGAATCTCGGCTGTGATCAAATTGTTGTAAACGTCCCAAGCCTTGAACGTGATCGTGTGCAGCCCTTTTTCGAGGTTGCGGAACGGAAAGCGCAATTGTCCTTTCCTGTGGTTGTCGAGCTCGGCTTCGTAATAGTCGTTGAGCAAATATGGGTTCGCCTCGTCACCGTCGAGAATGGCAACGATGTCGTGACCGATCCCGCTAGCGGTATTGATTCCGTTTTCGTCTTCCAGAAATGCGAGGAATATCGGATTTTCGTTCGTGATGCCTCCGTTTACGAAGGTTTGGTCGTTCATATAGAGTTTGACGGTCGGGCCGATGTTGTCTTCTGCCGCGTTGACGTTGATTCCGCCAATTTTGATCGTCGTGTCGTAACCTGTTTTGTCGAGTAAGATCTGGCCTCGCTTGGCATAGAAGCTGACGCGTCCGTTCCCGACCGGCACGCGGATGTCGCGCGGCACGACGAATCCGACCTCGAATTGTCCGTTATTCACTGTCGCATTGCCGCGAAAGATGGTTTCCCCGAGCGTGGTAAAGTTGAGCAGGCTGCCCACGCCGTCGTTGTTCAGCGTCGTACGCCCGATCTCCTTGTCGTAGACATTTACCGCAACTTCGCCGTTGTAGATCGGAAGTGCATTGCCGAATTCATCTGCAACCTCTCCTGATAATTTGACATACGCGAGCGACTGAAGGTCCGGAATTGCTCCCGTGAGCGGAATGTCGTTTATTTTTGTCAGCCTGACCTGTGGTTTGGCGATGGCGAGCGTCATGGCCGGATCACCCAAAAAGGTGACGATATTAGTATTAAGCGAAATTCCCAGGGAAGCATTCTTGGCCAGCCGCAGTGCCTCAGCTATAGGGACGTAGGTGTTGGTGCTGTTGCCGTTCACATACGAAAGCAAGTATTGCGACAACGTGTCGTTGAAGTTTTGTGCCGCCGATTGCCCTATCGAACGCACCGTAGTAATCATCGAAACTGCGCCGCCGGTCGGGTTCCAGAACGTGTATTCTCCCGCGGTAGGGCGATACGGATTGTCGAAACGCGAAAACTCACACGTGATTGTGATAAACAACGGATATTTATACCGGTTGCTCAGGCTTTCCCCGTCTTCCTTGATCCAGATGCGCTCCGCCGAAAGACCGTCTTCCCCGCCGTGGCCGAGATAATTGAAGACAAGCGCCCCTTTTTCGAATGCATTGAAGAGGTCTTGTCGTGCCTTAGGATAGCGCGCCCCTCCCGCGGCGGTTTCCTGTTCGTAGGAATCGAGATAGACTTTTTCAATGTTCAGGAACGGTTTGGCTGCCGATATGGCCGTGCCAAGCTGGTTCTGGCGTACCTGGAGTTCGACATCGCCGGATTTGTCGGCATCGTCGGAAACCAGCACGTAATTGTTGCGCCACGCACCATATGACCTCAAATCGTGGTAATCGATGACCTTGTCGACGAGTTGGTTGGCCTGGTTGACTTCATTCGCGATGATGCGGCCCACGGCGACGTCGATTCCGCCAAGGTCATTGCCGTTCAAGCCGTCGAGCCTTCCTTCGTCCTGGTCCATCATGCCAAAAAAATCATCCGAAATAAAAGAACTCTCGTTAGATTGGAAACTGTTCAGCGAGTGATAGGCGGGAATGAGGTTCGTGTTGTTCGGAATGCGGTTCTTGAAATCGAATGAAGCGTCCCCGAGAAGGCAAATGTATTTTAGCCGGTTCGCCGCGCCCGATGCGTTGTTGTAGACATAATGCGCGAGATTCCGTATCGCACTTACATCTTGCTTACCCGATGAAAATTCCTGGTAAATCATTTCCGTCGTTACAACACGCGTGCGCAAAGCGGAATAATTTCGATGGAAATTCGCAAGTTTTTCGGCAGGTCCGGAGAATTTGGCAGGCGCGATGATCAAATAGTCCACATCTTCGAATTGCCCTTGCTGGTTGCGGAAAATGGTCCCTTTGATGTCCTGGTTCGCGACTTTTGACTTTGATTCTTTTTTCGGGGCGTAAAGATCGGAATTGTCCAAAACGACATACTGGCGGCGATCGCCAAGGCTGGCGTTGAATGAAAACGTCGCTTGTGACGCGTTGACGGCTTTGGTCGCATTGAAAATATCCGTAACGTCCCAGACTTCGGGAATGTTGCCGGCATTCGAAAATTGGTATTGTCCGACGCCTACGCTTGCGGAATTGTCTGCAGTAAAGCGGAATTGTTTGTTATAACCTTTGAGCTGGCGCTTGGCCCTGACGATTATGTGATCGAGATAGCCCAACGATCCCGGGACACCATTATTATTATAGGTAAGTTTGATTTTCAGCTCTTCGGATGCGGGCACATTGGCCACCAACGCGTTTCCGTATGCATGAACGGTTTCCGCCGTAGCAGGAATGGCCGAAATCGCGAGCGTTCCGACAGCCTGTCCATTGGCCTGGACTTCAAAGTTGGTAGGCGTATAAGCGGCCGCCGCAGCATAAATCCTGATATTGGCCTGGGACGAAGCCACGGCGCCGGGAAAATCGAATTCAAATTCCTGCTCGTTTTCAATGTTGAATTGCTCCCCAAACCAACGCCTGCCGAGCCTTACGATATTAACGAGGTCTTTCTCGTGATATTGGTAATCTTCAAAATCGGTAAAATTCACCGTCGGAGCGGACGGTTGCGCCATGTCTTGTATGCGCTTGCCGTTATCGCCTTTGGCCGTCACGTAATAATACGAACGGTCGGCAAATTGGTTGATATGCGTCTGGCTGTCATCGTTCCAATTGTCGACGCCCTGGGCATAGAACAGGATATAATCGCCTGAGCCGAACGACCCGTCTTCCTCGCCAATGAAACGTATGGCGTTTTCTTCAAGATCGTAAGACGGCGTCTCGGAATTTCGCAGTGGCAACATCTGCCCGCCATTGCCATAGATCTTGATTTTCCTCGGATCGACGTTCGTATTCATTCCGAGGCTCTGCAAAAAGCCTTTCGATATTTTGTAGACACCGGACTTTTCGACATAAAATCGATACCAATCACCCGTAGCCAGCGCCGAGTTCGAAATGGCGTTGACCGCATTGGAAAATTGCGGCCGCGCAGTCGCGTTTCCGGAAGAAAAAACATAGTTGAAAGAAACGAGTTTCCTGAAAACACCGTTCTCCTTTATTATAGGATGCAATCTGATGACGGCGTAATAGGAATCCCTGGCGTTTTTACTTTGCAAAGTCGCCTTCTGTACGGTTGGAACCGAGGCGGGTTTCAGATCGCCCAATGCGCTTTGGGAAATGGTTTCGTATACGACGTTGGACAACTGGAGTGAGGTCGGATTGACCGGTCCGTTTTGCGGAACCGAAAGCGTGTAGGACAAACTCATTTCCGCCCAGTCGAAATGCATGTTCGAAACGTTGAACTGCGGGATTCTCGCCTTGGAACCTCCGTTGACGTATTCGCTGACGTCGGTCCACGTCAGGGCAGCGGTTCCGCTCTGTTGCGAAAAACACAGGTTGGACAGGAAAAGGATGGAGAAGAGTACTGCTTTTTTCATCAGAGATACTAACGCTTGCGCCCGCTAAATATTACGAAGCGTAAAAATAATTTATTTGGGAGTACAGATATAATAATTGAAACAAATTTCCGTTTTCAACGATTATGCGGCAGGAAAAGCCGACGAAAAGCGATTAATTTTCAATGATGTGTTGCAGTTTAACGATTTGTTATTATATTGCGCCACGAAATTTACACCTACTAAAGTATGAAAGTAAACAAAATTATGGCTATCAGACTGTTACTGGCTTCGGTAATAGTGGTCGGTTTTGCTTCTTGTAGCAAGAGTTCAAGCTCGAAAAACACCTCGAGCGCTACGGGTTGGAAAATAAACGACAAAAAAGGCGGCTTTCAGTACAATTCTAAGTTCAAGAAGCAGGCTACTGCTCCTGGCCTTGTAATGGTCGAAGGCGGAACGTTTACCATGGGTAAGGTTCAGGACGACATCATGCACGACTGGAACAACTCCCCGAATCAGCAGCACGTTCAATCCTTTTATATGGATGAAACGGAAGTGACCAACCTTATGTATATGGAATACCTTGACTGGCTGAAGCGTGTCTTCCCGCCGGATCAGGAGAATTATCAGCACATTTATGAAGGTGCTTGTCCGGACACTTTGGTTTGGAGAAACCGCCTCGGATATAACGAAACCATGACGAACAATTACCTTCGTCACCCGGCTTATGCCAATTATCCTGTAGTAGGTGTGAACTGGATCCAGGCTGTTGAATTCAGCAAGTGGAGAACAGACCGCGTCAATGAAAAGACACTTGAAGATCAGAAATACCTCAAGAAAGACGCAAAACTGGCTTCGACTCCGGAGAGCTCTTTCTCTACGGAAACGTATTTGGCTGCACCGACGAAAACATACGGAGGAAACGAAGAGCTTGTCTTGAAAAGAGGAGCCAACGGACGCAGCAAGCCGCAAGGCACGAAAGCTGCTGACGGAACGACTTCCGAGCCTAAAAACGTTTACGCCCAAAGAACTTCAGGGCTTATCCTTCCTGAATATCGCCTTCCAACCGAGGCAGAGTGGGAATATGCCGCTGCCGCTGACGTAGGTCAACGCGAGTACAATATTTACAAAGGACAAAAGAAATATCCTTGGTCCGGAAGCTACACACGTTCTGGCAAACGTCAGGTGCGTGGTGACCAATTGGCTAACTTCAAGCAAGGAAAAGGAGATTACGGTGGAATCGCAGGATGGTCTGACGATGGTGCCGATATCACGAACGCTGTTAAATCTTACCCTCCAAACGACTTCGGTCTTTATGACATGGCTGGTAACGTAGCAGAATGGGTTGCCGATGTTTACCGTCCTATCGTTGACGATGAAGTAAGTGACTTCAACTATTACCGTGGTAACGTTTACATGAAGAACAAGATCGGTGAAGACGGAAAAGTTGAAATCGTAACAACTGAAAACATCGCTTACGACACGCTTTCAAACGGAAAGATCATCGCCAGAAATTTCCCTGGGGAAATTGCAAGGGTTCCTGTTGACGAAAAAGAAACGTACCTTCGTGTGAATTTCGATAAGTCGGACAACCGTAACTTCCGCGATGGTGACAAGCAATCGACACGTTATTTCGATGTTGGTGCTGAAGATGCCGATACCGATAAGAACAAAGCTGCCGACAGCCGCAAGATGTACGATTCGCCTGACCACAACGTATCTGCCGACAGTTTGGGCAATATGGTTCGCGCTTACGATAAATCGAACAAGAGAACGACTTTGATCAACGACGACGTTCGCGTTTACAAAGGAGGATCTTGGAGAGACCGCGCTTACTGGCTCGATCCTGCACAGAGGAGATACTTCCCTCAGGATATGGCTACGGATTATATCGGTTTCCGTTGCGCTATGTCAAGAGTAGGTCCGAAATCGGATAAAAAGAAAAAAGCAAGACATCACTAATCGAGTGATTGGAAAATAACCAGAAAGCCCTAATTTAGGGCTTTCTTTTTTTTATGACTTTACCCGAAATTTACAATCTGTTTCGCGCTACGTCCGGTATCGCGACCGACACGCGCAAGATTGGGCAGGATGCAATGTTCGTAGCCATAAAAGGCGAGCGGTTCGATGCTAATACGTTTGCGTCCGAAGCGCTGCAGAAAGGCGCGGCCTATGTCGTTATTGACAATCCCGAATATTTTATCGATGAGCGGACGATCGTCGTCGAAGACAGTCTTGTCGCGCTGCAACAGCTGGCAGCTTATCATCGTCAGCAACTCGCCATTCCGATTGTCGGGCTCACCGGAAGCAACGGGAAAACAACGACAAAGGAACTTATCAACGCAGTGTTGTCGAGGAAATTTAAGGTCGTGGCTACGATAGGCAATCTCAACAACCACATTGGCGTGCCACTTACGTTGTTGTCATTCACGCCGGATACGCAAATCGGGATTGTTGAAATGGGTGCCAACCATCAGAAAGAAATTGAGTTTCTTTGCGGAATCGCGACGCCCGACGTCGGCTACATCACCAACTTCGGAAAAGCGCATCTCGAAGGTTTCGGAGGCGTTGAAGGCGTGATCAAAGGAAAAAGCGAACTTTATACGTATCTGAAGCAAAACAACAAGACGGCTATCGTAAATGCGGACGATGCGATCCAAATCGAGAAATCGGAAGGGATCGACCGGTTTACGTTTGGAACAGCGGCAAATGTAGATGTCGCGATCGGACGTGTTTCGGCTAATCCTTTCGTGGCCGCGTGGTTTGACGGAATTGAGGTGCGTTCGAACCTGATCGGGAGTTATAATGCGAACAATATAAGCGCTGCGATCGCGATAGGAAAATATTTCAACGTTGCCGATGTGGACATCAAGCATGCGATCGAAGTTTACGTTCCCGCCAACAACCGTTCACAATTGATTACGCGCGGCGCCGGCGAAATCATCCTCGATGCCTATAATGCCAATCCTAGCAGCATGGCGGCGGCAACGGCAAATTTCCTCGCACTGGACAAAAGCGACAAAGTCATGATTCTCGGCGATATGTTCGAGCTCGGGCAGGAGTCCGCTGATGAACACGCACAGCTTGTGGCATCGCTCAAAGGTAAGGGCGTGAGCGCGCATTTTATCGGAAACGACTTTTTCCGTAACCGAATTGACGACGAGCAGTTGCACTTTTATCCCGATTTCGAAAGTTTCATCTCCTCCGATGTCGTCAACACATTGTCCGACAAAACTTTGCTTATTAAAGGATCGAGGGGAATGGCATTGGAACGCATCCTCGATTACTTGCCGGTTTAGATTCGCATCAGGTAGCCCGTAAGATTCTCCTTCTTTTCAAGGTTTAATTTTTTGCGCAACCGGTAACGGGCAAGTTCCACGCCTCCATTGGAAATGTTCATGATTTCGGCTATTTCCTTGGTAGACATGTTCATTAGCAGATACGTCGAAAGATCCAATTCGCGCGGCGTAATGTCGGGATGTTTTTCCTTGAGTCTTTTGAGGAAATCGAAATGTACGTTCCGGATGTGTTTCTCGAGGTCGTTCCAGCTTTTGTCTGCATTTACCTCCTTAATGATGCTCTTGTTAAGTTTGGAAAGCTGGAATTTTGCCGCCTCGTCAAGGCTTTCGGTATCGATTTCCTTCATCTTGTAGATGATGCCGTTCAACACCTTGTTCTTCTTGACGACTTGTAACGAATTGTTCACTAATTCCTTGTCTTTCGAAAGGATTTTGATCTTGAGCTTCTCGTTTTGCAGGCGTTCGATTTCTTTCTCGAGGTCGTATTGCTCCTGTCGTATGCGCGATTCTTTCTCGAGATAGATTTTGCGTTGCTCTACGGTCTCGAAATATTTGTTGCGCCTTATCTGTAGTCTCACCCTGCGTCGGGTCAGGTAAATCGCCAGGATGCCCAATGCCAAATAGGCGACGTAAGCCAGCCAATGCCGGTACCACGGTGGCGAAATGCTGAAGTTGAACGACGTTGCGTCCGATTGTATTCCGTACGAGTTGCGCACCTTGACCATCATCGTATAGTCGCCTTCGCGCAAATTGGTGTATTCTTTAATAGAAACATTGGTCCAATTGCTCCACTTTTCATCGAATCCGCTGAGGCGATAAGAATATTCGAGATTCTCGAGATTTTCATACATAGGCGCCGCAAATACGAACTTTACATTATTCGAACGATACCGAAGTTCGTGTCCGTCGATTTTCCCGCCGATATTCGCTACTTGCAATGTGTCGCCTGGAAACGAGAAGTTCCGGATGAAGACTTTTGGCTTGTTTTCCTCTTTGCGGAACAGGGACGCGTCGTAATGCGCCAAACCGTCCGTAAGACCGATGAGGATGTCATTCCTGTCAATCGTGTTGACCGACACATAATCGTTGACCAGAAATCCGGTAAGATTGGAAAGGCCAGCGACGCTATTGGCGTAGGAGCCGTCCGGTCGTTTTAGTAAAAGGCCCATGGATTCGTTGAACACATACCACAGGTTGCCGAGTTTATCCTGCTCGATGAACCGGGCAGTAGGCAGGTCCTTGAACATTGAAGTGTACTTTGTTTCCGGGACAAAGCCGTCGACATCCAATGCATACGTATAAAATTTGTTGTTGCTTTGGAAGTAGATTTTATTGTCGAGGCGCTGCATGCTCCCAATCCCTTTTTGACGGTCGCCGAGACGGTCGTATATTTTGACGGAACTGAACTTGCTCAGGTCGCTGCTGAGCTTCATTCGGTACACAAGGTTGTCCTTTCGGAGCCACACTGTGTTTCCATCGACCTCAAACGTGTTGGCGGACTTGTTTAGCCCGTCCACATAATTGACGAACTTCCAGTCATTATCCGCTTTTTTGAAGATCGTGAAACCTTGGTAATTGGATCCGATGTAATAGCCATCGGTATTCGGCAGTCGCTTTATGCCCCAATAACCGTTGGGATCAAGGTTTTTGACGATTTTATTGCCTTTGATTTGGAGCAGTCCGCGGTTGTGGCCGCAAAAAAGTTGCCCTTCCACAACTTGGATATTCCACGCCTGGCCGGTGGTCCCGGGCACCAATACAAAAGAATCTTCCTTGAAAGGCTTGCTCCATTTATGATAGAACAGGCCTTGGTTCGTCGCAACATATAAATAGCCGTCATACACAGCCGAAGCGTACACCGTACTCAATTCGAAACTCGAAGAAAAGTAGGTGAACGGTGAGCTTTCGTTTACAAATGCGATCCCGTTGTCGAGCCCGAGCCATAAGTTCGAGCGGTTGTCTACGAACGAGCTAAGTACGGTGTTGTTCTGTATGCCCTTTTTTCGGTTTATGTGTTGGATGATCTTTCCGTTCATGTCGCAAATGATCATGCCGTCGAGAACCGAATTGAGCACGATAAAATTATTTTGTATCATTTCCCCTCCCAGGCAACTATTGCGCCTCATAAAGGCGTCGGCTTCTGTCTTCCAGGGAGTGACCTGCCCATTTTGATACAGGAACAGGCCTTCGTCGATGGTGGCGATCAACCACTTTTTGGCGTCGATCGCGATGATTCCCCAAACTTCGGTATTGTTGAAGACGGCCGTGTTCGGAAGTGGGTCGAATTGTCCGTCATTATATTCGAGCAACCCATTGCCCACATCCTGGTAAACCAGCGATCCGTTGACTTCGAACGAAAATTGAAAGCGATTGGGAGCTTCTGCCTGTCTCAGGTTTTTTCCGTCGAAGATGTAATTCTTTTCAAACGACTGAAAAATGATTTTTGCATCTATGGCGTGTATTTTCCAGATCAGGTCGATTTGAGAGCGGTGATTTTTATTGACGAGCAACGCCAGGGATGTATATTTCAACTTCCCTTTTGCATCGGGGCTAAAGTAACCGAATTCGTTATATCCGCCGACAAATATCTGCGAACCTTTGATTTTCAGGCTTCTTATCGCAGTATTATTCGGTAGCCGATACGTTTTCCAAGATGACCCGTCAAATTGTAACAAACCATCGTTGTTGGCAAAGTACATCGTTCCGTTGGCGTCCTGTCCGATGTTCCAATTCTGTGTTCCGGCCTTATAATCCGTGCGTTTGAAGTTAGAAATCTCCGGAAGGCCGGTATTTTTAATCTGGGCGTGAGCCGACGGTGTGCAAAATGTGACGAAAACGATGTAAATTAATTTGGCGTCGAGGAAAAGATGAGTTGGGAGTAAAGCTATGGTTTTAAGATATTTATTTACTACAACGTTGTAAAGCATAAGGGTTTCAATTGTAAGGGTAGATAAGTTTGGTTAACATTTTTATAACATCGTAAAAATAAAAATAATTCGTTTTAAAACAATAAGTTATAAATTATTTGATAAGGTTTTGTAGTGTTTTGATTTCTTGTCTGATGTGTTTTTGTAATGATTTTGGTTGGGAATATGTAATATTTATATTTAATATTGTAGCAAATCAATAATTAACTAACCAAAAAATCAGAAAAATGAAATTTAAAAAAGTACTATTTTTTTGTATTTCGGCTCTTCTGTTTTCCTTTATCGGACATGCCCAAAACTTAAGCATTACCGGTAAAGTTACTGACGAGACAGGTTTGCCGGTTCCGGGCACAACCGTGACAGTAAAAGGAACACAAACAGCGTCGATGACAGATATCGATGGTAATTACCAGATTTCCGCACCCTCTAACGGAACGTTGGTATTTTCGTTTATCGGTTACCAAACGCTTGAACAGGCTATTAATGGTAACGCAAGGCAGGACGCCAGGATAACGTCTTCGGCTGAAGCGCTCGAAGAAGTTGTCGTCGTGGGTTACGGCACGCAAAAGAAAAGTGTCGTTACCGGTGCGATTTCAAAAGTGCGCGCCCAGGATTTGGAAAACCAGCCTGTTACGCGCGTCGAGCAATCGTTGCAAGGTAGGACTTCCGGTGTGATCGTAGCTGCAAATGCCGGTCAACCAGGATCTGCTGCGACGGTAAGGGTTCGTGGTGTCACCACTCTAAATGACAACGATCCGTTGTATGTGGTCGACGGTATTCTTGTAGATGCTACAGCCGTTCAGTATCTTAACCAGTACGATATCGAATCGATGGAAGTTCTTAAAGACGCTTCCGCATCAATTTACGGTACGCGTGCCGCGGGTGGTGTTATCGTAATCACTACCAAAAAAGGTAAATCAGGGAAGTTGTCATTGAATTACAATGGGTTTGCCGGTTTTCAAAATGAGGCTCGCCGAGTAGGCGTGTTGAACGCGTCACAATATGCCACACTCAGAAATGAGGCGCATATCAACGGGGGCGGATCTCCAGGCGGACTGCCTTTTCCTGATCCTCAGTCTTATGGTAGAGGAACGGACTGGCAAGACCAGATTTTCCAAAATGCTTTCAGGGAATCACACGATTTGAGCATCAGCGGAGGAAACGATAAATCTAATTTCTACGCCTCGTTCAGCTTGATCGATCAGGAAGGTATTGTTATGCCGTCTATTTCGCGTTACCAGAGAAAAACGTTCCGTTTGAACTCTGACCACAAAATCACGAATTTCTTGCGCATCGGCCAAACGGCGACGTATACGAACGAGAAAAACATCGGTCTTGGAAACACGAACAGTGAATTCGGTGGGCCTTTGGCTTCTGCATTGAACCTTGACCCTATTACGCCGGTCTTGATGCCGAACCCGACTCCGGGCATGCCGTTTTACAACAACCCGCGTGCTGTCCGAAACGAGGACGGCATACTTTACGGAATTTCTCCTTATGTCTCTAACGAAATGTCGAACCCGTTGGCTTATGCTCAAACGCGCATGGGTAATTTCGGATGGGCCGACAATTTTTCAGGAAACATTTACGCCGAACTCGAACCGATCGCTGGTTTGAAATGGCGTACAACGGCGTCCGGAAAACTTGCTTATTACGGAAGCCAGGCGTTTACACCTGAGTATTTTCTTACGCCAATCTTGAGCGCTACCGAAAACAACTTCTACAGAGAAAAGAGATCGAACTTTTTCTGGAGTATCGAAAATACGTTGAGCTACGCAAGAGCTATAAAAGATCACAATATCAGCGTGCTCTTGGGTCAAGGATCTTACGTTTGGGAAGGTGAGGAAGGACAAGGTACCACATTCTTCAACCTGCCTATTACAAGATGGCAGGATGCATCCTTCAATTTCCCTGTGCCAATCGAGGACCAGACAACTTGGGCTGCGACGGGTCAGGACATTAAGTTGACATCTTTGTTCGCGAGGTTGAACTACGACTACAAGGAAAAATACCTATTGTCTGCTTTGATTCGCCGCGACGGTTCAACGAACTTCGGTGCTAACAATAAATTCGGAAACTTCCCGTCGATTTCTATTGGGTGGGTTCCAACCAAGGAAGGTTTTTGGCCTGAAAATGATTACGTGACACAATTGAAACTTCGTGCGAGTTACGGTGTTGCAGGAAACGATAGAGGTACCGAACCTTTCTCCTTTGCGTCTATAGTTGGAGGTGGGTTTAATTACACATATGGTCCTGGCGGATCTGTTGCAATCGGAAATACCATTCTTCGTCCAGCCAACCCGAATCTTAAGTGGGAAGAAACTACGAATCGCAACGTTGCCGTCGACCTGACTTTGATGAACAATCTTACCCTTACGGTTGACGTATTCAACAAAAAAACGACTGGTATCCTTAGAGCCCTACCGATTCCGGGATATGTTGGACTTGGCAACCCGCTAGCTAACCTCGGCGAAGTGGAAAACAAAGGAGTTGAATTTGAACTTGGCTACAGAAAATCTTTTGGGGATTTCAAGGTCGGAGTCAACGGAAACATTTCATTCTTAAAAAATAAGATCAACTCGATTGCGCCGGATGTAGATTTTTATGACGTTGCTAACGTCCAATCTTCAACTTACCAAATTTCGCGCAACCAAGTTGGAGAATCATTCGGATCGTTCTACGGTTTTGTGACGCAAGGTATCTTCCAGAACCAAGCTGAGATCGACGCGTATGTTGGTCCTGATGGTTCGCCAATCCAGCCAAATGCGGTTCCAGGTGATTTCCGTTGGAAGGATTTGAATAACGATGGTTCGATTGATGGTGATGACCGAAAAGTGATCGGGAAACCGCTTCCTGACTATACTTACGGTATAACGGTGAACTTTGAGTACAAAAACTTTGACCTAAGTATCTTCGGACAAGGTGTTGGAGGCAACCAGATCTACAACGGTTTGCGTCGTCTTGACCTTGGTAACGCCAACTGGCAGAACAATGCCCTTAACAGATGGACAGGTGAAGGAACTTCCAACTCTTACCCGCGTGTTTCCACAACGGATAACAACCGCAACTTCAGTAACCCGTCTACTTTTTATCTTGAAGATGGCGACTACTTCCGCATCAAAACGATACAATTGGGTTACAATCTGCCATCTGACCTGATCGGAAAAGCGGGATTGTCCAAAGTGAGATTGTACGTCATGAGCGAAAACCTTTTGACATTCACGAAATATACCGGATTCGATCCAGAAATTGGTGGAAACGTATTGGGTATCGACAGAGGGTATTATCCTCAGGCCCGCAGCATCTTGATGGGTGTCAATCTACAACTTTAAAAAATCTATGACTATGAAAACAAAAATGATCAGATGGTCTTTTGCGGCGACGGCGGTGTTTTTCCTGTCGGTAAGCTGTGGTGAAGACTTTGTTACAACCAAGCCGGACGGCCTCTTCTTCGAAGATAACTATTACAAGAATGAAACCCAGGCTTTTAGCGGACTGCTTGCAGTGTACGATGTCCTGCGCAAGAATTCCAACGGTTTCGAGAACATGATTACCATGTTCAACGCTGGTTCTGACGACTTTTACGCAGGTGGAGGTGGTGCAACGGATGGTACGGGAATCCAATCGTTCTCCAACTATACGATAGACGAGGCTACGATTCCGGGAAGCTACTGGAATGACTATTATGCAGGAATTGCTCGTGCCAACATCCTTATCGAGAAACTACCGGCAGCGGATTTCGGAAACAACGAGGCAGCCCGTACACGATTTTTGGCAGAGGCAAGAGCGCTTCGTGCGTACTACTACTTCCAATTGGTCACGATGTTCAAGAACATTCCCTTGATCACGACTCGCCTGGAAGCTTCGGAGCTATTTAATGTCCCACAAGCCGATCCTGCGGAGGTTTACGCTTTTATCGAAGCCGAAATGCTCGAATCTTTGGAAGATTTGCCTGTCATGCTTCCTGTTAGAGTTGGCGATGACTTGTACTCTCGTGAAGCGGGCCGACTAACCCAGGGAGCCGTTAAAGCACTTTTGGGGAAAGTTTATCTTTATCAGCAAAAATGGTCCCAGGCAGCTGCGCAATTGGCAGATGTAAACGGAACTCCTGGAGGCACAAGCATGTACGGTTACAAACTCGTCGATAATTTTGCCGACCTTTGGAGTGTTTCCAATAAATTCAACACAGAATCGATCCTGGAAGTCTACCACACCAACCAAAGTAACTCTTCATGGGGGAACTGGGGAAGCGGTTCAGACGAAGGAAACAGCGTGAACCAAATGGTAGGCCCACGCGGTTATTCTCGTCCAAGTGGTTCTACTGCTCCTGATTTCTGGCCTGGATGGGCATTCAACCCAGCTACACCTGGACTTGCAGCCGCAATGGCTGGCGATCCTCGTGCCGCTTCGACGCTTTTGGATATGAGCACAGTCGACGCGACTTATGCGCCAGCTTACATGGATACAGGTTTCTTCCTCAGAAAATTCATGCCGCTTAACGGCGAACGGACTACCGGAGGTGGAACAGCAGAGCTCAACTTCCAACAGGATACATACCTCGTCCGTTTGGCCGATACTTACCTTATGGAGGCAGAAGCCATCGTCAACGGTGGAGGCGACCTTACCCGTGCCCAACAATTGTTGGACGCAGTACGCGACCGCGTAGGTTTGGGATCTATCCCGGCTACGGAGCAGAACATCTTCAACGAGCGTCGTCTCGAGCTTGCCGGAGAAGGTTTCCGTTGGTTCGACATCGTTCGCACAGGAAGAGGTACGGCACTTTTGGGAAGCCGTGGTTTCCAGGCGAACAAGAACGAGGTTTTGCCTATTCCATTGCGCGAAAGACAAAACACTGTAATCGATCAAAACGAAGGTTATAACAACTAAAAAAAAGCATATCATGAATTTTAGAAATTTAGCTTATACAGCTTTGGTTGCGATGTCGGCTGCTTTTTGGTCGTGTACGCCAAATGACGACGCCGACGGAAACGGTATCGTTTCACCTGAACTCGACGCCTCCTTTACCATTACCCCGGTAGCCGGCAGCCCGAACCGCTTTTTGCTACAAGCAACCGGAAGCAACGACAATACGCTTGCACATTACTGGAACACGGGTTCAGGTAATGGCGGGAGCGGATTGGTAACTTCCAAGGAAATTTTCCTTCCGGACGCAGGAACCTATACCATTACGCACACGCAGGTCGGAATTGGCGGGGCACAATATACAAGCTCCCAGGAACTCGAAGTCGAGACATCTGACCCGGTTGCAGGAAACCTGATAAGAGGCGGAAAGTTTGAAACGGCGGAGGATATCGCCCAGTGGCAATTGTTTCCACAGTCAATCGCGGGTTCTGCATGGACGTTCGCTAACGGAGAAGCCACAATGACCGGAAGCATCAACTGGAATCACCAGCACTTGTATCAGGCGATTCAGGTAGAGGCCGGGCACACTTACAAATTCGATATGAAGGTAAAAGGCCTTGGCAACACCATGGATACCTACATGGAATGGTATGCCGGATATAATCCTCCGACTGGAAACGATTATAACGAAGGCGGACAAATCCTCGCGCTCAACACTTGGGCAGGATGTGCCATCGGTCCTTTCGAAGGCTTGCTTTCAGAAGTAGGCTGCGGAGGCGACACTTCAGAAGGCTTGAAAGTATTCCCTACCAGCGGAACCGTTTACGTCGTATTGCGTTCTGCAAGCGGATACGCATCGGCCACGCCATTTTCTATAACGATCGACAACGTAGAAGTTCGTCGCATCGATTAATTTTTTGTTTGGGTTAGTTTAAATAGCCTGTACTCTCTTTTGAATACAGGCTATTTTTTAACAGTTACGTCCCGGATCTTTTCGGACGCTATTCCACAGGCATTCCGCCACAACCAATTCCAGAAATGAAGAAATCTATCCTTATGCTGATGGTGTCAGCGTTGCCTTCTATTGCCTTTTCGCAACTCAATGGGAAGAAAGCGACTATCTATACGACAGCCGAAAACACCACAATGCGGCTCACCCGGTCTGGAGAAGTAACCTTTTCGGAAGCAAAACAACCATTGGAAACCGAAATATGTGTGTTCGTCTCGCCAAACAAGACCTTTCAGTCGATTTTGGGAATAGGAGGCGCGATCACAGACGCCAGCGCCGAAGTTTTCGCGACGCTTTCGGCCGGCAAGCAAAAAGAGTTCCTCGACGCTTACTACAGCGCCGATAAAGGCATCGGCTATTCGCTGATCAGAACCAATATCCACAGCTGTGATTTCAGCAGCGGAAGTTACACTTACATCAAAGAAGGCGATAAGGAACTAAAATCGTTCAACATCGACCACGATCGAAAATTCAGGTTGCCGTTACTCAAAAAGGCGCTCGCGACGGCCGGAATCGTACCGTTCTATGTGAGCCCGTGGAGCCCGCCGGCGTTCATGAAAGACAACAAAAATATGTTGCGCGGCGGCAAGTTGCTGCCCGAGTTCAGGCAAGCCTGGGCAAATTACTACGTAAAATACATCCAGGCGCTCGAAAAAGAAGGCATCCCGGTTTGGGGATTATCCGTCCAGAACGAGCCGATGGCTGTCCAAACCTGGGAATCGTGCATTTTCACGGCAGAAGAAGAACGAGACTTCCTCAAAAACCATCTCGGCCCTACGATCCAAAAGGAATTGGGCGACAAAAAAATTATCGTTTGGGATCACAATCGCGACCTGATGAACCAGCGCGCCAACGTGATCTTCGGCGATCCGGAAGCGTCAAAGTATGCTTGGGGAATGGGCTTTCACTGGTATGAAACCTGGACCGGCGGCAAACCGCTGTTTGAAAATGTGCAGAAGGTGGCTGAGGCCTACCCTGATAAAAAGCTCATTTTTACCGAAGGCTGCGTAGAGAAATTCGACGCCAAACAGTATCAGCATTGGCCAAATGGCGAGCGTTACGGCCAACAGATGATCCACGATTTCAACAACAGCACCGTGGCCTGGACAGATTGGAACATCCTGCTCGATGAGAAAGGCGGGCCGAACCACGTTGGCAATTTCTGTTTTGCACCTATCCACGTCGATACGAAGTCGGGCGAGATCATTTACACGCCTTCGTATTATTACATCGGACACTTCTCGAAATTCGTACGCCCCGAGGCCAAACGCGTCTCAACGGTCGTCAGCCGCAGCTCGCTCATCAGTACATCTTTCGTGAATAAGGACGGCAAAATGGTAACGGTGGTCATGAACCAAACCGACGAAAAAGTGACCTACAATTTGTTTGTGGACGCTTCGAAAACGATTGTCGAAATTCCGGCTCACGCCATCCAGACGGTCGTCTACTAAACATCAGCTAAAAATCAAAAAAAAAGACAACGACATGAAACGAATTTTAACCATGATGTTGCTCGCGCTTTCCGTGGCGGGTCATTCCCAATACATGCGCAGGGACGGGCAACAGATACTGGATCACAACGGCCAGCCGATCATCCTTAGAGGATTGGGCCTTGGCGGATGGATGGTTCAGGAAGGATACATGCTGCAGACCGACGCATTTGCCGGGCCCCAGCACAAGATCCGTGAAAAAATCACGCAACTCATCGGTACGGCAAATACTGAAACGTTTTACCAAGCGTATCGCGACAACGGAATCACCAAACGCGACATCGATTCACTCAAGGCATGGGGCTTCAACTCCGTGCGTTTGCCGATGCACTACAATCTTTACACCCTTCCGATCGAACAGGAATCCGGGGGCGGAAATACCTGGCTTGACGAAGGGTTTGAGCGGACCGACCAACTGTTGGAGTGGTGTGAGCAAAATCAGATGTACCTGATCCTCGACATGCACGCCACTCCGGGAGGTCAGGGCAAGGACGCGAACATCTCCGACTATGACGCTACGAAACCGTCGCTTTGGGAGAGTGAAGCCAACAGGACGAAACTTATCGCATTGTGGCGAAAGTTGGCCGACCGTTACAAAGATCGACAATGGATCGGAGGCTATGACCTGATCAACGAGCCCAACTGGTCGTTCACCCAAGGCGGGAACATCAACGGATGTACCGAGAATGCCAACACGCCGTTGCGCGATCTTTACATCCAACTTACCAATGCGATCCGCGAAGTGGACACCAACCACATGATTATCATCGAAGGGAATTGTTGGGGAAATAATTACAACGGCATTCTGTCTGCGACCAACCAACCCTGGGACAACAACATGGCGTTGAGTTTCCACAAATACTGGAACGCCAATACCCAAGGCGCCATCCAGGGAATGCTCAATTTGAGGACGACTTATAATTTGCCGATCTGGCTTGGGGAAACCGGAGAGAATTCAAACGTCTGGTTCAAAGACGCGATTTCGCTCTGTGAGTCCAACAACATCGGTTGGGCATGGTGGCCGATGAAAAAAATCGACAATATTTCCGGCCCGGCATCGGTAACCAAAACCGCTGAATACCAAACCTTGCTCAATTATTGGCAAAACGGCGGCAATGCACCGTCCCAGACATTTGCGTTCAATGCGCTGATGCAGATCGCCGAAAATTACAAAATGGAAAACGTGACGTTGCGACCTGATGTGATCGACGCCATGTTCCGCCAGGTGCAAACTACGGAAACCAAGAAGTACAAAGATCAC
Source organism: Flavobacterium selenitireducens (assembly GCF_014748335.1). Taxonomy (GTDB): domain Bacteria; phylum Bacteroidota; class Bacteroidia; order Flavobacteriales; family Flavobacteriaceae; genus Flavobacterium; species Flavobacterium selenitireducens. The sequence continues at coordinate 24,291 of NZ_JAAVIY010000011.1, forward strand.
CCGATTCCCGGAAAAGTTTTCGCCACCGAATTCGACATGGGGCACAACGGCGTGGCTTATTTTGACAAAGTTGTCGCAAACTACCGAACCGATACCGGAACTTTCGAGGCCTGGAACAACGGTTGGAGCATGCGCAACGACGGAGTCGACATACAGCCTTCTACCGATGCGGTCAACAACGGCTTCCAGATCGGTTGGACAGAAGACAACGAGTGGCTGACCTATTCGCTGACAGCTCCGTCGCTGACGGCTTACGATATCGACATTCGCTACAGCGGAAGCGGGAAAATCCATTTCGAGGATACCGACGGAAACATTTCCGAATCGATAATCCTACCCAATTCAGGCGGATTCACGACATTCCAAACCATTACCGTAACCGACATCTTGTTGCAGGCAGGCCTCAATAAGGTAAAACTGTATATCGAAACAGGTGGCTTCAACCTGAACTGGTTCGAGCTCAAAAATCCTCACGCTTCGTCTGCCGCTATGTTTAAAGTCATCGATGCTTCAACCTCCGCACTTGGAAACAAAGTCAATGTCGTTTTCAACAAGCAGATCCAAACGGGCATCAACTTTAGCCAAAGCGCCTTTACACTTAAGGTCAACGGTACTGCGGTTCCGGCGACGGTTGCTTATTCGACCGAGGACAACCGCACACTCGTTTTCACGCCGTCAACGCCTATCAATCCCGGAAATTCGGTAACGCTCAGCTATGCCGGAGGCAATCTTTTGGCTTCGGATGCGACCGCTCACGCCGCATTTACCGACAAGCCCGTGACCAACCGCGTCGGCAGTATCCTTGGGATTTCGGGCACCGTCCAAGCGGAGAATTTTTACTCCAATAACGGCTTGCAACTCGAAAACAGCAACGATATCGGTGGCGGACAGAACATCGCATACACCGATGCCGGTGATTCACTTCAATATCTTGTAAACGTACAAACTACAGGAAACTACAAAATCGAGTGGCGCACCTCGGGCGAAAGCCAGGTAGGATCGGCCCAGATCCAGATGATAGGGGAGACGACCCAGGATATCCAAACCGTAAATTTCCCGGCCACAGGAGGTTGGCAAACCTGGCAAACGGTGGAATCTTTCGGCACGCTGACCGCCGGTCGATACATCATGAAAGTGAACATTCTAAGTCCCGGCTTCAACCTGAACTGGATCCGTTTTTCGTATCAGGTTCCCGATGACGACGGAGATGGAGTCGGAAATGCTTCTGATAACTGTCCGAATACACCTTCGGGCGATGTCGTCGATTTTAGCGGTTGTACGATGTTTACCCTTCCGACAAACAATTTTTCCGTGAGCACGAGCTCGGAAACGTGCCGCAGTTCCAATAACGGAGCGATTTCAATTTCTGCGGTGGCCAACCACAACTACGTGGCGACACTTACGGGGAACGGCGTCAACCTCTCGATGGCGTTCAACAGCGCGGCTTCTTTCCCGAACCTCAATGCGGGTGTTTACCAGTTGTGCATTGCGATACCGTCCTCTCCATCGTTTCAGCAATGTTACAATGTTGTGGTAACGGAACCGGAAGATTTGGGTGTTTTCTCTCGCGTCGACGAGCGTGCTTTCCGATTGGAACTCGATCTCGAAGGCAGCGAAACCTATCGCATCGAACTCAATGGAATCCAATATATGACCGATCAGCATTCGATCGTACTCGATCTCGAAGCGGGTAGAAACGAACTGTTGGTCAAGACCGATCGCGAATGCCAGGGCGTACATCGCCAAACGATCGTGATGAACGACATAATGTCGGTTTACCCGAACCCGGCGCGACAGGAGCTCGTCAATGTTTTACTTCCGTCCGCAAAAGCAGGGAATGTGACGCTTGAAGTCTATTCGATGATTGGTAAAAAAGTAGCATCCTACCAATTGCCTGCCCAGGAACGTACCGTCAGTTTTGACGCGTCCGCATTCGCATCGGGAACATATTTGCTCAAAGTCGTGAGCCCAACGGGAACCTATAATACCAAATTCGTAAAACTATGAAAAATATAATTTCAGTTTTAGCCATAGCCTTGCTGGCCTTTTCATGCGGCGACAGCGACGAAGGTGGCGGTGGCGGCAATCCGTCCCAGGCCGCATTGATCGCGCCGATAGACAATTCGGAATGTTTGACCGGAACGCCGGTTTCGGCAACGCAGTCTTCGGTAACGTTCGAATGGAATCCTTCGGAAAACACCGACAGCTATTTCCTTTACGTAAAGAATCTTGCCACGGGAACCTCGTCCCAGTTCAATGCCGGGACTTCGCTTACCTACCAGGTTACGCTTCAAAAAGGCACGCCGTATTCGTGGTACGTAAGTTCGCGAAAGGAAGGGCGCACATCTGTAGCAAGCCCTACCTGGAAGTTTTATAACGCTGCCGAGAGCGTGACCAATTACGCGCCTTTTCCTGCGGAGGTCATCCATCCGCAGATGAGCACGACTTATGCGGGAGCCACCGTCGACTTGCAATGGTCGGCAGATGATCTCGAAGACGATATTGAAAACTACCAGGTGTATTTCGGGACGGCACAGAATCCTACGACTTTGTTGTCTACCGTTACCCAGCCGCAGCTTCCCAACGTCGCCGTGGCTTCAGGCAATAATTACTATTGGAAAGTAGTGACTGTCGATGCCCAGGGCAACAGTTCGACGTCGCAAACCTTCCAATTCAGAGTACAGTAAATTCGTTTTAAGTTAGATTTGTCAGGAAACTCCCCTTGTGGGAGTTTTTTTTTGCGTTGAGACGGCTGAGGGCAACACACCGTTTGTGTTGCAATTCCTTTTTCAGATGTTTTGTTTGCGTACTTTTGCCGCCTGATCTTCCCAAATTTTGTGAAAGTGCACCTACGCGATTACCGCCATGAAGAAAGTACTCAACCTTTTCGATTTTTCCCAGAAAGTTAATTACAAAAACGAAGTCCTCGCCGGGTTTACCGTGGCCATGACGATGATACCCGAGTCGTTGTCGTTCGCCATCCTTGCAGGCCTGCCACCGTTGACCGGGCTCTATGCGGCCATCATTGCGGGTTTCGTGACCTCTGTTTTTGGCGGACGGCCGGGCATGATATCGGGCGGGGCGGGAGCGACTGTAATTGTCCTGATCGCACTGATGCGTTCCCACGGGATCGAATACGTATTTGCAGCCGTGGCGTTGGCGGGCGTAATCCAGATTTTAGTCGGGCTTTTCAAATGGGCCAAATTCATCAGGCTTGTGCCTCAGTCGGTAATGTACGGTTTTGTAAACGGGTTGGCCATCGTCATTTTCATGTCCCAGGTCGGGCAATTCAAAACCTCGTTCGATGGACAGACGCAATGGCTTGTGGGCGAATCCCTTTACACCATGCTCGGGTTGGTCGGCCTTACTATTGGTATCGTGATCGGTTTCCCGAAAATATCCAAAGCGCTACCGCCTTCACTCGTCGCGATTGTGGTGGTTTTCGCCCTCGTTTCGGCTTTCGGCCTTGATACGAAAACCGTGTCGGACATCGCCTCGGTCGAAGGCGGGCTGCCACCGTTCCACATTCCTGCAGTTTCGTTGGATCTCGAGGTTTTAAAGGTCATCCTGCCATATGCGGTCATCGTGGCCGCCGTCGGTTTGACAGAAGGCTTGCTTACGCTGAACCTCGTCGACGAGATCACCGGCACTAAGGGGAACGGCAACCGCGAATGCATCGCCCAGGGCGGTTCCAACATCGCCAACGGATTTTTTTTCGGGATGGGCGGCTGCCCGATGATCGCCCAGACATTGGTCAACCTTTCCTCTGGGTCGCGGGCGAGATTGTCCGGCATCGTGGCTTCGGTTACCATTTTGCTCATCGTCCTTTTCGGAGCCCCTGTCATCGGGAGATTGCCGATGGCGGCCTTGGTCGGTGTAATGGTGATGGTGGCCGTGGAAACCTTTGAATGGGCCAGCTTGCGCATCATCGGCAAAATGCCAAAATCGGACATATTGATCGGAATTTTGGTCGCGGCCATTACCGTTTTGCTACACAATCTTGCGTTGGCGGTATTGGCGGGCGTAATCATTTCGGCTTTGGTATTTGCCTGGGAAAGTGCCAAACGCATACGGGCGCGTGTACATATCGGCGAAAACGGCGTCAAACATTACGAGATCTTCGGCCCGTTGTTTTTTGGATCGGCTATGACGTTCGCCGAAAAGTTCAATGCCGGGACGGATCCTTCACACATCGTAATCGATTTCCGACAAAGCCGACTGGCCGACATGTCTGCGATAGAAGCGGTAAACGGTGTCTCACGAAAGTACCGCGAAATGGGTAAGATCGTCGAGCTCCGTCACCTGAGCCCCGATTGTCGCCGATTGCTCGAAAATGCGCAGGCAGTCATCGATGTGAATATCGCCGAAGACCCGGGTTATCGCGTCGCGGTAGAAAAATAATCGTCTTTTTGGCGCCATTCCTGTCGGATTAATCCTGTATTAATCCGTAATTTTGGGCACTCACACACCTACACTAATACGACTATGGCATCAGGTTTTTTCGCAATTTTAGATGATATCGCAGCATTGATGGACGACGTGGCGGTGACCGCAAAGGTGGCGACACGCAAAACTGCCGGCATCCTCGGAGATGATTTGGCTGTCAACGCCGAAAAGGCGACCGGTTTCCTGTCATCGCGCGAGTTGCCCGTGCTGTGGGCCATTACCAAAGGTTCTTTTATCAACAAAGTAATCATTGTGCCGATCGCGTTGTTGCTGAACGCGTTTTTTCCTATTGCGATAAATGTGATCCTGATTTTGGGCGGATTGTTCCTTGCCTATGAAGGGGCGGAAAAAATCGTGGAGTTTTTGTTCCACAGGAAAAAGACGGGGCATGAGGTCGTCGAAGAAATCAAGGATGACCGCCAGGCCGAGAAAGCGAAGATCAAATCGGCTGTGATGACCGACTTTATATTATCTGTAGAAATCGTGATCATCGCCTTGGGCAGCGTGCTTGACCAAGACCAAACGCTGCAGATCGCTACCGTCTCCATCGTGGCTATTCTCGCGACAGTTGGCGTTTACGGAATCGTAGCTTTGATAGTCCGTATGGACGATGCTGGTTTCGGGTTGATGAAGCGCTCGCCGGAAAAAGGATTTTTGTATGCAGTGGGGAACGTACTGGTAAAGTCGCTTCCTATCCTCATCAAGTTTCTGGCCGTTGTCGGAACGATCGCGCTTTTGCTCGTCGCCGGCGGAATTTTCGTGCACAACATCGATTTCCTTCACCATATTTTGCCTGGAGTTCCCGCGATTCTCGTCGAATTTGGAGTCGGGCTGTTGGCAGGCCTGATCGTAGTGGGGATCGTCCTTTCTGCGAAGGCATTGTTCGGAAAAGGCAAAAAACACTGATTCTATTTTTGCAACTTCAGCTCAATTGGAACGTATTCCGTTGATTGCTTCCTCGAGCAGTTTGTTGAACGCATCGGGCTTTTCCAGCATCGGATAATGACCGGTAGGACCGATTTCAAGCAACGTTATTTTCTTGCCGTATTGACGCAACGCCGCCATATCGGTTGCGGAGTAGGAACTGTTTACGAGCCACAACGGTTTGTCGAGCATGGATAGCTTTTCCGCAAATGGGTAACCGTCGAGGTTTTCGAGACAATCGATGGCGATATCAGGCTCTGATGAGAGGATATCGTTCGAAACTCTTTGTCGTACTGCCTTGCTCGTCGAAGGCGAAAACAGGCCGTTGATTTCTGCTGAGACTACATTTTTGAAGTTGGAGCGGGCGCTGTCATAAAAAACAGCCCATTCTTTTTTCATGTCTGCCGTTATCAAACCTACATTTTTTAGATTGTCGACGCCGACTATTCCTAAGATCCTCGTCGGATTTTGCAACGCTGTTTCCACGACTATGGAGCCGCTCATCGAATGGCCGATTAAGATGACGTTCGTCAAGTCCAGACTTTCAAAAACGGCAGTCACATCGCGGCTATAATCTTCGACGGTCCAGGTTTCGCGGTTCTTCCCTGATTTTCCGAAACCGGGAAGATCGATCGTGACGACTCTGTACTTTTTTTGGAAATGAGGAATTTGCTGTTCCCAATAGGTTTTGTTCGTGCCCCATCCGTGGAGGAACACTAACACGGTATCGCCTGTTTTCGTATCCGTGTAATCGATGTTTACGCCTTTGTTTTCAATCTTCATTTTTGCGGGGCCGATGGTTTTTTTGCTGCGGCTATCACTACACGACGCCACTGTCATGAAAATACAGGTCAGGAGCAATAGGACTGGTCTCATACAAGTTTGGCTTTGTCGCGCGTGCCGAACGTGAATTTACGGATTTCGTCATACGACCTAAAGAAATAATGAAAAATGTGTCAATTTTTCGACTGCATTAATCGTGACACCAGCATGGCCGGGCTTATTGAGCGTTACGAGCGCTTTTTTCGGATCACTACCGAAAGGGAAAAAACTTTGGCGTGAACAGTGTTCGTCTTTCTAAGTATTAATGCTAATCGAAACGTTTTAAAATGAGCGATCGCAGACGTTTTTCATGTTCGTCTCCCCAATTTCCGATAACTGAAATTACAGGAATTAGTGTTTTTCCGAAATCCGTCAGGCTATATTCGACTTTAGGAGGCACAACTGGGTAGATAATTTTTGAAACAAGTTCGTGTTCCTCCAGCTCCTTCAGTTGAATATTCAAAACCCTGCGCGAAGCATCCGGTATTTTACGCTGCAATTCACTCGGCCTTTTATGGCCTTCATTAATAAACCAAAGCAAACGTATCTTCCATTTGCCATAAAGTACTTCACCTATCAGGTCAAGCCCGCAGTTTAAGTTAGGTATTATCTTTCTCTCATACATATTACAAAAGTAAGCCTATGTTCCTAAATGTGCGATAGGGGAATAATTTATCCCTATCTGAATCGTAACTCCGTACTTGTGAGGACGTAACATACTTTAGAAATTTGTACAATAGAATTTAAAGACATCATATCATGGATTATCAAAATGAATTATCGGGGAAGATCGCATTGGTGACAGGAGGCACGAAGGGAACCGGAAGAGCAATTGCAGAAAGATTGCTGCAGGCGGGCGCGACGGGAATTATCACCGCGAGAAACGCCCCGGAAGAAGAGAACAGCAAACTGCATTTTATTCCATCCGACTTGAGTAAGGCAGAAGGAACGCAAAAAGTTGTAAGCGAAGTACTGTCGGCTTACGGAAGGCTTGACATTCTGGTAAACAATCTCGGTTCTTCATCGACGCCTGCCGGCGGTTTTGCTGCGTTATCTGATGAAAATTGGGAATCGACCCTACAGGCCAATTTGCTTGCCCCGGTCCGGCTTGACAGGGGATTTTTACCTCAGATGTTAGAGAGAAAGGACGGCGTTATCATCCATATAGCTTCTATCCAGGGAATATTGCCATTGTATGATTCCACGTTGCCTTATGCGGCTGCAAAAGCGGGATTGAGAAATTACAGCAAAAGTTTGTCTAACGAAGTTACGCCTAAAGGTGTTCGGGTGCTGACTGTTTCTCCGGGATGGATCAACACTGAAGCATCGAAAGCTTTTTTGTCAGAAATCGCAAGAAACGCCAATGGCACTGTTGAAGAAGCGCGCAAAAGTGTGATGGACGCATTGGGAGGAATTCCATTTGGCAGGCCTGCTGAGCCACAAGAAGTAGCTGAATTGGTTGGTTTTCTTGTATCGCCGAGAGCCAATTATTTATCAGGAACTGAATATGTAATCGATGGCGGCACCGTACCGACAATTTAATAACCTCTAAAGTTGATAACAATGAACTTACCAAAAGTAATAACAGACCTGATTAAAGCACAGAACGAATTTGATGCGGTGGCCTATGCCAACTTGTTCTCAGAAACCGCCGAAGTGTTCGACGAAGGTAAAACGCATAAGGGAAGACCCGAAATCGAGCGTTGGATCGACCATTCAAACAAGAACTATCAATCAACGATGAAACCATTGGGATATACCGAAAACGGTACGACAAGCATCTTAACAGCGGAGTGTTCGGGAGCATTTCCAGGAAGCCCTATCACGCTAAACTTTCATTTTGATATCATCGATGGGCAAGTTCAGCAGTTGAAAGTAACAGATTACACAAAGTTCCAATGACTTTATTTGTCGTCTTTGGGCGATGAGAGACTACCTGCGTTGCGCCACGGTAATGTCCATCGGAAGGCAGACAAAAAAAACGCTAAAAAGGCTTTCACTTTTATTTGGCGGAGCCCGCTTCCAAAAGCTGAAAAAACATTTGTCCCACCCGTGGCAAATAAAAAAAGCAAGACATCTGTCTTGCTTTTTTGTGGGCGATGAGGGGTTCGAACCCCCGACCCCCTCGGTGTAAACGAGGTGCTCTGAACCAGCTGAGCTAATCGCCCTGTTGTTTTCGCTTTCAGTATTGTTCCTGATTGCGAGTGCAAATATAGGACGCTTTTTGGTATTTGCAAGCGAAACAGGAAAAAAAATTACAAAATTTCTGCGACGACAAACGTGCTTCCGCCCACGTAGATCAGGTCGCCGGAGCAAGCTTTTCGTTTGGCAGCGGCGTAAGCTTTTGGCACAGAATCGAATGCATTTCCGTTTAGTCCGAAAGACGCGGCTTCAGACTGCAAAGTGTTTTGATCTAATCCGCGTGGAATGTTCGGCTTGCAAAAGTAGTAATGCGCGTCTTTTGGGAAAAGGGGAAGGATTTCAGATAATTCCTTATCGTTTACAACGCCCAAAACGATGTGCAGTATTTCGAATTTTAGTCGTTCGAGCTGATTTATTACAATTTCAAGACCATGTTTATTGTGGGCGGTATCGCAAATGATCGTCGGATTCTCGCCAAGTTTCTGCCAGCGCCCCAAAAGTCCCGTGTTTTTTACGACGTTGAGAAACCCGGTGGTCACGACCGCATCTGAAATAACGAAACGTCCTTGCTCGCGCACGATTCGCAACGTCGCCAACGCGGTTTTTTTATTGTGGAATTGGTAATCGCCAACGAGGTCGGAAGGCAAATCTTTCGCAATGACTTCCGATGCGAAAACGATGGAAGCCTCCATTTTAATCGCCGTTTCTTCGAAGATGTCCTTCGTCTGCGGAAGCGTTTCGCCTATGACTACCGGAACGCCGCGTTTGATGATGCCCGCTTTTTCAAATGCGATCGATTCCAAAGTATTGCCCAAAAACTGGACGTGGTCGAATCCGATATTGGTAATGACCGAAACCAACGGTGTCACGATGTTCGTCGAATCGAGCCGGCCGCCGAGCCCGGTTTCTATGATTGCGATATCGACGTTTTCCGCAACGAAATAGTCGAACGCCAATCCGACCGACATTTCGAAAAAACTCAGGTTATTCGCCTCAAAAAGCGCTTTGTGTTTTGCAACGAAGGCAACGATATGATCTTCTGGAATCTCTTGCCCGTCAATCTTGATGCGCTCGCGATAATCCTTTAAATGGGGCGATGTAAAAAGCCCGGTTTTGTAGCCCGCTTGCTGGAAAACAGAGGCGAGCAGGTGAGAAGTGGAACCTTTCCCGTTAGTTCCCGCGACGTGAATGCACGCGAGTTTCCTTTCGGGATTGCCGAGGTAATCTGCTAAAAGATGGGTATTGTCGAGATTTTTCCGGAAGGCCGAAGCACCTTGTGTCTGATACATCGGCAGCTGGTTGAACATCCAGTCGACCGTTTCTGAATAGGTCATAAATTGGTGGCGGTATTTACGAAAACGCGGAATTCAAAGAGTGGGGAAAATTGATTTTTTTTTCGGCGACGCAGATGATCGCTACTATAAGCCGCAAATTCGCGAACCCGCAGCCAACTAAGCGATGAATAAAAAAAGACGGAAAATTAATCCGTCAGTTTGAAGTTGTACACGATTTTTCCCACTTGGGTTTCCGGAGCATCACTGTCGATTTCCCATTTGGTGTCGAGTGCGGCGCGTTCGGCCTGGTCGGCCAGACATTTTGCGCGATTGGTCGTCCCTCGGTCGCCCGCCTCCGCTCTTATCACTTTCCCGTTTCGGTCGACATAAATCTTAACGGCGACAGTGCCCTCTTCATTACAAAGGTATTTTGGAGGTGGCTTGCTCAATGCCTTCCTATTGCCGAGCGAATAATTTCCCGGACCGGTTCCGCTTCCGCGACCACTCCCGCTTCCGCCTCCGTAACCGGAACCCGAACCAATGCCTTCTCCCGTCCCGTTGCCTCCGCCTTTGCCACCACCGGATCCACCGCCGCCATTGTAGCCGCGGGCATACGGATCTCCGTCGGATTTTCCTTTGTTGCCGGCGCGGTTGTCGTCTCCGTCGCCGCCTTTGCTCGATCCGTTCAAAAGATCGGAAAGCGCGTCGGTAGTAGACTTGGACGGTTTTGGAGCAGGTTTTTCGACTGGCTTGAGCGGTTCTTCGGTCTTCTTCGGTTTTTCGGATGTCTTGCGGTTTTCGATAACGGCAGGTGCGTCGTCAAGGTCGCTGGCCAGAATTTCGTTCGAGGAAGCTTTCGGTTGAGGCGTCGCTTTTGCGGTTTGCTTGACCGGTTCGATATTCTTGAAATTGTCGCCCATTCCATAATCGCTATCGCCAAAGTTGACGGCTACGTCTCCGCCACCGCCACCGCCTTCTTCCATGAGTTCAGGATTCAGGATCATGGTGTCGGTAAACTTGATGAAAGCCAATAGCAGGAACACGAGCACAAAAACGGCTGCGGTAATCCCGAGCGATTTTTTCTGGTTGTCTGTCATATGGAATGCCATAGCGTTTTTCTTGGTTTTATAACGAAAATAGCGATAATAAATTGTTTTAGGCTTTTTAATTGTTAATTGATTATTTGAAATTCAAAGGTCAAAGTTTGGGTTGTTTGAAGTTCGAAGTCTAAATTGTTAAAAGTTTAAAACTGAAAATCTCAATCATTAATCCAGAAGAACGAATTTTATCTTAAACCTTAAACCTTAAACCTTAAACCTTAAACGTTACACCAACTGCTTAAGCGCAATTTCAAACGCACGCGCGCTGATCCCGGTTTTGGACGGGTTGGCGTCGTGTGTTTTTTGCAACGCGTTTTTTATTGTTTTGGAAATGTCCGAAAAGATCGCCTCGTCGGTCATTTGTACTTTTTTCTCCATGAAATAGGCGAAGACACGCGCCATGCCGCAGTTGGAAATGAAATCCGGGACGAGGCTTACCTTGCTGTCGACGTTCTCCATGATTGGGCCAAAGAAGATTTCCTTGTCGGCGAAAGGAACGTTGGCTCCACACGAAATGACCTCGAGGCCATTGGCTGCCATTTTGTCGACCTGTTCCTGCGTTACCAAACGCGAAGCCGCGCAAGGCGTGAAGATCTCGGCTCCGACTCCCCAGACTTTTTCGTTGAGTTCTGCAAACGGGATCATGTTTTCGGCTACAAGCTTGTTGCCGTCCTTTTCGAGGAAAAGCGATCGGATTTCTTCAAAAGTGAAGCCTTCCGGATTGAGCAAGCCTCCATCGCGGTCGATGATCCCGACGACTTTCACGCCCATTTCCGCAAGGTAAAAAGCAGCCGCCGAGCCCACGTTTCCAAACCCTTGGACGATGGCTTTCTTGCCTTTGATCTCACCACCGTAGATGTCGTAAAAATGACGCACGCCTTCCGCGACGCCGTAACCTGTGATCATGTCGGCGACGGTGTATTTTTTTGAAACGTCGGGAGAGAACGTCGGATTTTCTATGACTTTGATGACGCCCTGGCGCAATTGTCCGATGCGGTTAATCTTGTCGGCTTCGGACGGTTTGAAATGCCCGTTGAAAACACCCTCTTGCGGATGCCAGACGCCACATTCTTCGGTCATCGGGATCACTTCGTGGATTTCATCTACGTTGAGGTCGCCTCCGGTTCCGTAATAGCTCTTCAAAAGTGGGGAAACCGCCTTGTACCAGCGGCGCAACACCTCGTCTTTTCTCGGATCGTTCGGATCGAAATTGATTCCGGATTTCGCTCCGCCGATCGCCGGTCCTGAAACCGTAAATTTGACTTCCATCGTCTTGGCAAGCGACAAAACCTCGTTCATATCGAGACCTTTCCTCATTCGGGTTCCTCCTCCGGCAGCGCCACCGCGAAGCGAATTGATGACCGTCCAGCCTTCGGCATCGGTTTCGGCATCCTTCCAATTGAAAACGATTTCAGGTGTTTTATTCTCGAATTTCTTGAGCAGTTCTTTCATTCTGGTTGTAGTTGTAAAAGTTGGGCAAATATAAAGGTTGTTCGTGTTTAGTTGGTGTGGATTTTTCCTGAGCTGTGATCGTGTGCGGCTCCCGTGACACTCGAAAGGACATTGCGCTCGCCTTTCGACCTGAGCACGCCGAGAAGCCCGAAAATCAAAGCTTCCTTGAACTCCAGGATTTTGGTCCCGGGAATGTCAACCACAATTTGCGACAGCTGTTCCTGAATACGCGAAATCAGGAATTCGTTGTATGCTCCGCCGCCGGTAATTAGCATTTTCCCGTTTTTTTTCGGAAGGGCCGATGCGGTCTGGACGGCGATGTGTTCCGTGAAGGAACGCATTTTGTCGGTATCGGAAATTTCAAAGCGTTCGATGAGCGGCAAAACCGTCGTTTTCACGAATTCGAAACCAAGCGATTTCGGGAAAGACCGGGCATAAAAATCCAGGTTGTTGAGTTCGTGCAGCAGCTCGTAGTCGATTGCGCCTGATTTGGCGAGATTTCCTTTGTCGTCGAAATCAAAACCGAGGCGGTTCGCATAAAAATTCAGCACCGTATTTACAGGTGAAATGTCGAAAGCGACGCGAACGCCATTATTTTCAAAGGAGACGTTCGAAAATCCGCCGAGGTTGAGGCAATAATCATAATCGGGAAACAACAGGCGGTCGCCTATGGGAACCAACGGAGCGCCTTGTCCGCCGAGTTTTACGTCATCGACGCGAAAATCACAGATGACGTTGTGTCCGACGATTTGCGCAATTTCAGGCAAGTTCCCGATTTGCAGCGTGATGCCGTGGTTCGGCTGGTGTAAAATCGTATGGCCGTGGGAACAAACTGCGTCGAGATTCTGGATGGCGTGGCGGTCGATAAAGGCGCGGATGGCATTACCCAATAATAATGTGTAGTCCGAATTGAGTTTTTCAAGTTCGGAATCGCCGAAAGTAACGGCTGTTTTCAGCGTCTCCACCCAAGCCGGACTGTACGGGATCGTTTCGCTTTCGCGGATTTCGAACGCCCATTTCCCGTCGGTGACTTCAAAGCCGACGTGAGCCACATCGATACCGTCGAGAGAGGTTCCCGACATGACTCCGATAACGTTGTAGGATTCTTTTGGCACGGCTCAAAATTAAGGATTGCGTTTGAGAATTTCCCAATTAAAAATTTATCTTTGGGCAAATTTTTACACAAACAATAATTTTCATTCGCAGTTGTTATGGATTTTAATCTTACCGAAGAACATTTGATGATTCAACAAGCGGCTCGCGATTTTGCCCAGAACGAGTTGCTTCCGGGCGTAATCGAGCGCGACGAGAAACAGCAATTCCCGACCGAGCAGATCAAGAAAATGGGAGAGCTTGGCTTCCTCGGCATGATGGTCGACCCAAAATACGGCGGCAGCGGCCTCGATACGGTTGCATACGCGTTGGCGATGGAGGAAATTTCGAAGGTCGACGCCTCGGCTTCGGTGGTAATGTCTGTAAACAATTCCTTGGTTTGTTGGGGATTGCAGACGTTCGGATCTGAAGAACAAAAACAAAAATACCTGACCAAACTGGCAACGGGCAAAATGATAGGTGCATTTTGTCTTTCCGAACCGGAAGCGGGATCGGATGCGACTTCCCAAAGCACGACCGCCAAAGACATGGGCGACCATTACCTTTTGAACGGAACCAAAAACTGGATCACCAACGGGAGCACGGCATCGGTTTACATCGTGATCGCCCAGACCGATATTGACAAAAAACACAAAGGGATCAACGCCCTTATCCTTGAAAAAGACATGCCTGGTTTCTCGATCGGGCCAAAAGAACAAAAGCTCGGCATCCGCGGAAGCGACACGCATTCCCTTATGTTTAACGACGTTAAGGTTCCGAAGGAAAATCGCATTGGCGAGGACGGTTTCGGGTTTACTTTCGCGATGAAAACCCTTGCCGGCGGACGCATTGGGATTGCTTCCCAGGCATTGGGAATTGCCTCCGGCGCTTACGAATTGGCACTTAAATATTCGAAAGAGAGAAAGGCGTTCGGCAAAGAAATTTCCCAACACCAGGCGATCGCGTTCAAACTAGCCGATATGGCTACGCAAATCGAGGCGGCGCGTCACCTTGTTTTGAAATCGGCTTGGGACAAAGACCAGCACAAAAATTACGATCTTTCCGGAGCGATGGCAAAACTATACGCCTCACAGGTAGCGATGGATACGACGATAGAAGCCGTACAGATTCACGGCGGAAACGGTTACGTCAAGGAGTATCACGTTGAACGATTGATGCGCGATGCGAAAATCACACAAATTTACGAGGGAACTTCGGAAATTCAGAAAATCGTGATTTCCAGGAGTATACTTACCAAATAATAACGTATTGAAGAATATTCGAGGGCTGTCTGTAGGGACGGCCCTTTTTTTTAACATTTTTGTGTGTTAATGTGCCGCAACCAATCGTCGTGGGCCGCATCTACCGGGAGATGAATCCAAAAAGCCGTCATCGGTTCGAGGATTTGTCCGATACGTTTAAATTTGCTTTATTCTTTTTGAATGGCAAAGTATCGCTCGACTAATTTATAACCCAATTTTTTTAGCTATGAAATCCAGTTTTATTTGGAAAATGATTTTTGGAATTACTGCGCTTTTGGCGGTTTCATCCTGTAACGTCGACGACGAGGGATATTATCTCCAGGATACGGCAGCTCACGGCATCATAGGAAATGCGAGCCCTAATTCAGGAGACTTGTACTTTTTCGCAGACGCCAATCAGGTCAACAGCAATGCGCTTAACTTTGGCAGTGCATTGGGATATTTCAATTTCTACGAAGGCAACCGTACGATAAGTGTCAAGAATGCCACAGGTGAAGTTTTGGCTTCGACGGAAGTCGCACTTTCGATAGGGGAATTTTTTACCGTATTTGCGGTTAATACGTCCGAAAATCTGGAGCTGGCGGTTTATGAGGATACTTTGATCAATCCTGCGCAGGGAAAAGCGCGCATCCGGTTCATCAACCTCGCCCCGGATTCTGAAGGGATCGATGTTTTCGATAGTACCGTTGAGGTGGCGTCGGACCTGATTTTCAAAGAAGCTTCGTCTTTTACTGACTTGCCTGCAGGGAATTACGAATTCGCGTTCAAACGCACCTCTGACGGAACCCAACTTGCGACGAAGACCATCCAACTTAATCCGGGCCGCATCTATACCATTTACACAAAAGGTTTCGTCACGCCTGCCGCCGGGAACAACGACGCTTTTTCGGCTGAGGCCATTTACAATTACTGACACTATCATTTTGTTTTATGTTTGCCCCGCACGGATTGTTCCTGGCGGGGCTTTTTTTTGCACGAAATGCAGCAATGGACGGTTTGAACCGCGAGCGATTGCGAAATCTTGTTATCTTTAAATCATGAGCCAAAAACCCAAAGCGTTAAAGGGAAAAGTGTTGTTAGGTTACTTGCTTTTGTTTGCAATTGCAGTCGTATCGGTCTGGTTCATTTATACCGAGATACTAAAGATCGCCAATCCCGCAAACGACAGTGACGACAATAAAAAAATTATCAAGATCAGCGACGTCATCGCCGGATTGTACGCAGCCGAGGCCGTCGGGCGCAATTCCATCCTTACAGGCTCCCAACGTGATCTGGCCACTTACAATCGCATGCTCGACGGCATCAACGTCCATATAGAAGAAATTAAGCTCAGCAGCGACGAAGAACAGCTCGGAAAACTCGACACTATCCAAAGTTTGTTGAAGCGAAAGAAAAACAGTATCGTTGAAATTATCGGTTTCCGCAAGAAATACAATGCCGAGAGCACCTTCGACAAGGCCGTCGCTCAAATATCCAAGGTCAAGGATTCGCTCAACCAAAGTGTAAAACCGGTGGAGTTCAGCACCAATAACCAACTTTACCAGTTTATGCGCAACGTGCTCCCCAAACAGGAGCTCGATTCGCTAAGCAAATTGCCGGTTTCCAACGATGAGCTCACGACGAATATCGAACGGATGCTTACCAAAGTAATCGTGCGCAACAACAAAATGAAGTACGACCTTTTCCGAAAGGAGCAAAAGCTCCAGGACGAAAACCGCGTACTATCCGATCGTTTGCGTGTGATCTTATCGACACTAGAGAAAGAAATACTTGAAAAGTCGTACGCGAAAATCAACAATTCACGCAAAGCAATAGACAATACGATCAGCACGATGGCCTGGATAGGTGCGGCGACGTTTTTACTGCTGGTCATATTCGCCTGGATCGTCATCCGGGATTTGAGCATCAACCAGCGCTATCGCCAACAGCTTGAGATCCTCAACACCGAAAATGAAAACCTGCTGAGAAGCAAGACGATGCTTATGGCTACAGTGACGCATGACATACAAACTCCTTTGGGAAGCGTCATCGGATTTGCTGATTTGCTGCAAGCCACCGATCCGAACAACAGGCAGCGGCAATATATCGAGAACATCAGGCATTCGTCCCAGTACATCGTAAAACTCGTCAACGATCTTGTCGATTTTTCCAAATTGGAGAACAACAAAATCACGATAGAAAAAATCTCGTTCAATTTTCGCGACCTGATCGAGAATACCTGCCGTCCGCTCGAGCACAACGCCAACAACAAACATATCGAGCTCAATTGGGACATCGAGGACGATCTCGACGGCAATTTCATATCCGATCCTTACCGTTTGCGACAAGTGCTGACCAACCTGATCTCGAACGCGATAAAGTTTACCCAGGAAGGTTCGGTTGAGGTTTCGGCTGCGACCGATGGCGAATTTATTGCCGTTTCGGTCATCGATACCGGAATCGGGATTGCCAGCGAGCAGCAAATTCACGTGTTTGAGGAATTTACCCAAGCCCATGCCGGAATCGAGAAGAAGTTCGGAGGCACTGGCCTTGGCTTGACGATTGCCAAACGCATGCTGCAACTGCTTGGAGGCGATATTCGACTGGAGAGCCAGGAAGGGCAGGGCTCGATTTTCACGATACGCGTTCCCAAGGTGCGTTCTGAAATCCAGGCGCCGTCGTTCGCAAAGGAACAGCGCGAAGCGGAGACTGACTTTCTCAAGGGCAAAAAGATTTTGATTGTCGACGACGATGCGATGCAGCTCACGCTCATGAAGGAAATCTTTGCCAATTATCCGGTGGAGGTCGTTACTGAATCTGACTCTGGAGCCGTGGTTTCCTTGCTCGAGCGCGATTCGTTCGATTTGGTGCTCAGCGATATCCAAATGCCGAACATCGACGGTTTTGAACTCGTGAAACGCATCCGAAATATCGAAAACAGCAGCGATTTGCCCGTCATCGCGCTTACCGGCAAACGTGATCTGACGCCCGAAGATTTTACTTCAAAAGGGTTTACAGCTTCCCATCCGAAACCGCTTCAGCTCAAGGCGTTGCTGGCAGTGATGCGCGCCATTTTCGAACATACCGAAATTCCGCATCCCGAGGCGATCGAGAGCCATGTGCAAAGCCGCAAACTGTTCAACCTCGACACCCTGAACCAGTTTACGCAAGACGATCCGGACTCGCTTCGGCTGATCGTCAATACTTTCATCGATAGTTCGAAGGAGAATTGCGATGTGTTGATCGCCGCCGCCGCGGAAGAAAATTGGGGCGCGATGGGCACGATAGCGCACAAAATGATTCCGATGCTCAAGCAAATGGACGTGTTTTCGATCGTGCAGATGCTTGAGCCGATTGAAGATGGGAAACTCGATATGAGCGGCCAGGATTTGGTGCGATATACCTCGGATATCTGCCGCAAAATGGAGGAATTGTTTGTGGAATTGCGGCTTCAGGTGCAGTAGGTAATCTTGCTTTGGGCCGTTCTTTTGGCGGTTCGCTGCGCTTCGTTTGGTGGCTCGCTTCGCTCGCCGCTGGTATGGTTTTGCCGCGGAGTTGCTGGACGTTTGGTGGCTCGCTTCGCTCGCCGTATGGTGTTAAACCATTAAGTGCATTAAGGAAATTAAGTGCTGGATGTTTGGCGGCTCCGCTTCGCTTCGCTGCTCGTGTTTATTTTTGCCGCGGATTTGCGAATTTTCAGGATTCTTTTCTGGGCGTTTGGCGGCTCGCTTCGCTTCGCCACTCGTGTTTATTTTGCCGCGGATTCGCGAATTTTTAGGATTCTTTCTAGGCGTTTGGCGGCTCGCTTCGCTCGCCGCTGGTTTTTATTTTCGCAAATGATTCACAAATCGATATTGTAGAGCTTGAGCTTGTTGTAAAGCGTTTTGCGGTCGATGTCGAGCAACCTCGCAGCTTTGCTCTTGTTGAAATTCGTTTGGTCTAGCGCTTTTCGGATCGCGGTTTCTTCGTCTTCCTTGTACAGCGCGACCGATTCCTCGCTAACCGATGGAAGTGACATTTCCTGCGGAAGCACAGCCGTCGCAATCAATCCGGATCGCGTGAGCAACACCGACCTTTTGATCGTGTTTTTCATCTCACGCAAGTTGCCCGGCCAGTCGTAACTAAGGAACAATTGAGTAACTTCCTCATCGAAACCCGCAACTTCGCGTTCGAGGTCGTGGTTGGCTTCGGCGAGAAAATGATGGGCGAAAATCATGATGTCGTTTTTTCGCTCGGACAACCGCGGCGCCTGAATCGAAAATTCGTTGAGCCTGTGAAAGAGATCCTCCCGAAAATCACCTTTGCGCACGGCTTCGGCGAGATCTTCGTTGGTGGCTGCAATTACCCGGATGTCCACTTTGAATTCGGTATTGCTGCCGACGGGTTTTACTTTTCGTTCCTGAAGCGCGCGCAACAGCTGTACCTGCACTTCATAGGACAGATTTCCGACTTCGTCGAGAAAGATCGTACCGCCGTTCGCTGCCTCAAAGTGACCCGTTTTGTCGTTGACGGCTCCCGTAAAGGAACCTTTGAGGTGTCCGAAAAATTCGCTAGAGGCCAAATCTTTTGGAATCGCCCCACAATCGACGGCGACAAAAGGCTTCCCGCCACGTTTGCTCTGGGAATGGATCGAATGTGCAATGTATTCTTTTCCGGTTCCGCTGTCGCCCATGATGAGTACCGACATGTTGGTAGGAGCGACAAGCGTGATATATTCGTGAAGTTTGTTCGAATGGTGGCTGACTCCCTTTACGAAACTGACCTCGTCTCCGGTAGATTTTGCGCTTGGTGAAGCCTCGAGGTTGGAACCATCGGATTTTGCTGTCTTTTTCAGCGACTGTTGGATCGTGTGCAGGATTTCGTCCGGGTTGATCGGTTTTCCGACGTAATCGAAAGCGCCCATCTTCATGGCGTTTACGGCCGCTTTGATATCGGTATAACCGGTCATAAGGATTACCTGTGTCTTAGGTGACGCGGCCTTTGCGGATTTCATGACATCAAGGCCGTCGCTGTCCGGCAGGCGGATATCGGTAAGTACGACGTCGTAGGCCTCGTTGCGAATTAACTCGTTCGCCTCTGAAGCGGTAAATGCATTAGTGACCTCAAAACCTTTTTTCTGCAAATAAGTCTTGAGCATGATGCAAAAGGAAGTGTCGTCGTCAATTACTAGTATTTTCGGGCTCATTGAACGGTTGCGGTCGGCTTAAGGCAAAAATAAAGTTTAAAGCCTGTCGCAAATGTTAAGGAATGTTATAAAAAACAAAAAGGAGGTATTAATATACCTCCCTGATGCGAAGAAAACGTGTCTTCATTCACTCAATTTAACTAAACTAATCTTACGTTGACGCTTACTCTTCTTTTAGGAATTCACCTGCTGAAGTAAAATAAGCTGTGGATTTTTTGTTGTCTTTACTCACGATGAGCTTGTACTCTCCATCCGGCGCTTGGAAGGCTTCCAGGATCGAGTACCCGCCATATTTGGTCCCGATTTTTTCGAGAGCAGTAGGAGAGACGGTGTTTCTGTCGATCGTTTTATATTGCTTGGTGGTGGAAGTCTCCATCGTGGTTTTCGTCGTCGTTTTTTCGGTTTGTGCGTTCGCCGTTGCGGCAAAGCCAAGCACAAGAGCCGAAATAAAAAGTAACTTTTTCATGTCTCGTAGTTTGTGTTGTTGAACCGTTATAAGTCAGAATCGTGCCAAATGGTTTGTATCAACAGATGTAGAATGGTAAGTTATTGTCTTTCAACAGATGGCGGATGTATCGCGTTTAATGTGTAATTTTCGGCGACCAATCGAATTTTGTAGAATCCCCGACCTGGGTTGTGGAAATTCCACAGTTCGGGTAAAATCTGGAATAAAATGGAAATTGTGTATGCCAATTTGCGGAGCGCTGTAAACTCGCAGCATCCAATTCCGTTACTTTTGCGTAAATCACAACCGGAACACACAACAACGACGCCTATGCTGATCACCGCAATCAAGGAAAATCTCGCCGAACTTTCCAACCTTCTGCTACAGTTGCCTCCAAACGATTATACACGCCGTTTTCCGGAGCTGGGCAACGCTACCATTGGCGAACATGTGCGGCACATTTTGGAGTTGTATGCGTGTCTGGAAAAAGCCTATATTTCGGGCATGGTCGAATACGATAATCGCAAGCGCGACATTTTACTGCAAACACAGCCCGAAGCCGCGCTTGAGGCCATTTCCCACCTTGAAAAAACGGTAGGGAAACCAAACAAGGACTTGCAACTGAGGTTCATGAACGACGGTTGCGAACAACTCATCCCGACCAATTACGAACGCGAGCTGTTGTACAATCTCGAGCACAGCATTCATCACCAGGCGCTCATCAAAGTGGGATTGCGCCATCTGGATGTCAACGTGGGCGAAGATTTCGGGCTTGCCAAATCAACCATAGCGTATCGAAATCAATGTGCACAGTGACGTTTGTGGCTTCGGCCGATAAAAAAATACTGACTTCCAATCGCGATGAGCAAACCAGTCGGCCTTCGCTCGAGCCTGCCACCTACGAGGTAAACGGAAAAAAATTGTTGTTCCCAAAAGATCCGCGCGCGGGAGGAACCTGGTTCGCCACGGACGAACATGCCAACGTGCTGATCCTGCTCAACGGCGCTTTCCAGGCCCACGAACATCGCCCACCGTATCGCCTTAGCCGCGGTCTTATCGTGCTCGATTTGCTGTCTTCGGGATCTGCGATGGCGCGATGGGAGGCAATCGACCTCGACGAAATCGAACCGTTTACGATCGTCCTTTTTGAGCAGGAAACGCTTTGCGAATTGCGTTGGGACGGAACCTCGAAATTCCGAAAGGATCTCGACGTTAATGGTCGCTACATTTGGTCGTCGTCTACTTTGTATCCGAAGGAAATCCGGGAGAGGCGCCAGGACTGGTTTGCCGATTTCCTGGACAAAAATCCAAATCCCGATGCCGACGATATGTTTCGCTTTCATCGGTACACCGAAAATTCCGACACCCAAAACGGACTGATCATCGACCGCAAAGGCATCGCGCTACAAACACTAAGCATTACGCAAACCGCAATTGACGGTAAAAACGTGGAATTCCGCCACAGCGACCTGATCGGAAAAACTGTTTCGAAAACAACCTGCCTCAGCATTTAAATTTGAGCCTTTTCCTACACAAAGTTTTCCATTGGGAATATTGGCCTACGTATATCGTCTATGTTCCCGTTTACTTCCAATGGGCGTGGTATGCGCTGAAATCGCGCACTTTGTTCTTTTTCAACGCCTCGAATCCGGCAATTGCCAACGGAGGATTCTTCATGGAATCCAAAAAACAGATATACGATTTACTGCCTCACATCTTCCCCAAAACGGAATTGTTGCCGCCTTGCGCCTCGATAAACGTCATCCGGCAAAAAATCGTCGCGTCCGGCATACATTTTCCGTTGATTTTCAAGCCCGACGTGGGCCAACGAGGAACGGCCGTCCGAAGAATCAACACGCTTGAGGAATTGCTCAAATATTCCGGCAGGAGCGAATTTGACTTCCTGATCCAGGATTTGATTCCGTACCAAAACGAGGTCGGGATTTTTTATGTGCGTTACCCGGACCAGCAAATGGGGCGCATCACCGGAATTGTGTCCAAGGAATTCCTGATCGTCACCGGAGACGGCGTCTCGTCTATAGAAACGCTGATGCGGAAGGATCCACGCCACGCGATGCAAATCCCGAAACTCCGAAAGCAGATGGGGAAGCGCCTCGGCGAAGTGCTCCTGTCAGGCGAAAAACGCAATCTCGTGCCGTACGGCAACCACGTCCGCGGCTGCAAATTCACAGATGCGAGCCATTTGATAACGCCGGCACTGACCCAAACCATCAACGAAATTTGCCTACGGATTCCCGGTTTTTATTTTGGCCGACTCGACATCATGTTCGACAACTGGCCAGATTTCGAAAACGCCGAGAAATTTCAGGTGGTGGAAATCAACGGGGCTTCGAGCGAACCGACGCATATCTACGACCCTAAACATTCTTTGTTTTTCGGATGGAAGGAATTGATGCGCCACGTTCGGTACATGTACGAAATAAGTGCGATCAACCACAGGAACGGCGTTCCGTACCTTTCCCACAAACAAGGCATGCGCGAACTGCGCGATTACATCGATCACAATAAAAAATTCGACGGATTTTGAAAGGATTGCGCAACATAGCCGTAGGATTCGGTATCAGTTTCATAGGTTCTGTGCCTTTGGGATACATCAATGTCGTGGGATTCGAGATTTTTTCCGACGGAGGTTTTCCCCGTTTGTGGCCTTATCTCTCCGGCGTCATCGCCGAGGAAAGCATCGTGATCTACCTGACGCTGTTGTTCGCCAAAAAACTCGCGCGAGGCGGAAAATTCGTAAAAGCGACGGAGCTGTTTTCGATAGTGTTCATGGTGGCACTTTCCGTTTACTTTTTTGCAAGGCCTGAAAAATCAGGGTCGGAAACACCGGTCTATATACAGTATTCTCCTTTTGTTGCCGGTGCCGTGCTCAACGCCATTAATTTTATGCAATTGCCATTCTGGACGGGATGGAACCTTTATCTGATAAACGCCAAATGGATCTTCGTAAAAACGAACATCAAATATTTGTACATTCTCGGGGCGCTTTTAGGTACGTTTGCCGGAATGTTGCTCTTTATACTTGGGCTGCACTACCTGGCCGAAAGCGTCGACGGCATCTCGTTTTACCTGATGAAGGTCTTTATTCCTTTGATCTTCCTCGGACTCGCGATTTGGCAATCCTACAAGTTCTACGACAAATACAGACGCACATAAAGGTTCGGCAAAACGGTAATCCGTATCTTTGGCATTCGAAGATTTTTTGTATGAAAAACATCATCATTACCGGAACCAGCCGCGGGATCGGTCTCGAACTCGCGCAGTTGTTCGCCTCGGCCGGCCACAACGTCCTGGCACTTTCGCGCAAGTCGCATCCGGAGTTGCTAAAAAATCCTAACGTTACGTATTTTCCTGTCGATCTGGCCGAAGCGGAAAGCCTTGACCAGGTATCGGTATTTTTGGAAAGCTGGAAAACCGTCGATGCTATCGTCCATAATGCAGGCGCCCTGTTACTCAAGCCATTCGAGCAAATCACCACTGAAGATTTTGAGCGCATTTATCGCGTCAACGTTTTTGGCGTTGCCGCCTTGAACCGAATTTGTTTGCCGTTTATGGGAAAAGGGGCGCACGTCGTTACGATAAGCAGCATGGGAGGCGTCCAGGGCACGATGAAGTTTTCGGGATTGGCCGCCTATAGTTCGAGCAAAGGGGCGGTGATCACCTTGTCGGAATTGTTGGCCGAAGAATACAAGGAACGCGGCATCGCTTTCAACGTATTGGCACTCGGATCTGTCCAGACGGAAATGCTGGCAGAAGCTTTTCCTGGTTACGAAGCTCCTGTCAGGGCGAGCGAAATGGCCGAGTATATTTTCGACTTTACGCTCAACGGAAACAGGTACTACAACGGGAAAGTACTTCAGGTCGCTTTATCCACGCCATGAACGATACGCTGGCGAAATATCTGCCTGAGGCCGCGGTCAAGCCGATTTTCGAGCTTATCGTCTCCAACGAAGTGCATCTGAAGATCGTCAACGAACGCGTCACACGCCATGGCGACTACCGCAAAGGGAACAGCGGAAAACACGAGATAACCGTCAATGGCAGCCTCAACAAATACCGTTTCCTGATCACGCTCGTCCATGAAATTTCGCATTTGGTGGCATTCGAAAGATTCGGTCGCGATATCAAGCCGCATGGAGCCGAATGGAAATCGACATTCCAAAAGTTGATGTTGCCCTACATCCGACCCGAGATTTTTCCGAACCAATTGTTGCCGTTGCTCGCCCGCCACTTTCGCAACCCGTCCGCCAGCAGCGATACCGATACCACGCTTTCGCTGGCGCTGAAGCAATTCGACGACAAAAAAGACAGGGAATATGTGTTCCAATTGCCTTACGGGGCGCTGTTCCGGATACACAACGGAAAGGTTTTCCAAAAGGGCGCCCTGAGGACCAAACGGTATGAATGTGTGGAGGTGAAATCAGGACGGATGTATCTCTTCAATCCCAATGCAGAGGTGGAAATGGTGCAACAATTATCGAAACACAATTAAAAAAAAAGTGCTTTATTGCGACCACCGAACACCACCCACAAGACAGTAACATGAATACTAATTATTACGCAATATTGATGGCCGGCGGCGTAGGATCGCGATTCTGGCCCGTTAGTACGACCGAATTTCCAAAGCAATTCCACGACATGCTCGGATCTGGGGAAACCCTTATCCAAAAGACGTTCAGCAGGCTTTCCCGCATTATCCCGAAACAGAACATACTGATCCTTACCAACGAAAAATACAACGATCTGGTATTAGAGCAGCTTCCCGAAGTCAGTCCTGACCAGGTGTTGCTCGAACCGGCGATGCGCAATACCGCGCCGTGTATATTGTACGCTTCGTTGAAAATCAAAAAGCAAAACCCTGACGCGCTGATGGTCGTCGCGCCAAGCGATCATTGGATCGAGGACGAACAGGCGTTTACAGAAAATCTCCGCAAGTGCTTCGACTTCTGCGAGGAAAACGACGCTTTGATGACGCTCGGCATACAGCCCACGTTTCCGAACACGGGTTACGGCTATATCGAGTTCGACAAATCGGATTCGGGCGAGGTCAAGAAGGTCAGCCAGTTCCGCGAAAAACCCGATTATGAAACGGCGAAAACCTTTCTGGAAAGCGGAAATTTCCTGTGGAACGGCGGGATTTTCATCTGGAGCGCCAAAACGGTATTGGATGCTTTTGCGCAGTTCCAACCTGGGATGTTGTCGCTTTTCGAAAAAGGCTATTCCGACTACAACACGGCATCCGAGAAACAGTTCATCGAACAACATTACGCCGAGGCCGAAAATATCTCCATCGACTATGCCTTGATGGAAAACGCCGAAAATGTGTTCGTCCTTCCGGCCACTTTCGACTGGAACGATTTGGGAACCTGGGGATCGCTGCACGAAAAACTTCCGAAGGATACCAGCAACAACGCCGTGGTCAACGCCAGGGTCATACTCGAAAATGCGAACAACAACATTATCCGTTCGGACGCCAAAAAACTCATTATCGTAGACGGGCTCGACGACTTTATCATCGTCGACCGTCAGGATGTGCTGCTCATTTATCCGAAAAGCAAAGAGCAGGACATCAAAAGAATTACGGGAATGGCCAACGAATTATAAGTGAATTCCTGTATTTGCTAAATTGGAGATGCACGCCCGATGATCGTTTCGTATCTTACGGGCGAGCCAAACCAATTTTTTATGCGTGAGCATTACTTGCATTTCAGGGAACTTTTACTGCTGATCGCGTGCCTTTGCGCGACGTCGGTTTTCGCCCAGCTTTCAGATTTTACTTTTTCGGTTACCCATACCGATGAAACTTGTTCGGGAAACGGATCGGTTTTTTTCAACGTTTCGGGAACGACGCCCGGAGCCACGATGTTGTACAGCATTTATCTGCTTCCCGATACGACAGATCCGGAAACGGTAACATCGGCGGCGACGTTTGTCGGGCTGACGGCCGGAACTTATCTCATTGTGGCAACTCAGACGCTCGGCTCACAAACGGGAACGCAACAAGCCCAGGTAATTATTGCCGACAACGTGGACGATCTCGCTTATGCCGTCTTGCATCAAGTGGACGGATGCGGCCTTTCGGCGGATATCGTCGTGGGCGTGTCTTCCGGTCAACCTCAAACCTATGAGATCTTGTCCGGGCCCCAAACCTTTCCCGCCCAGACGCAAAATACCTTTACCGTAAACCAAGGTGGTGTCTACCTCGTGCGCGTCACCGATCAATGCGGAGAAGCCGTTGTCCAGACCTATACTTTCAGCTTCGCTCCCGAAAGCTCCGTCGGGTTTGAGGCGAACGCCACCTCTGTCATGGTGTCGTGTAATCTTATTGCCATCAGCCAGCATTTTTCGACGACCGGAGGGTTCAACTACCCGTTGGATGTTCACTACACGTTGACGCTTCCCGGAGGTGAAACCCAATCGTCGACGCTTACCATTGCAGGCGGGGCGAACAGCTCGGTCACGATTGCCGAAGACATGATAATCAGCGCCGGCCAAACCTACAGTTACAGCGTTACGGTTACCGATGCCTGCGGTCACACTTATACCGATATGGGCACGGTCCCCAACAATTATCTGGAGCCCATTTTTTCTCCCGCCGGTTCAGATTGCGATTCGGTTTCGTATGCGGTGTATTACACGACCGGCGCCACTGTGACGGCTGCACCCGCTGCGTACCAGAACGAGTTGCCGTTTGAGCTGGAAATTACCCAGAACACGGCCGTCATGCCCCAGCTTCCTCCGGGAAATTATGTCGTGACCGCTTATGATACTTGTGGGGAACCACATATACTTGAGTTGACCGTGACAGAGCCGGCACCGGTTTCGCCCGTTGCCTTGGTCGCGCTGGGATGCGATACCGGCAGGGCTTCGGTCAACATCAGGGCTTTCGAGCACATAGTCCTTATCGAAATGGTTTCCGCTCCGACGGGATATTTCGGAACGCTTCCGCAAAACCTCGCGAACGCCCTGGATGGCACGAACGCCTTGCGCCTTGCCGACCTCGTCGCCGGGAGCTACGTTTTTCACCTTACCGACAGTTGCGGTAACGAATGGGATTTTCCCGTCGAAATACCGGAGCTTGTCATAGAAAGCCAAACGGTGATTACCCAGAATTGCGGCTCATTCAATCTTGATTTGACCTATTCGGACAACAGCGCGAACGCCCCTGCATTCTGGCTGCAAAAATATTTCCCGGCATTCGACGCATGGGGACATCCCCAAACGGGAGTTTTGTATACGGAAGGGCTTGCTCCAACGAATTCCAACTCGTTCCAGATCGAACCCGGGATGAACCTGAACCTGTTGTTTTCCGGCAAGATGCGCCTTGTCGCTTACAAAGTGTCGTATTCCACAGCGGAAGAACTGCGTCATTGCCTCAAAATCCTCGAAACGTTCGACATTTTATCGGCTCCGGTTATCCTGGACACTTATAGTTTCGTTTGCGCGGGCGGCAACTTCGATGTTTTGGTAGAGGCCGTCGGAATGGCGCCGATGTCTTATCAAATCACCCATTTCAACGCCGCGCCTTTTGTCGTTGACAATGGGAATTCCCCAACTTTCACCGGCTTGCTTCCCGGCGTTTACAATTTCCGGGTCGTGGATGTTTGCGGCAACATCGTAAACCGCGTCTTTGAGATCGCAGAACCGTATCCGATGCAGATAACCGGCGAGGGCAATTGCGAGGGCCAGCCGCTGACGCTTTCGGTGCCGAATCTTCCGCACCTTGGCTACAGTTGGTATTTTGAGGGCGGAAGCCCCGTTTTGGGAACGTCCGCTATACTTGAGATACCGGCGCTTTCGGCTGGTGACATCGGAACTTATTACGTCACGATTTTTACCGATAACCCGGAATCGTGCATCAACGTGACGCTTTCTTATGTCGTGACCGATATCATCCCGGCCGCCGCCGCCGGACAAGACAGTAACGAGCAATATTGCGGCAGTCCGGGCGTCGTGGATCTCAACGCGTTTCTTGTAGGAAATTTCCAAACCGGAGGTACGTGGGCAGGAAATCCCGAATCGGGAACGATCGCGGGTAATGTGTGGGATGCGTCGTCGGCAGCGGCCGGAACGTACACTTTTACGTACACTAAAACTTCGGAATGCGGCGCCCCTGCCATATCGACCCACACCTTCGTTTTGCATCCGAGGCCCGAGAATCCTATCCCATTCCTTGAACAGGACGTTTGCGAACAAGGTGATATTGTATTGCTTGCCACGACCATACCGGGCGCGACCTATGTGTGGACGGGCCCTGACGGATTTACGTCGTTTGAGCAAAATCCAAGCGTTCCGAACGCTACTTCTGCAAATAACGGTACGTATGCCGTACAGGCTTTTTTGGGTGATTGTGCTTCGGATGTGATGCCGATCGAGATCGTTATCGGAGAATTGCCCGAATTTGCGCTTTCGGCCGCTTGCGCCAACGACAAAATGATGATTACGGCAACAGCGGTCGCTCATGGCGATGACGTTACGTACGTGTGGTCGGGACCGAATGGGTTCGGTTCATCTGAAAATCCAACGGACATTACGGGTCAACATCCCGGGGAATATTCGCTTACCGTGACGAACGCCGCGGGTTGCTCGGAAACGTTCACCCAAACGGTCGACGTCACCATATGCTCAATCCCGAAAGGCGTTTCGGCAAATGGGGATGGCGCTAATGACACATTCGACCTCGGTGGGTTCGGAGACGGGCTGAAAGTCAAGATTTTTAACCGCTACGGCATGGTCGTTTACGAAATGGACAATTATGTCGATCAATGGCACGGTCAATCCAAAAACGGGAACGACCTGCCAAGTGCGACTTATTATTATCACATCCGAAATGCAACGGGAGAGGAAAGGACCGGCTGGGTGTATCTGTTGCGCGACTAAGCGGGAGCTTCGCCTTTGTCCTCGCGAAGTTGCGCTTTCCGTACTTTTTTGAAAAGGTTGGACGAATAGACGAAATCTACGATCGCCGCGTTATCGGTTTTGAAGATCTCTTTCTTGGTGCCTTCCCAGGCCAAAATACCCTCTTTGAGAAATACGATCTTTTCGCCGATTTCCATTACGGAGTTCATATCGTGTGTGTTCACGACGGTTGTAATGCTATATTCGTGCGTAATTTCCTGGATGAGGTTGTCGATGACGGTCGACGTCTTTGGATCGAGGCCGGAATTCGGCTCGTCGCAAAACAAATACTTAGGATTGTTCACGATCGCCCTTGCAATGGCGACGCGTTTCTGCATCCCGCCTGAAATTTCAGAAGGTTTTTTGTGGTGCGCGTCAATGAGGTTCACGCGCGCGATGACTTCGTCTACACGGTCTTTGATTTCGCCTTTCGACTTGTTGGAAAACATCTGTAAAGGAAATCCGACGTTTTGCGCCACGGTCATACTATCGAACAACGCACTTCCCTGGAAAACCATTCCGATTTCGGTGCGCAGGTCGCGTTTTTCGTCTTCGGTCATGGCCCAATAGGCGCGTCCGTCGTAAAGTATTTTTCCAGAATCCGGACGGTGGATTCCGAGCAAGCTCTTGAGCAAAACCGTTTTTCCCGATCCGGACTGGCCGATGATAAGGTTGGTTTTACCAGTCTCGAATGTCGTGGTGATCCCTTTGAGAACCGTTGTTTCTCCGAACGACTTGACAACTTCTTTTACCTCTATCATTTGCTCAGGAGTAATTGGGTTAGTACATAATTCGCCAGGATGATCATCACGGACGTCCAAACGAAGGAAGTCGTACTTGCTTTCCCGACTTCGAGCGCGCCGCCTTTCATGTAAAATCCGTGAAACGATGGAATGGTTGCCAGGATGATCGCAAATACGAACGTTTTGATGAAGGCGTACGTGATGTGGAACGGGATGAATTCCGTCTGGATTCCTGAAATGAATTCCGCGCTTGACGTAAAACCTCCGTAAACGCCTGCCATCCAGCCGCCGAGAATGCCCAGGAACATTGAGAGCATGATGACAAACGGGTAAAACAGCAGCGCGATTATTTTTGGGAAAACAAGGTAATTTAAGGAATTGACACCCATTACTTCCAAAGCGTCGATCTGTTCGGTAACGCGCATGGTTCCGATGCTTGAAGTAATGAACGACCCGACTTTACCCGCCATGATGATGGAAATGAACGTGGGCGCGAATTCGAGGATAACCGATTGTCTCGTGGCGAATCCGATGAGGTATTTCGGGATTAAAGGATTGGTGAGGTTCAAAGCGGTCTGGATGGCGACGACGCCTCCGACGAAAAACGAAATGAACGCGACAATTCCGAGCGACCCGATTATCAGGTCGTCGATTTCTTTGAGGATCAGCCCGCGCATCACCGCTGCTTTGGTCGGTTTTCGGAAGACTTCCTTGACCATCAAAAAGTATTTACCGATCTGTGTAAGCCAGCGCGTAAGGATCATGGGCGTGAAATATGTGCTAAAATACGGATTAATTTGCGAACTAGCGAATTAGCGAGTTAGCGAATTAGCGAATTGGCAACCGAAGCTTTAAACGAATAGGTCAAAGCAATTTGGCAATTGACATAAGATTATCTGAAATGAGATGGTAGCATATTGATTTTTCAGCAAAAGCACTTGCGCTCCCGTCGTCTGTTTACCGGAAACTAAAACAAAATAGTTTGAGATGGAAGGTAAAATATGTTCGATTGAATGCTAAACGCCGTTTCGGGACGAAAAGCATCTCTCACTCAAACCATTCGCTAATTTTCAAATTTTCAAATTCGCTAATTGTCCTCCCGAAACTCCAAAATATCCCCGGGCTGGCAATCCAACGCCTTGCAAATCGCATCAAGCGTGCTGAAACGCACCGCTTTTGCCTTTCCGGTTTTGAGGATAGAGAGATTCGACAACGTGATATCTACTTTTTCAGATAACTCGTTAAGCGACATTTTGCGCTTGGCCATCATGACGTCTAAGTTTACGATTATCGCCATCAGATCGTGAGTTCGCTTTCGGATTGCATTTCGACACCGCGGTGGAAAATCAATCCTATGACGTACAATGTCGCGCCCATGAAGAGCCAAACGTCGGCTCCGGCAAGTCGCAGAATTCCGAGGTCGGGCAGGAAGACGTTCTGGTCGGCAATCCATCGTGCGGTCTTGGCGCCGATTACCGAAACGATGCCGATAGCGAGCGTGAGATACGATAGGCTGAAAACAAACCTTCCGAACTCAACATTGAAAGGCGTGCGTAAATCGAGTTTGTTTTCGGTAAAAATCATCACGATACGATACAACGCCAATGTTTTGAGAACTGCGGCGACCGTCATGAGTGACAACATCAGCGCGAAATAGGTTTTGCCAAACCTCAATAGGTCGGTCAGCGGTAAATAGTCGGCGGCCAGCGGCTGAAACGCCAGGGTATAAATCATATTGAATAGAAAACTGCCCGCTTCCACGCACATTCCGATGAAAAATATCCAGGCCAGGACGTGCAGGAACCTTAAAATTTTTCTGTTTTCCATAATCTCCGGGTTTTAATTATGAAGCAAATATAAATGTATTTATTGATAAACAATAAATTAGTTTTAAAAAACAATAAAAATATTTTGAATTACGAGTTTGATGTTGGGATTTGAATCGATTCCCTATTGTGATTTCTGTCCTGGTGCAAATGGCGAAAGCCAACGGTCAAATCCTGTAACGTATTGAAAAGCAATGCACCTATCTTTGGAAAAAGGCAATTTTATGATAGTCGTTTCAGCTGCAACGGGGCACATCGGTTCCGAACTTATAAAACTATTGGTCTCACGCAATCAGGAAGTTATCGGTTTGACAAGCAAGCAGGGCCACGTCTCCCAAATAGAAAAGGCGGGCGCAAAAGCGGCGGTCATCGACATATTCGACACCTCAAAACTGCGCGGGCTGCTCAACCGTGCCGACAAATTTTACCTGTTGAACCCGCCGGGCGACATTTCCGGAAATCCATCCCAGGAAGAACGGCAATCCGTTCAGGTGCTCATCGACGCCGTCAAGAACGGGACGCTCAAAAAGATCGTTGCCGAATCTACGTACGGCGCGCAACCCGGCTACGAGCTCGGCGACCTCGACGTTCTTTATGAACTCGAAAAAAAGTTGGGCAGTACATCGATTCCGCACGAAATCATTCGAGGCGCATATTACTTTTCCAATTGGGATATGGCGCTAGAATCGGCTGAAAAACAAGGAAAGATATACTCGTTTTTCCCGAAGGATTTTAATCTGCCGATGGTAGCTCCGGCCGATATCGCCAAGCTTGCCGCCGATCGACTCATCGATGACGAAATCCAACCGTTGCATTATGTCGAAGGCCCGCGGCATTATTCCCCTCAGGACGTTGCGGACGCCTTTTCTGACGTGCTTAAAAAGCCGGTTGAGGTAGTAGAAATACCGCCGCAAGACTGGGAAAATTTCATGGTAAGTTCAGGATTCTCGACGGCCGCGGCGAAATCGATGGCCAATATGACGCAAGCAACACTCGACACTCTCGAAACTCCGGACAGCCCGACTAAGGGTACGACCACTTTAGCCGAATATGTCGCCGATTTAGTGCGACAGTCCGGCTGACATCAGCGTAATTTTTCTTTTATCTTTTTCCATCGGTACGCGCGCACGAACCGACCTTGTTCGGGCGTGACAAGCATGGTTTTGCGCTCGGATCTGGCTTTGAGAAAACCGTTCACGTAGTCGAGAAACAACAAAGGTTTTTTCTTGCGCATCGCCAGTTTTGCAGAGGCGATGGCGGTAATCAGCAACCCGTAACCCAACGTGTAAAAAGCCGCGCCCTGTTTGTAGCGGGCCGTTTTGTCGTAAGTGGAACCGGTTGGCTTGAGATGTTTTACCCTTAGTTTGGGTAAAGTGACGACGTTCCAGCCGTAAAACTTGCAAAGCAATTCGTCTGCCGTGTCCCAGCCCATGGCGGGTTTTAACCCTCCGATTTGCTCAAAACACGTTTTGCGGTAGGCTTTGAACGCGCCGCGGATGTGATCGTGATCGGTCAGGTTTTCCAAAATCCAGTCGCCGTTTTTTTCGATGTAAGCGAATCCGCCGGCCATTCCGATCGTTTCGTCGGACGCGAATTTTGCGAGGATTCTCTCGAAATAGTCGTTCGGGAAAATCAGGTCGGCGTCAGCTTTTACGATGACGTCAAAATTTTTGTTGGCCACGGCAAAGCCTTTCTCAAACGCCCGGATTACTTTGCTTCCAGGCAAGTGTACGGCTTCAGATGTCGTATTCACCAATTTGATCCAGGGATGTTTCAACGCGAATTCCGCTGCGATTCGAGCCGTAGAATCGGTAGAGTTGTCGTTTACGACGATCACTTCGGTTGGCAATTTGGTTTGCGCCACAAGCGAATCCAACGTCAGCGCGATGAATTTTTCTTCGTTAAACGCAGGAATCACAACCGTATAATCCATCGAAACACAACTTTAAACCTTAAACTTTAAACTATTGAACCCGCTCCGCGTATACGATATAATACCGATTTGTGAAGCGCCTCAACAATGGCCGTATCCCGAATTTTTTCACCGGATTCGTCCAACGTTGCCGATCGATGATTTTCCAGCCCGTTTTTTCTAGAAGCCAATCGAGCTGCCAGTCCTCAAATTCGTGATAGTGGCGGTCCCAAGGGTCGGTTTTGGAGCGATAAGCCGGCGAAAACCAAAGCCGCATCGGGATGGAAATAAAAAGCTTTTCGGATTTTATTTGCTCCAGGACGGTATACGGATTGAGCAGGTGCTCAAAAATCTCAAATGCCGTCACGATGTCGTAGTCGCTGTTTTGCAACGCAGACTGGTCGTTGTCAAGGTCTTCCCCGGTGGTATTCATGACGTTGAAACCCTCGCTTTTCATGATTTTGGAAAATGGGTTTTCGACGCCGAGATCGAGGATCTTCCCGTCGGCTGAAGCGTGTTTTTTGAGGAACGCCAACGTGAGACGGAAGCGTTTGTCTGGATACGTATTTTCGTACATGTGTCGATTGCCTAGCCCCGATTGCAGCGGCATCCTTTTAAAACCTCAAAGGTTTTCAAAACCTTTGAGGTTTTAAAAGATATAGCGCAAAGCGGGAAAATGCTCCTAAAAGTTAAAATCAATAACGGTAGACGAATGCGTTGATGTTCATGCCCGCGCCAACCGAGGCAAAGATAAGCACATCGCCCTTATGCAACTGATGGTCGCCTTCCAAATTTCCGTTTACGAGCAAATCGTATAAGGTTGGTACCGTCGCGACCGAACTGTTGCCCAATTTGTGGATCGACATCGGCATGATGCCCTCGGGCGGATTTTGTCCGTAAAGCTTGTAAAACCGCTCGATGATAGCTTCGTCCATTTTTTCGTTGGCCTGGTGGATGAGCACTTTTTTGACTTCGGAAATGGCGATGCCGCTTTTCTCCAGACAAGATTTCATGGCAAGCGGAACCTGGTTGAGTGCGAACTCATAGATCTTTCGGCCGTGCATCTTGATATAACGCACATCCGGGTCGAGTTCTTTATTGTAGGAATTCCCGAAGTAGAGAAAATAGGCCTCGTCATAAGTGAACGTCGCGCTTTCGTATGAAATCAGGCCTTCCTCGTCTCCGTTTGCTTCGACGATGGTCGCGCCGGCTCCGTCCGAATAAATCATCGAATCGCGATCGTGGACGTCGACGACCCTGGAAAGCGTTTCGGCCCCGATAACCAGGCAACGTTTGGCCATTCCGGACTTGATGAACGCATTGGCCTGAAGCACGCCTTCTATCCATCCGGGACAGCCGAAAAGGATATCGTAAGCGACACACTTCGGATTTTTGATTCGCAGTTTCGATTTGACACGCGTGGCAAGGCTCGGCAACATATCCGATTGAATCGCGCCTTTTTTGACGTCCCCGAAATTGTGGGCCATGATGATGTAATCGATAGTTTCCCGATCGATTCCTGCGCTCTCAATGGCTTTTTCGGCGGCGAGAAAGGCGATGTCGGACGTGTGCAAATCATCCGAAACATAGCGTCTTTCCTCGATTCCGGTAATGTCCTTGAATTTTTTGATGACCACTTCGCCAGGATAGTGGAGCGGTGTTCCGTCTTCGTTGAGGAATCGGTGCTGGCCGAAATCGGCATTGGTCATGGCTACTTCAGGGATGTAACTTCCCGAACCGGTTATTCTGACGTTCATGCAAATGGCAATTAATTAATATAAAGGTAACTTTAATAACCTTTTCGGATGGCGAAAAAGTACAAACGAAGCACAAATTGCGATTTTTTCAACAAATACCAAGCAAAAAAACGGATGCCGAAATTTTAGTCCAGAATCATCGGATTTTGACTTGCATTATCGTGGCAATGCTCAACGCCCGCGTCTTGACTATTTCGGCATTTTCGCCCGAGAAATTCTCGTTCACGGCCGCTTCGAACGTTTTGAGCCACGTTTGGAAATGTCCGGGTGAGAGCTTGGCTTTTTCGTTCAGTTCGACGTGAAGCTGCATGACGTTTTTTTTGTAAACGCCGCTGTGCAACAAAACCTGTTCCCAAAAATCGGTGATGGTAGGCAAGTGTTCGGCCATGTCGATTTTGGCAACGTCAATGAAAATCCGATGCATTTCCGGGTTTTGCAACAGCGTGTCGTAAAACCGTGCGAGCAGTAATTCTAAATCTTGTCTGTTTTGGATATCGGGCATGATAAAAAAATTAAACCATTAAGGACGTTGAGGACATTAAGTTTTTCGCATCTTAATGAACTTAATGTCCTTAATGGTTCAAAAAAGCAATCGACTAATTTACGATTCCATGTAAGCCTCGATCGGCGCACAGGAACAAATCAAATTCCGGTCACCGTAAGCATCGTCAACGCGGCGAACCGATGGCCAGAATTTATTGTCGGCGATATATTCCAACGGGAAAGCAGCCTTTTCACGCGAATACGGCAAATCCCAAGTGTCCGAAGTCAACATCGCCAGGGTATGAGGCGCGTTCTTCAGGACATTGTTCTTGTCATCAGATGTCGCTTCGGCGATCTCCTTGCGGATTGAAATCATCGCATCGCAAAAACGATCCAGTTCTTCGAGGTTTTCAGATTCGGTTGGTTCGATCATGAGCGTTCCGGCGACCGGGAACGAGACGGTAGGAGCGTGGAAGCCGTAATCCATAAGGCGTTTGGCGATATCGGTCACTTCGATTCCGTTTTCCTTGAACGGTCGGCACTCGATGATCATCTCGTGAGCCGCACGTCCCATTTCGCCTGTGTAAAGCGTTTCGTAATGCCCGGAAAGGCGCTCTTTCATGTAATTGGCGTTCAAAATGGCGTGCTCCGTAGCCGAAGTCAAACCTTCCGCCCCAAGCATGGTGATGTAACCGTAAGAGATCAGGCAAACCAAAGCCGATCCGTAAGGTGCGGCAGAAATCGCAGAGATCGCTTTGTCACCTCCTGTGGCTATGATCGGATTCGTCGGAAGGAAAGGAACCAAATGTTCGGCTACGCAAATCGGCCCGACTCCAGGTCCGCCTCCTCCGTGAGGAATGGCAAACGTTTTATGCAGGTTCAAGTGGCAAACGTCAGCACCTATCGTGGCCGGGTTCGTCAATCCGACCTGGGCGTTCATGTTCGCTCCGTCCATATAAACCTGTCCGCCGTTTTCGTGTATGATTTTCGTGACTTCGATGATCGACGCTTCATAAACGCCATGAGTCGACGGATAGGTAACCATCACACACGATAAGTTGGCTTTGTGTTCGATTGCCTTTGCACGCAAATCTTCGACATCGATGTTTCCGTTCTCCATGGTTTTGGTCACGACAATGTGCATGCCTGCCATGGCCGCAGACGCAGGGTTCGTCCCGTGGGCAGAAGCCGGGATAAGACAAACGTTGCGATGTCCGTCACCATTGGCGATGTGAAATGCGCGAATGGCCATCAATCCGGCGTATTCGCCTTGGGCTCCGGAATTTGGTTGAAGCGACGTACCCGCAAAACCCGTGATCACATTGAGTTGGTGCTCGAGTTTTTTGAGCATCGTCAGATATCCCTCGGCTTGCTCCACTGGCGCAAAAGGGTGGATGCTGTTCCATTGCGGCATCGAAAGCGGCAACATTTCAGCGGCGGCGTTGAGTTTCATCGTACACGAACCAAGCGAAATCATCGAATGGTTCAACGCGAGATCCTTGCGCTCAAGTTTTTTGATGTAGCGCATCAAGGCCGTTTCTGAATGGTGGCTGTTGAAGACCTCGTGTTTGAGGAATCCCGAAGTTCTTTCGAGGTTGTCCGGATAATTCGTATCCGAGGCGAGTCCAGCGACCTTTACTGTCTCTTTTCCGACGGCTTCAGCGAAAATCGCGACAATTTGATTGATATCGTGAAGCGACGTCGTTTCGTTGAACGAAATTGAAATCGTGTCGGCGTCGACATAATAAAAGTTGATTTCGTGTTTCTCCGCTATCGCTTTCACTTTGGATGCGTCCGCTTTGACGAGGATCGTGTCGAAAAAGTGGGAATTGGTTTGGTACACTCCGATTTTGTTCAAGGCATCGGCTGTGGTGACGGCAGAAGCATGGACTTTATCGGCAATGTAACCCAATCCTTTCGGACCGTGATAAACCGCGTACATTCCGGCCATGACCGCCAAAAGTACTTGGGCGGTACAGATATTTGATGTGGCTTTTTCGCGTTTGATATGCTGTTCGCGTGTCTGCAACGCCATGCGCAACGCACGGTTTCCGTTCACGTCGACGGTAACGCCTATGATGCGACCCGGCATTGAGCGTTTGTATTCTTCTTTTGTGGCGAAGAAACCGGCGTGAGGTCCGCCGTAACCCATAGGGATTCCGAAGCGCTGTGTGGTTCCTACCACGACGTCGGCGCCCATTTCTCCGGGAGATGTCAATTTGACGAGCGACAAAATATCGGCTGCGACCGCGACTTTGATGTCTTTGGATTTTGCTTTTTGGATGAATCCGGCGTAGTCGTAAACCTGTCCGAATTTACCCGGGTATTGCAGGATCGCCCCGAAGAAATCATCCGCGAAAGCGAATTCCTCGTGGTTTCCGATGACCAGTTCGATTCCGATTGGAGTCGCACGGGTTTCCAGTACGGAAAGTGTCTGAGGCAAAATCTCCTCAGAAACGAAGAATTTATTGGCGTTGTTCTTTTTCTGGTCGCGCGTCCTTACGTCGAACAAAAGCGCCATGGCTTCGGCAGCAGCCGTTCCTTCGTCGAGAAGGGAAGCGTTGGCGATTTCCATACCCGAAAGCTCAATGACAGTCGTTTGGAAGTTCAGAAGCGCTTCGAGTCGGCCTTGTGCGATTTCTGCCTGGTAAGGCGTGTAAGCCGTATACCAGCCTGGGTTTTCGAAAATGTTGCGTTGGATTACCGCGGGAACGATCGTCGGATGATAACCCAACCCGATGTAGGTTTTGAAAACCTTGTTCTTGTTGCCAAGAGCCACGATGTGATTGTAGAATTCGTATTCGGTAAGCGCAGGCTCGAGGTCGAGCGGGGCTTTGAGGCGGATATCGTCCGGGAGCGTTTCGTAAACCAGGCGTTCGATGGAATCTAC
The DNA here is from genome assembly GCF_014748335.1 of Flavobacterium selenitireducens. Lineage (GTDB taxonomy): Bacteria > Bacteroidota > Bacteroidia > Flavobacteriales > Flavobacteriaceae > Flavobacterium > Flavobacterium selenitireducens. Next base: position 62,944 of record NZ_JAAVIY010000011.1, read on the forward strand.
ACCAATGGTTTTCAACATTTTCTGTACATCATTCTCGCGTGGTCCGATGTGCCTCAATGCAAAAGCGTCTGTTCTCATAAAAGGGTAAAATGCGTGTTGTTTAAAGTGCCACAAAAGTACTGAATACTTGCAAAAATTGAACTGGCTTTAACGCTGATTTTTAGGAATTTTTCAACCAATTGCTTACCTTGTCGATACAGTCCGTAATTTTAGGGCAATGAAGCCAATTGTGAGACTCGTCGACTTTGTGATCCACGGCAGTGTGATCGTGGCCCTTTCAGTGTTTGCGTTGATACAGGTAACGACGATCCGGATGGGTTTGCCGTTCGATCCGTCTGTGTCGTGGTTTGGATTTTTTGGGACGATCGTCGGATACAACTTCGTGAAATACGATGCCATCGCCCGAGGCGGGAAACCGCAGTTCAGTTTGCGAATGAAAGCCTTCATTGCGTTGAGCTTCGCGAGTTTTCTCGGCACGGCTTACTTTTTTTTCCAATTGACATTCCCGACGCAGATCGTTTCGGTCGCCGTTTTCGGTATTACCGCATTGTACACGTTGCCTTTTTTTCCGAACCGCAAAACCGCACGCGACTGGGCCGGGCTCAAGATCTATTTCGTGGCCTTGAGCTGGGTAGGCGTCACCGTAGTGCTCCCGATGGTCAATGCTGGAGAAGCCGTTACCCTGGACGTTTACGTCACCGCGATACAGCGCTTCATACTCGTAGTGGTATTGCTGTTTATTTTCGAGATCATCGATTTGGCTTGGGACGATCCGCACTTGAAAACCGTTCCTCAACAAATCGGAATCGCCAGGACAAAGTGGTTGGGCTTGGCGCTGATGGCGATCCTTTTAGCACTGGAACTGTTGAAGACGCACAAAAGTGAGCCTATTTTTTGGTGTAATGTGGCGTTCGGTTCAGCCGTAGTGGTTTGCCTTTTCCTCGCCAACGAGAGGCGCGGAAAATACTATACGATGCTTTTCGTGGAAAGTTTGACGATTGGATGGTGGCTTTTGTTGTGGCTGGTGATAAAAAATTAAAAAATTAACATTTTGTCTTAAAATATTGAAGTTTAGCAAGATGTAACGATAACGTTATAGTGGCGACGATGAATTTGGTTAAAAATTCACGCTGAATTAGTTAAAAGTGAAAATTCGCATTGTGTCCTATTTTTTGGTTTCGTAATTTAAGCTACCCAAAATTGCTAATTATGAATTTTCTCCACTTAACCGAAACCGACGTTTTGTTGGCCATCATCACAACTTCTGGTGTACTTGCAGGGCTGTTCGCCTATTTGATGCTTCCATCGGTAAAACGCGGCAGGCAAAACTGCATCAAGAGCATGTTGTTCGGGATCATCTTTTCACTTGTTTCCTACATGCTTGTCCATGCGTTGTTCGATCACATTATGCGAGGCGTCCCCGTTGAATTGCGCGGGTTGTTTTCGTGGTGCGTTTCGTTCCTGCCGGCACTGTTGCTTTCCATAACTTATGGGCTTGTCGTGAGGCGACAGGGAAAAGTGGAGTTTTAACGCACAGCCTTTTCCGCCATCTGCCTGATAAATTGGTTGCGTGTCGTCATCAGTCGATCGAGGTGTTGCCTCAATACGAGTCTGTCGAAAACAGCGCCTGCCAATCCTAGCGGCGTGTCGTACGAAATGATGTCTCGCATTGTGGTTTTTCCGTACGATTCATCGAAATGATGTTCATGACGGAACGACTTGAAGTGGCCGGACACCATTTCGTCTACGAAAAATTGAGGCGCCTGCATTTCGGTGATGCTGCTTTCGTGCGTCAGCCAAAGCCCGAAGTGGCGTCCTTTCCAGGTGACGGTTTCGCCCAATTGCAAAAGGCCTTGCATTTTTCCACCGATTATTTTCTCAGAAGTCTGGGCCGTCGATTCGAGATGTATTTCTAAAGAACGCGACAGGTCGAAAACCCGCTGCATTGGTGCATCGATTAGCGTCGTAAGCGATAATATCGATTAGCGTCGTAAGCGATAATTTGGTCATAATTCGTTGATTTTTGATGCGATCCTGCTGCCGAACCAAATGCCGTGCACGAACAAAAAAACGCTGCTGTACACGATCATTACGATTGGCATGACGCCCGCGCAAAGCCAAAAGTTGTCGAGACTTCGCTCGGTGGGAAATGATGCGACACCAAAAACCCAGCAGAACATTCCGGTGACGGAACTTGCGACCCATAATGTCAAAAAAGCGCAAAAAATACCTGCCAGCCAGGAAGCGTGTAAATGGGTCGATATAAAGCGCGCTGTTCTTTTGCCGAAGCGTTGCCCGAATACGACAAGCCAGAACGCGAATATGACGTAGCTCCAAATTGCTCCAACGTCAACGTTCCCCGATTTGTCCTGGCAGAGTGAAAATGCGAGAATGCCAAAGTCTATGGCGAGCGCGATTCCCGTAGCCAGATAGGCTTCCCGGCTTCCAATTTTTTCGACGGCTTTTCTAATAGCGATAGCGTCCATAATCAGCGAATTAGATTGTGAAGTGCTTTTTCCAACGTTCCGTACACAAACCGAAAACCACTGTCGTTGAGTCGCTTCGGGACTACGTTTCGGCTTTTTAGGATCAGCTCGGTTTCCGTACCCATTATGTTTGCCCCGAATTCGAGCATTTTTTTGCCGACCGGAACGCCGGCCGCGACGCCCAGGACGGTTCTCAATGTGCGCATGAACAGTGCATTCCGGATAGGCTCCGGAGCAACCACATTGACGCATCCGCCAAGCTTTTGGGTTATACAGAACTCGACCGCACGCGCAAAGTCTTTTTCGTGTATCCAACTGATGAATTGTCGGCCGCTCCCTTGTTTTCCGCCAAATCCGAAGCGCGCCAGCTTTTTGAGCGGAGGCAAAGCGCCGCCTTTTTTGCCGAGTACGATCGAGGTGCGCATCGCCGTTTTAAGCGTTTTAGGAGTTTCGACACTAAAGAATTCGGCTTCCCACGCTTTGGCGACATCCATCGAAAAGTCGGTTCCGATCTCGCCGTAAGTCTCATCCATTTGCTTGTCGAGCGAGTGGCTGTAAATTGTGGCAGTAGACGAATTCAGCCAATGTTGTGGCGGATTTGCGCAAGTCCTGACGGCCAGGTTCAGTACGGAAGTGCTGTCGATGCGGGAGTCGAAAATCTCCTTTTTGTTGGCGTCCGTATACCGGCAATCTACTGATTTTCCGGCGAGATTGATGAGCACATCGGCATTTTCGAGTTCGGTTTCCCAACCCGTCATTTTGCGCGCATCCCAATTCACGTAACGGATATGTCCGTCCACTTTTGATTTTCCTCTAGTCAGGATCACGATCTGCTCACAGGACTTTTTGAAATGCTCGATCAGGACGTTGCCGAGAAACCCGGTTCCGGCGGCAATTATCATTTTTTTCATGGTTGTGGAATTTAGTCAAAAGAATAGGATCAGAAACAGGACGCGGTATAAAACCCAGGTCGCACACAATATTTTCGGCAGGCCAAGCAGATCGACGCGCCTGAAATGCTCGATAAACATCGCGCTTGCGACAAGCAGGAAATAGTTCGTTGAGACGAATTCTCCCAACGTCACGAAACGACTCGCAATAAGCATCGGCAACAACAGCAGCGCTCCCATGAGCGAAACCGTCAACAAATGCCCGGCGTAATCGAGCGTCGTCCTGAAGCCTTTGTGAAGCAGGAACAGCGCCTGGAAGAAGATCTGCCCGAAAGCGAGTGTGATTTCGAGGTGAAGGCCGCTGGTTTTCATTTGCGGAAGCAAACCGGCATAAGCGTTCAGGGTAATCGCCGTGAGGATCGTTGCGAATATAAGATAGCAAACGCGGTAGCGGACATTGAAGTCCGGAAGACATTGAACGCGCGCCATCGCCATTCTGGTGTTGGGCATGATTACTTTCCGGTTGTATGAAACGAAGCGGTAAAGTTTTTTCAGCAGATAATGGACAGGAGCGGTTTTCCCGATTTTTTCCACCAGCGGGAACGAATTTCCAATCACGGCAAGCAGGCTGTCGATGCCGTAAATGGTTTTGCTGTTGGCGAGGTCGACAAGCGCGATTTCGTTGGCGGCCCGGTCGCGGTCGATAAAAGAACAGGTTTGAAGCGCTGAGTACGGCATTTTTCCGTTTTTGTCGAGCATTCCGGTTTTGACGAATGCACTACTGTAAGCCCGGCACAGCGGACAATCTTCGTCATAGATAAGAGTTTGGTTGGTCAAGGTTTTCACAATGTAAATATTAAACTTTCAGAAAAAATTGAAACATTTCGGTAAATTTTTTTATGCGGTTATACGGATTTTGTTCTGGACGGTAATCGGGGAACCATCTGCGAGGAATACAGAGACTGGTTCCAGGTTTTTGAGGAAAGCGAACGCAGTTCCGTACACGGATTCGAAATCGACATCTATCGCATAATCGGTAACCTCAAATTGCTGCCAGCGCGGGTGCGTAACTTCATACTCGAACGTGGTATCGGCATTTTGGCGCGAGTATCCGAAATAATGTTCGGTAATGAATTCAGTTTCCGAGCCTTCCAAAATGGGAGTTGCAGTTTTTTTGGTGTCGACCGAAAAGGTGTTCCATTTGCCGCCTTTTTTCCATCCGAACGAATAATTCATCGCAGCATCGGATTCCAAAAAACGATGCGTCATCGGAAGCCGCTCGTATTTCTCTTTATAAAATGTATTCGCGATAAAAGCAATTGCCGTGCGCGGCACGATCTCCTTGACGAACACGACGCCCCGCTTCCAGTTCGTGCCGTCAAAACGCTTTACATAAAACCGGATGTTGACTTCTTCAAAATTTACATGGCCCGGAATTTTCACGCCAAAAACCTGGGTTTCGAGAAACAGGAAAGCGACGAGGCTCAGGTAGCATTTGCCGTTCCACAAGTCGAGCTCGGTTCCGGCAGGCAAATAGGGAAGCAGCACTTCGGGACGAACCTCGTAATTGGCGAACGCCAGATGACGCCACTGCGCATCGAGAAATCGCTTGGGTTGCTGGCTTTTTTTAAAGTAAGGGAAAAATCGGGTCATATTAATATTCGAAAATGTTGGAGCGTCAATTTTTTATCGCATAATCTTCAAAACCAGCTGGGCCAGCCAATTGTCTTTGTACTCGGTTGCTTTTTCGAGCATGTTGTCGGCCTTGGAAACGAAGTCGTATAATTTCCCGGTTTGTTCGGTAAAATACTTCTTCTCCGACGACGCCCCGGGATCGATCGACGAGACGTCCTTCAACACCTTCAACGCCGGCTTTATCTCGCGCTTGCTGCGTTCCCGGGCAATTTTGACGGCGAGTTCGTCCAGATCCTTTTCCCCATAAAAATACTCTTTGCGTTCGCCTGGCTTAAATTCTTTGTGCACGATGCCCCAATCCATGAGTCCGCGAAGGTTCATACTGGCATTGCCGCGCGATATCGAAAGATCCTCCATGATTTCTTCCATCGAAAGCGAGTCGGGAGAGATCATAAGCAATGCGTGAATCTGGGCCATCGTCCTGTTTATGCCCCATTGCGAACCGAGTGCGCCCCAGGAGTCAATAAATCTTCGTTTTGCTTGTTCAAGTTCCATATCCCAAATTTAAGAATATATTTTAAACTTTCAAATATTTCTGAAACTTTATTCTGTAACAAAATAAAATCACTATAATTAGGTATTGGCTCGTTGGGAAAGGTTCGCCAAATTTGGATTTCAAAATCTGTTGTTATGAGTGCCTTGTTGGTAACATCCATGTTTTCAACCCAGCCGTGGGTCACGGTAGGCGTTTTCGTTATGGCGGGAATGTTGGGAGGATTCGTGGGCTATCTCATGAACAACGTCGCGATCAAATGGAGAAAAGTTGAGTTTTTGAAGAGCTTGCTGTTCGGCGTTTGCGTATCGGGTGCCGGCGTGTTGCTTTTGACGATGCTTTATTCGGAATTGTTCATCCCATCAGGTCAGGACTTACTCAATCTAATGTTGGCAGGTTGCATCTGCTTTATGCTGTCGGTCGTCATCTTGATGTTCGGCTACCACTTTATAATGCGTGCCACGTCTTGGCGCAAGCCGCAATCTTCTCAGGGTCAGGCGGCCGTTAGATAAGTCCTTCGGTTACGATTTTTATCGCGAGTTCGATGGTATTTTTGGTGTTGGTTTTAGCCAGGATATTTTTTCGATGCGTGTTTACCGTGTGCTTGCTGATAAAAAGCTTGTCGGCGATTTCCTGGCTTTGCTCGCCTTTGAGGATGTGCAATAAGATCTCCCGCTCCCTCGGCGTAAAAAGTTCTGTTGAGGGTTTATAGATTTCCTTTGGCTTGACGTCTATGTAAGAAGGTTCGCCGTCGAGTCCGATGAACGAAAGGATCGACTCGTTGTTCTTTTTGAGATGGGAGATGTCCGTGTGGACGCCGAACGTATACAACAAGTTATTGCTTTCGTCATATTTCAGGGATACGACCTGTTGCAAAATCCGTTTGTACAGACCCGAAGACGTCCGAAGCCTAAAGTCATAACTCATCTTGTATTTCGGTAGCTTTTCGTTGTCGAGGCTTTTGGCAAAATCGATCATGGCCGCCTCGTGATTCAGGAAAACAGGTTGGTCGTCAGGATGGATCAGTGACATAATAAACGGGATGGAAACCTGTTCGACAGGAAAACCCAAAACCTTTTCGACACCCTTGCTAAGGAACTTAAACTCGAGGTTTTTGATGTCAAACACGTAGTAATAATACTCTCCGACGTGAAAGATGTCGAACATTTTCCGGTGCACGGCCAAGTCGAAGTCATGGTTGTCAACCGAGACATCGCGGGTGATGTTATCCCAAACCTTTTGCGCTTCACTGTAAAATGATAAACCCATACAACTGACTTTTGGAGGCGTGCCGCGTCATTTTTTCAAAGATACGGCGGCAAAATTCTTTGGGAATGAGGAAAACCGTAAAATCCGATTTAAACATTCGATAAACCTGCCGCCGGCAATAAAATTCATGACAATCGGACCTACAGCAACCCGGCCCGTCTCAACAGTGCGTCGGGTTTCGGCTCCTTTCCGCGGAAGCGCTTGTACAGCGTCATCGGATGTTCCGTTCCACCTTTCGACAATACGTTTTCCTTGAACTTCTGGGCCACTTCCGAATTAAAGATTCCCTGTTCCTTAAAATATTCGAAAGCATCGGCATCGAGCACTTCAGCCCATTTATAACTGTAGTAGCCCGAGGAATATCCGCCTTGGAAAATATGGGAAAACGACGTACTCATGGCATTTTCGGCCACGTCAGGGAACAATTGGGTGGTGGCAAATTGTTCGGTTTCAAATGCTTTCAGGTTGGTAATCGCCGTCGGGTCCTGTCCGTGCCATCCCATGTCCAAAAGCCCGAAACTCAACTGTCGCAGCGTCGCCATTCCTTCCTGGAAACTCGCAGATTCCTTGATTTTTGAAATGAATTCCTGTGGAATGACTTCTCCTGTCTGATAATGGTGCGCAAACAATGCCAAGGCTTCGGGTTCGTAACACCAGTTTTCGAAAATCTGGCTTGGCAATTCCACGAAATCCCAATATACCGAAGTTCCCGATAGATTCGGATACGTCGTATCGGCCAACATGCCGTGGAGCGCGTGACCGAATTCATGAAAGAGCGTCGTGACTTCATTGAATGTCAAAAGGGACGGCTTGGTCTCGGTCGGTTTTGTGAAATTGCACACAATCGAAACGTGAGGCCTTTCGTTTTGGCCGCCGATGATGAACTGCGATTTGAACGAAGTCATCCACGCACCGTTCCGCTTGCCCTTGCGGGGAAAGAAATCGGCGTAAAAAATGGAAACAAGCCGTCCTGTCGCGTCTTTGACTTCGTACGTGACGACATCTCGGTGGTATTTGTCGATATCGTTGATTTCGACGAACGTCAATCCGAACAATTTGTTGGCCACGGTGAATGCGCCTTGCAACACATTTTCGAGCTTGAAATACGGCTTGAGCTTTTCATCGTCAAGCGAGAAAAGTTCCTGCTTGAGTTTTTCGGAATAATAGGCGCCATCCCATTTTTCGAGTATTTCTATCCCGTCCTTTTCTTTGGCGAATTGGGAAAGTTGCTTGAATTCGCGTTCGGCGGCAGGACGTGCTTTTGCCAGCAGTTCTTCGAGAAACGTCCTGACTTTTGCAGGATTTTCGGCCATGCGTTCTTCGAGCACGAAATGAGCGTGCGTCTCGTAGCCCAGCAACTTGGCGCGTTCGAAACGCAGTTTGGCTATTTTAAGGACGATTTGCTGGTTGTCGAGTTCGTTGTTCTGGAAACCTTTCGAGCCAAAGGCGATCGCCAGTTTTTTACGCAGTTCGCGCTTGTCCGAGTACGTCATGAACGGAACATAGCTCGGATAATCCAGTGTGAAAACCCATCCTTGTTTCTCCACGCTTTTTGCGGTCTCGGCTGCGGCCTCTATGACGCCTTCGGGCAATCCGGACAGATCGCTTTCGTCCGTGATATGCAGTTGGTATGCATGGGTTTCGGACAACACATTCTCTCCGAATTCAAGGCTGAGGCGCGACAATTCTTTGTCGATCTCGCGCAGTTCGTTCTTTTTTTCTTCGGGCAGGTTCGCACCGTTTCGCGAAAAACTTTTGTATTGTTTATCGAGCAATGTGGCCTGCTCCGCATTGAGGTGGAGTTCATCTTTCTGCTCCCAAACCGATTTGACGCGTGCAAAAAGTGCGGCGTTCAGGCGAACATCGTTGCCAAATTCGCTAAGCAAAGGCGACACTTCCTGGGCGATCTGCTGGATTTCGTCGTTCGTCTCTGCCGAGTGCAGGTTGAAAAAAATGTTCGAGATGCGGTCGAGCCGGTCACCCGAGAAAGAAAGTGCTTCGATCGTATTTTCGAAGGTAGGCGCTGCGGGATTCGAGGTGATGTCGTCGATTTCTTTTTTAGCCGATGCGATTCCATCTTTGAAAGCCGGGAGAAAATCCTCGTTCTTGATTTTGGAAAAAGGCGCGGTATCGTGTTTCGTGGTGAATTTTTGGGAGAGTATATTCATTGTAATTAGCAAATTAGCGAATGTGACAATTAGCGAATTTCCGACATACCAAATTCAGCGGCTTCAAGAGCACTCGCTAATTCGCTAATTGCCAAATTCGCTAATAAAATTATGTGTTTAATTCGTCCGAAGCCTTAAGCACCGCTTGTTTTAAACCTTCTTTGTAAGCGACGATTTTTTGAAGCACGTCTTTATTGGCGCTTCCGATGATCTGGGCTGCGAGGATTCCCGCGTTTTTGGCGCCGTTCAACGCCACTGTCGCGACCGGAACACCGCCGGGCATCTGTAAAATCGACAGGACAGAATCCCATCCGTCGATTGAATTGCTCGATTTCACGGGAACGCCGATAACGGGAAGTGGTGACATCGAAGCGACCATTCCGGGTAAGTGAGCCGCTCCGCCAGCGCCTGCGATCACCACCGAAATACCGCGTTTGTGCGCATTATTGCTGAAATCGAATAGTTTTTCTGGCGTTCGGTGTGCCGAAACGATGTCTACCTCGGTCTCGATATCGAACTGTTTGAGTATGTCGATGGCGTCCTGCATGACCGGAAGGTCGGAAATGGAGCCCATGATGATGGCAACTTTCATAATTAGCGAATTAGCAAATTTGACAATTAGCGAATGAACGGCGAAGTAACGAATCTCAGCGGTATTGCGGCATTCGCTAATTCGCTAATTCCTTCATTCGCTAACTACTTTTATAGTGTTTTTAACCGTTTCCGCGATGCTGCGCGCCTTGGCCATATCTTCATTTACGATGGTGACGTGGCCCATTTTGCGGAACGGACGCGTTTGTTTCTTCCCGTAAATATGCGGCGTCACACCAGGAATATCAAGGATTTGCTCGATGTTTTCATATTTGACGTTACCCGAAAAACCTTCGGCTCCCACGAGATTTACCATGATTCCGGCCAGTTTGCTATTCGTGTTTCCCAACGGCAAGTCGAGAATCGCGCGGATATGGTTTTCGAATTGGCTCGTATAACTGGCCTCGATCGAGTAATGACCGGAATTGTGCGGACGTGGCGCGACCTCGTTGACAAGAATCTCATCGTCCTGGGTTTGGAACATTTCTACGGCAAGCAATCCGACGTGGTCGAACCTCCGGGAAACTTCAAGTGCGACCTGACGCGCCTTTTGGGATATTTCCTCCGGAATCCGCGCCGGGCAAATCACATATTCAACCTGATTGGCCTCCGGATGGAATTCCATTTCGACGACAGGATAAGTCTCGATCGCTCCCGAGGCACTGCGCGAGACGATGACGGCGAGTTCGTTTTTGAACGCGATCATTTCTTCGGATATGCATTCGGCATCGGGCAGACCGTCGAGATCAGCGGCTTTTCGGATGACTTTTACGCCATTTCCATCGTAACCGAATTCCGCACTTTTCCAAATGAAAGGAAAAGTGACGTCGCGGTCGGACTCCAAATGACCCTTGAGTTCGGCCAGGGTCGCGAACCTTTTGTAAGGCGCCGTGGGAATGTTATGTCTTGTGTAAAAATCTTTTTGGAAACCTTTGTTCTGGATTTGCTTGAGCGTTGTCGGGGAAGGATATACCTTGACGCCTTCTTGTTCGAGCCGTTCCAAGGCCTCGATATTGACCATTTCGATCTCGAAGGTGAGGACGTCGACTTTTTTGCCAAATTCGTAAACCGTGTCAAAATCGGTCAGGCTGCCTTGGTAGAATTTGTTGCAACCGATCGCACAAGGCGCTTCGTCGCTGGGATCGAGTACATAGGTTTGGATGTCAAACTTTCGGGTTTCGTACAAAAGCATCTTGCCGAGCTGGCCGCCTCCGAGAATACCGAGTTTGAAATCGGAAGAGAAAAAATTCATGATAGTTGTGTTGGTTGCGTCAGTAAGCCTTTCGGCCCCATGTGCACAAAGATAACTTTTAAAACCGAAAAGCAGATCGGCCCAATGCGTCCAAACGGTTATTTTTTAGGATGCAAATGCGGTGGCCGGATCGCGCGCCAAAATAAAAAAGGACGGTTTTGGGCCGTCCTTACTTGGTTCTGATTATTCCGTCACGTTCGCATTGACGGTTGCCGCTCCGGTTACGCCGGCGCTTACCGTTCCTTCTTCGGAGTCGGCCAGCTCGCCGTCTACGAAAACTTTGAGCGTGTAAGTTTGCGTGGCCTGCGAATCATTGTCAAACTGGACCGATGCCGCCGCGGCAAAAGGCGCCTCGACACGTATCGTCTTGCCCCATTCAAGGTTCACCGCTTCAAGCGCAACCGTACGCATACTTCCGTCGCGATCCCTGAAGGTAATCGACTGGATCATTTCAGAAGAGGTGAAAAGGGAATAACGCACCGGTGTTCCGGAAGGAGAATCGTCCCCGCTACACGATACGAGCGAGGAAACAGCGAACACTACCGCAAAAAATCCGGTAACGATTTTAGATTTGTTTTTCATAGCAATTGATTTTAATTAAGGCAAAGATCGAAAAACCGACCGAATTCAGTTCGCTACCGCCGCTGAAATTACCGCCGTCGAATCGGTCATGGCTGTAATCGTGTCTACGACAGTCGCCAGGTTTTGGTCGCGGGAGTAGATCTGCATGACGAATTCCGCATCGGAGGCGGTCTGATTGCTGAAGGCGACCGTAGCCGACGCGTTGAACGGTTTTACAACCCAAATCTTTTGAGTCCAGTTGTCCGCGAGGTCGGATGCGCTTACCTGGGCGGGTTGGCCATTCGCACCCGTGAACGTAATCGAAGTTACCTGGTTGGCCCCGGCGAGGATCCGGTATTCGACGGGAGTGCGGTCATTTCCATCCGATTGGTCGCAAGCCGTGAACAATCCGATAAAAAGCAGCAGCGATAGATAATATTTGTTGATCATTGTTTTCTCAATGTTTGTCGTGGCCTTTTCCGTGACCTTTGGCATGGCCCTTTCCGTGCCCGCGATGTTTGCCTTTTACGACGGCGTGTTTGCCGCCTTTGTATTTTACTTTATGTGTCCGATAATTCACGTAAGGCGAGCGGCCGTGGTAATCGTTGATGATGATCGTACGCCCTTTGTACGGATTATACGTGCGATGTGCCACCGGAAGCGACCGCGAACGTATCCACTTGCCTTTGGTCACGTAAATGTATTCCGTCGTGCGAATATCGTAATAAGAATCGATATCGGGCAAGTAATAATATTCTGTCCGGGCTGGAGTGGCAGGCGCCCAGGCGGGAGGCGATCCTACGTTGACGTTGACCGAAACCTGGGCATTAGAGCTCAAGGCGAATAGTGTGAATAAGATAGTGAAGCAGGTTGTTTTCATATTGGTAGATTTAGGGTTCTAATATGGCAAATTTAGCAGTTGTTCGTTTTATCCAAAAAGCAAAATGACTTACAGATTTTTAAGTTTCCGAATATCGTTTCCGAAATCTGAAAATTCACCCTCGTTTTTAGAGATGACGATCGCGGCCACTCCGTTTCCGATAAAGTTGGTTATCGCACGAGCCTCACTCATGAATTTGTCGACGCCGAGCAGGAACGCAAGGCCCTCGACCGGAATTTTGTGTATGGCGGTGAGCGTCGACGCAAGCACGATAAAACCGCTTCCGGTAACGCCGGCCGCACCTTTTGAGGTAACCATCAACAAACCGATCACCGTCAGGATTTCGCCAAACGTGAGGTGTACGTCATACAATTGCGCCAAAAAAATCACGGCCATCGACAAGTAGATCGAAGTGCCATCGAGATTGAATGAATAACCCGTGGGCACGACCAATCCTACGACCGATTTGCTGCAACCCATCTTTTCGAGTTTTTCCATTAGGTTCGGTAGCGCGCTTTCTGAAGACGAGGTTCCCAAAACCAGCAGCAGTTCCGCTTTTATGTATCCGAGAAAATCGAGAATCCGGATTTTGTAATAGCGCAAAATGCTTCCGAGTACGACAAATACGAACAATCCCATGGTAATGTACATTGTGAGCATGAGTTTGCCAAGCGGGATCAGCGTGTGCAAACCGAACTTCCCGACGGTGAACGCCATGCCGCCAAACGCACCGAGAGGCGCCAGATACATGACGATCTTCAGCGCGCGGAACACATATTTTGAACAAACGTAAAACGCGTCGACGACCTGTTGTCGCTTGCTGTAATAATTGAGGGCGATCCCGACGACAATAGCCGCGATAAGTACCTGCAGCGTCAGGTTGTCGAGGAAGAACTGCAGCCAGCTAAAGTCGGTTTTGCCCGAAGTATATAGGGAAGGATCTTGCACCGACAGATTCGTTTTATCGATCTTGCCGGGTTGGATCAGGACCGCTACCGCCACGCCGATCGCAAGGGCGAACGTGGTGACGATCTCGAAATAAATCAGGGATTTCACACCGATGCGCCCAACCTTTTTCAAATCGCCCATGCCGCTTATCCCTAAAACGATCGTCAGGAATATGATGGGCGCAATAAAAATTTTGATGATTTTGATGAACCAGTCGCCAATGAGTTTCATGCTCACGGCGATTTCCGGCGCGTAATGGCCGAGCAGTGCGCCCGCGACAATGGCGATAAGCACCCAGAAAGTGAGGTTGGTGAGAATCGCGAAGGCGACGGATTCTTTTTTCGGAAGGGTTTCGGCCATATGCGAAGTTACTTTTTAATTCCGATTGAATCAATGTCGCAAATAACCCTTTAGCTTGTCGCTTCCGCACGCATCCGTATCGCGTCGGGTTACATAACTTTACGATATTGAAAAACAAGTCATTATGGAAACTGCCAACGCAACCGATAACCGTCTTTTAGGTCAACTGACCCTTTACGACATGCACACTGACTTTTTTAAATTCGCATTGGACGGAATCGACGATTCGTCGGCTCAGAACCGTTTCGGGACGCAAGCCAACCACATCGCCTGGCTCGCCGGGAGCCTGGTGCAGGAGCGATTTGATCTCGCCAATTGGCTTGGCGCCGACGTCAAACAGAAAAACCATACGCTCTTTGACGGCCACAAGGGCATTCAAGACGGAATCGACTATCCGAAGCTTGACGATTTTAAAGCGGACTGGGTGAAAATCTCGCCGATACTAAGAGAAATTCTCTCGGCGGTTCCTAGCGGGAAGCTCGACGAAACTTTCGAGATGGGCGACATAAAAATGACGAACTACGAATATATTTCGTTTCAAACTTATCGGGAGGCGAACTGCATCGGGCAAATCGCGTTGTGGAGACGCCTCCTCGGGTTCCCGCCTATGCGGTACATGTGAGGGAAGACCGGGACGAGATCCGAACTTCGTATGTCGAAAGTCGAACCGAAATCCTAATTAAAATGAACTCCCGAAACTTAGCCAAACCTGTGGCGTTCAACGGAATAAAAATCAACACTTAACAATTCAACGATGAAAGCAATCAATCCTTACCTCAATTTCGAAGGCACAACCGAACAAGCCTTCCAATTCTACCAATCCATTTTTGGAGGCGAATTCTCCTCGCTCGTGCGTTTCGGCGACCTTCCGAAGTCTGACAATCCGGAAGACCAGCAAGGTTGCGCAGGAATGGAACTGCCATCCGATGACAAAATCATGCACATCTCGTTTCCGCTTCCTACGGGAAATGTGCTGATGGCCACAGATGTCGTGTCAAACGAACAATTTCCGTTCAATCCCGGCAACAATTTCTCGATTTCGATACAGGCCGACGACGTTGCCGAAGGCCAGAAATTATACGATGCGCTTTCCCGGGACGGAATGCCACTGATGCCGTTCGCTCCCGCAGATTGGGGCGGACACTGGGGCATGCTCACAGACAAATTCGGGATACAATGGATGGTCGATTGCGAATAATGGAACGTCTAACCTCACAAATAAGTCCGACGTTTGAAAGCATGGTCGCGGCGGTTTCGTCGTTTTCTGATGCGGAATTCAACGCCGTCCCATTCGCCAAAAGCTGGACGGGCGGACAAGTCGCCGAGCATGTGAAACTTTCAATTGAAGGCATTCCCGAGCTCTTTGCCGCCGAAACCGCGGCGTCTGACCGCGATCCCGAAGAAAAAATAGAAATGGTCGCCGGTGTTTTTCTCGATTTCGACAAAAAATACGAGTCGCCGGAATCCATCGTTCCTGAAGAGAAAACGTACGATCGCCAAGATTACTTGAAGTTTTACAAGGATTTTTTACGAACGCTCGGCGAACTGGCCGCGAACCTGGATATGTCGCGAATTTGTCTCGGTTTTGAAATTCCGGGTTTCGGACCGATGACGCGCCTTGAGTTCCTTTCGTTTGTGCTGTTCCACACCCAGCGGCATGTTCGGCAAATGGAAAATATTCGGAAGGCGTTGAATTAAAATCGCGTCATAATCGCCTTAGCAGCTGTTTTGCGGCGGCTTTGTATCCGGCGGAGTGGTGCGGAAAATCTTTCGACAGGATTTCCTTGAGTTCGGGATAGATCCAATCGTATCGCTTTCCGAGCAAGTAAAGGGCGCGCATCGCATAGGCTTTGGTTGCGACCTTTCGCTCGTCGATGAGCCAGTCGAACGTGGCCGAGGCGATTTTTCGCAGCTGTTCGTCCGTAGCGAAATTGCCGTTTCCTCTAGAGGTAAATTCGCGTTGGGAAATAAAAAGACAAATTTTTGATATGGAACGCAGCGCGCTGTCGTCGGTAAAATCGACAAGCGAATCGCAGAATTTTTTAAGATGAGGTTGCAGCCAGTCGATCCTCGATTCCAGGACGAGTTCAAGATTCCAACACGCTTTGTGGTGGTCTTCATCCGAAACGTCGAGACACATGCCCAAAAGCGTTTCCAATTCCTCGTGATGTTCGAGCACATAGCCCGAAATTCTGTCTCGGATCGGCCTGTGTGCCGTGCTGTTGTGAATTTCTGACCTTAAATCCATATCGCAAAAATAAAAAAGGCCGGACAAGTGTCCGACCTCTTTTGGCGATTTCTATTGTAATTCAGGTAAGTTCTTATTTTTTGAATACGTACTCGACAGATCCTGTCGCGTATTCAGCTCCTCCGTCGTTGTTGCGCGTAGGATATTGACCGATCAACGGCGTATACGTCAACTCGTTTCCTTGCTTTACAAGTTGAATCGGCACGTTGTCATTGTTTTCATCTGTGTACGTTGCCGTGATGAACGTAGTCGATCCTGTTTGTCCTTGCAATTCCCAAGTCCCGTTGAAAGTATTGGAAGCGCAATCGTCTGTTCCGAGTGCTTCATCGATCGTGACGCGGCTGTAAGTATACGTCATCGTGTTGTCGGCGTTCAACTTGATTTTTCCGCTGTCGTAGCAATCTGATTCTTCGGTAAGGTCGCGGTTCGTGTCCCCGTCCTCATCAAAATCGATAGGGTTTGCGATATTCACTTCTTCAAGATCGTACGTCCCTGCGATCGACCCGCCGTTTCCGTTGCTGTCGTCGTCGCTACATGAAGTGATACTCAATGCCGCAATCGCGAATAGCCCTAGTAATACATTACTCTTTTTCATTGTTGTGTTAGTTTTAAATTAATCTGATGGCAAAGTTAAGAGCGCTATCAAGGGCATTGTTACATAAATTTCTTACGATTTTACAAGATTACCGAAACGCGATAATTCAAAGGTTACAGTTAACCGAAATGCCGCCGAAATAGTTCACCGGCGCACCCGGATAATAGTAGCGTGGCGCCCCGTTTGGCGGAGCTGACGCATTCGGAAGGATCATCGACGCATATTTTTCGTCACCGAAATTATTCACTCCCGCGTAAACCTCGAATCCAAAACGCTGCGACAGTGGCAATCGATAGCCCAACTTCGAATTCCAGATGCGATATGAGTCGTTGTAAACCGTGTTGGCGTCATTCATTGGAATTTCGTCCACGTATCTAAAGTCAATCGACACGTAAATACCTTTCGCCCAATTGAGCATAAGGCCCGCGTTGGCGGAATTTGACGGAACGCCCGTGAGTTTTTTTCCGGAGAAATCGACGTCGTTGTTGAAGAATTCCTCGAATCGGTAACGCCCGACGCTCGCGTTGGCAAACGGTCGCAGCGACCAATCGCCTGAGAGACGCCAGTCGTATTCCGCCGAAAGCTCGATGCCGCGATGTGAGGTTTTGCCGGCGTTGACGCCAACGTATTGATCGTCCCCGATGCGTTGGGCCACGAGCAAATCGCGGATTTCCATATTATACAACGCGAACTCGACGTAAAGTCGCTTGCTGAAAAACAGGAATTTCCCGCCGAGTTCGAAATTATAGCCGCTCTCGGGTTTGATGTCCTGGTTGATGGAACCGTCAGGATTGAGGGTTTCCTCGACGGCGGGCATCGAGAATCCGCGGCTGGCCGAGGCGTAAAAGGTTTGGTTCGCATCAGTCGTCGGACGGAACAAAACCGACAATTGAGGCGTCCAGATTCCATCGTATTCATACGTTTCAGATGCGCGATCGGCAATCGGAAACGTCGTCTCGAGATCGAATTTCGTCTTGTTGTAGTTGACGCCGGCCTGAACCTCGAATTGCTCGAACGGCTTGAGCCTCAGCTGGGCAAACGCATTTACGATCGTCCGATTTTGGTCGTTCCCGGCCAGTTGTTGGCCAACGAGGCTTCCGTTTCCGTTGTTTTGCTGATAGCGGTTTTCGAGATTTTTTCCTTCAAAACCGTCTCGAAATAATTCCCCTCCGACCAAATAATTGATCTTGTCCGAAGCGATCCTGCCGCTAAATTGTGTCCGGCCGCCGTAACCTGACGTATTCTGTCGCAAAATATCGAACGGACGCGGCTCGTCACTTTTCTTGTGGTTGTAAAAAACCGAAGTCGCATTTCTCAAACTTCCGGCAATCTTTGTTTCGTACGATAATCCCGCGATCCAGGCATCGTATTGCTCAAATCCTTTGGAGGCAAGCCAGGTCGGGGCGGCGGCTCGCGGATTGTTCTCGAATGTCGCCTTGTCGATCGAACTCGGAATAAACGCTTTCATAGCCGTAAAATTTCCGAAATACGTCAGTTTGGAATTTTCGCGCCGGAACAGTTCCCCGGCCAGGGTCACGCCTTCCCGTTTGTAGCGCGAATTTTGGCGCCAACCGTCAGATTCCAGCCGATGATAACTGAGGTTCATCGATGTCGTTTTCGAATCAAAACCGTAAGTGGCGGTGTTTTTCAATAATCCGAACGAACCGGCCGTCGCACTTATCCGCGCTGCATGTCCATCGATACTCCTTGTCTTAGGCTGAAGCAAAATCGCCCCGCCCAAGCCGGCTCCGTAAACGCTCGACAGCGGCCCTTTTATGATCTCGACGCTTTGGATGTTTTCGACGTCGATATCTTCGATCGTAGTTTCCGAATCGCCCGAAGTAAGCGGAATATTGCCGTAAAACGCCCGGATTTTATTGGTTCCGAACGGCGTGCGCGCCCCAATCCCACGAATGGAAATCCTGTTGGTATTCAACGTCCCCGATTGCATCAACACGCCCGAAATGCGGTTCATGGCCGTTGCGATTTCTACATTGTTATTGCGTTTGAGATCGGCCGGGGAAAGAAATCCGATCGCAGCCGGCGCATTCATCAGGCTATCGTTGATATGGAAGTTTGAAATCCTGACCTCGTCGAGTTTGACCGAAGTCGAATCCGTTTGCCCAAAAACGGAAATATGCGCCAGTAGGAGTAAAGGCGCATATTGTATTGAATGTCGGATACTCATTTCGTTGCGGAAATCTGCCAAAGCGTGTTGCCGCTGTCGTCGTTGACCAAAAGCGATCCGTCAGGCATTACCGTCACATCCGTCGGACGCCCGTAAACGCGCGATTTGTCGAGATTGTGTACGAATCCGGTAAGGAAATCTTCCGGTTTTCCTGGCTTTCCATTGTCGAACGGAACGAACAACACCTTGTAACCGCTGAGTTTGGATCGGTTCCAAGACCCGTGTTGGCCTACGAAAGCGCCGTTTTTGTACTTCGCCGGGAATTTGTCGCCAGTGTAGAATGCGATTCCGAGCGAAGCCGTGTGCGAATCGACGGGAACATCAGGAACGATGGCCTTTTTGACAAGCTCGGGTTTTTGGCCTTTCATTCTCGGATCTTCAATTTGTCCGAAATAAGAATAGGGCCAGCCGTAAAATCCGCCGCGTTTGACGGACGTGATGTAATCCGGAACGAGGTCGTCGCCCAAACCGTCGCGTTCGTTGACGGCCGTCCATAATTCCTTGGTCACGGGATTCCAGTCCATGCCTACAGGATTGCGAAGTCCGTCCGCATATAGTTTTTCGCCGCTTCCGTCAGGGTTGATTTCGAGAATGGCCGCACGGCGCACTTCCTTGTCCATTCCGTATTCGCCCACGTTGCTCGCCGATCCTACCGAAACATAAATCTTGGAATTGTCCGCATTTGCGATGAGGTTGCGCGTCCAGTGATTGTTGTAGCCACCGGCGGGCAAATCGAGGATTTTTTTACCCTTGCCTTCGAGCTTCGTTTGGCCGGCTTTGTACGGATAAGTGTAGACGCCTTCGGTATTGGCAATGTAAAAGGTGTTTCCGATGATGAGCATCCCATACGGCTGGCTCAACCCGCTGATCAGGACCGAACGCGTCTCATATTTGCCGTCTTTGTCCTTGTCCTGGAACATCGTGATCTGGTTCTTGCTCGAGCGCGTGCCGCTTTCCACGACGAAAATGTCACCGTTCGGGCCGATGTAGGTGTTGCGCGGATTTTCGAGCTTGTCGGCGAATTTGGTGACGGTAAAGCCTTCAGGGGCTTTCGGCATCTCGTTGGGCTGCCAGCCTTCGACGCGGCTGTTGTTAGTGACCGATTCGGTTTGGTAAGGAGCCGGGAGCGCAATATCTCCGATGGCAGTCCTGACGGTGTTTCCCGGGCCTTTCGCCAATTGTTCTTTTTCTTCTTTTTTGACTTGGCCCTGGCACGAAACGAAGATCGCGGCCATAGCTGAAATCATCAGTGTAGTAGTTTTCATATGTTGTTTTTTAGCGTCACGTCGAATTTAGGTATTATAAAAAGCGTCCGGAAACATCGGCCAAAACATTAAAACTTATTTAACAGTGCACCAAAAGTGGGTTTTGCGTATATTTAATTTCACGAACCCGATGCATTTTCAGATATTTGCACTTTTATCCCAAACGCAAGTGATACACCTTCACGACAAGAAATTCGTGCCGTTCATCTCAGAAGAGGAAATTGATTTCGCAATTTCGGAAATGGCCAAGCATATAGAAGACGACCACCAGGAAGAAACGCCAGTCTTCATCGGAATATTAAACGGCTCGTTCATGGTCGTTGCCGATCTCCTAAAAAAATACCGATTCCCTTGCGAGGTGAGCTTTATGAAGTTGTCGTCTTATGAAGGCACGTCGACCACCAATGAGGTCAAGCAACTCATCGGGCTAAACGAAAGCCTCGAAGGCCGAAGCGTGATCATCGTCGAGGACATCGTCGATACGGGAAATACAATAGAAGCGCTCAAAGCCATTTTCAAGGCCCAGAACGTCAAGCATCTCAAGATCGCGACGCTTTTTTTCAAACCCGAAGCCTACAAAAAAGACATCAAGCTCGACTACGTCGGCATCCGCATCCCAAATAAATTCATCGTGGGCTACGGACTCGATTACGACGGCCTAGGGCGCAACCTGCCACTCGTTTACCAACTCGCCGAATAATCGGCCTAACACATTCGCTAATTCGCTAATCAACTCATTCGCTAATTAAAATGATCAACATCGTATTGTTCGGAAAACCCGGAGCCGGCAAAGGAACACAAGCCGAATTCCTCAAAGAGAAATACAACCTTGTCCACCTTTCCACCGGAGACATTTTCCGCTTCAACATGAAAAACGGCACCGACCTCGGCAATCTCGCCAAAAGCTATATAGACAAGGGCGATCTGGTTCCCGATGAAGTGACGACGAAAATGCTGATAGACGCCGTAAACGCCAACCCTGGCGCAAAAGGATTTTTGTTCGACGGCTATCCGCGCACGATTTCGCAGGCAGAAGCTCTTGACGCGTTCCTCGAATCGAAAGGCACGCAAAACACGGCCACGATCGCCCTTGAAGCCGACGACAATATTTTGGTGGCCCGCTTGCTCGAACGCGGTAAGACATCCGGACGTATAGACGACCAGGACGAAGATAAAATCCGGAACCGCTACCAGGAATACAACGAAAAAACGGCGCCTCTGATGGATTATTACAAACAGCAGGGCAAGTTCCACGCGGTAGATGGGATTGGCGAGATCGCCGAAATCACAAGCCGTCTGGGTAACGTGATCGATAATTTATAAGCAGCTTGTCCGGCTGTCCGCTCTTAGTTTTGAGGTTCGTGCGTTTTTTTGCAACTCGTTCTTCGGGCTTCCTGCGGTCGCCCTCGAACTTCGGCAAAAAATACACCCGAACCCACAAAAGCTAACCGCTTCCATCCGGGCTGGTTCCGAGGAAAAAAGCGGCTGCGATAAACAGGAACAGCGATCAGTAGAGACGAACGGATGGGATCCGTGAAATCATGGAATCCGATGCAAGTTAGAAGAGTGACCTAACAAAGAACAGAAGCGTTTGTTCGAGGTTTAATGGTCAAAAGCACAACATAAAAAAGACGCCTAGCGCAAATTCGAATCCTGAGCCAATCAATTCTCAGGATTCAACCCAAAATGGAAATATTAATAATTTTATTGCTTATAATTCTCAACGGCGTGTTTTCCATGTCCGAGATCGCGTTGATTTCCGCCAGGAAGAACCGTCTCGAAAACGCAGCCAAAAAAGGAAACAAAGGAGCGCAAACGGCCCTGGAACTTTCCAACGCGCCAAATAAGTTCCTGTCTACGGTTCAAATCGGCATTACGCTGATCGGGATTTTGACCGGTATTTTCTCGGGCGACAAAGTGACCGCGGACGTCCAGGCGTTCGTAGAAGGTTTTGAGAGCCTCAAGCCGTATGCGGAATCGTTGTCGGTTGGAATCGTCGTGGTGATTTTAACGTTCTTTTCGTTGGTTCTCGGCGAGCTTCTTCCAAAGCGCATCGGGTTGAACTATCCGGAAAAAATCGCGAAATCGATCTCGATCCCGATGAAATGGATTTCCGTCATTACCGCGCCGTTTATCTGGTTGCTCACGGTTTCCACGGAGTTTCTGCTCAAAATCTTCATGATCAAGCCATCGGCTGAAGGCAAAGTCACCGAGGAGGAAATCAAAGCTATCATCAAGGAAGGAACCGAAGGGGGCGAAGTCCAGGAAATCGAGCACGACATCATGGAGCGCGTGTTCCACATCGGCGACAGGAAAGTAAATTCGTTGATGACACACCGCAAATCGGTCATGTTTCTTCCGCTGAACGCGAATAAAGAACAGACGCGCGAATTGATGCTCAGGGAATTGCATTCGATTTATCCGGTTTACGGGGAAAATTACGACGACATCGTGGGCGTGGTCAACCTCAAAAGCATTTTCGCCCATTTTGAGGAAGCCGATTTCAATATTGCGAGAATCATGGTCGAAGCGCCGTTCATCATGGAGCAGACTACCGCGTACAACGCTTTGGAAAACTTCAAGAAAAGTGGTGTCCATTATGCTTTCGTGGCCGATGAATACGGTGTTTTCCAGGGAATCATCACGCTTAACGACATTTTGGAAGCCCTCGTTGGCGATGCGTCGGACTTTTACGGGGAAGATTTCAAGCTCGTCCCACGCGAGGACGGCAGCTGGCTCGTCGACGGTCATTATCCGCTTCACGATTTCCTCACGTATTTTGAACTCGACGACATGGTTACCGATTACGAAGTCACGACGGTTTCGGGTCTTATCATGACCGAATTGTCGCGCATCCCGAAACAAGGCGAAAAACTGCAATGGCAAAACTTTGAGCTCGAAGTCATCGACATGGACGGTGTCAAGATCGACAAAGTTTTAGTGACATCCGTTAAGGAGAAATGATTTAAGGTTTAAAGTTTAAGGTTTAAGGTTTAAAGTTGCGGCGGTCGCATTGAACCAAAAGGAAGTAAAATAATCAAGCCAAAGACGGAGCCGTTTGCTCAGGCACTTTGCGCTCAGGCACTCAGAAAATGACTGAAGGAAATTTCGTAGACTACGTCAAAATATATGTTTCATCCGGAAAAGGAGGTAAGGGATCCACGCACTTGCACCGCGAAAAGTTCATCGAAAAAGGTGGACCGGACGGAGGCGACGGCGGCCGTGGCGGGCATGTGATCCTGAGAGGCAACAAAGGCCTCTGGACGCTGTTCCACCTCAAGTTCGCCAAACACGTCAAGGCCGGTCACGGTGGGGACGGAGGGTCGTCCCGCTCGACGGGACACGATGGAGAAGACAAATACATAGAGGTGCCGCTCGGAACGGTCGTCCGCGACAAGGATTCCAACGAAATCATGTTTGAAATCACGGAGGATGGAGAGGAACGCGTGATTGCGAAAGGCGGCAAAGGCGGGCTCGGCAACTGGCATTTCCGCTCGTCGACGAACCAGACGCCGCGTTATTCCCAACCTGGGATGCCGCCTGAAGAACACGATATCGTTTTGGAATTGAAAGTCCTGGCAGATGTTGGTCTTGTCGGATTTCCGAATGCGGGCAAATCGACGTTGCTCTCGGTGTTGACCTCGGCCAAGCCTAAGATCGCAGATTATCCGTTTACGACGCTAAAACCGAATTTGGGCATCGTCGCCTACCGCGATTTCCAGTCGTTCGTGATCGCGGACATTCCGGGAATTATCGAAGGTGCGGCAGAAGGAAAAGGTTTGGGGCATTATTTCCTGCGCCACATCGAACGCAATTCGACGCTGTTGTTCCTCGTTCCTGCCGACGCAAAGGATATCGTGGACGAATATAACATCTTGCTCAACGAACTCGACAAATACAACCCGGAAATGCTCGACAAGGAGCGTTTGCTCGTGATTTCCAAAACCGACATGCTCGACGAGGAACTCAAAGCAGAGATGAAAAAAGAGGTGGAGAAGCGATTGAAGGGCGTTCCGTTCATGTTTATCTCATCGGTGGCCCAACAAGGTTTGGTGGAATTGAAGGATAAGTTGTGGGCGATGTTGAACACGGAAGAAAAATAATGGCATTTAAACTTATTGGTTTTAGAACCTTTGAGAATTTCAAGACCGCTCCCAAGGCGGTTTTTTGGTTTTGTATCGCGACTGGTTTGCGTGAAGGATGGAAGCGGCATCCTTTTAGGTTCGGGGCGGGCGCAGCCCGCCCC
>NZ_JAAVIY010000017.1 GCF_014748335.1 Flavobacterium selenitireducens
GGGCGGGCGCAGCCCGCCCCGAACCTAAAAGATATAGCGGACAGCCTGACGGCGGCTGCCTGAAATTGAACGTTACATAAAAGTTCGTTCCGCCGTCACGCCCTAATCCAAATCGTTAAATTCCAACTATATCGTTATAGTTTTTGTAAAGCAATTTTACGAAAACCGCAATTTGCCGTATATTCGCCACGCTTAAAAAGCGGAACGACGTGTAACTTTTTGCGCGTTTCCTCGACCTATTCCGCCGTTAACTAACATTAATTTATCACAAATGAAAAAAATCATTTTGTTCTTCGCTTTGGCGCTAACGGCTTTTCCGATGCGTGCAGACGAAGGAATGTGGTTCCTCATGTTCATCGAGAGGCTCAACCACCGCGACATGCAGAAAATGGGATTGCAACTTACCGCCCAGGAAATCTACAGCATCAACAACCATAGCCTCAAGGACGCTATCGTGCAGTTCAACGGAGGTTGTACGGCCGAAATGGTGTCCAAAGACGGACTGGTATTGACCAACCACCACTGCGGCTATGACGCAATCGCCGAGCTTTCTTCTCCTGAGAAAAACTATCTGCGCGACGGTTACTGGGCCGCCGACAGAAAAAGTGAGTTGAAACCCAAATCGCTATTCGTGCGTTTCTTCGTTCGTATGGATGACGTCTCGAAGCGTATCCTCTCCAAAGTAAACGACAAAATGACCGAAGCCGAGCGCGCGAAAGCCATCCAGCAGGAAATGGCTGCGATCGAGAAAGAGAACAGCGAAGGCGGAAAATATGTTGTTTCTGTGCGTCCTTTCTTCCAGGGAAATGAATATTATTACTTCGTCTACCAGGATTTCACGGACGTTCGCTTCGTTGGAGCGCCTACCGAAAGCATCGGAAAGTACGGAGGAGATACCGACAACTGGGAATGGCCGCGCCACACGGGAGATTTTTCGATGTTCCGCGTTTACGGCGATAAAGACGGAAACCCGGCGGAATATTCGGCCAACAACGTTCCGATCAAACCTAAAAAACACCTTGCCGTCAACTTGAACGGTGTCCAGGAAAATGATTTTGCGATGATCCTCGGTTATCCGGGTCGTACGAATCGTTGGATGCCTGCCGGCGGAATCGAGCAGAACGTGAAATTCGCGTATCCTGCGTGGGTTGAAGGTGCTAAAACCGGAATGGACCAAATGAAGAAGCACATGGACAAAAGCGATGACGTCCGTTTGAAGTATGCTTCGAAATACGCTTCGACAGCTAACTATTGGAAGAACCGACAGGGAATGATCGACGCGTTGACCAAGCACGGGACGGCCAAGAAAAAAGCCGAACAGGAAACGAAATTCAACGCTTGGGCCAACAAAGCCGAAAACAAGGCGAAATACGGCAACGTCATACCGACGATCAACAAATATTACGAGGCGACGAACCTGAAGGCGCGCCATGACAACTATTTGTCGCAACTGCTGCGCACGAGCACGTATAGCACGGCTCCGTCGGTTTTGGGTAACGCGCTTATCCAATATTACAAGGAGAACGATGCCAAGAAAGCCGAAATGTTGCCTAAGATCCAGGCGCAGATCGACAATTATTACGAAGAATTCTATGCTCCGGCAGAAAAAGACATCCTTATTGCTCAATTGAACCTTTACGCTTCAAAAGCAAGCGAATACGGACTGGCTCCGACCGTGACCAAGGAAAAAGCCAAAAACGGCGGAAACTTCACGGCTTGGGTTAACGAAGCCACTGACAAGAGTATCTTTTCGACGAAGGAAAAACTGGAAGCGTTCATGAAAAATCCGGAGCCGGCGAAGTTGGAAACCGATCCTTTGTACGGGCTTTCGATGGAACTGTTGGGCAAAATGCGCAACATGAACGACGAGCAAAAGCAGCTAACGGACGATTACCAGAAAGCATTCCGTCTTGAGGTGGAAGGTTTGCGCGAGTCGAAATTGGGCTCGATCCAATATCCGGACGCGAACTCTACGTTGCGTCTTACATATGGAAAAGTGCGCTCGCTTCCTGCCGACAAGCGCAACGATGCCAAGATCAACAACTACACTACGTTTGACGGAATGGTCAAGAAGTACAAGAAAAACGATCCCGAATTCGATTTGCCAGCAAGACTTTTGGAATTGCACAAGGCTAAGGATTACGGACGTTATGCCGACAAAAAAGGCTATATGCCGGTCAACTTCCTTACCGATAACGACATCACGGGCGGTAATTCCGGTTCTCCAGTGCTCAACGGAAAGGGTGAATTGATAGGATTGGCATTCGACGGAAATATCGAAGCGATGGCAGGGGACGTCATTTTCGACCCGGCGTTGCAACGCACGATCAACGTCGACATCCGTTACGTTCTTTGGGTGATCGACAAGTACGCGGGAGCGAAACACATCGTAGACGAAATGACGATCGTGAAATAATCCCAGTATCAGATAAGAAAAACCCTGCCGTTACAAGCAGGGTTTTTTTATGGATTTTTCTTAGGGAACCAAGGCCTGAGTTTTCGGATCAGATAACGATTGGAATTCAAAATAACGACACTGCACGTCGTGCCGAACCAAGCAGCCGTTTTAGCACCGCCCTCCCAAACTTCGACAAACTCAATATTGTCCGGATTGATCTCGTGCATGTGGTTTTTTAAAACAGGCGTTTGCTGTAGATCGAAATCCCAATATTCGCCTTTGTGATGAATGAAGAACTTTATTTTACAATGCCCGAAATTTGGGTCTCGCGGCGCATCGAGGACGACTCGGCCTGATTGATCCTGAAACAGCGTATCGTTGTACAGTTTTGCCTTTATCGCCCGAATTTGCAAAATCTCGCTTTCGATGCTCTTAAATTTCTCGAGCCATTCGATCGTAAGTTTCCCGCTGTGAATTGGCTTGCCTTGTCCGATCGCAATTTGCGTCAGTGCGACAAGAAAAAGCGAAAAAATACTGCGTCTGGGATTTAGGATTTTTGTCATTTAGTCTTGATTCGGATGCCTTTTGAATGGGCCGAAAATTCGGGAGCGTACATGCTTTGCAGGGTTGTGATGCCGTTTGAGAAATCGCCTGCATTGTTCACGCGCACATCATATTCTAAAGTGTAGGATCCGGCTTTAAGCTGGCTGAAGAAAAAGTGGGTCGCGGCGTCCTTAGTGCTTTTATAGAACCAGATCCCGCCTCTCGATTGATATCCCGACAATACGTCCACAGGTTCAAAACAGGAAGCCCTCATGCTTTTCAGGTGTACATATTCGAGGTCGTCGGTTGCCGTAAAGGTAATGCGGACGGTGACGAGTTCGCCAATCGAAAACGGATGGCTTGGAGAAACCGCGACCAGAGAGGCATCACTCGCGCCGTTTGCTTTACGAAATACTTCCTGTCGGACAGACATCGGGCCTTTAGTCGCTTTGACCTTGTCCGAATCTTCAAAATACTGCCAGTAGAAGCCACCGAACGCCGGTATGTCCGTCTTATTATGGAGTCGCAACGTGCCCATTTTATCGGAGATTTCCGATGCATTCCAATTGAGTTTTACATATCCCGCTTCAGATTCGCTGTCAATTTCCGCAAGCTTGCGACTCACCGCGTTTTGGTCTCCAATCGAAATCGAGACGTCGCTTTTCGCATTCGACCAATCGGAGCCTTGCATAAACAGCGCATATACTGCTTCGGTCGTCGCTTTAGTGGTTGGCCAATGTGACGTTTGCTTGTTTTTGATGAGCCAGGCTTTCATCGCATCAACCGATTTTTTGTCGTTTACCACCTCAGAGAACGCTTCGATGAGCAGCGATTGGGTTTCAACCGGAGACTGATACCAATGCCAGCCTGCGGTGTTTTCTGTCCAATAAAGCCCATTTGACTTGTCGGTTGCCGAAGTTTCGCTGAGCTGATCGATCAGTGCACGTGCCGCTTTCGTTCGCCCGAAGCGGTTCAGCACGAGTGCAGCCATTGCCTTTTCGTAAATCGAAAGTTTGAGTTGTTGACCCACGACGGCATTCAGGCCGTTTTCGATTTCAGCGGATGTGGCGGGTTTCAGTGGGATTTCGTCCGTGAAAAAACTGCGGGCGTAAAGAAAGTGCAGGTCAGGGGAGAAGTTCATCTTCCAATGTTGGGCGATATCAGGGGACGAATGCCGTCTTAGGAAGCTGTCGTCGAGGTACGCAACGGCACGTTTGGCCACTTCCATAAAATTCTCCTGCTGTTGCGAAAGGCCGAGCCGCTTTATATGACCCAATCCGGCGACAATGTGGCGTGTGATGTATTCGTCCTCCTGGGAGCCGTCGAACCACGCGAACCCGCCCGATGGCAGTTGCCTTTCCCGGAGTTTTTCAAGCACGGCCTTTTGTGAGGCGCGCATCTTGTCGAGGTCGAACAGCAATCCGAGGCGTTTTTTTCGTTCCGATTCCGATAGCGCATCCCGGAACCATGGCGTCTCATTGGCCAAAATCGATTTCAGGTCGTCATTTTGTTCGAGTTTGCCATTCCCGCTTTGCTTCCATTTGGCCACGACCTCTTTTACTTTCGGATTGCTTTCGATTATAGACCCTGCAATCGTATTGGCGTAATACCTTGCGAAGGTCTGTTCTGCACATTCGTGTTCGTACTCCATGAGATACGGCAAGGCTTCCAGGGCGAACCAAACCGGGTTACTGGCAAGTTCAACGGTGATTTTGTGGTGGCGCCGCGTTTCGGAAACGTCAGATGCGAGATTTTCGAACGCGATCGTTTGGGAGTCGCGACCTTTGAGCCATATCGGCTTGCTCTCGGTTATCAATAGGGAATTGGCCAAAACCGGAATCGTGTTTTCTTCCCCGTCGGAAAAATCTTCAGAACGAGCGACGATTCGGTAATGCAGTCCCGAAAGTTCCGACGGGACAGTGATTTTCCATTCGACCGAAACCGTTCCCATTGGCGCGATTGCGAACGTCTTGACCTTGGAAAGGTTGGCGCATTCGACATCGGCCGATTGCATGGTCGCAGCGTCATAAAGTTCGAGCATTGCGCTGCCTTTCATCGGCTTGGCGTCTATGCTTGTTATCTTGGCCGATAGGCGTATGCTGTCGCCCTGTCGGAAAAACCGCGGCATATTCGGTATTGCCATCAACTTTTTCTGGGTGCTGACTTTTTGATGCAATTGTGTCGAAACGCCGTTCTTGTTGTGCGCCAGCAGCCTTAGTTTCCAGCTCGTAAGCGCCTCAGGCGAAGTAAAGCTGAAGTTGATATTCCCGTTTTTGTCGGTCGTTAAATGCGGCAGGAAAAAGGCCGTTTCAGAAAAGTTCGTGCGTGCTTTCACAGCAGATAGCGCGTCAATTGTTTTTTTCGTCGTGACGATGAGTACGCCGTTAGCGCCTTTAGCGCCATAAAGCGCGGCGCCCTGGGCTCCTTTGAAAACCTCCATATTGAGGATGTCTTCAGGATTCAGCGCGTTGAAGTCTGCAGTCGAGAGAATCTGTCCGTCGACGACAATCAAAACTTCATTCGCAGCAGCAACTGAGCGATTACCTCTAAGCACTACACGCGTCACGCCGGTTTCGGTTGAATCCGTATTGATCTGGACTCCGGAAACTTTTCCGACCAGAGCCATTACGCTGCTGGGCATTTCATCGCCTAAAATCACGCTGTTTGTCCCTGTGGTGGCATTCATTTTTTTTTGGATTCCCATCGCGCCGGACACGATTACCTCTCCAAGTGCGATGCCTCCTTCGACAAGATGGGCGTTTATGATTTTATTCTGTTCGACCAGGACGCTTAAATCTTCCATCCCGATGAACGAAAAGACAAGAGTTTCTTCGTCAGCGGCCTCAATTTGGTAATAGCCGTCCGCATCGGTCTGGACGCCTCGGTGCGTGCCGTTTACGATCACATTGGCTCCCGGAAGCGGGCCTGAAGCGTCAGAGACGCATCCGGAAACGAAGCGTGAACCGATCGGCTTTTGCGCTTTCGCCGTGATTTGTTCTTTATACAATTTTTCGATAATGGGCGTTTTTTGGTTGTTGATGTCGAATCCGAACCAAATCAACTGCGTTTTTTCGGGTCTTGAAATGCCGAAGACGGAATTGAAATATTTGCGCAGGGAAAGGTTCTCTATTTCAGGATCGTTCGCCCAGTATTGTTTTACTGTCGGATACCGCCATTGCGGAATCGATGGCGATCGCCATTCCCGTTTGACAAAAGTGTCGAGCGAAAAATCGTACATGGAAGCCAGGACTTCAGACTCAAGCGTCGTGTTTTTAGCCTTGAGTTTGAACGACCAATTTTGGTTGGAACCGGGCTCGATGAGGTTGCGATACGAAACGGTCTCCAATTCGAGGCTTGATTCGGGTTCTGGAATCGCCACACTTAAATTTGCCGTCTGGAAACTGTTGTCGTAAAATGTCGCCGCCGAAACGGCAATCACAGGCCCAAGCCCTTTCTCTATCGGTATTTTGACGACAGCCTCGTTGTTTTCCAGCCGTCGCGACTCGGAGAAAAAAATGATTTCCCCATTATTGGAGACGATCTTGAAGTCGAGGTCTTTGACAAACGAAGTAACGCGAATCGAAGCATATCCGTCTTTTTGCGGATTTTCGTTCGTGACTTTCAGGCTGATCAACCTCGATGGATCGATCCTTGCAGCCGGATCGGTCAACGGCATTTTCACTACGTTTTTTATAAGGTTTCCATTTTCGTCCCTGCCAGAAAACACCACTTCATATTGGCCGGTTGCCAAAGCCGACAGATCCACCTCAATCTCACGGCGTTTGCCGGTATTGACGGCTACCGTTTTGACCGTAGCGCTGTCAAGCCCAACGAACATGTCATTTTCATACACTTCATTTGGGAACAGTTTACGGAATTCCGCGGCGGTGAAACCCGGAATTTCGGGAGCGGCAAACGGATTTCGCTTGAAATGGAAAGGAGCCATCCTGATCTGCCGGAAGGTCAACTGACCGACGACGGGCTTGAACGTTCCGTTAAGATCGGTAGAGGTCAGTTCGATTTTGTTGCGTCGCGACCTGGTCAGCACGGCGTTAAAACCGAGTTGTAGCGTGTGGTCGCCGGCCATTACGGTAGTTTCGGCTGTTCGGGTTTCTCCGTTGCAGTCGGTAAGGTCTGCTTTCACCTGATACTTATAAACAGGTTGCCGTTCGCGATCTTCTTCGTCTTCAAATTCATAGTAAGCGGTTGGAAACGAGATCGTAAAACGCCCTTTTTCGTCCGTATTCGTGCTATCCGTGAGTATAATTTCGTCAACATCTTCCGATTTATCGTACGCAAATTCATCATCCGATCTATAGGCGATGCTCACAAGCGTAACCGTGTACTTGACCCGGGCGTTCGAAATACTGCTTCCCGTGAGCGCCTTGCCCAATCCTTCGACAGTCGCGTATCCGTTGAGTTTAATAGGCTCTTTTGCGGGCGCGAAAGTCACTTCGAACTTGGGGCGTTTGTATTCCTCCACTTTGAAATCGCCCGAGGCGGCTATAAACCTATCTTCTTTCCAAAACGACATTTCTGAAGCTGTTAGGTCGAGATCGGACGTAGGCTTCCGGACGTAAACAAAAAAGATCCCGGTATTTGCTGCCGTGGGCAATTGGAATTCTCCGGAGAACGATCCAAAAGCGTTGGTCTGGTCAATTTTTTTAAAAATTTCCTTGTGATTGGTATCGTAAACCGCCACTTCAAACCTAACCTTTTCCACCACCGCGGTTTTGACACTGTCTTTTTGCATTGCAATCACTTTAAAAAAGACGGTTTGTCCCGGACGGTAAATGGCGCGATCCAGCAATATTTCGGCTTTCGAAAGCGTTTCGGATTCGCGCTTTTGGTGCGCATAAAGCACTTGATGAAACGCCAGCGTATCGTTTTTTACGCTGATGTATCCGCTGCAATTTTTTTCCCCACTACCTTTTGGCGATCGCAGCCGAAATGTTCCCTCGGCATCGCCTAGTCGGTATTCCATGCGCTGGTCGATTTGGACGGTGGCATTCGTGATCGGGCGTCCGGTCTTGCGATGCACGATGCTGTAACTGTTTTGTTCGTTGTCGGAAAGCTTCAGATAAGCCAGGTTGCTTACCGTCAACACAGAAAATGACTCTAGTGGCGTGCCGTTGTCGTCTGCGGTAACCCGGACGATGTAAGTGCCGAGCGGCAAATTCGGCAATAGTATTTCGGTGGAATGGTGAAAGTGGTCGCCTGGATCGGGCAGGCGGTAGGTTTTGTAGACGAGCGGCTTGCGATCCTTGACCGCACCGGCAACGTCGAATTTTTTCGAATCGTAACGTCTCCAAAACTGCAAATCGGAATGCGCCCGATAGATCGCCACGGCAAGAGTATCCAAATTTGTAAACGTAACCAATGCACGCGCATTTTCGCCTTCATAGAGCGTCCGCTGATGATGTAGCTCCAGTTGTTTCGAAAGAATGGCCGTCCTTGCGCTTATGGCGTTGCGATAGGAATTGCTTCGTTTCCCGGTGGCGATAATGCTGTCCAGAAGCGAAACGGCTTTGGTAAGACCGTCTTTTTTTCGTTCATTGTCAGCCTGGGTTTTGTAAACGGACGCCAATTCATAACGGACATCGTTCCTTTCAATAGTGTCTGACGTTTGGCCCTGGAGGTCGAGCAACGCCCCGATTTTTGAATCGCTATCGTGACGGAAAATCCACGATACACGGTCGAGCCTGTTGGACACGTCCGGCCGCAGCCGTTCACGCCGCTGCATCAATTCCAGGACTTTTCGGTCAGAAGCGTAAGAAACCGTGTCGAACCTTGCGATGGTAAAAAGCGGCGAATTGCCTAATAAAGCTGCCCGTGAGTGGTCGTTGATGAAACGTCGGATCGGCTCAGCAAAATAAGTTGTACTCGAATAATGGGCGATGTTTTCCGAAAGCGCAAAATCCAACAGCGTTTGGGAGTTGAATTTATCCTTTGACAGATAGTCGAATATTTGGTCGTAACCGGAAATCGGCGTGTTTTTAAGCGCGGTTGAATCCCTAAGGCTCTCGGTATAGGCGCGGTCGATTTCGTCACTGATGTTCTGGAATGACCACAACTCCGGGTTTTGGTCTATCGGAAGGTCGGTAGTTGAAATGACCCTGGAATTGCGGTGCCTGAAGTTGGACAGGCATTTGCCGTAGATCAGGTAAAAAAGCGAACGTGTAGGTGAGGGTGAACTTGCTGCCTGTTCTTTTAACCGGCGAATGATTTTGTAGGCCGACTTCGGCTCAAGCGTATGGGAATATTTCGCGCTATAGAAAAAACATTTTACCAGCTGAGGCCCGTTGTTGTCCCGTTTGGCCTTTTCGTAGATTCGGGTGACTTTGGCGTCTGCCGATTTGATTTTCCCTTGCGATTCCAGCTTGAGGACCTTTTCCCAATTTTTGTGGTAATCCTGAGCCAATAGCGTTCCGCAAAACAGCAACAGGCTTAAGTAAATGTGCTTCATGGTGTCGGTTTACCTTTTTGGATGTGATTTTCCTACAAATGGTTGTGGCAAAGAAAGAAAAAACGGTAAATCTATTTGTCGAATTTTGAAGTTTGAGACGACAGCGCAAAAAAAAACCTCCCGAAGGAGGCTTTAGATTTGACAGAGTCATTACCTGGCGAGCTTGATCTCGTGTTCGCTTTCATCCGAAAGTACAACCTTCGCGATGTAGACGCCCTGAGCATACGGGAAGTCCTTTTGAAAACTGTCCGACTTTGGTTCATAGGTCGTGATTTTCTTGCCTGTGATATCGTAAATCGCAATCGACACGATATCGACCGAAGCTTGAGCATACAATTTGTCCTTCGAAATAAACGCCACTACGCCTTGGTTCGCACCATGATCCGGCGTGCCTAGTTGAGCATCGGTATAGCGCAGGACGAAGCGGTCGTTGAACGTTCCGATCGCAGACGTAAACGAATACGGCGATGTCTTGAGATCGTGTATGATATTGAGCTGCTTATCTTCGAGGTAAACATTCTGGTTTTCGAACAATCCGTCGAGATGGTCGATCCCGATCGTAAACGTGGCGGCAAGCGTCGCTTTATAACCTAGCGGCACAAGGTCCGAAGTTTCGAACGGAAGTGCGCGTCCTTGTATCGTCAATCGCGTTTCGTCGAGAACAGAGTAGAACGTGACGGCATTTCCTGCAAAGGTGATTCCGTCGAAATTCCGGTCTTTGCCGTTCGTCGCTCCCTGAGCATAACCCACGAGGATTTGGCTGAAAGCGCCTTGTGAATTGGCGAGGTTTAGCCAGATGCGGTGTTTTTCAACAGATGGGATCGCAGCCGTGAAGGCATTGCCCGGCCTGAAGAAAACGTCATTGTCGCCGCGAACGCGCATGTTGTTTTCGAAAACCGCATTTCCGTTTCCGGTCGCCTTGATAAAGAAGCTTTGGCCCGTCGCCACTTTGCCCGAAGGAGCGGTTCCGCCCGGCATCGTTGCCGTACCTCCCAGGCCAAGGGTGTAGGTGGCATAATCGGTAGCGGTGTAATTGCTCGTGAAATTGCCGTAGAACGGATCAGGATAAGCACTGCTCGGAGGCGAATTGTGCGTCCAGAAATACATTGTTCCATCCAAAATCGAAGCGTTCGTCGGGTGCGCAAGGAAAATATCTGCGTCGAGGGCCGAAGGATAAGGGTTTCCGATGAGGTTCAGCTTATCGGTAACCGTTCCTGCCGGAAGTGGTCCCGCTGTAATCGGAGCCGTCATCGTTCCGTTGTTTGGCGTCCCGACGAAAGTAGCCGGATAAGGGATTCCCGCTCCAGGGTTCGATCCGTGGCTGTTCGGAGCCCGTACGATAAAACCTTTGCTCGGATTCATGACCGTCGCAATGCTTTCCTGGTTCCAGTTTCCGTTGCCGCCAGAGACGGATGGATTCCAGCTGTAATACTTATCAGGCTGGGTTCCGGGCGACAAAGCGCCGAGTGTAAAGTTGGAACCGAGGGTCACCGGTGAGTTCCAATACGTATAATCGAATTTGTAAACCGGAGGCGTGATTCTCCTGATCCTTGCCGTTCCTGTATTGGCCACATCGTCCAATTGCACCAGGCTCGCGTCGTCTCCGATAAAGAAATCCCCACCGGCGTTGACATTGACAAAGTTGGTTACTTCGATCGTATTCGAAGGATCTACTGAAAGATAGCCGCCGTTGAGGATCGTCAGGTTGAGCGCGAAAGCCGTGTAATTGCTTCCGGAGATTACAGGATTGTTGGCTACATCAGGGATCACGACGCAATTCGCGGCTGTAGGCACACCGTTTGGCGTCCAGTTGGCGGCGTTGTTCCAGTTCGTTCCCGCAGAGCCGTTCCAGGTTTTCCCGTTGCTGCTCACCACGATCATGTTACTGTTCGCATTACAACCCAGAGGCGAGATAGTAGAGGAGCAAACCACTTGGTAGTATAAGGTCTGCGTCACCGTACCCGGGCTGAATGATGTTCCCGTTCCTACGTTTGTCCAAGGCGCGGCTCCCGTCGGGCTGCTTTGCCATTGGTAGGTAATCGTGCCGGAACCGGTCGCGAGTGTCGGCATCGTCAAAGCCGTTGGCATCTCGCCTACACACATATTCTGGTCGCCTGCGATGATGGCCGGCGTAATGTCGTTCACAAAGACCGAAACCGTATTGGAAACTATCGGGCAAGTAGAGGCTCCGCTCGTTCCGGTAACCACGACTTGATAATACGTGGTTTGGGTCGTGACAGGAGGGTTATACGAGTTTCCGGTTGTTCCCGGTCCAGGGATGTCGGTAAACGGCCCGAGGATGTCAGGACTGCTTTGCCATTGGTACGTCAGCGCTGTTCCAGTTGGAGCCGTAGTGAATCCGATGGCAGCAGGGTCGCCTCCTGCACAAATCGTGCGGTTCGGTCCGATCATACCTGCCGTGACAGGGTTCAGGGTAACCGTTACGCATCCGCTTATCGCAGGTCCACAGGTAACGCCATTAAGCGTAGAGTAGGCAAGCCTCCTGAAATACGTCGTACTGGTAATCGAGAAAGCGTCGTATGTTGCGGAAACCGCGCCCGGGATATCGGCCCATGGGCTTCCGACGGCACAGCTCGTAGTGTTGCTTTGCCATTGGTAGGTAATCGTTCCGGCGCCGACCGCAGGCGTGAGTTCGACAAAAGCGTCGGGATCTCCGCCTTGGCAGACTGTGTGATTGTTGCCGACACTTCCGGCCGTGATCGTATTGACGTAAACAACGATACAGATGCTTTCATTTGCACAAGCCGAAATAGAGGTTCCCGGCGTGGTGACGCGTTTGAAATAAGTGGTTTGTGAAAGTGGACCCGGAGCATATGCTTCCGCGGCTCCCGGGGCTCCATTGATCATATTCCAGGTCGCACCGGGATTGGTACAAGCGTTTGCGCTCGTACTGGAATACCATCTGAACGCGA
The DNA here is from genome assembly GCF_014748335.1 of Flavobacterium selenitireducens. Classification (GTDB taxonomy): domain Bacteria; phylum Bacteroidota; class Bacteroidia; order Flavobacteriales; family Flavobacteriaceae; genus Flavobacterium; species Flavobacterium selenitireducens. The sequence goes on from NZ_JAAVIY010000017.1 coordinate 12,341, forward strand.
TTGGCGCAGTTCCCGAAGCAGGCGTCGTTACCGTAAACGGAGCAGGCGTCTGTCCTGGACAGATCGTTTGTTCCCCGGCAACGGCTCCAGGATCGACGGTATATACATTCGCCGCATGGACATTGCTCGATGCAGAACTACACGTCACGCCATTCACTACTGAAATCGTTTCCCTGTAGAACCAAGTGGTTTGCGTGATATTCCCCGCAAGAGGCGTAAAAGTAACGCCGGTTGCAAACGGAACCAGATCCCATGGCCCGGTCGCACTTGTGGTGCTGCTGTACCATTGGTAGGAAATGTTCAATCCCGTTCCAGGAGCTGTAGAAGTTATCGTCGTGGCATCCTGGCCCAAACAAATATTTTGGGAAGCAAGTATCGAACCGGCCCCAACATTAGGCGCGATCTGCAATGTTATCGAAACCGGTGCACCTGCGCAAGTCGGCCCTGAGGCATAAGACCCGCGTGGCGTAAACGTATAGGTGATGGTTTGGGTCAATCCTGTGGTATTGGAAAAGACCACGTTATAATTCAAAGGTGTTCCCGCCGGTACATTGGTTAACCCAGGGCTTGGCGTAGCAGTAGCCGTCAATCCTGACGGTAAGGTATTCGGCGTTCTTGTAACCGTGTAGCTCATCGGGGCATCGGTGATATTTCCGTTCACCACAATGCTCGTAGTTGCGCCGGTTGCGCAGATTGTCGCGTTGTTCGCAGGACTTGATATTGTCGCAACCGGTACCGGTCGGATAGTAACATCTACAACTTGGGGCGTAATGCTGCACTGGAAGTCGCCGGCACTGTTCCCTGGCTGTGCGATGTCGTAAACACTTGGAATTATCGAAACAGGTGTTACAACCGTTGCATTGGTATTGTTTTGAACCGTGAACGGCAAGGATGCGGATGAAACCCTGAAAATCCAAAAAATTGGATTCGATGTCGTTCCTATCGGGCCTCCGGTTGCCGGAGTGATAAATGCCGGATCTGCGTTCCATTCATATCGGACCGCAGAAGACGCCGCGTGTTCAGATGAAATATTGGTTGTGAAAGTACCTCCGGAGCAGCGCGGTGTAGGATCAGATACACCATTGAATGTAAATCCAGCATTACTTACAACCTGGATATAAACATTGGTCGTGCTCGTGACACTGCCGCAAGTGTCTGTTACGAGAAGTCGGTAATAATAATTTTGTGCTCCGAAAAGTGGAATACCGGCAGGCTGATAGGTCGGGCCATTGTTGATGCCGGGAGCTGCAGCCCATCCTGTAGTACCGTCATTGCTTCGTTGCCACTGGTAAGTGTACGACCCTGATCCGCCACCAACTGGCACAGACTGGGACAGGAAGTTTGGCGTCGATAGCAAGCATACCGTTTGTGAACTGGTAATTGCCGGTGCCCGCAACGTCGGGTTGACCGTCACAGTAAACGTCGACGTCGTGTTACAGCCGTTCGCGCCTGCCGCCGTGACTGTAAATGTCACGATTTGAGTCGTCGTGGTGGTGTTGGTCAAAGTTCCCGTCGGAATGGTATTCGTTCCGGAGTTCGCGATTCCCGTTACCTGAGTTTGCCTGTCTCTCGTCCAGCTCAAGCCTGAAATTGGAATATTGGTAGCCGAAAGATTGATTGTCGGCAATGTCCCGCCGTTACAAAATGCCGTGGCCGGAATGCTGTTGATCACAATCACAGGTCGTGGCTCGACTGTCATTTGGAACGTAGCAAACGTCGAACAGGTTCCCGCGGTAATGGTTGCAGTAAACGTCACGATTTGGGCGACGTTGGTATTGTTGACGAAAGTTCCGGAAATAATATGGTTTGCACCGGAATCCGGGCCGCTGACGTTTGCATTGTTGTCGCGCGTCCATGAAAAAGTTCTCCCGTTAATCAGGTTCGGGTTGTGAATCGTAACAGCAGGTGTAATGCTTCCACCGGAACAAATTGTTCCTGGTGTCGCACTGAATGAAATCGTCGGTTTCGGACGCACAATCACGGTAACATTCACAGGGTTACCGTTGCAGCTGTTGGCCGCCGGAGTGATCGTAAAGACGACGGACTGGGCAGTCGAAGTCGTGTTGACGAGCGTCCCGCTTATGTCGCCGCTTCCAAAATCAGGTATCCCGATAACGTTCGCCGTATTGTTGCGCGTCCAGTTCAGGGCTGCGCCGGTTACACCGTTTGTATTGGCAAGCACGATGGTCGAAATCGCGTCCTCTGAACAGATCGTTTGGGTTGACGGTGTGGCCGATACGCCGAGTGCGGGATTCACGGTAACCGATACCGTTTGAGGAGCCGAAGGACATCCGAATGGGGACGTCGCGATAAGCGTAAAGGTGACAACAACCGGATCTGTGGTAGTGTTTGTGAGCGTTCCGTTGATGGTTGCCCCAAATCCGCTTGAGCCGATGCTGCCGTTGACAATTCCCACTTGGTCGCGTGTCCAGCTGTACGTGATCGTGCCCGGAACGGCGTTGGGATTCGTGATCGAAATCGCGCCGATGCCTGCACCGGAACAAATGCTTTGAGTCAAAGGAGCTCCTGCGACAGTCGGCGTAGGACGTACCGTGAAAATTACCGTGAACGTACTTTCGTTACACGTTCCCGAAGCCGCCGTCACGGTATACACCGCCTGTCCGTTGACGCCCGAAGTATTGGTTAGCGTTTGGCTCAGGGAAAGTTGAGCCGCGCCAGCAGTGGCACCAGTAACGCTTCCGGCAGGTGAAATAACAGGAAGTCCCCACGTATAAGTGGTTCCTACGGGTACCACGTTACCGCCTCCATTAGATGGCGTGAACGAAAACGTAGTGCCGCTGCAGGCAATCTGGTTAGGTGGATTTCCGATAACCGCCGCCGGATTTACCGTAACGGTCAACGTGAAAGTCGGGCCGGTACAACCACCGGTATGAGGTGTGACGGTATACGTCGCGGTTTGAGGCGCTATCGTCGGGTTGTCGAGGCTTTGGATGATCGATGTTTGCGGTATCGTTTCTGCAACGCCTCCTGTCATGCCTCCTGTAACAATAGGAGCAGACCAGGTGTAAAGCGTTCCCGATGGCACTACGGTAGCCGGAGTCGGAACCGCGTTAACCGGAGCGAAGTCGAGTGTAGATCCGCTGCAAAGTGATGCGGTCTGGTTTCCGATGAATGCCGTCGGGTTGACCGTAAGGGCCGCGTCTGCCGATGTAACGCCCGTGCCACAGCCATTGGTAATGACAACGTGGTAATTCGAGGCGCTGGCCATCGTAGCCGGATTGATGGTAAGTGTAGGCGTATTTGCCCCGCTGATGTTGCCTGCATTGGCCAAAGGAGTGCTTCCGTTGAACCATTGGTAGGTAAGATCGCCACCGTCTGCGGCAACGCTGAACGAAACAGTGCCTCCATCGCAAACAGATTGAGTAGCCAAAGGTTGTGTGGTAATCGACGGCGCTTCGTTCACGATAAGCGTTGCCATGTCCGACGTTACCGGATTACAAGGCGAAATGCCCGAAACTACGACGTGATATAATGTCGAAGCGTCCGAAAGGTTGAGCGGGCTGATCGTCAGGGTTGGCGTCGTGGCTCCCGATATATTTCCGCTGTCGGTCAACGATGTGCCTCCGTTGAACCATTGGTAACTCAATCCCGCTCCGGTCGCGTTTACCGTAAACGTGGCAGTTTCCGTTTCGCAATGCGTTTGGGTAACGGCAGGCTGGTTGGCGATAGTTACTCTTTGGGTCACCGACAGTAAGGCGTTTGCCGAAGTCAGGGGCGATCCGCAAGATCCGCTTACCACGACATGGTAATTGCCTGCATCCGATACCGCTATATTGGTAAGATTCAGCGTTGCCAGGTTGGCTCCCGAGATATTGCCTCCGTTAGCCAAAGGCGTCGCACCGTGGAACCACTGATAGGAAAGCCCGGCACCGGTTGCCACTGCGCTGAAACTTGCCGATCCGGCCGAACAAACCGAAACCGGCGATGGGTCGCTGGTAATGGCGATTGGTTGTAAAACGGTGAATGTCGCGGTCGTAGCCGAACAAAGCGTCGTTGAATTTGTAAAGGTAAACGTGACGTTGCCCGGTATGTTTCCGGTAACGACGCCTGCATTGGTTATTGACGCGATCGCGTTGTTGCTGCTCGTCCATGTTCCGCCGGTTGATGGCGAAAGGTTGACAGTGCTTCCGGGACAAACCGAGGATGGGCCTGAAAGTGATGGCGGGGCGTTCACCACGACGGTCGTGGCTGCAAAATTACTGCATCCGTTTCCGTTGGTTACCGTGTAACGAATTGTCGCAGATCCAGGCGCAACGCCCGTAACCAAACCTGTAGTTGGGTTTACGGTTGCGATGCCGGTATTTAGTGAAGTCCAGGTCCCGCCGGGTGTAGCATTGCTTAACGTATTTGTAGTCGAAATACAGACAGGGTTGTTTCCGGTAATAGCCGCAACTGTCGGGAGTGGATTGATCGTAAAACTTGAGGAACTTGTTCCCGTGCCTTGAGGAGTTGTGGTAACCGCGATATTTCCTGACGATATTCCAGTAGGTAAGGAAGCGGTGATCTGATTGTCATTGTCTACCGCGAAGGACACGCTTGTTCCGTTAAAGGTAACAGACGTAGCTGCCGTAAAATTGTATCCCGAAATAACGACGTTACCTGTTTGGTTCTGGCAAAACGATGTCGGAAGAAACGAAGAAACGACAGGGCGCGGACGCCATGTAAACGTCAAACCGGACGCAGGAACCGTTGTATTGTTAGTTACGCAAGTTGCACTGTTGGCAGCTCCGGCACTCGTGCTGTTCCAATTGCCACCCGCGGCAAGCAATCTGTTGTTAAAATCAGCGTTATTCGCGCCGCGCAATCCGACTTGTACGCCGAGAGTCTGGGTAGCGACGTTGTTATTCGGGCCATAGACAACCTGGACGGCGTTGCTGGTTTCGTAAAGTCGGATTTGAAATGAAAAGTTACCATTCCTTATTGTCGTGTTATCGTAGCGCCTCGCATCCGTCCACTGCACAACGAAAATCCGGTTTGGCGAGGCACCTAGAGTTCCCCAACGAATTTGTGTTCCGTTGTTTGTCAAATCTCGAGCGAATGCACTTACTGCACCTGCATAGCCGGTAGTGGACGATATCGGCCCATAGGAATCGTTAACCGATGTAGCTCCGAAAGTAATGTATCCATTCGCATTGACCCAGACTGAGTTATAATTGTTCTGTCTGAAACTAAATGTAAACGGGAGCGTTACCTGCGTAGGCGTCGCATCATCCCAATTCGCCGTAAAAAGGTTGGTGTACGTCGTCAGCGCGCTGTAAGTACTAGTCGATTGACTGAAGCCGTAATTCGCAACGGTCGTTTGAGCTTTCAACGAAATGCCGGTTAGCAAAAAAGCAAACAATAAGAACGTAAAGAACCTCATTCCGCTGCATTGTCGCTTTTGTTGTTTCAAATTTGGAAAGGAGTAGTTATCTTTCATATACCTGTTGTTGATCGTTAGTGATTTAGCCGTTTGCGTCGGATGGAAAACCGAGGGCTTGGCGGATGTGATTTTGATTGTGATTTATGCTACAAAATTATTTCTACGCATCTTTTTTATTACATTTAATAGGTAACTAACACCAATAATCGATGAAAGGTATTTTTTGACGCACCCGATAGCCGAATACTTTCATAAAACCAACGATATCAGGGCTTCCAAGGCAAAAAAGAGGTGTTGTTCGTCGGAAAAAACGAACCGTTCAAGGAGTGAAAATCGCATTTGGCGACCGCACTTGACGTAGATTTGGGAAGGGGAATTATCGACAAAGTACGTGCATTATCCCATGCTGGAACATCCCTAATTTTAGGGATTTTTCTATTTTTGGGAACCAATTGCCAGAACATGCCGTTTCCACTGATCGTTTTGTTGCTGATTTGTTCCGTTTCGGCCTTTGGTCAACCGGAGGCTACAAATGCGCAACAGCTTTTCGACGATGGGAAATATGCCGAGGCGCGCGTCCTGTATCTGAAATTGCACCATTCGGAACCGTCGGACGCCCTGTTCGTCGAACGTCTTGGCGATGTAGACAGCCATTTGGCAAACTGGCCGCAAGCCGCACGCTACTACCAACGCCTTACCCAATTGCGCCCGTCAGATGCCGAAGGGCACTACAAATACGGAGGTGCCCTGGCGATGCAGGCTGCGCAGGCGAACAAACTCAAAGCATTGGGTATGATAGGAGAGGTGCGCGCCTGTTTCGAAAAGGCGATTGTGCTTAACCCAAGACATGTCGCGGCCAGATGGGCGCTCGTCGAGTACTATTTGCAGGTTCCGGGAATTTTTGGAGGAAGCGAATCACAAGCGCACAAATACGCGAACGAATTGTCGCGACTTTCACCCGTAGATCATTATCTTGCCAAGGGTCGCATCGAGGAGTATTTCGGGCGATATGAAAATGCCGAAAAGCACTATCTGAAAGCGCATTCCATCGGAAATTCAGCAAACACGAAGAAGAAACTCGACGCAATCCGAGCCAAAACAAAAAACCGATAAACCCGAATCCCGCTGCCCGCTTTGATACAACCATCAACTGTCAACCGTCAACCATCAACTACCAACCGTCAACCATCAACTACCAACTATCAACTATCAACTATCAACTATCAACTACCAACCATCAACTACCAACTATCAACTACCAACTATCAACTATCAACTATCAACTAACAACCATCAACTACCAACTATCAACTAACAACCATCAACCAAATGCGTACCCACTTCATTGCCATAGGAGGCGCCGCCATGCACAATCTTGCGCTCGCACTCCACTCAAAAGGATATCACGTAACCGGTAGCGACGATGCCATTTTCGAGCCGTCGAAGTCGCGCCTTGAAAAACGAGGCCTGCTTCCCGCCGAAATGGGTTGGTTTCCCGAAAAAATAACGTCGGATATTGAGGCCGTGATCCTCGGCATGCACGCAAAGGCGGACAATCCGGAGCTGCTCAAGGCCCAGGAATTGGGACTGACGATTTATTCGTATCCGGAATTTCTGTACGAGCAATCGAAGCACAAGACACGCGTCGTCATTGGCGGATCCCACGGTAAAACCACGATCACCTCGATGATCCTGCACGTCATGCACTACAACAATCGCGAGGTCGATTATATGGTGGGCGCCCAGCTCGAAGGCTTCGACACCATGGTGCATCTCACCGACGACAACGATTTTATCGTGCTCGAAGGAGACGAGTATTTGTCGTCCCCTTCCGATCTGCGTCCGAAATTCCATTTGTACCAACCCAATATCGCGCTGATTTCCGGAATTGCGTGGGATCACATCAACGTGTTTCCGACGTTTGAGAATTACGTCGAACAGTTCGAGATTTTCATCCAAAAAATAACCAACGGCGGCATGCTCGTTTACAATTCCGAAGATCCCGAAGTCAGGAAAGTATCCGAAGCGGCGACGAATCCGATACGCAAAATCGCCTACGAAACACCCGATTATACCGTCGAAAATGGCAAAACGCTGTTGCAGACGCCCGAAGGCCCGATGCCGATAGAAGTTTTCGGGAAACACAACCTGAACAATCTCGCCGGCGCTAAATGGATCTGCCAGGCAATGGGCGTCGACGAAGCTGATTTTTACGAAGCGATCGCCACTTTCAAAGGCGCATCCAAACGACTCGAGAAAATAGCCGAGAATGCAACGAATGTGGCCTACAAGGATTTTGCCCATTCCCCTAGCAAAGTTGCCGCGACCACAAAGGCTGTCAAAGAGCAATATCCGGATCGCAAACTCGTGGCTTGTCTCGAGCTACACACTTACAGTTCGCTGAATCCTGAATTTTTGTCGCAATACGAGGGCGCTCTCGATGCCGCAGACGTGGCCGTCGTATTTTATTCGCCCGATGCGGTTAAGATCAAGCGTCTGGACGACATTTCGGCCGAGCAGATCGCCGATGCGTTCAAGCGGGACGACCTTGTCATTTACACGAATCCGGAGGCGTTCAAGGAATATTTGTTCGGTTTGAAATTCGATACGGAAGGGATCGCATTGTTGCTTATGAGCTCCGGAAATTACGGCGGATTGAATTTCGATGAGATCAAGACTTTGATTTGATGGAGCCGACGTTTTTTGAGACGCCGTCCGACTTCAGGAAATGGCTCGAGCGCAATCACGATTCAAAAACGGAATTGCTTGTCGGGTTTTACAAGGTCGGAAGCGGTAAACCGTCGATATCGTGGCCGGAATCTGTAGACCAGGCGTTGTGCTTCGGATGGATAGACGGCGTCAGGAAGTCGATAGATTCCGAAAGTTACTCGATCCGGTTCACGCCGCGAAAGCCTACGAGCATATGGAGCGCGGTCAACATCGGCAAAATGGAGGAACTTACGAAAGCCGGACTGATGCGGCCCGAAGGCGAAAAAGCGTTTGCAAAGCGCACCGAAGCCAGATCGAACATCTATTCGCACGAAACAGAATCGGTAGCGTTCGATGCGGAACTGGAAGAACGCTTTCGGCAGAACGAAAAAGCTTGGGCATTTTTCTCGGCCCAACCACCTTCCTATAGAAAAGTGATCACGCATTGGGTCATCAGCGCAAAACAGGACAAGACAAGGCGTTCCCGTCTGGAAAAGGCGATAGCCGAAAGCGAGAAAGGGAAGCGGCTGCAGTGACTTATTCGCGACCGATATCATCGAGGGATTCCTTGACATCGGCTTTTTTGCGCAACAGTTTCAGTCCAAATTTCATCAGGAAGTAAATGATCGCGACAAAAATCGCAAAGCCGAGCAACGTGCCAATGGCGTAAGGAATACTTCGTTTTTCCGAACCCTCGGGCTGTTGCATGATGTCCGAAACGGCGTTGAACACACCCATTATCGTTCCAAACGACAATAGCGCGGCCAGCGTCAGCAACAATATTCCGGAGATGGATTTAAAAACGCGCATGCGGGGATTTTCTGGCGCAAATATAGCAAAAGCCGAAAAACAGCCTATTTTTTATAAGTGAAATGCCCTGCGATTTCGTATCGGAACAGGCAATCTTCGAGAACTTGCCCGCTTCCGACATTGTGTACGACGAGCGGGCGTTTTCCGTCTGGTGTTTTGCGATCCGTCACGATGCCGATATGGGGCAATTTGCCGTCGATCATCCAGGTGACGAGATCGCCGGTTTTGTAGTCGGACGCTTTTTGCGAGACCGCCAATTGCTTGCCTTTGCGCGAGAAAAAAAACTTCCAGGTTGGGCACGCGCCTGTGGTCGATGTTGGTGTCCGGTTTTTTTAGTTTCCACCTCGTCGGATATTTCGCGAAATGGGCGCTCATGTCTTCATGGACTTCTTTCTGTAAGTCGATTCCGAGTTTCCGGTAGGACCGGATGATGACGTCGGTGCATACGCCTTTCGACTTTTCGACGTCTCCCATCGGATACGAAATTTTGGTATAAGTCCCGTCGTACCTGACCTTGGCGTCGATTATGGAAATCGCGGCGTCGGAAAGGCGCGTCGGGAAATCCTTGTCGGGTACCGTCAAAAAAATAAAGTAGAGAAACAACGTCAAGAAGATTTTCATAAATTAGAGGCTTGGTTCCAAACCGTTTAACGCATTGGCGCCAAATCTTATTTCAACGCCATTTAAATATTTATACGCCATGTCTGAAACTACTTCTTTCCCTATGCGTTTTTGGTCTGATGACGACCGTCCTCGCGAAAAAATGATCCTCAAAGGCAAGTCCGCGCTAAGCGACGCCGAACTCATCGCCATCCTTATCGGATCCGGAACCAGGACTGAAACCGCCGTCGATCTCAGCAAGCGCATGCTGGCCAACGTCGGCAACAATCTCAACGAATTGAGCCGTCTGACACTAGCACAACTTACGGCCTACAAAGGTATTGGCGAGGCGAAAGCCGTTGCGATTTCTGCCGCGATGGAACTGGCAAGGCGCAAACGCGAATCGGAAACGCGGGTGCTGGCTAAGATCAGCTCGAGCCATGATGTTTTTGTCCTGATGCAACCTTTGATCGGGGAACTCGCGCACGAGGAATTTTGGATTTTGTACATGAACAACGCCAACAAAATCCTCAACAAAACGCAGTTGTCCAAAGGCGGGATGACAGGGACGGTCGTGGATGTCCGGCTTGTTTTCAAAATTGCGTTGCAGCACGGCGCCACGGGCGTGATCCTTTGCCACAATCATCCGTCCGGGACGTTGAAGGCGAGTGAGGCGGACCGACAGATTACGCGCAAATTAAAATCAGCCGGCGAAAACCTCGACATAAAAGTACTCGACCATTTGATCGTGACCGAGAACGCTTACCTTAGTTTTGCCGACGAGGGAATATTATGATTACACAAACATTTTGATTGGGACGATGTCATTATATTTGCGTCGATGACTACGCAAACTATCATTCGCGACGTATTTTTTGACCTTGACCACACGCTTTGGGACTTCGAAAAGAATTCCGCCTTAGCGTTCGCCTGTATTTTCGACAAGCTTGGCATTAGGGTTGACCTCGATGCCTACCTCGAAATTTACATTCCGATCAACCACGAATATTGGGAAAAGTACCGTAAAGACGAGATTTCGCACGAAGAATTGCGCTTTGGCCGTTTCCGGAAAGCGTTCGATATTTTAGGATATCCCATTTCGGATGAGTTAGTGGCGAGAGTGTCGTCCGAATATATCGAATGCCTGCCCGACAATAACCATTTGTTCGAGGGCACGCTCGAAATTCTCGAATATCTGAAAGGAAAATACAAATTGCATATCATTACGAATGGATTTCGCGAAGTCCAGGCGCGTAAAATCGAGAATTCCGGCCTTGCGCCTTATTTTTCGACGGTCACAAATTCCGAGTCGGCCGGCGTGAAGAAACCGAATCCGCTTATCTTTGAACACGCCCTGGCATCGGCCGGGACACAAAAGGAAAATAGCGTGATGATTGGCGATTGTATCGATGCGGACGTAAACGGTGCGCTCAACATCGGGATGGACGCTATCTTTTTTTGCCAAAACCCGGACGTCGCCCACGACGGCATCAAACGGATATCTAATCTTATCGAAATAAAAAATTACCTTTAAATGAAAAAGTTTTTTTCGGCATTGCTGCTCATTATCGCCGTTAGCGCCAGCGCTCAGGACGTCGCGGAACCACAGTCGACGATGAACAATTATAAGTTCGTCATCGTCCCGTCCAAGTTCAGTTTCCTCAAGACGCCTGATCAATACCAACTCAATACGTTCACCAAAATGTTCTTTGAAAAATACGGATTCGTCGTTTTTTTCGATACGGATTTGCTTCCGCCCGAAGCTGCCGGCGACAATTGCAACAAACTTTTCGCCGACGTGATCGCAGACAGCAACATGTTCATTACCAAGATCAACGTTACCTTGCGCGACTGCATGAACAACGAGATTTTTCGCACCGAGACGGGTTCAAGCCGGGAAAAAGAATATAAGACCGCCTACCGACAGGCGCTCAGGGAAGCTTTCAAATCGTTTGATACCGTAGCGTATGCCCATAACGGAAAAGACGGTATACGCGGACAAATCGGAAATTCGGGCGTTCAGGCCAGTACGCTCAAAACGGCGCCTTCGCCTTTAAAAGAAGAAGTGGTCGTCGACAAGAACACGCTTTTTGCCCAGCCGATCGAGAATGGCTTCCAATTGGTGAATTCGGAACCTAAAGTGGTGTACAAACTTAAAAAAACTTCCTCTGAACAAGTTTTCCTTGCCGAAAAAGACGCCCAGGTAGGCACTTTGATTTCGAAAGGAAAAGGCAAATGGGTCTTCGAATACTACGTTGACGGAAAATTGATGACCGAAGAAGTGACGGTCAAGTTCTAATAGTCATACCGGTTTTTCCAACGGTTCTTGAGAAATTCCCGGGTAGTGTTCTCGCGTGAATTGTTCCCGGGTTCGTAGATTTTGGTTCCGCTGATTTCATCGGGAAGGAAGTTCTGATCGACGAAATTGTGGTGGTAACTGTGGGCATATTTGTATTCATCTCCATAGCCCAGTTCTTTCATCAACTTCGTAGGAGCATTGCGCAAATGCAAAGGGACGGGCAGGTTGCCGTGTTGCCTAACTAATTGCTGTGCTTTTCCTATCGCTTCATAACTGGCGTTGCTCTTTGGGGATGTTGCAAGATAAACGGCGCATTGGCTAAGGATGATTCGCGATTCGGGATATCCGATCGTCGTCACCGCCTGAAAGGTGTTGTTGGCGATCACAAGTGCCGTCGGGTTGGCATTCCCTATATCTTCACTGGCGAGGATCAACATTCTTCTCGCGATGAATTTTACGTCCTCTCCGCCTTCTATCATTCGGGCGAGCCAATAAACCGCACCATTCGGGTCGCTTCCTCTTATCGATTTTATGAAAGCCGACACGATATCGTAATGCTGTTCGCCCGTCTTGTCGTACAAAACGGTGTTTTGCTGGGCAATCTTGAGCACCATTTCGTTCGTGACCGTAATCGCGTCGCCTCCGGTAGCGTTGATCACAAGCTCGAAGACGTTGAGCAATTTTCGGCCATCGCCACCCGAAAGGCGTAGCAAGGCCTCGGTTTCTTTGAGCTTGATTTTTTTTGTCCGAAGGACGGTATCTGTCTTTATCGCACGTTGTAAAAGCGCTTCGAGATCGTCCCGCGAAAATGGGTTGAGCACATAAACCTGACAACGCGACAGTAAAGCCGGAATAACTTCAAAACTCGGATTCTCGGTCGTGGCCCCGATCAACGTTATCCAACCTTTTTCGACGGCTGCCAGCAGCGAGTCTTGTTGGGATTTGCTGAACCGATGGATCTCATCGATGAACAAAAGCGGGTTTTTCGCCGTGAACAAACCGCCTGACTGTTTGGCTTTGTCGATGACGTCGCGAATGTCTTTCACACCTGCGTTTATTGCGCTCAGGATATAAAACGGCCGTTTGGATTCTTCGGCAATGATTTGCGCCAGCGTCGTTTTTCCGGTGCCGGGAGGGCCCCAAAAAATCAGGGAAGGCACGACACCGCGGGCAATTTGTTGGGTGAGCGATCCTTCGGGCCCGATGAGGTGTCGCTGGGCGATGTAGTCTTCTAGTTTTTGCGGACGAATGCGTTCTGCCAGTGGTGCTTCCATTGTGCAAAAATACAGGTTTTGTGGATTGGAAGTTTTATATGATTTGAAGTTTAAATCTGGATTTCAAACCTCAAAGGCTTCCAAAGCCGTCGAGGTTCCCTACCTGACAAAATTTCACTACATTTCCTTTGGTCGCATTTTTGACAGCTGCCCGGCAACCAAACCAGCCCCGCCGTGTCGGGTAAACACATCTTTTCATGAATGACAATTACTTTAAATATACGCCTTCGGTGATCGTATTCCCGCTTTTGTATGCGGCGATCATCTGGGGCATTTTCGGCGTTGAGGAATATTTCAACATCGACTTGCACTTCCTGGCCATATTGCCGCGAACCTTCGAGGGCTTACCCGGGATTTTTACGAGCGCTTTTTTACACGGGAGCCTTGAACACATCACCAACAACTCGGTGCCTCTCGTAATTTTGATGGCCGCCCTGATTTATTTTTATCGCGAGCTTTCGCTAAAAGTGATTTTTTTCGGGATACTGTTCTCCGGAGCTTTTACGTGGGTTTTTGGTCGTCAGGATTACCACTTGGGCGCCAGCGGGTTGATTTACGTATTGTTCAGCTTTATTTTTTTCAAAGGTATTCTTACCCGATATTACCGTTTGGTCGCGTTGTCGTTGGCTGTGATCATGAGTTACGGAGGCATGATCTGGTATGTGTTTCCCGGGATAGAGGAGCGCATCTCATGGGAGGGACATTTGGGTGGGTTTCTCGGCGGACTCCTGTTTGCAATCCTCTATAAAACGCCCCAATACAAAGATATGGTGCGCTACGATTGGCAACGCCCTGATTTCAATCCGGATGATGACGCTTTCATGAGAAGATTCGACGAGAACGGAAACTTTGTCGACCCGCCGAAGCCGGAACCTGAGCTTGAAGCGCAGGAAGAACTCACCCAGACATCCAGTAATGTGCTGCGTATTCACTATACGTTCATACCGGAGATTCAGGAAATTGCAAAGCCCGATTCCGGAAAAAATGTGGATTTGGAACAGAAATCATAGCCCGGATGGAAGCGGTTAGCCCGCAGTTCACGCCTCATTATTTTTGAAAATTCACGGGGCGACCAGCGGAAGCCGACGGGAATTTTACAAAAATTTGAGGCGGGAACGAGGACTGGAAGCGGACAGCCGGATTGGCTTCGAACAAATAAGATTTTGATTATCAGCAATAAGACAGCAACGAGATCAAGCGTCGCCGCATAAATTTAAACCATTAAGGGAATTAAGGCAGTTAAGCGCATTGGTTGCCTTACTTCCTTTATCTATCTCAATGGTTCAAAAAAAAATCAGTCAAGTTGATTGCTCCAGCCTTAATTCCCTTAACTATCTTAATGGTTCAATAAAGAGAATCAGCTTGATGGGCAAATTAAACGGTACGCTGACGTACGGCTTCGTACAGGAACGCCCCGCAAGCGACCGACACGTTGAGCGAGCCAATTGTCCCGAACATCGGCAACTTGGCTTTTTCGTCCACGATTTTGAGTACGGACGGATTGATGCCGCGTTCTTCCGAACCCATGATGATCGCTACAGCCTCGTTGAAATTGATATCGTAAATGCTGCTGTCGGTTTTTTCTGTCGCGGCCACGGTTTTGATTCCCGATCCCTGGAGATAGAAAATCGCGTCCTTGATGTGCTCGACTTTGCAGATCGGAATGTTGAAGACCGCACCGGCCGAAGTCTTGACCGTGTCGCCATTGACGGGAGCCGATCCGGCTTTTTGCACGATAATTCCATTGACGCCCGTGCATTCGGCAGTTCGGATGATGGCGCCGAAATTGCGTGCGTCACTCAATTGGTCGAGGATGAGGAACAATGGTGTCTTTCCCGATTCGGAAACTTCAGTGATCAATTGTTCCATATCATAGAACTTTACCGGAGAAATACTCGCGATGGCGCCTTGATGGTTGAGTTTTGTAAGCCTGTTGAGCTTCTCTACGGGAACATAAGAAAAATTGATGTTCTCTTTTTTAAGGGCGCCCATCAAATCGCGCATCAGGTTGCCCTGCGCATCTTTCTGGATAAAAACTTTATCGATTTCCTGCTTGTTGCGAATCGCCTCGAGTATGGCGCGAATGCCGAAAATCTGGGATTCTTTCGACGGGATTTGTTCTTGTGATTCTTGTTCCATGGGGCAAAGGTAATTAGATAATTCATTAATTAGCGAATTAGCGAATTAGCGATTGGAAAAAGGGTGTTTTTGTTAATTTGGAAATTTGGAAATTTGGAGATTTGGAAATTTGGAGATTTGGAAATGAGTTTTCGTGATGAACGGATTTAAAGTGTCATGTTTGAGCATTCATTTAATCCGCTAATTCGCTAGTTGGGCATTCGCTAATTGCCACATTCGCCATTCGCTAATTGGCATTCGCTAATTGCCACATTCGCTAATTGGCATTCGCTAATTATCACATTCGCTAATTCGCTAATTGGCATTCGCTAATTGCCACATTCGCCAATTCGCTAATTAGCCATTCGCTAATTAAAAATTCGCCTTCAAACTCAAATGCACAATCGAATTCGATAACTTGATTTCCTGGTCGCCTGTGCTTCCGTTGGCGTAGACGAGATTGAGCAATCCGGTTCTGGTTTGTAAGCCGAATCCGAAACCGAGCCCGAGCAGCGAATCGCGCATGTTGGAGGTTTCGTCTATAAAATATCCGTAATCGATTATCGAATGCACGTAAAGATTGGGCGCGAGCACATAACGGTATTCGGTCAGGATTGAACTCAGGAAGTTCGCTTGCAGACTGCTTTCGTTGAATCCACGTATCGAATTGATGCCGCCGAAGCGATACAATTCATTGATGATATAGGAATCGCTGCTCAGGTAATAGTTGAGGCTTCGAACATTGACGACATTTTTTTCATTGAGGTAGAAATTGTGCCTCAGGTTGGCTTCGGCAAAGAACTGTCCGTTTTTTTGGAGGTTCGAATCGCGGGAACCGATGCCGGCTTTAAAGAATAATCGCGTCTTTTCTGGAAACAGGAAGTCGTCTACCTTAAAATCTACGAAGTCGAGATTGGCCGTGGCGAATCGGTTTTTGTAGTCGTTGATCGAAAAGTTGTTCTGGTTTTGGATGTCGGACGACTCCGTTGATTGATAGCCGAGATACAAACGGGTGTTGTAATTGAAATAATAGCCGATATCGATCGCCGTCCTGGTGTTCTGGAACGTCGAATCTTGTTTGAAGATGTTGAGCGCGGCTTTGAGACCGAAGCGCGATTTAAAGATGTAAGGCAGTTCGATAGAGGCGTTGAACGTGCGCTGTTCTTTCCCGTCGGACTTCCAATAAAGCGAAAATTCTTCTCCGGTGTTCACGAAATTCACGAGCAGTAAATCAAGATAACCGCTAAAAACGAGTTTGGAACTTTGCTCGTCGTTGGCAAATCCGATCAATCCGTCGAATCGCGACGGCTTGGCCTTCTCGACATAGACGTAAACTTTTGTCGTATCGGTCGTAAATAAAATCTCAGGATATTTCGTTTGGTTGATGAAGCGGTATTTCCCGACGTCGTTGTACAAATTCTGGAGCGTTTCCTGGTTGAACGTCTTGTTTTTGTAAAGGCGTCGGATGTTGCGCTTGTGGCCTTCCGGCATCTTGTCGTAACCTGAAAAAACGATGTCGTTCACCACGCGCTGCTTTCCGGTTTCGATGCGGAGATCGGCGAGCAGCGAGAGGCCTTTTTTGCGCAGGTTGACCAGTTGCAGCTTAGCCAGCGAATAGCCTTTTTTCTCGAGTGCCTGCAATGCGTTGTTGAGATAGGTCTCGGTTTGTTCGATAGGAAGGGAAATGGTGTCTTTTTCGGTCGGGAACGCCAACGCTTTGAGATCGCGATCTTTACCTATATATATGTGGATGTTTTTGGTGCGCGAACCCAAAGCGAATTTATAGGCGAAGGTGGAGTCGTTCGCCTTGGAATTGCCGACGATTTCCGATGACAGAAAGCCCATTCGCTCCAGTTTTTGCGACACCGCCTTAACTTCGGATTCGATGGACTTGGCGTTCTGGAAACTTTTGATGTATCCGATGGAATCGATGATTTTGGTCTCACGCTCGTCATTTCCTGAAAGCGCAAGGCCGAGCTGTTGCTGCGAATGTGCGGCAAAACCGGCAAGTAAAATCAGGAAAGCAATCAGGTTTTTCACGCGAAGTTTTTATCCAAACGCAAAATACGGGCTTTTAATATTGCGTCCGATTTTTGAAGCCACGAATTAACGAAGGATTGTTGTGCTTTTAAGCAATTCGTGCATGGTCGGCCTGTCGGTTTTCGGCAACCGGGAAATTACTCAAACCGCAAATTGTCGTTGCAAAACGGAAGCAGGTCGCTGAATACGCGTCCGTCGGCGGCCCAGATCTTGTTGCCGTGGTCCCCTATGTATTCTTCCGCATAATGATTGATGCCGAGGTTTTCGAGTTTTTGGGAAAACATGCCGCATTGCAACGGAAAGCGCGATGCGTCGTTTCGTCCCCAATCGAGCTTGATGGCGTTGAGTTTCCTGAGATTTCCGGCGTATTTTTCTATCATTTCCACCGGAAGGTTTTCGTTCCATTTTGCAAGGATGACTTCGTCAACGATTAGTTTGTCCCCTTCGTATGTGAACGGCATGTCGCAGTAGAACGGCGGGTTGTTTAGATTGGGGCTGAACGCACGACCGACGGCGACCAGAACTTTTGGAGCATACGATTTGTTGAGTTGCTGCTGGTTTTTGATGTTTTGCAGTTGTTTGTACGAATCGCTGTTCGGGCCGAATTCCTTGACCAATGCGAGAAGGCCCGGACTCAAGGCATAAACCGAACTGAAGATTTCCGGATGCAGCATCGCGATTTTCAGGGCGCCGTGCCCGCCCATGGAATGACCGGCGATCGCGCGGGAGTCGCGGTTGGCGATCGTACGGAATTTTTTGTCGATGTAGGGCACAAGCTCGATCGCCTCGAAGTCGGCCCAGTTTCCCGTGAGGCTCGAGTTGGTGTAAAAACTGCCTTCAAACAACGTGAAGTGGTTGGCTTGCACGAGAATGAACGGCTTGATCTTATGTTTCGCGATTGCGGAATCGAGGATGTTTTGCATCTCGGGCGTAATGATGTGGTTGGCCTGGAACCCGTGAAGATAATAAATGACGGGATAGCGTTTTTTGGACGCATCGTATCCAGGCGGAAGGTAAACCGAAATTTCGCGTTCCGGGTTTTCTCCTGCGGAATTCGCCAGAGTCGCGGCATTGATTTTTTCGACGACGACTTTTGAGGTTTGAGCCGATACATATATATAGGAGAACAGGAACAGGAGCTGGAGTAGTTTTGTCATTCGGTGTGAAAGGAATTGGATACGCGTAAAGATAATTTGTTTTTTGGGAAGGAGGACTGCGCGTGCGCGAAGGATGGAAGCGGCATCCTTTAAAGTTTAGGGGCGGCCGCAGGCCGCCC
>NZ_JAAVIY010000004.1 GCF_014748335.1 Flavobacterium selenitireducens
GCGGCTCCGCTTCGCTGCGCCGCGATTGTTTTGCCGCGGATTGGCGGATTTTCACAGATTTTATTGCTGGACGTTTGGCGGCTCCGCTTCGCTTCGCCGCACTGTTTTGCCGCGGATTTGCTGATCTTCACGAATTTTACTGCTGGACGTTTTGCGGCTACGCTTCGCTGCGCCGCACTGTTTTGCCGCGAATTGGCGAATTTTCACGGATTTTACTGCTAGACGTTTGGCGGCTCCGCTTCGCTGCGCCGCTTCTTCCCACGAAAATCCTTGGCGCTCCTCGGTAGACTTCTCCGCAAATAAAAACGCTGTCCAAAAGAACAGCGTTGTTTATTTTCAGGAGTGCGACCTCTCAGTTCGACGCGACAGGCATTTCGGTTTTGAGCCGTTCGTCGTAAAGTTGTTTAAGGAGTTTTCCATACTTGGATTGCGCGACTTTCGGTGACATGGCGTCGATGATCTGTTTCATAAAGCCGAGACCGAGATTAGGCGTTTCGGCAATTACAAGATAGGGAGCGATCTCATGGTCTTTGTGCGTCAATGCGAAGTTGGCCGTATAGAGATAGCGTTTTTTAAGAATGTTCTCGTACTTGGCAATTTCGGTTTCAGGCAAGGTTATGTTGCGAATCGAAGCTTCCATATCCTTAACCTTGATTTCGAGTTCCTGGTTTACGTAACGCGATTTGACCTTGTTGTATTCCTCAAGAAATTTGTGGTTTTCAGATCCCGTGATCTTGGCTTTGGCGTAATAAGTTTCGAGGTCGGTATCGATCACCATCTTCCCGGGTTCGGCGAAGAACGGCAGGCTGTTGTCGACCGAAGCTGTTTTGCCTCTGTCAAGAAAAAGATAGAGCATTTCCGGTTCGGCAATATTCACGGCGGTTTTAAAATTGGAATCGCCGTCTATTGCGATGGTATCGATGTCGACCAACAGCGTATCTTGTAATTGCTTGAGGTAAAGCGTCCCTTTTTTAAGACCTTTTATGTTGCCCGATATCTCCAGATTTCCTTTTTTTTCTTCGTTGGCGCACGAGGCCAGCAATACTAAACCGGCCAAAGCCGCGAATGTCTTTTTCATTTTGTGTTTCGTTGGTGGGCAAAAATAAAAAAATCCGCGGAGCAGCGAGCCGTCCGCGGATCTATTTTAAAAGTTGGCGCTTAACCTTTGAGCCAGGCTTCGCGTAATTTGTCTTTGCTTTTGTCGGACGCCGTGTAACCGGTAGCGTCTTCATACGAGAGTTTTACCTTTCCTTTGGCAACCGCGTCTTTGCCGTCGCGCTTGTACTTTATGGTGATATCCTGGTCTTCTTTCCAAGCCTGGCTTCCCATGACGAGGTCGTAGATATTATCCAGGTTATAAGCTTTGCCGTCTACTTCAGTAATGATGTCGCCTCCTTTCAATCCGAGGTTCGTCCAAAACGCACCGAGTTCGATTTCCGGCATAACGATGATTTCCTTTGTATCGGGATTTACCGTTACGTAAGGCGTTTGTCCTTTGATGAAGACATTTCCGGGAACCTTGCGAGTCGTTTTGGTAACGCCTACCTTGGCAAAATATTCGTCGTAATTGATTGGCGTCGTGCCGCGAACGTGTTTGTTTAGGAAATCGCCGACTTCAGGATAGGTAAGCGAGACGATTTTCGGGAAAAGGTCGGCATCCTTGAACGATTTCTCCATTCCGTATTCTTTCGACAATTTTTTCATCAGGTCCAAAATGCCGCGTTGTCCGTTGCTTTTCTCGCGGATGATGATGTCGATGCACATCCCGATTAGCGTTCCCTTTTCATAAACGTTCAGATATTGCGCTTTGTACGGCTCGTTGAGTACGTTGGCGCTCATTTCGGTAAATGACATCGTGTCGTTCATTCGCGCTGCGTTGCTGATTTTTCCGCCGATGCGGTTAAAGAACTCCTCTTCGGTAATCAAACCTTGGTTGACCTGGAAAAGGTTGGCGAAATATTCCGTGACGCCTTCATACATCCAAAGATGTTCGGACATTTTCGGATCCGCATAATCAAAATACTGGATTTGGTCGGCGTGTATCGTAAGCGGCGTCACGATATGGAAAAATTCGTGGGAAACTGTATCCACCAAAGCCGGAATCAGCTGCTCTTTTGGCATTTGCTCGGGGAAAACGACAGTCGTCGATGTATTGTGCTCCAAAGCGCCAAAACCTTGTGCGTCGGGCTTCATCATGTCCGACATGTACAAAAGAATCGCGTATTTTTTCGTCGAATTGACCTCGCCAAGGAAACGCTTTTGCGCCTGCATCATCTTTTCCATTTCAGGCGAAATCTCTTTCGCATCGATAAGGCCGTTTGCGGAATAAACGGCGAAAATGATATCCATGTCGCCTACCTTGAACGTAGTGTAATTTGGTTTGGCGTACATGATAGGATGATCGCTCACTTCAAAATAGCGCTTGTACTCGAAAATGTCTTTCGTATCTGACGCATCGGTATCGGTCAGTGAGCTGGCGCCCCAAAGTTCAGCCGGATGCGTGATCGAAATCTGGTAAGGCAATTGCCCTTTATCGTGAAAATAACCTACGAAACCGTGCATGTTGAGCATAAAATTCTTGCCCGCTTCAATATTGGTTCCCGCAGGCGAAAATACGTCGTGCTGGTCTTCGATATCGTACGTATCGTTGACCCAATAGGTCACTTTCGCCAGCTTTTTCGCTCCGGTTATCTCCCAGGAATTGTCGTCTTTTTTGGCAACGGCAAGTTCTTTTCCTTTAGAATCGAACGCTTTGAAATCGTCTACGTATTTCCCATAGTTGTCGGTAGAATACGTTCCAGGAACCGTTTTTGGAATATGGTAGGTCGTCTTGTCGGACGATATCGACGGCGCCATAACGGTCACCGGGACCTTGTCGTCCTTAACGCCGTTGAGATCGATGGCGACCTTGATGGAAGTTTGTTTAGCCGATTTCTGGGCAGCGGCCTCGAAACTCCACAAAGAAGAGACGAAAGCCAGCGCGAGCGCTATTTTTTTCATTAGTTACGATTTAGTTTCTGCGTTAGTGCGCGAAGGTATAGAAAAGTTACACCCTCAAATGGTTTTTATGAATTGATTAACTGCGGTTGTAAGCGTTTCGGAAACAGGTAAATCCGGGTTGTTGTAAGCCGCGGCGTTTTCGGTTTCATCTCCCGCTATCACCTTTAAAACATGATTCATATTCTCGATGATCACGATTTTGGAATCGGGTTTCGCGGCTTTCAGCAATTGGGCTTCCGAATCGGGAACCTGGAGGTCTTTCGTGCCGTTTACGATCAGCACCGGCACTTTTAGTTTGGCAATCTCGACGACCGGATCGTATTTGATCCAGGAAATGAGATAAGGTTGGGCGCTTTCGCGGAAGAGGGACGACAGCATCGGGTTTTCGAGTTTGAACGTTTTTCCGCTTTTCAACACCGCGAAGTTTTGCTCGATTTCGTCTTTCATCATGGGCGCCTGCCTGACGACCTGATCGGTTATGATTTTGTCGATGGAACGTCCGCCGCCAGAAATCGAAATAAAGCCGTCCGCATTTCCGTTGGCCGCTACCATTCCGATAAGTGAGCCTTCACTATGCCCGCCGACAACGATTTTCGAGTAACTCTTTTTGAGCTTAAAGAAACTGATGGTTTGTTTCGCATCGTCGATGAAATCTTCAAACGACAAATTTTTCTCGTCGAGCGTCCCATTCTTCATTTGCGCGAGGATGCGCTTGT
Source organism: Flavobacterium selenitireducens (assembly GCF_014748335.1). Classification (GTDB taxonomy): domain Bacteria; phylum Bacteroidota; class Bacteroidia; order Flavobacteriales; family Flavobacteriaceae; genus Flavobacterium; species Flavobacterium selenitireducens. Next base: position 3,717 of record NZ_JAAVIY010000004.1, read on the forward strand.
CGTACGAAAAAACCGCAATTCCGGATTTCGCCGCGCTTTCAGCTATCATTTTCAGGCTGTTGTTGTGCACTCCGGGCTGGTTTCCGTTGCGATCGGTTGGGCCGGATCCAGCCAAAAGGATCAGCAGCGGAGGCTTTTTGGCGTTCTGGGGAGAATAGAGTGTTCCTGCGACAAGTTCGTTTACTTTTACTTCCTCGGTTCTGAAATCAGCGTGTTGCGCCATTGCCAACAACGGCAAAAAGAATAGGCAGATAATTTTTTTCATCCCGAAATATAATAAAAAACCCGCTTTTGGCGGGCTGGAGTGGGTAGTTAAAACTTGTTTTTGATGTAATATTTTCCGTCGAGGTCTTCGTCGAAGTCGTCGATCTTGGGTGGCTTGGGTTTAGGTTTGGCCGCTATCGCCTTTTTTTTCCAAAGCTCGAACTTGTCTGGTTTGAGGCGTGATCTCATAATTTCCTGGACCTGCGACTCGCTGAAGCCGAATTCCTTTTTTATGGTTTCGAAAGGATTGCGGTCTTCAAGCGCCAGAGCGGTCAGCCGTTCGAGTTGCTCCCGTGTAAGTTCGGGGCGTTTGTTCTTTTTCATTTCCGGTTCAAAAGAAAGTTGTATTGTTACTCACATTATCAGATCAATATTAGTAAAAAATCCAATCGCTTTGTCAGAATGCAAAAAAATTATTCTCAAGCTTTACCGCTGGCACTTCGCGGTTTGGCGAATGGAATTTTGAGCAGGCTTTTGAGGCGATCGTGATCTTCGGGATCCATGTGGGTATCGACGCCGTACACGATTTTCGCGCGCGAAAGTTTGCGGAACGTTCCGAACATCCTGTCCCAGATCGCGAAAATGTTGCCGTAGTTCGAATCTGTATACGGAAGCACGTAATGATGGTGCACCTTGTGCATATCGGGCGAAACGATAAAGTAGCTGATCAGGTTGTCGAGCTTCGGCGGAAGCGAAACGTTTGCGTGATTGAACTGGCTGAACACCACGGAAAGCGATTGATAGAGAAAAACTAACCACATCGGGCTACCCGCAACAAGAACCGCAAAAGTGGTAAATACAAACCGGATCACACTTTCCCCGGGATGGTGACGATTGGCGGAGGTCGTGTCGATCCAGTTGTCGGTATGGTGGATCAGGTGGAAACGCCACAGCATTTTGGTCTTGTGTTGTACGAAATGCGCGAGCCACGCCCCGATGAAGTCCAAAATCAGCAATCCGACAAGCGCATAAAGCCACGAATTCATCTGCGGAAGCCAATTTAATACGCCGAACCCGCTGCGATGGACGTAATCGGCCGCTGCGAGCAAAACGAACGCAAGCACGAAGTTGACGACAATGGTCGTAAGGGTAAAAAAAATATTGATGCCCGCGTGTCTCCATTTCGGGTAATCGAACCGGAACAGCGGGAATGCGTTCTCGATCAGCCAAAAAAGTGCGATTCCGCCGGCCAGGATCATGGCGCGGTGAGAGGAAGGGATCGTCGCGAAATAGTCGGCAATGATTTCCATAGGATGGGTTGAGGGACTAATTTATCAAAAAATCACCGCTCCATCGGCCAATCAAGAAGTTTTTAACGCACATATTTTCCGAACCGCATCGCATAGCCGGGCCCATCGGGATTTCCGGTTAGCTTTAAATTTCATCGAAAATCGAAATGATGATCGCGATACTACGATTCACAGCGTCGGCTTCGACATCGTCTATGGTCAAAATCCTAAGTCTTATCTGAGAAGTAAAGGTCAATCGTTGAGACCAGTGTAGAGAAAAGCCCAAAGAATAAGTACGATCTGCAAGGGCAGGCGCGCCAATCGCATCCATTTTGGCAAGCCGAATGCCGCCTGCTCATTCGTGTACATGAAAATGTTGGCCGGAAAAACCGCCACGAGCAAGGCCACGATTCCAAATGCCGCGTATTTAGACAGGACGGGAACGCACAAACAGGCACCGAGCACGATTTCCGCTATGCCGCTCAACGCGTTCAACAGGTTTGGATTCGGTAAATACGGCGGAATTATTTTTCTGTAAAGGCGCGGTTTCCGGAAGTGGTTCAGGCCAGCCAGAATGTACAAACCCGCCATTACATACAAGTGCCAGGGCAATTCCATGATGGGACTTTTCCTAAAAGTACACAATTAGCCTTTTCCTTTTCGGAAATTAACGTTCATCATCACGATGGCAAAAAGGATCAACCCGATTCCGAACCATTGGATTGCGCTTACAACTTCGTGCAAAAGCAACCAGGCCATCGTAACCGATACGGGAAGTTCTAGAGCCGATACGATGCTTCCCAACCCGATGCCGGTTTTCGGAAAACCCATATTGAGCAAAATTGGCGGAATGATCGTTCCGAAGATCGCCACGAACAGTCCCCATTTGTAGAATATGTCGTAATTGAACGGCGTGTGCTGCGTCGCCAGCGCAAAGAATAAGATCACGACCGCGCCGCCCAACAACATGTAAAGGCTTCTCAGCGAAGAAGGCAGCCCCAAGGCAATCCGGTTAGACGTAAACATCGTAGTAGTGAACGACGCAGCTGCAAGCAAACCGAGCGCAATGCCTCTCCAGTCGAGCCCGTTTGCATTTTGTATCAGGTTGGTGGCCAGAGCCGTTCCGACGAGCACGATAAAAACGGCTGCCGTCTTAAGTGCCGAAGGGCGTTTTTTATCGAGCACCATTTCCAACAGGACGCCCATCCAAACCGTCTGCATCAGCAAAACGATGCCGATCGAAACCGGGATATACTTTACGGCCATGTAGTAAAATATGCTCGTCAATCCGGTGGATGTTCCGGTTATGAGCAATTGGGTGATGTCTTTGCGCGAGGCCGGTAACGCGTTCGGCTTTTTTTTGCGCAATGCGTTTATGAGCAGCAAAACTGCGATTCCGATTATGAATTGGGACGAGATCACCTCGGCCGGCGTGAACGGCAATCCAGTGATGCCCGTGTCGTGATACGCAAGCTTTACGAACGTGGCGAGCATGCCGTAACTCGTCGCTCCGAATCCGACCAAAATGACGCCTTTGAGCACCTTGTTGTTTGACATATTGAAATTAAAAAAGCGGGCAAAGATACGAAAGACGCGGGCTTGTTGGCGTATCTTCAGGATTTATTTGAGGTTCCAACCCAGAGCGACGAGTTTGCGTTTACAGTTGGGGCAAAACGCTTTTTCTTCGTCTTTCCTGTTTTTTCCTTCGGCATCGCGCATAAAACAAGATTTTTCCGGACAATGCGGCAAACCTTCCGTATGTCCCAATTCGTGGATGGCAACCTTAAATAACTGTTCTGCACGATTTTTCTTATCAAGTCTGTACGTCGAGGCGATACAGGATTTTCCGGGACAAAAACCAAGGCCCATGACGCCCCAATTCTTGAATTTGCCTTTAGTGGTGCTAATATCTTTGTTGGTAAGCCCGATCGTCAACTGGTGTTTCAGCGTGCGTCTGTCGAGAAAGTGAATTAGGGAATCTGCACGATGGCGCGTCCCGGCGGCGTTGAGGCTATTTTTCGGGAAATCGATAGGAGGAAGTATCCTGACATTCTTATAAACTTTCTGAATCTGGAATTGGACTTTTCGGGTATCGTTGTGTGAGAAATCCGGGAACGGCTGGAGGCAAATCGTACGCGGTTGAGTTCGGTCGCACGCCATCATCGCAATCAAAAAGCCGATTCCGGTCAAAAACCGCATTGTGCGGCTCGAGAAGGAGATTTTAAAGTTCGATATCCAATCCATAATTGTACAAAAGTCCGGGAAGGCCCTCGAGCGCAAACTTCGCGCCACGAACGTAATTTTTTTCGGGATCGATAGTGAAATGGCGGGCCGAACGCAAATCGGCTTTTTCGAGAATTGTGTTGTCGAAGATCGCCTGAGAAAGGTCACAATCGTCAAACGTTGCCTGCGCGAGATCGCTCTCCGAAAAATCCACCTCGCGCATGGAGCAGCCGGAAAACGTTTGTTTGCGAATCTTAAGCCTGTAAAAAGACGCCAGGTCAAGTTGGCAATTCGAAAACTGAGCCGAAAACATCACGACATTGCACTGGTCGAACCGAAAGCCCAAAAGTTTGCAACCTGTAAACGTTACGTCCTGAAATGTTGTTTTCGACACGGTCGCCATGCTGAAATTGCAGTCGCGGAAACTACAGTCGACAAAGCCGGAGCCGCTAAGGTCTCTATCGGAAAAATCGCAATTTTCAAATACGCAATTGTCGTATTCGCCCGTTTTAAAAACAAAAGTCCTGTCAAAAGTTTGATCGGCGGTGAAATTCATGTTCCAAAAATACCGATTTCACGCGAGCCCGATCTACAGGTTTGTAATTTTGACGATCCGGCCGCTTATCAATTGTCCACATTAAGCCTGGTTTGGAAAATGTCGGCGAAAAGTTCGTAGGAGCGTTTTCGGTCTTCCCAACTTTCCGCAGGCGTTGCGATAATAATTTCGTCACACTCGTAACGATCGGCGATTTTGAGCAGTTCGGACTTCACAAAATCTGGCGTTCCTGCGACAAAACGACCGCGGTTGTAGGCCATACGCGCTTTTTGCTGAAGCGAAAAATTCATTGTTCTGATCTCGTCGAGCGAAGGCAAATCGCCTTGGCCGCCCATTTCAATGTAAAGCATGCGATATTGGAAATCCGTGATCCAGTCTTCGACCTTTTGCTCGTCTTCTGAGCAGAACGCGAATATGCCGACGTTTACTTTAGGTTTCTGGAGTTCGGCTGATGGCTTGAAATTGTGGCGGTAGAATTCCGCGGTGTCGGGCCCGCCTTCAGGATTTATGAATTGTGCGAACGACAGCGCCATCCCGAAGTGGGCCGCAAACTGGGCGCTTCCTCCGCTAGAGGTCAACATCCAGAGCGCGGGTAATTGCTCGGGTTTTGGATACGATTGGACTTTTTCCTGAACCGACCCAACTTCGCTTTCTCCTCTGAAAAAGGCCTGTAAGTCTATAAGTTGCTGGAAAAAATCTTTTTCGCTGAAATTGTTAGACGGATTCAGCAGATAAGCAGAAACCCTGTCACCTCCTGGCGCACGCCCGATTCCGAGGTCGATGCGGTTCGGATAGAGCGTTTCAAGCAGCCCGAAGTTCTCGGCCACCTTGAGCGTGCTGTGGTTTGGGAGCATAATGCCGCCGGAGCCGACGCGAATCCTCGATGTCCTGGAAGCCAGATGTGGAATCAGGACTTCCGGAGCCGTTCCTGCGACGAGTTTAAAATTGTGGTGTTCGGAAACCCAAAAGCGTTCGTAGCCAAGCGTTTCGGCCAATTGCACGAGATTGGTGGATTCCTCGAGTGCTTCTCCTGCGTTGGAGCCGCGTCGTATTTGGGATTGGTCAAGGACCGAAAGTTTGAGTTTTGACATCCGCCAAAGGTAGCGGGCTATTGGTGCAAATGAGCGTCAATTAACAATGCTTTGCACACAGTTGCTTTCAATGAGATAGCTGCTGTTTGTTGGGAAGTTTCGCGATGTGCTGAATCGCGGCTGTTAAAATACATTCATATCGGATTCTCACGTCTATGATTCGACACCTTCAGATTAAGAAACCCTGGAAACGCATTACGCCGGAACCGAAGAAGTGGATTGAAAATCGTTGGTTTCCGCAACGTGATGATCCTTTTCAGGGCAGTTCCAGAGCAATCCCAGATAAAGCAATCCGGCGCTGGCAACCACTATTCCCAAAAGAAGCATGTTTGGAGTGTTAAAGATTCTTTTCATGATGATCGATTGATGTTGAACTGATAGACGCATCCTTCCTGGAAATGTTACAGAAATCATAAAATTTTTTTCCGACACTTTCAAAATTTGTACCAACTTCCGGAAAGGATGCGACTTTATCTTACTTCAATTCGGCTCTTAACGTTTTCTCAATTCGGAACGCGTGACTGGATCCCATTGTGACAAACACCTTTTTACCATCGTTGACCAGTTCTGAAATTATCGAACACATATGGACGTCGCGAATATCGTTCGAATAGGAAGCGATTTCCGACAGGTAACCGTCCGGCCAACCGTATTCGTCACTTGTGTCGCGCCAATCCTTAAGGGAAGGAAAATCTCGTTTCCAGAGGCTGTCGATCTGGGCGACGGTACGGATTTCGCCTCTCAGCCCATCGATGTCGGTGCGGCTGTCGATGTTAGCTTGCAACGATGCATCTGGATCGCTGGGTTTTCCGAACCGGAAATTGCTTACATAAGGGCGAAGCGAATAAAACGCTGCCACGCGTTTTGCGGGGAATTTCGCGAGCACGATCTTGATTTCCTCTTCTTTTTTGGGTTCCCATGTAAATAGCGGAACACCTCTTTTTTTCGACAACGCCGCCGTCATACCGCCTTCGCCGTGGGAAGCGACGGGATTTTGAAATCCTTCGAACAAAAAGCCCAATCGACCTTCCACGAGCGCCGCATCGGGTTGGAAAGTAGCCCATTTTTGTTCGATGAGCTTGATTTGTGGGTCATCAGGGTTTTTGGTGTGTTCGATCCCCAGGACGCAAACGCTGCCCTTTCGTGTTTTGATCTCGTAGCAATAGGGTCGCGCATGGTCGCCACCTAGCGTGTCGTAAGCCGCCATATCCATTATAGGGACGGCGAAATCTTTTACCTGTTTGACGTCGTAAAATTTGGGTGATCGCCAGATGATCCCCGTGGCCAGCAGTAGGCCGAATGTCGCGGCCAGGGCAAGCACGCCCAAACCGAGAGCCTTGAAAACTCTTTTCATTTTGATTGTTGATTAATGATTGATGATGATGACTTTTCGCGATATTTTAAATTTATTTATCGCATTGATTACCCATTTGTAGGCAAAAAGCCCAAAACGTTACGCCAGGCAAAATAAAATTTCCGGATTCTAAGTTCTAAGGAAAACCTGACTAACATGAAACTGACGTTTTTGCTGGGCATCCTGCCCTTTATTTGCTGTAATTCTGCCGATACCTGGATTGTGGAAAAAAAGTCCGGGAACGACTATTCGTCGAGAAACCTCGAAGCATTGGATTTTTGTCGCAAAAGCGGATTCAACGACAGCTATTATTTCCTCGTCGACCTTAGCGAACACTCCGGGAAAAACCGGTTTTTCATTTACGATTTCACCCAGAAGAAAATTGTCGAGCAAAAGCTGGTCACGCACGGAAGCTGCGACGTCCCCGAACAATATGCCGACCGGTGGCAGAAAGCCCGTTTCAGCAACACCGCGGACAGTCATTGTTCTGCTTTGGGAAAGTACAAAGTGGGCGCGCGCGACAAAAGCGGCTGGGGCATAAAAGTCAAATACTGGCTGCACGGACTCGAACGAACGAATGACAATGCCCAAACGCGCCTGATCGTGCTCCACTCATGGGAAGCCGTGGCGGACAAGGAAATATTTCCGGACTACAGCCCGTTGAGTTGGGGATGTCCGGCAGTGTCCGATGCGTTCATGGAAAGATTGGACGCGCGGCTGCAAACGTCTAAAAAACCGGTGCTGCTTTGGATTATCGCCTAAATCTTGACGTGATCCAGCCCCGATGGGAGCAGACAGCCTTTTAAAAAAAGCGACATCATTTGCCGATAAAACAAAGCGACCAACGGAAGCTCTTGCTTTGAGTCGCAAATGCGGCGATTTTGAGAAAGTTGTTGCGGACAGCGGGATGAGCTGCAACTTTATTCGCGAAGGTCATCATCGGAAAAATCGGTTTTGCGCAACAGGCATTTGTAGATAATGCCGCCTGTCGCTCCTCCTAAAATGGGTGCCAATAGGAACAGCCACAACTGCTCGAGTGCCCAACCCTGGACGAAAACGGCCTGGCTGATGCTGCGCGCCGGGTTGACCGATGTGTTCGTGACCGGAATGCTGATGAGGTGGATCAAGGTCAGCGCCAGTCCGATGGCGATTCCGGCGAAGCCTTCCCGCTGCCGGTCTTTCTCGGTAGCACCAAAAATGATGATGATGAAAAACATGGTCAGGATGAACTCAATCGCAAATGCCGAAATCATGTTATAGCCTCCCGGGGAATGTTCGCCGAACCCATTGGCCGCGAAGTTTCCGATGTCCTGGCCGTTTCCTATCGCGATGGCGAACAGCAGACCGGCCCCGGCTGTCGCGCCGAAGATCTGTGCGATGATGTAGGGCAAGACGGTGGAGGTCTGGACGCGCCCGCCCGCCCAAAGCCCAATTGTCACCGCCGGATTGAGATGGGCGCCCGAAATGCGTCCCAGTGAATATGCGATCGTAAGGACCGTGAGTCCGAAGGCGAGGGAAACGCCTAAAAGCCCGATTCCGATAAAAGGTTCCGATTTGAAATTGGCTGCCAGGACAGCGCTTCCGCAACCGCCGAGAACAAGCCATAGTGTTCCGAGGAACTCTGAAGCAAGTTTTTTCATGTTTAGTGTCGTTTGGTTGGAAATTCAGACAGGGGCGGTGCGTGGTTCCTTAAAGGTAGTCTATCCATGCGAACTTTGAGTTTTATTCCACGAAAAAATATACTGAAAATCAAAAAGTTAGGTGACAGGTCAAGACCTTAGAGGCTTTTTAAACCTTTGAGGTGTGTAAGAAGCAAAAAAAAAGCCCGTGATTTCTCACAAGCTTAATTCGATAATTCGCGGTAAGGTTATTTGATCAACCCGAAACTTCGCTTGACGAAAGCCGTCAATTCCTCGCCTTTGAGCAGGTTTTGCGACAGTTTTGCCAGGTCAAGGGCTTGTTTGACGAGGCTTTCCTGGGCTGTTTTGTCTTCGGTATTCAGGATGGTCGCGGCCAACTCGGAATTCGAATTCACGACGAGATTGTACATATCCGGGAAATTCCCCATGCCAAACATCCCGCCGCCGCCGCTTTGACTCATTTCTTTCATGCGGCGCATAAACTCCGGCTGGGTGATGATGAACGGGGCGGCCTCGCTGTCGAGCGCTTCCAACTGCACGGTATAGGTGGTAGACGGCACGATTTCCTGTACGGTAGTCTTGAGTTTTTCCTGCTCGTCTTCAGATAATTTGGAAATCGCGTTTTCGTCTTTCTTTATCAGGTTGTCGATGTGATCGGAATCCACACGGGTGAACGTGAGGTTTTCGTTGTCGCCTTCCAGTTTTTGGATTAAGTGGGAAACGATAGGGGAATCGAGCAACAAGACTTCGTAGCCCTTTGCCTTTGCCGAATCGATATAACTGTGCTGGGCATCCTTGTTTTGGGCGTACAGCACGACGAGTTTTCCATCTTTGTCGGTTTGGTTGTCCTTGAGCGAATCTTTCAGTTCGTCAAGCGTGAAAAATTTGTCGTCGACTGTCGGATAAAGCGCGAACGCACCCGCTTTTTCGTAAAATTTATCTTCAGACAACATTCCATATTCAAGTACGATCTTAATATCGTTCCATTTCTGTTCGAAATCCTCGCGATTCTCGTTGAAAAGCGATTTTAACTTATCGGCGACTTTGCGCGTGATGTAGTTCGAAATCTTTTTGACGTTGCCGTCGGCTTGCAGGTACGAACGCGACACGTTCAACGGAATGTCCGGCGAATCGATGACGCCTCTCAACATCGTCAGGAATTCCGGCACGATGCCTTCTACGTTATCGGTCACAAAAACCTGGTTTTGGTAAAGCTGGATTTTGTCCTTTTGGATCTGAAGGTCTTTCGAAAGTTTCGGAAAGTATAAGATTCCCGTGAGGTTGAACGGATGGTCGACGTTGAGGTGGATGTTGAACAACGGCTCTTCGAACTGCATCGGATACAACTCGCGATAAAAACTTTGATAGTCCTCTTTGGAAAGGTCCGATGGCTGTTTTGTCCAGGCCGGATTTGGGTTATTGATGATGTTGTCGACTTCGACTTCTTCCATTTTTTCATCTTCGCCGACGCCAAAAGGTTTTTTCTCGGTCCTGGTCCCGAACTTGATCGGAACCGGCATGAATTTGTTGTATTTGGCCAACAGACCGCCAATTCGCGACTCTTCAAGAAATTCGGTTGAGTCTTCTGAGATGTGGAGGATGATTTCTGTTCCTCTTTCCTGTTTGTCCGATGGTTCGAGAGTGAATTCAGGACTCCCGTCGCACGTCCAATGCGCCGCCGGCTCGTCCTTGAACGACTTGGTAGTGATTTCCACTTTGTCGGCCACCATGAACGCGGAATAAAACCCTAAACCGAAATGCCCGATTATTCCGGTGTCTTTAGCGGAATCCTTGTATTTGTCCAAAAATTCTTCGGCTCCGGAAAACGCGACCTGGTTGATGTATTTCTCCACTTCTTCGGCCGTCATACCGATTCCCTGGTCGATGATGTGCAGCTTTTTGCCTTCTTTGTCGATCCTGACCTCAATGACAGGATTGCCATATTCAACGTTTGCTTCGCCAATGCTCGTGAGGTGTTTGAGTTTCAAAGTGGCATCGGTGGCATTCGAGATGAGTTCGCGAAGGAAAATCTCGTGGTCGCTGTAAAGGAATTTCTTGATTAGCGGGAAAATGTTTTCTACCGAAACATTGATTTTTCCTGTTGTCATATCGTTTTGTTTAAAATGGGTTCGTTAATTCGAGGCGGCTTTTTTCAAAAAAAATACCAGTTGGAGATTGGCTGACAAAATGTCCGCCTTTGTTAATCTTTCGATAAAACTAGCTTTTAAATTTAACATTTGCGCACCTACGATTGTATCTTTATGTGTATAAATAACCTAAAAATCTAAATATACCACAAAATGAAACAGTTACTAATGATCGGTCTTTTTGCGCTGCTTGCCGTTAGTTGCAAATCGACATCTGCCACGACTACCAAACTCGATCGCACGTCTCAGTCGGCCATTAAAGGAAATTGGATGATTACCTCCGTGTCCTATCCGGGACAGAGCGCCATTGCGGTAAATTCATTCGGGATTGCCGACTCCCAGTGCTTCGTAAACAGCAACTGGAAATTCGTTTCCAACAATAACAAGGGCAATATGGAACTGACCAAGGCCGGTTGTGCGGCTTTCGCTTCACCCATCACATGGTTCATCAATAAAGACGGTCAATTCGTGCTCAAAGTGTTGAGTGCGGGAGAAAAAGCCAAACGCGTTCGCGATGGTTACGTATTGGGCGTGGCCAACCAATCCGAGACATCGTTCCAACTGATCGACAAAATTGATGTCGGCGGTAAAATGACAGATGTCGTCTACCAATTCCAAAAAGTAAACTAACCTATAAAAACGAAGAAAATGAAAAAGTTGTCTATCATAGCCCTGGCACTTGCCACGACCTTTTCCGTGTCGCTCACAAGCTGCGAGGCCATACAGAATACGAACCAAACGCAAAGAGGTGCAGCCGTTGGTGCTGCCAGCGGTGCGGTTATCGGAGGCGTTCTCGGGAATAACGTCGGGAAAGGCGGCAGGGGCGCGCTCGGAGCCATTGCCGGTGGTATCATCGGAGGTGTTGCCGGAGGCGTCATCGGAAACCGAATGGACAAACAAGCCCGCGAAATCGACAATGCCGTTCCCGGTGCAGAAGTGGAACGCGTAGGGGAGGGAATCAAACTCACGCTGAAAGAAAATGCGGTGCGCTTCAACATCGACAAATCTACGTTGACGCCGACCGCCCAGGCTAATCTCGACAAACTGATTCCGGTTTTTAAAGAATATCCGGATACCAACATCCACATTTTTGGATATACCGACAACACGGGCACCGTCGATCACAACCTGAAACTATCCGAGCAACGTGCCGCTTCCGTGAGAAGTTATCTTTCCGGAAAGGGAATTTCCGCAAGCCGTTTCACCACGACCGGATTCGGTATCGCCGACCCTATCGCGACAAACGAGACCGTAGATGGACGCGCCCAGAACAGAAGGGTCGAATTTGCGATCGTCGCCAACCAAAAGATGATCAACGATGCTCAGAGCGGACAATAATCCGACAAAAACAGTTAACGAAGAGCCGCTACTTGCGGCTTTTTTTGTGGGATCAAGTCAAAGGTTTAATCCCTATTTTTGTCGGATGGCAAACAAAAGCTGCCAAGTCCGTACTTAAAACCAATTGCTTCAACAAAAATGGCGTACTGTTCTTACATCGATGGCATGGAGCCCGAATCGCGAAAATCGCTGCACAAAAACTACCACGATAATTACTATGGTTTCCCGATCCACGACGACAACGAACTTTTTGGGCGTCTGATAATGGAAATCAACCAGGCAGGATTGAGCTGGGAGACCATTCTCAAAAAGGAGGAAACCTTCCGAAAGGCATACGACGGATTCAACATTGCCAAAGTGGCGGGCTATACCGAAGAAGACAGGTTGCGACTATTGTCCGATCCGGGAATCATCCGAAATAAACTGAAGGTCAACGCGGCAATCGAGAACGCGAAAACCATCCTCACGCTTCAAAACGAATTCGGATCGTTTGAAAAGTGGCTCGCGCACCATCATCCGAAAACAAAAGAGGAATGGGTAAAATTGTTCAAGAAGACTTTTCGGTTTACGGGAGGCGAGATCGTCAATGAATTCCTGATGAGCATCGGATACCTGAAAGGCGCTCACATTGAAAGTTGTCCGATATACGCAAAGGCGCTCAAGGCCGATCCGATGTGGGCGAAACAATCATGATTTCCTAGGGCGCGATTCTTTCAAAATTATTGAAAAACAATTAACAACTTTTTGCAAATCAGCCAACTCCCAGCCGGTTATCTTTGAAATATTAAAGATCAATGACATGGCAACCGCTAAGAAAAATCCGCCTCAAAAAGAGTTTGTGACCGAGGACAAGATCATCGAATTGTATATGAACGACGTGCTCACACACAATGGGCAGGCCGCGAACGTCTACTTGTTTTGCAAGCGCAACGCGATCGAAGAGACGCAGTTTTACCAGTTTTTTAATTCGTTTGGCTCGATACGACAGGAAATCTGGGTTAAGTTTTTTGAAAATGCCGAAACGATAATGGCGCAGTCGCCCGATTATCGCAGCTATTCGGAAAAAGATCGCCTGCTTGCACTTTACTACACGATTTTTGAAATCCTGACACTGAACCGGACATATGTCTCCTGGTCGTTGCGCGATAACAGACAAGGCCTCAGGAATCTTGCAGATCTTAAACTCTTCCGCACGAGATTCCGGGATTTTGTCGAGCAACTGTTGAAACAACAGGATCCTGAAAAATTTCGCAAAGTAAGGGATGTGACCGAACCTGTACTGTCGGAAGGGGCGTGGGTGCAATTCCTTTTCATCCTCAAATATTGGCTTGACGACAATTCCAGAGGATTTGAAAAAACCGATCTTATCATAGAAAAATCGGTAAATACCGTAGTTAGCCTGTTGGACACGAAGCCGCTCGAAAATTTGATCGACCTGGGTAAATTCCTTTGGAAAAACTGATGGGGACTGGCGAATTAGCGAATTAGCAAATTAGCGAATTAGCGAATTATCTAATTATCTCCATCATCTCATCATCTAATTATCTCATCATGAAAACCTTAGATACAATCCCCACAACCAAAATTTCGCGCGCCTCTGAACTTGTCAAGACCGGTTTTAAGATTGGCGGAAATTACCTTGCTTATTACGGCGAGAAAATGGTCAATCCAAAACTTACGAAAGACAAACTCAACGAAAACAACGCCGAAGACATTTACGACGGGCTCAAAAACCTCAAAGGCAGCGCCCTTAAAGTCGCCCAGATGTTGAGCATGGACAAAAGCATCATGCCCCAGGCTTACGTTGAGAAGTTTTCGCTTTCGCAGTTTTCGGTTCCGCCTTTGAGCGCGCCGTTGGTAAAAAAGACGTTCAAAAAATATTTCGGGCAATATCCGGAAGCATTTTTCGACACGTTTACGCCCGATTCCGTCAACGCGGCGAGCATCGGTCAGGTTCACAGGGCGACGAAAGGCGGTAAAGAGCTTGCCGTCAAAATACAGTATCCCGGCGTGGCGGACAGCATTTCATCTGACCTCGCAATTGTCAAGCCCGTCGCGATTAGGATGTTCAACATCAAGGGCAAGGATTCCGAAAAATACTTTAAGGAAGTCGAGGACAAACTCATGGAAGAGACCGACTACGTCAACGAACTCAAGCAAGGAAAGGAAATTGCCGACGCGTGCTCCCAAATTCCGAACCTTAGGTTTCCCGAATATTATCCGGAATGGTCTACCGATAAAATCCTGACGATGGATTGGATGCAAGGCGAGCACATATCGGAATTCGCCGCCAAAAACAACGATCAGTCGAAAGCTGACAAGCTCGGCCAGGCGATGTGGGACTTTTATATGTTCCAGATGCACGGCTTGAAAGCGGTCCACGCCGATCCGCATCCCGGGAATTTTCTCGTTGATTCGGATTCCAACCTGATCGCGATCGACTTTGGATGTGTCAAACAAGTTCCTGAAGATTTTTATGATCCCTACTTCGAATTGATCAGTCCTGAGGTTTTCGACGATGCGGCGCGTTTCGAGGAAAAATTGTTCGAACTCGAAATTTTGCGCAAGGATGACAAGCCTCAGGAAAAGGCTTATCTGATAAAATTATTCCGCGAATTGCTTTCCGTCTCGACGATGCCTTACCGATATGATTCGTTCGATTTCGCCAATGAGGATTTTTTCGGGCGATTGTCTGCCATGGGTGAAGAATTTTCGAAAGACACCCAGCTTCGCAAAATGAATGGAAATCGAGGATCGAAGCATTTTTTATATGTGAACCGGACGTTTTTTGGACTGTACAGTTTGTTGCACGACTTGAAGGCGAAGGTGAATACCGTTCAATACAAACGATATATTGAGGAGGGGCGTTAATAACTGATTCGGCATTGGATTGCAATGACCAGGCATGAGATAAATAGGCAGAGGAAATAATAGCTGAAGCTGCGACAATACTGATCGTTCCGAAGTTTTCAATGCTTCAGAAAGAAGAATTAAAAAGTAGAAAATTGACGTGTTTTTGAAAACGTTTGAAATTCGGCAAAACCGTCATTATTTTGTTCAAAATCGAAAGTGTTAATGAAAATTTTGCATTCGATTTAACAGATGTTTGAATTTTCTTTACATTATCCCCACCTATCTTTGTGATGTGAATATGGAATGCCTCTCGCTTGAGAGTTTACTTTAGACACAAGAACATTAGTTTGTTTATTTATTGGTTAGGTTGGCAAGAGCGTTCTCGACTAGATTACGCTCTTGCTTTTTTTATGCATTTCCCAAATGTATTAGTATTATTTTTGCGCTATGCTTGAAGTTCGCAACATCTCTTTTTCATACGATTCCAAAAAAACGATCAGCAATGTCAGTTTTAAGTTGGAGAGCGGGAAGCAACTGGCGCTGATTGGCGAAAGCGGTTGTGGGAAAAGCACACTCCTGAAATTACTTTACGGCCACTACGACCTTCATTCGGGAGAGATCGTCTACAATGAAAAACCGGTCCTCGGCCCAAAATTCAACCTGATTCCGGGTGATGACCGCTTTAAGTATCTCGCCCAGGATTTCGGCCTTATGCCGTTTACGAGCGTTGCGGAAAACGTCGGGAATTACCTTTCGAATATCCACAAAGAAAAAAAACAACAGCGCATAGCCGAGCTTCTGGAAATGGTCGAAATGACCGAATACGCTCACGTAAAGGCAAAGTTTTTGAGCGGTGGCCAGCAACAACGCGTCGCCCTTGCGAAAGCATTAGCCGTTGAACCGGAACTTTTGCTGCTGGACGAGCCGTTCAGCCAGATCGACGCATTCCGGTCGTCGACGCTCAAGCGCAACCTGTTCCGGTATTTTCGCGAGAAAGGCATATCGTGTATCGTTGCGACCCACGACGGAAGCGACGTACTTTCATTTGCCGATGAAGTCATCGTGATGAAAGAAGGCGAAATCTTCGAGAACGATCGTCCCAAAGCCATTTACGCGAATCCCGGCTCGCTTTACGTCGCGCGTATGT
Organism: Flavobacterium selenitireducens; assembly: GCF_014748335.1. GTDB lineage: Bacteria > Bacteroidota > Bacteroidia > Flavobacteriales > Flavobacteriaceae > Flavobacterium > Flavobacterium selenitireducens. Next base: position 19,559 of record NZ_JAAVIY010000004.1, read on the forward strand.
TTGGGGAAGTAAGCGAAATCCCGTTGCGTCTTTTAAAACCGGTAATATCGGACGAGACTATTTTCGTTTACGCACATCAACTCAAGATTTCCGGTTCGGGATTGCGCGTGACCGTGCGACAGTCTTATTTCCTCGGAAGCCATTACCTGATAGAAGCCACTTGCGAAAGCGGAACCGTATATTTCGAAAACCGCGTCCCTATCCTCAAGGGTGAAGGCGTGTTCTTGTCGCTGGCCCAATAAAAAAAGCAGCCCGAAGACTGCCTTTTCCTGATTGAAACTCTGATTTGACTTAATTTTTTACCGTCCTGTCATCGTTTGTTTTGAGATGCTTCTCTAGGAACCGATCCTGTTCCCAAAGCAGATGAAGGATGTTTTCCTTAGCCGCGTAACCATGGGATTCCTTTGGCAGGATCACCATGCGGGCCGGACCACCGAGACCTTTTATCGCCTGGAAATAGCGCTCGGTTTGCAACGTGAACGTACCGGGATTGTTGTCGGCTTCACCGTGAACCAAAAGCATAGGCGTTTTCATCTTATCGGCGTTCATGAAGGGCGACATGCCGTCGTAAATGTTCGGAACCTCCCAATAATTGCGCTGCTCGCTCTGGAACCCGAAAGGCGTCAGCGTGCGGTTGTAAGCGCCTGAACGTGCGATGCCACAAGCAAATAAGTTGGAATGCGTCAACAGGTTGGCCGTCATGAAAGCGCCATAGGAATGCCCGCCGACGGCAACTTTCCTTCGGTCGATGTAGCCCATTTTGTCTACGGCGTCGATCGCAGCGGCGGCATCGTCGACTAATTGCTGAATGAACGTATCGTTAGGTTCGACTTCTCCTTCTCCAATGATTGGGAACGAAGCGTCGTCGAGAACCGCGTAACCGCGCGTAGCCCAGTAAACGAACGATCCGTAATACGGAAACGTGAATTCGTTAGGGTTTTTATTGCTTTGCCCGGCGCTTGCCTTGTCCTTAAACTCTTCCGGATACGCCCAGATCAGCAACGGCAATTTTTCCTTCTTTTTGGTGTCGTAGCCTTTCGGCAGATAAAGCGTCCCCGACAAATCGACGCCGTCCTTGCGCTTGTATTTGATGACTTCCTTTTGAACGCCCGCTATACTTTCAAACGGATTTTTGAACGTTGTGAGCTGGGTAATTTTCTTCTTTTTGATATCGCGAAGGAAATAGTTTGGATAATCGGTTTTGGATTGCAACTGCGTCAGCACGATGCCGTTCCTGAAATCCTCCATAGAGTACAAATCCTCTTTTTTATCGGTATAAGCCGATTGGTAAAGACGTTTTTTCTTGAGCGTCCTGAGGTTGAATTCATCCACGAACGGAAACTGTCCCTTTTCGGTAAAACCTTCGCCCAAAAGGAAGGCGTTTCCGTTGTCCATCGCCAGCACGTAACGCGCGTACTGGTTTTTGATCGTCTCGAAATTTCCGGGATCGGAATAAATGTCCTGTGAATTCCTGTCGGAAATCTTGACGGCCGCTTTCCCTGGGTTGGACGGATCGATCACAAATGTCTTCGTATTTCGCGTGTCGTACCAATCTTCGGTCACGACGGCGGTGTGCTCGTCTCCCCAAATCAGGTTGGAAAATCGCTGTCCCGTTTTCATGATCGAGACAGGATCGGAATTGAAAGGCGCATCCCAAACAAAGATTTCATCTCGAAAGTCCACCTTATTCGCCGGATTTCCTTCATCCAAAGCCACGACGTAATAAAGCGAAGCCGGCTTGTCGTTCCTCCAACCCATGTTGCGCTTGCCTTTGCGCACGGCCATGAAACCTTTCGGCATGATCTCGTTGAGCGGAATTTCGTTGACTGTTTTAATTTCCTTGCCGGACAAATCGTACACCACGGTTTTCATCGGGAAACGCCCTAGTGGCACGATGTAAGAGAACGGTTTTTCGATCGTCGTGAGCATGAGCAGGCTTCCGTCAGGCGAAAAACTTTCGTAGGCGTAAATGTCTTTAGGCTTGTAAAGCGTCGCCTTAGCGTTGAGATCAACCGTGTAAAGTTCCGACGTCACGATCGTCTCAAAATTCTTTTCGTCCATCGGATTCTTGAGCAAATCCTGATACGTGCGGTTTTGGGAAACCTGACCGTCGGTTTGGGAAACGATAGGGCCGGTCGGCAAATCTTTTTTGGAATCGATGAGTTTCGGGCGGTCTTTCGGCAACAATTTCACCAGCAATCGCTTGCTGTCGCCGTACCAGCTGAACGGACTTCCGAGGACGGCATTCACGTTGGCATCGGTCAATTTCGTGGCTTTCGCCGATGCGATTTCGAGCATCCAAAGTTCCACGCCGGTCGCGGTGGTGTTGGCGAACGCAATATGCTTCTCATCGGGCGCCCAATAAACGTTGCTGATTTTCGGATTCGCCGGAAGCCCGGAAACCTGAGTTTCGTTTTTGTCCTTGACCTTTCGGACTTTGAGGTTCGTGATAAAGGTCACCGTACTCGAAATGCTCGTCACCGGATTGATGCGCAGTCCCGCAAGCCGCAATTCATCCTGGTTGAGGTCGTCGAGCGTTTTATAAGTCGGGCGATACGAAAGCAGCATGTACTGCATCTTGGAATCCATCTGTACGGATGGCGGGCGATCGTAATCGGCAAGGTCGAGGATTTCCTTAGGCGGTTTCTGGTACGTCAGGTTTTCCTGCGCGATCATCCCGAAGCCGGCAAATAACAGGAAAGCGAAACAGAGGTTCTTCATATTTGTTTGTTTTAAGATTGCGTAAGTTACGGATTTCGACACTGTCGTTTCGTCGCGATAAGTACGCAAATTGGAACGAATGTTACCGATTCCCCAAAAATTTCCCCGATGTCGCCAAAACTAGTATCTTGTACGCTAAAATTGAGGATTGCTCAAAATTGCATATCCGATTTTACCAAAACGACAAAATATGTACAATTCCAAAATAGCCGGCCTCGGGTTCTATGTTCCTGAAAACGTGGTCACCAACGACGACCTTTCCAAAATAATGGACACCAATGATGCCTGGATACAGGAGCGAACCGGCATACAGCAGCGCCGCCACATCATAAAAGGCCAAGACACGACGACATCGATGGGCGTAAAAGCCGCGAAGATCGCGATGGAACGCGCCAAAGTCGGCCCGGACGAGATCGACTTTGTTATTTTCGCCACGTTGAGCCCTGACTATTATTTCCCGGGACCTGGCGTCCTGGTACAAAAAGAGCTTGGGTTGCGCACCGTTGGAGCACTCGATGTAAGAAACCAATGTTCCGGTTTCGTGTACGCGGTTTCGATCGCCGATCAATACATCAAGACCGGAATGTATAAAAACGTGCTCGTCATTGGGTCCGAAGTGCATTCGCTGGGTCTCGACATGACCGATCGCGGCCGCGCCGTATCGGTGATTTTCGGAGATGGGGCGGGAGCGGCCGTGATGTCGCGGGAGGAAGATCTTACGAAGGGAATCCTTTCCACGCATTTGCATTCCGAAGGCGAACACGCACTCGAACTTGCCGTGAAAGCGCCGGGAATGGGAGGTCGATGGGTGACTGACATCATCGCCGACAACAACCCTGAAGACGACAGCTACCTTCCGCACATGAACGGCCAATTCGTGTTCAAGAATGCCGTCGTGCGCTTTTCGGAAGTCATCATGGAAGGTTTGCAAAAGAATAATCTGCAGGTTTCGGACATCGATATGCTGATCCCGCATCAGGCCAATTTACGCATCTCCCAATTCATCCAGCAAAAGTTCCAGCTTGCCGACGACAAAGTGTTCAACAACATCCAGAAATACGGGAACACCACGGCGGCTTCGGTCCCGATCGCGCTCACGGAGGCTTGGGAAGGCGGCAAGATCAACGAAGGCGATTTGGTCGTTTTGGCTGCATTCGGATCAGGGTTTACCTGGGCAAGCGCCGTTATTCGCTGGTAAATGTTCGCGGCAGTGTTTCGGACGCTGGATGTTATCGGATACTGTTTCCGAAGCGAAAAGCCGTTGCCCGAAAATTCCAAAATAGATTTGGTTGTCGTCGTGAAATCCAGGCGGATCATGCAGGTTTTTGAAAACGGGAATTTGCGCAAGACGTATCGGATCGCGTTGGGAAAAAATCCTGTCGGGCACAAGCAATTTGAAGGAGATTTCAGGACGCCTGAAGGTTGTTACGAGATCGACGGTCGCAATCCGAACAGTAAGTTCCACAAAAACCTCAGCATTTCCTATCCGAATGTCAATGATCTAGAAACAGCGCAAAGGTCGGGAAAACAGCCCGGTGGCGACATCAAAATCCACGGGTTGCGAAACGGACGCGGCTATCGCTCAAAATTACACCTGCTCAGGGATTGGACTGCCGGCTGTATCGCGGTGACGAATCGCGAAATCGACGAACTCTTCACCGCGGTGATGGACGGGGCCGAAATTCGCATCGAGCCGTAATCAAACGAACTTCCGGATGTCACGCAAAACACAACGCAATAAAGGCAAAACCTCGCGCGAGCGCAATGAACGCAGGCAAATGCGGATTTGGGCTTGTGGCCGTCTGCTATCTTTTATACCACATTTTTTTTTCACCTCATTTTATCGGAGGCGATTCAAGGGTGGAATTGTACTGCACGGTGTATCCGATCCTTTTCGGAACGGTTGTTTACGGCATTTTTTTTCCGGAAAACCATTGCAGAATATTTCACCAGAAAAGTAGCGTTATCGTTATTACCTGGAGCTTGTCGTCCGAAAAAGTCATTTCGGGAGTTGTCTGCCCGAAAGTTGGGAAGTAAAACGCAACGACGATAACTGACACATCCGGCATAGGCACACGTCCATCATAAAAAAATCCCGGACTGTTACGCCCGGGATTTTATTGACCAAAATAATTTTTCTGTAACCTATTTCCGGATTTAGGTTCGACCTCGATCAGAACATGCCGCCGCCCTGTTTAGTATTGTCTTCTCTCTGTTTTCTCTCCATGGCCCGATTTTTTCCGGCTCCGAATGCGTAGTTCATTCCTACGTAAACCGATTGGCTTTCCCAGGCGAACTGCCCCGTTTGCGGATACGGGTTGTCACTCGTGAACCGGAAGCGTTGGGTATGGAACATGTCGTTCCAGCGCACGCTTACCGTCAGTTTGTTGTCGAGCATGGAATAGCGGGCGCCCATATCGGCTTTCCACATCGAACGCGGATTCATCTGGATGCCTTCGGTTCCGCTTCGGTAAAACCCGAAAAGCAGGAAGCTCAATTGTTTGGTCGCCTTAAAATTGCTGTTCATCCGGGCGTTGAGCGCGGCAAACGTAACTTTTCTTGTATAAAGTTCGAATTCGTCCGTTTCACCAATCCGACGCGAAACCAAACCCTGTTGGTTGATACTCGAAAAATCTACCGCCGGTTGGACGTCCCACCAACTGGTTATTTTGTAATTGGCCGAAATCTCGAAACCAAAAGCGGTGTTGTTGTCGAAATTGTCGTACGTCATGATTTGCTTATTCGGATTTTCGGGATCCGGATACAAAATACGGTTGATCTCATCCTGAATATTGCGCACGAAGACGCCCGTCGAAAGCGAACCTTTCTCTAGTTTTCTCGTGTAATTGAGTTCCACTGAATTCGTAAATTGAGGATCGAGCTCAGGATTTCCGATTCCTGTCACAAGCGGCGTGGCAAATTCCCTGATAGGGCTTGTCTGGTCGAGTCCCGGGCGGTCGACACGTCGGCTGTAACTCAACTGGAACATGTCTTTTTCGTTAGGGGAATACGTAGCCGATGCGGACGGATACAACGTGATATAATCGTCCTCATACGCCTTTTCGCGGTTCAGGATCGCCTCGACCTTATAGCTCTCGAAACGCGCTCCCAATTGATAGCTGAATTTTCCCAAACGCTGGCCGAACGTCGCGTAAGCCGAGTAAATATCGAAGTTGTAATAATAATAGGCACTGCTGAGGAAATTTGATTTGTAATCGTTCTGAGAACGGTTGAAACGAGCTTCGGCACCGAGTTCGAGCGTCGATTTTTCGCCTATAGGATTCACGAAATCCACGTTGACGGTCGTAAGCTGTCGGTGGTTGAGCGTCGCATCCTTGAATTGGAAATCGGGAATTTCTTCAGCATCATATTCTGTGTAGTAATCGGCATCCTGATCGCCTTTGGCCGCGTTGTGGTTCAATTCGATGTCAAGCGTACGGCCTTCTTTGTCAAACAGCTTTTTGTAGGCGATGTTATACGCGCCTTCGTGGTTTTTGTCCCGGTAATCGGCTTGCTGAACCTGGGCTTCGAGCGCGTTGAACGAACTGATGTCGGTAACGATGGACGTTCCGCCGTTGTAAAAGTTCTGGTTGGTGTAAACCGAGATCGTGTTCTTATCGTTGAGGTAATAGTCGATCCCGAATTTCGCCAGGTTCGATCCGTTGCGGTTCTTTACCTCGAGTTGTTGGCGCGTGCCGTTGTCGAGCCTCCTGATGTCGCCCGTATTGGCATAATTCCCGAAGTGGTTCCCATAAGTTCCGAAGAAATTCACTTTCCCGGTGCGGTAATTCCAGTTCATCGAATTGTTGATCTTTGGCGTCCGGGCTACGGTCACGCCGGAATTGAGGCTGGCGTTGAATCCGTCGTTCGCGTTCTTGTGCAGCACGATGTTGATGATACCGGACATTCCTTCCGGATTGTATTTGGCCGATGGGTTCGTGATGAGTTCGATCTTCTTGATCGATGTAGACGGAATTTGCTTGAGAAGCGTTGCGGCATCTGTATTCGTTGGGCGTCCGTCTACGAGAATTCTCACGTTTTCATTTCCCCTGAGCGATATTTTACCGTCCTGATCGACATTTACCGACGGAATGTTGTTCATGATTTCAGACGCCGTCGCTCCGGCCGTCGTAAGGTCTTTGCCTACGTTGATGACTTTGCGGTCGATTTTTTGTTCGATCGTCGAGCGTTCGGCCACAATGTTGACCTCCTTGAGCTGTACGGCATCTTCAGAAAGTGAGATCGTGCCCAGTGCGACCTTCTGTCCGGCCGGTGGCGATACTTCCTGAGAGTGGGTTTTGTAGCCCATGAACTGCACTTCAAGTTGGTAGGTTTTGGGCTCGAGCTTCGGAATGTCGAAGTTTCCGGAATCGTCGGTAATGGCTCCGGTAGCGACTTTCCCGTCGAATTTCACGCTTACTGACACATAAGAAAGAGGCGCGCCCGTAGCCTTGTCGACTACTTTTCCGGTAATTCCGGCCGAATTTTGGGCGTGCGCGGAAAACAGGGTTGCTAAAAAGCAGACCAGTAACAGTTTGATTTTCATGATTCGTTTTGATTTGTACGGTGGCTTTTCGATAATTCGGATTCGCCTCCGGATGATTGATTGATTGATGATGCAAATGTAAACAGTAATCGAAATAGTTTGTATTACATAGTACCTTTTTTTACAAAGTTTAACATTTGTTTTGTTTTTTAGCCTTAGCCGCCGATAAGACTGACGAGGCCGCGCGTTGTTACAGGGCAAAGCAAAAAAAAAGAGGCTTCTGCTCAAGAAGCCTCTCCAATCCAATATGAGAAATTTTGTTTATCGTTTCATCGCAAAATGCGCGCGGAACTCTTTTTCCTGGCCGCCTTCGGTATAATTTACTGTAAACCAGTAATCTGTTGACGGCATAAGTTTGCCTTGGTACATTCCATCCCAACCCTGGCCGTTAGGCGTAATCTGGGTGATGAGTTTTCCGTAGCGGTCGAAAATGCTGATTTTGGAAGTCAGTTGGTCTTTGAGGTCTCTGATATTCCAGGTTTCATTATATCCGTCACCGTTAGGAGTAAAGAAATGCGGATAGTTCACGATCAACGCTTCTGTGCTGGCCGATCCGCAATCGTTTTTATCGCGAACGGTAATGGTATGGGTTCCCGACGTTACGTTCTGGAAGACATTGCTGTCCTGCCATGAGCCTCCGTCAAGCGAGTATTCGTAATCCCCGGTTCCGACCGCCGTAACCGTAATGGTCATATTGTCGCTGAAATCGGGACTCGTCTGATACGTCACTACCGCCGGTTCTGAGCCTCTGACGGTCACGGTAACCGGCATCGAAACGCAACCCGTGAAGTTGTTGATCGCGATCACGGTATAATCGCCTGGTTTTACAGCCGTGTAATTGCTTGTCGTGGCGATGACCTCACCCAAGTCGTTAAGCCATTGGAAACTGTGTTGCGAAGCGTTCAATCCGCTGTGGATCACATAAGGTCTGAGCATTGTCTCGGTTTCGGAATCGTAACACATGACGCCTCCCACCGGCGTTGGTTCCGGCAATTTGTTTACGTGCAATGCTATCGAACGCGTGTCGAAACAGTTTGGTGCGAGGGCGTTGACCACCCTGGCGAAAACAGTCGTCATTTGAGATGTCGTGACGGCGTTGGCTCCCGTTGTGGCGTCGGCCAGGTTTTCGTGATACGTAACCGAAAATTCCGTTCCCGTCTGGCTTCCCAATACTGTTGCGGTCAACGTGCCCAAATCGAAAGCGGTAATGCCGTCGTTCGTTCCGTCTTCATCGCACGTCACGGCTTGTCCGGCCGGAACAGCATGTGCGACAGGTTCCGGAACGATGGTCACATCAAACGAACTTTCGTCGGTACAGCTCGGATTGAACGGAGCATGGGCGAATACATAAATCGTCCCGGATTGGGAGACGCTCGTTCCGGCGTTCAAAAGCGTGCCCGTTCCGTTAGGTCCGGTGTAATAGCGTCCGACCGCAAGCGCAGGCAAAACGTAGTTCTGGCAAGACGTCACATCGGCAGGCTCGTCCACGTTGAAGATCGTCACGTTGAACGAAGTCTCGTTCCAGCAGTTCGGAGCCGTTCCTGTCTCCGAGTAAACATATAGCGTTTGGTTGGCAGTCAGGACGTCACCTGCATTCAAATGATCGCCCGTTTTTTGAGGCCCGGTGTAATAATCACCAAGTGCCAGCGCAGGTAATTCATAGGAATTACAAGTAAAAACGCTCGCGATCGGCGTCAATTGAGGCGTGTTGTTTATCGTGATCTGGAAAGTATTCTCATCGGTACAATTGATGCGTTCCCCTGATTCCGTATAGATATAAAGCGTGGTCGAAGCCGAAATCACGTTGCCTGCGAAAAGCGCGTTCCCTTCCGGATTATTAGCCGGGCCGCCGGGATTCCTGAAATAGTTTCCGACGGTAAGCGCCGGCAGTACAAAATTGTCGCAAGCCGTTACAGGAGCCGGAGCGTCGGCCTCGATCGAGAAAATGTTGATGTCGAAGCTGTTCTCTGCAGCACAAAACGGTGCCTGGGTGCTTTGCGCATAAATGTAAATGGTCTGGGAGGTCGTGATGATCGTTCCCGCAGCAAGCATGTTCCCTGTTCCGCCTGGCCCGGTGTAATAATTTCCGACGCCCAAGGCGGTAAGTTCATAAGCGTTGCACACATCGATTTCCGAGCGGGAGTCGATTGGAGGCGCAGCACTGATCGTCACCGTGAAACTGTTCTGGTTGGTGCAGCTTGCGTTAAGTCGCTTGAAGATGTAGATGGTTTGCGTTGTAGAAATATAGTCTCCGGCGTGCAATTGCGTTCCCGAGCCGTTGTGGCCGGTAAAGTATTCGCCGTTTACCAATTGCGGCAACGTAAAGCCTCCGCATACGACCTGATTCGGTACAGAATCGATCTCCGGCTGGGAAATATCGAGGTGGAACGAGCGGTTCGGATCGCAGTCGCTTCCGCCCGGTACATAGATATAAACCGTTTGCGGCGTCCCGATAACGGTTCCGGCGGCCAATAAAGTGCCGGTTCCGCCGGGTCCTGTATAATAATTTCCGATAGCCAAAGGAGGCAGCGCATAGCCCGCACATTGGTTTACATCGGCAGGAGTATCGATCCCTATATGGACGGTAAAGCTATCTTCAGATGTACAGCTGAATTCAGAATTTCCGTTGAGGGCAAAAACATAAAACGTCGTCGTCGTCGTCACTTGCGTACCGGCGGCAACAGGCGTTCCCTGTCCACCTGGTTGCGTGTAATAATTTCCAACGGCAAGCGCAGGAAGCGTATACGAGGTGCAGTTGAACACGTTGCTGAAGTTCCCGACACTAGGCGCATCGATGATCGTCACGTCAAAATCGGTGTCGATGACGCAAAATGGCGCCACATCGGTCTGGAAAAAATAGTAAAGCGTTTGAGATGCCGTAATGTGCGTGCCCGCCGGGATGGGATTTCCCTGACCTCCAGGCTGGGAGAAAAACGCTCCGTATTCCGGTGTTCCAACAGTAAAGCTGCCGCAATAGGTACCATCGCTTGGTGACATCGTCAAAGGATCGACGATCGTCACTTTAAAACTCGATCCCGAGCTGCAATTTGGCGGCCCGCCTGGCTGGCTGAAGATATAAACGACCTGTGTTTCGGTGATGACATCCCCGGCGAACATTGGCGTTCCACCTCCATTTGGCTGGGTAAAGTAATTGCCGTTTTGGAGTGTCGGCAGTACATACGATTCACAAACGATCACGTTCTGCATCTGATCTACAGGCGGAAGCGGGTTCACAAAAACCGTAAACGATGTGGTAGCGAAGCAATTCGCATCGGACACGTTCTGGACGCGAACGTAGATCACCGTTCCGTTTGTAGCGGTTGCGTTCACACCGAACGGATTCGTTCCGGCGTTGGCGTCGGCTTGTGTCGGATGGTACGTGACCAGGTTCAGCGCAGGCGACTGGCCGTTGAGGATGCCCGCCGTTTGGTTGTTCACGTTGATGATAGCCGAATGTTGGGTAAACGAACGCTCGCAAGCCGTAATGTCCTGGGGCTGGGCGATGATAGGCCCGTTCGTGATCGACAACTGGAACGATTTTACCGTAAAGCATCCGGTAACAGGATTGTTGATTCGGACAAAAACCGTTTGGTTGCCCGGACTGGCGTAATTGGCTGCAAGTGGGCTTACGTTATTGTTCGCGTTGGCTTCCGAAGCAAAATAAGCAACCGTCGTTCCGGCCGGCAAACCAGCGGTAACGATAGGCGTGTTGAGCGCCAGGTTGTAGGTGTAGCTCCCCGATCCGTTATCGCATTTGTAAAGAGCGGTAGGGTTTGGCGTGATGAATTGCGGATAGAACTCAATATTGATGGAGTCCGAAGTGGCCTGGCAAGCGTTGTCTACCGGAGAATACGTAACGGTATAGTTTCCGGGCCCGGTAACGTTGATCGACGGCCCGGTCTCGCCTGAGAGCGCCTGGTTCCCTTTTTTCCAGGTAAACGTGTATTCCGCCGGATTCAATCCTGAACTTAGCGTATAGGTCTGACCAAAACAGACAGCGGTGTGATTGGCCACGGTTAGGTCAAGGCCAAGCACCTGCTGTCCGATATTGAAACTGTCAGATGCGATGAAAATTGCCGAATCCGATTCGTTGTCGGTGCGGTCTGCAATTACGAGTTTAATGTGGTAAGGCGTGTTCGGGATCAACGTCGAGCTCGCGTTCATCAGGACGGTCTGTCCGTTGAAATTCGTGGCCGATGCCGCCGCAGCCGATCCTCCGTTGAATGAGCCAAAAAACTGGGCATTCGCCGACCCACAGGAAGAGTTGTACAAAAAGTCGCGAATCGTCACCACCGAAATCGGTACGTTGGTGTTGGGCACGACTGCGAGGTTCGTCGTAACTCCCGTGTTCATGTTCGTCAACAGGAAGGCGAACGCATCCGAGAATTGGCATTGGAAATTTCCGTACTCCTCTGAGGCGAATACGAAATCGAAATTGAACTGGGGCGAAATGGGCGTAAAGTCGAATTCAAGAACGGTAGCGTTGACGGAGCTCATGGCGATTCCGGCCTGGGCCAAAGTCGCTTCGAGATCGCTGTCTCCGGGCCAGTTCATGGCGCCGTCGTTGAGCATGGTCGTGTTCGGGCCCGCGGCGTTGAGCGCGTTACCCGTACTGAGTACGACTCCGGCCTGCATCGGGAAACCTGGATTGGCGTTTTGGAAGTAACCTATACCATTCGTGGATCCGAAGTTGGATCCCGTCTTCCAGGTAATATTGTTGGCCTCAACGCAAGGAGAGTTGATCAGCACATTATTGACCAATTGGGGCACGGTATGCGTGTTGGTATTCACCGAAATACTTTGGGCGAATACTGGCAAAGAAAATACAACAGTTAAACTGAGTAGGAATTTTTTCATAACATCAAGCTTTAGGGTCGCTTTTGAATGTTTTTATTTTTGTTTTATTTCGACAGGGCAAAGATGCGTTCGCATACCGATTAAAAGCAAAAAAACTCGATGAAATGCACTAAATTGTTATTTTAAGAGGAATAATTCTTACAAGATTATTGACCGTGAGTTGTTTTGGCGGGAAAATGGAAATGCCTGATTTCGTGCACATGACGCAAAATTCGAATTTTTGCGATTCGTCAGTTTATGAGCGAAAACCTTTTCGCTATTCCGAATCGGTCGATTTACACAATTTTTTGACGACTTTACAGGAATCCCATGCGGCAAAATCGACCACGGGGCGGTTCGTCGGACCGGATCTCATAAAAGTGTAATATGTCGGGTGTTGGGCTGTTTTTATTCAGAATCCGATCGAATATTTAGCTATCTTTGCACGCCTAAAAAAACGAGTAACAATGACACTACACGAAATCCTTTTGCCCGCCGTACAAAAAGCCGTCAGTACGCTTTATGGAGCCGCCGTCGAACAGTTTGAGTTCCAGGCGACGCGACGCGATTTCGAAGGTGACATTACGCTCGTGATCTTTCCGTTGCTGAAGCAGGTCAAGGGCAACCCGGTACAAATCGGGAACGCGATCGGCGAATATCTCGCAACCAACGTCGCGGAGGTCAAAGCATTCAATGTGGTGGCCGGCTTTCTCAACATCGTCATCGCCGACGATTTCTACCTCGATTTTTTCGCATCGGCAAAAGACGACGCTAAATATGGTTTCGTACCCGCGAAAGAAGACGGAAAAGCCGTCATGGTCGAATATTCGTCCCCAAACACGAACAAGCCGCTTCACCTGGGCCACGTCCGGAACAACCTTTTGGGCTATTCGGTTGCGGAGATCCTGAAAGCAGCCGGAAACAAGGTTTATAAAACGCAGATCATCAACGATCGCGGCATCCACATCTGTAAATCGATGATAGCCTGGCAAAAGTTCGGAAACGGTGAAACGCCCGAAACATCCGGTTTGAAAGGCGATAAGTTGGTCGGGAAATACTATGTCGAATTCGACAAAGAATACAAAAAGCAGATAGAGACGTTGGTGTCGGACGGGAAAATCGAAGAAGAAGCCAAGAAGCAAGCGCCCATTCTCATCGAAGCCCAGGAAATGCTACGCGACTGGGAAGCCGGAAAATTGGAGGTCATCGCGCTTTGGGAAAAGATGAACCAATGGGTTTACGACGGTTTTGGCCAGACGTATGAGAAGTTGGGCGTCGATTTCGACAAATATTATTATGAATCCGATACGTACCTTCTCGGAAAGGAAGTCGTGCAATTGGGGCTTGAAAAAGGCATTTTCGAACAAGATCCCGATGGTTCGGTCTGGATCGATCTAACCGAAGACGGACTCGACCGCAAAATCGTGCTGCGTTCTGACGGAACGGCGGTTTATATGACGCAGGACATCGGCACGGCAATCCAGCGTGTCAAGGATTTTCCTGATGTAGGCGGAATGGTTTACACCGTCGGGAACGAACAGGACTACCATTTCAAAGTGTTGTTCCTCATCCTGAAAAAACTTGGTTTCGACTGGACGGACAACCTGTTTCACTTGTCGTACGGAATGGTCGATTTGCCTTCCGGAAAGATGAAAAGCCGCGAAGGAACGGTCGTCGATGCGGACGATCTCATGGATGACATGACCGAAACGGCTCAAAAGATTTCTGAGGAACTCGGCAAGCTCGACGGCTATTCCGACGAGGAAAAACAAAAATTGTACACGACCATCGGTCTTGGCGCACTTAAATATTACATTCTCAAAGTCGATCCGAAGAAACGCATTTTGTTCAATCCGGAGGAATCGGTCGATTTCGCAGGAAATACCGGGCCGTTCATCCAATATACATACGCGCGGATCCGCTCGATTCTCAGAAAGGCGGACTTCGATTTTTCGTCCGATGTCAACGGGTATGCGCTTCATGAAAAAGAAAAAGGATTGCTGAAACTGATCGCGACATTTCCAAACGTGATCCAGGAAGCGGCGAAGAATCACAGCCCGGCTTTGGTTGCCAATTTCACTTACGAACTGGTCAAGGAATACAATTCGTTTTACCAGTCCGTGCCGATTTTGGGCGCTGAAAACCAGACCGAAAAGATCTTCCGGACACAATTGTCAAAAAAAGTGGCGGACATCATCGAATCATCATTTTCCTTGTTAGGGATAGACGTTCCCGAAAGGATGTAAAAGAAAGTTCGCGAATTTTGGGCTAACATTTCGGCTGTGAATTCGCGAATTATGGAATGACTGAAAGTAGAACGTCAGGAGAATTTTTTGGCGACAAATGGAATTTTAAAGTTTGCCGGGTTTGTTATAATTAGATAGAATAAGTGGAAGCACCAAAATCGTACTTTTTTTCTTCGTTCCTGATCGTACTGCTGTCAGCGATATTCTTTTTGGGCATAAAAAGAGTGCTTCCCGATAAGATTTTTTCCGACAAGGCCGGGACTACCAAGAACGTCCTGATCGATTCGATGCTGATCGATGCGTTCGAGGAAGAGAAAAAGCAAGCCAGTCGCGATTCTGCCGATGGTAGTCAACCCAATGCGCAACCAGGCGAAGGAATGGCCAACCAACCGGTAGTGTATTATCCGACGGACGGCATACAATTTCCAGAAGAAACCTTCGACAATTACAAAGGCGACCAGTATTTGATCGCGTTCTACGAAAAGTTGTACCAACTCGAGACGACCGGCAAAGGCAACGTCCGTATCGCGTATTTTGGCGATTCGATGACGGACGGCGACATGATCGTACAGGATTTCAGGACGAATTTACAGGAACAGTTTGGTGGACGCGGTGTCGGTTTTGTGCCGATCACGTCGGAATCTGCGGCGTCGCGAAATTCGATCAAACACGAATATTCAGGCAACTGGAAATCCCAATCGTACCTGAACGTAAAATGGCCAAAGCGCTCGTTCGGCGTCAACGGCCATGTGTTTTTCGCCAACGATACCTTGCGTACCGAATGGGTAAAATTCAAGACAGGAAAAGGGAAATTCAACCAGGAACTAGACAATCCGACGGTGTTCTACGGAAGTTCGGGCAATAAAAAAGGCGTGGTTTCCTACACTTCCGGCAAGGATACGGTCCGAAAGAAAATGGGGACCGCTAACACCTTGAATACGGTTACGCTGGCAAATGGCGCGCTGAAAGGCATCAAGGTCGATTTCCATCACGCCGATTCGATCCCGATTTACGGCTTTAATTTCGACGACGGAAAAGGCGTCCACGTAGACAATTTCTCCCAACGCGGCAATTCGGGAATCCCGATTTCGAAATTCAACCCGACGTTGATGAAAGCCTTCCAGGAAAAACTCGGGTACGACCTGATCGTGTTGCATTACGGAACGAACGTGCTTAATTACGGCACGCTCGACTACAAATGGTACGAACGTGCGATGACCAAAACCGTCAACCGCATACACGAGTGCTTTCCCGGAGCCGCCGTGCTGATCGTCTCAACTGCAGACAAATCGACGAAATACAACATGGAAATGAAGACCGATTCGGCCGTAGTTCCGTTGACCAAGGCGCAAAAACGATATGCGCTGACCACAAAATCAGGATTCGTCAACCTATTTCAGCTCATGGGCGGACGCGAATCTATGGTAAAATGGGTTGAAGAAGAGCCTGCGATGGCCGGAAAGGATTACACCCATCCGAACTTTAAAGGCGCCAAACGTTTCGCGAGCCTGATATACGGTCAACTCAACCAGGGTTATGCCCAATTCAAGAAACTTCGGGCGAACAGGAAGACGACGTCGGTGTCGGTGGACAGCCTCAAACGCAAAAGCGATTCACTCGATGCGAATTAGATTTATTTTCATATTGTCGCTATTGAGCGCATGGGCGTCGGCACAGGAAAAAGACGCTACTGCCGTAGTTTCTGATTCCGTCGTCGAACTCGATACGACCGAGGTCGCGATCCCTGACAATCGCTTCCAGAACACGAATGCGATCGCGAATTTTTACAAAAAACTGTCGGAACTCGAATCGAGTAAAAATCGCAAAGTTAACATCGTCCAGATTGGGGATTCCCACATCCAGGCCGATCTTTTTTCACATCGGACGCGACTTGACCTGCAAGCAAAATTCGGCAATGGCGGCCGTGGTTTCGCATTTCCGCATCGCTTGGCTGGGACGAACGGCTCATCCGACTACAAATTTTCATCGAACGCGAAATGGAGCGGCTGGCGCAACATCAATTCCGTTAATCCCGACTATCCGGTTGGTTTGAGCGGTATTGCGCTGATCACGTCCGCAAGTGATTTTGCGATTGAATTCGACGCGAAAGTCTCCGATAACGAGTTTAACCTGATCCGGGTCATCACGCCTCAAAACCGTCCGCTGTTCGACATCGCTACGGCGAAGAAACGCATCGAAATGGAATCACAGGTTCCGAAGAAAATTACGCATAAGATCAAAAACGGTGAAGTGTTGGGCTCCATAGCCGACAAATATAACCTTTCGATTTCGGCTCTCAAAAAAGCCAATGGGTTGAAATCCGACCGCATCTGCGCAGGAAAGACTTTGAAAATTCCGACGAATGAAAAGCAGACCAGGAAAATCTACCGGTCTGAATTCGTCCCTTTGCAAATGCAGGAAAACGAGGTTTCCCATTTTTACCGTTCGCAAACGCCGCTGGACGAAATTTACCTGATTCCGGCTCAAGGCGCGTTCGACGTCGCACTCAACGGGATCGTCTTGGAGAACAACCTTCCGGGCGTGATTTACCATTCAATTGGCGTCAACGGTGCGAAATTTTCCGATTTCAACAAATATCCGTCGTTCTTTTCCGAATTGAAAGCATTGAATCCGGATTTGATAATCCTGTCGTTGGGCACAAACGAGTCGTTCGACAAAATGAGTGGGGACGCTTACGTTTCGCAGATGGATCAGTTTATCGCAAGCGTCAGAAAGGAAAATCCGGAAGCGGAAATTTTGGTGCTCACGCCTCCGCCATCGCTGTTCCGACGCCGTTATCCGAACACATTCGCCGCAGACTACGCCCAACGGATTCTCGACGGGGCCGATAAGAAAAACTACGCCGCCTGGGATTTGTATTCCCAACTCGGCGGTTTGTACGGCGTGGGTCGAAATGCCAAAAAAGGGATCATTGGCGGCGACCGCGTGCACTACACACACGAAGGTTACGCCAAAATGGGAACGTTGTTATCCGAAGCGATTTTGAAAGCATATCAAGACTTTAAGGCAGCAGGCAAATGATGGAATTGCACGATATTCAAGCCTGGTTCCTGGCGAATTACGAAAGTTGGTTCATTTTTGACAAAAAAGAGCCGATCTTGTTCAACACGCCTTTGTTCCTGGGCATGTTCCTGATTTTTTACCCGATTTACATCTTCACGCTCAAATCGAAGACGCACGCGATGCGCAACCTTTACGTGTTCGCGTTTTCGTTGTTCTTCTACTACAAATCGAGTGGAATCTATTTTTGCCTTTTGCTGATATCCGGCGTGACCGATTACAATCTGGCCAAGTTGCTGCACAACGAAAAAGAGCAGGCGTACCGCAAGTTTTATCTCGTTTTGTCAGTAATCTTGAATTTGTGCTTCCTCGGCTATTTTAAGTATACCAACTTCCTGATTGACAATTACAACGGGATTTTCAGCGGCAACATAGCGTTCCACGACATCATTTTACCTGTCGGGATTTCGTTTTATACGTTCCAGTCGATGAGCTACATCATCGATATCTACAGACGCGAACTCCAGCCGACGAAGAACATTCTCGACTATATGTTTTTCGTGTCGTTTTTCCCTCAATTGGTGGCCGGCCCGATCGTCCGCGCAAGCGAATTCCTGCCGCAGATTTACAAAAAGATCACGCTCACGCGGGAAGAGGTCAATTATGCATTGTTCCTGATCATAGGCGGATTGCTCAAGAAAACCGTGATTTCCGACTATATTTCGATCAATTTCGTCGATCGCGTCTTTGACCAACCGAATTTGTACACGCCGTTTGAAAACCTCATGGCGTCTTACGGTTATACGATACAGATCTATTGCGATTTTTCGGGTTATTCGGATATGGCCATCGGGATTGCGATGCTTATGGGTTTCCGACTTTCGACGAACTTCCGTACGCCTTACAAATCGGCATCGGTAACGGAATTCTGGCGCCGCTGGCATATTTCGCTCTCCACATGGCTGCGCGACTACCTCTACATTTCGCTCGGCGGAAACCGAAAAGGCAAATTCCGCACTTACGTCAACCTTTTCCTGACGATGCTGCTCGGCGGACTCTGGCATGGCGCTTCGTGGAAATTCGTGATGTGGGGCTGTTTGCACGGATTGGCGCTCGTCGTAGAACGTCTGTTCAAGGGAAAGCTCAACTTACCGAAGAACCTTTTCGTCAAGTCGATCCAAATTATCCTGACGTTCCATTTCGTGGTTTTTTGCTGGATTTTCTTCCGCGCCAAAGATTTTACGACGGCGTTCGAGGTCATCCGGAATATTGGCCTGATCGATTTCAAACCGGCTGAATGGCTGACGATCCTGTCCGGTTACCGAAATGTTTTCATCGTGATGGCGATTGGTTACCTGTGGCATTTCCTCCCGGCGAAATGGATCGATTTCCTGAAATCGGCTTTCGACAAAATGCCGATACCGGCAAAAGCACTTACGCTGGCCCTGACGTATTGGGTCGTTTACGCAACGGCGACTAGCGGACCGCAACCGTTTATTTATTTCCAGTTCTGATCGATTCTGATCGCAATTTACACCAGGACTTCGGCGCCTCGGCACTTGGGTATTTCAGTGATCCGAAATCAAAAACTTTTCTTAAAACCGCACCGCGGCCATACTTTTCGCGTTGTCCCGCCCGTTGTCTTATCAGGATTAACCTAAAACAACACACAATGAGAAAAGGAATTTTTTGGATGCTTGCGGCCACTGCCACATTCGCAAGTTGCTCGGACGACGACAACGGAAACAACAACAATGGGAACATTACCGAACAGGAACTCGAAAACACCGTAAAGAACGGAACTTGGCGCGTGACGAATTTCCAGGATAACGGAATCGACAAAACCGCTGACTTTACCGGCTACAATTTTACCTTCAACGACGACAATACCGTGACCGCCTCCAACGGCACGAATTCGTACAGCGGCGTTTGGACGGTAGATGCCGACGACAGCGACGACGACAACAACCCAAACAACAATCCGGATTTCAACCTGACCTTCGGGGCGCCGGCGACGTTTGCCGAATTGTCTGAAGACTGGGATCCGATCGAGCGCACCGGGAACAAGATCCGTCTTCAGGACGACGATGACGACGGAACCGATTACCTTACGTTTGAAC
Source organism: Flavobacterium selenitireducens (assembly GCF_014748335.1). GTDB lineage: Bacteria > Bacteroidota > Bacteroidia > Flavobacteriales > Flavobacteriaceae > Flavobacterium > Flavobacterium selenitireducens. The sequence goes on from NZ_JAAVIY010000004.1 coordinate 39,049, forward strand.
GCAATACCAATTGATTTTGGGATCTCTCTGAACGAAAAACCAGTCTTTGAAAGGCTGGTTTTTTATTTTACCGAATTTATAATCAGAGCGGTGGAACCAAATTAACAGTTAATTCTTATAATTTTCTTAATCGGTTTTGACCCGCGGCCTCAAAGTCGGATATTTGGATCAGTTAGTTAAGTAAATTTCAAAATCAGGAGGCCTTTCGGAAACGGAGGGCTTTTTTAGTTAAATGAGTTCACTAGCCGAGTACTATTCGCCGGATGATCCAAATGACAAACTCCGCTTTTAGAACATTACCTTCAAACTTAAATTCACGGTTCGGCCCAACGCATAAGTATTGACGCGCTCAATTGAATTCTCATCGTTGAGGCGGTAATAGCGATTGATCACGTTGCGGTTGTCGAGCAAGTTCATGACAGAAAAACCGGCGGCCATGCTCGATTTTCCGATTCTAATTTGGTAAGAACACGAGACGTTCGACTGGAAGTAGTCGTCAAGATTGGAACTGTTCGGGTCTGCATAAGCGATTTGCCCGAAATTCGGAATGGTCTGCCCCGCCAACGGTTGGGTTTGCGGCTTTCCCGTGTACCAACGTCCGCCAACGGAAGCCTTAAATCGCTTGGCTTCGTAGCTCAAAGCACCGGTAAGCGCGTGCACGATCTCGAAATTGTTGGCAAAGTTCGGAGGCGTAAATCCATCGAAAGTATATTCGTTGCGATTAAAGCTGTAGGCGATCCAAGTGCGGAAATGCGCTGCGAACGTTTTCTGTACAAGTGCCTCGAATCCCCAGATTTTGTAATCGCCGTTGATGCGCATGAACTCGAGCTGGTTCTGGAACGATTGGCTTGCACTCGGGATCCCGTCGACATTTTTGTAAAACAAATCCACGTTCAGCAGCCAGTTTTCGCATTCATAAACTGCGCCCAAAGACGATTGGAAACTGCGCTGGATCGGAACATCATCATCGTCCGAAGCTACCCAACGCCGCTTTTCCAAGCCAAGAAAATCCTGTTGGAGGTCGATGATCTGTGAAGCGGTCTGGCTTTTGAATTCCGCAAGTGCCTCAATCCTAAATGCGTCCGTGATACGATAGTACGATCGCAATCGCGGCTCAAGACGGAATTTCCCGAAACGGTCGTAATAGTTGAACCGCAAACCCGGCGTAAGTGAGAAGTTGCCGTCTGCGCTTCGGTAGTCCAGTTGGGTCGATAGCCCATGGTTGCGCAATACGGTTTTGGTGCGGCGGCCATACTCGGGTTCGTTCACAAGATCCGTATTTAAAATCCCGGTTTCATTGTATTGATAAGCATTTTCAAACGTCAGGTTGTCCGAAATTCGAAAGACGTGGCGTATCCCCAAACCCGTGTCCAGCACCTCGTTTTCCTGGTCGACTTGCTGGTTGTTTTCGACCGACCTGTTGGTCGCGCTCAAATCGTAATTAGAAAAATAGGCGGTTGCCGTAGTAATATTCCTGTGATTCCAACGCGTCGTCCATTCCAGCGATGACCCTAAGTTGCGCTGGTCAAGCCGACTTTTCCTCGATTGTGCCTCAAGCGAATCGAATTTGGTTTGTGTGATGTCCAATCCGTTGAAGATTCCGATCCCGGCTATCGAAAAACGGCTTTTTTTACCGACTGCCTGGACGTATTGGACGGAGAAATCGTAAAAATGGAAATCGCTGTCGACTGCATAATCGATATTTTCAAATCGCTCAAGATCAGTGACCTTGGTGTTCTGGAAAATGCGATCGGAATAGGAGCGGTAAGTAGGAGAGTCCGTCCAATCGGTAAGCGAGCGCCGTGCCGAGACGCTGAGGCCGGCCGTTTTCCCGATCCTGAACTGGGCAAATGCCTCGGCGCTGATCATGTTGGCCGCCAATCCGATCCTTGTCGAATCAACCGCTCTTGTGGCGATGCTGACCGTGCTCGAAACACCTTCCCCGAAAACCGAAGGCGTACCGTTCTTGTACACGTCGATACGTTGGGGCAGTTGTGGGCTGAACGCCGAAACGAGCCCAAAGAAATGACCCGTCTGGAACATTCTTATGCCGTTCCACAAAAACAGGTTTTGGTCGTGCGTCCCGCCGCGAACGTTGATGTTCGAGATGGTTTCGTCCACGCTCAGGATCCCCGGAATCTGCTGCATGGTCTGCAATACGTCCGCCTCGATAAGGCCGGGGAGCAGGCCGAAATTCTGGGGCGAAATGCGAAGCGAAGCATCGGAGTTCTTGGTGATGCCTTTCGCGAGATAGTGATGCACCACGACTTCCTTGAGTTGCCCGGTCAAAGTGTCCGACAGGGTTTGGGCGTCAGCATCCGGTTTTGTCACCACGATGCGCGAACTTCCTGAAAATGCAAAAGCCAGCCCGGTGAGCTGACTGATATGATCGAGTTTTTGTTGAAGCGATCCATCTGGCGGAGGCGTGATCTCGAAACGCTCCACATCGGAATCCAAAAACGCAAAACGCACTTCATGTTGTTGTTCGAGACGCTGTAACACGGCGCGTAACGGCTCAGGCTTTGCCGTTTGGGCAAAAAGTCCGAAAGAAAAAAACAGCAGGAAAAGCGCGGTAAAAATTTTATTCATAGGCAGATAAAATCACCACGTCATTGCTGGTCGTGGCGTTGAGTTTATACAGTGTGCAAATCGTTGCCATCGTCTCTTGGAAGTCGGTTCCTGAAAATGTCGCGCTAACCGTTTTGTCGATTTTGGTTTTGAGCTCGATTCTGACGTCGAAGCGGCGCTCCATTTCGGCTATGACCTCCTCGAGCGGAGCGGACGTAAACTGCATTTCTCCCTGAGTCCATGCCGGTTGGGTGTTGTCCAGGACGGGAACGCCTTTCGGATTTCCATCGTCAAACACGACCCAGGTTCCCGGAGTAAGCAACGTTTTGTGGTTTCCAACCGTCACGTTGACCTTTCCTTCGTAACACTCCACTTCCAGTCGCGATCCTCTCGCTTTTACGTTGAATTGCGTCCCAACGACGGTGACTTTGCCCAAATCGGTGTTGACCTCGAACGTTTTGCCCTTGGCGACCTTAAAATAAGCTTCTCCTTTTAGCGCCAGCTCCCGCTTTTGGTTCCAGGCAGATTCGTCAAACGTAATTTCCGAACCTGAATTGAGTTCCACATGTGATGCATCGGGCAACACTAACGAGGCCGTTTTCCCGAACGCCGTATGCTCGGTCGTCATCGGATTTGGCTTTAAAATAAAAAACAAACCGGCTGAGAGAATCAAAACCGCTGCTGCGCGAAACAGGTTCGAGCGATAGAACGGGATCACTTTTGGTATTTTCGGACGCGGTTTGCCCGCCATTACCCGCGCCAGCATCTTATCCTGATCGAAAGCTTCGGTACGAAAATCCCGACTAGCATTGGCAATCCATTCATAAGTCTCAAATTCAGGAGCGTTGCGAAACGCCTTGAGTTCGTCATCGTTCATTTCGCCGGCCATCCATTTGGCAAGATCGTATTTTTCGTCTGTTTCCATATCGTCCATTTTCATATTCTCCCAATTTCGCGTCTCAAGGAAACCAGTGCCCCACTGATGCGCTTTTCTACCGCCTTGACTGAAATTTCAAGTAGTTCGGCGATCTCGTGATATTTTTTTCCGTCGATGCGGTTCATCAAAAAAGCAGTGCGTTGGGCGTCGCTCAAATTCCCTATGGCGTGATGTAAACGCGTCCGGAATTCTTCCTCTTCATACACGAATTCAGGACTTTCGGTCGTGACTGCACTCGCCGTCGTGTTCTGCGCATAAGCCAACACCACTTTTTTATGCGCAATTTTATTCAAGGCTGCGTTATTGGCGACCGTGTAGAGGTAGGATTTCGCTTTTTCCTCGGGGACGTCGGCACAATTTTCCCAAAGTTTGGCGAACGCGTCCTGGGTCAGGTCGTTCGCTTTTTCGGAATCCCCGAACTTGTACACGAGATAATTGCGCAACGAACGGGCTTGTTGTGTAAAGATCCGTGAAAAGAGACCTTCTTCACAGACGCCTCCCATCGTACAATTTTCCATACGCATTAGAAATTTCAAGGGTAAAACAGATGAAAATGGAATTACCCTACCTTTAGACAGAAACTTTTCGGCGCACTAAATTTAAGCGATTTAAAGTAGGGTTTTTAGCAAGACGGCTGTTTTTACGCTAACCAAGTAAAAAATGACATGAAAAATTTCATCCGATTTTCACTCCTGTTTTCCGTGATCGCGCTCGGCACGCTGTTTTCGTGCCAGGACGAAGAACGGGTCAACAATCCCGGCACGGCCAGTCTCGATAAAAATGCGCTGCTAACCCAAAAATTGCAGAGCGTCACCGCAAACAATACAAGTATCGACAACGTCATCGACAGCACGGACTGTTTTACCGTAAAACTTCCCGTACAGGTTTTGGTAAATGGGCAAACCGTCACGGTCGCTTCCGCAGATGAATACGCGGTCGTCGAGGAAATTCTCGAGAGCACGTCCACGGGAGGTACGGTCGATTTCGTATATCCGATCACACTCATCACGGCATCTTACGAAGAAATCCCGATTGCGAACGAAAGCCAGTTCGTTGGCGCGGTCTCAGATTGTGCAGGCTTCGAAGCAATATCGTGCATCGCGTTCGACTTCCCGGTAACGCTCAGCATTTACGACACAGGATCCCAAAATCCTTTTACGGTCGCCATCGACAGTAACCAGGAATTCTATCTTACGCTGATGAACTTGCAGGAAGCCGAAGTGTACCAGATCCAATATCCGGTGACGGCGAACAACGGCCTTGTCGTGATCAATGACAATACTGACCTTGACAACGCCATTTCGTCGGCGATCGCAGATTGCGCCTGCGAAGGCGAAACTATCCTTTCCGACGGCCTCATCCTATACCTGACCTTTGCCAACGAAGTGAAAGATCTGACCGAAATCGCCAACTCCCAGCCGATAGGCGAAATTCAATTCACGACAGACCGTAGCGACAATGCCAATGGCGCGATTTCGTTCCTGTCGGGATCGGCAGATAACCAGGTTGTCACGCCGGGAAATCCCAATAACGATATGTTGCAGGACGGAGCGTTCACGGTGAGCATTTGGTTCAATCGCCAAACACCGAATTTCGACGGCCCTGCCGAGGTTTTGTTCCGTACGAATCTTCTCGATATCGTGCTCGAAGGCCCGAATCCCGAAATTCGCAGTCCCAAAGTCCTCGCCGCCGACCAAATCGAGCTCGTCGACCAGGATTGGATAGAGGGCCAGCTTTTCGGGCAAATCGGCGTCTGGCACCATCTGGTAGTGGTTTACGACGGAAGCGTGCTTTCGCTTTATCGCGACGGTGAGCTGCGGGCAGAACAGCAAATGGAGTTTCCCCAAAGCATGATGTCGCCCAATTTCGTCGGAGGCGATTTCCGCGGATTCATCGATGACGTTCGCGTCTACAAACGCGCGCTTGAAATACAGGAAATCTTACAATTATATGGGCTCGACGGAGACGTGAACACTTGCCTCGACTAAAAATGTTTGTCGGTAATTTTGTTAGGGCGCGACGGTTTTACTCCATTGTCTTATAAACGCAATCCTGTTCAAAACCGTCAGGCTGTCCGCTTCAAGCTTCCCCAAAAAATAAGGTTTTACTGCAAAAAGCGTCGGCTTCCGTTGGTCGCCGCGTTTTTTGTGTAAAACCATTATTTTTTTAGTGAAAGGCTTTTCGCTTCCATCCTTCGCGCAAACTGGTCGGGCAACTTAGCGCGTCGTCGTAGATGGGATTTTGCCGTTTCCGTTCGTCGCTCCGTTGGTTCCGCTGCGGTCTGCGGCCGAACCTCGGTATTGGGTTCCGCAGGCTACCATCAGCGCCGTAGACGCGACAATGACCATTGCTCTGATTGCATGTATCGTTTTCATGACAGATCGGGTTTTATGTTCGAATCTAAATTAAGTTGATAATCAAAAGGTTGTCGTACATTTTTACCTTGTAATTTTGTAGGATTCGAATTTGCGGCAGGGATGGAAGCGACAGCCCGCAGCCGTTTTTCGTTGTTTTTGCAGCCGCTGGCGGCGACCAACGGAAGCCAGGCTGGGGCAATGCAAAACACGAAAAGCGGGGAGGATTAAAGCGGACAGCCCGGCGCCGGCCAGCCGGCAGTTCCCGTCACACCAAGCGATCCGGACGGCGGTCGCCCAAATCCCCAACAACCGTAATCCATTACTTAATCAATCAATCAATCTCTAATCAGGTAATCATCTAACCATCCAATTATCTAATTATCTAATTATCTAATTATCTAATTACCTCATTTGCTAATTCGCTAATTATCCCATTCGCTAATTCGCTAATTACCTCATTCGCTAATTCGCTAATTACCTCATTCGCTAATTCGCTAATTGCCCCATTCGCTAATTAGCGTTATATTTGCGACTTCATTCCAAAAGATTATGTTCGACAATTTATCAGATAAGCTCGACAAGGCTTTCCATATACTCAAAGGCCACGGCAAAATCACCGAGATCAACGTTGCCGAAACGCTTAAAGAAGTCAGGCGCGCGCTGCTTGATGCCGACGTCAACTTCAAGATTGCCAAGGATTTTACCACTCGGGTCAAAGACAAGGCGATCGGTGAAAACGTATTGACGACGCTTCAACCGGGCCAATTGATGGTAAAACTCGTCAAGGACGAACTGACCGAATTGATGGGCGGGGACGTTGCGGGAATCAACCTTTCCGGCAATCCAACGGTCATTTTGATGTCTGGATTACAAGGTTCGGGTAAGACGACATTTTCGGGCAAGCTCGCCAATTTCCTCAAAACCAAGAAAAACAAAAAGCCGCTTTTGGTAGCGGCGGATATTTACCGTCCTGCGGCGATCGACCAGTTGCACGTAGTCGGTGGCCAGATTGGCGTCGAAGTTTTCTCCGAAAGGGAAAATAAAAACGCGGTCGACATCGCCCTGAACGCGATCAAACATGCAAAAGCAAACGGCTTCAACGTCGTCATTATCGATACGGCGGGTCGTTTGGCCGTCGATGAGGAAATGATGAACGAGATCGCGAACGTCCACAAAGCGGTGAATCCTCAGGAAACGTTGTTCGTTGTGGATTCCATGACGGGTCAGGATGCGGTCAATACGGCCAAGGCATTCAACGACAGATTGAATTTTGACGGTGTGATCCTTACCAAACTCGACGGCGATACTCGAGGCGGTGCGGCTTTGTCGATCAAATCAGTCGTCAACAAGCCGATTAAATTCATCGGTACGGGCGAGAAAATGGAAGCCATCGATGTCTTTTATCCGGATCGTATGGCCGATCGTATTCTCGGAATGGGGGACGTGGTTTCCCTTGTCGAAAGAGCACAGGAGCAATTCGACGAAGAAGAAGCGCGCAAATTGCAAAAGAAGATCGCCAAGAATGAGTTTGGGTTCGACGATTTTCTCCAGCAGATCCAGCAGGTCAAGAAAATGGGTAACATGAAAGACCTGATTGGGATGATTCCGGGTGCGTCCAAAGCGATGAAAGATGTCGAAATCGAGGACGACGCCTTCAAGCATATCGAAGCGATCATCCAATCGATGACGCCAAAGGAGCGAAAAAAACCTTCCATCATAGACGTCAAACGCAAGAATCGCATCGCAAAAGGTTCGGGCACGAAACTCGAGCAGGTCAACCAACTCATGAAGCAGTTCGACCAGATGAGCAAGATGATGAAGATGATGCAAGGCCCGGGCGGAAAGCAAATGATGAAAATGATGGGCGGCGGGATGCCGGGGATGCGATAGTTAGCGAATGAATAAATTAGCGAATTAGCGAATGTGCTGGTTCGCTAATTTGTTTAATAGAAACGACCTAATTTTTCTACACTAACTTTTCGAGTTCGTTAGCCCATTGCAATTACATTTCGCAATTCGATCGCTGACCCTGACTGTTGGTGTCATAATACTATTCATTCGCTAATTCGCTAATTGACTAATTATCTAATTAATAATAAAATGCAACTCTTAGACGGAAAGAAAGTTTCGGAAGATATCAAAGTTGAAATCGCGGCTGAGGTCGCCCAAATGAGAGCCAACGGTGAGAAAGTGCCTCATCTCGCGGCGGTCATAGTAGGTAATGACGGGGCGAGTTTGACGTATGTCGGAAGCAAGGTGAAAGCCTGTGAGCGTGTTGGTTTTGAATCGACGTTGGTCAAGATGCCGAGTACGACTTCTGAAGTGGAACTTCTCAAAAAAATCAAGCAGCTCAACGAAGACGACAACATAGACGGGTTCATCGTGCAATTGCCGTTACCTCCGCAAATCGACACCCAGAAAGTGCTCATGGCGATCGATCCGACGAAAGACGTGGACGGTTTCCATCCCGAAAACTTCGGTAAAATGGCGCTCGACATGAGCACGTTTATTCCTGCGACGCCATTCGGTATCCTTGAGCTTTTGGAACGTTACGGCGTGGAAACCCAGGGAAAACACACGGTAGTCATCGGTCGTAGCCATATCGTGGGACGTCCGATGAGCATTTTGATGGGAAGAAAGGGCTTCCCAGGGAACTCGACCGTAACCCTTACCCATAGTTACACGAAAAACATAGCGCAAATCACGACACAGGCAGACATTGTCATTTCGGCTCTTGGCGTACCGAATTACCTCAAAGCCGAAATGGTCAAGGACGATGCCGTGATCATCGACGTAGGGATCACGCGCGTCATGGACGAGACCAGCGAAAAAGGCTATGTGATCACAGGCGATGTCGACTTTGAGAACGTTTCCAAGAAGGCGTCGTTCATAACGCCCGTTCCTGGAGGCGTTGGCCCGATGACGATCGCAATGTTGCTCAAGAATACGCTGTTGGCGCGCGAACGCAGACGCGATAACGAGTAAATATTTCATTTGTCGCGGATTCATGGGTTGAAACGGACATTCCGTGCAGAAGTCCGCGAATCTGCGGCAATTCTTTTCAGGTAACTTACGGTAAATTAAATTCCGCATTTATGCTAACCGAAAGACTACTCCGACAAGTCGCGTTCATAAAAGAAATCGACAAGGTCAAATACATCCTGCGCAAGACCAAGTTGCTCCACAGTGACAGATGCGAGAATGACGCCGAACACAGCTGGCATCTCGCCATGATGACGATAGTGCTGGCTGAGCACTCCAACCATCCGATAGATGTATTCAAGGTACTTAAAATGGTGCTGATCCACGATATCGTCGAGATCGATGCGGGCGACACGTTTATTTATGATGCTGCGAAAAGTCACACGAACACAAACGAGGAACTGATCGCTGCGAAAAGAATCTTCGGACTTTTGCCGCCTGAACAAGCTGAGGAATTCATCGAAATCTGGAAAGAGTTTGAAGACGGCTTTACGAACGAGGCTAAGTTTGCAAGAGCGATGGATCGGTTCGAACCGCTGCTGCAAAACACCTCGAACAACGGCGGCACATGGGTAGAATTCGACGTTCCTTATCACAAAGTGCATGAGAAGAAAAGCGCGATAGGATTGGGCTCAGCCACGATCTGGGATTATGCGGAACGGCTGATTGACGAGAGTGTTGAAAAGGGAATTTTGAGAAAAGATAGCTGAAATCTTACATTTTGATTCGTGAAAAAAGCCGCCACCACCCACCCGTAAAAATAACCGACTTCTGCATCCACACAATACAGAAAAACTGTAAAAAACCTTAAATCTTCGAACCTCGAATCGTCAACCTTCCCACCTTTTCAATAATTATTGAATCCACCTATCAGCACGATATTTCGACGCTTCCAAACACCATTTTCCTTCTCGCAATAATAGTAATTGTTGAGCACGACGCCATGCGCGCTCAAATACCAGACATACACCAAAGCCTTTTTGCGGGCGGCGTCGAAAAGCGGAAGCGAATACAAATAAACGCCTGTACGGTTATGGGAAGCATAAAACTTATCAATGTTGAGGTTGTGATAGCTCACATATTCTTTCGCCTTGACGCGCGGCTCCCACGTCTCGATATACAGCAAGCTCTTTTTCCAGGCCACCGGATTTCCACCGATGTATTTTGATATGGAATCGACCCTCTTTTGAAAATTTTTCGTGCCAGCCTCATCTTCCGGTTTGGGCTCGGCAAGGAAGTCGCCCCAGAAATGGTTGACCTCGCGGCACATATAAATCGCAGCCCTGTTTTCGGCAGCGTTGAGGTCGTTTACGAGTTGAAACGACTCGGTAACCGACGCAGGCTCCTTTTGTGAGGCGGCAGACGTAAAAGCAAACAACAAAAGGTAGAGAATTCTCATAAGCACACTATTCGTTCAGGTAATGTAAATCGACCCAAAGCCGGCCCGATTTGGTGTCGAGTAACATTTGATAAGCAGTCGTCGGTGTCTGGCCCTGGCGCAGGTAAAGTGTCGACCGTGAAGCGCCGGATACGCCCCTGGCATCGAATTCCGCAAAATTGGCCGGAGCGGCTGCCACCTGCTTAAAATCAAATTTGCGAATATATTCCCCTAAGTCGACCGTTTGCTTGTCGAGATCGAAAATCGTCGTATTGCGTTTTTTCAGTTCGTCGTAATTGCAGTTTACCGTCTTATTCGATGGAATGTCCACGGCGGCTCTCATCTCGATGTGATCGAGGTTGAACATGCCGCAGTCGTTGTTCGATGCAATGTTTTCTACAACGTTTTTGACCGCAAAAAAGGCAAGCGACAGGATCGCGACGATGATGGCCGCAGTAAGCAGCAGGATTTTTTTAGTGTTCATAGTATTGGTTGGTTATGAAATCCGAACGCTAAAAAAAATAAAAAATTGTTAAGCGTCGCCTTCTTTCCGGTATCGCGGATCGTCCTTTTTGATGATTTCGATATTGCGCTTCGGAGCAGGCCGGAAGCTGTCCGGTTTTTTGAAATCGTCGTCGCGTCGCGGTTTCTCACGGGAATCATAATTTCGCTCTCCATCGGTTTTTGGGCGAAAATCAGCTGATTTGAAGTCCTTTTTGGAAAAGTCGCGCTTGCGTTCCGGATTTTGGTCAGAATCCCCGCGCCGAAAATCGTTGTTTTGGAAATCGCGTTTTTGGAAATCCCGTTGCGGGGCATCACCAGTTCGCGCCTCGCGTTCACCGCGGCTGAAATCGCGTTTTTGGAAATCTTTTTTCTGGAAATCCTTCTTTGCAAAGTCGCGTTTCGGCTTTTCGCCTTTGAACTCTTCCTTCGAAAAACTCGCCTCTTCGGTCTTGCTCGACGGTTCGATCAAAAGGTTGAGTTGGTCGATCTCATCTTTCGAAAGTTCGCGATGGCGCCCGAGCGGCAAATCGAGTTTGATGTTGATGATGCGGGTTCGCTTGAGTTTCACCACTTCGTAACCCAAATATTCGCACATACGGCGAATCTGGCGGTTCAAGCCTTGCGTCAAAATGATCGTAAAGGTAAATTTCCCAGTGGCTTCCACGAAACATTCGCGCGTGACGGTGTCGAGAATAGGGACGCCTTTGCTCATCTTTTCGATGAAACGCTCCGAAACAGGTTGGTCAACCGTGACTTCGTATTCTTTCTCGTGATTGTTGCGCGCACGCAGGATCTTGTTGACGATCTCTCCGTCATCGGTAAGGAAAATCAAGCCTTCGCTGGCTTTGTCGAGGCGCCCGATCGGGAAAATCCGCTTGGGATAATTCAGGAAATCGATGATGTTGTCCTTTACGTCGGTATTGGTCGTACACTCGATTCCCGGAGGTTTGTTGAGTGCGAGATAGACAAATTCTCCCGTTTTTTCAACGATGAGTTTTCCGTCGATGCGGACTTCGTCTTCGAAAGAGACTTTCATGCCGAGCTCGGCCGGCTTTCCGTTAACGGTCACACGTCCGGCTTCGATTATCGTATCGGCTTCGCGCCTGGAGCAATGTCCCGTTTCCCCAATGAATTTATTGAGGCGCTTAAGGTTGTTTTCCATGATGCAAAGGTAAGGGTTCGCGTCCAATCCCAAATCCGGCATTTCATAATGTTTGCTGAATTTTGCTATATTTATGGTACAACCTACCGCTGATGAACAGGATTTTTACGATTTTTTTCGCTCTTTTTTTCGCTTTCGGATTTGCCCAGGATCGCAAGAACCAGTTCAGGTTGCGCGATCCAATGGCGAAGCACGAATTGTTCGTGGCGTTTTCCGATGCCGGTTTCGATGTTTCCCGACTTGCATCCGAATATGGATTCACGCTCGAAAAGTGGCAGGCAATCCCAGGTGATAAACTAGACAATCTCGCGCGCAACGCAGCCGATGGCGGGAAATCTGCCAATGCGTTGCGGCTGCTTTACAAAGTACGGTTGCCGAATGCTGACAACCCGCGTTTGCTTGAATTGGCGAAATCGCTGGAAAGCTTGGCGTCTGTGCGATATTGTATCGTTAAAAGTGAAAGCCCGATTCCTCCACCTAACGACATTCCGCCAACCACACCGAATTACGTTTCCCAGCAAACCTACATACAATCGAATCCCGGCGTGAACATGCAGGTGGCGTGGAATATGGGGCTGACCGGAAGCGGAATCAAGGTGCGCGATGTCGAATACGGATTCAACAAAAATCACGAGGAATTCAATTCCAATCCCAACATTTTCATGCAAGCGGGCGCCGTACTGAACGAAGGCGTTTCCGAAGCCTATTCCGAGCACGGAACCGCAGTGGTCGGTATTCTCGCAGGCGATGACGGCGCATATGGCGTGACGGGAATGGTGCACGGTATTTCCGAATTGGTGCAATATCCGGAATGGACGACGGAAGGATTCAATCCGTCCCAAGCCGTGGCTTCGGCCTTGGCAGATTCGTCTCAAGGCGATGTGATTATTCTCGAAATGCAGGAATATGGCATCAACGACCAATTTGTTCCCGCCGAATACGACAACCTGATCTGGGACTTGACCCAGGCGGCTATACAATCCGGAATATTGGTCGTGGCGGCGGCAGGCAACGGCAACGTCAACCTGAACGCGCAAGGGTATGAGCCTTATATGCAGCGCGGCGACAGCGGTGCGATCCTCGTGGGTGCCGGAACCGCAGATATAAATCACGACAAGATTTCGTACAGCACCTACGGCAGCCGGATCAACCTTCAGGCTTGGGGAACCAACATCAGGACGACGGGTTATGGGAATTTCGCCCAAATCGGAGGCGATTTCAACCAACGGTATACGACATTTTCTGGGACAAGCGCGGCTACACCTGTCGTCGCATCCTGTGCAATCGCGCTGCAATCCTATTACCACGAACTTACGGGCACTTACCTCAGTCCGCTGCAAGTGCGACAGATTTTGACCGAAACCGGAATTGCCCAGGGAGTTGGAGGCCACATCGGACCTATCCCGAATATGGAAGCGGCACTCGCAGCGGTTGCACAATTGAGTACGGACAAGGTCAAAGGCCTGGCTTTCGCACCGTATCCGAATCCTGCGCGAACAACGCTTTCCGTTTCAGGCCAGCTTTCGGATAACGCGAAAATCGAGATCGTCGATACCGTTGGGAAACTCGTTTTGGTTTCGAGCCAAAAAACGATGGATGTTTCGGCACTGGCGTCCGGGATTTATTTTGTGAAGATTTCGGACGATGGGAAATCCGGCGTAAAGCGTTTCGTAAAAATATAGCAGCTCACTAATCCTCGAACAGAAATGCCGCCACTTCGCGGTATACGACGTCCCCGTGCATACTGTGGCCGAGCCCCGATGTCGTGACCAGACGCGCATTCGGCCAGGATGAAACGATTTTTTCGGACTCTGCCACCAACACGACATCGTCTTCTGTATCGTGCACGATCAAGCCGTGAAGCCCGAGGTTTTTGCCAAATACACGAGGATTGTAATCGTTGGGATGGAAGTTGAAATTGTCGACGAAATAATCACAAAGAAAGTTGCGCGATCGCGCGTTCAGGCTCAACAGTTTTCGGTAGTTGTCAATGATCGGGTTCAGTTCCGCGGGAGAGCCCAACAACACCAGTTTCCGTAATTTCGGGTTTTGGTAGACGTGTTGGAAATACAAGCTCGCCGATCCGCCCAGCGAATGCCCGATAAGGTAATCGGGTTGAAATTTTTCCGCGGCAGCGTTGATGAAAGCCGCGTATTTGGGCAAGCTGAAACTTCCGGCTGACAAACCGTGGTCGGGAGCGTCCAATGCCACGATCGTACATCCCGATGCCTGTAAATAAGGCAATAGTCTTTCCCATCGCCACGAGTTGCTGTCCCAGCCGTGCGCCAGCAAAACCACGGCTCCATTTCCTTTCCAGGTGTAGGTTTGTATGGTGTCGCCGTTCAGCGAAAGCGTTTCCCTATGTGTCTTTTGCAACAGCTCGGGCAACGCGTTATGTCGCAATTTCCCGTCGCGGGGCTTGCTAAAGAAATAATAAACTGTGGCTTTTGCCCTTTTCGGATGCAAAAAGCTCAGCAGGTTGATGTAGAGCCCGATCGATTTGGTAAGTAAGTAGTATCGAAGTTTTCGCATAAAAAAAAAGCCCCAATCAAGGGGCTTATATTTAGTGTTTGAACTCAGAGAAAAGTTGGTCCATTTTTTCGCGCTCCTCGACGGCAAGGACATTGTCGATAAGGATTCTCCCGGAATGCTCGTCGGTGATGATTTTCTTACGGGCCGCAATTTCCACCTGTGTTTGAGGCGGAATCGTGAAATAAGAACCTGCCGAAGCGCCGCGTTCTATCGATACGACAGCCAAGCCGTTGCGCACGCTGGTGCGGATGCGATCGTAGGCTACAAGCAAACGGTCCTCGATCTGGCTTCTGTATTCTGCAGATTTGTCGGCAAGGAAGTTCTCTTCTTTCGCAGTCTCGGCCATGATGTCCTCAAGTTCCGATTTTTTGTGCTTAAGATGGGAAGACTTGGTCTCCAGTCGCTCTTTCGATTGGGAAATCACTTCTTTCTTGTGCTCGATGGAAGCTTTCATTTCCTTGATTTGCTTCTCGGCCAACTGGATTTCCAATTCCTGGAATTCCACTTCTTTTGTCAAAGCATTGAACTCGCGGTTGTTGCGAACCGTTTCCTGCTGCTTTGTGTATTTTTTGATGGCTTCTTTGTGGTCTTCGATCGCTGTCTTACGGCTCTTGATGCTGTCCTCGATGACTTCGAGTTCGCTCTTGAGTTTGTCAAGGCGCGTGCTCAAACCGGCCACTTCATCCTCGAGGTCTTCCACTTCGAGAGGCAATTCGCCGCGCACGTTGCGGATTTCGTCGATACGGGTATCGATGAGCTGCAAATCGTACAACGCTCTCAACTTGTCTTCAACACTCAATTCTTTAACGGATGTCGCCATATTTAAAAGTACTTAACTGGATTGGTATTAACTTCGGATAAAATGATTGCAAAATTAGGGATTTTTTCCTTAAGAAAATCAACCATGTAATTTTTTGTAAAACGCTCGCTTTCAAAGTGGCCGATGTCGAGCAAAAGCAGTTCGTTTTCGGCCTCGTAAAATTGGTGGTATTTGAGGTCGGATGTCACGAAAGCGTCTGCACCTGCGCGTTTTGCGGCCGAGATGGCAAAGCTTCCCGAACCGCCGAGCACCGCCACTTTTTTCACGGGTCTATCGCGGTATTGCGAATGCCGGATGCCTTCCGCCTGCATCGCATCCTTGACCAATTGCAGGAAATCACGCTCCGTCCTGGCCGTTTTGAGCTCGCCTATCATGCCCAAACCGATGTTTTTAAGCTCATTGCGCAAGTCGTAAATTTCATACGCAACTTCCTCATAAGGATGCGAAACGAAAAGCGCGTCGAGGATTTTTTTGCTCAGGTACGACTCGAACGTCACTTCAATCTTCGTTTCATCGGCTTTCACGAATTCGTGCTTTTGTCCCACGACGGGATTGCTGTCCGAATTCCCCTGATACGTGCCGATTCCTTCAGAATTAAAGCTGCAATTTTCGTAATTCCCGATTTTCCCGGCTCCGGCCGCAAATAGCGCATTTCGCACTGCGTCGGCATTTTCGACAGGGGCGAACGTGACGAGTTTGCGGATGAAGTCCTTTTTCGGAACCAAAATTTTGGTATTCACCAATCCGAGCGCATCGCAAAAAATCTTGTTCACTCCGTTTTTGTGATTGTCCAAGGCGGTGTGCACGGCGTAGATCGCAATGTCGTTTTTGATCGCTTTGAGGATCGAGCGCTCGACATAATTGGCGCCCGTAATCTTTTTCAGGCCGGAAAATAAAATAGGGTGAAAGCAAACCACAAGGTTGCAGTTGTTGCGGATCGCCTCGTCGATGACTTGCTCCAAAGCATCGTGACACACCAGGACGCCCTTAGCCTCGGCATTGCGGTCGCCCACGAGCAATCCGACGTTGTCGAAATCTTCGGCATAGGCCAGAGGCGCCATTTCGTCGAGAACGGCGATGATATCTTTTATCTTCATTAGGTTGACCAGGAATTTAGGTGCTCTTTGATAATCCAGCCGGATGCCGTCTTGTGCATCAGCAACACGCTGCCGTTGTTGTGCTCGATACTGCGGTAAAACGTGACCTTGACGAGTGCTTTTTCGCCGTTTTCGAACAACACGGGCTTGCTCACGATCATCAAGCGTTGGTTGTTCAGGTTGAGCTTGGCGCGCCTTTCCTGGTATTGTTCAACGGAAAGACAATCGTTTATTTTTTGCCGGATTTTAGTCTCGTCGCCCTCGTAGACCGCTTCGAGTTCGGTCTGCCAATTTGCAGGCTGAGTGTCGGTATTGACCTGCTGGCGGATCTGCTTTACCGATTGTGCAGGTAATTTCAGGTTTTGGACAGCTTCGAAAATCTCCTCGTTGTTGTTCGCTTTTTCACAATAAAGGAAAAGCAGTTGTTGGCGGCCTTTTACGACGACTTTCTCGTTCTTGTAATAATGCTTGACGATAGTCGCCAGAATTCCTGCCGATGGAGATTGGGCGAAGACGGACGCCGTAAAAACAAGCGCGGCAAGCGTAAATAGCGTTCTCAACTTCATTTCGGGAGGTGATTTTATACGGTTACCAAAGATAAAAATTATATTTGCGTACATGATGCTGATCCGCAAAATACTGTTCCCTTTCGCCGCGATTTACAGTTTAGTCACCGGTTTGCGCAATTATTTTTACGACAAGGGCATTTTCAAATCGACCTCGTTCGACATTCCCGTGATCGCCGTCGGAAACCTTAGTGTAGGCGGAACGGGGAAATCGCCACAGATCGAATATTTGCTGCGGTTGCTCTCGCATGATTTCAAAGTAGCGACGCTGAGCCGCGGCTATAAGCGAAAATCAAGTGGTTTCGTTTTGGCGGATGCGAATTCGGATGCGGAAATTTTGGGAGACGAGCCTTATCAGTTCCATCGTAAATTCCCGGAAGTTTCCGTAGCCGTCGACGCCGACCGGACAAACGGCATAAAGCAACTCATCGCACTTAAAAATCCCGATGTCGTATTGCTCGACGACGCGTTCCAGCACCGCAAGGTCAAAGCGGGATTTTATATTTTACTGACGACGTTCAACGAGCTTTACACGGACGATTTCCTGCTTCCGACGGGAAATTTGCGCGAAAGCAGACGCGGCGCCAAACGTGCCGACACCATCGTCGTGACCAAATGCCCGAAAAATTTGTCGCCTCAGATGCAAAATGCCGTTCGCCTGAAACTGCGTTTAAAGCCGCATCAGCAACTGTTTTTTAGTTTTGTCGATTATGACGGTTTTGTTTTTTCCGACAAGGAAAAGTTTCCCGTAGACCAGATGCGTAGCCATCAGAAGCTGCTGATCGCCGGGATCGCCAAGCCAAAGCCGTTTTTTGCCCATCTCGAAAACGAAAACGACGATGTCATGGAATTTCCGGACCACCATCATTTTTCGGATGCGGATATCGCTAAAATCAATGAAAAGGCTGGAGGGCGCCCAATCGTCACGACCGAAAAAGATTATGTGCGGTTGCACGACAAAACAATCAAAAATCTTTATTACTTACCGATAAAGTCGACGTTGCTGGCCGAAGCCGACCGATTCGATCAAACCATTCTTAATTATGTGGGAAAACGTACAGCAGACTGTTGAGTTCATCAAAAGCAAAATAGACATCAACCCGGAATACGGTGTCATCCTGGGTTCCGGCCTCGGCGGGTTTACCGACGATATCGAAATCGAATACACATTGCCGTACCGCAAGATCCCGAATTTTCCGACCTCTACCGTCGAGGGCCACAAAGGCGCTTTGGTATTTGGTTCGATAGGCGGGAAAAAGGTGGTGGCCATGGCCGGCCGTTTCCATTTTTACGAAGGCTATGCGATGCAGGACGTGACGTTCCCCGTTCGCGTGATGAAGCATTTGGGCGTGAAAACCTTGATCGTGTCGAATGCGTCGGGAGGTGTCAATGAAAATTACAAAGTGGGCGATATCGTGATCATCTACGATCATATCAACATGATGCCCGAGCACCCGTTAAGAGGCAAAAACGACGAACGTTTCGGGCCGCGTTTCGTCAATATGGGCGAGCCGTATTCGCGCAAACTCATCGCCAAAGGCAAAACAGTCGCCGCAGATTTAGGCATCGAAGTCAAAGACGGCATTTACTTAGGCCTTCAAGGCCCGACGTTCGAAACGCTCGCCGAATACCGCATGGTAAAAATTCTTGGCGCGGATTGCGTCGGGATGTCGACGGTTCCGGAAGTCATCGTGGCACGGCACATGGAAATGGACGTTTTTGGTGTTTCGGTGATTACCGATATCGGGCATGAAGATTCGATAGCCGAAGTCAACCACGAAGAAGTGTTGCAGGCCGCGGCAAAAGCGGAACCGAAAGTGAGGGCGCTGATTCGCGAATTCATCGGGCGTTGATGTTGTAAGCCGCTATGCGTGAGGGATGGAGCGCCTGTATGAGCTCTTTGCGAAGTGCCAACGCAGCAAAAGCGAGTAGCGACAGCCCGACGGCGGCAACCGCATTTTCTCTATACCACTTTATTTTCGGCCGCCGGCACGCCCAAAATCAGGAAACGGTCATGGCGATTACCCTGTAAAACTCGTTTGGGTCGAATGGTTTTGTGATGACGTCGTTCATTCCGTACGACAACAGCATTTCGCGATTTTCGTTGAGTGAGATCGCCGTGAGTGCTATGATTCTCGTGTGCTGGTCGAAGGTTCGGATGGTTTGCGTGGCGATCGTTCCGTTGATTCCCGGCAAATGTACATCCATCAAAACCAAGTCGTAATAATTGTTCTTGACGGCTTCGATGGCGTCTTCCCCGTTGTCGATGATTTCCACGAGCATCTGCTTTTTCTCGAGCATTTTGGAGGTGATCATCTGGTTGATTTTGTTGTCTTCGATGAGCAGCACTTTTTTATTCACGAAAACATTTTCGTCGTAATCTTCGTCATGCGTGATGATTTGTCCCGAACTTACCTTGAAGTCGAGGTCGAACGAAAACGTCGATCCCTGTCCGATCTTGCTGAGCAACTGGATTTGGCCGCCAAGAATGTCAATGAGTTTTTTGCAGATGTTGAGCCCGAGACCGGTTCCTCCGTATTTGCGGTTGATCTCTATCGAACCTTGGGAAAAACTGTCGAAAATCGATTCCTGCTTGTCTTCGGGAATCCCGATTCCGGTATCGATGATCTTGAAATGTATCGTCGCGACTTCCTCCTCGAGTTTCATCATCTGGGCGATGACCTTGACCTGGCCGTTTTTTGTGAATTTTAAGGCGTTGTTGATGAGGTTCATGAAGATCTGGGACAATTTCGTTGGATCTCCGATGAGGATGTCCGGAATGCGCCCGTCGATTTCTATCGTGTATTTGTTGTTGTTCGAGGCTGCGAGTTCCTTGAGCGAATTCTGGATGTTTTCGAGTAACAGCTTGAGGTTGAAGTTGATGTTTTCGGCCACGACGTGGTTTGACTCGATGCGGTTGAACTCGAGGATCTCGTTGATGAACGTGAGCAGGTAATTGCCGGAAAACTGAAGCGAGGTCAGGTAATTGAGTTGGGATTTCTTAGGGTTTTCGTGTAGTAAAAGATGCGTGATCCCGTTGATGGCATTCAGCGGCGTGCGCAATTCGTGGCTTACGGTCGAAAGGAATTCCGCCCTTGCCTTCGACGCCTTTTCTGCTTTTTCCTTTGCCGCCTGAAGCTCGGTGTTTTTTTCCTTGAGCAGTACGTTCGACTGGTTCCGGATGATGTTGTTCTTGTAAAGCGACAAACTCAAAAGCGACAGGATCGAAATCAACGCGATGGCCAAAATCGAGATCAGTTTGGCGAATTTGCTCGCCTTTTCCTGTTGCTTGTTCTCGTGGTTGAGCTGCTCGATTTTCTTGATGCGCTCGTCTTCCTTGAATTTGACGTAATCGTCGGCGCCCATTTTGGCTTTGTTGACCGACGTGATGCTGTCGCGCAGTTCCAGGTGTTTTTTGAGGAAAAGATGGGAATTGCGCAGGTCGGATATTTTTTCGTATGCCTGGCTCAACACGATGTAAATCTGGGATTTGAGCTCGTAATTGCGATATTGCTCGTTGAGTTGAAGTGCCCGTGTAAGGTAATTGATCGCCAGGTTGTTGCGGTTGCGGCCGGTTTCTATGGCGCCCATTTGATACAAGGCGTCGGCTTTTATTTTATAGGTGTCGTCCTTATCCGGAATGGCGATGATACGCCCGAAAATATTCGCGGCTTCGTCGTTTTTGCCTTTTGCGCGATACAAAATCCCCTTTTGGAGATTCAGCAGTTCGATGGCGTCTGGAATCCGCAGCGCCTGATAGATCGTCTGGGCTTTGTCGAAAGTCGTTTCGGCATGGGAATAGTTTTCCTTCTGCATATAACACAAACCGAGATTGTAATAGGCATACGCTTGTTCGGCAGACGGTTTCAAGGTGTTGAACAATGCGATGGCGCGGTTGAGCACTTCGATGGCATCGTTGTATTTCTTGATTTCGATGTAGAGATTGGCAAGAGACAGGGACGCGCTGGCCTCGCTTTCGATGTCTTTGTTGCGACGCGCGTAATCGATTGCCTTTTGCGTGTAGTCGAGGGAATTGCGGTAATTGTTGATGCGGGTGTTGAACTGGGCGAGCTCGATGTAGTAGTCCGAACTATCCACCGGCTTTTTTTGGGAATAGGCGCACGCGGTAAGCAAGAACACTAAGAATAGCAATCTCCTCATCAGTCCAGTTTGTTCGGTTAGGGAGCTAAATTTAGAGAATTATTTCCGAATAAGGGAAATAAGGTCGACAAGACGTGCGGAATATCCGATTTCGTTGTCATACCAACCCACGACCTTTACCATTTTACCGATGACGGATGTGAGTTGGGCGTCGAAAAGGCAGGAGTTGCGATTGCCCAAAATATCAACCGAAACGATGGGATCTTCGGTATAAGCCAAAATGCCTTTCAGTTTGCCGGAAGCCGCATTTTTAAAAGCCAAGTTGATTTCCTCTATGGAAACCTCGTTTTTCACATAACAGGTAATGTCGGTGAGAGAGCCGTCAGGAACAGGGACGCGTATTCCGCTGCCGCCGATCTTGCCTTCCATTTCCGGAAAAATTTTGGTAAGCGCTTTGGCGGCGCCCGTCGTCGTCGGTACAATCGATTGGGACGCGCCTCTTGCCCGCCTGAGGTCTTTGTGCGGCTGGTCGTGCAGGCTTTGATCGGTAGTGTAGGAGTGGACCGTTGTGATATAAGCCTGTTCGATCCCGCAAAGCTCGTCGATAATCTTGATCATCGGGGCGGCGTTATTTGTCGTGCAACTCGCGTTCGAAAGAATCGTTTCCGATCCATCCAAAATGAAATCATTGACGCCAAGGACTACCGTTTTGATCTCATCGACCTCGCTCGGCGCAGCAAAAATCACCTTTTTCGCTCCGCTCAAAACATGTTCGTTGATTTCCTCGAACGTCTTGAATTTGCCCGTCGATTCGATGACGACATCCACATCGAATTTCGTCCAATCGATGTTTTTGATCCCGCGCTCGTGCAGGAATGCAAAGTGCTTTTCCCCGATAATGATACCGTCGTGGTCAAACGAGACGTCCCTGTCGAGCACACCGTGTATCGAATCGTATTTGGTAAGGTGCGACATCGTGCGGTTGTCTGCGATATCGTTGATGGCGACCACTTCAATCTCGGGATGATCCAAAAGCAGGCGAAAAAGATTTCTTCCGATTCGGCCGAAACCGTTGATGGCGACGCGTGTTTTCAAGGGTTATTTTTGGGTTTGAAGTTTAACGTTTAAGTTCAAATCTGAAGTTCGATCAGGCGCAACTTAAACGTCAAACAAATCAAAGAATATGCTTCTGGGCGTGATAAGACGAACGGACAAGCGCCCCGCTCTCTACATGACGAAAGCCCATTTCCTTGCCGATTTCCTCGTATTTCTTGAATTGCTCGGGTGTGATGAACTCCTTGACAGGCAAGTGTTTTTTCGACGGTTGCAAGTATTGTCCTATCGTGACCACGTCTACATTGGCGTCGCGAAGATCGCGCATTGTCTGTATTACTTCCTCTTCTGTTTCCCCAAGGCCGAGCATGATGCCGGATTTGGTGCGTCTGATGCCTTTTTCCTTAAGGTATTTCAACACTTCAAGGCTTCTTTCGTATTTCGCCTGTATGCGTACCTCACGCGTCAATCGCCTTACGGTTTCCATGTTGTGGGAGACCACTTCAGGATCGGCCGCGACGATGCGGTCGAGGTTGCGCTCGTTCATTTGGAAATCAGGAATCAGCGTTTCTAAGGTCGTCTCGGGATTCATCCTTCTGATGGCCTTCACCGTCTCATACCAAATGATCGAACCCATGTCTTTCAGGTCATCGCGATCGACTGAAGTCACGACGGCATGTTTGATTTTCATCAGCTTGATCGAACGCGCCACTTTTTCAGGCTCGTCCCAATCTACCGTTTCCGGGCGTCCGGTCTTCACGCCGCAAAATCCGCACGAACGCGTACATACATTGCCCAGGATCATGAACGTCGCGGTGCCTTCGCCCCAGCATTCGCCCATGTTAGGGCAACTCCCTGACGTACAGATCGTGTTGAGTTTGTATTTGTCGACCAGCCCGCGCAGCTCGGTGTATTTTTGCCCGATCGGCAATTTTACCTTAAGCCATTTCGGCTTGCCCTGAGGCGGCGCAGATTCTAGAACGGTATTCATGTCGTCGGTTTTAGAATGGCAAATTTAAGCAGAAAGTTTGTTAATTAAGTGCAAACTCAAAATGCGGTCGTGGTTATGAAATAAAGTGTTGGAATTTTGGGCGTTGCCGCTCCCCGAAAACTTGTCGAAAGGTCAAGAATCGTCGTCGCGGCCGGGCTGTCCGCTTCAATCTTTTGCTTCGCAGGCTGCGCAAAAGGATTTTCGCTATCATCCCTAACGCGGGCATCCCGGCACGAAGCGTGGTAGTTGGAGGAAACTACTTTTAGCGTGGAGCGCGATGCGTTTGGCGGCTCCGCTGCGCTGCGCCGCTGCTTTAACCCATCAAGGAAGTTGACGCAAATTAATGTCAATAAATGTTGAGGAGTTGGGCGTTTGGCGGCTCCGCTGCGCTGCGCCGCTGCTTTTAACCATTAGCCAGTTAACGGCTCAACAAAACAACGCCCTACTCCGTGAACTCCAGATCCCGTCCGTGCGTCTCGGGAATCGTAATCGTCGAATAGATCGCCAATGCGAAAACGACGATCCCGACGATGAGAGCCGAAAAAACGACATCAGTCCTGGCCTTGAAGAAATCAAATCCTAGCAACATCACCGGCAAAAGTCCGCGGACCATGTTAGGAACGGTCGTCGTAGCGGTACTGCGAACGTTGGTGCCGAATTGTTCGGCCGCGACCGTGACGAACATCGCCCAATAACCGGTACCCAAGCCGAGCCAGGCGCAAAAAAAGTAGTAATGCGCTTCGGATTTTGAACCTCCAAACAGCATAATGCAAATTCCGACAGCCGTAAAAAGCATCATATATAGGATGGCTTTCTTGCGCGAATGCAATGCATGTGAAATGAATCCGCTGGCGAAATCTCCCACCGAGATTCCGATATACGTCCACATGATGGCTTTGCCGGGATTGATGCTGTCGATGCCGAAATAAGGGGCAAATTGGTTGCCCATCGTGGCCAAAATACCGACGCAGAACCAAGTCGGTAATCCGATTGCGATACATTTGAGGTATTTAATGAGTCGTCTTGTATTGGTGAAGAACGACAGGAAATTCCCTTTGGCTATGTGTTCTTTGTGCTCGATCTGCTGGAACATGCCGCTTTCAAGTACGCCGATTCTCAGGAACAGCAACATCAATCCCAAACCGCCTCCGATAAAATACGCCGTGGTCCAGTTGCCGGCCATTTCAACGGTGAGCTGTGCGACGACCGCGCCTAGCAAGCCAAATCCGGCAACCATTGAGGTTCCGATCGCCCGCAGTTCTTTAGGCAAGCTTTCCGAGACCAACGTAATGCCCGCACCGAGTTCGCCCGCAAGCCCGATGCCGGCAATGAAACGCAGGCCGGCGTAAAGCCCCACGACGTTCGATGTTTGCAGATACGGAAGAAAGCCACATGCAATGTTGGCGAGCGAGTACACGAGAATCGATCCGAACAATACCGAAAGCCGACCTTTCTTATCGCCTAGGACGCCCCACAGAATGCCGCCCAAGAGCAATCCTGTCATTTGGAAATTGAGGATGAGTGTTCCCGCCTTGTCGATGTCCACGTCGAGCGCCTCGAGGCTCGGAATGCGAACGATGCCAAAGAGAAGTAGGTCGTAAATATCGACGAAATAGCCCAAAGCGGCTACGATGACGGGAAAACTGAACAGGTATTTCAGCTTTTCGGATAGGGTAAAGGTTTGCATGTCTGTTGGTTGGTTGGACGAAGTTAATCAGATAATTAAATAATTCGCCAATTCGATTATGGAATCTGACGAAACGCCACATTTGTTTATTTTAATAACTATTCTCCATCCTTCAGATCCAAATGTCCATCTTAAAGACCTTCATCCAATCACCTAATTGTCTATTCACCTAGTCGTCTAATCATCTAATTACCCAATTACCTAATTCCCCAATCATCTAATCCCCAATTATCTAATTCCCCAATCATCTAATTACCCAATTATCTAATTCCCCAATCATCTAATCCCCAATTATCTAATTCCCCAATTATCCAATTATCTAATCATCCAATTACCCGATTATCCAATCATCTAATTGCCCAATCATCTAATTCCCCAATTATCCAATTATTCAATTCCCCAATTATCTAATTATCTAATTGCCCAATCATCTAATTACCCAATTAATCTACCTTTGCCAAAAATCAAAAAATGGAAGTAAAAGACAGCAACGGCAACATTCTCAACGACGGAGATTCCGTGACCGTGATAAAAGACCTTAAGGTCAAAGGTTCAAGCGACGTGATCAAACGCGGTACTAAGGTAAGCAATATCCGCCTGACCGACGATCCCGCCGAAATCGATTGCCGCGTCAACAAGACCGCGATGGTGCTGCGCACGGAGTTCGTGAAGAAAGTATAAGGCTTTTTGAAATCCGAGATTAAATGATAAACTGCCAAATTCAGTACATATAGAAAAAGCAGGCTTTTGGCCTGCTTCGTCATTAAATCTCGTTTTGTGTTTTATTGTTGCGGCTGGATTACGATGGGCAGCGTAAAGATCGTGCGGACGGCTTTGTCGTTTCGGATGCCCGGCTCCCATTTTTTGTTTATCGATTTGAGGACGCGGACGGCCTCTTTTTCGAGATCGGCTCCTGGTCGGTTGAGCACTTTTATGTCCGTCATGCTGCCGTCCTTCTCGATCACGAAAGACATGATGATTTTGATCCGGCTATCGTCAAACATCTCCGGTTTTTCGAAATCACGCGCGATTTTTTTGTAAAATGCGTCCATTCCTCCCGGGAACATCGGTTGTTTCTGCAGCGTCGTCGGGATAGCCGGAGTGTTGTCTGCAACTCCTGACGCCCCTGTGCCTGTCGCTGTAGTTCCTTCCGAAGCTCCGTTTGAACTTCCCGGACCAGGTTCCTGGGCAGCCGTGTTCGGCGCGGAGACGGGACCAGGATCAGGTGTCGCTTGAGCCGCCGAAACCACCTGCGGATCGACCCAGCTCGCAGCCGGAATTTCCGTAACAGTATTTTCAATGGTTTTTGGTTTCATTGGAGCCGGCGGCGTAATCGGCTCATCGAGAGTTACGCGAACAGGTGTCAAAGGTTCGGCGATCGGGTAGGAGATGACGTGTTCGGATTTACTCCCGAACGAACTCAACAAGGTGATGGTTCCTCCGCTTGCGCCTACGAACAGCAATGCATACAACATCGCCAAAAACGTAGTCTTCGGATTCTCGAGTCGAAGTTGGTAAGCGCCGTAGGCTTTGTTCCTTCCTTCGAAGACCAAATCCAGCCAGCGTTTTTCAAAAATACTTGTTTTAGACATAATCAAAAGATTTAATTGGTTAGGTAATTATGCTGCATTTTTGAGTTGGTTTGAGTGATTACTTGTATAACTGTTAAAGGCTAGTGAAAATTGTATTTTGTTGTGATATTTTGTCTGATACTTTCCACTTGTTTTTTACTTAGCCACCCGAGACGCAATCCGGCCTTGGAATTACGTGCGCATTTGTGTAAGCCCGGATGTTGCAGTTCGTCGACAAAACGCATCGATGAACTAAACCTCGATTGTATTTCAACGTTTTTTAAAGCTAGTTACGGGGAAAATTATATCGAAAAGTGAGGCAGTCAGTAATTTAGCCCTCGAAATGAAAAGGTAATTTTTTGAGGAATATGAAACATTGTGCCCACATATTTTTAGTTTTGTCGTTAACCCTATCCGTAGGGTGTTTCGCACAGGGCGGAAACCATGCTCCAGTAAAGATGGGAATCACGCAATTGGTGTCCGAGGTCATGCCCGACAACGGATCGGTAATTATAGCCTACCGTGTCGAAGAGCGCATCAACATGAACTTTGGCGGCAGGATCACAACTTACACCGTACCCAATTTGAACATGGTCAGCACGAACGACCTGGGTCCGAACAATTCCCGCAAAATAACGCCAATTTACGGCAAAGCTAAAGTTCAGGCCATGACGTTGGTTGAGGCAAAGCTAAGTGCTGCTTCAGTTGCCGTTCCGATTGCCTCGGCTGCGATCAGGATTGGTGCGGTCAAGCCCAAGTCGGCGGTCACTTCGGTTAAGATCGATCTCATCGACACTTACGAACGCACGCTTGAGAAAGGGTTTAAATCGGTCGACATGTTAAAGCGTGTAGCCAATGCCCGTTATTTCGAAGGGAACATGGTTTCGGCCGTGAAATGGTACGGCCAGCTATTAGTCGCCGATAAGAATCCCGGCGCTGATTTCTACTATCGCTACGCCTTGGCGCTCAAAGCGGTCGGACAGGTACAAAAAGGAAATGAATTCATGAAAATTTACGAATCCAAAACGTAATAAGCCCAAAAACGAAAGAAGCCGGACCAACTATCCGGCTTTTTTTATTTCCGCTTGTTTTCGATTATTTCGGCAAGTAATTTCTTGGCCCTAAGCAACTTTACTTTGATGTTGGACAGCGGCTCTCCTAAAGTGTCCGCAATCTCCTGATAAGATAATTCCTGGAAATACCGCAACTGAATGACCTCCTGGTAGTGTGGCTTGAGCTGTTTGATGCAATGCAGCAGGCTCGAGAGATTTTGTTCCGTGATGAGTTTGTCTTCAGGCGAAGGAGCCGGATCGGCAACATCGTAAGCCAGCCCGTCGTTTTCATCGTTTATGTCGAGAAACAACGCTCGCTTGCGTTTCCGGATCTGGTCGATGTGGACGTTTTTCGCGATCGCGATAAGCCACGTATTGAATTGAAATTCCGGGTTATAAGCTACAATTTTGTCAAATGCCTTGGAAAACGTCTCAATCGTGATATCTTCGGCATCCGTTTCGTTTTCGGTGCGCTTGAGCATGAAGGCAAACACCTCGTTCCAGTAGCGATCGAGCAAAAACGTAAAGGCCGATTGGTCTCCGCGTATCGCTTTCTCTATGTAACGGCTCACTTCCAATGCACGGGTTTTGAAAAGATATTGGTAATAAAGATATTCATTTGTACGATCACCAGCACGATTTCCATTATCGGAAAAAAGTAAATCGTGTCTTTTTCCTTGAGTTTCCCGGCGGCAAGTCCGAGCGTGATCCAAGTAAACAAGTAGCGGAATCCGATGATCGCCGCCACGTAGATCCACATGAACTGAAACGCCAAAAGGACGATCGGAAGTATAAAGAAAAGTACTTGCACGACAAAAAACAGCCCGAGCTGCAACTGATCGAATAATTTGTAATGGGCGGCGGTCGAAACATGTCGCCGCTTTTGGGTAAACCATTCCTTGAACGATTTTTTTGGCTCGGAATACGTGAAGCTTTCCGGCGTGCGGCAAATCGTCGTATTTTTTCCAGTGGCGGCCTGGTTGATGAACAAGTCATCGTCTCCCGAACGTACTTTCATATGTTCGATAAAACCGTTCACTTTAAAGAATTCCTCTTTTTTATACGCCAGATTGCGCCCTACGCCCATATACGGATTTCCGATTTTTGCCCATGAAAAATATTGGACGGCCGTCATCAACGTCTCAAAGCGCACCAGCTTATTGAGGAAGCCCGGCAATTTTTCATAAGCGCCATATCCCAAAACGATCGTTTTCTCCTGCGTGAAGCGCGAGGTCATTTCCCGTATCCAGTCTTTCGAGGCCGGCCTGCAATCGGCGTCGGTAAACAAAAGGTATTCTTTGCGGGCGGCCTTGATTCCCAGCGTGAGTGCGTATTTTTTGTTTCCCCAAAATGCTTCGTTGTTTTCGACTTTGACCAATCGTACATTCGGATATTGTCGTTCAAATTCCTCAAACAGCTCAAGCGTGCCGTCGCTCGAAGCATCGTCTATGAGCACGAGTTCGAAATCCGGATAATCCTGTTCGGCCAGTATCGGAACGAACTTGCGCACATTCTCTTCTTCATTTTTGGCACAAACGATTACCGACACCGGGATGCGTTTGGGCGTGCTCTTTTGTGGTTTTGAGAACGCAAATTTTCCAAAAACCAGGACGTAATACAGGAATTGGATAAAAACTACCGAAGCGAATACACAAAAAGTAATGAGCAACATAGGCGGGTGTTTTGACGCGGCAAAGATATGATTTGGTTATGTAATCGACGATTTGTTTGGCTGTTTATTTGAAGCTGTTCCCGCTGTCCGCTCAATTCCTCGCCCGAATGCCAAATTTTTATGGTCGCCCCGCGAGCTTCCTGCAGTCGCTGCGGTTCTCCCTAAAAATAAGGCGTACGCGGCTGCGGGATTTCCGCTTCCATCGGGGCTAGGCGATCTCCAATTCCCGAACTCCCGATCCGTGTCAATTTCTCCATGACAAGGGACGTTGTAATAAGTTAGGAACGTGTTTGGCTTATTTCCCGCCGTCAAACCAAAACACATTGCTCGTCAGGCCCGCGGAAATAAATAAGGGTCATTGGCGCTTAAATCGCAACAAACCGGCGCTGTACATGCACTTTTTATGAATCCGGCGTCAGGCTAAGCAGGCGGTCGCAAACTGAAACGCGTCACTGGCTGAGGTCGGGACACATCCAAACGCAGTGAACCAATCGGAACATCATACTACATTGACTTCTGCCTCGATCTCGATCCCGAATTTTTCAAAGACGGCATCCTGGACCATTTTTGCCAATTCGAGTATCTGGGCGCCGGTTGCATTTCCGTAATTCACCAGGACAAGCGCCTGATTTTTGTGCACTCCCGCGTCCCCAAACCGCTTGCCTTTGAAACCGGCCTGCTCGATAAGCCAGCCCGCGGGCACTTTCACCTGGGTTTCAGATACGACATAATG
The DNA here is from genome assembly GCF_014748335.1 of Flavobacterium selenitireducens. Lineage (GTDB taxonomy): Bacteria > Bacteroidota > Bacteroidia > Flavobacteriales > Flavobacteriaceae > Flavobacterium > Flavobacterium selenitireducens. Next base: position 68,812 of record NZ_JAAVIY010000004.1, read on the forward strand.
CGGTATTTCAGGGTAATTTGCTTTCGCCTTTTCATAAGTTTCAATCGGGACGATAGGATTTTTAAAAAAACTGCCGCTGTTGCCAAGTTCCTTGGGATCCGGTAATTTGCTCTGCCGAATCGCGATCACGGCATCGCTTACCTCTCTCAAGCCCGGATTTACTATGTTTTTTGACGCCAACTGTTTGATGATGTCGCCGTAACCGGTGTTGATTTTATGATCGCGTCTCGTAAGTCTGAACACGACCGAAGTGATGATGTAGTTGTTCTTTTCGGCATTTTTGAATACACTTTCGCGGTATCCGAATTCACATTCATCCTTCGTGAAGGTTCGCATTTGCTGGGTTTCTATGTGCATCGCATCGCAGCTCACGAAGGTGTCCTTGATCTCTGCCCCATAAGCCCCTATGTTTTGGATAGGTGTAGTTCCTACGTTTCCCGGAATCAGCGACATGTTTTCGAGCCCGCCAAAATCCTGTGAAATCGTCCACAACACGAATTCGTGCCAGGATTCTCCTGCCTGTGACTCCACAAGGACGTAATCGTCATCCTGCCTCAGCACTTGTTTTCCCTTAAAATCAACGTGGATCACCAAGGCATCGATGTCTTTGGTAAGCAGCATATTACTTCCGCCACCAAGAATAAATTTATTCTCGAGCCGGTGCTGTTCCAAAACCTCCCTCAACTCATCGAGAGAATGGACGGCCACGAATTGCCTGGCTTTGGCGTCTATGCCAAAAGTATTGTAGTTTTTAAGCGAAAAATCCGAAATAAGCTGCATTATTCTTCAGTAGTTAGGGCGCGGTTCAAAAAATAGTTGAGCGGCTTGATCAGCGCCAGGTCGGCAGCCGATTTCTGTACGAAATCTTTGTCAAACAGCAATTTGTCGTCAATCGTTTTGGTAACGGTGAACGATTTTAGTTTCAGGTATTCAATCGCAGGATGATCTTTCTCGTAACCCTTCGGCATCGTCTTGAGCGCGTTGTCGCGATCGAACCCTCCAAAAACGGACGCGAACTTCCCGTCGGTAAAAATCGCATCCAACTCGTCGTGGAAAAATGCAATTTCCTTGCGGATTTTTTTGAGGTCGACGTTTTCCGGCTGCCATTTTCCGCCCGCAATAAAACTTTGCCCTTTCTCGATATGGATATAATAGCCGGCGAGGTTGGTGTTTTTTTGCCCCGTCGACAACCAGATTCCCATATGGGTTTTATAGGGCGATTTGTCCTTGGAGAAGCGAATGTCGCGGTTGATCCGGAACGTGCAGTCCTTTACATTCAGCGATTCGAGCGACGCGTCATAGGTCGACATCACCTTTATGAAATCCGAGACCAGGGCGTGATAGTTTTCCTTATACGATTCGTATCGTTTCTTTTGTCCCTGAAACCAGTCGCGGTTGTTGTTCTTGCGTAAATCCTCAAGGAATTGCAGGCTTTCTTTGGCTAACATCACAATTGTTTTTTAAGGTCTTCTTCTGATATGAACCCGTCGTGTTTCCAAGTCTGTTTACCGCCCACATACAGGATGAGACGCGGCAGCGAGTCGACTTTCATTTCTTTCATCAGGGTTTTGTGTTCGTCGGCGTTGAGCCGGACGATTTTGACATCTGTTCGCTCCTTTTCCATTTTGGTCAGGTAAGGCGCCATTTTTTTACATGGCTCACACCAAGGCGCGTAAAAGTCGACGAGCACCTTATCACTTGATTTGATCAATTCCGCATATTCAGGAGACCGCATACCGACAGCTATCTCAGATCCCGCCTCTGTCTGGCTCAAACCCTGGGCATTCCACTTCACATAGCCGCCCTGCAAATCGTACACATTGGCGAATCCCATCTCGGATAATTTAGCTGCCGCTTTTTTCGAGCGCGCACCGGCTGCGCAGTACACGAAAACCGGTTTGGTTTTATCCAGCTTTGCCGCCGACGTGACAAAATCGTCCTTATCATACCAATCGATGTTTTGAGCGTTGTTCAAATGTCCGCCGGAAAACTCCTCAGGCGTGCGTACGTCGAGGATTTGCGCTTCAGGATTACCGTCGAGTTTCTCGGCGAAATCTTTCGGTCCAACCGTTTTTACATGATCCGGAGTTTGTCCCTGACACGAAAAGAGCAAGGAAACGCAGGCGAAAAGGGCCAAAATCTGAGTTTTCATAATCGAAAATAAAAGTGAGCTAAAATACGGTTTTTAGTTTTGGGTTGGGAAACGGAAATTCGAAATGAAGCACCTACGCTCCAATTCCAAACTCCAAATCATATGAAAACGAATTTGTACATGGAATCCAAATCCCCAAACCCTTTCCGAATTTCAACTATCCATACGATCCTGAATCGGAAATCCAAAAACCTAAGGCAAAGGTGCAAAACACCAAACGATGCATCCGGTCATTAAACATTTACTGTCGTTTGTAAACGTTTGTAAACGTTTGTTGTCGTTTAATTCGAATGGGTCACAATCCCAAAAGCGGCGTCATGCCAGGGCAGGGACTTAGATTCGATTGGAGTTCGGAACTTGAGAATTTCTCAAAGATTAAAAATCTTATAGCTTTGATGCGTCTGCTTCACGATCGCCTCGGTGCGTTCAGGATGTGTGTCCGAAATAAAAAGCTGGCCGAACGCGTCGTTGTCTACCATTTCGACGATTTTTGACACCCGCGTTTCGTCCAGTTTGTCAAAGATATCATCGAATAAAAGAATCGGTTTTTGCCCCGATTGTTTTTTCACGAATTCGAATTGCGCCAGCTTGAGTGCGATCAGAAACGATTTTTGTTGGCCCTGGCTCCCGAATTTCTTGATCGGGTGACCATCGATCTCGAACGACAAATCGTCTTTGTGTATTCCCACGGAAGTATATTGCAATGCCCGGTCGCGCTGGACGTGGTCGCCCAAAAGTGCCAGCATGCCGTGCTGAGACAAATGGCTTTGGTAGACGATCTGGACATTTTCGGACGAATTGGAGATCGTTTGGTGGTACTCGTTGAAGATCGGCAGAAACTGCTCGAGAAAATCGCGCCTCTTCTCAAAAATAGGCTGGGCAAGCACGTCGAGCTGTTCGTCGTAAATCACTAGCGTTTCCTGGTCGAAATTACGGTTGGCCGCAAAATACTTGAGCAAGGCGTTGCGCTGCGTCAGTACTTTTTGGTATTGGATAAGCTTGTGGAGGTAAGGCGAGTCAAGCTGGGAAATCACGCTGTCGATAAAGCTCCGCCTGACTTCGCTGCCTTCGAGGATAAGGTCGCGATCGGTAGGAGAGATGATCACCAGCGGTATGAAGCCAATGTGATCCGAGAATTTCTCATAGGTTTTGGCGTTGCGCTTCAGGATTTTCTTCTGGCCTTTTTTGAGGCTGCACACGATCAGCTCGCTCCTGTCGTCTTTCTCGAATTCGCCTTCGACCACGAAAAAGTCCTGATTGTGGCGGATGTTCTGCATCGCAATCGGGTTGAAATAGCTTCGGCCATACGCCAGATGGTAGATCGCGTCGAGCACATTGGTCTTTCCCACGCCGTTTTTTCCGACGAAGCAATTGATCTTGCCGTCGAAATCGAAAGACGCATCTTCGAAATTTTTGTAATTGAGCAGGGAAATCTTGTTGAGGTGCATTGGCAAAAGCGGCTTCGGTAACGAAAATCGGGATTCGGGAAGCGGTCGCAAATTTCCGAAAAAATACAACTTTTAGCTTTCGTTTCTGAATAAAAATTTTATTTTTGCCCCGCATTAATTTAAAGTTAAATGGCAACATATAATAAGAGAGGTTTCAAAGCGCCCAAAGAAAAAGAGGAAAATGACCCAACGTTGGACAACAACTATCTTGAAGACGTAAAAGTCGATGAGAAAGACAGTGCCACGGCAGGTGTTTTCAATACGTTGGACGATACGGCCAACAAGACCGAAGCTTGGGTGGAGAAAAACCAAAAGATGATTTTCGGTATCGTAGGTGCCGTCGCTTTGGCTGCTATCGGATATGTTGCTTACCAAAAATTCGTTGCCGAACCTAAGGAAGACGATGCCGCAGCGGCTTTGTTCGTTGCCCAGCAGAATTTCCAGCAGGCGGTTGACGGCGTAAAGCCGGATTCTCTTTTCGTTCTGGCCCTTAAGGGATCAGAAGGACAGTACGGTTTTGTAGATATCGCCGACAATTATTCAGGGACAGATGCAGGAAACCTTGCCAACTATTACGCTGGAGTTTCTTATCTGAACACAGGAAAATACAATGAGGCTATAGAATCTCTTGATAAGTTCAAGACAGACGACGTCGTGCTTTCTGCATTGGCTCAAGGTTTGAAAGGGGATGCATTCTCTCAGAAAAACCAACCGAAAGAAGCGTTGGAATACTATGAGAAAGCCGCCGCTACGAATAAAAACGAATTCACAACACCAATGTATTTGTTGAAAGCCGGGAAAGCCGCTTTGTCTTTGGGACAAAAAGAAACGGCCCTGAAGCATTTCCAGGACATCAAGGACAATTACGACGCTTCTCCCGAGGCTGCTCAGGTAGACGCGCTTATCGGATTGGCGCAATAATATGGCCACAGCGAACAAGAACTTATCAGAATACGATAAAAACCAACTCCCGGATGCGAAAAACTTCACATTCGGGATTGTTGTTTCTGAGTGGAACACGAAAGTCACCGAAGGCCTTTTCAGCGGATGCGAAACGGCGTTGCTCGATTGTGGCGTAAAACCGGAGAACATCACGCGTTGGAACGTGCCGGGCAGTTTCGAGCTCATCTACGGAGCCGCCAGGATGCGCCAGGCGCTTACCGTCGATGCGATCATTACCATCGGATGCGTGATCAAAGGAGAAACCATGCACTTCGAATTCGTTTGCGAAGGCGTTACCCAAGGCATAAAAGATCTCAACATAAAAGGCGATATTCCCGTGATATTTTGCGTGCTTACCGACAATAACGAACAACAATCGCTCGATCGTTCGGGCGGAAGCCACGGCAACAAAGGTACCGAAGCCGCCATAACGGCAATCCGCATGGCAGATTTGCGAAAGCGCACCTCGGGTCAGAATTTGAAAATGGGATTTAAATAGCGTTTACCTTTTGATAGGAAGCTCGTTCGAAAGAACGGGTTTTTTTGTTTAAAGTTTAAGGTTTGAAGTTCAAAGTTTAAGGTTTAAAGTTTAAGGTTTAAAGTTTAAGGTTTAAAGTTTAAAGTTTAAGGTTTAAAGTTGGGCGTTGCGCCGGAACGGCAAACTGCTTCGTTCCGCGACCTGGGCCGGCGCCGCGCTTTCCACTGTATCTTTTGCTCGTGCCTCGCAAAAGGATGCCGCTGCAATCGCTAACGCAAGCACAATTCACCTACATTCTCACCGCATCAACCAAACCTCACCCAAAACCCTTAACTAAACTTAATTACCTTAATTGTTCAAGAAATCGAGAAATGCGAGTAAGCAGCGGCGCAGCGCAGCGGAGCCGCCAAACGCTTCGCATCCCGGCTCGTCAAAAATCGAAACTCCACACAAAAGCCTTAACTACACTTAACTATCTTAATTGTTCAAGAAATCGAGAAATGCGAATAAGCAGCGGCGCAGCGCAGCGGAGCGGCCAAACGCTTCGCATTCCAGCTCGTTAAATTGAAACAAAAACCCTTAACTAAACTTAATTACCTTAGTTGTTAAAAAAAATTAGTAACTAGCGGCGCAGCGCAGCGGAGCCGCCAAACGCTTCGCATTCCAGCTCGTTAAATTGAAACAAAAAACCTTAACTAAACTTAACTATCTTAATTGTTCAAAAAAATCGTAACTAGCGGCGCAGCGCAGCGGAGCCGCCAAACCTCACACGTTTCCCCTTCGACACACCACCGTCAAACTCAACAAAAAACTCACGTCCGCGCCCCGCCACGACTTCATGAAAAGCCAAACATTAGTGTGCAAAACTTTAACCCGCCCTTCACGTTTGCATCCCGGTTTTTTACGTTAATTGTGGTACATTTGACGTCCACTCAAACAGAACATGTCCAGTATTATCCAACTCCTTCCCGACCACGTTGCGAATCAAATTGCCGCGGGCGAGGTCGTCCAGCGACCAGCCTCCGTTGTCAAGGAATTGATGGAAAATGCCGTCGACGCCAAAGCCGATGACATCAAGCTCATCATCAAAGACGCAGGCAAAACACTCGTCCAGGTAATCGACAACGGCCAGGGCATGAACCCTGAAGATGCCAAATTGTGCTTTGCACGTCATGCTACGTCAAAAATCCGTCATGCAGAAGACCTTTTTTCATTGCATACAAAGGGTTTTCGCGGTGAAGCACTCGCTTCGATCGCAGCCATCGCCCACGTCGAGATGAAAACCTGCCAGCCCCACCAGGACCTGGGAACGCACCTTGTCATCGAAGGCAGTAAGTTCGTCTCCCAGGAGGTCGCCGTTTTGCCACAGGGAACCTCGTTTGCGATCAAAAATTTGTTTTTCAACATACCGGCGCGTCGCAACTTCCTGAAGTCGGACACGGTGGAATTCCGACATATCCTCGACGAGTTCCAACGAGTGGCCATGGCGCATCCGAACATTCATTTTACGATGTACCACAATGGTGGGGAAATGTTCAATCTACCCGCTTCCAACCTGAGACAACGCATCGTCAATATTTTCGGCGGGCGCACGAACGAAAAACTGGTTCCTATTTCGGAATCGACGGAAATCGTCACATTTGAAGGTTTTGTCGGGAAACCAGAATTCGCCAAGAAAAACAAAGGCGAGCAATTCTTTTTCGTCAACGACAGGTTTATCAAGAGCGGTTATCTGCACCACGCCGTAATGGCGGCCTATGAAGGGCTTTTGAAGGAAGGTTGCCAACCGTCGTATTTTATCTACCTGAACGTTCCGCCTCATACGATAGATATCAACATCCATCCTACGAAAACCGAAATCAAGTTCGACGACGAACACGCGCTTTACGCCATTTTGCGCGCTTCGGTAAAACACAGCCTCGGCCAGTTCAGCGTCGCTCCGGTGCTCGATTTTGAACGGGACGATTCTTTGGACACGCCATACGATTACAAAGATCGCGATGCGGTCGTGCCCGTTATAGAGGTAGATGGCGGCTTTAATCCGTTCGGGATGCCGTCCGAAAAGCGGTCAGCGGGCTCTGCTGCGGGAAATTCGTCTTTCGCCTCGGCCGGAAATTACCACCGCAAGACCGAACACGCCAGTTGGGAGAGCCTATACGTTGGCCTCAAAAGTGATTTTGAGACGATTTCCGAACCCGAAGAGATCCAGTTTGAGAGCGGGGAAGAGGTCACGGCCTCATTATTCGACGAATCGGACATCCAGGCCCAGGAAAACCGCATGTACCAGCTTCATCGTAAGTACATCGTAAATCCTATAAAATCGGGGATGGTCATCATAGATCAACAACGGGCGCACCAACGTGTCTTGTACGAGCAGTTCCTGACCAATATGACCGTTCGCCAGGCGTCGAGCCAACAATTGCTGTTCCCGCTGAACCTGTATTTTTCGACGTTGGAACTCAGTTTGATCCGCGAATTGCAATTGTCATTGGAAAATACAGGATTTGTTTTCAGTGAAATCCACCACGACCATATCGTCGTATCGGGATTGCCGATCAACGTGGCCGAAAGCGAGGCATCGATCGTAATGGAGCAGTTGCTCAGCGATCTCCAGGACGGATTGCCCGGAATGAGTTTCAGCCAAAACGATTCCATCGCCAAATCGATGGCCAAAAGCGTGGCCGTAAAAACGGGAACGTTTCTCGCCGAACGCGAACAGGAAAACCTCGTAAATGGTTTGTTCGCATGTAAAGAACCAGATGTTTCACCTTTCGGGAAACCGACTTTCATCACGCTTCGTGTGGAAGATATCGATAAGAAATTCGCACTATGATGCAAATAACGCCGGTTGTCAAGCAACTGCTCATACTCAACGTCATTTTTTTCCTGGGCGCGCAGGCCGTAGCTCCGGCTTATGACTTTCTTTCGCTTCACTATATTCAAAGCGATCAATTCCAACTGTGGCAGCCGTTTACCTACCAGTTCATGCACGCCGCGTTTCCTCGAATAGAGCACATTGTGTTCAATATGTTCGGTTTGTACATGTTCGGTTCGACATTGGAGCAGTTGTGGGGACCGAAGAAATTTTTGTTTTTCTACATATCCTGCGGATTGGGAGCGGCATTGGTCAACACGGGATACGTGTATTTCGAGGTGCATCAGTTCCTGAGCCAAGCGTCAGATTTGGCACTTTCATCCGATCAGGTCCACAAAATACTCAATTTTGATTTCGTCAGGGACAATGCTTATCGAGGGGAATTGTTCGAAGCCAGCTTGCGCAACGTACTGGATGCATCCCAGCAGTCGAGGATAAACGAAGAGAGTTTCGGTGCGCTGTTCCATGCCGCAGCCACGAGCCAAACTACGATGGTGGGTGCATCGGGCGCGATTTACGGTTTGTTGGTGGCATTTGCGTTTATGTTCCCGAATGCTGAGATGATGATGATTTTTCTTCCGATTCCGATAAAAGCTAAATTTTTTGTACCCGGAATCTTGCTTATCGATATATTTTCCGGTATTTCGTCGAGTTCGGTAATCGGTGGGCCAAGTTCAGGCATAGCCCACTTTGCGCATATCGGAGGCGCCTTATTCGGTTTCCTGATGATGTGGTACTGGAAAAAAAACAGTTTTAACGACAACCGCTGGAATTGATATGTCACGCATCCTAAATGATTTAAAGAACGAATATGCCCTTGGCGGCCCTGAAACGCGGCTGATCATCATAAATGTCGCAATTTTCATTGTATCGGCTTTGTATTTTGCGTTTGTGCCAGGCAGCGGTTTTCCGGAATGGCTGGCGTTACGCCCCGGCGTGGTCCTCTACTATCCGTGGACGGTCGTTACGTATTCGTTTCTCCATGCCAATTTCATGCATATCCTGAGCAATATGCTCGTGCTTAATTTTTCGGCTCGGTTGTTCCGCACCTACTTTACGATAAAGCAGTTCCTGGGTGTATATTTCCTCGGTGCAGTTTTCGCGGCCTTGGTCTATATCGCGAACTATTACATTTTTGGGTTGGGCAACGGGCTCGTCGGCGCATCTGCTGCGGTAATGGCCGTTTTGGTGGCGATCACGACATACAATCCGACGATGGAAGTACGGTTGCTGCTCATCGGAAACGTCAAGCTCTGGATCATTACGGGTTTGCTGATTTTCCTCGACCTCATTTCGATCCCAGCAGAAAGTTCCGTTAGCCATTTGTCGCATTTGTCGGCGGCGCTTTTCGGATTCGTATATATGAAACTTTTGCAGAGCGGAACGGACCTTAGCCGAATCGTCACGTCGGTGATCGAGTTTTTCGCCAACTTGTTCAAACCATCGCAAAAAACGAAATTTAAAAAGGTCCATCGCAATTACGACAACAAAGCGTCCCAAAAAAAGCCATCCGTCGTAACGAAAGACAGAACACAGCAACAAATCGATGAAATATTGGATAAAATAAGCCGTTCAGGTTATGACAGCCTGACTAAGGACGAAAAGGATTTCCTGTTCCGCGCAGGAAAATGATATGAAAAAACTCTCGTGGTTCAACAAGTTTATGTGGTTGCTCAACATCGTGCTTACGGTGCTGACGGTGATCGCCTATGTCTTGCCGTTCCTCGCACCAAAGATGTTTCCGCTGCTTTCGGTACTGACCCTTTTCATGCCGATGTTCTTGATACTGAACGCCTTTTTCTTTGTCTATTGGGCGGTTTTGCTCAAGAAACAAGTCGTTCTACCGGCTTTGTTGTTGTTGGCAGGCATCACGTTCATCAATAAATTTTACAAGTTCTCACCAACGGAACTCCCGGATTCCGAAAAGGATTTTACGGTGATGAGCTACAATGTGCGTTTGTTCAATCTCTTCGACTGGATTCCCAACGATGATGTGGGAGCGACCATCCAGGATTTCATCAACGATCAAAATCCCGACATCGTGTGTTTGCAGGAATATTCCGAACGCGCCAACGTCGACCTCAAAGTCTATCCGCACAAGTACATCATGATGCAGGGCAACCAGGTTAAGACGGGCCAGGCAATTTATTCCAAGTTTCCGATTATCGACCAGGGAAAACTCGAACTCCCGAATTCGAACAACAACGTAGTATATGCCGATATCCGCAAGGGCAAGGACACGATCAGGATTTACAGCATGCATCTGCAATCGATAAAAATCACGCCGGACGTCGACGAGATCAACAACGATCATCTCAACAAAATCGACGAGAAAAAGCGAAAGGCAATTTTTAGACGCGCGAGTGAAGCTTTCAAACGACAACAGCAACAAGCCGAGATTATTCGCGACCACAGGCGCTTGTGCAAATTTCCGGTAATTATTTGCGGCGATATGAACAACAGTGCGTTTTCGTATGTGTACCGCGTGATAAAAGGCAAGTTGGGAGATGCGTTCGAAGATGCCGGAAAGGGCTTTGGGCAGACGTATAAATTCAAATATTACCCGGCTCGAATCGACTATATTTTCGCCGATCCTAAATTACAGGTCAAAAGTTTCGTGAATTTTACGGAATTTGAGAACTCCGATCACTACCCGATTATGACGCGGTTGGAGGTTAGGGAGTAGGTTGGTTGAAGTTTAAAGCTTAAAGCTTAAAGTTGGCAGGTGCGATCAAGGTTTGTCTTTTGAGGTAGTCGAGCGCATATCGTCCTTCGTTGAATAGTAAATCAAGAATGCTCAAATTGTTCAGGTAACCAAATTTATCCCCGAAAACCTGGGTATATTCTTCAAACTGGTTTTCATCTTTTTTGCCGTTCGCAAGCATTCGAAGGTCTGCAACGTCGGGAACTTCATGGAAATATTCCGAGGTTTTGTTCACCTCAAACGGCAATCCAAGGCATTTGTAGACGATCTGCAGCGCTTCCATATTCAAATCCATCAGGAATTGGTGTTTCTTGAAGTAAATCGGCGCGATCTCATCCTCGTAATATTCAAAGAAAGGCGAACTTCTGTAAGCGGCTTCAAGCGATTTGAAATGCAGTTTTTGCCAATCGAAATTCTTTTCTATGCGAATGTCCTTCGTTTTCTGATGACCCGCCGAACTCGTGTGCTTTACCGGAACATTGAGCAACTGCTTGCCGTTCGGGCTGTAAATGTACATGCGGTTGCGGTTGGTTTGCTTCTGGAAATTGTCTTCCACTTCCAACGTGACGGAATCGGCTTGCGCAATCGAGACAAATTGGCTGATTGACGGGAAATAGGTGGGAAAAATAAGAATGTCCATTATTATTCCTTTGCGGCTTTTCGTTTGTTGATAAAATAGCTGGCCACGAAGTAAAGTCCCAATGCAATCAGGAAAAACTTAAAATAGGAAGTCGGTTCGCCTTCGCCTCCTACGGTTGTAAACATGCGCTCCCAGCGAATCTTGTCGAACCCGCCTTTGTTGGGATCCAAACTCATCCAAATGAACACCGGCTTTCCGACGACGTGGTTTTCCGGTACAAATCCCCAATACCGGCTGTCTTCGGACCGGTGGCGGTTGTCGCCCATCATCCAATAATAATTCTGCGCGAACGTGTAAGAGGTGGCTACTTTTCCATCGATGCGGATTTCTTCACCGTTTACCTTGAGGTCGTGTCCTTCGAATTCCTCAATTATTTTTTTGTAGAACGGTAGCGAAGTGCGTTTCAAAGCCACCGTTTTCCCTTGCTCCGGAATATAGATCGGGCCGTAATTGTCGATTGTCCAGTTCGTGTAACCTTTAGGGAAAACCACCGATTGGGCATTGCTCTTTTTATCGAGGTTTTTGGTAACGGAAACTACGCCGGGCACTTTGCGAAGCGCTTCGGCACCACGCTCGGTAATGGCGCTGATGAGCAATGTGTCGCGTCTCTCGCTGATAAAGCCTGCACCGTCCGTAACGTCGAGGCTGCGCAACAGGTATTCAAAGTCGATTGGCGTCTTTCCGTCAAATGTCACAAAGTAGGCGGTCTGTGGTCGCGATCTTTCCGGAAGGATGAGTTTCTTGCCGTTGATGACGACGTCCCCGTCCACTATCGAAAGACTGTCGCCCGGCGTTCCCACGCAGCGTTTGACGTAATTCGATTTCTTGTCGACCGGCTTGTTCACGCGAGGCCCCGGAACAAAAAAGCGCTCGACCGTATCGACGGGCCAGTTGAAGACCACAATGTCGTTCTTTTCGATTTTTTCGAATCCCGGAAAGCGGAAGCTCGGCAATTGCGGCTTAAACAGGTACGAACGCTTGTTGATGATCGGAATCGTGTCGTGTACCATCGGAAGCGCCACTGTCGTAGAAGGCGTACGCGCCCCATAATGGAACTTGCTCACAAACAGGAAATCTCCGATAAGCAACGATTTTTCGAGTGAGGATGTCGGAATTGTGAACGGTTGCATAATGTACGTATGCACGACGGTGGCCACGACAACCGCGAAAAGCAGCGAACTCAGCGTATCGCCCGCCTTCGATTTGGAACGCAACTCCCTGTCCGGAATGTGGTTCAGCGGCTGGGTGTAATTGACGTAGTAAATGTAAAGCCCTAAAGTAAAGATCCCAAGCAACGTGTCCTGGGTGGAATTTTTTCCGAAACTCCTGAGCGTCTCCACCCAGACCACCGGGAACATGATAAGGTTTACGACGGGAACGAACAGCAAAATCGTCCACCAAGTCGGGCGGTTGATGATTTTCATGAGCACGATGGCGTTGTAGATCGGCACGGCGGCTTCCCAGCGCTTATGTCCGGCGGCTTCGTATAATTTCCAGGTTCCTGCGAAGTGCACCACTTGCACGATCAGGAAAAAAATAAACCATTGTGTCAATGTCATGTCCGTAAGTTTTTATGCGTAAGTCGGAATCGCGTTCGAGGCGTTACCGTATTGTGATAAATTTTAGATTGCCAGCACGTCTTTCATTGAAAAAACGCCGGTTTTCCCGACGAGCCATTCGGAAGCGATCACCGCTCCGTAAGCAAAGCCCTCGCGACTGTGGGCGGTATGCGTGATTTCGATCCTGTCCACGTCGGAATCGTAAAAAACCGTGTGCGTTCCGGGAACATTTTCGATGCGTTTGGCCTCGATAAGGATTTCATCTGACTTTGCATCCGACAATGCCCAACTTGAATAATCGGAATTTTCGATGATGTCTTTTGCAAGCGAAATCGCCGTTCCGCTTGGAGCGTCAAGCTTTTGCGTGTGATGGATTTCTTTCATGCGGACTTTGTAATCCGGGAATTTTGCCATCATTTTAGCCAATTGCTCGTTGAGATTGAAAAACAGGTTCACGCCGAGGCTGAAGTTCGATCCGTAAAGGAAAGCGCCGTTTTTATCCTCGCACAATCCCGCCATCTTATGGAAGTTGTCGAGCCAGCCGGTCGTACCTGAAACAACGGGAATCCCGCCTTCGAGGCAAGCGGTGATATTTCCAACGGCGGCATCGGGCACGCTGAAATCAATAGCGACATCGGCATTTTCAAGACCGTCAAACGAATCAGCGCTCTTTTTGCGCAACACGATGTCGTGACCACGTTCCAAAGCGATACGTTCAATTATCTGACCCATTCGGCCATATCCCAAAAGCGCAATTTTCATCTAGAATCTATAATTTAAAGTAAGGCCAATCGTGGGTTTGGAATACATGTCCTGCTGGATCAGATCCGGTTCGAGCGTCAAGTCGTTGCTCACGTTGAACTGTTTCAGATGCGCATCGATATTGGCGTCGACGATGTTGAGCACGTAAAATCCGACGGCAAACAAAAGCGAATACTCACGATTTTTCTTATAGCCGCGTTGGGCGCTTATCAAACGCTGATCGTCAAGGTATTGATACTCATCGTCGTAATAGCCGGCAAGTCGTCGCTTGTAGGCATCGCGTACTTTTTTGTATTTGGTGTTCTGGTCGGAATAAAAATACAAGCTCGTCCCGATGGCGCCATAAACCAATGGCACTTTCCAATACCGCTTGTTGTAAACCTGGCCCAATCCCGGCACGATCGCGGAATAAAACGCCGCTTTCGCAGGCCGCAACGGATCGATCACCTTGTTGGTCACGGTCGTATCGGCCTGGGCCAACGCTTCCACTTTCTGCACTTTTTGGCCAAAAGCCGAAAGAGCCGAAAAAACCAGCAATGCTATGAAAGCCCGCATTTTCACGACCCTTGTATCAATTTGACGATGCGGTTGAAATCTTCTTCGGAATGGAACGGGATCGTAATTTTTCCTTTTCCGTTCGCGGCCACTTTCACATCTACTTTGGCGCCGAAATAACCTGCGATCGCTTTTTTGTCGTCAATGTCCACAGAAAATCCGGTCGCTTTCGACTTTGCGGTTTTGGGCTTCTGGCTTTCGTGGTAATTGCGCACCAATTCCTCGGTCTCGCGAACCGAAAGATTCTGGCTGATGATTTTGTGGTAGATATCGGTTTGGGCGTCGTGATCGTCTATGTTGATGATCGCACGGCCGTGTCCCATCGAAATAAAGCCGTCGCGGATACCCGTCTGGATGATAGGATCCAACTTGAGCAAACGCAAATAGTTCGCTATCGTCGAACGCTTCTTGCCGACGCGGTCGCTCATCTGCTCCTGCGTCAACTGGATTTCGTCAATCAAACGCTGGTAGGAAAGCGCAATCTCGATAGGATCCAAATCATGTCTCTGGATGTTTTCCACCAACGCCATCGTAAGGGATTCGTTGTCGTTCGCGATCCTGATGTAAGCGGGAATCGTGGCCAATCCGGCGATTTTGGACGCTCGCAAACGGCGTTCTCCAGAAATCAGTTGGTATTTGTTGAAATCGGTTTTGCGGACGGTAATCGGTTGGATCACGCCCAATTCGCGAATCGACGTCGCCAATTCCTGGAGCGCTTCCTCATTGAAATTCGAGCGCGGCTGGAACGGGTTGATTTCGATGGCCGCAAGGTCGAGTTCGATGATGTTGCCGATGACCTTGTCGGCGTTTTTGTCGTCTATAGATTGGATATTGTTCTCTGGATCCTTCAGCAAAGCCGATAAACCTCTTCCCAACGCCTGTTTTTTGATAGCCTGTGCCATTTCCGCTTAATTGTTTTTCTTGATAATTTCCTGGGCAAGGTGCAAATAATTCGTCGCCCCTTTGCTCGTCGCGTCATAATTGATGATGCTCTCGCCATAACTCGGCGCCTCGCTCAATTTCACGTTTCTCTGGATGATCGTTTCAAAAACCATGTCCCCGAAATGTTTCTGGACTTCCTCGACCACCTGGTTGCTCAAACGCAGACGCGAATCGTACATCGTCAACAGCAAGCCTTCGATATCGAGGTTCGGATTGTGGATTTTCTGGACGCTCTTGATCGTATTTAACAGTTTGCCGAGACCTTCCAACGCAAAATATTCGCACTGAATCGGAATTACTACAGAATCGGCCGCCGTCAGCGCGTTCAACGTCAAAAGCCCGAGAGAAGGAGCGCAGTCGATGAGGATATAATCGTAATTTTCGCGTGTCTCGGCAAGTGCCTGCTTGAGCATGTATTCTCGGTTTTCCTTGTCGACGAGTTCGATCTCGATGGCAACAAGGTCGATATGGGCTGCAATCATGCTCACGTTTGGAGCCGATGTCGGCACGATCGCCTCTTCCGCCGTGATGCTGTGTTCCAAAAGCTGGTACGTCCCTTTTGTCACGTTCTCTATGTCAAGCCCGAGGCCCGAACCGGCATTGGCCTGAGGATCGGCATCGATAAGCAATACTTTTTTTTCGAGAACACCAAGCGCGGCAGCGAGGTTGACCGAAGTTGTCGTCTTTCCGACACCGCCTTTCTGGTTGGCAATGGCAATGATTTTACCCATGAATCAGTTTGAAATTTTGAGCCGTAAAAATACAATTATTTGCGGGTAAATCAAGGCAATTGGCAATAGACAATAGACAATTAACAATTAATAATTAACAATTTCGGAAGCGGTTGGAAATTAAGAAGTTGTATTGTTTTTTTTGGCAGCTTTTTCCCGCTCTCCGCTGCAAGTTTTTCGCGGCTTGCGGCATTTTGCAGCGCCTGACGCGCGCTTCCTGCGGTCGCGTCGTCAGGCACGCAAAATGGGCCGCGATCCGGCAAAAAAGCTTTTCGCTGCGATCGGGGCTGGAACCTATCGCGCAAACCGACCAACGGTTAAAAAAACTTTATCATTTCCTTAAAATCACATCTCGCGGGCTCTTCCTAAATTTACGGCAAACCAGCCTTATGATACTCAAACGCAATCGGGCCAAAGAAGAATTTTGGAACGTCGCAACCCACGGACTGGGTGCATTGCTGTCTATTGTGGCGGCAGTCTTCATGTTTGTTTTTTCGTGGCGCAACGGAAGCGCGATCGACCTTGTGGCATCTGGTGTTTTTGGGTTCACACTGATTTTGCTGTACTCGGCCTCGACCGTTTACCACGCCATGACCCGCCTGCGGTGGAAGCGTCTTTTTCAGCGAATCGACCACCTCTGTATCTATTTGCTGATCGCGGGCACTTATACGCCTGTGGCCTTGCTCGGTTTGAAAGGAACTTGGGGCTGGATTTTATTCGGGATGAGTTGGGCGTTCGTGGTGGCGGGTTTCGTCTTTAAGTTTTCACCTTTGCGCCGTTCCGAAAAATTGTCGCTCGTTTTATACGGGCTCATGGGTTGGATGGCGATCCTCGTTGCAAAACCGCTTTTGGAAACCTTGGCGCCCGGCGCGCTGTGGCTGATTTTGGCTGGCGGTTTGTGCTATACTTTCGGGATTTATTTCTACGCGAAACAACGGAAACCCTATTATCACGCGATTTGGCACGTATTCGTTTTGGCGGGTAGCGCCTGTCATTTTTTTAGCGTTTTCCTGTATTTGGTGCCGTGAATCGTAGCGCAGGCATTTCGGTCAAAACAAAAAGGCGTCGACAAGATCGGCTAAAAAAGCGGGAGTCAGAAATTTCTGATACATAAAAAAGCCACCACCACCCACCCGTAAATTTATCGGAATTCAACATGCGGCCAATACAGAAAAACTGTACAAATCCTTAAACTTTTCCACGCAACACCTCCGCATCCCAACAAACCGACAACCCGCGGCGATCCCGCATCAAAACACAACCTGATCCGCATCATCATCCAAGCGTTTGCCAAGCTGCCAGCAATCAACTAAACGGTTCCGCTAAAAACCAAGCAGCCCTTTAATCCAATCTGTACACAAACTCCTCAATTTCCCTTTTTCGAGCGTTCGCATAACCTTTATCGGTTCCAATCCTGATAAAACCGCAACGTTCCAACACCTTTTGGGAACCGATATTGTCGAATGCGACGCGACCGAAAAGCGGCCGTTGGCGTTCCGTGGCGAGCAATTCCCCAAGCGCTGCCGATGCGATGCCGCCTCCCCAAAACGCCCGGTCGATCCAATACGTGATTTCTGCCTTCGAGTCGATCTCGAACTTGGCGATGCTTCCCACGATCACATCGCGTTGCCATATCGTGAAGTTGTTCACCGACGGATCTGCGAACAGTCTTGTGAATTTCTCGATGTAAGCCTTTTTATCGGCAGGGTCGGCAGCGGTAAAGGCGGCAAGATGGTTCGCTTTTTCATCGAGCTGGAACTCGAAAAGGCGGTCGAGATCGTCAAGCGTCGTCTTCCTGAGCACAAGGTTGTGTTTGGTTTCCATGCCGTTTGTTTTGTGTTTTGCTGACGGTTTGCAATCAGCCTTTGCCTAAAAGCGATTTCAGGCTCACGAAACCTTCCCTCATTTCTCGCGTAAGCTCGTCGAGCGAAGAAGCCGGGTGGCCCAGGTTACTTGTGATTTTTGCAGTCACCCGCCACATTTCCCTGACGTCGGCCGGTTGTAAGTCGATCGGCGGATAGAGGGAATTGAGCGATATGAGCCGCAGTCCCGAGGTCGTAAGTTGCGCTTTCTTGACCACTACGGTATCGGCCAGGACCACGACATAAACGGAGTTTTCAGACAGTCCGGCGAGCGATTCCTCGGCTTTTGCAATGACCCATTCGCCCTGTTGCAAAACCGGTAGCATGCTGTCGCCTTGCACCTGGAAAGCGCGGAAACTCGCATTCCGGTACTCGGGCAGCGGAAGCCGGAATGCCGGCAGTGTGTCGTACCATTCGGGATCCTGCAAATTGTGGGCGTAACCGGCCGAAGCTTTCACATTCACCATCGCGATGTTTTCGTTGCTCTCCACGTCGAGCGTAACCACTTTTGGCATAAGCGGAACGGTCACTTCGAGGTGCCGTTGCTCGCTTTCACCGTAAAGCCACAGAGGATTGATGCTGTAAACCTGTAACAAACGGGCTACGACCGCGCCGGAAAGACGGGTTTTGCCGCGCTCGATATCGGCGATGCTGCCTTTGATGCGCAAAGCTTTGGCAAACGCCTGTTGCGTCATGTTGAGTTCTTGCCGCAATTGCCTGAACCGCAGCGTTTCGATGAGGAGTTCTTCTGCCATGTCGGCAAATATAGCGATTGGAATTTGTTTTTCGAGGTGTTTGTAGGAGAAAATCCAGTAGGCGAATGGAAATATTCCAATGTGGTTTTGGACCGAAGTTTTGGAATCGTGACGGCTATTGCGTTTTGCACGTGCAGCCCCGATGGAAGCGGCAGCCCCGACGCCCTTTCCCGTACTTTTCACGCGGGGCGCGGCGACCGTAGGAAGCCCGCGCCCCGCCGATGAAAAGAAGAGGCAAGGGCAAGGGCTAAAGCGCACAGCGGGAAATGCTGCCTAAAAAAAAACCGGCACTAGGCCGGCATTTTCAAAAAATATCTCACAAGGTATTAGTCCACTTTCGAGAAAGTCAACTCTTCTGTAAAGTTCACGCCTTGAAGTGTCGTAACATATTTCACTTTTAGTTTTGTGGCAGAAACGCTCATTACTGTAAAAGTTTCAGCCTCTGTTCCTTCACCAACAGTGATGTCTTTACCGTCACGCGTCCAGGTTGTTACATCTGTGTCAAGATCGCACTCGCTGCTCCAGTAGTCGCCGTAAGTGAACGCTCCGGTTTCACCAAATTGGATAAAATCTTTCGCACATCCTGCTTCGTTGTCAGAATACGGCTGCTCTGGTTGCAATACTTGCCCTCCGGCTACGACTCTTTCTGTTTCGTGCGCCCATTTTCCTACAAGTTTAGCGTCAGAAACTCCTCCGCCTCCGTTGTCGTCTGAACTACATGAGTTAAGCGATAGAGCCAATACTGCTGCCGAAGCAAGCATAACTAATTTTTTCATGATTATCGTTTTAGGTTTGGGTGCAATAATAGAAAGAATTGGGATTGATTAACACATTTTTTACAAGAATTTTACGGTTTGCATATGACATTTTTATAAGTTATCTGAAAATCAAAACATTAGCGTAATGTCGGGCAATGTATCGATGAAAGCCGCGGTTTGTTATCTTTGCGGGCGAAAACCCAGAAACCTTATGCTGATTATTGGAATTGCCGGCGGTACCGGAAGCGGAAAAACAACAGTGGTACGTCAAATCATGAACGAGATTCCCGATGAGGAAGTGGGCGTGATTTCCCAGGACCATTATTATCGCGAGAACAACAACCTCTCTTATGACGAGCGCTCGCTGATCAATTTCGACCATCCGCGCGCCATCGACTTCGAGTTGCTCACCAAGCATCTCAAAGCGCTAAAGGCCGGGGAAACCATCGACCAGCCGGTGTATTCGTTCGTGACGCACAACCGCACCGACGATACGATTTCGACGCATCCGAGAAAAGTCATGATCGTAGAAGGCATCCTGATCCTGGCGAATCCCGAATTGCGCGAACTCTTCGACATCAAGATTTTCGTGCACGCCGATTCGGACGAGCGCCTCATCCGACGCCTCAAACGCGACATAGCCGAACGCGGACGCGACATGGACGAAGTGCTGCAGCGCTACCAAAAGACGCTCAAGCCCATGCACGAGCAATTCATCGAGCCGACCAAAGCCCACGCAGACATCATCATCCCGAACGACAAATACAATACGGTGGCCATAGACGTCGTGCGCGCGGTAATTCATCAGCGGATATTGTAAATTTGTTTACTTTTAGGAGCTTATCCGGCTATCCGCTTTAGCTTTCTTTTGTATCCCGGTTTTTGCGACAGCGCCAAATGGCTTCCTGCGGTCGCCTTTGCCACTGGCAAAAACACGGTCACAACGCGAAAGGCTGCCGCTGCTATCCGGGCTAAACCAAAACGACATGTCAGAGGAAACTGTAGAAAAGAAAGAAAAAAAGACCAAACGCAAATGGATGCGGTTCATTGGAAACCGCTACGTGCTCGTGTCTTTGTTTTTCATCGTCTGGATACTGTTCCTCGACAATTATTCCCGCTTGAACCACCGCATGCTCGACAAGGAAATCGAGGAACTTGAGGAAAACCGCGAATATTACAAAGGCGAGATCAAGCGGGATTCCCAGAACATCAAGCTGCTCAAAAATCCGGACCAGGTCGAAAAGTACGCTCGCGAGAAGTACTATATGAAGCGCGACAGCGAAGACATCTACATCATCGAATACGAAGGGGAAAAGAAAGATTCGAGCACGTACGTCCCGAACTGAGCCGACGACTAGATTTTGACCACCGATTAACCGTAAGCCGGCAATGTCACCGAAACGCGTCCGATTTCGAAGGTCGCGGTTTCACCCGCCAGGGTTTCGATGTTGCGCGTGTCTATCGTCGACAACGTAGCTTGCTGTTCGCCCGAAAGGTTCACAAAAATCAAGAGTTTTTCTCCTGAATCGCTTCGCCCGAAACTCAATACGTTGGGATTTCCGTTGGCAATCGCCGAGTATGGACCGCTGCGCAGCGCGCGATGGTCTTTCCGGAGTTTTAAAAGTGAGCGGTAAAAATGGAATAACGAGCCCGGGTCTTGCTTTTGCTCTTCATACGACACGCCGTCAGCTGATTTATTGAAGCGCTGTTCCCACCAAGGCCCAGTGTCTTTATACCAATTAGCTGTTCCCTTGCCTTCTTCGCTGCGATACCATTCAAACGATTCGCGCACGCCGATATCGTTCCCATCGGTCATCCCGAACTGGCGTTGCTGCCCTTTCATGCCGAGTTCCTGACCGTAATAAAGCGACGGGATTCCGCCTATGAGCAATTGGATCGCCGCGGCCGCTTTGGATTTTTCAGCGGTCATTCCGGGTTCGGACGCAAAGCGCTTCGTGTCGTGGTTCTCGATGAACACAAAGTGGTTTTTGCCTTTAGGATTATGCAGGAATGTACTGTCGGCGGCTTTTTCGATTAGTTGCTTGTCCATTTTGTCGATGGCGAATTTCAACCGGAACGCGAACACGAAATCGACGTTGCCTTTGGTAAAATAGTCATGCCCATACGAGCCCCAATCGGCTTGTTCGGCCACGAATTTGAGCTTCGGGTTTTTGGCGCGCAGGTTTTTGAACAATGGCGACCAGAACTTTTCAAACAGGTTCGTCAGCTTTCCGGCGTTGTCGAGGTTGTCCATCATGTGATCGAGGCGGAAACCGTCCACGCCGTCGTCGAATTTGCCGTCTTTGTTGGGATCGACCCAAAAACGCAACACTTTTTCGGTATAATCGAACACCTTTTTGTCGTACATGTTCACCACGATGATCTTCTCTTTTCGGTTGTCGTAGAGCGTGAATTCATCGGCTCCCCAAAAATACCAAGGCTTTTTGTGACCGGCATCTTCGTAAACCAGGTAATCGCCGAATTGCGATTTCGGATTTCCGTACGCTTCCTTGAACCACGGATGCGTCCCGGCTACATATTGCATTTCGACGTCCTGGTAGATCTTCATGCCGCGTTTGTGGACTTCCTTGACGAGCAGCAGATAATCGTCCATCGTGCCGTATTCCGGGTCGATTTTCTCAAAATCGGACGCGAAGTAATTATGGTAAAAATCCGATACGTACAAAGGCGTCAACAAGATTGTGTTCACGCCCAGTTCTTCGAAATAATCGAGTTTTTGGTGAATGCCTTTGAGGTCGCCGTGTCGGTCGCCGTCCGAATCGAAAAAGCTGCGTTGGAAGACATGGTAGAACACCTCGTTTTGAGCCTGGACCGAGGTAATGAGGAAAAGTAGGGGAAGGAGTGCTTTTTTCATGTTGCGGGAGAAACCTCAAAGGCTTAAAACATTTGAGGTTTGAAAATTAAAAATACTTAAAATCGAACCGTTGCGGCAAAACCGCACATTTCACAATCAACGCTTAAAGGTCACTTGTCTCAGGATCGTGCGGGCCATCGGCTGCAACACGACCTTTTCTTCGTTCCCGGTTTGCGGGTCGACCAATGAAGTCGCAAATTTTGAGTCGCCCAAAGCTACTGGTTTTGACGGTTTTCCGAATTGGTACACGACCGGATTTTCGGCGGTGTAGTTAACGTCCGAAAATTCACGCAGCGCATACGTTTTGGTGACTTGCGGTATTCCTTTGATCGGATGCGCCAAAACCAAAGCGCCATACGAAAAATAAAACTCGTCGTTCAGGTCCTGTCGGGTTTCGACGGTCGGGTGCAACGTCAAAATCACCGATTCCGTTCCTGACCACTTGCGGGAAAAAATTAAATATCCGTTTTCTTCCTTGTAAGATAAATTGCAGTCGAAACGCTTGAGCCATTCCGGTTTGCGTATTTTGAGGTCGAACTTTCCGTTTGCCGTGACCTGAAATTCGATGCGGTCCTCGAAAGGATAGGCGGTTTTTTCGACAACGCTTACTTCGATATTGCCGATTTTGGTCGTCACTTCAGACGGGCCCAGCAAAGCCGCCACGAGCGAATTTTTGTCTTTGAGCCACATGTGTTGCACGAAATACGGTGCGATTCGGCCAGCGTTCGGAACACAGCAGACGGCCGCTTCCTTGTGAACCGGGGAATAGCGGTAGCGGGTTTGTTTCGCATCAGACTTGTCCCCGTTGAGTCCGCCGGTCATTTCATATGAATTGTCTGATTTCAGGTAGGCGATGCAACTTTGTTCAGGATGGCGCGCGCCCTGAGCCGCATTGAAGAACAGTTTTTCGACCTTGTCGGCATACCCGGATTTTCCGGTTTTGGCCAACAAGCTTTCGTAGCTGTGCATCAATTCCTGTAGCGAGCAGTATTCGTAACCGCGATTGGTGGCGTCGGCTTTGCGCGAACCGATCCACTCGTCCCCGACGGGTCCGCCGCTGGCTGTGGTTTCCAATTTTATCTTGTTTTCAAAACGCTCCCGTGCTTTCAAAAGTTCGGGATTTCCCGAGGCATTGTAGGCAACGGCAAGCGATCGCAAATGTTCGTACGTGTGGACGCCGTGACCGTTGAGCATGAGGTTTTCATCCATAAGCTTGGCGTATTGGGCGTCTTCGTTGAGTTTGTTTTCCGAAAAATCCTTGTACAGGAACAGTGCGTAGTCGAGATATTTCTGGTTTTTGGTCAGACGATACAGATCTTCGAGCACATCGGTAAACGTCAAACCATGCGAAAGCCCGCCAACGTTCGCATTCTTGGAGTAAAACGGATGCGAGGCATTTATCGGGAAACCGTTCATGGTGTTGTCTACCGCTCGCTTGACGGAGTGAAGCACCTTTTCGTCCTTCGAATAATCGTACCACGCCAGAAGCCCGCGCAGCAACGACGCTTTAGCCCAAAGTTCCCCATTTTCGTTGTCGAATGTGTACCGCAATTCTTCGTCGTAAATCCCGAGATAACCATCTTTGTCCTGGCTCGCGAGAATCTTATCGACGTAGGTCTTGATTTTTGACAGATGCGCTTCGTCATTGGCCAGGATCGCACTTCGGATATAACCGTCCCGCCAATTGCTCTGGGTTTCGGAATTCCACCAAAGGAATTGCACCTGCCAGTCGCCTTCGCCACCAATGGCGCCCACGTCCTTGCTCTTGACTTTTTTGCTGAGGCGGTTTTTGTCGTAAATATCGTCTGAAACGATAAGGTCGGGAGCGAGTTGGTCGAGATGGCCAGTGAATCCGTCGAGGTTGTGGATGATTTGTTCTTTGATCCAACCGTGCGGCTTTACGGCGTTCAACGGCAAGATTTCCAGTTTCTCGGGTATCGGATTGGTTTTTTTATACGGATCGGTCTGGGCCGAAACGGTCAGGGTAAACAGTGATAGGTAAAGTATTGTTTTCATGATGATGCTTTAAGTGCTTCGTTTTTCCCACATTTCATCCATTTCTTCAAGGCTCATTTTCTTGGTCTCGGGAACAAATTTCCACACGAAGAAAAGCGCCAGAACCGTGAAGCCTGCAAATACAAGGAAAGGGAACGCTCCGTGAAACCGCTGCTGGAGGGATTCGGTTTCGACCAACATCGGGAAACTCTGGGAAACCGCGAAATTGGCTCCCCATTGTATGAAAACCGAAATCGACAGCGCAAGGCTCCTGACGCGGTTCGGAAATATCTCCGCCAAAAGCACCCAAACGACCGGTCCCCACGAAATCGAAAACGACGCCATAAAAAGCATAAGGAAGCCCAGCAGCCAAGGCCCGGTCATTTGGTTTTGCAGCGAATAACCCACGACGATCAGCGATACCAACATGCCCACACTGCCAATGTTGAGCAATGGTTTGCGTCCGATTTTATCCACCAAGCGAATCGAAATCAATGTAAAGACCAGGTTGACCACGCCGAGAAGGCTGGTTTCCAACAAGGAGGCGTTCACGTCGCTTCCGAAACTTTTGAAAATTTCCGGAGCGTAATATAAGATCGCGTTGATTCCGGTAACTTGTTGGAATATGGACAATCCGATTCCCACCACCAAAGCCAGTCGCAATTGAGGTGCGAGCAGTGCGCGCCATGGTTTTTCGTTGGAAACGTGCAGGGACGAGCTGATTTCTTCTGCCAACCGGGACGCATTTTCGCCAGGGTTGAATTTTTTAAGGACGTCTATCGCTTCTTTCTGCCGGCCCCGGCCAAGCAGCCAACGCGGGCTCTCCGGGATAAAAAAGATGAGGATCAGATAAAGTACCGACGGAATCGCTTCTGAGGCGAACATCCAGCGCCATCCCCAATTGAGGTTCCATTCCGCATCGCCCTGTAGCGCAATCAGGAAATTGACGAAATACACCACGACGATCCCGATGACGATCGCCAATTGGTTATAAGCCACGAGCTCGCCTCTTTTTTCGGCCGGTGCGATCTCGGCGATGTACATCGGCACGACCATAGAGGCCAATCCGACGCCGATGCCGCCCACGATCCTGAAAATCACAAAAACCGAGAACGATTCGGGTATCGCCGTTCCTACCGAACACGCCAAAAAGAGCAAGGCCGCGATGACCATGCTTTTGCGACGCCCGAACGTGTCGCTGCAATAATCCGATGCGAATGCGCCGAGCAGGCATCCTACCAAAGCGCTTGAAATCGCCCAACCGGTCTCGGCCGGAGAAAGTGTGAAGTATTCGGTAAGGTTTCCGATAGCGCCCGAAATTACGGCGGTATCGTATCCGAAGAGCAAACCGCCAAGGGCTGCGCTCAGGGTTACAAAGCGCAGGTCAGTGGCAGCCATTCAGTGTGGTATTTAAATAGTTTTTCATCTTTGAATTTATTTGCCATTGATCGGCGAGATTTTCGCGCGAATAAGGCATTTGCGGCATATAAGGGAAAGGTCCGGCTTCGGGTGTGATCGTCATTGATTGGCGTCCGGTCCTGATATGACGGTCGATTATTTTTTGCCACCACGAAACAAAAGTCGAAAGGTGATTTTCCCATTCAGGCGCGAACGGATCGTTCACTTGTGCCGATTGTTGCCATCCGACGCGGGCGTGGACATGGCTGACGTTCGGAATGATGCGCTCCAGCATGTCTTGTTGTTCCTCGAGCAAGCTTTCCGAGACGTTGCACCAATGCGAAATATCGGCGCAAAGCTGCATATCGGGGAATTTCCCGAGATAGGGTAGAAGCGTCGGCAAATGAAAAGTGAAGCGTCCGCGGTGCGTTTCATGTACGATAGGGATGCCGGTTTTTGCGCTAAAATTCTCGGCGCTTTCGATGATCCGGCAGTTGTCGTCGAACGAATAAAAATCCTTTCCCGTATGGGAATTGATGAAATCCGGCTCAAATTCCGACAGCATGTGCAAGCGTTCGTTCAGACGAAGAATGTGTTGCTCGACCGATTCTATTCCCGGATCGGGAACCTGCTGGGCGATGAACACGAATCCGTCCCCGCGCAAAACCTCGAGCGCCTCCCGGAATGTATGGTCAAAAAACCCGGCAGCCAGATTGATTTCGGCCCCAGAAAATCCGTCACGAACGACATCTTTCAAAAAATCAATCGGGCTTTTTTCTTCACAGCCCCAATGCGTACAGCAAAATTTTAATTGCATCTTCAGGGATATAAAACCGGGTTTATAGGTGTGTCTATCGTCTTTCCGATTTCGGCTCCCGGACACCAGGTGTGCCAATCGTGTTCCTGGTTCTTGTTTTCGGGCGCTTTTAGCTTCATGTCGGCATCCATGTAGATCACGGTCATTACCTTTCGCGTTTCGTCGGTTTGGTTGGCTCCGGCGCGATGGAAAACCCATCCGGAATGGAAGCTGATTTCGCCGGCGTCGAACGGTTCGATGACGTGTTTGAAATCGGTGACGCGCAATCTTTGGGTTATGATATTTTCAGATTCATCACCAATGGCGAGCTCTCTTCCGTCCACGATGATATGGCTTCCGGCGCTGAATTCGAGTGGTCCCATTTCGAGTGGCGTCGCCTGAAGCGGAATCCATGCGGTAACCGTGCGGTCGGAATCCAACGGCCAGTAGTATTGGTCTGCGTGCCAGGGCGTTATCCCTCCGCCTCCTTCTTTGAAAAGCGCCTGGTCATGGTATATTCGCACTCCGCGAACTTCCATTAGCGCTGCAGCGATACCTGCTATTCGTTTACTGAAAACCAGTTCTTTAGACGCTTCGTCTTCAAGCCATAAATTAAATAGCTGCAGAAACGCTTTGCCATAGGTGTCCCGGTTTTCGAGCGGCACTTCCTGTGTGTTCATGCGCGCTACCTGCTCGGAAATCACATGGTTGAAATGCGCTAAGGTCGGCTCGTCAAGAACGTCTTTTAATTTGATATAACGATTTTTCTGATAAAAGTCGATCTGTTCTTTTGTCAGTTCGTAAGGCTTGTCGAGAATGTCCCGATTGTGATCCATAATTCAAAAATTTATTGTGTGGGCCGACCGTCAATTCGTTGTCTTGTGCCTCGAAAACAAAACTATTCGAAATCGGTTTCGCAACCCAACACGTAAAAACCAAAATGTAACACTATATTGACTAACTTTGTTTTTATTGTCAGTTCAATAGTCCAATTGGTATGAAAGCCGCGTTAGAAAACGTACAGACGATCAAAGGAAAGGACGCGTTCGTCGCCTATGGATTCACGTTGCCATTCTTCGATTTCAAATGGCATTACCATCCGGA
Organism: Flavobacterium selenitireducens; assembly: GCF_014748335.1. Lineage (GTDB taxonomy): Bacteria > Bacteroidota > Bacteroidia > Flavobacteriales > Flavobacteriaceae > Flavobacterium > Flavobacterium selenitireducens. Next base: position 96,143 of record NZ_JAAVIY010000004.1, read on the forward strand.
GTACGAATTGACGCTGATAACCGAAGGCTTCGGAAAGCGCATCATCGGCGACAGCCACGACAATTTCGTATCGGGCGACCTGGTGCTCATCGGGCCCGAATTGCCGCATACGTGGTCGAATGAAAAGTTCGGGGCCAGAAAATCCTCGGCCGTCGTGATCCAGTTCACGCGCGAGTTCAGCCAGCGCTTTTCGACGTTGCACGAGGGTCGGAATATCCTGGATTTACTCGAGCGATCGTCAAGGGGAAGTTTTTTTCCACACCCGGACTCCGAACTTATTGAAAAAATCCTCGCGTTACCCGACAAAACCGGGATTTCAAAAATTACCGCCTTGTTGGAAATCCTTGAAAAATTGTGCGGGACCGAAAGTACTTCACTGTCGAAAGCCGCGTATTCCGGCAGCCGCAACCCTGAAAACGCGACGCGCATCAACAAAGTCTGCCGTTACGTTTACGAAAATGCTGCCCAGGAAATTAGTTTGGAACAAGCGGCCGCCCTGGTGTCGCTTTCCAAAAGCGCATTCTGTAAGTTTTTCGGCAGGACGATGAATACGAATTTTTCCGATTACGTCAACGAGATCCGCATTGCCAACGCTTGCCTGTTGCTCGCCGACAGCGACAAGACCGTGCGCGAGATCGCATCGGATTCGGGTTTTGAAAGCCTTACGTATTTCAATCGCGTATTTCTCAAAAAGAAAGGCCTGACGCCCGTCAAATTTCGCGATAGCGTGGCAAAGACGCGTCCGGCTTAGGCGTTTTGCCTATATTTGCGCAAGAAGATTTTACAGTGAGCACAACTTCAAACCGATTATTCGAAGAGTTCGACGCCGTTTCGTCCAAGCAGTGGAAACAGCAGATACAATACGAACTCAAAGGAGCCGATTTTAACGAAACCCTCGTTTGGGAGTCGCCCGAAGGCATAAAAGTCAAGCCGTTTTATCACGCCGATGAACACCGCGACTTTTTTGATGCGAGCGCTTCGGAGCCGTTTTCGATCTGTCAGGAAATTTTTGTGTTCGATCTCGAAAAGTCGATCCGACGGGCAAATGATTCGCTAAACCGCGGAGCGGAAAGCTTGCGTTTTGTGATATCCGACGAGAAAATCGATGTGGCGCAACTGATCGCGGGATTGCCATCTGAAAAGCTTACCCTTTACTTCGATTTGAGGTTTCTTTCAATCGATTTCGTAGCCAAGCTCGACAATGCGCTCGAAGGACGTAATTTTGACGTTTTCGCCAGCATCGATCCGGTCGGACACTTGGTTGCCGATGGGAATTGGTTCGGAAAAACCGATGATTACGAAACACTCAAAAAAATGTCATCCGAAGCGAAAAACGTTTCGGTATTTTCGGTCGACGCGCGGATTTACCAGAATGCCGGGGCGAACATCGTCCAGCAATTGGCATACGCACTTTTGCACGCCACCGAATATTTCAACCGGATTGCGATCGATAAGCCGATGTTGTTGCAGGTTTCGGTCGGGCCGAATTACTTCTTCGAGATCGCGAAGTTAAGGGCTTTGCGTATTTTGTTCAGACTGGTCGCCGGCGAGTTCGGCATCACTTCCGGCATCCATATCCTGGCGACGCCTACGAAGCGCAACAAAACGCTTTACGATTACAATGTCAACATGCTGCGCACCACTACCGAATGCATGAGCGCGATTTTGGGCGGAGCCGACTCAGTGTGCAACCTTCCTTACGACGCGTTGTACCACAAGAGCAACGAATTTGGCGAAAGGATTTCGAGAAACCAATTGCTGATCATGAAGCACGAGAGCTACCTCGATAAAGTAGCGAATGCATCAGACGGTGCCTACTATATCGAAAACCTCACGGGCCAACTCGCCCAGCAGGCGCTTGCGCTTTTCAAGGAAATTGAAGCTCAGGGCGGATTGGTTGCGAAATTAAAAGACGGTACGATCCAGCGAAAAATAAAAGAATCGGCCGAAAAGGAACAGGCATTGTTCGATTCCGGCAACGAAATCCTTATTGGAACCAACAAGCATCCGAACAAAAACGATCGTATGAGCGACGATCTCGAACTGTATCCGTTCGTCAAGCAAAAGCCGCGAAAGACTTTGTTTACGCCTTTGGTCGAAAAGCGTTTGGGCGAAAAGTTGGAGCAGCAGCGACTCGAATCCGAAAAAAATGCGAACCTATGAAATCGATTTTCGCCCTTGCGTGCGTGATGTTTGCTGCCATCGGGATGAGCGGTCAGGTTACCGACAGATTTCCGGATGACAACACGCCAAAACCGTATCAGAAAACCGAAAAGGAAGCCGATGACGTCATTTATTCTCATGTTGGAATAGACAAATTGCCCGAATTTCCAGGCGGGATACGATCGTTTTACAAATTCGTCGACCTGAAATTCCGCAAACCATCGGCAGATTTTAAAGAAAGGATCGTCGTAAGCATGGTCGTGGAAAAGGACGGCAGCCTCAGCAATCTCAAAGTGATAGGGAAAATGCCGCCGGAGCTGTCAAATGAGATGATCCGCACGTTGAAAATGTCGCCGAATTGGGTTCCGGCACAGCAAAATGGCAAAGTGGTGCGCTGCGCCTATACGTTCCCAATAGTATTTCCACTTGAACTTTCCGATAGAAACGCGACGTCAATCCCAGATAAAAACTAACATGAAGAGAAAAGACCTGCAACAGCTCTCGCTTCAGTCCAAGGCAAAGGAAACAAATGACCGGCAATCCAAATCAGACCAATTCCTCACAGCCGAAGGAATTTTAGTAAAGTCGCATTACACGACCTCGGATGTCGAAAATCTCGAACACCTCGATTTCGCCGCCGGTTTCGCACCGAACCTGCGCGGGCCGTACGCGACGATGTACGTTCGCCGTCCTTGGACGATACGGCAATACGCCGGGTTTTCGACTGCCGAAGAAAGCAATGCATTTTACAGACGGAATCTCGCAGCCGGACAAAAAGGGCTTTCGGTCGCATTTGACCTGGCGACGCACCGCGGTTATGATTCGGATCACGAGCGTGTCGTTGGAGACGTTGGAAAAGCGGGCGTAGCGATCGATTCCGTAGAAGACATGAAAGTGTTGTTCGACCAGATTCCGTTGGACGAAATGTCCGTATCGATGACGATGAACGGGGCGGTTTTGCCCATTATGGCGTTTTACATCGTGGCGGCCGAAGAACAGGGTGTAAAACCCGAATTGCTTTCGGGAACCATCCAGAACGACATCCTCAAGGAGTTCATGGTGCGCAACACCTATATTTATCCGCCGGCTCCATCGATGAAGATCATTGCCGATATTTTTGCGTTCACGAGCGAGAAGATGCCCAAGTTCAATTCGATCTCGATTTCGGGCTATCACATGCAGGAAGCGGGCGCTACCGCGAATATCGAACTGGCCTACACTTTGGCGGACGGTCTCGAATATATCCGGACCGGATTGGCCGCCGGAATGAAAATAGACGATTTTGCGCCGAGGCTATCGTTCTTTTGGGCAATCGGCATGAACCATTTTATGGAAATCGCCAAGATGCGCGCAGGACGGATGTTGTGGGCAAAATTATTGAAACAGTTCGATCCTAAGGACGAGAAATCGCTGGCGTTGCGAACCCATTGCCAAACTTCGGGTTGGAGCCTCACGGAGCAAGATCCGTTCAACAACGTGGCCCGGACGTGTATTGAAGCCGCCGCCGCTGCCTTTGGCGGAACCCAGTCGCTTCACACGAACGCGCTCGACGAGGCTATCGCGCTTCCGACGGATTTTTCCGCAAGGATTGCAAGAAATACCCAGCTTTTTCTTCAGGAAGAGACCAAAATCACAAAAACCGTCGATCCGTGGGCCGGCAGTTTTTACGTGGAAAAATTGACTTCCGAAATCGCCGGGAAAGCGTGGGCCCTCATCGAAGAAGTCGAGGAACTCGGCGGCATGACCAAAGCGATAGAAGCCGGAATCCCGAAATTGCGCATAGAGGAAGCCGCCGCGAGAAAACAGGCGCGCATCGACAGCGGACAGGACGTTATCGTCGGTGTGAACCAATACAGGCTCGCCAAGGAAGATCCGCTTCATATTTTGGATGTTGACAACCAACTCGTTCGCAGCCGACAGATCGAGCAGCTTGACAGGATAAAATCCGAACGCAATTCCGATAACGTAAGACAATGCCTCGAGAATCTGACCGAGAGCGCAAGATCCGGAAACGGAAACCTGCTCGAATTAGCCATTGCAGCGGCGAGGAACCGCGCTACGCTCGGCGAGATCAGCGATGCGCTCGAATCTGTTTTCGGCCGATATAAAGCACAAATAAAATCCTTCAGCGGCGTGTACAGCAAAGAAATCAAGAATGACGAAAGTTTTGAAAAGGCGCGCCAACTCGCCGACGAATTTGCGAAATCGGAAGGTCGCCGACCTCGCATCATGATCGCCAAAATGGGTCAGGATGGGCATGATCGGGGCGCCAAAGTAGTGGCCACAGGTTATGCCGACGTCGGCTTTGATGTCGATATCGGCCCGCTTTTCCAAACGCCTGCCGAAGCGGCCAGGCAAGCGGTCGAAAACGACGTGCATATTTTGGGAGTTTCATCGCTTGCCGCGGGCCACAAAACACTTGTTCCCCAAGTAATCGCTGAGTTGAGCGCTTACGGGCGCGATGACATCATGGTAATCGTCGGAGGCGTGATTCCGGCCCAGGATTACCAATTTTTGTTCGATTCGGGCGCGACGGCCGTGTTTGGGCCCGGCACGAAAATCAGCGAGGCGGCCATAAAAATATTGGAGATCTTGCTTGAGAAATAAAATTTGCACCAATTATAAAGCGCCAGTCGAGGCGCTTTTTTTTTGACGCCCGCCCGCTGACGGCTCGCTTGATATGTCGTGGAAAAACAGGCCTGGCCGGCGTTTCGCACCGAGGTAAAAGCGGTTGACGTTGATAAATTATTCCCCGTCATGTGATTGGAATTGAATCACTATTGATATATTTGGCTAATTCCACAAACAAACCACCACTACGTCGTTCTGCCTGCTTTTGCAGGTTTTTTGTGTTTGTAACCAACTAGATTCACCATGATAAAAATCTACACGATTGCAGTGCTTTGTTTAAGCGCCGTTTCTTTTGCGCAAGAAGGGCCGTTCTCGGCCGAATACCGCTTTAATCCGGACAATGTCGATTGTCTGCCTGAACAATCGCGTTCGGCGATCAAACAGCGTCTGGCCGGAACAGTCGCCGAGTTGAAAAGCCAGGGCAGGTTATCGTCCCAAATGCCTCAGGGCGCTCACATACTATTTGACTGGCCCGTAGTGAAAAATCCCGGGACGACGTACAACAATGTCTGGAGCATCAGCAACCACGTCGATCACAACGCAGCGTTCCCGAACGCACTCAGCGATTACATGTGCGGTACACGCACCTATGACACCGGAGCGGGTTACAACCACAAAGGCGTCGATATTTTTACCTGGCCGTTTACCTGGTACCAAATGCAGAACAATCAATCGTGGGCCGTGGCTGCCGCCGATGGCGTAATCATCGGGAAAGACAATGGCAACGCCGATCAAAGTTGCACCTTCAACAGCAATCAATGGAACGCGGTTTACGTGTTGCACGAGGACGGAAGCGTGTCGTGGTACGGCCATCTCAAGAACAATTCGCTTACGCCGAAAGTGGTAGGCGATGCGGTGTCGAGCGGCGAATATCTTGGCGTGATAGGAAGTTCAGGGAATTCTACCGGGCCTCATCTCCACTTCGAAGTTTACGACGCCCAGGACAATTTGGTAGATCCATACGCCGGATCATGCAATACGTGGAACGACTCGTGGTGGGAAACGCAAAAACCATATCTAGACCCTAAGATAAACGCGGTGTACACACATAGCGCCCTGCCGATATTTCCGAATTGTCCTCAGGTAGAGACGCCTTTTTTCAAAGACGAGTTCAACGTTGGCGAGGCCGTATACGCTATGGGCTATTTCTCCGACCAGGCTGTCGGAGCTAGCGTGACCATCAATCTTTACAGGCCCGATAGCACTCTTGCGTATACTTCGTCCGCAGTGTCGAACAATTTGTGGTATTCCTCATATTGGTATTGGATTTTCGGTACGACCCAATTGAATCAGACAGGGATTTGGACGCTGTCCTTCACGTTCGCAGGCCAGACGGTTTCGCATCAATTCGCTTACGGAACATCGCTTGGTGCAGAAGCGTTCGAAGCGGATCGCCAATTGGCTTTTTATCCGAATCCGGCCAACGACAGGATTACATTCAACCGCGCAATCTCAAACGTACAAGCGATTACGGCCGACGGGAAGCGCGTCGAATTGTCCGTCAGTGGCGAAACTGCCGATATTTCTGGCCTTCCGACGGGGCTTTACATGCTCAGGGCGACATCGGAAGAAAAGCAAACCATACTGAAACTCGTCAAACACTAATAAAAAAGCGCCCGTAAAGAGCGCTTTTCGATAAGTTTGCGTGTGTTATTGCTTCATGATTTTAAGTCGTCTGCTGCCTTCACCAAACTCAACATCGACAAAATAAAGGCCATTTGAAAGATCGGACATATCGATTTGGGTTAGCCCGGATTCCGCATCACGCCGGATCACCGTTTGGCCGAGCTCATTGTAGACGCGAACCGATCTGATAATCGTTTGGTCGTGGGTCAAATTCAAAGTCGAGGTGACCGGGTTCGGATAGAAGCGCAAGCCGTCGCGCTCGAAGCCAGAGTTCGCCAACGATTCGCTGAACGCCGAAACGAGGAACGAGCCATCGATCACGCCAAGCAATCCGTTCTGATAAACGGCGATGTAAACCGTGCTCCCGGGATCAAGGCCGTCGACGGTCACGCTCGAGAAAAGATTGAGCAGTCCGGTGTTGTCGTTGCAAGCTACCTGGGTCAGATCGCCGCAAGTCCCGGTGTAGACGGCGACCACTGTGTCGAGATTCAGCGAGCCCAATGCAAGCGCGGTTTGGACCGTGAGGCTGCCATTGGTGGGAACGACGGCCGTAAACCAAACGTCGCCGCTGACTCCGATGCCGCAGCTAGGCGTATCTTCGTTACTCATGGTGGCGCCGATGCTTGTCGATAAAACCGCACCGCTCGCAAAATCGGTTCCTACTGCCAGGTTGATCGCCCCGGCACAATCATCATTATCGGTATCGGCGGTGAGACTGAGATCGAGTTGTATCCAATCGCTGAAGTTGCCATCGCCGCAATCGGTACGGATATAGACGTCAAGGTCGCCGTTGAGCGTGAGATTGGTAAGTGGGAGCAATAGCGTGTTGCTTAGGTTGACTACGGTACCTGTTCCCAGCGCAAAACCGGATGGCCCGTACTCAATCTGCACATTGTTGCCAAGGCCTGCGCTAAGCCAACTCAGGATGGCCGAATCGGCCGTGATGTCCGTTGCTATAAATCCGCTTGGCGCTTCGCAATCCGGCAATGCCGTGTTTACGATATCGTCGAGGTCGACCGCTACCGAAGCATCCGCGGAAGCGTGAAAAGCGAGGTGGATCGTCTGTCCGACATAAGCGCTGAGATCGATGCCGTAACGGAAAAAGTCAAGCCCGATCGGCGGATTTACCTCGGCTTCGAGCGTCGTATCGAAATCAACGAGGTCGGTTCCTGTTGTAGAAACCAATACGTCGATGTCTGCGGTAAGATCCAGACCGCGATTGCGCGCCCAAAAGCTTATGTAGTCGTTGACGCCCGCTGTAACGGTGATGGCAGGTGAAATCAGGTAATCGTCCTGGGCACTGACAGTGGCATCCAACGTAACCACATTGCTGCCGGAAACCGCCAGGAAGCCCGTGGCGGAGAGATCGAGAATCGTCCAGGTACTTTCGTCACCTGAATTTAACGTGAGCCAACCGGACATACCGGCCTCAAAGTCTTGTGTAAATTGCGCGCGGCCGACTAACCCGCAGCAAAAAGCCAATAGCGCAAGGGTAAATTTCTTCATGATAATGGGGATTTAAGTTACTTGAAGTTAGTTCGATATTCGCAAAATGTCAATTAAAGCTATAATTTTTAGGAAAAAATTAGTCAAAAAGCGAATATCGTTAAAGTCTAGGAATGAAATGCTCGACATTTCTTAACGATTTTGGCAACGCCCCATACTTTTTTGTTCGGTTCGGAATCGTTACATTTAGAAAAAACAAACAAATGGACTTTTCAGCCAAAATGCTCAGGGATGACGCCCTTGAAGGAAAAACGATTGTGGTTACCGGCGGTGGGAGCGGCCTCGGAAAATCAATGACGAAATATTTTCTCGAACTGGGAGCCAATGTCGCCATTACTTCGCGTGACATCGATAAGCTCAAGGCGACGGCGTCCGAACTCCAGTCCGAAACAGGCGGCAACTGCCTGGCCGTGGCCTGCGACGTACGCCATTACGAACAGGTTGAGGTCATGCTCAAGACAGTGCTTGACAGTTTCGGACGAGTCGACGTCCTGCTCAACAACGCCGCCGGCAATTTTATTTCCCCGACCGAAAGGCTGTCGGCAAACGCATTCGACACCATCATCGACATCGTGCTCAAAGGTTCCAAAAACTGCACGTTGGCCTTCGGGAAACACTGGATTGACGCCAAGCAGCAAAGTGCTGTCGTCCTCAATATCGTGACAACTTACGCCTGGACAGGATCGGCTTACGTCGTGCCCAGCGCTACGGCAAAAGCCGGCGTTTTGGCCATGACGCGCAGCCTGGCCGTGGAATGGGCCAAATACGGGATTCGTACCAACGCGATCGCGCCCGGGCCGTTTCCTACAAAAGGAGCTTGGGACAGATTGCTTCCCGGAGATTTGAAAGACAAGTTCGATCTCGCCAAAAAAGTGCCGCTAAAGCGTGTTGGCGACCATCAGGAGTTAGCCAACCTTGCGGCTTATCTCGTTTCGGATTTCTCCGGATATGTGAACGGGGAAGTTATTACGCTTGACGGAGGCGAGTGGCTCAAGGGAGCGGGGCAATTCAATCTGCTCGAGGCGATTCCGGAAGAAATGTGGGACATGCTGGAAGCGATGATAAAGGCGAAAAAGGCATGATTCAGGCCGCGACCCGGAACGAATAAAGGCTCCGATTGCAAATACAGGCCGGGTCGGGCTGTCCGCTGTATCTTTTACAACCTCAAAGGTTTTCAGGACTTTGAGGTTTGTAAAAGGATGCCGCTTCCATCCCTCGCGCAAAGCCGCCGAAACGCAAACACATTTTCCGGAACACGCTCCCGGCCGCTCCCGCAAAAAACTTATCCAGCGATGAACCAATACACCTGATTACTGAAATGTGGCCAAAAAAATTACACCTAAGCGAAAACCTTTGCTTCGAAGAAAAAAGTCAATTTCGCGAGTGCATGGATTGCATTTTTTCAGGGGAAAATCGCGATGGCGCACGACGTAATGTGGAGCTTCGGGTGGGAGTAAAGCTTGTTTCGGTGCGGTAAAACTGCGGACTACTTAATAAGTATAGGGATTTTTCAAGAGGCAGGATTACGCGGTTGCGTGATCCTGAGTGGTGGGTCGATTCAAAGGAAATCCTTTTCTGCAGCCTGCGGCCGCAGGTTTTTTTATTTTGTGTCAAGAATCTCAAGTGAGCTTGGCTTCTTGGCACAAAATAAAAAAATCCCTCCGCACTGCGTGCAGAAGGATTTCTTTTGTCGGGGTGGCAGGATTCGAACCTGCGACCTCCTGGTCCCAAACCAGGCGCGATGACCGGGCTACGCTACACCCCGAGTGACAGCTAGACTCATTTGTAAAGCTCGTGTCGGTCAATCAGGGTGCAAATATAGAACTTATTTTGATGTTGGCAAGCAAATTTTTTAATCTCGGGGAAATTCTTTCCAAGCAACCTGACCGTCAATGGCAATCGCGAAAAAAACGCGAATTAAATTTTGAGTCGCATCTGTATTTTTTTAATTAGGTAGCAGTGAACAGCTGGCTTGCCCGAGCACGCCCGGGCGCCAGCCTAAACTTATTCACATATAGGCAAAAGTAATCTACAAAGCGATTTTTGATCGGTCAAAATCAGCTAAATTTGCAGTCGAAAATCCAACAACAAAACGATATGTCAGATACAATCGAAAGAGTAAAATGTTTGATCATAGGATCCGGCCCCGCTGGTTATACGGCTGCAATTTATGCGGCTCGCGCAGACATGCACCCGGTGATGTACACGGGTCTTGAGCCAGGTGGACAACTCACGACCACTACCGAGGTGGACAACTTTCCGGGTTATCCCGAAGGAATTGACGGCCCTTCGATGATGGTACAGTTGCAGCAACAAGCCGAGCGTTTCGGAACCCAGGTGCGCATCGGTATGGTCACGATGGTGCAGTTCCACAAGGAAGAAGGCGGCTGGCACAAGATCATCGTCGACGGAACAACCGAGATCCATGCCCAAACCGTGATCATTTCCACGGGAGCGACTGCGAAATATCTGGGGCTTCCAAGCGAGCAACGATTGAGGGGAGGCGGAGTTTCAGCCTGCGCGGTATGCGACGGCTTTTTTTACAAAGGACAGGATGTCGCCATAGTAGGAGCCGGAGATACAGCAGCAGAAGAAGCGACGTATTTGGCCAATATCTGCAGAAATGTCACGATGCTTGTCCGCAAAGGCCATATGCGCGCCTCGAAAGCCATGCAGCACCGCGTCAACAATACGCCGAACCTTACGGTTTTGTACAATAGCGAAGTCGACGAAGTGCTGGGCGACCAGGTGGTCGAAGGCATACGCGTTTACGATAACGTGACAGGTGAAAAGCAAGAGATTCCGGTAACGGGATTGTTCGTCGCCATCGGTCACACGCCGAATACCGAAATTTTTAAGGGACAATTGGAAATGGACGCTACAGGCTATCTGATTACCCACGGAAAATCCACAAAGACAAATTTGCCGGGTGTATTCGCTTGCGGCGATGTCCAGGACAATATCTACCGCCAGGCGGTAACGGCAGCCGGAACAGGTTGTATGGCAGCCCTGGATGCGGAACGTTATCTCGTATCGATCGAGGATCACGCTACGGTGTAAGATTGCAAAACTGCTTTTAAATATAAAAATCCCGTCTTTGAACGGGATTTTTATATTTAGGGTAATTCAGTCCATTTTTTGGTAGCTGAGACTCAATCGGTCGGGGCCGTGCGGGTCGGAATCGATTGAACTGTCAATGAACTCAATTTCGAGGTTGGTCCCAGTAAGATTGATGACCCTGTACTTTTTTTATAGCCGTTGTCCATAATCATCACCAGCGATTTGCCTTTATTGGAAAAAACCATGTTTTGGGTCAAAACGTGACAAGGGTCCTCACTGACGGAAACCAGCATGCGCATAAGCGTGCCATCGTCTAAGAACTGGAGCGTTGACTTGAATTCACATGCCGTAATGGGACTTAATTGCCCTCCCCAGGTTCGTTTGTATTGTCTTCATTGACCGTAGATCAGTTGATTGTTTCCAGATTCGTCCGATGAGCAGGAAATCAATGCGAACAGTGAAAGGGCGGCAGCGAAACGGCATAATTTGACAGCCATAAACCTATTTTACTCTGTTATTTTTTTTCGAGATCATCGCATTGTCGCTGAATTTGTTGATCTCGATCTTTTGCTCGCCGTGAAGGTCGATTTCCGATTTTCCGGAAGCCGCGATCACCGCTTTTTCTACGATTTCAATACTGCAATTGCTCGAGCCCTCCGTGGTAAGGTCTGCGATTTTGGTGGTAAGGTTTTTTCCGACGAAATTCGTGTTGTTGTCCAACCGAAGTTTTAGCGAATTCACATCGCCTTCGATGGCAGCCGACGCCTTTTGGTACATGTCGAAAGTCAGTTTATCCGAGGAGATCAATGCCTTTAAATTCGCATTGTTGTTGAGTTCGACGACGGTTTCCGCAGCCGAAACATTGAGCTCGGTTTTGGACTTGTCGTTGGCCATCAACGTGAATTTTTTGCCTTTGACGGTAGCGAAAACTTTGGCATTGTCGTGCGATTTAATCGTGAAATCGTCGAGTTGAAGATCGGTTAGTGCCGTGACGTTGGCGCCTCCTTTGGCGGTGAGCAATTTCAGATCGTCCGTGTAAATGACTTTGACGCTGAACTTTTTATGGCTGCCGATTTGCTGTGTGGCCGAAATCCTCAAAATCCCGACGCTTTGCGTGATCGATATCGACTCGTGAAGGTTGTCGTCGGCTTCGATTTCAGCTTCTGATTTATCGCCTTTGGTCAGGAAAACCTCGACGTTATCGGTAACTTCTATCGCTTCGAAATTTTCGATTTCCTTGACGGACGTCGTTACGATTTTCGATCCCTTAAGTTTTTGCGCGCTTACCGAATAACTGATTCCGATAAGCAAAACGAGTAAAATTTGTTTCATGTGGTTTAACTACGCTCTGTTCGGCCGCCGGCCTGGATTGATTGTGCACAAATATAGAAATTCAGTCGACAGGTAGGTCAAGTTTCTTGCGATGCGTTCGGCGGCTCCGCTTCGCTGCGCCGCCACCCTCCCAAGATCAGCATCAATCAGCAAAAAAAAGTAAGCCGCGAATACACTAACCCGCGGCTTACAAAATAATTACTATCAGTCGAACTTCTTGACATTGTCGTCCGGCACCCTGTCAATGAGATAATTGTAGGGATCGATGCCTGCATTGAACGGTTTTTTCTTTACCGTAAACTGGAACACATTGTCTTTTTTGTTGACTTTGATGCGTTTCTTTGCGAGGATTTTCCCGAATTGGGCATCTTCTTTGGGTTCGGAAAACACTGCCACATCCATATAGTCCATAATTGGGACCGGTTTTTCATTCCCTATGGAATCCGACCGGAACTTCTCTGATTTTGTCTCCAAAGTCACCAGATAATCAGCACCTTTCTTTTGGTAACTCGCTTTCATCATGCGATTGCTGAATAACGTGATGTTCTCGAACATATCCGAAATCAGGTATTGCAGCGAATCCGGCGTGACTTTCCTGAATTCCCGTATCGCGTAGTTCGACGTCGCATAAGGTGGTTCCTTGTAGGCGAATTCGTTCAGCAGATTGCGCAACGCCTGGTTGGTTTTGTTCTCCCCGACCATTTCCTTGAGGTAGTACATTACGACGCTGGCTTTGTTATAGTGGATGTACTGCTGGCTTTCGGTCTTCATCAAAGGTCGTTCGGCTTCAGGCTCGGAGCTGCGTCCGGAAAGGTAATCATCCATTTCATACTTGAGGAATTTCTTCATTTTGTCTTTTCCATATTCCTTTTCCATAACCATCAGAGCCGAATATTGTGCAAAACCTTCGCTCATCATCTCGCTTCCCTGCATATTGGCGCCACAAAGCTGGTGCGCCCAATACTGGTGGCCCATTTCGTGTGCGACGACATAAAATACCATGTCGATGTCATTCTCCTTGACGTCGCGCAAATCCGTGATGAAACCTATCGATTCGCTATACGGCATCGTGCCCGGAAACGCCTGGGCAAAACTCGAGTAGCGCGGAAACTCTATGATTCGGCATTGCTTCTGGTAATAAGGGCCGAAATTTTCCGTGTAATATTCGAGCGATTTCTGCATCGAATTAAGCATGTTCGGAACGTTGAACGCATGTTTCTTATCGTAGTAAACCTCGAGCTCGATACCTCTCCACTTTCTGCGCGCCACTTCGTATTTGGCCGAAATGAACGAGTAAAAGTTGAGTGCCTGATGGTCGAGCTTGTATTGGAAATAACGGCGGCCGTCTTTTTTCCATTCCTTTATAAGCGAGCCCGGGGCGATGGCGATCTGGTCGGGAGCTGTGCTGATCGTGGTGTTTACCGAAACCCAATCGGAATCGTTGCCGATATACGTGTTCGAGCGTGCCTTCAGGTTGTGGTCGTCGAGCCTCGGCATGCGCTGGCGAACCGGAAGCTTGAGTTTGGCGCGCTTGTTCTTATCCTGGATTTCGTACTCGCGCTGGTAACCGAATCGCGGCAACAAATTATCGCTGTTGAAAAAAGTGCCGTTCTGGGTCAATCCGGTAAAGCTGACTTCGTTTTCAAAGCCGCGATTTACTTTGGACAGTTCAATCGTGATTTGCGTGGAATCTCCGGGCTGCAACGGTTTGCCAAGCGAATAGATGCGATAGAGCAGGCGGGTGTCCTTGAGTTTTTCCTTCGCATTCGCAATCGTGACTTTGACGCTGTCAGTCAAATCCGGCATCGTAAAATGTAGTTCGGAAATGGGCTTATCGGATTTGTTGACCGCCCAGGCCGTGACTTTGGCTTTCATGCTTCGCTGTTCCGGAATGAGGTCGATGGCGTAATCGAATCGGACATAACGCGGCTGGTTCAGCCCTTCGTACTTTTTGTATGTTTTTTCGTAAGCCACGATTTTGTCTTCGCTTTCCTTTCCGGAATCGTAGGTGTTGAGCACTAGTGTGTTGTAGTAGACGAATCCTCCACAAAGGATAAAAGCCGCCAAACTTGCTGCAATCGCAATACTTTTGCCGGCCACGCGACGTTTTGCATTATGCCATCTCGCTTTGAAATGTTCTTCCTTGCCTCGGATGTAAAAAGCCGAAATCACAAAAAACAAGAGCAGGCAAAACAGCGACCAATACAAACTGAACCAGGAAACGCCCTCGACGAAAGGACCGTAACCGTTCATGTCCGAATATCGCGTGTACGGGCGCGCGCCAAATGCGACCATGTTGGTCCCGATTTCCAGGACGCCCCAGATAAAACTGTTTACGATAAGGAACGCGATGAAGGCGAACCACGCAATATAGCGGTTGTTGATCAGGTAGTGGAACAATAGCGAAAGCGTCGTGAGGAACAGGATGCGCGACATCTGCAACAGGATAAGTTCCTTGAAGTACACGCCGGGCTCGAAGTTCGTGTAACCGTAAAAAAGCTGCGTCACCATTCCCAAGCCGATCGAAATCACCATCACGATAAGCAATGCGATAAAAATGGCGACGAATTTTGAGGTGAACAACATTCCCGAAAGAACGGGCGTCGCGTCTTGTATTTCGTTGATTTTCGCATCTCGTTCTTTCCAGACGAGCACGCCAGTGTAGAACGCAATGAATCCGTAGAAGAATATTACGTAAGAATCGGCTATGCTGTCGGCCACGATATAACTCGTCGGATAACGCGTCGTGCCGAAACTGTCGGTCAGCGTACAGAATCCGACGATCAAAATGATGAATCCGATCGCCATCACGGTAATGTAAACCGGGTTTTTGATCACGGATTTCGTTTCGAACTTAACCAGATGCAACCAGGATTTGAAAGTAAAGACGCCCGGATTCTTAGGTTCGAAAACCGCGTTCGTGATTAGAGGCGTTTTTTCCGATTTTACCCTTCGGACTTTTGCTTTCTGGCTTTTCATGTTGAACGAGAATTTCCAGTAGATCAGCAAAAGGGCAACAAACGCAATCCCGATCCAAAGCAAACGGTTCCAAAGCAATTCGCCTTCGAGAGGCACGACACTGTAATTCTTTTCGTTTATCGTCAGGTATTTGGTCATGATGTCGAACGGGCGTGTCCCGAAAGGGTCCGTAACGACAGAAATCCATTCGGTTTGCAAATCTCCGAGATAACTGTCCGAAACTGCATAGAACACGATCATCAGCACCGTTCCTACGAACGAAACGACCGTATTCCTAAAAATGATCGCAAGCCCGAAAATCAACGTTCCTGAGATGAAAACGTTCGGCAAACCGAAAGCGAGAAAGCCCTGCAAATGGGCCGTCCAATAAGTATCGCCATAGCGCTCAGCCGGCGTCAGATCGAAAGTGACAGCCAGGATAGGAGCGAGGAGCATGCCGATGACGATGCCCAACATCGGAACCAATGAGACGATGAAAGCACCGAGAAACTTCCCAAAGAAATAATCTCGTTTTTTGATTGGGGACGAAAAAACGAACTGGTACATGCCTGTTTCGAAATCGCGATTGGCCGTAGCGTTCATGAATGCCGTCGTGAGCACGAGGAAGATGATCGACAGCGCCGCGTAAAAACTTACGATTTGGTAAGGGGCGTTTTTGAAGATATTGGCCGGGTTGCCACCGATGATGATGCTGTCCGAAGCCGTGGCCCCAAAGGCGAACAGCGCGTAGATGAACATAAAGATCCAGACCATGGGAGTGCGCGACCAATACCGCAACTCATATTGTAGAAATTTCCACATAAGATTTTGGTTTTGGGTTAGACGAGTTCGTGGATTTTGGCAAAAAAGACATCTTCGAGATTTTCTTCGGCTCTGGTGAAGCCGCTCGAAGGATCGCTGTCTGAAAAAACGTGGATCAGCGGATTGCCTCCGACGAGCTTGTTCGAAATCACCTTGTAATCTGTTTGGTATTGCGCCAACGCATGCTTGTCGATTTTTTTCTCCCAAACGCGCCCTTTGATTTGTTCGAGGGCTTCGTCCGTATTGCCGCTGAACAGGACCTTTCCTTTGTCCATAATGGCCATTTGCGTACACAATTCGCGCACGTCCTGGACGATATGCGTCGACAGGATCACAATTACGTTTTCACCGATTTCGCTCAAAATGTTGTAAAAGCGGTTGCGTTCCCCGGGATCGAGCCCGGCTGTGGGCTCGTCTACAATTACCAGTTTCGGGTTTCCGATAAGGCATTGTGCGATCCCGAAACGCTGTCGCATCCCGCCGCTGTAGCTGCTCACGGCGTTCTTGCGATGCTCCCAAAGATTGACTTTTACCAAGAGTTCGCCTACGATCTGGTTGCGCTCCGATTTATTGTCAAAGCCCTTCAGCAGCGCGAGATGGTCGAGCAAGTCAATTGCCGAGGTGCGAGGATAGACGCCAAATTCCTGTGGGAGATAGCCGAGCACCTTGCGAAGCGATGCTTTGTCGTTCAGAATGTCAATTCCGCCCAAATGAGCCGATCCGCTATCGACGTCCTGTAACGTGGCAAGGGTCCGCATCAAAGAGGATTTTCCGGCACCGTTGGGCCCGAGAAGCCCGAACATTCCTTTTTGGATAGTTAGCGAAACATCGTGAAGTGCGTGAACGCCATTCGGATATTTCTTGTCGATGTTGTTGATGACAAGTTCCATAAATGCGATTTTTGATTGATGATGAATGTTTGTTGGTCGTTGTAATGTAAGGAATTATGCGCAAAAAAAATCCCGCATGGTCAAGACGGGAATTTTGTTGGCAGGGTTGCATGTGTCAATCCGATTTTTTTGCACGCGCCACGACACCGCCATTTTCCGTGACGACCAACTGCGCGATTTTGTTACCGGATTTAATGAACCCGAACGTGAGATCGCGTTCTTTCGTAAAGAATACCGCCGCCGATTCGGGAAAAATATCAAAATTTTTGTCTCCCAAGGAAAGCGACAGATACGTTTTATTTGGCGTGACTGTAATTACGCCGTCCGCACTGTCGTATTTGCCTTGGAATTGCCTGAGTTGTTTGGGTGACATCCTGATCGACTTGCGCATATTCACATAAGGAACAGGGCCGTGATCGTAACTCAGGATGCGCGTCATCTTCCAATTTCCGTTTTCGAGCAGCCACAAATGGGTGAATTTTGCTACTCCGGATGCGAATTCCGGTTGGCCGTTTTCAGTCACGTAAAATTTGTGGTCGCCGGATAGGATCGCGCCGTAGATTTTCCCGTTTGACGCCATCGGATAAAATTGGATGCTGTTCTCGATCGGTTCCCGTCTGAGTCGCCAACCAGTCCGCGAGCAAAGGTTTTTTCGCGAGGTTTCCTCAAATGTTTGCCAGCCTTTTTGTAAGCCGCCTTTGTCGTGGTAGAATTCTACGTCATCGGCTATGAAGCGATGCATGCCGTCGATGTCGCAATTGTTGTATGCGGTCCAGAACGACCGGTCGCTTTCGCGTATGATGTTCTCAACATCAGTGGTTTGTCCGAGGCAGGTGAGGTTCAAAAAAAGCAACAGCAACCCGGCCCAATTTTGTAAAAATGGTTTCATGACTATAAGATAATGGGTTGCTGGTACTTTCTGAATTAATGTAGCATCCGGAATGGAGCCCCGAGAATTAATTATCCAATCTTCAAATTATCTAATCTTCAAATTATCAAATTATCTAATCTTCAAATTATCCAATCTTCAAATTATCCAATCTTCAAATTATCCAATCTGCAAATTATCCAATCTTCAAATTATCCAATCTTCAAATTATCTAATCTTCAAATTATCTAATTTTCAAATTATCCAATCTTCTAATTATCTAATCTTCAAATTATCCAATCTTCAAATTATCCAATCTTCAAATTATCTAATTATCTAATCTTCTAATTATCTAATCTTCTAATTATCTAATTATCTCATTGTTTCGAAACGCTTCCGCCCGAACTTTCGTCCTTAGTGAACGATTTTGGATCGTTGTTGTATTTCACCGAACCTCCGCTTGAGGCGCTTCCGTCAAGTTTAACGAGCGGGTGCACCAACGTGCTGCTTCCCGAACTTGCATCCGAGGTAATGTCGTTGGCCAAAAGGTCGCCTGCCTTGATCACGCTTCCGCTGGACGAATCGGTCTGTAAATCGAGCGCTTTGCCCGAAACTTCCATATTGCTGCCGCTCGAGGCTTCGACTGTCAGCTTTTCGGCTTCTATCGTTACAGTCATTGCGGCCCCGCTTGAGGTGGACAAATCTGTTTTTTCGCTGCGGATGATGCCTTCCGACTTGATATTGGATCCGCTTTCGGCATCAAGTCCTGAAACCTTTGGCATTTTTATCGTCACTTTTTTCGATGAAACGTTCGAGTAACTGTTGTATTCCGAAGTAATCACAAGAGTTTTGCCCTCGAGTTTGGTTTCGATCTTCGGCAACAGATTGTCATCGGCCTCGACCACGACGCTCACTTGATCCGATTGGATGATTACCACATCCAGGCCTCTTTCTGACCTCACATGGTCGAATTCTCCCGCGATCTGTCTCGTTTCGGTCTTTACGTTTCCGCTGCCTACGATGGTTTTCATATCGAAGTCACCGCATGAATTAAGGCTTAGCGTCAACAGCGCGGCGGCTGCAAAGGTGATGGTCGATTGGATGATGTTTTTCATTTTATTCGGTTTTGATGATTACTCCGTTTTCGTCGAGTTTCAAACTTTTCAATTTTCCCGACTCTGATTTTTGGCCATTTTCGATGCGGACGCCGTTTTTGTCGATCGTGATGGTTTTGGTACTGTCTTTTTCATTTCGGATCACCCAGCCGCCTGTCGTGTCGTTTTCGTCAAGGTCGGTTGCTGCATCATCCCAATCGTTTTCGTCAGCAGGACAGTCGAGGCAACGTACTTTGTCTTTTTCTACCTTATAATTGTATTCCCCAGAATAGTGCAGATTGAAGAAGCTGTCGTCGCTCCAGTCGTAATTTTCGACACTCTCGTCAGGTTTCAGGTAGATTCCGGCCGGGACGAAAAGATAGATTTCGACCTTCTGCTTGCGGAATTTGTTCTCGACCTGCGTAAGCAAATAATTGTCTAAAGTTAACTTATTTCCTTCAATGGTAAAGCCATAGTTGATTTTTTCCGAACGTTTGCGGGCATCCGAAAGCGATTTTCCGCGTGCGATTTTCTCAATTTGGATGTAAGGCAGCTTCTCGTCTGTTGACTGGATTGTGATGTGGACGTTATTCGAATAAATCACGTCATTGCCTTTCTCATCCTGGGTGAATTCGAATTCCTCGTGTCGGAAATCTTTCGCATAATAGTCATTGTACCGGAATTTTACGTGAAGCGTGTCTCCGGCGGAAACGTTCATCGTTTGTTTTTCGACAGTCATGCCGTCATACCCGATTTCCGTAGCTTGCTTGACGCCAAGGACGATCAATATCCCGACCGAGATCAGCCACAAGGCCAGCAATGTATATTTGGCAATGTTACCAATCGATTTGAGGTTGCTCACCAACAGTTTCAATCCCAGGATGAGCAGGAAGAATGTCGGAATCCCGAGTGCGAAAAATATTAGCGTTGCTACCATCCACAGCGAAAGGTCGGTGTAATTCACGGCCTCTGCATAACGGTTCAGCGGCATGTCTATGAAAAACGTCGACGATCCTAACGTAAACAGGCTGATGAATCCTATTATTAGCCAAAATGCGCAGGTAACGACGATCAGCGCGCCGAGCACTTTAGCGAACGCCTTGAATATCTTTCCCAAAACGTCGAGGATGTTGTTGGCAACGCGCTCGGCTCCGGTCTTGGCCTGGCTGCCTATTTGGCCGTAATTGGCATTTTTGAACTTGTCGGTTACGTTCTCGAACTCTTCCCGAACCTTCTTTTCGATGTTCGAAATGTTGACCGGTTCTCCTCGCATTTCCAGCTTTTCGGCCGTGGTTTGGGCGGCTGGCGTCACGATCCACAACACGAAATAAGCGATGATCCCGGTTCCGAAACCGGCAAAAACGAAGATTAAGAACAGGATCTTGATCCAGACGGCATCGATCCCGAAATAATGCCCGAGGCCTGTCGCAACACCGCCAACCATGCCTTTTTCAGTATCGCGGTACAATTTCTTCATGCGCTTGGTTCCGGGAATATCATACGAAGCGGCAGCGGCGGGTTGTCCGTCGTCTTCGATGCGGTAATCTTCCGGCTGGCCCATGATGGTGATCACCTCGTCAACTTCGCGGGAATTGATGACCTGTTTGTCGTGGGCATGCTTTTCGGATATGATCTCCGCAATGCGCATTTCGATGTCCTTGATGATTTCATCCTGACCGGTAGAATTGTTCAGCGAGCGTTTGATCGCCTCGAAGTAGCGGCTCAATTTCTGGTAAGCGTCTTCGTCTATGTGGAAGAACATTCCGCCGAGGTTAATATTTACAGTCTTGTTCATGATTGCGATTTTTGGTTGGTGATTATGTTGACGGCATCCGATAGTTCTGTCCAGGTACCGTTGAGTTCATTTAGAAAAATTTTGCCGTTTTCGGTCAGTCCGTAGTATTTGCGCGGCGGTCCCGAAGTAGATTCTTCCCATCGATAGGTGAGAAGTCCGTCGTTTTTTAACCTTGTGAGCAGCGGATATACCGTTCCTTCAACCACAAGCAGTTTGGCGCTTTTCAATGTTTCAAGGATTTCTGACGTATAAGCTTCCTTTTCGCGAAGGACGCTCAGGATGCAGAATTCGAGTACACCTTTGCGCATCTGGGCTTTTGTGTTTTCAATATTCATAATTCCACTTTTAATTGTGATGACGCCATCGGGTATTCGAAATAAGCGATGGATTCTGATTCGATGATTCGGTGTTGCGGCGCGATGGCCGGGCAGAGCGTGATCGCCCTGATTGGGCTTCCGTCCCGAAGTTCCGGTTCGGAAGTCGTTTCGGAAGTGACATTTGGCGGCGGTGCCAGTGTTCCAACGAGGAACATACAAAGCTGAGTGATGATTTTTAACATGTCCGTTTTTTGATTTTTTCCGCTGCGCTCCGAACAATTGGTTGCGCCTCGGCGATGAATGAAACCCGTGATGGATGATTGATGATGATGTGGGCTGATTAGACCCGGTAATCGATACAACTGGTTGATTAGGCCGTTGTCTGGTTGATTGGCGATTGGACTTCTCCTTCTTGAGGTAACTGATCCGACGGTGCAACTTCCTGCGGTTGATTAGGCGCAGCAAGAAAAGGAATGCATAGCGGATAGCGGTATTCGACTCCGTCGACAGCTTTCACGGCCGCATAAATGACAAGGAAGAATTCGGCGACTTTAAGGAAGAAGCAAAGCACGACCGCCATGATGCCCAATATTACGATTCCTGAAATATTCTCAGGCGTGTGGTCGGGCCCGACATAAAAACCGTCGTTGACCATGTGCTCGAAAGGAACATTCTTGAAAACCGTGAAGATGAAGATCGGAATACCGATAAGCGCCAGTACCAAAATATACGTGAAGATGCTCAATTGAAAGTTGAGCGCCTGACGACCGTGGTGATCGATGAAACGCGATTCTTTTTTAAATGCGCTCCAAAGGATTAGTGGGAATACGAAGCTTCCGAAAAACGGGAAGATCCATTGACCGAAAGTGCTTAGGTGCACTAACATTGCGGTTGATTTGTTTGCTGATGTTTCCATGATGATTGATTGACCTAGTAATTTCTTATGCAAATATATATATGAAAGCAAGTATCTTGTTTTGCATAGTACTAATATTTAACAAAAAGTTAACAGATGCGATGTTTTGATACGCTTTTAATGTATGTTTAAAAGGCTTACTGCCAGATGATTCACGGCAATTTTCGACAAGTTCGCAAACTTCGGGCAAGCTAATTACTAAATTCGCAGACTGCTCCTGCCAGCATTATTCAGTAAGTTAAACGTAAGATCCATAAGACCTAACAGGTCTATAAGACCTAACAGGTTTAAGACCTAGAACTCTAAATCCTACCGACGCGCGCCAACCAGTTTTCCGGAAATCGTTAACTTAGCAAAAAACCGCAGTATTCATGGGTATTTCCGCGAGCCAGTTCAACAAATTCCTGTTTTTTAAATTGCCGTCCGCTTATTGGTGCGGCGTCCGCGTTAAATCTATAGACGCGCAAAAGTGCGAGACGTCCGTGAAATTCAAATGGATTAACCAAAACCCGTTCAACTCGATGTACTTTGCGGTTCAGGCGATGGCTGCCGAGCTGGCGACGGGCGCGCTTGTCACCAATGCGATCAGGTCGTCGGGCGAGCCGGTTTCGATGCTCGTCGCCTCTAACAAATCATCGTTTTCCAAAAAAGCGGTAGGGCGCATCACCTTTACTTGCTCCGACGGAGAAAAAATCCAACAAGCCGTCGACGAAGCGATCCTCACAAATCAGGGAGTGACGTGCTGGATGCAGACAGTGGCGGTAAATGATAAAGGCGAGCAGGTTTCCGTCATGGATTTCGAATGGACCCTTAAACGGCGCCAGCGTTAAAACTGTGATAATTAACGTCTCTTTTCCTACCGCGCCCAGTTGCCGGTGCTATCTTTAGGGGAAAAACCATACGAAATGAAAGTACTCATTAGCGGCGCGACCGGTCTCATCGGGAAGCAACTCATCGCAAGGCTCGCAGCCCATCAGGTAAGCGTGCATTACCTTACGACGAAAAGGCAGGAAATTAAGAGTGAGCCGCATCTCAAAGGTTTTTTCTGGAATCCGGCAAAGGAGTTCATCGATGAGAAAAGCCTCGACGGCGTTGACGCGATCATCCATCTTGCTGGCGCGAACATTTCCAAGCGCTGGACACGCAAATACAAACAGGAAATCGTCGAGAGTCGCGTGTTGTCCGCCAATTTGTTGCTCAAGGCGCTAAAGGAAAACCCAAATTCCGTGCGCCAATTTATTTCCGCTTCAGCGATTGGCATCTACAAAGACAGCCTGACCGTCTACCACACGGAGAATTCAAGAGAGACGGAGCCAAGTTTTATAGGCTGTGTCGTAAAGAAATGGGAAGCTGCCGCCGATCGTTTTGCTTCGATGGGCATAAAGGTCTGCAAGGTAAGGACGGGCCTGGTGCTTGCCAGGGAAGGAGGAATGCTGCCTCAGGTGGCGCAGCCGGTCAAATTCGGTTTCGGAGCGGCATTCGGAAGCGGAAAGCAGTGGCAATCGTGGATTCACATAAACGACCTTGTCGAGATATACATTGCGGCATTGCAACAGGGTTGGGAAGGAACGTTCAACGCAACAGCGCCTGTTCCGGTAACAAACCAGGAAATGGTCGCCGCGATCGCCAAGGCATTGAATAAGCCGTATTTCATGCCGAACCTGCCCGAATGGCTCTTAAAGCTGATGCTAGGGGAAATGGCGACATTGTTGTTCCTCTCACAAAAAGTCAGTCCGGAGCGAACCATAGAAATGGGCTATCGTTTCCAGTATGAAACGATTGAAAAAGCACTTCCCGCATTACTCAAATAAAAAAAGCCCCGATTTCGATCAGGGCTTTTCCTATTAACAGGTGAATTAATAATGTCTTATGCCCGAGGGCTTAACCTTTGAATTTTTTCTTTCAAACAAACATAACGAATCGAAATCGAAATAGTTGTAAAAAAAACGCTAAAATTTGAACCCGGGCTGTTTTTCGATGATCTATTGTGGATTTCGTTCCGATATTTCCCATTGACTTGTCATTGTCATTTCTCTATAATTGTCATCCGGCTTTTTTAAAATGACAATTTGACATTTGTCCGATTTTGGAACTACATTTGCACCCTCGCGCACGCCTTGTTTTTTCGGCAACATTGAAGCATCGGATTATCATTCTGTCTTCAGCCGAATAGACGATGCGCATCCGAATAAAATCAACAAATCAACAATAAATCCAGCAATGGCGACAGATAACAACGAAAACATCCACGACAACAAACCCGAATTCGACGAACAAACCCTGGAGGCAAATGCCAATGGAGAACAGGTAATTGTTGACCAATTGTCAGTCGAGGAACAGCTTCGCGAAGATTTGGGCAAAGAGAAAGACAAGTTTTTGCGACTTTTTGCCGAATTTGAAAACTTCAAGAAACGCAATGCCAAGGAACGCATCGATCTTTTTAAGACTGCAAACCAGGAAGTGCTTTTGGCATTGCTGCCGGTTCTCGACGATTTTGATCGCGCTATGGCCGAGATAAGCAAAGCCGGAGATGAAAATCTTCTCAAAGGCGTTTCCCTGATCCACGATAAGTTCAGGAATACGCTTTCGGCTAAAGGATTGGAGCAGGTCGAAGTAAAAGCAGGCGATGCATTTGATGCTGATTTTGCCGAAGCCATCACGCAAATTCCCGCTTCATCTGCTGAATTGAAAGGCAAAATCGTCGATGTGATCGAAAAAGGGTATAAGTTGGGCGACAAGATCATCCGCTTTCCGAAAGTCGTGACCGGTCAATGATAATTAGCAAATGTGATAATTGGCGAATTAGCGAATGTGATAATTAGCGAATTAGCGAATTTGGGAGTTGGCAATGTAATACACTATGCGCTGTGCACAAATCCGATGCAGTGAACGTCAGCGAAGTACGCAGTTAGAAAATCAATTTTGAGCTGAATCAGCCTGAGAGAAAATGAAAAAAGATTATTACGAAATATTAGGTGTCTCCAAGCAAGCGGACGCTGCCGAAATCAAGAAAGCATATCGCAAGAAAGCGATCGAATACCACCCTGACAAAAATCCGGGCGATAAGCAGGCCGAGGAAAATTTCAAGACGGCGGCCGAGGCATATGAGGTATTGAGCGATCCGCAAAAGCGCCAGCAATATGACCAGTTCGGTCATCAGGCGTTCAATGGAGGCGGTGGTTTTGGCGGCGGCCAGCACATGAATATGGACGATATCTTCAGCCAGTTCGGCGATATCTTCGGATCCGCGTTTGGAGGCGGTTTCGGTGGCTTTGGCGGCGGTGGCGGCCAACGTCGCGCCAAGGGGAGCAACCTGCGTATCAAAGTGAAGTTGACGCTTGAGGAAATCGTCAACGGAGTCGAGAAAAAAATAAAGGTGAAACGCAAGGTGCAAGCCAAAGGTGTTACTTATAAAACGTGTCCGACGTGTAACGGCCAGGGTCAGGTGATGCGTGTGACCAATACTATTTTGGGACGCATGCAGTCGGCCTCGACCTGTCCGCAATGTCAGGGTATCGGTCAGATTATCGATAACAAGCCAAAGGATTCCGACGCTTTCGGAATGGTTGCGGAAGACGAGACCGTATCGATCAAAATCCCGGCAGGCGTTTCGGATGGCATGCAACTCAAAGTCGCCAATAAAGGAAACGACGCTCCCGGAAACGGCATTCCCGGCGACCTCATTGTCGCCATAGAGGAAACCGAGCACGAATTCCTCAAGCGCGAAGGCGAAAATCTCCATTACGATCTCTATATCAGTTTTCCCGAAGCCGTTTTGGGCATTGCGAAAGACATCGATGCCGTCAACGGGAAAGTGCGCATCAAACTCGAAGAAGGCATACAATCCGGAAAAATATTAAGACTCAAAGGCAAAGGCGTACCAAGTCTTAACAGCTACGCGACCGGTGATTTGTTGGTTCACGTAAACGTCTGGACGCCACGGGAGTTGTCAAAAGAGCAAAAGCAATTCTTCGAAAAATCGCTTAACGATGCGAATTTTGCACCTTCGCCGGAAAAGAGCGAAAAATCTTTTTTTGAAAAAGTCAAGGATATGTTTTCATAATTGGAAAAACCTTGTTATTTTTGACATTGTTACTAGGTAACTAGTAATTTCTTTTTCATAGCAATTTTTCCCATCCTTGTGCAAATAAGGGTGGGTTTTTTTTGGTTTGAGGTTTAAAGTTATAGGTTTAAAGTTTAAAGTTGTCGACGAGGGTTAACATTGAACTTTAAACAATTTTAAACTACTTTTACGCCACTAAAAAACCAACATGACCAACATTCTCGAAGTGCGTAACGTCGTCAAGCAATACGGCGACTACACGGCCTTGAACTCCGTTTCGCTTTCCGTGCCCAAGGGCAGTATTTACGGGCTTTTAGGGCCTAATGGAGCCGGAAAGACGTCCCTGATACGCATCATCAACCAAATTACTTATCCAGACTCGGGCGAAGTTGTGCTCGACGGCGAAAAGCTCGGGCCGAAACACATCGGGCACATCGGATACTTGCCGGAAGAGCGCGGCCTTTACAAATCGATGAAGGTGGGCGATCAATGCTTGTACTTGGCCCAGCTCAAAGGATTGTCGCATGCCGAAGCCAAGCAGCAACTCGAATATTGGTTCGACCGCCTCGAGATAAAAGGATGGTGGAACAAGAAAATCCAGGAACTTTCGAAGGGAATGGCCCAAAAGATACAGTTCGTCGTCACGGTGCTGCACAAGCCGAAACTGCTGATTTTCGACGAGCCTTTTTCCGGATTCGACCCGGTGAATGCCAATATCATCAAAGACGAAATCCTCGCGCTCAAAAAGCAAGGTGCCACGATCATTTTTTCGACGCACCGAATGGAATCCGTAGAGGAATTGTGTGATGACATTGCGCTGATCCACAAATCCAACAAACTCATCGAAGGCAAACTTATCGACGTCAAGCGAGCGCACCGCACTCAAAATTTTGAGGTCGGCATCGTTACGGACAATGTCGAAGGGCTGATGTATGATCTTACGCAGCAATTCATGGTTTCCCAGGCCGACTTCAAATCCCTCAACGACGAATTGAAACTCAGTATCCAGATCGGCGACGCCCGTCCGAACGAGTTGTTGTCGCTGCTTACCAACCGCGGACAAGTGACCCACTTCGTAGAGAAAATCCCGAGCGTGAACGACATTTTTATACGGACGGTTACGGAGAAGGTTGAGGTTTGAAGTTTAAGGTTTAAAGTTTAAAGTTTGAGGTTTAAAGTTTGAAGTTCAAAAATGAAAGTACGGACCTTATCTTGGACAACACCAAATTGAATACTACGGAGCCTAGGATCCAGAATCAAATAAACACCCGGGGCGCGGCCGGATCGTATGGAGCGCAACAGAATAAAATCAAACGAATCAATAATACATGAGTGCCCTTACCCTGATCATCAAACGCGAATTCATCGCCAAAGTCCGCAATAAATCGTTTATCGTCATGACGTTCCTGAGCCCGTTGATCTTCGCCGGGATTGCGTTGCTTATCGGATATCTGGGATCGCTCAAAGCCGACCAGAAGACGATTGCCATCCACGACGAGACCGGCCTGTTCTTCCACGATTTCAAGGCGGACGACGAACACCGCTTCGCCGATTATTCCCAAACCGACGTCAAAACACTCCAGGATTCCGTCGGCGGCCACGCTTACGAAGGCGTGCTCGTCATTCCAAAGGCCGCGTCCAACGCGGAACTCCAACAAAGCATCGTCTATTATTCCGATGAAGATCCCGGCATCATGTTCATGGAAAACATCGAAGACGTAATCGCCCGCCGTCTTACAAAAGACAATTACCTCAAGTCAGGACTCGATTCGCTAAAGATCCAACAGGCCAACGCCGATGTTTCCATCAAACTCAAAAAATCATCAGGAGAAGACAGCATCAAAGGCATCAACTGGCTTAAAATTACACTAGGCGGGCTTTTCGGCTACCTGATCATGATGTTTATCATCATTTATGGCAACATGGTCATGCGCAGCGTCATCGAAGAAAAGACGAACCGCATTATCGAGATCATCATTTCGTCGGTAAAGCCGTTCCAGCTCATGATGGGCAAAATCATCGGGACGTCACTTGCAGGCGTGCTCCAGTTCTCGATTTGGGCCATCATCGGGCTCGTGATCATGGCGGTAGCGACCTCTTTGTTCGGCGTCGACATGCCAAGCGCCCAAGCCTCGACCCAGGCAATGGCGATGGCCGAAAATTCCGGAACGATACAGGTTTTGATACGCGAAGCCGGCAACCTCCCGATCATTACGATGATTGTTTCGTTCATTATTTTCTTTGTCGGAGGTTATTTCCTTTACAGCTCGCTTTATGCCGCCATCGGTGCCGCCGTAGACAACGAAACCGATTCCCAGCAATTCCTTTTGCCCATTATGTTGCCTCTCATATTAGGCGTCTATATCGGATTTTTTACCGTCATCAACGACCCTCACGGCGGTGTAGCCACTACGTTTTCGTTCATTCCGCTAACATCTCCTATCGTGATGCTGATGCGTATACCGTTCGGCGTGCCTTGGTGGCAAATCGTCCTGTCGATGGCGATCTTGTTCGCAACCTTCCTCGGCGTGGTGTGGTTTGCCGCCAAAATCTATCGCATCGGCATTTTGATGTACGGCAAAAAACCGACATGGAAAGAGATGTTTAAGTGGATGAGGTATTCTAATTAGCGAATTAGCGAATTAGGGAATTAGCGAATTGGCGAATCGACACATTTCCGTCCGTTAATTATCCCATTCGCTAATTAGTAGCAATTCCGGCTGTCCGCTACCAGTTTTGCGGGCCGGGGGCTTTTTTGCAACTCGTTTTGCGGGCTTCCTTCGGTCGCCCGCACACTTCGGCAAAAAAATGCGCCACGGCCCACAAAAGCTGACCGCTTCCATCCGGGCTAGGAATTCCGTCCCATGTCCGAAATTTGTCAAAACCATATCATCTGTTTTTGCGCGAACTTTCGTAAATTTCCCTGCTAAGCAAAAAAAATGATAAGCGAACACACCCATTCGCTAATTCGCTAATTATCACATTCGCTAATTAAAATGTCCAGAATCCTCCTCATAGAAGACGAAGCCGCCATCCGCCGCGTTCTCGGTAAAATCCTTTCCGAAGAAAACGACACCTACAAAGTCGAAGAAGCCGAAGATGGCGTGCAAGGCCTCGAAAAAATAAAAGCCAACGATTACGACCTCGTGCTGTGCGACATCAAGATGCCCAAGATGGACGGCGTCGAGCTGCTTGAAGCCGTGAAAAAGATAAAGCCGGAAATCCCGATGGTCATGATTTCGGGTCACGGCGACATGGAAACGGCCATCCACGCGATGAAGCTTGGCGCATTCGACTACATCTCGAAACCGCCAGACCTGAACCGCCTTTTGAACACGGTGCGCAACGCCCTAGACAAAAAGCAGCTTGTCGTCGAAAACAAGATACTCAAAAAGAAAGTCAGTCGAAACTACGAAATGGTCGGCAATAGCGAGCCCATTTTCCATATCAAGGAAATGGTCGAAAAAGTCGCCCCTACCGAAGCGCGCGTGCTCATAACCGGCCCAAACGGCACCGGAAAGGAACTCGTCGCCCACCAATTGCACGAAAAAAGCGAGCGGGCGAATGCCCCGCTGATCGAAGTGAATTGCGCCGCGATCCCGTCCGAACTCATCGAAAGCGAATTGTTCGGCCACGTCAAAGGCGCGTTTACGTCTGCCGTGAAAGACCGCGCAGGCAAGTTCGAAGCCGCCGACAAAGGCACGATCTTCCTCGACGAGATCGGCGACATGAGCTTATCGGCCCAAGCCAAAGTGTTGCGCGCCCTTCAGGAAAGCAAGATTTCACGCGTCGGGGACGAAAAGGAAATAAAAGTCGACGTGCGCGTGATCGCCGCTACCAACAAAGACCTCAAACACGAAATTTCCGAAGGCCGCTTCCGCGAGGATTTGTACCATCGACTGGCCGTGATCCTGATCAAAGTGCCGGCTTTGAACGAGCGCCGGGACGACATTCCGCTTCTCGTCGAACATTTCGCATCGAAAATAGGAGAGGAGCAGGGCAAGGAAACCAAGCGTTTTTCGGACGCGGCCCTCAAGCTGTTGCAGGAATACGATTGGACGGGGAACATACGCGAGTTGCGCAATGTCGTCGAACGCCTGATTATTCTCGGCGGGAGCGAAATATCAGAAAACGACGTCAAACTTTTTGCCAGTAAATGATGAGGTTCCGTTCAAAAATAGGCATTGAATTGCTGGTCATCGTCGGTGTTGCCGTGGGTGCGACCGCTTATGGTTTCATAGAAGACCACACCGTAATCGGCTTGGTGCTCATCAGTGTTTTTGCCGCGTATTTTCTGTACATGGCGGCAAACACTTCATATTGGATCGAAGGTGGCTTGCTCCACATCCGTTGCGGGCTTTGGAGGCGGAAAATCGACGTTTCCAGGATTCACAGGATCGAGACATCGCGAAACCTCGTCAGCTCTCCCGCCATGTCGCTCGACCGGCTCGAGATTTATTATGATAAAATGAACTCGGTGGTAATCTCCCCAAAAGATAAGATTGGTTTCGTAAAGGCGCTTAAAAATGCCCAGCCCAACCTCGAGATAAGGGTCAAAGGATGGGATATGGCCACGGTCTGACGCAAAAAAAGCATGCATGAAGTTCTTAAAATTATTCCGGAAACCCGAATCGATTGCGACCAATTACGCGGAGTTTTGGGCTTGGTTCACGCACCACGAGGCCGAGCTTTTCCGGATAATCCGAAAAAACAACGACATCGAACGCAACTTCCTCGACCGCGTCTTTGCGCAATTGAGCCAGATCAACAGTTCTATTTTCCTGTTGGCGGGAATGTCGGGCGATAATCAGGCCGAGCTGGTTTTTTCTCCAGACGGTTCCATCGGAAACATCGTTTTTACCGAAGAACTCGTGGCGGCGGCGCCCCATTTGAAGCGATGGAAATTTACGGCATTGAAACCCGCGATCAATGACGTCAGCATCGATTATTCCGGATATGTGTTTTCGGTAGCCAATCTGTCGTTCTCGGTTCGCCAACGTCCCGAGTTTCCGGATGAGATCAACCTGGCCGTAATTTTTCCCGATTTTACGGAATCCGAAAAGGACAACATCCTGAACGGCGTGATGATTTTCCTCGACAATTTCCTCGGAGAACTTGAAACCGTGACCCAAATCGACGCCGTAGCGGTAATCGCCACTGCCGAACCGGGATCGGAAATCATTCCGATGTCGAAACTTCCTGATTACCTCAATTGGCGCGAAAAAGAGTTCGTGGAAAAATACGAAGGGCGCCGCAAGAATACCCAAAACGATCGCTACACGAGCACCGAAGTGCTGCTCGACGACGGTTCGCCCATCCTTTCCCTCTACAATTCCGATTTGCTCGAATGGGACGCAAAAGCCTCTCATCCGTGGATTTTACATATCGAGATAGAGTACGACGGCCTTGTCAAAAACGGCGGCATGCCAGACGTGGAAACCTATGCGTTGATGGACGCGTTCGAGCAACTGCTCATGGACGAACTCAGGGACGCGAACGGTTATCTCAACGTTGGGCGCGAAACCGGATGCAGCCTGAGGGAAATTTTCTTCGCCTGTAAAGAATTTCGTCATGCATCAAGGAAAGTTTCGGAAGTTATTGCCAACTTTGCCGACACTTTGCCGGTGTTCTATACGATTTACAAGGACAAATACTGGCATTCGCTCGAGCGTTTCCGAATCGCCGAAGACGATCAGGGCCTCGACG
The DNA here is from genome assembly GCF_014748335.1 of Flavobacterium selenitireducens. GTDB lineage: Bacteria > Bacteroidota > Bacteroidia > Flavobacteriales > Flavobacteriaceae > Flavobacterium > Flavobacterium selenitireducens. Next base: position 127,890 of record NZ_JAAVIY010000004.1, read on the forward strand.
AAACCGACGAATTTTAATTTAAAGACAACAAATTGCAACTCAAGAAAATAAATCCGAATCTCCAAAAAGCACTTGCCGAAAGCGGGCTCGAAGACGCGTTTGAACTGATATCCGACACCTGGTCGACGATCAAGAGCGGTGCCGACTGCGTGGCGGCTTCTCCCAAACAATCCGGAAAGTCGACGATGTTGGTCCTGCATGCGATCCAAAAACTCCAAAAGGCGGAAGGGGAAAGTACGAGGGCTCTGATCTTGACGGAAGACAAGGAGAGTGTGCTCGAAATGGTGTCAATCTTCGAGCAATATGCTGAATATACCAACTTGCGCGTGTTGGGGACACACGACAAAGGCGACATCGATTACGACAAAAACCAGATTTCACTAGGTGTGGACATTTTGGTCGGGACGCCTACAAAGATCAACGCCCTTTTCGCCTCGGCTGGTTTTAACCTGACGACCGTAAAATTCTTAGGGATTGACGACGCAGACGTTTTGTTCAAACTGCGACACGACGCGGTAATATTGCGCCTGGCGGAAAGTATCGCCAAGACACAGTATGTTTTCACATGTTCGGAAATTACCGAAAGGGTGGAAATACTGGCAGACAAAATCATGACGGAGCCTTTGTTTTTTGAGGCGGGAGACGACGATGAACAGGATGATTCCGGAAGTGAAGAAGAATAGGAAAGGCCGTTTTTTTCGGCGGTTGCTTCGCGTTTTCGGCGTCTTGTTGCTGATTCACTTGCTGGCGCTGACATTTCTATATTTTTTTCAGGAAAAATTGATTTTTCACGCGCCGCCTGCGCTCGCCCAAAATTACAAGTTCGATTACCCGGCCTCTTTTGAGGAAATCCGTATTCCCACCTCAGGGAATGTTTCGCTTCACGGATTGCTTTTCCACACCGAAAAACCGGCGAAAGGACTCGTTTTCTACCTTCACGGAAACGGCGGGTCGCTCGAGGGCTGGGGCTACATGAGCGACGTTTACACCAAATTGGGTTACGATCTGTTCATCCTCGACTATCGCAGCTACGGCAAAAGCGGAGGCGAGATAACCGACATGCAGGAATTTCTCGACGATATCCGGACGGCTTACAATAAGATGAAAACCCGTTATCGGGATGAGAAAATCATCGTTGCGGGATTTTCGATAGGAACCGGCCCGGCGGCTTGGCTTTCATCGGTAGAACATCCCCGAATGCTGATCTTGCAGGCGCCTTATTACGATTTGGCGGCTGTCGCTGGAAAGCGTTTTCCGATGGTGCCGATGTCGTTGCTGCGCTATAATTTTACGACATCCGCCTATTTGAAGAATGTGGATTGTCCGGTTTTTATGTTCCACGGAACCGCCGACAGGGTCGTTGCATTCGACAATTCACCTCGGATAAAGTCAGAAAACCCAAACGTCAATTTTTTTCCGATCGAAGGCCTCGGCCATATTCGGTTCAACGACGACCCGGAATTCCAGCGTCATCTCGAAGCAATCCTCAAATAACTATCGGATACTCTTCACGAATCTTACCAACAGCGAGATCAAAATTCCGAAAATCGCGACAAATGCAAACGAATAACGCAAGCTCGATTCCTCTGCTATATAGCCTATGACGGGCGGGCCGGTTAGAAATCCGAGGAAACTTACGCTGGTCACAACCGTCAGGGCGGCGCTGGTCGGAACATTCGGGTTTGATCCGGCGATGCTGAACACAATCGGGAAAATCATCGAAACGCCAATCCCTACGAGCATAAAACAAAATGTGGCCGGAATCAGGTACGGAAAGGCAACCGAGCACGCCAAACCGATTGAGACGGTAATGCCACTGACGATGAGAATGCGGCGGCGGCCGAATTTCGCCACGAGTTTGTCGCTCAAAAAGCGTCCGAAAGTCATCGTGATCATAAATGCGGAATAGCCCAACATGGCAAGTGCACCTTCTGCGTTGACCACGTCCCGAAAGTAAACGCCGCTCCAGTCATACATGACGCCTTCGCTCGTTCGGCAACAAAATGCGATCAGGCCCAGCCACGGCAGGACGCCCGAAAATGCAGCCCAAAAGCTGGTTTCCTGTTGTTGCTGGCGTGGTTTGGCCTTTACGAGGTATTTGTAATTGGTCAGGATGAGGAGCAACACCACGATTGCGGTAAACATAAAATGGATCGCCGGCGAATAACCCAACGCGTTCATTCCCATACCGGTGAGCGCGCCAAAAAATCCGGCGAGGCTCCACGATCCGTGGAAAGAACCCATGATTGGTTTTGGGAAAAGACCTTCGGCATACACGCCTTGAGTGTTGATGGCAATATTGCAAAAGTTGCCGGCGATCCCAAAAAATACCAACGCCAGGGCCAAATGCCACGATTCCTGCGAAAGCCCCAACGTGACCAACGCGCAGACATAAAGTGACAACGCGATAATCGAAACCTTGATGCTGCCGTACTTCACCACGGTTTTGCCCGAAATTGGCAACGCGATCAATTGTCCGATAGGGATGGCAAACAAAATGGTTCCCAGGTCGGCTTCGCTGAGGTCGAGGTTATTCTTGATATCCGGAATACGGCTCGCCCACGATGCAAAGGCGTATCCCATGCCAAAGTAAAACAGCGTGACGGCCCAGCGCACCCGGTTGAGATAGGACTGTTTGGCATTCCGGAACGACTTTTTATACTTGGGTTTCGGAAGGATTTTATCGAGGAAATTGCTGTAATCTATCAGAGGCATGATCAGGAATTTGCTGCAAAATTAAACATTCGCGCCCAAAGGTTGCTTGTGATTCGACGTCTGGCCGGCAGTAAAAGCTTGCGATAGCTGTCATTAAGCGCGGCCTATGCTTTCTTAGCGCCGGAAAAAGCCCTAAATTTAACGAATGCAAAACTCAATAGAAACACCAAGGTTGCTGCTGCGCCCAATCGAAATCTCGGATGCGGACGGTCTTTTCGCTTTAGATTCAAATCCTGACGTCCATATTTATCTCGGCCGCAATCCCGTAAAATCGATGGATGTCATTTACGAAGTCATCGACAGCATACAAAGCCAGTATAAATCGAACGGGATAGGGCGTTGGGCCGTGGTCGAAAAGTCCAGCGGGAAATTTCTTGGCTGGAGCGGGCTGAAATTTGAAAAAGACGTCAACGGACGTTCGAATTTTTACGATTTCGGATATCGCCTGCGCCAGGAATTCTGGGGAAAAGGTTTTGCAACAGAAGCCGGTCGCGCCTGGATCGAGCACGGTTTCGACCAAATGAAACTCCCGCTGATCAATGCTTTCGTCTCCGCCGGAAATGCCGCCTCGAGACGTGTGCTTGAAAAATGCGGATTACAGCATACCGAAAGTTTCGAATACGACGGCGGGCCCGAGTGCTGGTACGAAATCCGCAACCCGAAGTTTCCCGAGGAATAACATATGAATATTTGTCTAAAATAAAAATGGCCGGAATCACTTCCAGCCATTTTTGTACTGCTTTTACCTGACGATGAATTTTTTGATTGCGCGTCGGCCCTGGCTTTCCACTTCGATCATATAAATTCCCGCTTCGGCGTTGAGGCTTACATGTTGCAGAAGCAGTCCGCCGTCCGAGAGCGCACGCTTTTCGAAAATTTGCCGTCCTCTCATATCGTAGACCTTAAACTGGAAATCACCGCTGTAACCGTTCAATTGTACGGTGAAACTACCGCTGTTCGGATTCGGATAAAGCACAAAATCTAGGTTTTGGTCGTCACCGACTGAAAGCGCGGGTTCGATGCTGCAGAGATTCAGCGTCCACGACTCGATCGCGCCACCGTCATCGGCCCAGTTGTCGTAAACGGCGAGTGTCCATTGGCCCTGGCCGTTTTCGCCTACGAGCGCACTTAAAGGTGTTTGAGGCTGGAAAGTTCCGTCGATTACAGGCGTTTCTCCTGAGCACGACAAAATAGCTCCGCTGTCGCTGAACGTAGCGGAAATGTCGTCACTTTCCCCGCAAACATTGCTGAAAAGCTCGATCGTATTTCCGGAAGGCGCAATCAATGCTACGGCCAGATCCCCAACCCAAGTGTGGGAAATGTCGACGGACACTGTTGCACGGGAAATCGCAATAGCCTCGGCAACGTTCATCGTCGCAAAAACGGTAGTGGAACTGTTCGAGGGGATTGCAACCGGAAGCGCAGCTGTCGCGAAATCAGAGCAGACCGTCTGGCCGGTAGCGAATGACGAAACCACACTCTCCTGGCCTTCGCAACCTGCGTTTCGAGGCGTGACGCTCCAATAATATTGTGTGGCTTCGGACAAAGCGCTAACGGAAACCGAATTCGTGTTCGATGTATACGTTTGGAAAAGCTGTGTGCCCGCTTCATCTAGATAAATCGAAATTTCGTAATGGGACGCATTAATGTCAGCCTCCCATTCCAGGGTCGTCGTGGTCGGAATTCCCGTTTCGAGATTTGCCGGGGACGTCAGGGCGATGTCGGTAAAGACCGGACTTTGCAGGTCAAGGAACACAGACGACGTTCTCACGGTGCTACCCGAGGTCGCCGTAAGCAACACCTCATAAATTCCCGTTGGGGACGATGTCGTATTCGAAATCACGAGCGTAATGGTTGCGCTTTCAGTAGCCGACATCGGTGCAATATTCGACGTCGCGCCCGCTGGCAAACCACTTACCGTGAAGTTTGTCGTTCCGGCGAAACCGGCAATAGTGTTGTATTGAAAACTGTAGGTAGCATCGGCGCCCTGACAGATGCTCGCAAATTGCGTCCCGGCCTGAAGCAGTGTGAACGTAGGTGCTGACGGAGCCGATATCGCAAAGTTCTGGTTCGACAAATCGTAGAAGATGTTGCCGTGGCCGCGCACCATGATGCGGTTCGTATTTCCGGGAAGGTTCGGGATCGTCACAGATTGAAGGCCGTCATTCGGAACATTTTCAGCTAAGGTATGATCGAAACTCTGGCCACCGTTGGTAGAGAGCAGAATGTCCACGTTGCTCGTATTGACGCCATTGCCGATGGTTCCGGCTACGTTCCAAGTGATGTTCTGGTTCGATCCGGCGATCCAGTTGACGGCCGTGTTCGGACTCGTCACGACGAATGGCCCAGCCGAATTCGAAACGGTGACTTTCATATAATCGGTTCTCGATTCGCCTCCGCCAGGGTTATTGTCGCGCACCGTGAAAGCGAAATTATACTCGCGTCCGACGTTGGAAATCACTTCCCAGGTAGGCGTGAGGTTGTTGGCCAAAACGTCCGGAAGCTGCGGCAGGTAACGCACCGGAACATCGGTAATGATTTGCGGCTTGAAGTTCGGTCCGGCCGTAGAGCTGGCAGACGGCGGTTGAACCGATAGCTCCTTATCGTATTGTTCCCACATATAAGTCAATGCGTCGTTGTCGGCATCGGTAGCCGAACCGGTCAGGATAAACGCCGTCCCTTTTGGGATCGTGTAGTCGGTTCCTGCATTCGCCGTCGGACGTGAATTGCCGTTCGTAGCGGGAGGAACACAACTTCCGCCGCCTCCGTTTATCGTATTGCGTATCTGGAAGATGCTCCCTGCGTGGAACTGGGCGTTGGAATTATTCTGGATATTGGGATCGCAAATTCCGGCGTAGGCCATGATCGAACTTCCGCTTCCCGGCTCGTACGACCAATTGGAGTCGCGGTTGCCGCCACATTCGTTGTTGAACGTATGGGCCGCACCGAATTGATGCCCCATCTCGTGGGCGACGTAATCGATGTCGAACGGATCGCCCACCGGAGCTCCCAATCCTGTAGCTCCGAACGCTTTTGCGCCTTCCGCACACGGTTGGCCGCCACCGAGACCGCCTCCGGAAGTGCCGACGCCGTGTCCGAAATCGTAGTTTTCAGTTCCTATGATTTCGTCGAGCGTTTCCTGGGTTTCCCCGATCAAGGCCCCGACGTCATTGTCGGTAAGGTTGTCGGTATCGATGAAAATCACATCTTCCTCATTCGGGATCAATTGAAAAAACACCGACAGGTCGCGTTCGAACATGGAATTCACGCGTGTAATCGTGACGACCACAGCGGCAAGGACGGCTGCTTTTTTCTCGGCGAGCGTCCCGAATTGCACGCCGGCTTCGGCAATGTGGAAATCTGAAAATTCCACCGTCGTTACGATACCTGTTCGGTAGGTCCGGTAGACGCCGTTGTCCATTGGGAGTGCGTCGGTGATATCAGGCCGCATTTCCGGCTCGCTATCGGAAACCAGGCAACTGAAACTGCGGCTAGAGGAAAGCCCGAGACGCGAATACGCCATATAATATTGGCGGTCGCTTGAATAAGGGTCAATGTAGGACGTGCCATCGTTAGCGGACGACGTCATGGCGTGCAATCCGAAAAGGGTGACGCTGAAGCGGACAATACTCGATTTTTTCCCGATTCCCTGTCCGATATAGGATTTGATTTCCTGGTGTCTGCCTGCCAGTTCGGGATGCATCACAGGCGCTTCCCAAATGCGGAAGTCCTGCAAATTCCCGTTGGCATCCGGAAACGGCAAAATCAGGTTCGACGTTCCACCTCGCATAGGAGCCGCGGTCAACGCTTGTTTGAAAGCCGCCATATCGAGCCTGAGGTAAGCTTGTTGCTTCGGTTGGGAAGTGCGTTCTTTTTTGCCAGATCGCGACGCTTCGGTTTCAGTGGCCGTCTGCCAATAAGTTTGCGAAAAACCTATTGAAAAAGACAAGGTCGCAATAAGGGTAAGTAAATGTTTTTTCACGAGTTGTGGATTTAGTTGGAAGACGAAGATAGTTAATTAGCGAGTTTGATGATTAGCGAATTTGATAATTAGCGAATTAGCGAATTAGCGAGTTGAATAATTAGATGATTGAGATAATTAGATGATTGAGATAATTAGATGATTGAGATAATTAGATGATTTAGGTAATTAGTCGGATAGGGATTTTGGGGAAGAATGGTTTTCAATGCTGTGCTTGCGTTAGGGATGGCGGCATTGTCGAAGCTCGTTTTGGAGCCTGCGGAAAAACAGCGACTGCCGACAGCCCGGCCGCGGCATCTAAAAACTTGATTTTAACGCGATGATCGGGGCCGCGGAACGCCCAAAAAACTATCTTTGCCGCTTCAAAAAATCAAATAAACGATTCAACGCATAAACACATAAACGACAAATGATTACTGTCAACGACATCGCCGTCCAGTTTGGTGGCACGACGCTCTTTTCGGACGTTACTTTTTCGATCAACGAAAACGACAAGATTGCCTTGATGGGCAAGAACGGCGCGGGAAAATCGACACTTTTGAAGATTGTCGCGGGTGTCAACAAGCCGAGTTCGGGCGCAATTTCGGCTCCGAAGGAAGCCGTGATCGCGTATTTGCCGCAGCATTTGCTGACGCAGGACGATGCGACGGTGATGGAGGAGGCCTCGAAAGCGTTTGCCGAAGTCTTCAAGATGAAAGCTGAGATCGATGCGCTCAACGAACAGTTGACCGTGCGCACCGATTACGAAAGCGACGATTATATGAAACTCATCGAGCGCGTTTCGGAATTGTCGGAGAAGTTTTATTCGATAGAAGAAATCAATTACGAGGCGGAAGTAGAGAAAGTCCTGAAAGGCCTCGGATTCGAAAGAGAAGATTTTTCGCGCCCGACGTCTGAATTTTCTGGCGGTTGGAGAATGCGCATCGAACTGGCGAAGATACTTTTGAGAAAGCCGGACCTTATCCTGCTCGATGAGCCGACAAACCACATGGACATCGAATCCATCCAATGGCTCGAGGAGTTTTTGGTAAATTCCGCCAAGGCCGTCATCGTGATTTCCCACGACCGGGCGTTTGTCGACAACATCACAAATCGCACGATAGAGGTTACGATGGGCCGCATTTACGACTACAAGGCCAAATATTCGCATTACCTCGAATTGCGCAAGGATCGACGCGCCCACCAGCAAAAGGCTTACGAGGAACAGCAAAAGATGATCGCTGAAAATACCGAATTCATCGAGCGTTTCAAGGGCACGTACTCGAAGACGCTCCAGGTGCAATCACGCGTTAAAATGCTCGAGAAACTCGTGATGGTAGAAGTCGATGAGGTCGATAATTCGGCTTTGCGATTGAAGTTTCCGCCTTCGCCGCGATCGGGTCAATATCCGGTCGTGGTCAACGAATTGTCCAAAAATTACGGTGACCATGTCGTGTTCAAGGACGCGAATCTCGTGATCGAGCGCGGCCAAAAAGTCGCTTTCGTAGGAAAGAACGGCGAGGGTAAATCGACGATGATCAAGGCGATCATGCAGGAGATAAAGCCGGATTCGGGTAAAGTCGAAGTCGGGCACAATGCACAAATCGGATATTTTGCCCAAAACCAGGCCTCGTTGCTCGATGGCGACCTGACGGTTTTCGACACGATCGACCGCATTGCCGTTGGCGATATCCGCACCCAAATCAAGAATTTGCTCGGCGCGTTCATGTTTGGAGGAGACGATACGCAAAAAAAGGTAAAGGTGCTTTCAGGAGGCGAAAAGACGCGTCTTGCGATGATCAAATTGTTGCTCGAACCCGTGAATGTCCTGATTCTCGATGAGCCGACGAACCATCTCGACATGAAAACCAAAGACATCATCAAGGATGCGCTCAAGGATTTCGACGGAACGTTGATCCTGGTTTCCCACGATCGCGACTTCCTCGACGGATTGGCGACAAAAGTTTTTGAATTCGGCAACAAGCGCGTGAAAGAACATTTTGAGGATATCAAAGGCTTTCTGGCAAATAAGAAGATGGAAAGTTTAAAGGAAATTGAGAAGTAGTGATGGTATTGAAGTGCTTCTGCATAAAAAAGGGACGCTAACCCAACGTCCCTCTCTAACTAAACCAACTTTAACCAACTTATTTTTTGCGTTTTCTTTTGCCGTAAGCTTCCAGCGAAGAGACGAACTTGTCGAGTTCTTCGCGGCTTATCGCATGTAACGGCAGGGTTATTTCATGGCGGCTGTCACCAAACGGGTTCTGGCCGCGACAGTTGAGGATGACCGTTCCGCTTCGGTCTTCGTGATAGATTTTTTTATAGACGATCGCACGTCTCAAATCGATCGTACCTTTTCCGTGTTTTAGGACCGAGTCTGTCATGAGGTGGCGTTGGGTCCAATCGAAACTCAAAATGCTGTCCGCGATCGAGACATTGTCGCTTTTGTGCTGTCGTAAGAAGGCGTTCAGCTCTTGCTCACTGAATGTTTGCTGTCCGTAAAGCGAGCCAAACGCCAAAATCAATAAAAAACTAATTCTTCGCATAACCCAAAGTTTGTACACTTTCCACAAGTCGGATGAATTCTGAGCGATAACCGTCCTTGTCGGTAGAAAGTCCTTGTTTGGCCAGTTTGCGGATGTCGTCCGACGAAATGTTGGCGACTAACTTCGATTCCCTCAATTTCAGTCCGAACCAAGCCACGGCCGAGGCAAATTTCATGTCCGCGGAAGCATTGCCGATCTTGTCGCCGATCACATGAACCATTTCAATGCTTTTTTCGCCATCGGGCTTTTTGTAACGGAATTTTACCGTTGCCAGTTCGTCCTTGAATTTTGGGTCGACATTCTTTTGGTCGGTGTATTTGAGATTCGTGGATTCGGTGAAGAACGTGCTTTTGACGCCTTGGGGAATTACCTCGTACAAAGCCGTCACATTGTGCCCGCTTCCCAGTTCGCCGGCGTCGATGGCATCGTTCGTGAAATCTTCAGGCCGAAGCTTCCGGTTTTCGTATCCGATAAGGCGATAGCTTTGAACGTGTTTCGGGTTGAACTCGACCTGGATTTTCACATCCTTGGCGATAGCGTACATCGAGCCGCCGAATTCCTTGACCAAAAAGCGGTTGGCTTCCTGGATGTTGTCGATGTAAGCGTAGTTGCCGTTGCCTTTATCGGCGAGAATTTCCATTTTGGAGTCCTTGTAATTGCCCATTCCGTAGCCCAAAACCGTCAGGAAAACACCGGTCTTGCGCTTTTCTTCTATTAGTTTTTCCATATCGGAATTCGTGGTGCTTCCTACGTTGAAATCGCCGTCTGTGGCCAGAATGACGCGGTTGTTTCCATTCTTTATAAAATGTTCCGACGCCGTTTTGTACGCCAGTTCGATCCCGGCTCCGCCCGCGGTGCTTCCGCCTGCCTCAAGGTTGTCGAGGGCCGAGAGAATACGTTCTTTCTCGTTTCCGTCGGTAGGCGGCAACACCAATCCGGCGGCACCGGCGTAGACAACCATCGATACGCGGTCTTCGGCGCGCATCTGGGCCACGAGGAGTTTCATCGACGCTTTGAGCAGCGGCAGTTTGTTGTAACTGGACATAGAACCGGAAACGTCGATCAGAAATACGAAATTCGATGCAGGCAAATGATCCGTCTCGATTTGTTTGCCCTGAAGCCCGATCTTGACAAGTTTGTTGCCGGAGTTCCAAGGGCATTCGGCGACCTCGGTGACGATCGCAAACGGATGTTCCCCGGTTGGCTGAGGATAATCGTATTTGAAGAAATTTACCATTTCTTCTATCCTGACGGCGTCTTTCGGAATCTTTTGGCCGTTGTTCAAAAAACGCCTCACGTTCGTGTACGAAGCGTTGTCGACATCGATAGAAAACGTCGAAAGCGGCTCGTTCTTCGGGCTCGTGAACGCATTTTCCACAAAGGTTCCGTACTCTTCGTCGTCCGTTGTCGTGGCGACATGCCGATTTGGAATCCCGGGGGCATTGTCGTCCCGCTCGATCAATGGAGAAGCGGTAGGCGCGGCGCTTCTCGTAAGAGCTTCCGACCTGATGTGAACTTTGCGCGACTTTTCTTTCTGGATGCCCAACGCTCCCGTTACGACGACTTCAGACAATGCTGCGCCTTGCGTCAGTGTCACGTTTATGGTTGTCCGCTTGCCGACTTTTACGTGTCGGTCTTGCATTCCGATATAACTGAACACCAACGTTTCCCCTTGGTTTACCTTTATGCTGTATTTCCCGTCGACATCGGTTTGCACTCCGACGTTCGTTTCTTTGACGATTACATTCGCACCCGGAAGCGGGCCTGACGAGTCAGATACTCTTCCGGTAACGGTAATCTGTTGACTGGTAACTGCTTGAGCGTCGCGGTCGAGAAAAAGTACCCGAAGCCCAGCGGATTGATGCGTGGCCAAACTTATGAGCATGGCTACGCCTAACGAAACGATTTTGGACTGTTTCATGGCTGTATTATTTAGGTTGTAATTGATATTTCGGCTTTCGGATCGGTGCCGACGTAGCCTTTATTTGCGGGTTTTGCTTTCTGCTGGTTTTCCGTTTCTGGTAGTTACGACGACAACGCCGTTCCTGCCTTTTTCGCCATAGCGTTTAACGGCGTCCTTTCCCGTATAAATCCGGGTTTTCATGCCTTCCTCCTGAAGGTTCAACGGAGCGTATGGGCTCGTCGGGTTCGTGCCGAACAGCGATTCTTCGGTATATTCCTTTCCGTCGATGATGTAAAGCGGTTCTTTGAGGTAGAAAACGGTGTCGCGTTCCGTGGGCACGGTTTCCATGACGGCGGCTAGTTTGGCGTCGTACTCTTTTTGGTTTTCGGCCAGGAGCGGCTTTCCATCTACGATCATCAGCGGTTTTGGCCGATCTTTGGCGATTTGCTTGGTCCTTTTCTCAGCAGACGCGCTTTTTTCCTGTTTCTCGGCTTCTTCGGACGTCACGATTTGCGCCTCGAAAACCCGTCCTCTTGCCATGATCCCTTTCACGCGTTCGCGTCTGATAAAATCTTCTGATTCGTCATCCTGTCCCGACAACAGTTCAAACGACCGTGCCTCTTTTGCTTTTACAGGAACCGAACTCATTACCGGCGCGCTGATGCGTTGGGTTTCCTTCGATTTTACCGTTTCGGCATCGCTTTCGGAATGCAGGCTTATCGCGTCTTCTCTTGAAGCTACCGATTGTTTTTCCAACTGTTTGTCGAGTATTCTTTCGGCTTCGATCCTGAGCACCGACGTCGAATCTGCCGGAACTGCAACCACTTGGCTTTGAGGCGTAAGCTGCGGTTGCTCCTGCGGTTTGGCCACCACTTCACGAGAAGGTTTGACGGGAGCGACAGATTCAGGCTTGAAGAGCTGATAACCCACCGATACCACTGCCACGATCGATGCCGCAACGGCCCATTGTTTCCATTTTTTGTTCTGCTTCGAGAGCGCTTTGTTGTCGAGTTTGTCTTCGACGCGCGACCAAACCGACTCCAGACCGGGAAATTCCCTCGACTCGGCTTTGTCGGCAGCCTGTTTCATTTGTTCGAAAATTTTTTCCTGATTCTCCATGTTCATTTTGCTTGCCGGTAATAGTAGTTGTTTACAAGCTCTTTGAGTTTGGTCTTGGCCACGTTGAGCTGGGATTTTGACGTTCCTTCTGAGATTTTGAGCATATCCGCGATTTCCTTGTGTCCGTAACCTTCGATTGCGAAAAGGTTGAAAACAGTGCGGCAGCCCGTTGGGATCAGCGTCAAAAGCTTGAGAAGGTCTTCTTCCTCGAGTGTGTTTTGCGGGACGTTATCGGTCACTGAAATCGTTTTGTGATCCTCGAGATAAAGATTGAAATTTACGTTGCGCCTCAATTGCTGCAGGCACATGTTTACCGTAATCCGGCGCGCCCACGCCTCGAAGGCCCCATTTTCCTTAAGTTGTTCGAGTTTGGTGAAAATAGTGTAAAAGGCATCCGCCAAGGCTTCTTCGATCTCTTCCTCCTTTTTGAGATACCTTTTACACGTACGGTACAACTTTGGCGCCATCGCGTCGTAGACTTTGCGCTGGGCGTCGCGTTGCGATTTGCGGCAGGCTTGTATGAGATTGTCGTCGATCACGTTGTTGGTTTTTTATGTAGATGGCGAGGTTGGGGAAAAGGTTGGGATTGAATTAGCGAATTTGTCAATTAGCGAATTAGATAATTAGTCAATTAGATAATTAGTCAATTAGATAATTAGTCAATTAGATAATTGCGTTGGGCGTTGCGGTGCTTGCAAAAAGCTGATCGCATTTTGCAAGTACCGCCGGGCTTTTGCCACTCGCTTTTGCTCCACTGCGTTGCGCAAAGAGCTTAAACAATGGCGCAATCCCTAACGCGGGCGTTTTCAATCCAGGCTTAGTGTAAGCTTGAAAATACCGGACTCCATCCCGTCGGTGTCATTGTCTTCGCACAACAAAAAAACAATTTCGGAATCGGATCTGGAGAAAAACGTCAATCCTTCAAATTTTTGTCGATCGGTAATTTTTTCGGAATAAACGATCTTCATGGTCTCATAATCGATCTTGCCGATGATGCTGCCCAAAACCTCACCGTCGTCGTACGTAGATTGGGTGTCTTCGGCCGTAGCCAGGAACCAGATCGCATCCCCAACCAAAATTGCATCGGTGAAACTCGTCATGACGTGCTTTATTTTGGGCAGCGCCACCGGAAAATATTTGATTTTGTCAGGACTTTCAAGACTTCCGATAACCTTAAATACGCCGTTGTTGCCACCGTTTCCGTTTCCTCTTTGAAAAAAGAACCAGGCATTTTCAACACCAATCGCGCCCTCGAGATTGAAATTGTCAGCGTCGATTTTCGATGCAGTGCGCATTTTGTCGTACAATCCAGCCAAATCGCGTCGTTCCACTTTTTTCGTGCTGAGGTCGACGATCGAGACATTCGTTCGGTTTTTTGTGGAACCAGAACCAAACAAATAGAGTTTCCCGTCGCGTTCGGCCAACGCCTCGAAATCTGGCTTAATTTTCTTCGGAATATTTTCAAGCACATCTGAATCGAACAACGGAATTTTTGCAAGCGAGGCGTCGTCGGCGTGAAATTCGTAGAGGCAGCCGGCGTTGTCCGACGCGATGAAAACCGAACCGTCGCGATAGAACAGTCCTGAAGCAGATCCTATCCCGACGATGTGGTAAAGCAATTCAAGCGAGAACCGTTTCATGATGCGAGGTTTTGTTTCGCCCTAAAATTACCTATATTTAAAGAAACAAAACCTATGAAAAGCATTTCCGAAGACGATTTCCGAATTACGGCAGGCGCAAAGCTCGCGCACATTCCTACGAATTATGACCTGAATTCCGATAAGGAGGCGATAGAGGGTGCGCTTGGCGAAATCAGGGAAGAGCTAAGCAAGATTCAGGACAAAATGTACGCACATAACCAGTACGGTGTGTTGATTTGCCTCCAGGGAATGGATACGTCCGGTAAGGACAGCCTGATACGCGAAGTGTTCAAGGAAATCAATCCGAGGGGCGTCGTCGTACACAGTTTCAAAACGCCTTCGGCAACCGAACTGGAGCATGATTTTCTGTGGCGGCATTACGTGGCGTTGCCCGAGAGAGGCAAAATGACCGTATTCAATCGTACGCACTATGAAAACGTCCTGGTAACGCGCGTGCATCCGGAGTATATCCTCAACGAAAACATTCCGGGAATAACATCGACTAACGATATTACCGAAGCCTTCTGGAACGACAGGTTGGAATCGATCAATAATTTTGAACAACACCTGTCGCGCAACGGCGTGATCGTCCTCAAGTTTTTCCTGCATCTGTCAAAAGAAGAGCAACGGCAACGGCTCCTAAGACGATTGGAGGAAGAGAAACACAATTGGAAATTCTCGCCCGGCGATCTAGAAGAGCGTGCGCTTTGGGACAAATACCAACATTATTACGAACTTGCGATAAACGCGACGTCAAAGAAAACGGCGCCTTGGTTCGTGATTCCCGCAGACGATAAAGCGACGGCGCGTTACATAGTCGGGAAGATAATCCGAGACGAACTCAAAAAATATAAGGACATAAAAAATCCCGAACTTGACGTGGAAGTGCAGGAGAATATTTCAACTTTCCGGAAACAGCTTGAAAGCGAGTAGAATTAAGGTTTAAAGTTTGAGGTTTAAAAGTTTAAAGTTTAAAGTTTAAAGTTTGAAGTTTTGTAACCTAAGTTCGATTTACACAAAAAAAAAACGCCTCCCGAGATCGAAATAGGAGGCGTTTCCAAATAGATGTCTTGAGAGCTTATAGCTTGAATCCGTAAGCGAATCGAAGCGCAATTTGATGGTTTCCGTCGCTTGGTGTGTTGTTGCTGTAACCCGGGAAGTCCGCATAGTATTCATAACGCACACTTACGTCGAAATATTGGTTGGCCCATCCGATACTAGGAGAGAGGATAGCCGATACGTCTTTCGCACCTGCATATTCGGCTCCCGATACGGCGAATCCGGCACCGGCTTCACCCATGGCGTAGAACTGGTCTTCCCACCAGAATGCCTTGAAACCCGCTTTTACAGGAACGAATCCGAGGTCGTCGACTTCAAATCCGTCGATTTCTTTCCCGAACAAATGCGAATATCCTGTCGTAAGCGTTACGGAGTAGCGTTTTGAAAAGTCGTATTGCAAGCGGACATCTCCACCCAATCCGAATCCGTACGGATCTTCCAGGACATATCCGGGAGCGATACCGAACCCGAGTCGGAACCCTCTGTCGTATGAGGCATCGCTCGCAGGAGAGGAGGTAACACCGATTTCCTGAGCCGATGCGAACGTCGTGAATAGTGCGGCCGCCGCCGTCAGCAATACTGATCTTAATTGGAATGATTTCATGATATAGAGTTTAGGTTAACATTTGGAGGCACAGGGCCGGTTTAGTGATTTCAAAGATAGAAGTGACGTTTTTGCAGGTGTTTACACAGTTTACAGATTATTTTATATCCGATTTCCGATCAATTTCCAATCCCTTTGTCCACAAGGCTTTAGTTAATATTCTCCAATTTTATGGTTTGTTGAATGTCGCACGATAGCTTAACAAATTTTAACATTTGGCATCGCAATGGCCCGCGTTTTTTCGGAATATCGCCATTACCTTTGCCGACGAAATCCGGCTATGACACTCTCAATCTACACAAAAGAATTTTCCCAGAACATAAAACTGGCGTATCCTGTCATTTTGGGCATGATCGGTCATTCGCTCATTCAGATCGTCGACAAGCTCATGGTCGGCCGTCTTGGCGCGACGGAACTGGCCGCGGTTTCGCTCGGAAACAGTTTTATTTTTATCGCGATGTCGGTCGGGATCGGATTTTCTACCGCCATTACGCCCATCGTAGCCGAAGGTCACGCCGCTAAAAATGACGATCAGGTGCGCTCGGCCTTTCACAACGGCCTGTTTTTATGTACGGTTTTGGGGCTCTCGATGTTCACGGTCATCTACTTTTCAAAACCGCTTATGCACTTCATGGGCCAACCTGAAGAGGTCATTGCCCTGGCCAGGCCGTATTTGGATTGGGTTGCGTTTTCGCTGATCCCAATGATCATTTATCAAGGCTACAAACAGTTCGCCGATGGCATGTCGCTTACCAAATATTCAATGTATGCGATCGTCATGGCCAATATCATCCACGTCCCGATCAACTTCGTGCTGATATACGGCATATGGATTTTTCCGAAGATGGGAATCGTCGGGGCGGCGATGGGAACGGTGATTTCGCGTATCGCCATGGTAATTGCAATGCATTTCATGTTGTCGAGGCGACAGGAACTCGAAAAATATTTCCAGGGCTTTTCGTTTGCCGAACTCAGGAAAAGCGTGATCCGGAAAATCATTGCCATTGGCGGGCCGTCGTCGATGCAGATGTTGTTTGAAGTAGCGCTGTTCACAGCTTCGGTTTGGCTTTGCGGAAACCTGGGGCGAACGAGCCAGGCGGCAAATGAAATCGCGTTGAGTCTCGCGACCTTCACTTATATGTTCGCGATGGGATTCAGCGTCACGGCAATGATCCGGGTAAGCAACCAGCGAGGTTTCAACGATTTCAGGAAGCTCATCGTGGTGGCGCGCTCGGTGTTTTTGCTCACGGTGATCATCGAAGCTGTATTTGCGGCACTGTTCATCGTTTTTCACGATTATCTGCCGCAATTCTTTCTCGATACCAAAGATGGTTTGCAGGCGCACGACAATTTGGAAGTGGTCGCCATCGCATCCCAATTGCTTGTGATCGCCGCATTATTTCAACTGTTTGACGGCATTCAGGCCGTCGTGCTCGGCGCGCTTCGTGGCATCCAGGATGTCAAGGTTCCAATGTACATCACGTTCGTTTCCTATTGGATTTTCGGTTTCCCGATCTCGTTCTACCTCGGCCAATATACCGACCTCGGCGCATTTGGTGTCTGGATCGGATTGCTGGCCGGATTGGGCGCGGCCGCCATATTTTTGTACCTTCGCTTTGAAAACGTCACACGCAAACTCGTTCGCGACAACGATCCAACTCGCTAACCGCCCCATCATCTCATTATCTCATTATCTCATCATCTCATTTTCTAATTATCTAATCACCTAACAACATGGAACTTCCTAAATTCTTACTCGGCGACAACACCGACCATCCGGACGATATTTTTGTCATCCACCTCGACTATCCGCGTTTTATCATCAACCTCAAAGACGATGAGATTGAAATAATGGATGAAGTGGAAGAGGACGAAGAGGAAGAGTTGCAGGCCGAAATGGAAAATCTTGTGAAGCTCGCCAACGAATTCTACGACAGGGAAATAGCGCGGTACGAGGAATAATCGCGAAGGCAAATGGCTGGGAATGAGCTCAAAGCCGTTTTTCCAGTTCGTTTCGTACCTCGTCGGCTGAAGGGTTTATCGCTACGATTTTTCCCTTTGGGTCAATAAGGAAAATACCGCCGCCTCCGTTTCCTACATTGTATTTTTCCCAGATCCCGTTTTCGCGGTCAAGCTCCAAAAGATGTAGCCAGGGCCATTTTTCTTCCTCCAGAAATTTTACAAGGCGTCGGCTGTTCTTAAATTCACCGGCAACGCCGACAATGTCAAATCCTTTGTTTTTGAAATCCTGATATACAGGAAGCATTTCGCGCGTGTGACGGATGCAGGACGAGCACCAGGTTGCCCAAAGGTCGAGCAATATCATTTTGTTTTTTATCTGTTCCGAAAGCACTATTTTCTTTCCGTTGAGGTCAGGTGCGGTAAAGTCGACAAAAGTTCCGCCGACCTTTATCTGCTCAATCCCATTGACGAGATTGTCGATCGCTGCGTTATAGGGATGGCCCGGGTTCGCGTTTGCCAATGATTTTTGATTCTCTTTTGCCAGTTGGATATCGGGTTGCTCATCGTACATCAGGTCTGACATGACTAAATAGTAGGCAGGCAAAGACCTGTTTTGCTCGATAAATTTTTGTTGGAATTTTCTGCGTTCGGAATATATTACTTCGGCTTTACGATCGAGCGCCAGCCCTTCGGGCGACTTGTCGAGCTTGTTTTTGCGCAATGCGGCGATTTCCTTTTCGGCAGTTTGATAATCTTCTTCGTTACGGGCATCACGGCGCTTGTCGAGCGCTTTCTTCATCGGATTGCTGTGAGAAGAGCCGATGTCACGAAGCGAATCCTGTCGTGCGTAAACCGAATTCAGCCTTGCCCTGAACAAACTCTCGCTATTCCGGACGTATTGTCGGTAAGCGTCATTGTGTTTACCTCCGGTAATCTCGTTTTTCGAAAAATCATGTTTTGGGTTGATCACCGCGTGAATCGTCCCATTTTCAAGGAACACGATAGAGAATGGCCCGCCTCCTTCGACCAGCGCGTCACCGGGCATCAGTTCGCGGATTTCATCGTGGTCAAATGCTACTTTATAGTCGAACTTTTGATTGATGACAGGAATCTCGACGACCGAATCGAACCTTAAATCCTGGCCCATCTTCTTGAGAATAACTGATTTCATGTTGGAATCGGAAACAACGCCTTGCAAATGACAAATTTTGCCTTGCGAGAAAACCGGCATGCAGGCGAAAAATAATAATGTCGACACGAATTTTTTCATGATGTTCCGGCCTGCTTAAAATAATTGGCGAGCATTTCCTGAGCCGCCTTGAATGGTGAAATGCGATTGTGAAGCACATCATGGCTGAGCTGTTCGAGCAATTTACCGATGTTTGGGTCGGAATAAAATCGAAAACGCAGTTGTTCCGCTATCGTCTCCCGCATCCAGGCGAGGTTTTGTTCGCTGCGCCTCTGCTCGAAAAAACCGTTTCCTTTGGTGAGTTCGAGATAATCCGAAACGATTCCCCAAACCTCGTCGATGCCGTCTTTCGTTACGGCGCTACACGTAGTGGCTTTTGGCATCCATCCCGAACTTTTCTCGGGAAAAAAATGCAGTGCCCGCCCAAATTCGGTTTTGGCTAATTTCGCTCTTTTGACGTTGTCGCCATCGGCTTTGTTGATCGCGATCGCGTCCGCCATTTCCATGATGCCGCGCTTGATGCCTTGAAGTTCGTCTCCGGCGCCCGCTATCTGCAAAAGCAAAAAGAAATCGGTCATGCCATGCACCGCCGTTTCGGATTGGCCGACGCCAACGGTTTCAATGATGATCGTATCGAATCCGAACGCCTCGCACAGCGTTATCGTTTCCCTGGTTTTTCGCGCCACGCCTCCCAACGTTTCTCCCGAAGCCGACGGTCGGATGTAAGCGTTTTTATCCTTTACGAGCTCTTCCATGCGCGTCTTGTCTCCCAAGATGCTGCCTCGGGAAAGCGAACTGCTGGGATCTACGGCGAGCACCGCAACTCTTTTCCCGATTCCTGTCAGGTACGTCCCGAAGGCTTCGATGAACGTGCTTTTGCCCACACCGGGAACGCCCGTAATCCCGATGCGTACCGAATGGTTGGTTTTTGGCAGGCAAGCCGAGATGACATCCGAAGCCTTCTGTTGGTGTTCGGGATTGGTGCTTTCCACCAATGTAATGGCACGGCTCAACGATGTGACGTCACCAGAAAAAATACCGTTTACCAAGTCATCCGCCGACGGTTGTCTATGGCGTTTGGAAATGACATTCTTAGCCACTTCACGGCTGAGGCTGTCGGGTTGGTCGACTCCTGTCTTTTCTGAAAGGGCAGAGGTTTTATCGCGTTTATCTTCCACGAACGTAAAGTTACGAAACAAAAACAGTTTCAAAACCGGGGCCTTGAAACTGTTGTACCAAATAAATAAAAAATTTCGTCAGGGATGAAACTAAAATCAGAAAGTATCCGCAAAGTTCGATAACGAAACCTCGCTGAGCTGCTTGCTGATGTTATTGTTCAAGTCATCGTAAAGATTGTTGAGATTGTTGTTGATGCTTTTTCCGACGGGGCAATTCGGATTGGGCTCGTTTTTGGCGTAACCCAATGTTACGTGATCGAATGTCATCTTGAAGATGTCGTCCAACGTAATGTTCTCGGCAGCGGCCAATAAGCGCGTACCGCCGTTCTTTCCTTCACGGCTTTCCACCACATTGTTGCGCTTCAGGTTGGCTATTTCCTTGCGCACCAAAACAGGATTCATGTTAAGGCTCGTAGCGATGGATTCCGAGGAAAGAAACTCATCCTTGTGCTTCGAAAGCAACGTAAGGATGTGAAGGGTAATGGCAAACTTTCCTGAAATCATTGTGTTGTCGTTTCTGTAATAAATATGTTTGCGAAAATACGCCCAATGATTTGCCGTTGGTCGAGCAGCGGTGTAAAGTTTAGTTAAAATCGATGAAATGCGTTAAAATTTAAAGATGCCGCAATCTATAGGAAAGCCCTATTTTTGCAGCGATGGAAAGTATTTTGCTCTTGTTGGTGTGTCTCGCCGTAGGTGTCGGTTTGCAATATGTCAAGTCGTTCCCGCCTAACGCTCACCAGGTACTGAACCAGTTTGTGATCCATATATCACTGCCCGCGCTGGCCTTGTTTTACATTCCCAAAATCGTCATTTCAACCCGGTTATTGTTCCCTTTGGGCGTGGCCTGGATCGGGTTTGTACTGATGTGGATTTCGTTCGCATTCATGGGCCGTTTGTTCGGCTGGTCGCGCAAACTCACGGGTTGCATGATTTTGCTTACAGGGCTAGGCAATACTTCCTTCGTCGGATTTCCGATCATCGAAGCGCTCTACGGCAAAGAGGGCCTGAAGACGGCCATCATCGTCGATCAGCCGGGATCGTTCATGGTCATGGCGACACTAGGCATAACGGTGGCGGCCTTGTACTCGCGTGGCGTTCCCGACGCGAAAGCCATCGCGAAAAGGATTGCGTTCTTTCCGCCGTTCCTGGCATTTGCCATCGCCATAATTCTTAATTTAAGCCATGCCGATTTTCCAGAAATGTTACAGATTGTATTTCAAAAACTCGGGACTACTGTAACTCCCATTGCGTTAGTTGCAGTCGGTATGCAACTGAGGTTTGGTCAGAAGAGCAGGCATTGGCCGTTCCTGGCGCTCGGTCTTTTTTTCAAGTTGTTCGTGACGCCTGCATTCTTTCTTCTCGCCTACAAATTTGCTTTCGACGAAAACGGGTTGGCAATAGACGTCTCAATTATGGAAGCCGCAATGGCGCCTATGATCACGGCTTCTGTTCTCGCCTCGAGCCATGGTCTTAAGCCTAAACTGAGCAATATGATGATCGGCATCGGGATACCGTTGTCATTTTTGACACTTGCATTCTGGTATTGGATTTTGGGGAGAATTTGACTCATTGAACCTTCAAGGTTTTTAAAACCGACGAGGCTCGGAAACTACATCGTTTTCGCTTCCCAATTGCGATAAATTTAACGCTGTCAGGCGGTTAGGTGCGTCTCCAAATTGATTAATTTTAGGCGTAACCTTAAAAAAAACTCGACATGTCAGCACTGCGCTTGGGCGATATAGCGCCCGATTTTACGGCAAATAGTACCGAAGGAAAAATTAATTTTCACGAATGGCTTGGCGGATCCTGGGCCATCTTGTTTTCGCATCCGGCCGATTTCACGCCGGTTTGTACGACGGAATTGGGCACGGTGGCCAAATATCTTCCGGAATTTGAAAAACGAAACACAAAAGTGATCGCGCTGTCTGTCGACAATATCGACTCCCACTTCCAATGGGTGAAAGACATAAACGAAACCCAGGGCACGACCGTCAATTATCCTATTATTGCCGACGAGTCAAAACAGGTGGCGCTTTTGTACGATATGTTGCATCCGAATGCGAGCGAAAATTTTACGGTGCGTTCGGTTTTCATCATCGGACCCGATAAAAAAATCAAGCTTACGATGACCTATCCGAGTTCGACCGGACGCAATTTCGACGAGCTGCTGCGCGTCATCGATTCGCTTCAGTTGACGGCCTATCACTCCGTGGCGACGCCCGCCAATTGGAAAGATGGGGAAAACGTCGTGATCGCCCCGGCCGTTTCCGACGAAGATGCGTTGCAAAAATTCCCGAAAGGATATGAAACCGTAAAGCCGTATTTGCGCATTACGCCCCAACCTAATAAATAGTCGGTCAGACAGGGAACCGGTGGCTCAGTCACCCAAAATAATGTATTTTTGGGGCTCATTACGCAACCATGGACTTTTCCGAAATAAACCACGAAATGATTGCCCAGCTCCAAGCGGTGGTTGGGCCGTCTTTTGTTTTTACAGATGCCGAAACCCGAAGCGATTACGGACACGATGAAACCGAGGATTACAACTTTCCTGCGTCGGTTGTCGTAAAGCCCGCGACGCCTGAAGAAATCGCTACGATCCTGAAGTTCGCCAACCAGTGGAACGTGCCGGTCACGCCCATTGGCGGCCGAACAGGCTTGAGCGGAGGGGCGTTGCCGATACACGCGGGAATTGCGCTCTCAATGGAACGCTTCGACAAGATCATTCATATCGACGAACAGAATTTGCAGGTTTTGGTAGAGCCGGGCGTGATTACGCACACCCTGCGCGAAGCAGTTAACGCGAAAGGATTGTTCTATCCGCCGGATCCAAGCAGTTTGGGAAGTTGTTTTATCGGAGGAAACGTCTCTGAAAATGCCGGAGGGGCACGAGCGGTGAAATACGGCGTGACAAAAGATTACGTACTCAATCTCGAAGTCGTGCTTCCCAGTGGCGAAATCGTCTGGACGGGCGCCAATACGCTTAAAAATTCGACGGGTTACAATCTGACGCAACTCATGGTGGGAAGCGAAGGAACATTGGGTATCATCACAAAAATCGTGATGAAATTGCTTCCGGCCAATCGCCATAACATCCTGATGCTCGTGCCATTTTACGATGGAACACAGGCTTGCGAAGCCGTTTCGCAAATTTTCAAAGCAGGGATCGTCCCTAGCGCACTCGAGTTTATGGAACGCGACGCCATCGATTGGACAATGCGTTTCATAGACGGCGTCAACGTTCCGATAAAGCACGGCATCGAAGCACATTTGCTCATCGAAGTGGACGGCAATTACCCTGACGTCCTGTTTTCGGAAGCCGAAAAAATTACCGAAGTGCTCAAGCAATTCCAAATAGACGAAATTCTGTTTGCCGATACAGAGGATTACAAGAACGCGCTGTGGAAATTGCGTCGCGCGGTAGGAGAGGCGGTCAAGTCGAATTCGATCTACAAAGAAGAAGATACCGTCGTGCCGCGTTACGAGCTTCCGACATTGCTCAAAGGCATAAAAGCGATAGGGGAAAAGTACGGTTTTAAGTCGGTTTGTTACGGTCACGCCGGAGACGGCAATTTGCACGTCAATATCGTAAAAGGCGAAATGTCCGACGAAGCCTGGAAAACCGAAGTGCCAAAAGGAATCCGGGAAATTTTTGAATTGACGGTTTCCCTCAAGGGAACACTTTCTGGAGAGCACGGCATCGGATACGTCCAGAAGAACTACATGGACATCGCTTTTTCACCAACCTCGCTGAACCTAATGAAAGGCATCAAAGACCTTTTTGATCCCAACGGCATTCTAAATCCCGGCAAAGTATTACCCGACCGGCTTTTTTTATAATCCGTCGCCAACGTCGGTTTCATTTTTCGGTTTGCTTTGGTTGTTCAGATAATCTTCATATTCCCTGCGATCTTTTTGGTTCTGCCTGAAAAGGTGCACCACGAGAAGTATCGCGGCGATCAACACTATTCCGACAACAATCCAGTTGGCTTCCATACTGCGCTTTTCCCAAATATAAAAAGGACGATGTTAAGGCAATGTGATTTTTGAAAGCGGCAGTTTAAAAATTTGGCGTTCAAAATACGGCATATGACGTATTGCAGGATTGTAACGGCACCGATAACTTTGATTTAGGGCAATTAAAACGTTAATGCCGAGAGGCAGTTCGTGGAAGAAGACGTTTTAATATTTTGTTTTAGTTTTTTTAAAAAGAAAACCACCGTGTCGTTGCGGTGGTTTTTCGTTTTAATCTTTCTTGTTTTTTTTCTTTTCTTGTTTTTCAAGTCGTTTTTCCTTCAGCGTCTTCGTCGAATCTTTTTTTTGTTCTTTGCGGGCATCTGTACCTTTTGCCATGATGTTACGTTTTAGGTTATGATTTGTTTAAACGGATTTGCGAGTGGTTTCGTATCCTAAAATTAGCAAAACCGATCTGATTTTTACAAACCCAATTGCACTTTTTCGGTTGCGAAATGCGAGTTGAAAATTTCGAGTTGCTGCAAGTCGTCGAAGTTGAAGAATTTCCACTGGCCGTTTGTCGAGGCATCCGAAACCGCCACGAATTTGGAAATTCGCTTCACGTTGATAGAGTTGCGGTTAGGCTCGCCAAAAACTTCTTTTGTCGACGCGACCTGCTTCCATTTAATGACTTGCTCGTTCATTTCCCCGGGCGACAACTTCTCTTCGTAAAAATAGCGGGTAGGGTTGCGAAACGAGATCAAGCAGAACTTTTTTGAGCCGATCGACTTGACCGGACCAACCTGAAACACCGGAGCAGTAAGTTGCAGCCGCTTTCTGAACTCCGGATTTTGGTAGTCGGCGTCTATTTTGGAAATGAATTTTTGTTTCCCTCCCAGTTGCTCGACGGCTTCGGGATACGTAAAGCCTGCGATCGACTCGAAATCCATATTGTAGTTAGCGTCGTACAATTCCGAAGCTCTTTTGAGAATTTCGGGTTCCTGTGCCTGTGATGAGGCAAATAAGAGGAAAAATAAGGTCAGGAGGGATTTTTTCAACACATTCATAATTCCAAATTAAAGGCCGAGCTCTTTTTTGATCGTTTCGTTGAAAACGATATTGAACAGCTCTTTGTTGTCATAATTTACGAATTCCCATTCGCCTTTTGTCGATTCGTCAGCGACCGCCACCATGATGCCATAGCCCTCAATAGTGAAACTGTTCGTCTTTTCATCATATGTCACCGAAGCGTAATTGCCCGCTTCTTTCATACCGTCGGACATTGCCTTGATCACAGACGCATCCAGCTTTTGTTTGAGATGCAGCTTCAACGAATTTTGGTAACGGATCACGCTGAATTTCCGGTTTGCGATGGTTTTGATCGCATCTGCTGTAAACGGTTGCGGGCTCGGATTGGTAAATTCGATCGTCATATATTCGTTGTCTACGGCGGCCGTCATCGACTCGAGCAGGATGGCGCGGTCGGCATTTCCGAAGGCCTTGTTGTAGGTCAAATTCAACACTGTTTCCATATCGAGGTTGTTCGTGGCCTCGAACAGCTTGGCGACGCGGGTTTTTAGGGATTCCGAGGTTTGGGAAAATCCGCTTATCGCAAACAGCAAGCCCAGGATCATCAGTGTTTTTTTCATCTTATGCAAGTGGGTAATGAAGATACGAAATAAAAATCCCCAACAGGAACTGAAGGGGATCTTGATCGTTTGTATCCGAATGTTAATCGTTCACCAAAACCCATTCGCCTGACGCAAGCATGCTTTCGGCTTTTTTGTATTTCATGGTTTCGGTTTTTCCGCTCATTACATGCTTGATGGTCACATTGTCGTTGCGGTTGATTTTCGGCATTTCGCGAACGATGGTTTCCGTTACCGGACGTTGTTGCGTCTGCCCGGCCTCGCGAGCCTGTTGTGCCAGCTCATCGCTATTCGGGATGTCATCTTTCGAAGTCGTATAATTCTCGTCCTGTCGCGGCAATTCGACCGCTTCCTGGATTTGAGGCTGTTGCTGTTGCGGCAGATCGCCTTTGAAGAGGAACGAAATCACTTCTTTGTTCACATCGTTGATCATATTGCTGAACAATTTGAACGCCTCGAATTTGTAAATCAACAGCGGATCTTTTTGTTCGTGCACCGCCAATTGTACCGATTGCTTGAGCTCGTCCATCTTGCGCAGGTGTTTTTTCCAGGTTTCGTCGACGATGGCAAGCGTGATGTTTTTCTCGAAATCGGAAATCAACGAACGTCCTTCCGTTTCGTATGCTTTCGGAAGATCGGTCACGACGTTGAGCGATTTGACGCCATCCGTAAACGGAACCACGATGCGCTCGAACATATTATTGGGCTGTTCAAATACGTTCTTGATCACAGGGAAAGCCTCGCGGGCGCTGCGTTCGGTCTTTTCGGTGTAGTAAGCAAGAGCGGCTTTGTAGACCTTTCCTGCGAGTTCCAATTCGCCGAGGCGTTCGAATTCGGCTTCGGTTACCGGAGACGTAATCGAAAAATAACGGATCAGCTCAAACTCAAAATTCTTGAAATCTTTGGTGACTTTATTTTGCGTCGCGATCAATTCCGCCGTGTCGTACATCATGTTGGCGATGTCGAGTTTAAGGCGTTCGCCGTGCAAAGCGTGCTTTCTTCTTTTGTAAACGACTTCGCGCTGTGCATTCATGACGTCGTCATATTCGAGCAAACGCTTCCGGATCCCGAAGTTGTTCTCCTCGACTTTTTTCTGCGCTCTTTCGATGGATTTGGTCATCATCGAATGCTGTATGACTTCCCCTTCCTTCAAGCCCATCCTGTCCATGATCTTGGCGACCCTTTCGGATCCGAACAAACGCATCAGGTTGTCTTCAAGCGACACATAGAACTGCGAGCTTCCCGGATCTCCCTGACGTCCTGAACGACCTCTGAGCTGGCGGTCGACGCGACGTGAATCGTGACGTTCCGTACCGATGATGGCCAAACCTCCGGCCGCTTTGACTTCCGGCGAAAGCTTGATATCCGTTCCACGACCTGCCATGTTGGTTGCGATCGTAACGACTCCGGCCTTACCGGCTTCTTCGACGATTTGGGCTTCCTGTTTGTGCAATTTCGCGTTCAAAACGTTGTGTGGAACGTTTCTCATTTTGAGCATTCGGCTGAGCAATTCTGAAATTTCTACTGACGTCGTACCGATCAAAACCGGACGCCCTTCTGCAGACAATTTCGACACATCTTCTATCACCGCGTTGAATTTCTCGCGAACCGAGCGGTAGATCAAATCCTGGTGGTCTTTGCGCGAAATGCCTTTGTTGGTCGGAATTTCGACGACGTCCAATTTGTAGATTTCCCAGAATTCGCCTGCTTCCGTAACCGCCGTTCCCGTCATTCCGGAAAGTTTGTTGTACATACGGAAGTAGTTTTGGAGCGTGATCGTGGCGAACGTTTGCGTGGCCGCTTCGATCTTGACGTTTTCCTTGGCTTCGATGGCCTGGTGCAATCCGTCGGAATAACGGCGCCCGTCCATGATACGGCCGGTTTGCTCGTCGACGATAAGGATCTTGTTCTCCATTATTACATACTCAACATCCTTCTCGAACAATGCATAGGCTTTCAGAAGTTGTGTCAGCGTATGGATGCGCTCGCTTTTTACGCCGAAATCCTGGAAAAGCCGCTCTTTCTCTTCTGCCTCGGCATCTTTGTCGAGACCTTGTTTCTCGATGCGGGCAATCTCGGTTCCGATATCCGGAAGAACGAAGAAATTGTCGTCCGTATCTTTCGAAAGATATTTGATCCCGTTATCGGAAAGTTCGACCTGGTTGTTTTTTTCTTCAATGACAAAGTACAGTGCCTCGTCTATCTTGTGCATGTCGCGGTTGTTGTCCGCCATGTAGGTATTTTCCGTCTTCTGCAAAAGCTGTTTGACGCCTTCTTCCGATAGGAATTTGATCAATGCTTTGTTTTTCGGAAGTGCGCGGTGGGCGCGAAGTAGGTTGAAGCCGCCTTCTTTGCTGTTTCCTTCGGCTATCAGTTTTTTTGCGTTGGCAAGAAAGCCGTTGGCCAATTGGCGTTGTTCGTTGACCAATTTCTCGATCAAAGGCTTGAGCTCGTTGAATTCGTGTCGGTCGCCTTGGGGAACCGGGCCAGAGATGATCAAAGGCGTTCTCGCATCATCGATCAAAACCGAATCGACCTCATCGACAATGGCGTAATTGTGCTTGCGTTGAACAAGGTCAGACGGCGTGTGCGACATGTTATCGCGAAGGTAGTCAAAACCGAATTCGTTATTCGTTCCGTATGTGATGTCCGCTTCGTAAGCCTTGCGTCTGCCTTCGGAGTTGGGTTGGTGGTTGTCGATGCAGTCCACAGTCAAACCGTGGAATTCGAACAATGGCGCTTTCCAGGTGCTGTCGCGCTTGGCCAGATAGTCGTTCACGGTTACAAGGTGGACGCCGTTTCCGGTTAATGCGTTGAGATAGAGCGGGAGCGTCGCCACGAGGGTTTTACCTTCACCGGTTTGCATCTCGGCAATTTTGCCCTGGTGCAACACCATACCACCGATAAGCTGAACGTCGTAATGAATCATGTCCCACGTAATCGGCTTTCCGGCAGCACTCCAGGAGTTGGCCCAAATGGCGTCGTCTCCGTCGAGTTCCACATATGTTTTTGAGCCTGAAAGTTCGCGATCGGCAGCGGTAGCTTTCACACGGATTTGCGTATTTTCCTTAAAACGGCGCGCTGTTTCCTTTACGACCGCAAAAGCTTCGGGCAATATATCGTTCAATATTTTCTCGGAGATTTCGTACGCCTCTTTTTCAAGGCCGTCAATGGCTTGGTAAATCTCTTCTTTCTGGTCGATGTCTACGGTAGCCTCCGCGTCCAGTTTGAGTTGGACGATCTTGTTGTCTTTTTCGGCTCGCGCTTCTTTGATCTTCGCTTTGAATTTTACCGTGCGCTCGCGGAGTTCATCGTGGGAAAGTGCCTGAAGCTCAGACTCGAACGCCTTGATTTTATTCACGTTCCCTTGCAAGGCCTTGATATCCTTTTCTGATTTATCGCCTATGAAAGCCTTTAAGATACTGTTGATGAAACTCATGTGTAAAGTATAATTCTGTTATGAAAAGTGTGCAAATTTACGCAAAAAAAAAGCCTCTGATGAGACTTTTGGTGTTGATTTTATTTTTCCGATTAATATTCGTCCTCGTTCCAGAGATAGTCTTCATCGGTTGGGTAATCCGGCCAGATTTCCTCCATCGATTCGTAGATTTCTCCCTCGTCTTCAATGGATTGAAGGTTTTCTACAACCTCTAGCGGAGCACCTGCGCGAATCGCATAATCGATAAGTTCGTCCTTTGTTGCAGGCCACGGCGCATCGCTGAGATATGACGCCAGTTCTAGTGTCCAATACATGTCTGTCGATTTAAATTTATGCAAAAATAAATTTTCTACTGAAAAAGTCAAGTAAAAATGAATTTATTTTAAAAAAAGTCAAGAACGTTATGTTAATTTGTTTGAAATCAGATAGTTGCTTGTGTAATTAGCGAATTAGCGAATGATAAAATTAGCGAATTAGCGGATTACAAAGAATCAACGTCAGAGGCGAAATATTTCCTTAACGGCTTTATACGCATTCGCAAATCAGTTTCCAATACTAACGCGGCTCTCCGTCCGCCTATTTCTCCACTTGGATTGGCTAATTCCACACTTGCCAATTGATTGTTTCCATTCGCTATTAACAAATTCGCTAATTATTGCCAGGAATCCATTTCACTTCGTCGGCATTCAGATCAGCAGACAACTTCCTTGCCAGCACGAACAAATAGTCAGAAAGTCGGTTGAGATACGTCAGGACAAGCGCATCTACAGGCTCGTTGTGTGACAAAGCGACCGAAAGCCGCTCGGCGCGACGGCAGACGCAACGCGCGATGTGACAATATGACACCGTAGTATGGCCGCCTGGAAGTACGAAATGTGTCATCGGAGGCAGCGCCGCTTCCATGGCATCGATCTCATTTTCGAGAAGGACAATGTCGTATTCGCTGATTCTCGGGATATCGAGGCGTGGTTTTCCGTTTTTGAGTATTTCCTTCTCAGGTGGCGTGGCCAGGATGGCGCCGGCGGTAAACAGGCGGTCCTGGGTCCGGGCCAAAATGCTCTTGTAATGATCGTCGATTTGCTGGTCGCGTATCAGGCCAATGTAAGAATTGAGTTCGTCAACGGTTCCATAGCTTTCTATGCGGATATGATCTTTGGGAACGCGTGTCCCACCAAATAATGCGGTCGTGCCCTTATCTCCGGTTTTGGTGTATACTTTCACGGGTGTGATTAAAAATTAAAATGAATAATGAATGATTGGTATCGCGTGATCAATATTGAGTGCTGTTTTCAGCGACATAGCGATCGCTTGTGACACTTGGTAGGCGGAACCTAATTCTGTGTACTATCTTCGATCTGGGAATATTTAATTAGTAGGGAATAGATTGTACAATAGAAATTTCCAACACTAGGGGCGTCAATTGATGCAGTATCAGTACCGAATTCGCCAGATCAAGGTTTAGGCGCATTAATCCCATCCGTATCGCTTTCAATGACGCCATCTCTCAGGCGAATCACCCGTTTGGCGTATGCGGCGATGTCCTCTTCGTGAGTGACGAGGATCACCGTATTGCCGTTGCGATGGATCTCCCCGAACAAATTCATGATTTCTACTGATGTCTTGCTGTCGAGGTTACCCGTGGGTTCGTCGGCGAGAATGATCGACGGCTTGTTGACCAAGGCACGCGCGATGGCCACACGTTGCCGTTGTCCGCCGGAAAGCTGGTTCGGTTGGTGATCCATCCTGTCGGAAAGATTTACCTGGGTAAGCACTTCGGTGGCACGCTGGCGCCGTTCGGATTTGGAATACCCGGCGTAAATCATCGGCAGGGCAACATTGTCGAGTGCCGTAGTTCGCGGCAACAGGTTGAAGGTCTGGAAGACGAAGCCGATCTCGCGATTGCGGATGTCGGCCAACTCGTCGTCGCTCATCTGACTGGCATCCTTCCCGTTGAGGATGTAATGTCCTGAAGTAGGTGTGTCGAGGCATCCCAAGAGATTCATCAACGTCGATTTTCCGGATCCCGACGGACCCATCAACGCCACATATTCGCCCTTTTTTATCTCAAGGTCGATTCCTTTTAAAACATATACGACCTCACTACCTAGAACGAAGTCTCTTTTGATATTGGTGATTTTGATCAGCGATTCGGCCATTGGATTGATTTGAGGCCTAAAAGTAGCTAAAATTTATGTTATAATGTAACGCGGTTTCAAGCAACTCGTTTACATAATTCCCATTTAATATATCAAATTATTCATAATTTATGTTTAAATATTAAACAATTCATAATGTATTTGGTTAAAAATTGTGAATGTGTGTAAATTTGACCCTGTTACTGATAAGTATTAAATCTAAACCTAAATAATCATGAAAAGATTCAATCTAATTCTCGGTGCCGCATCTGTTGCTGTGGCGCTGACTTCTTGTAAAAATGAAAATGAAACGAAAGCTGAGAAGACCGTCGACACCTACGTTGTTTACGTAGATTCTATCGGAGGTTTGGCTGCAGCCGACGCACAAGCCAACTGGGCTGCGATCGAGGCCGATTACCAGCAGCGCACAATGGAAGCCGAAGCCGCGCTAGCCGACATGAAAGACAAGGAAGCCGCGCAAAAAAGGCTCGACGACAGCAAGGCAAAATACGAAGAACTGAAATCAAAAGTGCAATCTCAGGCTGCGGCGTCTAATCCGGACAGAAAAACGGAAATCAGAACATCGCTCTTCCCTGCCGGCACGATCGGAGACGATATGAGTTTTGCCTGGGTCAACAAGGACAACATCCTGAAAGTCTACAATGATTTCTATAATGCTTTCGACAAAAACCAAGAGTCGTACAGCCGTGAAGACCTCGACGAAATCAAATTGCTTTATGAAGCATTGGACAACCGCAAAAACACTGTGGAAAAAGAAGGACTTAGCGGGCCGGACAACCGTAAGATTGCAGAACTTAAAGTGAAATTCGCCCCAAAATTCAAATGGGAGCGTATCACCACAAAAGGTGAAGAAAATAAAGAAGCCAAACAGGCTGCTGAATAGCAATATCGTTGATTATTAATTCAGGAAAGCGGTTGCCGAAAGGTAGCCGCTTTTTTTTTTTGATTTTTTTTCTGCACCATAGTGCAAATTGAAATTTGGAAATCCATCGAGATATGCCGTTTTGCGAACTTTCAACCGCACTTTTTTTCCAAATATCTCATAACCCGAATATTGTCTTACGGGTTTCCTCAATTAACACTTTCTTGATGTTGCTATCTGTAAAGAACGTCTCGATTTTCTTACATTTGTCAGTCAAAAAAAATAATCTTATGCGCCGTTTCGCCAGTGTTTGCGCTGCTTTTTTCGCTTGGTCGGCAGGTATTGCGGCCCAGGTCGGAATCGGCACGGCCAACGTTCACCAAAGTGCGCTGCTTCAACTGGAAAGTACAAAAGCAGCCTTTGTGTTGCCGCGCATGAGCGACACGCAAATGACGGCGGTCCCAAATCCTGAAATTGGTTCGATGGTGTTCAACACTTCCGAGAACCTACCGTATTTTCGCAGTTCCGCCGGTTGGTCCGGTTTCGATCTCAATTCCAATCCGACGGTAATTTTGTCGCGAAGTGGCGGTAATTTGACGACGTCCACCACGAATACCTATTCAATGCAGCTTTCGTCGGCGAACACGGTTTCTATCAGTTCTGCTTATTTCAACGTTGACGGGCCGGGCGCCATTACCGTGAATCGTGCCGGTGTCTATTTGTTTTCGGCCAGCATGGCAGTTTCCAATATGCCGGTCGGAAGCCGAAACTACCATTTGGGCATCTACCGTTCCGGGGCGCTTGTCGGCTACCTGTCGCGATCGCGGCTTGAAAACACGTCGGTCGATTATTGGGGAATGACCGGGACATTGATGTATTATGCCGAAGCAGGCGACCAATTCACGTTCCGATATTTCATCCACCACACCGCGTCCCTGTCCAACGTTATCCAAACCATTTGTATCACCAAACTGAACTAGCATGAGCCGATTTTTCCTATTGTCGGTTTTGGTCGCCTCCAGCGTTTCGGCCCAGGTTGGGATCGGCACGACAAACCCTAGCGCGAGCGCCATCCTCCAACTCGAGAGCACCAACAAAACCTTCGTTCCACCGCGAATGACCAACGCCCAGATGCTCGCCATCGTATCCCCGATAAACGGTTCGATGATCTTCAATACGACGCACAACGCCATGTTCGTCCGAACTTCGAATGGTTGGAAGAACTTCTTCGAAACCTCGAACGCATCGGTCGTGCTGAACAAAGTTTTCGCCTCGGGTAATGGACAGGTTGCCACTGTGAACAACAATTACACGAACTTTCCGCTGACGGCATCGGACGCCATGACGGTTGACAACGCGATTTACACAGTTCTGGGCGCCGGAAGAGTCAGGGTTTCGGAAACAGGCGTCTACATGATAAGCGGAAGTTTTTCGGTAACGAATATGCCGTCAGGAATCCGAAAGTACATCATCGCCGTGTACCAAAATGCCACTTTGGTAGGTTACCTGACACGCGGGACGGCCAATCTCGACGTCGCCGACGAATGGGGAACCAGCGGCTCGCTGAGCATTCCGGCAAACGCAAATGACATAATTGAACTCAAATACGTTCTCAACAACGGCGGAACGGCTCTCGACGCGCGTATCTTCAACATGGGAGTAACCAAGCTGAAATAAGTGGCCCGCTAAATACGATCACACGCGAATGGTGAAATGTTCGCGTTCCTGTTCCCGTCTGAAAAAGACGAATCCCCACTGGAATGTATCGATCGCAACGATGACCTTTGGGTGTTTTTTTATGATCTCCCACGCTTCGGACATCCCGGGCGACCAGTGGATGTCATCAAAAATCCACACCGAATCATTGGTTGCGGTTGGCAAAAGGCGCTCGAAATAACGCAGTGTCGCCTCTTTTTGGTGGTTGCCGTCAAAATAGATGAGATCGAACGTCGCCTCCTGCGCATCGGGGAAGTCGAGCGTCGAAGCGAACTCTCCTGTATCGATCCGGACGTTTTTTAAATTGAACTCCGCTAAGTTTTTCGCAGCTTCCGACGCTGTTTTCTCGCAACCTTCGAGCGAAATAATGTGTCCGGATGGATTTCCCAACGCCAAAGCCGAAGTCGCCAAACCCAGCGAAGTCCCAAGTTCGAGCATGGTTTTAGGTTGGAAATAGCGCGCGAGCCGGAATAGTAATTTTGCGCGTCCGGGCGAGATGCCGGCAGTTTTTGTAATGTCCGAAATCCTGCGCTCTTGCGATTTGAACACGCGGGAACCAGCGCCGAAGTCGGTCACGGAAATTGTGTCGTCGTTTCTGAGAAGTGATTTGCGGTACATTTCCAGAATCCGATATTCCGAAAACTCCGATTTGTCGTAAAAACACTTCGTCACCAGGTCGAAGACGAATGGCGAATGTACGCCGTGCTGATTCGTCGACCTGATGAGAAAGCGGAGGTAAGCCTGGATTTGGTACCGCATTATTTTCTGGCTCGTTGGCGAATTTCGGATAGTTTTTGGTCGACCAGCATTTTCCCGTCCCGGAACACTTCTTTGAGTTCGCCCGTTTTTTCGTCTTCCCATGAAACATTGTCGTGCAATACGAAAGTGCCGTTTTCGGACGTGATTTTCATCAAACCCTTAGCCGATTTTTTCGTGCCGTCGTCCGTGATCGGATCTTTGAAAATCGCGCGTCCTTCGCCATTTACCTCGCCGTAGGTCGCCTTCATCGCAAATCCGAACGTGTCGCGGGTGTTGTATTGGTAGGTGAACGATCCGATGCCGAAAACGATGTTCGTGCTCGCGAAACCTTTTGCCTTAAGGCGTTCGCATATGATCGTGGCGCGTTCGGTGGTGATGCTGTCGCCGTAAATAGCGCCAATCTGGGGCACGAGTTCCCTAAATCCCTTCTCGTTCGTACTTCCGCCGAAAACGTCCCAAAGCAATTCGATGACGCCTTTTCTCTCGTTTTCGTTGTTTCCGTCGGGATTTCCGCAAATGATATCGACCGGGTCGCCGCTGTCAGGACGGATCACGACTTTCCCTTCACGCGAAACGATGATGTCTTTCAAACGCGGTAAATAGTCGGTCAGCACTTTCCACAAATCCCAGGTGTCGGATACGATCGAGACGATGCCTTTCGGATAGATTTCGGTAATCAAACGCTCAAATGTCCTGAATTCGCCTTCGGTCGTACCCATGCACATTACGCTGTGTTCGGTCGCGGCAACCGATCCTCCGATGAGTTCGCTGTCGGAATCGGCGTTGTAGAATTCTTCGAGGAAGTCGATGGCCGGAACGGTATCGGTTCCCGTGAAATACAATAAATGACCGGACGATGAAGTCAGGGAAGCCTCGATTCCACCCATGCCGCGCATCGAGAAATCATGTGCCTGCCAATCGACGAATTCCGGTTGGGACGATGTCTCGGAAGCAAATTTCTCGAGAATTTTTCGGTATTCCGATGCAATCGTGGCGGACGTGCACGGCAACCAGATCACGGCCGACAAAAGCGTTTCAAAATAATTCGTCAGCCAGAAAAACTCAGGCAACGTGTTGTAGAGCGTGAACATCGGCACGCGAAGCGGAACTTTCGACCCTTCCGGCAAGGCTTTGAAGACCATGGGAATGTAACCCAGGTCGTGAAGATCGGCAATGTGCTCGGTCCCAATTTGGTTTTCGCCCAGGTAATTATTGATGCGGCGCGTGTATTTCGAGAGGATTTCCTGTTTGGGTTTTCCGAAAAAATTCGCGTTGAAATCGTCGATCACATATTTTTTAAGGAAGTACTGAAGCCCGAAAAAAACAACTTCATTCACTTGCGGAAGGCGGCTTTTACGAGGCGTCCAATTCGAGTAGACGAGCGTCGTGCCGTCGGGATATTGTCGTCTGTGGTCGAGTTTGTAGCCGTCTGTCAGGAGTAGCGGATTCATGGTAATTAATAATTCAGAATTAATAATTAAGGAAAATCGGAAGTTGGACGATCTTGTTCCCGGAAATATTGCGGAAAGAATTCGTCGTGAAAACCGTGTCGAAGATTTGCGTCAGGCTGTCGGTTCCTTTGCTGAAAATGCCATGGGAAACCGCGAGATACAGTTTTCCGGCGCCTTTCGCTTTCAGGGCTTCGGCAAGTCCGATAAAGGTTGCGCCACCATCGCAAATATCGTCGACGACGAGGCAATCGGCACCGGCAAGATCATCGGTAAAGACTTTAAAACCCGAGAGTTTTCCGGTTTTGACATCGCGATTTTTGGAACATTCGGTAACTTCCATTCCGCCAAGGAAAGCCGAGACTTTGTAGATTTTCTTGAGCGCGCCTCCGTCAGGGGAAACGAGTTGGGAAACATTTGGGATTTGACCGAGGACCTCGGCGATGAATTCGTGGTTCGGAATCACCTCGCAACGCTCTACCACGGCGGGTGTGACCTCAGAATGCGCATCGAAAACATAGACTTTATCGAGTTTCAGGCTATTCAAAATCGTGGCGTAGACTTTCACGGTCAACGGTTCGCCGGGAACCATCAGACGGTCCTGGCGCGCTGCCGGGAAATAAGGTATAACGGCTTCGATGTGTCGGACGCCCATATTCCGAAGCGCGTCGACGGCAGTTAAAAAGAGGCCAAAGTCGTTGAACGAATTGACCCGTTGTGTGACGGTGACTTTTTGCGTCGTGTCGAAAGCCTCGATTTTGATGTGAGGTTCGCCTCCCGAAAACGTAAACGCTTTAAAGGCAATATCAGTTCCGTTAACGGGCTTGAAGTTGGGATCGAGGTGGAGTACCATTTCTTATTTTGTGTAAATTATACGCAAATATAAAAAAAAATTTCAACCGACAAATTCTTTTGTGTAAAAATTACGCAAATTTGATTTCGAACAGGAAATTTTCTTTTGACAGTTGTTCGTAACGGGTTTTGTCAAATTGGAAAAGGTTGGCCGGACGACCCTTGCCAGAGGCGATTTGCGCGTCGGTCTCGCGTAAAAATCCGAAGCTCATGATCTTTTTGCGAAAGTTGCGGCGGTCGATTTCTTTTTCGAGAATGGACGCATACAGGTTTTCAAGGTCTGAAAATGGAAATTTGTCGGGCAGCAAATCAAACCCGATGGGTTGATACGACAACTTGGCGCGCAACCGTTCCAAAGCCGTTGCTACGATTTCCGGGTGATCATAGCCAAGTGGAGGCAACTCGTTTATCGCGAACCATCGCGCGGCTTCGGCGTCCGTTTCGGTTTTTTCCACAAGCGATAATTTTGAAGGATCGACGAGCCCGAAATACGCCACGGAAACCACGCGCTTCCGGGGATCGCGGCCGACGTTTCCGAATGTGTACAATTGTTCGAGATAGTTGACGGAAATTCCCGTTTCCTCAAGCAATTCGCGCTCGACGGCTTGCCTCAGCGACTCCTCTTCATTCACGAAACCGCCGGGAAGGCACCAAACGTTGGCGAAAGGGCCAGATTTAGGCTTGATGAGCAGCACGAACAGATGGCTTTTTTTGTAGCCGAATATGATGGCGTCGACGGCGAGGTGGATGTTTTGGACGGGCATCGGCAATTAGATAATTAGGTAATTAGATAATTGGAAATGGGTTGGCAGGGTTCATTCGTGTCGATTCGGCCCGCGATCGGATTGTCGAACAATAAATTTTGTCGGACAACTTAACTTTCCCCAATAGACTGACGGTTTAAATTCAGCGAACGATCCGCCTGGCTAACAATCTTGTCGGACAATGTAATTTCCTCAATAGATTGACGGTTAATTTCAGCGAACGATCTGCCTGGCTAACAATCTTGTCGGACAACGTAATTTTCCCCAATTGACGGTTTGAATTCAGCGAACGATCAGCCTAATATACTAATTCATCAGATGACTTACCTTCCCTAAACGCGCTTAATGGTGCAATGCGGCGAACCGAAACGTTTAGCCTTCCATTTTCGCGGTCAGTTCGAACCAGCGCTCCTCTTTGCGTTCCATCTCCAAAATGATTTTCTGAAGCTCATCCGCTTTAGCCGAAATATCGGTATCTGCGATTTTTCCGTCCGAAAACAATGTCTCGATCTCCTTTTTCTTCCACTCCAAATCCTTGATTTCCTTCTCGATCTTGGCGAATTCCTTTTGTTCGTTGAACGACAATCCCGTCGAAACCTTGTTTTGCTTCCAGTTGTTTTTTTCTTTCGGCCCGTCGTCCTTCGTCGGTTCGGAACTGTCCTCATACGCCCGGAAGTCCGAATAATTGCCTGGGAAATCTTCGATTACGCCCTGTCCGCGGAAAACGAACAAATGGTCGACGATTTTGTCCATGAAGTAGCGATCGTGGGAAACCACGACGAGACAGCCCGGATAATCCATCAGGAAATTTTCAAGGACGTTCAGCGTAACGATGTCCAGATCGTTGGTAGGCTCATCGAGAATCAAAAAGTTCGGGTTCTGGATCAAAACCGTGCACAAATACAAGCGTTTCAATTCGCCTCCTGACAACTTTTCTACGAAATCGTGCTGTTTTTTCCGGTCGAACAAAAAGCGTTCGAGCAATTGGCCAGCCGAAATCGTGCGTCCTTTGGCAAGCGGGATATATTCTCCGTATTCTTTTATGATATCGATGACTTTCTGCCCCACTTTCGGATTGATGCCGCTTTGCGTATAATAACCAAGTTTGATCGTGTCGCCAATGACGACCTTTCCCGAATCTGGCTCGAGCGCTCCCGTGGCGATGTTCAGAAAAGTAGATTTCCCGGTTCCGTTCTTGCCGATGATCCCGATCCTGTCGCCTCTCTGGAAGTCGTATTCGAATCCGTCAAGGATGATTTTATTGTCGAATTTTTTCGAAACTTTGTGCAGTTCGATCACTTTCGATCCCAAGCGCTCCATGTTGATCTCAAGTTCCACAGTTTGCTCTTTTCGACGGCTGCGCGCCTTTTCCTGGATCACGTAAAAGTCATCCTGTCGCGATTTGGATTTGGTCGTACGCGCTTTTGGCTGGCGGCGCATCCAGTCCAATTCTTTCACGAAAAGGTTCTGCGCCTTGTCTAC
This sequence comes from Flavobacterium selenitireducens, assembly GCF_014748335.1. Lineage (GTDB taxonomy): Bacteria > Bacteroidota > Bacteroidia > Flavobacteriales > Flavobacteriaceae > Flavobacterium > Flavobacterium selenitireducens. Next base: position 166,850 of record NZ_JAAVIY010000004.1, read on the forward strand.
GCTTGCGTTTTCCGAAGCGATGCGCATTTCCTTTTTCTCGAGATAATACGAATAATTGCCTTTGTATTGGTAGAGTTTGCCGTTGTCGAGCTCGATGATTTCGTTGCAGACGCGCTCCAGGAAAAAGCGGTCGTGCGTGACCATGAAAAGCGTCATGTTCTCCTTGGCGAAGTAATTCTCGAGCCATTCGATCATCTCAAGGTCGAGGTGGTTCGTTGGTTCGTCGAGGATCAGAAGGTCCGGTTTTGAGATCAGGATGATGGCCAGCGCAAGCCGTTTTTTCTGGCCTCCGGAAAGATTCTTTACTTTGAGTTTCAAATCCTCCAGTTTGAGCTTGAAGAGAATCTGCTTGAATTGTGTCTCGAAATCCCAGGCATCGTGGCGATCCATATCGTCGAACGCTTTTTGGTAAACATCGGCGTCTTCCGGGTTTTCCAGCGCTTTTTCGTATTGCTCGATGACCTTGAGTATTTCGTTATCCGATGCGAAAATCGATTCCTCAATCGTCAGCTCGTCCTGCAATTGCGGCACCTGCGACAAAAACGCCATCCTGATTTCCTTGCGCATCACGACCTGTCCGGAATCCGGCTCGTCGACACCCGTCAGGATATTCATGATCGTCGTCTTTCCCGATCCGTTTTTGGCGATAAAAGCGATTTTCTGGTCTTTGTTGATCCCGAACGAAATGTTCTCAAACAGCGTGCGTTCGCCGTAATGCTTGGAGATATTCTCTACTGAAAGGTAATTCATGGCGCAAAGGTAACTTTTTAGGTGGAAGACTAAAGTCGAAAATCCAAACTCTGATGTCGAATGTGATCCGTACACGTCTAACCGACAACCTGAGCGGTTTTCTGAAAATAATTAAGTCTAGCCGAATTCAAAGCAAAAAAAATCGTCCGAACCAAAAAGCCCGGACGATCCTGTGTAAATTATCCAAAAATACTATGGACGATACGTATACGTCGCAATGGACGAAGAGCTTTCTCCGTACTCGTTGCTGGAATTGAACGTTCCGGAAGTAGCGTATCCGTCGGCATCGTAAGTGTACGTCGCCGTAACCTGGGATACGATCGTTCCGTCAAGGCGTTTTACCACAAAACTCTTGGGATTGTTTACGAACAACAATTTTTTGGCCATGATCAATTCCGGGGATTGGGGAACCGAACTCATATTGAGCTCCACATTTTCCAACACTTCGATGATTCCTGCCGCCTTCATCGTATAATAGAAAGGGTTCGGCTCGCTGTCATAGGTAATGTAGGCTTTGTACTCCTCGAGGATGCTGTCGTCGTAATCTCTTTCGTAAAGGCGAAGCTCCGTTGGATTTCCGTTGCTGTCGTACGCGACAACGTCTCCAACTTCGAATCCGTTGTAAGGTTCTTGATACAACTCGGACATTGAAAGCGGGTCGCTGCCGCCGCTGACGTTGTCCAGATCGCCATTGCTCGAATAATTGAGCGTATGGGTTTCGGTTCCGTCGTTGACACTGATCACTTTGCCACTGGCATTGTAGGTCACAAACAAGCTTTGGGGAGTATCTTCAGATGAAGACGTTTCGACGCTGAGGATGTACTTTTCAGTCGATGTGACCGCCGACGGGCTGTCGTCGCTTCCGCAAGATGCGAGCAACAACGACATCGCAGCGGACAAAAATAAAATTGGTTTTTTCATTTTGGTTTTGATTAGGCGGCGAATATAGGAGTTTGGTTTTCAATGGCAAACAAATCGCTCTATATAGTTATGCACAATTACGATATTCTCGAAATAGACAATTTGGCAGTTTACAGGTCATTTTGTCGCTAATTCCGCGTAGGTACGAATCTTGTCTAATTCCGGGCGTAACAATAACCATAAAATAGTTTAGATATGAATTTGGTAAAAAAAACAAACGGACATTATTTTCCATCGGTTTTCGACGAACTGTTCCGCCCGGATTTCGGCGGACGCCAAATGAATTTCAATGCGCCGGCAGTTCCGCCGGTGAACATCAAGGAAACGGAAGCTGCTTTCGAAGTCGAATTGTCGGCGCCCGGTAAGCAAAAGCAGGATTTCAACATCGAGATCGACAACGGTCTGCTGACGATCTCTTCTGAAATCAAGTCCGAAAACAACGTTGAGGAAGGCAAGTACACCCGTCGCGAATTTTCGTTCGCCTCGTTCAAGCGCTCGTTCACGCTGCCGGAATCGGTGAACGACTCCGAAATAAAGGCAGCCTATGAAGCAGGCGTACTTAAGATCTTCCTGCCTAAAAAAGATGAAGCACTCCCAAAAGCGAAGAGGGTTATTGAGGTTAATGATTGATTGATTGTGAGTGTTTAGTGAGAAGGCGTCCTGAGAAGGGCGCTTTTTTAGTTTAAGGTTTGAAGTTTAAGGTTTAAAGTTTAAGGTTTGAAGTTTAAGGTTTGAAGTTTAAGTTGTGGTGTGTTGTCAACTTTGAACTTCAAACGTTGTACAAACCATTATCTTTGCCGCATGCAGCTTTCCGTCGTCATTTTAAACTACAACGTCCGCTATTTTCTGGAGCTCTGTCTGGCCTCAGTGCAAAAGGCCATCGCCGGTATCGATGCCGAAATCATCGTGGTTGACAACAACTCTCCCGATGATTCCTGTGAAATGGTAAAAGCGCTTTTCCCGACGGTGACGCTCATCGAGAACAAAGAAAATGCAGGCTTTCCGAAAGGCAATAATGTCGGCGTTTCCGTGGCTAGGGGAGAGTTTATTTGTATTTTGAATCCTGATACGGTTGTAGCCGAAGATACGTTTGCCAAAATTCTCGCGTTTGCCGAATCGAAATCCAATTTGGGAATCGTGGGCTGCCGATTGATAGACGGAACAGGTAACTTTCTCCCGGAGAGCAAGCGCGGTGTTCCTACGCCGTTTACCGCTTTTGGGAAAGTCACTTCGCTTTACAAAGTGTTTCCGACGGTATTTGGAAAATATTACGCGCCCCATCTCGCTGAGAACCAGTCCGGGGAAGTCGATATTTTGGTAGGAGCGTTTATGGTGATGAAGCGCGCCGACTATCTCTCATTGGGCGGGTTCGACGAAAACTGTTTTATGTATTCCGACGATATCGATTTGTCATATACGATGCTCAAATCCGGGAAGCGGAATTTTTATTGCGCCGACACTACCGTCATTCATTTCAAAGGAGAAAGCACGGTTCGGGACGGGTTGTATATGAGGCGGTTTCGGGAAGCGATGAATTTTTTTTACCGCAAGCATTTCAGGGTTTCTCCCATATTCGACCTTTTCATGAAGGCTGGAGCGTTGCTGTTCTCGTTCAAAAAGAAGGTCGATGCAAAATCCGATATGACAAAACCTGAATTGTCCTGTGCGGTGCCGAACTTGCCCCAAACTTTGGAAAAGACTCAAAAATTGTTAGGAAAAAATGGGTTTCCCGAATGCGAAGCCGACGAAAAAAAACTAAATTCGTCACAATCAAAACGCATTCGGTTCTGGTTGGACGCTGAGGAAATGAGCTTTGCAGACCTCATCGCGTTCATGCAAAGCCGCTCCAAACCAGGCAATACGTTTCGGATTATGTTGAAAAACGCGGCCGTAGGCAGTGATTCGAGCAATGACAGGGGCGAAATCCTGACATTCTAAAACCGATACGCGAAAACGATTGCATATCGTCTAAAAATTATTGTATTGTTATTGTAATCGGATATAAATCGGTAATTTCGCAAACAGATTTTAAATTATAGCGTTCAGCTTATCAATATGGCAAGATACGAACTCAAACTCCCTAAAATGGGAGAAAGTGTTGCGGAAGCGACGATCACCAACTGGCTAAAACAACCGGGCGACCACATCAGTACTGATGAGGCTGTGCTTGAAATAGCGACCGATAAAGTCGACAGCGAAGTACCCAGCGAAGTTTCAGGAACGCTTGTCGAGCAACTTTTCCAGAAGGATGACGTCGTAAAAGTAGGGCAGACCGTCGCTATCATTGAGGTTGAAGGTGGTGTCGTGGTCGATGCGCCGAGTATTCCCGCTGCCGAAATTTCACCGGCTCCGGAAGTGGCGGCCGCTGCGTCCGAAATTGAAAAAACCGTCGACAACGCCCGCCAGTTTACTGCAGCGCCCGTTTCGTCGGGAACGCCTCCAACAAAAGAAGAATACCATAATTCCGATAAGTTCTATTCGCCTCTCGTCAAGAATATAGCGCTTCAGGAAAATGTTTCCATGTCCGAGCTTGAAAATATTCCGGGCACGGGTGCCGAAGGGCGCGTTACCAAAAACGATATTCTGGCGTACGTAGCAAGTCGTAAAAATGCGCCTCAACAAGCCACTGCCCCTCAAACACCGATTTCTCAACCGACACAACCCGTCCAGCAGGCACCAGTCGAGGAGGCGCCAAAACCGGTTGCCGCTCCCCAAGCTGCCGCTTCGAACACTGCTGCACCTGCCCCGGCCAAAGTTCCGGTGTCAGTAAACGGGCAGGACGAAATCGTGGAAATGGACCGCATGCGCAAGCTTATCTCCAAGTATATGGTCGAGTCGGTGCAAACATCGGCACACGTGCAATCGTTCATCGAAGTCGATGTGACCAATATCTGGGACTGGCGCGAGAAAAACAAAGACAAGTTCGAGAAAAGGGAAGGCGAAAAGCTGACCTTCACGCCTATATTTATGGAAATCGTAGCCAAAGCGCTCAAAGATTTCCCGATGATGAATATTGCCGTCGATGGCGACTACATTATCAAGAAAAAGGCGATAAACCTTGGTATGGCGGCCGCTTTGCCTAGCGGAAACCTTATTGTTCCCGTAATCAAAAACGCCGATCAGCTCAACCTTCTCGGCATGGCCAAAGCCGTAAATGACCTGGGTGCGCGCGCTAAAGCGGGCAAACTCAAACCGGACGATACCCAAGGCGGAACCTATACGGTTACTAATGTGGGAACGTTCGGATCCGTTTTCGGGACGCCTATCATCAACCAGCCGCAGGTGGGAATTTTGGCACTCGGCGCGATTCGCAAAGTGCCGGCGGTAATTGAGACGCCCGAGGGTGACTTTATCGGAATCCGCAAAAAAATGTTCCTGTCACACAGTTACGACCACCGTGTCGTAGATGGAGCGCTTGGCGGAAGCTTTGTGAAACGCGTAGCGGATTATATGGAAGCTTTCGACGAAAATCGCGACTTCTGATCTACAATAACGTACGAACCTCGGCAGCCACCGAGGTTTTTTTATGCCTATTTCTTTCGGGTGACGACCAGAAATGTCAATAAAATGATCATCGGGACGGCGATTACGAACAGGCTTTTCAGGATCTTGAACATCAGCACGAAAACCGCCACAGCCAAAACCGAAAAGAAAAGAAACATCACGCCGCGCTGGGCTTTTGGCGGAAATAGTCTTCCGAAGACGAAGTTCGTCATCCAAATCAAAACCAGCAAAAGCAAGAGGATTGCGAGCGTCATGTGTTATCTTTAGGTTTGGATGGCAGCGTGGTGTGTAAATGCAAATTTGCCCAAAAGTACCACAATTCCGCGCCGGCCTGGCGTCTGCCGACAGTAAATCTTGTGAAAATTCCTTCAATCGATCACCGAGTGTGCGCTACAAAAAGCCCTATCTTTGCGTTCCAACAATATTTTATGGAACTAAAACTCACGCGTCCCATTTGTTTCTTCGATCTCGAGACTACGGGAATCGATATCTGTAAAGACCGAATCGTCGAAATCTCCATACTCAAGGTATTTCCCAACGGCAACCGCGAAAGCAAGACCTGGCTCGTGAATCCTACGATTCCGATTCCACCTTCATCGACGGCCGTCCACGGGATTTCCGATGAAAAAGTGGCTAACGAGCCTACGTTCAAGGAACTAGCGCCCCAGGTGTACGCGATGATCAAGGACAGCGACCTGGCGGGTTATAATTCCGATCGCTTCGACATTCCGTTGCTTGCGGAAGAATTGCTGCGTGTGGAATACGACTTCGATATGAAAAACCGGGTTTCGGTAGACGTACAGACTATTTTTCACAAGAAAGAGGAACGTACCCTGAGTGCCGCGTTGAAATTTTACTGCGGAAAAGCGCTCGAAAACGCGCATTCTGCCGAGGCCGACACGACGGCGACGTACGAAATCCTCAAAGCGCAACTCGATCGTTATCCGGATCTGGAAAACGATATGAAGACGCTTTCGGAGTATACGACACGTAAAAAATCGGTCGACTTTGCCGGATTTATCGCCCTCGACGACAAAGGGCGCGAAATCTTTACTTTCGGAAAGCATAAAGGCGTGCTTGTCGACACGGTTTTCGATAACGAGCCCGGCTATTTCGGCTGGATACAAAACGCCGATTTTCCGTTGTACACGAAGAAGGTTTTGACGGCGATTAAGCTTAGGAGGTTGAACAATAAATTTTAATTAGATAATTAGATAATTAGATAATTAGCGAATTAGCGAATGAAAAATGAAGTTAATTACAGCTAGTTGTTTCCGATTTGGAACAATAAGTTTAATTAGCGAATTAGTCAATTAGCAAATTATCGAATGGAAAATGAAGTCAATTACAGTTAGTTGTTTCCGATAATCAAAAAATCATTTACCAAACATTTACTAAAGATCGAATTGCATTCGCTATTACCGCATTACCAATTGTCACAATTCGCTAATTGCCACGTTCGCTAATTATCACATTGAATCCGCTAATTACCACATTCGCTAATTATGAAAATCATCTGCATCGGTCGCAACTACGCCTCACACATAGCCGAACTCCAAAATGAGCGTCCGGACGAGCCGGTCATTTTCCTCAAACCGGATACGGCCGTTCTTCCAAAGCAATTTCCGTTTGTCATTCCCGAATTTACCGACGATGTGCACCATGAAGTAGAGCTCTTGGTCAAAATCAACAAGGTCGGTAAGTATATCGATGCGAGGTTTGCCCATAAATACTACGACGAGATCGGAATCGGCATTGATTTTACGGCCCGCGATGTGCAGCAAAAACTCAAAGACAAAGGTTTGCCCTGGGAAAAAGCAAAGGCTTTTGACGGTTCAGCGGTGATTGGCGACTTCTTGTCGAAAAAAGTTTTCAGTTCTCTTGAATCCATTACCTTTGAACTCACCAAAAACGGAAAAACCGTACAAAAAGGTGATTCTGCACACATGTTGTGGAAGATTGACGAGATAATTTCCTACGTTTCCCAATACTTCACGCTGCGCACCGGAGACATCATTTTTACGGGAACGCCCTCCGGGGTCGCAAAGGTAGCTTCGGGCGACGTGCTTGAAGGTTTTATTGAAGAAAAAAAACTATTCAGAATACAAATCAAGTAATGGCCCTACACTATAATTTAGCCAAAGTTCACGCACTTTCGGACAACGACGACGAATTCGTGATGCAAATCATCACTTTGTTCGTGACCGAGGTGCCTCAGGACGTGATGCAGATCAAACTCGGCATCAAAACCAAAGACCACAAGCTCGCTTACAGCTACGCACACAAGATAAAACCGACGCTCGATTTGCTCGGCATGACCCAGGCATTCGAAGAAATTCTCGAGGTAGAGGCCTGGACAAAGCGCGAAGGCAAGCGAAAGGAAATTAACGATACGTTTGAGAGTATTGAAAATCAAGTGGATAAGGCGGTTAAGGAGCTGAAGAAGGATTTTGATCTTAATTAGTCAATTAGTCAATTAGTCAATTAGATGATTAGTCGATTAGATAATTAGTCAATTAGATGATTAGTCGATTAGATGATTGGTCGATTGAATGATTGGTCGATTGAATGATTGGTCGATTGAATGATTAGTCGATTGAATGATTAGTCGATTGATTGTTAGTCAATTGAATATTAGCGGATTGAATAATTGGTCGATTGAATATTAGTGGATTGAATGATTAGTCACTTAGATGATCAGACAATGGAATTGTGCCATTGTATCGATCGGTCTCCAATTATCTCATTATCTCAATTATCTAATAATCTCATTATCTCATTATCTAATTGTCTCCCATCGATTTGAAGCTATTCCGGCTGTCCGCTGCAGCTTCTTTAAAAAATAAGGTTTTGCACGATTTTGCGCGAGCTTCCTTTGGTCGCTGCGCAAAATCGGCAAAACCTTTTATTTTTTCGCAAAAGGCTGCCTGCTTCCATCCGGGCTAGGCAATTAGCGAATTAGATAAATAGCGAATTAGCCAATGTGTGAACCTGCGAATTTTGTACCTTTGGGAACCACTTGTACGAGCGACCGTTCGCTAAATCGCTAATTGCCAAATTCGCTAATTCAAATTGACCGCAACCATAATCACCATTGGCGATGAAATCCTCATCGGCCAAATCCTCGACACGAATTCACAGTATATCGCAAAGGCGTTCGACCGCATTGGTATTGACGTTCGTGAAATGATCTCCATTTCGGACGATCGCGCCCAAATTCTCGACACGTTTTCTCGCTTGCAGGACAAGGTCGATTTCGTGATCATAACTGGCGGGCTCGGGCCCACGAAAGACGATATTACAAAAAAGACACTGGCCGATTATTTCGAAGACGATCTCGTCAGCGATCCAAAAGTCCTGGCGCACGTCGAACAGCTTTTCAGGAACTTTACCGGAACCGATAAGCCGTTGCTGCAAACCAATATCGACCAGGCCCTCGTGCCGTCCAAAGCCACGGTGTTGCACAACCAATACGGGACAGCTCCCGGAATCTGGCTCCAAAAAGGGAAAACCGTTTTTATTTCGATGCCTGGCGTTCCGTACGAAATGAAAGGATTGATCGATGAGATCGTCATCCCGAAGATTTCCCGGGATTACCAGCGCCCGTATATCATTCATCAAACCGTCATGACGTATGGCGTGGGTGAGAGCTTGCTGGCCGACAAGATTTCAGGTTGGGAAGACGCACTCCCGGGTTTCATCAAACTTGCTTATCTGCCATCGCCGGGGCGCGTCAGGTTGCGGCTTTCCGCCAGAGGAACCGACAAGTTCCAGCTCGAGCAAGCCCTGGCTGACAATATCGCAAAACTCACACAAATCCTGGGTCGCATCATCACCGGGTTTGACGAAGGAGAAACCATTGAAGCCGTACTGGGCCGCCAGCTCACACAGATAGGACAAACGCTGGCCACTGCCGAAAGTTGCACGGGCGGCAAGATCGCCCAGGTCATCACGTCGATTCCCGGATCTTCAAAATATTACAAAGGAAGCATCGTGAGTTATGCCAAAGAGGTCAAGCTTGAAACCCTGGGTGTATCCCAAAAGACCATTGACGAGCATTCCGTCGTGAGTGCCGAAGTAGCGACGGAAATGGCCCAAAACGTCCGCAACATACTCAAGACAGATTACGGGATAGCCGTCACGGGAAATGCCGGCCCGGCTTCGGACGACACAGACGAGGAAATCGGAGTTGTATTCATTGCCGTAGCCACGCCCGAAAATACCGTAACGGAGCGCTTCAACTTTGGCCAGCCGCGTGAAAAAGTCATCGACAGGGCGGTAAATAAATCGCTCGAAATGTTGCAGAAAGAAATTTTAAAAAATGTCGGATAAATGTTTTGCGCAAACGTTTATTTTTCTTTTCTTTGCACCCTGATTTTGAATAACGACTAAAGAGAAAGCAATAATGTCAAGAGTTTGTGACCTTACCGGTAAAAGAGCGATGGTTGGAAATAACGTTTCCCACGCTATGAACAAGACCAAGAGAAAGTTTGCGGTGAACCTCGTGAAAAAGCGCTTCTACCTTGCTGAGGAAGACAGATGGATCACGCTCCGCGTAGCTGCCTCTACTATCAAAACAATTAACAAGAACGGGATTGCCGCTGTTTTGAAACAAGCAAAGGCGAACGGATTCATTAAGTAATCTTTTCCCGAAAACCACTATAGCAAAATGGCAAAAAAAGGCAACAGAATCCAAGTGATTTTAGAGTGTACTGAACACAAAGGGACTGGTCTTCCAGGAACTTCGCGTTACATCACGACCAAGAACAAAAAGAACACTCCAGATCGTTTGGAGATCAAGAAATTCAACCCTGTTTTGAAAAGGGTAACCGTTCATAAAGAAATTAAATAACAGTTAAGTCATGGCAAAGAAGACCGTTGCAACCCTGCAAACTCAGTCAAAGAGATTATCAAAAGCCATCAAAATGGTGAAATCTCCAAAAACAGGCGCCTACACGTTCGTAGAGTCTATCATGGCTCCTGAACTTGTTGACGAGTTTTTGAAAAAGAAATAATTTGCTGAAAGGCAAATGGAAAAGCTGCTTCGATTGAAGTGGCTTTTTTTTTGGTGTAAAGCCTAAATTTTTTTGACACAAAGTACAATGGCACGAAGGCGTAAAGAAATTCTGCTTTCTCGATGAGAAGTTTTTATATTTGCAGCTAATCCGGCTTTTCGCTGCAGATGCTTGCCTTCACCCAACACAATTTATAAATTTGAGTGTGAGGTAATGGCTTTTAGTCCGGGCTACAATGAGTCAATTAGCGAATTAGCGAATTAGCGAATTATATCGCGATCGCATTCACATTCGCTAATTGCTCCGCCCGTTCGGCAGAATGCCTCGGGTCGCTAATTAACTAATTCGCTAATTATCAAGAATGTCATTCTTCAAACGAATATTCTCCTCCGAAAAAAAGGAAACCCTCGACAAAGGTCTCGAGCAGTCCAAGACGTCGTTCTTTTCCAAACTCACCAAAGCCGTTGCCGGTAAATCCAAAGTCGACGATGAAGTTCTCGACAATCTTGAAGAGATTCTCGTTTCGAGCGATGTCGGCGTAGAAACCACGCTAAAGATCATACAACGCATCGAAAAGCGTGTGGCTGACGACAAATACCTCGGTACGGACGAGCTCAATAGGATACTAAGGGAGGAAATCGCGGCGCTGCTGTCTGAAACCAACAACGGCGAAGCCACCGAATTTTCGATCCCACCGAATAAAAAACCGTACGTCATCATGGTCGTCGGCGTGAACGGCGTGGGGAAAACGACCACGATCGGCAAACTGGCCAACCAATTTACCAAAGCCGGTCATAAAGTGGTACTTGGCGCTGCCGATACGTTCCGAGCCGCGGCCATCGACCAGCTTCAGATTTGGGCCGATCGGGTGGGAGTTCCTATCGTCAAGCAGCAAATGGGTTCGGATCCGGCTTCGGTCGCTTTCGATACGCTTCAGTCTGCGGTTTCCCAAAATGCCGATGTCGTAATCATCGATACGGCCGGTCGCCTTCACAATAAGATCAACCTGATGAACGAACTCACGAAGGTCAAGCGCGTCATGCAGAAAGTAGTGGAAGACGCGCCCCACGACGTCCTTCTCGTACTCGATGGTTCGACGGGCCAGAATGCGTTCGAACAAGCCAAGCAGTTCACGGCTGCCACGGAGGTTTCAGCCCTAGCCGTAACCAAACTCGATGGAACGGCAAAAGGAGGCGTTGTCATCGGCATATCCGACCAATTCCAGATTCCCGTGAAATACATTGGTGTTGGGGAAGGCATCAACGATCTTCAGGTGTTCAATAAATATGAATTCGTAGATTCTTTTTTTAAGTAATGGGAAGAAGGCGTCGCAGCAATTTGCCTCCGGGCCTGGCCACTTTCTTAGGTGGCGTGCTCATTTTTGCGGCGGCCCAGTCGGTGCGGCAATTCGCGACCGCCTATTATATCCTTACCGGATTGGCTGTCTTGGTCGCATTGGCCGCAATTTATCAGTATCTGAAGCGCAATGGCTAAAGCGAAGGCAAAATCCAAAAAGCCGAATTCGGCAAAGGGTATTTCCCCTCGCATCCTCTATTTGTCGGCGGTGGCTTGTTTTGTACTGTCGAAGATATTTCACAAAGCCGATCTCGTAAATTATGCGTTCGCGATTACTGGCTTTGCGCTTTTCGGGATAGCGTTCTACCGCTTCTTTACATCACGCCGGAAACGCTGATCTCACATTTGGGATTGCTCATACCTACCGATATAAATCCGAACGTGTTTTTCGATTGCGGAAGCGTCCTTGTCGAATTCTGCCAGCTCGAGCGCGTGGTCGGATAAGTTGGCGATGCGATAACGGAAGTGGGTTTGGGAAACGTCAATTCGGCTTAGCAGTTGCCATTCCATGAACGGCCCGTCTTTTACCTGCATGCCCTGTTCATTTAGCGTCAGCTGAGGTTCCCGGTTGCGCATTTGCCTGTAACTTTTGATAGCGAGGTAATCGCCGGCAAGGAAAATGGCGGCCATCGCGAATTGATCTTTCAAAATTCCATAAATTCCGATAGCGATGAGGAATGATCCGATGCAAAAGGCGATCATTTTATCGCGTTTGGAAAATCGGATGATGGTTTCGGACGGAATGCTGGGATCGTCGTAAAAAATGTCCGGTTGTTCAAGCCGTTGTTCAAGTTCGAGGAGTTTGAGGCGCTGTGCCCGGGTGCGGATTTCGGTTCGCTCGAAAAAACTGCCTCGCGGCCAGATCAATTTTTGGCTCACTGCTTTGGCCTGCAACTCGTGAGCGTTTCTCACGTTGGTAAACGCCCAAATGCGCCAATGCGTCACCGCCAGGCTCCAGGTGAGCCACGCCAGGATGATACAAAAAGCGATCAGGGGCAGCGCTAGAATCCCGTTTGCGCCGGTTTCCGAAATGAGGATGGCGCCGGATATAAGCGTCAAGAGAAAAATTAGCAACGGCATGATGATCAGCATCAGTTTGCCTCTTTTTAATGCTTGTATGACGGTAATCCCTTGTTCCACAATGCCAAAAATAACCACTTAATTGATAACTGCGTTTATTTTTTGCCAAAGTACGTCGTCAAATTTCGATAGGGTGAAATTGGTACCTTCAGCCGATTCTCCCATTCGGATCACGACCATGTTCCGGCTCGGGATCACGTAGATTTTCTGGTCGTTTTTTCCCAGGGCCATGTACATATCGCTCGGGCCGTTGGGGATCAGGCTGCCTTGGAACTCCAATTGGGTTTGTGGGAGGTGGTAGTTTTCCTGTCCGTTTATCCACCACAAATACCCATAGGCATTGTTGAGGTTTTGGGAAACCGACGTCGCTTGTTCCATATAACCTTGAGGTACGACCGCCTGATCCTGCCATTCGCCCTGACGAAGCGCTAACAGGCCAAAACGCGCCATACTTCTCGTAGTGCTGAAGTAAACGCTCAGTGCGTTCATTTGCATCCAGGTGCCGCTCATCCCGATCTTATTCTTCAGGTTAGTGTTGAAAAAGCTCTCCCAGGACTGCCCTGAAGCTTGGGCCACAATTTTCTGGAGCAATACATAAACGTTCGAATAGGCCCATGGTGTTCCGGCGTTTGCGGAATATTCGAGGCACTCCGGTAGCACGCATTCGCCATGGCTTTGGTCGTCGAGCCCGGAAGTCATCGTGAGCAAATGTCGAATCGTGATCTGGTTTTCTTGTTGGGGCGTGAGGCTTGACCAACCGCTTCCGAGGTGCGTCGAGACGGGATCTTCTAAGTGGAGAAGCCCTTGTTGTTGCGCAATTCCTACAGCCGTCGCGGTAAGGGTTTTTCCTGCACTGGCCCAATACCAGGGTGTTGCCGCGGTGTGCTCATTAAAGTAGCTCTCGATGACGATTCGGCCGTTGACGAGGATCAAGAAGCTTTTGGAGTTCTTCTGATCCAGGAAGTCCAGAAGTGGCTGGATTTGGGATGTGTTCCAACCGAGTTGGGACGGTGTCGTGGTTTCCCACGTGCTTCCTGAGGTGGGCGGGAAATAGGCATTTTGGGAAGGAGGATTCTGGTCTTCGTTTTTGTCGCAGGCCAAAAGGACGAAAATAATGGTGGCGACGATCAGATTTTTCATCGGTTCGGTTTAGGGAACGAATGCGAATATACGCAATGGTTTAACCGGGACCTTCCGAGAACGCAATTTGGTTTGTTTACGGCGTCCCAGCCGGGATGGAAGTGGATAGCCTTTTGCCCGAAAATTGTGGTTTTGCCGCAAAGTGAGGGCGACCGAAGGAAGCCACGAAACTGCGTTGCAAAAGCCAATTTTTTGGTAAAAGCTAAAAACGGACAGCCCGAAAAGCTGGCAAAATCACTATTTTTGCGATATGAAGCATCTTACCGCCCTAATTGTTTTTTCGCTGTTTTTGATTTCCTGTCAAACCAAGATTTCGAGGGAGCAGATGGCCCACCTTAACGGCTATTGGCAGATCGAAAAAGTAATGACGGCCGATGGCGAGCAAAAGGATTACCAGGCCAATACGTCTTATGATTTTTTTGAAATCAACGGCGACAAGGGTTTTAGGGCGAAAGTGATGCCTCAGCTCGACGGATCTTTTATCACGAACAATCTGAAGGAGCAAATTTTGGTAACGTATGAGCAGGATGGCACTTTCCTGAATTATGTTACCCAATACGCAAAGTGGCGTGAACAAATTAAAACTCTTACTGAGGACGAACTCGTTGTGGAGAACGCCCAGAAAATCGAATACCACTACAAAAAGGCAGGTCCTATCAACCTAGACTGACATGGCAAAACGGCACAGCAACGAAGGTTCGATCGCCGACGTCCTGAAGATCATTTTTTCTGACAGCAAGTTGCAGCCGGGAATGGATGCCGTCGACGTGCAACAAGCCTGGTTTGCCTTGATGGGAAACGGCGTCAAGACGTACACACGCAATGTCGTCCTAAAAGGCGCTACACTTTACGTGGAATTGACCTCGGCAGTTTTGCGTGAGGAATTGAGCTACGGAAAGGAGAAAATCGTCGCGATGATCAACGAGGAATTGGGTAGGGAGGTCGTGAAGGATGTCGTGTTGAGGTAGTCTGCAAGCCGTAAATGGCACTTTGTAGGAATACTTCAGTATTTTGGCTACATAAAAAAGCCGCCACCACCCACCCGTAAAAATACCGGGATTCGCTATTGCCCACGTACAGAAAAACTGTATAAAATCTTAAATGTTATCCGACCGTGCGACTTGCGTCAGCAAGGCATCGCGTTCCCGGCCGGAGTATCCAACCGCCACGCCCGCTGATGAAACCCGTGAACCAGTACAAATTCGGGTTGAAGACGCCTCTACACCACAAAAAAATCCCGCTTGAAAACCAAACGGGATTTTTATTTTCGCCTAGAGCCTAAAGCCTAAAGCCTAAAGCTTAAAACTGCTCACGACCGGCAAAGTGGAACGCTCCTTCAATGGCAGCATTCTCGTCGCTGTCTGAACCGTGAACCGCGTTTTCACCAATCGATTTGGCGTATTTTTTACGGATGGTACCCTCGGCAGCGTCAGCAGGATTCGTAGCCCCGATCAGCGTGCGGAATGCCTCCACCGCGTTGTCTTTTTCAAGAATGGCGGCAACGATTGGCCCGCGCGTCATAAATTCCACCAACTCCCCGAAAAACGGGCGAGCGTTGTGAACCGCGTAAAACTGTTCGGCATCAGCCTTTGTCAATTGCGTAAGTTTAAGGGAAACGATCTTGAAGCCCGCTTCTGTAATCATATTCAAGATACCACCGATGTTGCCAGCCTCGACAGCATCAGGCTTGATCATTGTAAAAGTTCTGTTAGTTGCCATAGTGCGTTTAAATTTTAACGTTGTTAAATTCGGCCTCCGGCCAAGGTGCGCAAAAGTAAGCTGATAAACCGAATAAAAAAAGATTTTTCGCCCGGTTTTCAAGCCCTTGTTTAAAAAAAATAAAAGAGGAGATTTAGATCACGACAACCTCAAACTGCTGATCCAACGGCTTAAGGCGCGACAGCAATAACGGAATCAAACGGTCGCCTTCGCTGAGGAAGAATTCGGAGAAGTTCGCTTTGCGTTCCTGCAAACCCTGGAACGGAAAAAGTTCATTCTGCAGTTGCGTCAACCGTTCCAGTTCGTCGGCGTGCTTGCGCTTTTGGGCTTTTATGAAGCGCTTTTCCAAATTTTCGAGCCCTTTTAGCTGCTTGGCTTGTTGCGCTTTTACGGCTCCGGTAAATGATTTATCCGTTTGTTCGGCCAACGCCAAAAGATCGTCAAATTGCTTTTGGAGTGCAAGTTTATGAGGTAGCAAATGCAGCGGAAAGTCACTGATTTGGGAAACTTTTAGGTTGATGAGTTCGGATTGTTTGCGGAATAAATCCTTCCAGCTCAAACCCAAAGTGTCCGCTTTTTTGGCTTGTTTTTCGGATGACAGCAACACCGAATTCCGAACGAGCAGCATCGGAAACGTCACGCCGACCGCGTCAAAAAACGACTTGATTTCCAGCCAATAAGCAATTTCGCCTCCCCCGCCGATGTAGCAAAGATTCGGCAAAATCACTTCCTGGTAAAGCGGGCGCATAATGACGTTCGGGCTGAATTTTTCGGGATGGTTTTCTACTTCCGACAAGATTTCAGCCTCCGAAAAAGAAAGAGACGTCCCGTTGACGCGATAACTCCCGTCCTCGAAAACGATGCGTTCGCGCAGGTTGTCCTCGAGGTAAAATAAGTTTATCTCCCGCGGATTCACCTGCACGTCATAAGGTGCGAAATTCCGGATGGTTTCCGATACTTTCGAAAACGAAACCTGTTGCGTCAGCTCCTGCTTTACGTAAGGCGCAAAAATGCTTTTGAGGCTTTTGTCGTCACCGTCGACGATGACCAGTCCGTAGCTCCCGAAAAGCGCATTAGCCAGCCATCTTGTGGCATCGGCGAGATTTTCGTGTTGGAGATAGGCATTTTCAAAAAGAGTCGCAATCTTTTTTGCGTTTTCCGAAGGGCCCAGGTCAAGTTTGAAAAGCTCGAGGACATCGTCAAGGCCTTTTGCAGACAAACGCCCGACCGCGCCGGAACTTTCACGGTTCCACCTGAATTTTTTCCCCTTGAAATTGAAATGGGAAATTTCTTCGAAGTCGTGGTCTTCCGTCGCCATCCAATAAACAGGTACAAAATCGTATTCCGGGTACTTGGATTTGAGCTCACGGGCGAGATTTATAGCCGAAACGATTTTGTACAAAAAATACAGCGGGCCGGTAAAGAGATTAAGCTGGTGGCCTGTCGTGACAGTAAACGTGGTTTTTTTTGCCAGTAGGTCAAGGTTCGTTTTCGTGCCGTCGGACAAATCGAAATTCTCGTATTGTTTTGTCAGGGACGCCAACAGGACAGCGCGTTTCTCGTCCGTAAAGGACAGCGCTTTCTCCTCGATCTGGTCCTTGAAGTTGTCGAGGGTCGGGAACCGGTTGTACCAACTTTTGAGTTCGGGCTTTTGATTGAGGTAGTCGACGATCAAATTTGAAAAATAACCCGAATCCTGATAGCTGATACAGTCGCTTGGCATAGTGAATGGAAAAAGTGGCGTAAAAATACAAAAAGAATTTGGCCGCCTTTTCGCATAGGGAAAGATTTATGACGGTCGCATTACCGCTGTTCTTCCATGCGCTGACAGGTAAAAAGCGAAAGGCAACTCAAATGGAGCTGACCAAGCAAACTTGGGAAAAGCAAACGAAAAATAGCCGAATGAAAGCCCTTTTTGTGTTATCGTTTCATCGCGAAATGCCCTTTGAATTCTTTTCCGTCGGCTCGGGTCACGGTAAACCAATAATCAGATGACGGAAGCGCGTGTCCGTTCATCGTGCCGTCCCATCCCGCTCCGTCACCGAGAAGTTGGGTAATAAATTTACCGTGTCGGTCGAAAATCTTCACGTCAAGAGCTTTTTCATATCGAGCGAATTTGACGTGCCAAAAATCGTTGCTGGAGTCGCCGTTTGGCGTGAAAAACCTCGGATACGTGAGCAGGAATACATCCTGGTCCACGATGCCGCACTCATTGCGATCCCTGACATACACTGTGTAAATCCCGGGTGCCAAACCGGTAAACGTATTGCTCGACTGATAGTGTTCCCCGTCAAGGGAATATTCGTAATCGCCTATGCTCGAATCACTGAGGTAAACCGTTATAGTATTGTTGTCATCGGTCCAATCGACAGTTTCTATGTCGAGGATCGTGGCCGGATTAGATAGCGTGACGGTCATATCGGTCGTCGTCGTACAAACGATGCCACCGTGATTTTCCGAAACCGTTACCCAATAGTTTCCAGCCTGGCTCACCACGATGGTGTGACCGGTTTGCCCGGTCGACCACAAATAGCCATCAAAGCCCTGTTCGGCTCGCAAAATGGCCACGCTGTTTTCGCACAGAATGTAAGACGTTCGCATATCGTTGAACGGGGACGGAATCAGGTCCAGTTTCAAGACAGCGACTTTCCAGCAACCGTTAGGGGCGGATATCCTGATGTAAATCGTCTCAAGGCCGATCCCGAGATCGTAGTTCGCGAAGTTGGTAATCTGCTGGGCAGACGAAGCCGTATCCGCACCGTCAAATGTCGTATAGTACGAAAATTGGTAAAGCGAAGGATCGGTAGTGACAGACGAGAGATAATCCGAGAGATCCACCCGTTGTGAGCCGTCGTTGAGATCATCGCAAACCAGGGTCCCGAAATCAAACGCCGGCAAATCGTAGGCAATCACCGAAACGGTTACGGCCAGGCGTATCTGGCTTTCGCAATTGTTGGAGCCTGTTTGGGTAGCGTAATACGTCATGCCGTCAACCAAAGGCGTGTCCGGGGAAAGCGCAGTAGTCGCTGCGGCGGATGCATACCACAGCAGGTTTGATCCCTGGGCGGTTAAATCGGCGACGGTAGGGTTGTTGAAGATACAGAACAATTGGTTGGCACTTCCCGTTGGAACCGGTGGAATGCCGCTCGGGTCGTTGATATACAGATACAAAATGTCCGATTCGCATCCCAAAACGCTTCTAACTTTAATCACATAAGGTCCGGGCGACAGCGGGCCACTCACATTTGAAGCCTGATACGTCATTCCGCCATCGAAACTGTACGAATAATTGGCTTCAGGCGTAATGGCAATCGTCCCCGTCGTTTCGGTACAAAAAGGATGGGTGACGGTAAACGTCGGAGCCATGAGATAGGATTGCTGCAAATAAACGAAGATGTGGTCCGACACGCATCCGTTGGCGTCACGCGTCCTGATTTCGTAATATCCGGCACTCAAACCAGTCAGTTCGTTAGAGGTTTGCCAGGTCGTGCCTCCGTCAAAGGAATATTCCGCCGCTACTGTTGTCACGACGATGTTTCCGAGGTTCTCGCACGTTGGTTGGGTCGCCGAAAGAGTAGGCGCCGGCGGCAACTGCGGGTACAAATACACATACGATGGATAGGATTTGCAACCCTGGGCATTTATGGTTTGGATGGTGTACGCGCCCTCAGGCAAATTTGTCGCAATGTTCGAGGTTCCCCAGGTGAGGCCTCCGTCAAAACTGAACTGGATGCCTGGGGACGTGATCGTAATGCTGCCGGAGGGAGAGCACGTCAGGTAGCTCCAGGTCGAGGTCGGAGCG
Source organism: Flavobacterium selenitireducens (assembly GCF_014748335.1). GTDB lineage: Bacteria > Bacteroidota > Bacteroidia > Flavobacteriales > Flavobacteriaceae > Flavobacterium > Flavobacterium selenitireducens. Next base: position 186,137 of record NZ_JAAVIY010000004.1, read on the forward strand.
TCAGAAAATATTTCGTAGAGGTAAACTTCCTGGGCGCCGGACTGGCAACCTTCGGCATCTTTTACACGAATGAGATGAGAGCCCGGCAGAAGCCCTGAAGCCGTATTGCTCGTAGTCCAGGTGACGCCATTGTCGAAACTGTATTCGGTCGCTATGGTCGAGGTCACGGTAATGGTGCCGGTGCCGCCGCAAACCTGTGGCTGTATCGTCGAAATCCCGCCGCCGGTCAACATTTGGGGCTCCACGATCCCGACACCCGTCGTAGCGGAAATACAACCGCTAACGGTCTTTGTCTTTACGAAATAATTTCCGATAGGCAGTCCGGTTTTTGTCGGGCTGGTTTGCCAGGTGGCGCCGTTGTCAAAACTATATTGATCGGCCGGCGACGTGATCGTGATGGAACCGGTCAATTCGATACAGGTCGGCTGGACACTCGTAACCTCCGGGGCCGGGACGGTATTGTTGACAGTAAGCTTGGAACTTATGTAGCAGGTATTCCCGTTGGTAACCCTTACGCAATATTCCCCTAAATTGGCCGGGTTCCCGGATACTGCGTAAGTGGAAGAAGTCGCGCCGACTATCGCAATGCCGTTTCGGTACCATTGATAAGTAAGTGCGCCCTGGGTCGCAGCCGTCACGTTGGCCTCGAGCACCAGGTTGTTATAGCAAAAGAAACCCGTCTGCGCGATATTCACGCCAAAAGCCGAGGCCAGGTTGAGCAACAGCCTGTCGTAAACAATATAGGGCAATTCACCCGAATTTGAAATCGGATACGTAGGCGGCAGCACCTTTGGCGGTCCCAACATAATCGCGTTGACATTAAAAGCAGGAGTGAAGGTCATCGTGATTTCGCCCCATCCGGAAACCGGAGTGTAAGTGGCGCTGCCCAATTCTATCCATGTCGGATCGGCCGTATTGGGATCGCTCGTGATGTCCAGCGGGAGATTGCTGCCGTTTGCGCATCCGTAAAGGGTGACGTTTACAGGCTCGTAAATGCTCACGGGCGAAGTTCCCGTTGTTCCGTCTCCGTAAAGGCTTACCGAACCAATGCTGAACGTCATTTGGTAATTCTGGCCCATTACCATGGGAGAAGACAAGGTCGTGCCGAGGTATTCGTTCCAATCCCGAAGGTAAAGCGCGCCTACTATGCCGTTTCCGTGTGGGAAAGGCGACAACGCAGAGGCTGCGACCGCAGGAACCACATATCCGCAAGTGTTGTAATAATCGGTAGTGGCGGTAGTGGCCTGGATCCAGGATGTGGACTGATTCAGCTGTGAGAAAGACGTGGGGCAATTCGCATAGCTCTCGAACGACGGGTTCGGGATGATCGAAGGAACCGATGTCGTGCTTCCGCAGAGACAGTCGCTGTCGTTGAGATCGATCCGTCCGTCCGCATCGTCATCAATGCCATTGTCGCAAATTTCCTGGCCGAAGCCCGCAAAAGATAGAAAAAGGAAGACCAATAAGTAATGTAGTTTCATAAAAATCACGCATTTCCCTCCATGAAGCCGAAGCGATCCGTTTGAGCCGTCCCGGTCCGACAGGCGATCCCCAAAAGGGAAGTGGCGTCAGGAAACAAGTGAAGTCGCAATCGAATTATCCGAAAGATTGGAAGGTTGTTTGGTTGGCGCAAAAGTATGAAAATGCCGTGATTAATGGAATATAAAACATCACAGTTTGAGAAAATTACGCATGTGCTGATTACAGGGGCTTGCTTTGGCTAAACTGATGCGTATTGTGATATTTAAATCCTATTTTTGCAGCTTCTATGTCCGATGTTTTCCTCATAACGCCGCCGTTTACCCAGCTCAACACGCCTTATCCGGCAACGGCCTACCTAAAAGGATTCCTGAAAACCAAGCACATTTCGTGTTTTCAGGCCGATCTCGGCATTGAAGTGATTCTCGAATTGTTTTCCGGCCGAGGGCTCACGGAGTTGTTCGCACAGATAAAACGGAGTCACGGCAATTTTTCCGATAACGCCCGGCGCATCATCGCCCTTTCCGACGATTACGTCTCCGTCATCGATTCGGTAATCCAGTTTCTCCAGGGCAAAAATCCGACGTTGGCGCTCCAGATCTGCCAGGACGATTTTCTTCCCGAAGCCTCTCGGTTCAGCCAGCTTGAAGAGCTCGACTGGGCGTTTGGCGCGATGGGAACCCAGGACAAAGCCAAGCACCTGGCCACATTGTTCCTCGAGGATATTTCAGATTTGATCGTCGAGTGTGCCGACGGTAACTTCGGTTTTTCCCGATATGCCGAACGCCTCGGGCGCAGCGCGAATTCTTTCGACGAACTATATGAGGAACTGGGCGGCCCGCTCTCGTACATCGACGCGGTTTCGATCAGGATTCTCGAGCAACGCATTGCGACCGTCAAACCTAAAATGGTCCTGATCTCCGTTCCCTTTCCTGGCAACCTTTTCTCCGCATTCCGATGCGCTCAATGGATAAAGCAGCACCATCCTGAGATAAAGATTTCAATGGGAGGCGGTTTTCCGAACACCGAATTGCGTTCGCTATCGGATGCGCGCGTTTTCGAGTTCTTTGATTTCATTACGCTCGACGACGGAGAATTGCCTGTCGAACTGCTGCTCGATTACATCGGTTTGACCGAAAAACCAGCGGGAGGCGAACTCAAGCGTACCTTTTTGCGGGAGAACGACAAAGTGGCCTACCGCAACGATTCGCTTCGGCACGACTACAAGCAACATCAGGTTGGCACACCCGATTACAGCGATTTGATGCTCGACCGCTATATTTCGGTAATCGAAATCGTGAACCCGATGCACCGCATGTGGAGCGACGGCCGGTGGAACAAGCTTACGATGGCTCACGGATGTTATTGGGGAAAGTGTACGTTTTGCGACATTTCGCTCGATTATATCAAAATATACGAGCCAGTAGCGGCGACCTTGCTTTGCGACAGGATGGAGGAGTTAATCTTGCAGACGGGCCAAAACGGCTTCCATTTCGTTGATGAGGCCGCACCTCCGGCCCTGATGCGGGCATTGGCGCTCGAAATCCTCAAACGCAAACTGACCGTGACCTGGTGGACCAACATTCGTTTCGAGAAGAGTTTCACCTACGATTTGGCGCGCCTGCTGAAAGCCTCGGGTTGCATAGCGGTCTCGGGAGGCCTCGAGGTGGCGTCGGATCGGTTGCTGCAACTCATCGACAAAGGCGTGACGGTGGAACAGGTAGCCAAAGTTACGAGGAATTTTACCGAGAACGGCATCTTGGTCCATGCCTATCTCATGTATGGTTATCCGACCCAAACCGTCCAGGAAACAGTGGATAGCCTGGAAATGGTGCGCCAGCTTTTCGAGGCAGGCGTGCTGCAATCAGGATTCTGGCACCAGTTCGCGATGACGACACACAGCCCGGTTGGGATGGAGCCCCAAAAATTTGGCGTGGTCGTGGAATCGGATATCGTCGGGAGTTTTGCCAACAACGACGTCGCGTTTACCGACACCACCGGCATCGATCACGAAAAATTCAGTTTCGGGCTCCGGAAATCCTTGTTCAATTATATGCACGGGATTTGTTTTGACTACGAGCTCCAGGATTGGTTCGATTTTAAGATTCCGAAGACAAAGATCCGTCCTGATTTCATCCAAATGGCCTTGCGCGACGATTCCGACTTTCAGACCAAACCGACCTCGAAAATCGTCTGGACAGGCAAACGCCCGGTGGTGTCAGCTTTCACGAAATCCAAAAAAGGAAATTCCTGGCCTATGCTGTCGCTCGAGTTCCACGACAGGCGTTCGGTCACGACGGTACAGATGGGCGAAAAGGAAGGCGAATGGTTGCTCGGACTGCTAGAAAACATATCGGCAGCGACCGGAAAACCCATGACGTTCGCGCAGGTAAAATCCGGATACGAAAGTACGGTGGCGGACGATTTTGAGTTGTTCTGGTTTTCGAAACCGATGGAAAAACTCAAGGAGGCGGGTCTGCTCGTGCTTTAAGGCGTATCGGAAAATTTAAATCCGATACCGTGAAGATTCTCGATCGTGACGCTTTCGTTGGCCAAAATCTTGCGAAGTCGCGAAATGAACACGTCAAGGCTGCGTCCCATAAAGTAATCGTCATCTCCCCAAACCGCTTTTAGGATCTGCTCGCGTTTGAGCACTTGGTTGCGGTTGTTGAGGAAATATTGAAGCAATTCAGACTCGCGTTGGGTCAGCGTAATCTTCTCCGAACCGTCGAAAAGTGCATAATTGTGACTGTCGAAAGTAAACCTCCCAACTTCGTAAGTAAATTGCGGAGCCACATTCGATTTCTGGGATCGCTTCAGGAACACTTCGATCTTAAGCACCAATTCTTCTATCGAAAAGGGTTTGATGAGATAATCATCGGCCCCAAGCCGCAATCCTTTTATGCGATCTTCCTTTAGCGTTTTGGCCGAGAGGAAAATAATCGGGATGTTCGCATCGATTTTGCGGATGTCGGCGGCAAGCTCAAACCCATCGCGCTTTGGCATCATGATGTCGAGGATGCAAATGTCGAAATCCTGATCTGAAAAACGATCGAAACACGCATTTCCGTCCGGGCAATGCACGACGTCATAACCGTGTTGCTCGAGGTTATCCTTGGTGAGGAAGGCAAGGGTTTCGTCGTCTTCGGCATATAGGATTCTGGGCATCGGTCAAGCTGTTTTTCGTTGTTCAACATTCGTAAGTCGTCACGCATCACGTCGGAATCGCAATCGAAACCGTTATTCCCTTGTCCGGGTTGTTTCGCGCCGCAATCTTCCAGCCATGCAACGTACAAATCTTTTTCACATAATACAAACCAAGTCCAAAGCCGGTCACTTCATTGCTCAGCGAATTGGGAATGCGGTAGAATTTATCGAAGACGTCCGAGAGCTTTTTAGTCGGTATGCCGATTCCGTTATCTGAGAAATCAAGCCTGACAAGATTATTGTCCGACAGGATAGAAATGCGTACAGCCGGCTTTCCGTCGCAGTATTTGACGGAATTGTCGATGAGGTTGTACACGATGTTGGTAAAATGGAAAACGTCCGCCAGGATCGAAATATTTTGGTCACAGGAAATCGCAACTTCGAGATCTTCGTGCTTGAGGCGCATGTTTTCCGAAACCTCATTCAGCACCGCCAGTACCGAAACGGGCTTTTTATCCATCGCCAGCGGAACCGAATCACTCTTGGCAATGCTCAGGATTTCACCAATGTGACTGTTGAGTTTATTGCTTTGGCTGATGATGATGTGGGCATATTTCGAAAGCTTCTCATCGGAGGCGATCGCATTCTGTTTGCTGAGGTAATTCGAGGCGAGCAGGATCGACGAAAGCGGTGTCTTGAACTCGTGCGTCATGTTGTTGATGAAATCGCGTTGGAGTTCCGAATATTTCTTTTGCTGTAAAATCGTCACGATGGAGTAGACATAAACCAACAAAATGATGATAAGCGCACCCGAAAGAAAAAACCAAAACTTTAGCGAGCTGAACAAATATGTGGTTTCGTTCGGGAACCGGATCGCGAAGTAATACACAAGATTTTTGTGTTTGGGGAAGATCACGGGCTTCTTTTCCGAGTTTTTATAAAGCGAAGAAACGTAATCGCCGTAAACCATTTCATCGCTGTGGCAATTGTACATTGCGTATTCAAAGTCCGTGTGGATATCCATTTTTTCAAATTCCCCTTTGAGGTAAAATTCGAGGATATCGGGCTCAAAATCGTTGTTGACATTGACGATGTAGTAATCGTTCGACACCTTGACGACAGGATTTTCAGACGGTAAATCGTGGCTCGTTCCTTCGTACAATTTGCGCGCGACCTCGAGCAAGGCGATGTGTACTTTTTGCGAGAACTTCTTTTCCTCTAGCGAATACGCTTGTTTCGTCCACATCAGTTGGGCGATCAGGATGCCGATGATGGCAACGAGTCCGAGGATGATGATGGCGTTGAGCTTTCCGACTTTCATGGTGCAATTCTACGCAAAAATCGCCCGAAATTCGTCGGTTAACAAGTCATTAACAAACATTTGAAACCGGTTAACAGCCATGCGGCGGCAGGAGGGATACTTTTGGAACATCAAAATCAGATTACGATAACCATTAAATAAAATCTTATGAAAACACTTAAAATTACAATTCTAGCCGTCGCATTCGGAATGATGTCGTTTACCTCGAAACCGGCGATCGGCGATCCGGTCGTCAAAACCGTGACAAGTTCTCCTGTCGCATGGAAAGCCGATGCGGTAGAAGTTGGCAGTATTCCGCAAGGAACGCCAAAATCGATAGAGTTCAGCTTCAAGAACACCGGCAAGTCGGACATCATCATTACCAACGTAAAGCCGGCTTGCGGTTGCACGGCCGCCGATTACACGAAAACGCCGATCAAGCCTGGAGAAACCGCTTATGTAAAGGCGATTTACAACGCAGCGGCAAAAGGAGCGTTCTCCAAAACGGTCACCGTTACTACGAACGCCGACGCTACACCCAAAGTATTGACGTTCAAAGGAACGGTTATCTAAGTCGAGTTGTCTAATGTCGGACAAGCCATCGACGTGAAAAGTTAAGCTCAAAGGTCACTTTTAAAATCCCTTGATTCCGGTAGAAAGCAATTTCACCAGATCAGGGGATTTTTATTTGGTCGAAAACCCGTAACTTTCTGGAATACAAATCGAACAAACATGAAAAGACTATTTTGTATTTCCGCGATGATTGCATTGATTGGCTGCGATCGGCAACCTGCTGAGTTTAACGGATTAGGCGGAATCGATCTCGGAGCGGATTTCAGTTCGATCGCTGACTCGAAGTCGTTCACTAAGATAATGGAGAACGAGTATTTTATTACCGATTATGAAATGGGAGACGGTATCGGCCCGGTTTCGAGATTGAGCGTCACCACTAACCAAAGCGGCAAAATCATCGCGGCAAAATTCCTACAGGATGAAAGAACAGATTATGGGCAGATCGAAAAACGGGTTGCAGGGCTAACGGCTTTCAACGTTCCGTTTAAAGTTCCAGCCGGGACAGATTTCAAAATTTTCGTCAACGCAGATACCACGGTGCTGTTATCCAAGGTAAAATCCGGACACAAAGTGTTCAGCAGTGGGCTTCCACGATGGGAATATGGATATTCGAACAAAGAATACAACGAGCAAAAACGCAGGATGGCCCAGGAACTGTTCCCAAAGTCAAAGCGCGCTAAATAATTTGCATCAAACCGCTTCCCCGTACAAATCGAATTCGGTGGCGTCCACAATCCTGATGTTCACGAATTCTCCCGTTTTCAGATACGTATTTGTGGCATCGATCAAGACCTCATTGTCGACGTCGGGGCTGTCAAATTCGGTGCGTCCGACAAAATATTGGCCTTCTTTGCGGTCGATGATGCAGCGGAACGTCTGACCGATTTTCTCCTGGTTCAATTCCCATGAGATCTGTGACTGAATTTCCATGATTTCATTGGCGCGGTTTTGTTTCACTTCCGCCGGAACATCGTCCTCAAGCAAATAGGCATGCGTATTTTCCTCGTGCGAGTAGGTAAAGCAGCCCAATCGCTCGAAACGCATTTCCTGCACCCAATTTTTCAATATCTCGAAATCTTCTTCGGTTTCTCCGGGATAACCCACAATCAGAGTGGTGCGTATCGTCATGCCTGGAACCGCCTCACGGAATTCCTTCAAAAGTTTAGTAGTCTTCTCCTGGGTCGTGCCGCGTCGCATCGATTTTAGGATCTTATCGGAAATGTGCTGAAGCGGAATGTCGAGGTAATTGCAGATTTTAGGTTCCCGTTTCATCAATTCGAGGACATCCATAGGAAAACCGCTCGGAAACGCATAGTGCAAACGGATCCATTCGATGCCTTCAACGGCCGCCAAAGCCTCGAGCAATTCCGCAAGATTGCGTTTTTTGTACAGGTCGAGTCCGTAATAGGTAAGGTCTTGTGCGATCAGGATCAATTCCTTGACGCCGTTTTTGGCCAAACCTTCGGCTTCTTTCACCAACTTCTCGATCGATTGGGAAACGTGCTTGCCCCGCATGATCGGAATCGCGCAAAACGAGCAAGGTCGGTCGCAACCCTCGGCAATCTTGAGGTAGGCGAAATTTTTCGGCGTCGTCGTCAAACGCTCGCCCAAAAGCTCGTGACGATAATCGGCACCCAAAGCCTTGAGCAAAAGCGGCAATTCCGTAGTCCCGAAAAATTGATCCACATTCGGGATTTCTTTTTCAAGATCCGGACGGTAACGCTCAGACAAACATCCGGTAACGAAAACCTTGTCGACGATGCCGCGTTCTTTCTTATCGGCATACTCCAAAATCATGTTTACCGATTCCTCCTTGGCGTTATCGATAAAACCGCAAGTATTGATCACGATGATGTTGCCTTCGCTTTCCGCCGGCGCCTCGTGTTCGACGTCTTTGCCGGAAGCCTTCAATTGGCCCATCAGCACTTCGCTGTCGTATACATTCTTGCTGCAACCCAACGTGATGACGTTGATCTTATTCTTCTTTAACGTTTTGGTTCTCATGAGGTAAACCCTGTTTTGGGGCTGCAAAAGTACGAAGAAGTGCTCAAGTTTGTACGATCTGGAGTGCTAAAGTTCGGCACACCAACGTCAATTTTTTTGCATTTTGCAGCAATTTCCCGCTGCCGCTGCTAGCTTTCTCGAAAAATCCAGGTTTTATTAGGGCGCGCCGGGCTTCCTTCGGTCGCCCACGCGCCCCAATAAAACCAAGGTTTTTCAGCAAAAGGCTATGCGCTTGCATCGGGGCTGCGAAGCCGAAAAAAACAAAAATCCGCTTTTGTTTTGAAGCGGATTCCTATGCGTAAAGTCGTGCTTTATTATTTAAACTCGAATGTCAGCGATGCCGAGACATTGTGGTTGCGTGTTGTCAGGTTCGCCGCATCGGTCAATCCCGTAGCAAAGAATTGTTGTTGGTAGTCGCGTTCCCAATAATTGTAGGCTAAATCCAGGCGGGTTCGCCCAAAGTTGTAACCCAATCCACCAGAAAATCCGGTCAAATCGCCTAACACGTCATCGTTTTTGTAAGGGCTTTGCTCGTATCGGTAGCCACCTCTGAAACTCCAGCGGGAAGCGCGCAATTCCCCGCCGATGCGCAACGCGCTTGCCTTGTCCATCGTATTTTCGATTTCCGTGTTGAGGGCATCATAATAATTGCCGCCCGATCCGGTCGAACCGTAATGAATGTTGGCGTAATCCTTAATTGAATAATCAACGCTGATCAAGCCGCGCGTGCCAAAAATATAGGCAAGGCTTCCCGTCCATTTACCCGGAGTTCGTAATTTATACGTCTCATAATCGTTGACAGGCAGCCAAAACCTTGCATTGCCTTCGTTGGCTTCTTCATAAGCGAACGACTGCAAAAGCTCGTCATTGAGCCACATCCAGGTAGGCGTGACAAAGGCCACTCCGGCACGCAGTCCGCCTGCGATTTTTACGATTGTTCCCACTTGTAGTGACACACCGCTTCCGTAAGTGCGCAACTCGTTGTTGAATTCAAGGGATTGAAGTCCGTTTGCCGGGTCGTTCGTATTGCTTTCGTAAAAGCTCGTCCATTTATAGTAGTCTGAAAAATGAGCGTTGAGGTTCACGCCAAAATGCCAGCGATCCCCGTATTGAGCCGCTCCGTTCACTGACAGCTTTCCATTGTAACCGCGGGTTTCCATCAGGAAGTCATGATAATAATTTCCTCCGGCCGGTATGTTCGATTCGTAAGGAACCGCCGGATTTCCGGTTTCGTTAAGTACGAATCCTTCATACCCGATGTACGTTTGCTGGTCAGCGAAATCATTGCTGCCGCCGTTGGCATATCCTAAGAAATAGCTGTCGACGGAATTCGTCGGGTTCGTCCCGGCAATGTAATAGTCGTTGTCGAAATTGTTTTGGTTCTCATAGTTCACGGCAATCGCGAACTTTCTCCAATTGCTATCTGGATTGTAATTGTTGAACACAAATGAGCCGCCCACCTGATTCACATCGAAAGAATTATAATGGTCAGAAGTGTTCGTCCCGAAGTAATTCGATTTGTTCTTCGAATTGTAGCTCGTCAATGTAAAACCGACAAGACTGTTGCTGAAAATTGCGGAACCCGCCGGGTTGACACTTATCGACGACAAATCACCTCCAAGGGCTCCGAACGCGCCGCTCATCGCACGGAATCGCGCCGTTCCGTTTAGGTTATCCTGTGCGTACAAAAGCGCATCGGCACTTGAAAGTTCCTGTGCCTGCAAACTTGAGACAGCGCAGGAAACCGCAAAAACAAGTAAGTATTTTTTCATGACATTTTATTTTGGTTAAAAAAAATACCTATGCCGTAACGTAACGTCGCCAGTAGACATAGGTATTCAGTAATTTTTTGAAGGTGTTACCTGCGGCCTCCGCCACCGCCTCCGGAACGACCTCCGCCGCCTCCGTAGCTGCCGCCTCCGCTTGAACGTCCGCCTCCGCCAGATGGGCTTGGGCTGTAACTGCGAGTCGGTGCCGACGGTGCAGAATAAGATCGGGTAGGCTGGGAGTTTCTCGGCGTGTTGTAATTCTGGTTGTTGTTCCTAGGCGTGTTGTAAGTTCGTACACCGTTTGAGTTGGAGCGCGTTCCGTTATTATTGGTAAACGTGCGGGTTCCGCGGGTTCCGTCGTATCGGGTTCCACGAGTGCCCTCATATCGCGTTCCACGGGTTCCGTTGGTGGAATACGTCAGGTTGCGTCTTCCGCTTGGCATTGAGGAATACTGACGTCCGACATTATCGCGACGACCTGGAGAAACGTAACCGCGGGTCCCTCTGGGATAATTCTGGGCGTAGCCGTAATGGTAAGGGTAACCGCCGTAGTAGCCACCGTAATACGGGTAGCCGCCCCATCCGCCATACCAGGAATTCCAGCCCCAGCCGTAATTGAATCCCCAGCCCCATCCGGGACCGTACCAGGAATTCCAGCCCCAACCGGTATTCCAATAAGGGCTATACCAGTAATTGTTCCAGTAACCCATTCCCCAATTGTTGTCGTAGACGTTAATCGTGACGTTGTCGGCAGAACCTTCCCAGGAACCCTGGCCGTTGGCATAACCTCTTTCGGTCTGGGTGCTGTCGTTCACGGACGAATATTGCTCCACATCGGTAATGATGTCGCTATCCTGTAACGAATTGAAATATTGCTTGTAGCCACTGCCGGAATCGGAAGTTTGGCGTTGGTTGCGTTGACCATCGCCATAAATCCCATCGCCCGAGGCAGTGCTTTGGGAGGCACCGCAGGAAGCGAGCAGCCCCAGCATTCCGACGAGCAGGCCGAAGGAAGCTAAACGTGTAGGAAAATAATGAGTTTTCATAAGGAAGTGCATTTTTTTTATAGTCGGTTTGATGCCCGACATAACAAATTTAGTTAGTTTTGCCGGACTTTATAGTTAAAAAAATCAAACAATTTTTGTGCCAAAGAAAGAGTATGAGTAAGAATCTAACTACAAGATCGGAAGATTATTCAAAGTGGTACAACGAGCTCGTTGTCAAGGCTGATCTGGCCGAAAATTCAGGAGTTCGTGGCTGTATGGTGATCAAGCCTTACGGGTATGCCATTTGGGAAAAAATGCAGGCGGAATTGGATCGCATGTTCAAGGAAACCGGACACTCCAACGCCTATTTTCCGCTTTTTGTGCCCAAGAGCATGTTTGAGGCCGAAGAAAAGAACGCCGAAGGGTTTGCAAAAGAGTGTGCCATCGTGACGCATTACCGTCTGAAAAACGATCCGGACAAGCCAGGAAAACTTATGGTCGACCCGAACGCGAAGCTCGAAGAAGAACTTATCGTGCGTCCGACTTCTGAGGCCATCATCTGGTCAACTTATAAAAATTGGGTGCAATCTTACCGCGACCTGCCGCTATTGATCAACCAATGGGCCAATGTCGTGCGATGGGAAATGCGTACGCGTCTTTTTTTGAGAACTGCTGAGTTTCTCTGGCAGGAAGGGCACACCGCTCATGCTACTAAGGCTGAAGCCATCACGGAATCGGAAACGATGATGCAGGTTTATGCCGATTTCGCGCAAAATTTCATGGCAATTCCAGTTGTGAAAGGGTTAAAAACGGAAAGCGAGCGTTTTGCCGGTGCCGAAGAAACCTATTGCATAGAGGCGTTGATGCAGGACGGCAAGGCGCTTCAGGCGGGAACCTCTCACTTTTTAGGTCAGAATTTCGCCAAGGCTTTCGATGTGAAATTTACATCCAACGAAGGAAAGATGGATTACGTATGGGGAACTTCTTGGGGCGTTTCAACGCGTCTCATGGGTGCTTTGGTCATGACGCATTCGGACGATAAAGGATTGGTCCTGCCTCCGAATCTTGCTCCGACACAAATCGTCATCGTGCCGATCCATAAAACCGACGAGCAATTGGCGGCCATCACCGAAGAGGTTGACAAACTGGTTTCGGAATTGAAAAAAATGCGTATTTCGGTCAAATTCGATAACCGGACGAATATGTCGCCAGGATTCAAGTTCAACGAATACGAGTTGAAAGGCGTGCCGGTGCGTTTGGCGATTGGCCCGAAAGACCTGGAGAACGGTACATTCGAAGTGGCCCGACGCGATACTCTGACAAAAGAAGCGGTATCCAAAGATGGAATCGCAGCCTATTTGCGCGACTTATTGGAGCAAATTCAAAGCGATCTATTTCAACGCGCTCTCGATTACCGCGATTCCCATATTACCGAAGTGAACGATTTTGAGGAGTTCAAATCGGTGTTGGAAGTCAAAGGCGGCTTCCTTTCGGCGCACTGGGACGGAACGCCTGAAACCGAAGAAAAGATCAAGGAATTGACCAAGGCGACCATCCGTTGCATCCCGTTGGATAGGGTGGAAGAAGACGGAAAATGTGTCCTCACCGGAAAAAATTCAAAAGGCAGAGTGCTGTTTGCCAAGGCCTATTAAGATTTTTTTCAAAAAAATATTGTGTACTATTGCGAGAATAGAAATTAGTTGTATTTTTGCATCCGCAATAGAGCAATGGCCCGTTCGTCTATCGGTTAGGACGCCAGGTTTTCATCCTGGTAAGGGGGGTTCGATTCCCCCACGGGCTACTAAAAAATCCTGAAGTCATTCGGGAATTTTTTTTCCAAACCGATGGTCCGTTCGTCTAGGGGTTAGGACGCCAGGTTTTCATCCTGGTAACAGGGGTTCGATTCCCCTACGGACTACTAAAATTAGTTGTAAATTAGTTTTATAAAACAAAACGTCAGTGTCTCGGCCTTTGTTTTATTAGTTAAAACCAAAGTGATCGTAGATTGTGGGAGGTTTTTCTTTTTTAACTAAGCATTTTTTCACTTACAATTAAATTAAAAGAAAATGGCAAACCATAAGTCAGCCCTTAAGAGAATCAGAAGTAACGAGAAGAAGCGCGTGCTTAACCGTTACCAACACAAAACCACTCGTAATGCTATCAAAGCGCTTCGTTTGGCTACTGATAAGAATGAAGCTTCGTCAAAACTGTCTGCAGTGATCTCAATGATCGACAAGCTCGCCAAGAAAAACATCATACACGACAACAAGGCATCGAACCTGAAGTCGAAATTGACTAAGCACGTTTCGAAACTCGCTTAATCTTTTTACGATAAAAAAACAAAAAGCTCCCAAATCGGGAGCTTTTTTTATGCCTTGTTTCAAGAGATGTCCTGAAGTTCGGAGAGCATTTCCTTTGAGATAGGCTTTGAACGGAAATCGATAACCTGCTTGTATGATTTCGATTTTTCGATATCCTGCGGATCGATCGTCGACGAAAGCACGATAACCTTCACCGTCGAAAAAGCTTCGTATTTTGAAGTTGAGAATAAGTCGAGGAATTCCCATCCACCCATTACGGGCATGTTGAGATCGAGAAAAATCAGTTTTGGATGCTCGGCCCCGCTTTTGAGCAAACCGTCGAAGTAGGCGATGGCTTCCTCACCGTTCTGCGCTGTGTCGACCTGCTCGGCAAATTCCGCTTTCGAAATCACCATTTTGTAAAGCATGAGCGTGATAGGGTCATCGTCGACGCATAAGATTTTTTGTAGCATTTTGGATTTGAGGTATTATGGTAATTAAATAGTTGTCTGTTTTTTAAAAGTCAACGTAAAAGATGTCCCTTTGTCTACCGTACTGTCGACGGTTATGTTTCCGCCCATGCTTTCCACTTGGGATTTTACGAGATAAAGCCCCAATCCCTTACTGTCGGGATAGTTGTGGAAGCGTTGGTACAACCCGAAGATTTTTTCGCGGTTGCGCTCCATGTCGATGCCGATGCCATTGTCTTTGAAAACCAGTTGAACCGAATCGCCAATAATTTTTGAAGATACGAAAATTTTGAGTTTTCGGTCCGGTGAGCGGTATTTGATCGCATTTGTGAGTAGGTTCAGCAAGATGCTTTCAAGATAGGCTTTGTTGATATTGAGGATAGAGACTTTTTCGAGTTTAAGGTTGATGATGGGCTTATACATACCTATCATAAAGTTGAGCTGATGGAATACGTTTTCGAAAACATCTTTTATCAATACCTCCTCTTTTTGTATCGACGGATTGTCCTTGATGATGACCACTTTGACCAGGTCGCTGATCGTTTCGTTCAGCAAATGCGTCGACTTGTGGAAGCCGTTAAGAATTTCCTTGAGTTCCGGATTCTCGATCGGCATGTCTTCGATAAGGTTGAGCAACCCGGTAAGGTTCGATAAAGGCGCACGCAAATTGTGTGATGTGATGTAGGAAAATTGCTTCAGATCCTTATTATTCTGGGTTAGCTCGCGAATCAGTTGTTCTTTTTCCTTTTCCTGCCGCTTTTCTTCGGTGATGTCGCGCTGTATCGAAATCCAGTGGGTGTGTTCGGCTTCTTTGTTCCAAATCGGAGTCAGCGATACGTTCACCCAATATTCTTCCCCGTCTTTGTGGGCGTTGAGCGTTTCGTAACTGAATTCCTGTTTGTTCTCGATGGCCTGCATCAACCGCTCATAATCGCGTTGGGCGGGTTTGCGGTTCATAAAGATATTTGGCGATTTCCCGATGATTTCGTTGGGACGGAAGCCGGTCATGGCCGAAAACGAAGGGTTTACGAAAATGATGCGGGGCGAAGTCTCACCGCTTTTGTCCGCTTCAGCGATGATTACCGAATCTTTCATTTGCGTGATCACCGTTTCCATGAGCTTCAGGCGGTGTTCTTCCTGCTTTTGTCGCGTGACGTCCTGCATGGCTCCGATCATCCTGATGGCCTTTCCGTTTTCATCCTTTACGAGAAAAGCCCGGTCGTATACATATTTGTACGAACCGTCGGCACAAGCAAAACGGTATTCGTCCTGCCATTTTTCCGTTTTTTGTTCGAGAAACGAATATAATTTTACCGACATCTTGATGCTGTCTTCGGGATGGATGCGGTCAAACCACCATCTTGAGCTGTTGCCCACGTCCGACCTTTTATATCCGAAGACACCTTGTATGCCTCGGTTCCATTCGAATTTGTCGTCTACGATATTCCAATCCCAGATCGTATCGCTCGTCGCCTTGGCCACGATGTCGTAGCGTTCTTTGGCGCGCTCGGTTTCCTCGAACGAATTCCGGTTTTCGATAAGCACGCCTATCATGTTGGCCACGCGTTCCACGAGATTGATTTCGTCCGGATGAGGCGCTTTCGGCATTTTGTAATACATCGCAAAACTGCCTACGACCTTGCCGTTGCCTTTTTTTACCGGAACCGACCAACAGGCCTTCAACCCGAATCGATCCTTGAGTTCGGTAAAATCTTCCCACAACGGGTCGTTGTCGATATCGGTAACGATGACCTTTTTGCCGGTGTACATCGCCGTGCCGCACGAGCCTGCTTTCGGGCCGATCTTAAGCCCGTTCACCGCTAACGGATAATCGTCGCCCAGCGATTCTCCGGCAATGTGCGTCGCGGTGCCGTCGTCGTTGAGCATCAGGATCGTGCAGTACGAATCCGGAATCATGTCCTCGATGTTCGATACCAATTTATTGATGACGGTCGTAAACCCGATTTTGGGATTGGCGTTCAGCTCGTAAATCTGTTTCTCGAACGAGAGAATCGTCTCTTGCAGCTTTCGGGTCGAGATGTCCTGCATCGCTCCGACTTTTTTAGACGGCACGCCTTTTTCGCGTATGATGTCGAAACGGTCGAGGATATAAGCGTAGCTGCCGTTTTGTCGGCGAAACCGGTATTCGATCTCGAAGTGGCTGTTCTTTTTGTCTTTGATGGCTTCGCGAAGCGCATGCATGGTTTTGTCCCTGTCTTCGGGATGGAGATGATCGCGAAAGAAGCCGTTCGGGGCGATGTCGTCTGGGAACTTATAACCAAAAAGTGTCGTGTAATTCATTCCCAGCAGCGAAATTTCCCGTGTGTCGTAATCAAAACTGTAAATAGCGTCACTCGTGGCTTTGGCAATTGCGGTAAGCCGTTCGTTAATTTCCTGTATGCGTCTTTCATGCGTAACCCTGGCCGTCACGTCCCGGGAGTTGAGCACAAGTCCCTGAATGGCGCTATCGTTGATCGCATTCGTGCCTATGGATTCGATCCAAAGGTAATTTCCATTGATATGCCGCAACCGGAAGGGTGGCGAATATATCCTGTTCTCGGTCAGCAATGCTTCGTAAAACGTTCGCACTTTCGCTACGTCGTCCATGTGGACAAGGTCGAGCAAATTCTTTTCGGCAATCTGGGCGCTTTTCCTTCCGAGGATCGCCTCATGGTTAGGGCTTACGTAGATAAAATTCCCTTCGGTGTCGAGTATCGTGATAAGATCACCGCTTTCCTGGACCAAAGTCTTGAAACGCTGTTCGCTTGTCAGGATCGCTTTTTCGGCGTGCAGCGTTTGGGTGATGTCGTTGGATATGACCATGCGCGCCGGCTTCCCGTCAAAGTCCACATCGCTGCTTTGCACGGCGACCGAAATGATGTTTCCATTTTTCAGCCGATGCTCGAAATGCCCGTTATTTGGGCCATCTTCACAACAACCAGGGTTGGCGTTCGCTTCTTGGGAGCAAAGATCTTCCGTTTTCATTGAAAGAAATTCCTCACGCGAAAAGCCGTAGTGCGAAATGGCGGCATCGTTGACATCGAGTATCAGATGGGAATCAGAAGCATAAATCCATTTCGGGATCGGGCTCGTCCTGAATAAGTTGTGGTAATTCTGCTGGGAGCGCCTGAGTTTTTGGCTGATGCGGTAGCGCTCCAAACTATATGTGATGCTTTTGAACAAGACCAAAGGCGTCAGGCCTTCTTTCTCAAGATAATCGGAAACGCCGTACGATAACGCGCGATAGGCAAAAGAAGCGTTGATGAGGCCGGTCAGCACGATAACCGGAAGTTGCTTGATGACGGGCTCCATTTCGGTTAACAGCGCTTCTCCGCTAACGTCGGGCAACGACAAGTCGAGCAGCACGGCGTCGAAAACCTCGTGTCCAATTAAGTAATGCGCCTGTTCGTAGGATTCGGCCCGTTGGCATCGGACCTCTTCGAAAACTTCAGAAAGGTAATCGCATATCAGTATATAATCTCCCGGATTATCCTCAACGATTAAAAAATGCAATCCGGTAGTTTTATATTCCATCACGGCAATTTAAGGGATGGGACATTGGAACGTACAACAGGATCGCTGCCGTTTTTCCAGCCTTGGCCGAAGATATATCGCGACTGGCGGAAACTGCTGTGTTGTCCAGGTTTACGCCATTGAAGAGTTGATGCGGAATCCGCACGGTTTCTTCAGACCTGAATTTAGGGAAGCCAGGACTCATTCGCGCCAACGACATAAAGGATGTATTAGTATAGAGGACAAAACAAATATAGCTTATTTTTTCAACGAAAAATAAAAAGTACTGCCGCTACCTGGTTCACTTATGGCCCAAATCTGCCCGCCGTGGTTTTCTACGATCTTTTTACACACCGAAAGCCCGATCCCGGAACCCGAATAACGGTCGCGCGAATGCAGTCGCTGGAACAACACGAAAATCCTGTCGAGATGGTCGGCCCTGATGCCGATTCCGTTGTCCGAGACCGAAAACTCCCAGAAATCAGGTGTTTCGTTGTAATCAAGTGTGATCAGCGTGTTGGTTTCGGGATTGCGATACTTGACCGCGTTGGCCAGTAAATTCTGGAAAACCTGACGGATCAGCGGCTTGCCGGCCGTGATGGTCGGCATCGCACCTTTAAAGATGGTGACCTTGTTTTCGGCAAACATCGGTTTGTTGAGCGTGATCACTTCTTCGATGACATCACTAACGGGAAACGTTTCGTATTTGACTTTTTTTGTCCCGACCCTTGAATATTCGAGCAGGTCGGAAATGATTTGTTTCATGCGGGAAGCTCCATCGACCGCATAATGTATGTATTCGCGCCCTTTGTCGTCAAGGTTTTCGGAATAGCGCTTCTCGATCTGGGCCAAAAAACCTGTTACCATGCGCAACGGTTCCTGGAGATCGTGAGAGGCGATGTAGGCAAATTGTTCCAGTTCGATATTGGACGCCGCCAGTTCGCCATTGCGCTGTTCCAGTTCGCGGTTCATATCGCGCAGCCGGTCGAGATAGCGCCGGTTGCGTGTTTCGTATTTCCGGAGCATGTACCAGAACAATATCCCGGATATGACAATGAAGCCACAGCCTTTCACCGTTTGATAAAAATGTTCCTGCGGATATTGGAATTTGCCAAAAAACCAGTCGCTGGCCAGTATCCATCCCAGGCCGGTCAAGAGGTAAATAAGAAAGATTCGCGTAGAAGTTCTTTTCACTTGATTCTTTAAGCAGCGTAAAGATAACGAAATCGGAATCGACCTGTGGTGGCGTCCATAAAAAATTCCCAGGCTGCCATCGTCTTCGGATCGCTTATTATGAATAAGTTAAGCGTAAATTGAAAAAGATTTTTTATCGGAAAATAAAGTGTACCTTTGCCGCTTCAAAAAAAGGATATGGAATCTATCAGAAATATTGCGATCATCGCCCACGTTGACCACGGAAAGACCACATTGGTTGACAAAATCATGTACCATTGCCAACTTTTCCGCGAGAGCGAGAACGCAGGCGATCTGATCCTTGACAACAACGATCTCGAACGGGAAAGAGGAATCACGATTACCTCGAAGAACGTTTCGGTTACGTACAAAGGCACAAAAATCAACATTATCGACACTCCGGGCCACGCCGATTTCGGTGGGGAAGTGGAGCGCGTATTGAACATGGCCGACGGCGTTTTGCTTTTGGTCGATGCCTTCGAAGGTCCGATGCCGCAAACCCGTTTCGTGCTTCAAAAAGCGCTTGACCTTGGCCTGAAGCCGTGCGTGGTAATCAATAAGGTCGACAAGGAGAACTGTACGCCGGAAGAGGTTCACGAAAAAGTATTCGATTTGATGTTCGAACTTGGAGCGGAAGAGTGGCAGCTTGACTTTCCGACCGTTTACGGATCGGCCAAAAACAACTGGATGAGCGAAGATTTCAGGAATGTAACAGACAATATCGAGCCGCTTTTGGACATGGTATTAGCTCACGTTCCGGCTCCGAAAGTTTCAGAAGGGACGCCTCAGATGCTTATTACTTCGCTTGACTTTTCCTCATTTACGGGACGTATCGCCATCGGACGTCTGCAAAGAGGCGAACTCAAAGAAGGACAAAATATCTCTTTGGTAAAAAGAGATGGCAAGGTCATAAAATCAAAAATCAAGGAACTTCACGTTTTCGACGGACTCGGTCGCAAAAAAGTTGGGTCGGTCATTGCCGGCGACATTTGTGCATTGGTCGGGCTTGAAGGGTTTGAGATCGGGGACACCGTTGCCGACTTTGAAAATCCTGAAGCGCTTCAGACGATCACGATCGACGAGCCGACGATGAGCATGTTGTTTACGATCAACGATTCCCCTTTCTTCGGAAAAGAAGGAAAATTCGTAACCTCGCGCCATATCAAAGACAGATTGGCGAAAGAACTGGAAAAAAACCTAGCGCTTCGTGTAAACGATACCAACAGTGCCGATAAATTCATGGTTTTCGGACGAGGCGTATTGCACTTGTCCGTCCTTATCGAGACGATGCGTCGCGAAGGATACGAACTCCAGATCGGCCAGCCGCAGGTAATCATAAAAGAGATCGACGGCGTCAAATGCGAGCCTGTAGAAGAATTGACGATCGACCTTCCCGAGCACGTTTCGGGACGCGCCGTTGAATTCGTGACCGTCCGCAAAGGCGAAATGTTGTCGATGGAGCCTAAAGGCGATCGCATGACGATACAGTTCCAGATTCCGTCACGCGGCATCATCGGATTGCGTAACCAATTGTTGACCGCTACGGCCGGCGAGGCGATCATGTCGCACCGTTTCTTGGAATACCAGCCGTTCAAAGGTGAAATTCCGGGTCGTATCAACGGATCTTTGATTTCCATGGAAAACGGGAAAGCGATTCCGTATTCGATCAACAAGCTACAGGATCGCGGCAAGTTCTTCGTCGATCCTAACGAAGATATCTACGAAGGACAGGTTGTCGGCGAAAACTCTCGCGCAGACGATATGACGATCAATATCACCAAGACCAAACAGCTTACAAACTTCCGCTCCGCCGGTGCAGACGACAAAACACGTATCGTGCCTGCGATCAAGTTTTCGCTTGAGGAGGCTTTGGAATATATCCAAAAGGATGAGTACGTAGAAGTGACGCCGAAATCCCTGCGTTTGCGCAAGATTTACCTGAGCGAAACCGATCGCAAGCGTTTCAAGATCGACTAATCCAAGAATAGTGTATAAAAAAAACCATCAGCGTCAACTGATGGTTTTTTTATGTCCGGAAGTTTTGGCGTGTTATTTTTTCGGTGTTGCCGATGGCGAAGCGGTGGATTTATGTCCTTCCTTTTTCGTTTCGCCCGTCTTCCCGGTCTTGATCGTTTTGGGTTTGTCCTGATTTTCCACAGCGGACTTTCCGTCTGCGGTTTTCTTGATTGCCGTCGGATCCCACAAAAGGAAGTTCAGTGGTTCGGACAGCCGCACAGCCCAGGCTTTTTCGTTGTGGTCGTCTCCCTTGAACTCTTTTGTCATCCAGTTCTTTTTCGTGTAGCCGTGTTTGGCCATGAGGGCGTCCACTTTTTTCTGGGTGACGCCATAGTTGGCATCAAGGCCTTCGGTTCCGTGATCAAAATAGATTTTATGGTTCACGGCTGGCGGCAGTTTTTTGTCGAGGTATTTCAGGAAAGCGCCCGGAATCGGGTTTTGCGCAACTCCCGTAGCACCTATCCAATGCGTCGAAAGGCAAGCCGCGCCTCCAAAAACATCGGGATATTCGCAAATGGCGTAAAGTGAAATGAGTCCGCCCATGCTAGAGCCGGCGATAAAGGTGTTGGCCGCGTCGGTTTTGACAGAAAAGTTCTTGTCGATAAAAGGCTTGAGTTCGGTAACGATGAACTTGAGATAATTGTCGGA
Source organism: Flavobacterium selenitireducens (assembly GCF_014748335.1). Taxonomy (GTDB): domain Bacteria; phylum Bacteroidota; class Bacteroidia; order Flavobacteriales; family Flavobacteriaceae; genus Flavobacterium; species Flavobacterium selenitireducens. Next base: position 207,536 of record NZ_JAAVIY010000004.1, read on the forward strand.
ATTGACCTTTTCGCTGAACATCGGTTTTTCCCCGAAATACAGTCCGTAAATCGAGTCTTTCGTTTTCTGCGTCAGCGATTCAAACGGCTTTTGCGGAAAGTATTCGCTGAACCGCAGTTCCGGGATATTCGAAATTCCGACTACGATGAATTTCCGCGTCGATCCTTCCCGCATTAAACGAGCCGCGGTATTGTCTACGTTCCACGAAAGTTTATTCCAAGTAATCGATTCGTCGAAAAGCATTTGCCCATCGTGCATGTAAAGTACCGAATATTTCTCGTTTTTGCTGTAACCAGGCGGCACCCAGACATCGACCGTCCTGCCTTTGATGATTTTCGATTCGAAAGGCGCCAGGTGCTTGATCGCGCCCTGTTTTACGTTTGGCTGGGCAAATGCCGAAAGTCCCGAAAGGGCAAAAACGGCAATGAGGAGTTTTAATCGCATGTAGTTATCGTTTTAAAGTAAAATGTCCTTTTGCACTGCGACCATCTTCGAGTTCAATCACGAACCAGTAGTCGTCTGACGGCATAGCGCGTCCGTTAAAAGTGCCGTCCCACCCGGAGCCCAAAGCGTCGAGTTGTTTGAGCAGTTTTCCATATCGGTCAAAGATTCTTACCGTAGCTTTTCCGTTTCTGGTAAAGGTGGCGCCTTTGAGGTTCCAGGTGTCGTGGTAACCGTCTGCATTAGGCGTGAAGAATTTCGGGAAACCCATAACCGAAACCTGCCATACCGCCGATGGGCAACCATTTGCATCCATTACGTAAATCGTATGGCTGCCGGGCGCCACGTCCGTAAGGACATTGCTGTATTGGCCGGCATTCTCATGGTCGAGGCTGTACGTATAATTGCCGTAGCTGTTAGGGCCAAGCGTGACCGTAACGGTATTGGTTTGGGAAAAATCGACGACTTCCACGTTTTCGATGATAGCCTGGCTCGAGTGTATGACCGGAATGAAACGCAACTTGGAACAACCATTTGCGTTGGTCACCACGACGGTGTATAAACCCTCCGCCGTAGCGATAATCGTTGGAGTGCTTCCCATCGGGATGCCTTGTAACATCCATTGGTAAGTATAATCGGAGGCAGGCGAGCCATCGAGGATACCGCCGTCGAGCACCGTTGAAAAAGTGGGCGTATTGGTGCACACCACATGTGGGACCAAATCGATGTTTTGGTCGATGTCCGGCAGTCGATACACCTCGAGATTGAGTATGTACAGACGCGAACAGCTATTGGCTACCGTGTTTTCCAAACGTGCGAACACTTGGGAATTATAGGCTTGCGGATTCGTATATGACCCAGGGTTGCCAATTTCGTTTTGCTCGAGCAACGCGTCATTTATATTCGTGTAAAACCGAACGGATTGATTGCCGCCTCCCGGGATGTTCGCCTGTGTGAGGTCGAATTGGGTAAACCCGTCTTCCGATTCGAGTTCATCGCAAATCCCAGGTAAATCGATCGCGACGTTGGCCAGCAAATTGACCGACAGGTTCAGCGTACTCAAGCTTAGGCAGCCGGTAGTGAGATTCGTCAGTTTGACAGTCAGTTGCTGTGGGTTCGAACTGTTAGTAAAATCGTTGGGCAATTGTCCGATGTCGCCCAAAGCATCGGCCGGATTCAAATAATAGCCGATTGAAAGGTTGGTATCTCCATTCGTAAAGCTGGCGTCGGCTTCCGATAGATTAAAAATCGTGATGCCATCGGGCGCCGTTCCGGTATCGCATTGCACAAGATTTCGCGTGACTATGGCCGGAGTCGGATCGACCTGGATCGAGACGGTTTGGGATACGCTTCCGCAGACATTTCCCGCCCGCGAAAGCAACGCCCGGTATTGATAACCGCTTGTCGATGCCGCCGCCGAAATGATGGTCAGGGTATTCGTCGTGGCTCCGGAGTATTGGGCGCCGTCGGAAATATTCGAAAAGGTCGTACCGTTTGCCGAAATCTGCCATTGGATGCTCGCCTCGGGATTAGTATCGATCGCAATCACGGCGTTTTCCGTCTCGCAGATGACCGTCGGAGTGGCGATCGGTTGGGCGTTTATGACGATCGGAGCCGGAATATTGTAGTTCGGATTTGGAGCCGTGTAACCGCCCGAGTTGAGCACGACGCCCCACTGATTGACCGTTACCGGTGCATTGCCGATGAATCCGTCGCCATCGGGATCGTTAAAGCCCGCTTCCCTCACGTCCGGACATCCATCGTTGTCATTGTCGCTTTCGGCAAAATCCCAAACGTTGTCCGCATCGGCGTCCGCCATGCTGAAGTTGATCGTACCGCTGTTGGTTGCCGTTTCGATGGAATTAGAAAGTCCGTTGCTGCCAAAACTCGCCGGCGGACCATCGATGATGCCGTTGTTGTTGGCGTCGGTTGCCCCGCTTCCCGATTCGACGAGGTCAAAAACGCCGTTGTTGTCACTGTCGAGATCCAGGAAATCAGGATGTCCGTCTGCGTCGGTGTCCGCTGCGATAAAACCGGCAGCAAAAGCATCGTCTAGCCCGTCGTTGTTGCTGTCGGATCCCGAAAGGGGCGTAAACGAAACGCCTTGGGATTCGTAGAGATCGGGAATGGCATCGTTGTCACTGTCGAGATCGAGAGCGTCGGGAACGCCGTCTCCGTCGCTGTCACGCGGGACGCAACTGGCCACAATGCGAAAAGTCGCCCGGTTTTCGGCTGCATCGTCAAGATTTTTATGGGTGAAGGTGAAGCTTCCCGCTAAATGGCATCGGAAACTGAAAGTGCCACTTCCCGCCGGCAGCGAGGTCTGGCCGTTGAGCCTGAAGCGAATCTCAAACGATGAGAATTGCGTGATGCCGCTTTCGTATATTCCGTCGTAATTAGTATCAATGAGCAATTGATTGTCCGGATTGATAACGGTAATCGTGCGGTTATTGGGCGCACTCACGATAAATTCCGACTGTGAATTCAAGAGGTTCGAGGCGTTCGCCGTCTGGACATATTCAAGCGAAAAACTGACGGGTTGTGCGAACGTCATGCGGTACACCATCGAATTTCCTTGTCCCGCGCTGACCGACGAAACAAAATTGCCATTCGCATCGCCAACAAATGGACTTGGCGCAGGCGTGCCGACCGGCGTCGGGAAATTCCCCGTAAACGAATTGGCATAAGCACCGTTTCCGGCGGTGACGTTTCCGCTCAACGGATTGCTCAAGTTAAAAGGCGCGTCCCCAAACGATTCCTGGCAATTGGCAATGCCGTCGTTGTCGAGGTCGATGTCGGCATTGTCGTTGGTTCCGTCGGCGTCGGTGTCAGGAGCGCAAAGGCTCACCGGGATGTTGTCTGAGATCAGTTCCGTGCCGCAAGCCGCAATTCCTGCTTTTACGTAATAATACCCAGGTTGCGAAGGCGTGTAGGCGCTGGTGGTGGCGCCCGGAATTTCAGCGTCGTTCATATACCACTGAAAGGTGTCGAACCCGGTTATCGTATTGACCGTAAGTTGCACGTTCGGCAAACAGTTTTCCTGGGAAATGTCGATCTGGTCGAAGGTAACCTCCGGTTTGAACGTAAATCCGGAATAGTAGCCTCCAAACGTGGCCGCATCGCTCGAGCCGTAAGAGGCGAGGTACAATTGGGTTGTCGAAAACACCGAGACATTTCCGCTAAGGCCATTGATAATGTACGTTTCAAAATTCGCATTCCCGCTTATCCCGAACGGACCGTCGACCGTCGCTCCGGTAGAAACTAGGCTCGTCAGGGTGTGAGGTGTCCCGTTGACGAGGAAGTTTATCGCGGACCCGGTTTCAGTTACCATCGTGATTTTACCGTTAAAGACGCGATTTCCGACGCGGTCGATGAACGGGATATTGTCGATTGCCTTGGGCGTTTCACAACTCAAAGGTGGGACGAAAAACATTTCCTGGTTGGCCTGGTCGGACCGCAAATTGTCGCCCACACTCTGGTAAGCGAACACATTTTTGTTGGTATGGATCGACATGTTGCCGTTACCGTCAAAATCGCCTCCTTCAAAAAAAACGAATTCACCGGCGTTTAAGGTAGTGACGCCCGAATCGTTGTTGCGCGTGATTTCGGTCCCGTCTTCGTCTGCAATGATAAGCACGGTTTCAACTTCATCCATGCCCGTACTCCTGATAAAGACGTACTCTTTCCCGGTGCGTTCAGCCGATACGATCTGGTCGAAGCCAAGGTCGAGGTTGGCCATCGTGCCGTTGGTTCCTCCGAAAGCGCCGCAGTTCACGGCAATCGGTTTATCTGAGGTGACAAGCGATCCTATCATGCCGAGGCGGTTCGCATTGGTCGGACCCTGAACCGCACACACGAAGCTTTCCCCGTTGTTGAGAACGACCGAAAACGGAGCGTTACCGGCCGATGCGTTGTTGATCAGCGTAGTTCCGGGGCCAAAACCGCTAAAGTTGACAGTAGTATTGTTGTCGGTGGCAAGTACCGAAATAAAGTTAAGGCCGTTTGCACTATAGGTGTCATTCGGATTTCGGAAACCGCCTATCCGGAATCGTGTACCTAGTGCCGCCATTCCCTTTGAAACGATTTCCCCGGCCTGGTTCCCGCTGCCGGCAATGAGCCTTGCGGTAACGTAAACCAGATCGTCCGCCTCGACGACAAAGCCACGGTCGGAACGGGTGGAGTGGGATAGGCCGGCGCCCATGACGAGCTGGGTATTGCTGCCAAATCCGACGCTGTGCACATAAGGCGCATCGCGCGAAACGCTACCGGTTACGATGCTTCCTCCTATGTTGATGATCCTGAAGTTGACAGCGGTAACGCTTGGGGTCGATATGTATAGGAATTGTTCTTCCCCGGTAACGTTGAACGAGGAGACCAAAGGTGGGATGTAATGTGTTTTGCTGAACTGGGCCACTGCGCTGAACGACAATAGCCAAAGCAGCAAGAGTAAAGTCTTTTTCATCGGCTAAAAATAGGAAATAAACTGTTACCTTTTTAGCGCGAAGTGCCCTTTAACGCTGCGTCCGTCCTCTAATTCGAGAATAAACCAATAGTCGGTGGAAGGCATTTCCCTGGAATTGAATTTTCCGTCCCATCCGATGCCATTTCCAAGGAATTGATGCAGCAATTTTCCATATCGGTCAAAGATGTACACTTTGCTCGACGGTTGGGAAGACAGTGCGCTGATACGCCAAACATCGTTGAGGCCATCTCCGTTGGGCGTAAAAAATTTCGGATAGGCAACCAGTAATACCGGGAACGGCCCAATCTGGAAACAGCCATCGGGATCGCGAATGTAAATTGAGTAGTTTCCTCCGGCCAGGTTTTCAAATACCGGAGACGACTGGAAATTTTGTCCGTCGATGGAGAAGACGTAAGGTCCGGCTCCCGAATATTGTATCGTGATCGTATCGTTTCCGGATATGTCGGCCGAGACGAAAACGGGAGGTTGCGGAATCGTCACGGTAAAGCTCTTCGTAGCCGTGCAACCGTCGGCGTTGGTTACCGTGACCGAATAATTGCCTGCCGCCGTTGTGGATATGTGATTCGTGGTTTCTCCGGTCGACCAAAGATAGGAGGAAAATGTATTTGCAACCGACAGTGTAACCGCCTGGCCTGGACAGGTTGCCAGCGTTTCGGGCTCAAAATTTGCCGGCTGCAGGGCGGAAACGTTGAGCGTGACTTTAACGACGTCATAACAGGCGATGCCACTGAAAACGCGGGCGTAAATTACCTGTTGGTTTGGTGTCGTGTTCGTAAACAAGTTGCCCAGTGGATTGGTTTGCTGAAGCGCGTCCTGGGTCGTCAGGTAATAGCCGACACTCATCCCGACCGGCATTCCGGCTAAAATCACCGGGCTGACCTCGGCGCCAAGGTCAAACTCGGTCTTGCCGTCAATCTGGCCGTCTGTGTCGCAAACCGTGATCGTTTGTGGAGAAGCGGGTTGGAAGGTCAGCTCGAGATGAACCGTGGAATACACATAGCACGATGCGCCGTACGCCATGCGGGCAATTACCGTGGTGCCGTCAGGAGCGTTATAAGCGGAAGGGTTCAGAATCCCATCGTTTCCTGCCATGGCATCGACCATGGATGTAAAGAACATCGTGGAACCAAATGTTCCGGGAACGATGTTCAGCGTGTCGATTATCGAGGTAAGATCGAATATCGAATAGCCGTCGTTTTCAGGGTCGCATTGCACGAGTGCGGCGTCGGCGAGATACGGAGGTTCTACGTAATATTCTATCCTGGATTCGCCGGTTCCGGTGCAGCCGCCAGGCAATGCGATTTCGACGCGATAAGTTCCGGGAGCGGTCACAAGGTAGGTCGGATTGGTTTCTCCCGAAAGCAATTGGTCGTTTTTATACCACGAATAGGAAAGCGCGCCGGTTTCAGTGGCGTCGAGCCCTACGCTAAAACCCGGACAGATCCCGCTGTTTTGCGAAATCAGCCGGTCGCCAAGGAATTTGTTGATCCTGAAACTTCCGCCTTCGAGAAAAATCGCGGAATCATAGAGATTGTTACCCTGATCGGCCACGACGATTTTTATGTGGTAGAGAACACCGGCTTCGACTATGGCCTGTGCCGTCAGCGGTTTGGTTTGTCCGTTGTAATTCGTCGGATGCTCGTAATCGTTGAACGCATCGAAATATTCCTCATTCGACGGAGGGCAGATCGTTCCCGGCCCTCTTACCGTATTGACCGTTACCGGAATGTCCGTAAAGGGCACGACGGCCAAATTCTGGTAGGGTTCAGCCGTGTTGGCCTTCTTCAGCAAAAAGGCGAATCCGTCCGTGTAACCGCATTGGTTCTGGGACGGATTCGACAAGTATTGTTCGGACGAAAAAATGTAATTGAAACTGAAAAAGTTCGAGTTCGGCAAAAAGTCAAATTCGAGAACCGTTGCATTCGTGGAATTGCCGAGTTGCAGCGCCTGTTCAAGGTCGCTGTCGCCGGCCCAGTCGGTCGGGCCTTCGCTTAAAATATCGGAATTTGGCCCTACGGCCGATGCCGCGCGACCCGTCGTAAGCACCACGCCTTCCTGAAAAGGGAATGTGCTGCCGTTGGCATTGAAATATCCGAAAGTGTTGCCGCTGCTAAAATTCCATCCCGTAACGACAATGTTGCTGGCCTGTCCGCAAGGGCTGTCGATGAGGATATCGTTGACGAGCTGATCCGTAGTGTAATCTTCGTCTATCGCGATATACTGGCCAAAAGCGAGATGACCCAACAAAAACGAAAGCACCATAAAAAATTTCTCCCAGACCCTATCCATAGCAGGGGCAAAGATACTACAAATCCCGTTTTTCGAGAATTTTATACGAGAAATACACGAAAAAAGCGATCCAGAAACACACGATCAATGCGGCGATGATACTCACGTCGGAATTCCCGAAATCATCTATCCCCAACGTGTTTCCAGCCTTGCGAACGACGCTGAGTTTCGTCCACGGTTCCTTGATGAGGTTCGACATTGACTCTAACGGAAGCACCGAAATCGCCTTGGACGCGAGCTCGCGGTTGTTGGAAAGATACCATATAAGCAGCCAGCTGAGTTTTTCGACAATATACCAGAGAATGATGAAGCCCAGAGAAAATGCCGAGCGCTTGACGAGAATCCCTGCGAAAAGGCACATCGAGAAAAATCCGGCGAGTTTGAGGAAATAAGCAGGAATGTACTCCATCCGCATAAAAATCACAGCAAGTTCGTTCATCGAGGAAAACGCCAGTCCCAAGAGTAGGGAAACCACGAAAACAAACAGGGACGAAACGCTGGCAAAAACAAGGACCGTCAGGAATTTTGAAGTAATGAATTCTTTTTTGCTGAGACCGTCAATAAGGTTTTGCTTCAAGGTTCCGTACGAATATTCGTTCGCCATCATAGAGACGATGATCACGGCCAGGAATAATTTGAAACCGGAAGCGATATACGTATTGAAATGCCAGATATACGGAAAGTTGAAAATACCCATGTCGGCGAGGTGAAACTTGAAATTGCCGATGTCTAACTTGATCGAGGCGACCAGCGCTATGGCCGTCAGCAAGACAAAATAACTGATCGTCAGGATTTTGCTCGAGCGGTTCATCCAGATTTTCTGGAGTTCTATGGAGAGGAGGCGTTTCATGCTTTGGATTGTGTGTTGGTGAGTTCAAGGAATTGCTCTTCGAGACTTGTCTTGCGGAAGACCAGGTGGCAAATCGCAATGTTTTTCGAAAACAGGTAGCGGTTCATTTCAGAAGGGTGCAGGCCAGATTTGAGGTAAGCGATGATTTTGCCGTTCTCTTCTTTTACCTTTTCGACGGCTTCGTGGGTTTCCACTGCAGATTTGAGGGCCTGCATGTCCGATGCTTCGAGTTCGAAAAAACCTTCGTTGGACGACATGCCGTCGACGCTGCCCGAATACAACATTTCTCCTTTGCGCAACACCACGACATGCGAACACACTTTTTCCACTTCGTCAAGCAAATGGGAAGCGAGCAGGATCGTCGTTCCCATTGAGGCGATTTTTCGGATGATGTCGCGTATTTGATGGATTCCCTGAGGGTCGAGACCGTTCGTAGGTTCGTCGAGAATCAGGATTTCGGGATCGTTGAGCAAGGCCGATGCAATGGCCAGGCGTTGTTTCATCCCGAGTGAAAACGTGCGGAATTTACTGTCTTTTCGCTCTAAAAGTCCAACAAGCGACAGTTTTTCCTCGACTTTAGAGAACGGAATGCTCTTGATTTTGCAGACGAGTTCCAGATTCTGAACCGCCGTCATGTACGGATAGAAATTCGGGCGTTCGATGATCGCGCCGACTTTCTTGAGCGCCTCGTGGGTTTCGAGCTTGCCGTCGAACCAGGCATAATCGCCTCCGGTGCGGTTCACGACGTTAAGTACTATTCCCAGCGTCGTCGACTTTCCGGATCCGTTAGGACCGAGAATGCCGTAGACATTGCCTTTGTGGATTTCGAAAGAAACGTTCCTGACCGCGTGAACGGCCCCGTATTTCTTGTCGAGGTTTTTGATGGATAGGATTGTTTCCAAGGTTGGTTAGGTTTTAGTTTGAAACGAACGGGTTTGGCGTTTGTTACCGCTAAATGTAAAAAAATCCGCTTGAGTGCCGAAAATAAAAACGAAAAGCGCCCAAATACGGACGCTTCCCAACTAACCTTATCACAAAATAATCAATTCTTAAGTAAGATGATCCAATCCCAATCGGCGGGATTGCCGATGCCAACACTTGGCGTATAAAGAAAAATCTTCGCAGTCGCCGTCGGGTTGGCTTGCAGGTATTGACGCACCTTGACCAAGCCCTGAACGTGTGACCAAGGCTGATGGTAATCGAATTCCTGGCCTGAAGGGTTGAAGACGTTCTCGAACCCGTTCAGGGGAGTTTGATAATCGTCTGTAAGTACGTGTTCGAACGAACCGGCTGGATCGAACGCGTCCGGAAAGTGAAGCTGGCCGAGTCCCATCCAATGGATTTCCCCGTAGAAAATTTCGGTGTCGAGTTCGTCGTAATACAGTTTCACCCAACCGAAGTCGCCGGGTTCCTGGTATTCGTGGGTAACTGTAAAATCGGTGGTGGCTTGTTCGAACGTGAATTCCTTTCCGCCTTCAAAAGTGTTCGTGGTGTAATCGACCTTGAGCATCAGCAGTTTGTTGCCGTCCACGGGATCGATGGTGTTGGCGGGGGAGGCGTCTTCCCCGCTACAGCTTGCCAGCAACAAAAGCGGCAAGGCCAAAAGCGCAAATTTTTTCATATCTGTTTTGATTGATTCAGATTGCAGATGTGAAAATTTCGGGATGGTTGCGGGATTAAATGTTAATTTTAGGATTGTGTTTGGGTGGTTTAACATTTTCGGTAGATTTTCTGTAGTTTACAGGTTGTTGAAAATGATAAATTTACCACGGGTGGGGCCGGGGAATGCTGCCGATTTAAAACGTGTCGAAATAAGCGGTTTATCGATGTCGTATTACCGTCATCAAAATCGAGCTCGAACAATAGAAACATTTGGTTAACATTTTCGGCAGATTTTCTGTAGTTTACAGATTATGAAAAAATGTTAAATTTACCACGGGTGGGGCCGGGGAATGCTGTCTATTTAAAATGTTTAGAAACTAACAGGCATATCGCAAACAACATGTTATAAAAAAAACGGCATCCAATGCTACCGGAAGCCGTTTTTTTAATTTTGCTTAAACCTTAAACCTTAAACCTTAAACCTTAAACCTTAAACCTTAAACCTTAAACCTTAAACCTTAAACCTTAAACCTTAAACCTTAAACCTTAAACCTTAAACCTTAAATCTTAAATCCCGTCAAGATTTGTTCTCCTTGTTAAAATACACGAGATAATAATACATCTGCTTCTCTTCATCCCAACCTTTTTCAACGAATTTTTCGGCGCTTTCCGGATTGATGAAGTCAAGCTTTATCTGGATGTTCGTGTCCAGGTTGATCACATTCTTGATCGATTTTCGCACGTCCGACACCGCCGCATTGGCAATAGGGAAGCTGGTCACGTCCTCAATGCTGAACTTTTCGCCTTTGTCCACTTTGTAATTCTTAAACTCCGGGATAAGATCCGGGTTATCGATGACCTCGTTCAAAAATGCGGTTTCTTCGAATTCGTCATTTTTGGCGAAGTAATTGACCGATCGGTTCATGAACATGACTTCCTCTTTTTTGTCTTCGGCCGGAAGCACGACGTCTTTGGCGAAACTCTGGCAAAATTTCAGATACTTCTTAGTCATGAAATTCTCGTCCTCGAACAAATCGACGTTGAGGAAATGCTCGAGCCAATAACGGGCGTCGTAGCGATTTGAATCCACCGAAAGAATCTTGAAGCCTTCCTCTTTTTTGTAATTGAAGATGATGCAGCCTTTGTCCAAACGGTTCAGGCTGATACCTTGCTCAAGGCGCATTTCGAGGTTTTCGCCTTTCTCGTCGAATTGCAAAAAGTCTGCTTGGATTTCGCTTTTGAAAATCCCGATGGCATCCACTTGATTGTTGTCGATCGAGAGATTCGTCAAATGCGCGATATATACTTCTCCGTTTTTGATATGCGGATGGCCCGACTGCTCATAAAGATGGTGGGCGATCTTTTTTGAGATTTCGTGTGCATTCGATGGATTTGCAAAAAGCTCGTTGGCCAGTTTGTACATGTCGTTGTATTCGAGGTCGACCTCGTGCGCGAACTGGTAGTAGTTTTCCTCTTTTTCGCGGAACGGCTTAAAGAAAAATTCCTTTAAAAGCGGCGTCAATTCATCGTTCGGATGAAACGGTTGCTCCGACAAAAACGTGCCTTCGTTTCGGCTTTTGTTACCCACGCGGTGGAGTGAAAGTTCGTGGATTTGGGTGTTGAATAAGTTGATCATATGTTTGGTGCTGAATAACGGAGCGTTGAAGTGCTGAAGTTCCGGCCGAGTAGGACTGCTTCAGCCTCTTGGCAAAGGATCGGGCATGGTTTCTGATTCTCCGCTTTTATTGATGGAATATATTGTTCGTCTGTAAAATGTTTGATGGTTTACCGATTCAGTTTGAGTTGGAAATTCACGATAATAATCGTGAAATCAAAGCTAGGGCGAGGGACGTTCCTGTTGGTTGCACTGCATTGTCGCGAAATTGTCGCAAGCTATGCCAATAGCCGACCCGTCAACTTAGGATATCAAGCCTAAATCTCGAGCTACCGAAGCGGATCACTCAATTCCAATTTTCCTCAAACCCGTAATCTTCGAAATTCCCGCTGTCTCCGAACTCATCGAAGTCGTTATCATCGAATCCGTCTTCGTCGAAATCCATTTCATTGCCGTCGGCCTCGAATTCCTTTTCGGGCGCTTCCCCTGGCATGATTCCATGGCTGAAAAGCATCTCCGGATAGGTCTCTCCTGGTTTTTCCTCCTCTATGGCGGCCAGTTCCACAAGGAACGTCCACATGTTCATAAAATCGTAAACATATATGATTTTAGTCTGCTCCTGGTTGAGCAATCCAGACAATTGGTAGTCGGCCATGACCATTTGTTCACCGGCCACGTCTCCCGTGTCAAAAAGCGGGATTTCGTCCTCCTGGTTCCAGTTGTCGTCGCAGGTATAAAACGAGGCCACTTCGGCACCGTCAAAACCAAAAGCGTTCACCAATGCATTGTGCAGGTCTTCAAGCGTGTCGGCATCCTGAATGGCAATATCCCTGAAAACATCCTCTTCGGCATCCAGAATCGCCCTGAATTTGTAAACCATGATCCAAAAAATTTGAGAACGCAAATATAAGGTACAAAAAAGCGCCTGCGGTAAAAAGTAATCAACAATCGGGTCAAAAAAAAAGCCCGTTTTCACGGGCCTTGTTTATTTTTTTGTCTTCTCGTCGGTCATCGAGGCGAGAATCGTCTGGATTTCTGAGAATTGTTTGCGGAGTTCAGATTCCGGAGCTTTTGCAAGCGCCTTTTTGTTCAAGGCGTCCGCTTTGGCCGAAAGTTGGTTTATCGCGTCCTGCGTCTTTTTATTCTTGAAATTGGCCGGAGCTTCAGATGTTTTCAATTGTTCCACCTGCTGGGCCAACGTCGATGCGAACGAAAACGCAGCGGCGTTGTTTTGCTCGAGGTTCGTGTTGATGCGCGCCGCGACCTCCTTTACGTCGTTTAGTTTTGGCCAGTTGGTTTTTGCCGTCTGGGCCGATACGGCATTGATCGCAAAGAATAGCGCGACGGCTGCCAGAATTTTGATGTGTTTCATGGTTAGTTGAGTTTATATAGCTTTCAAATATAATAATTTATTCATCTTGAGCAACTGTTGCCGCCTCGATTGTGAAGCCGTCACAGTCGACGAAGGTCAAACCAAATCACGCCGTTCACATACGGAATATCGCAACGGGCCTCGTTCATTACGACCGAACTTCCGTCGGGTTGATACTGTTTTTCGTAGTAGACTGACAATTGTCTTGCGAAAGCGACCGGAAATACGTGTCTTCAAACAACCAAATGTCTTTAAGCGGGTTTCGCACGCGAACACAACAACACATATCCGCAAAATAGAAAACCAACTTATTTACGTCGGTTTGGTTAAAAAAAATTTAAGACCGGCAATACAATTGCCTTCACAATCGCTGCCCAATTTGAGATTTCCGGATACTGGCTCACAAAACCTTGTAGGAAACCAGCAAGCCGAAAGATTGGTAATTCGCATCGAGATACACCAAGTCGAGAACGTCGCGTTTTGCGTGGAGCCTGAATTCGGCGGCAAGTCTTCCGTATTGTATTCCCGCCCCGGCCATGACGTTTGACGAGCGCGTAATTTCGACACGATTGTCGAAGCCGCCCGGGGCGCTATTTCTGTACGTGATATGGGAGTCCAGCTTCACCACTACATTATATCCGACATTCAGGAAAACCGCAAGTTTATCGGTGGCGAAAAAATAGTGTCTCAATCCCACAGGTACTTCAATGAAACTGTATTCGGTTTCGAGTGAGCGCGTTGCAGATTGCCTTGCGTCGCTCTTATAAGACTGATAGCCCGCTCCAAGCAAGATTCCCCACTTATTGCGGTTGAACGGAAGTATGTATTCGAATTCTGCACCTATCGAAGGAATCGTCTTTTGCCCGAATTCGACATCGGACCACGCCTGCACGCGCTCATCCGAGAAAGCCATTTTAGCGAACATCACGCCTGCGACAATCCTAACGTTGAAATCACCTTTGCTCTGCGCCGCGCTCAAATCCTGTCGTTGCTCGCCGTTGTACTTGTTAAAGATTCTGACGAGGTCGTCCTCGTTGTAATTTAGGCTTGAAAAGTCAGATTCGACGAGACCGGCGCCACCCATCAAATGAAACAATTGTTGGCGAAACGTATTGTTGTAGCCGATCTTGTCGTTCAAACGATATTCCTTGGCGACCAACTGCTCCGGAACAGCCGTTGTTGAAGTCGAGACGAAAAAGCGCCTCAGGTTGTGATCGTTGTATTCGTAAAGGATCGACTTCCCGGACGTAACGACTTTGAGCAACGCCACTTCAGGTTGCCATTCCGGGTTTTTGTTCGGGCTCAGCCTGTCGATGTCTTTGGAGGAAAGGTCGACCTGGATTTGGAACTTACGGAAAACGTAATCGGATCCGACGCCAAACTCCTTGATCTCAGAAATCCTCACAATCGTAACAGGGGCGGTTGCATCCGACTTGAAATCTATGGCTACAGGATTGTTTTTCCAGCCAAGGTTCCTCACCAGTCCGGATATTTTGGTGCCGTCGACATTGATGTAATAACCCGGTTCGAATTTGATCTGGCCCAAAGCCGAGAATGCACAAAGGCAGCAAAAGAGTAAAAAGCGCATGGTTGAAATGATAAGTTTCGTTTTGATATGCCAATAAAGAGGCGATCGTGCGGCAAAAATAGAATTACCCGCCAAATGAGGATACGATTCATCCGTAAATTTTTACATTTCGGTAAGCATTCTTTTCAAATATCACGCATTCGATGCACTTTTGTCCCGTAATTAAAAACAACCGACATGAAATCGATCTTTACATTTTGGCTATCGTTAATCGCCTCCATCGGATTTGCCCAAACGGAGCTCAAAGGAAGAGTCGTCGACGAGAAAAACAAACCTATCCCCGGCGCCAACGTCTATATCGAGGGTTCTTACGATGGCACGAGTACTGACGACGACGGAGACTTCAGTTTCGTCACAAGCGAAACCGGCACGCAGACACTCGTGATTTCATTTCTGTCTTACGAAACTTCGAAAATAGAGATCGCGATCGAAAGCTATCAGCCCAAAACGCTTAAACTGCGCGAAAGCGTCAATGTGCTCGACGCTGTCGTGGTAAACGCCGGAACGCTCGAAGCCGGGGACAGGGCAAGAGTTTCGGTTTTGAAGCCGTTGGATATCGTGACCACAGCGGGATCGGCCGGGAATATCATCGCAGCGCTGCAAACGCTTCCCGGAACGCAAACAGTAGGCGAGGACGGCCGTCTTTTCGTTCGCGGAGGAGAAGCCGACGAAACCCAGACTTTCGTAGACGGGATGCGTGTTCCCCAGCCTTACGGCGCCACGACGAACAACGTTCCGACACGCGGCCGCTTTTCGCCATTCCTGTTCAGCGGGATCAGTTTTTCCACGGGAGGTTACTCCGCCGAGTACGGGGAAGCGCTTTCGTCTGTGTTGCTGCTCAGCACCCAGGACGATCCGGACCAGAACAAAACCGACATTTCCCTGATGACGGTCGGTTTGGGGCTCGGCCATACGAAAAAGTGGGAAAAGTCGTCGTTGAGCCTCAACGCTGCTTACATGGACCTGGCGCCATATCAGTGGGCGATTCCGCAAAATGTGAACTGGAACCGCGCTTTTCAGCAGATGTCGGGAGAAGCGGTCTATCGCAAGCATTTCGAAAACGGACTTCTCAAGATTTACGCGGCTTTCGATGCGTCTCGTTTCGACCTCGAGCAGCAAAGCATCAATTCGCCAGCCGATACGCGGGTCGACCTGAAAAACGACAACCTGTATTTCAATGCATCCTATAAAGGCGATCTTGGAAATACCTGGCAACTGACGGCTGGTTTGGGTTACGGATTGGCCAAAAACAACATCGGTATCAACCAGGACGATGTACGGAATACCGAAAATGCCGCCCATGTCAAACTCAAATTGGCCAAACGCATTTCGGACCGCATCAAGTTCAGCTTTGGAGGTGACTATTTCATCACGGATTTTGACGAATCGTATCAAGTATTCGAAGGCGACAAGCTCAAGGCAGGTTATACTTCCGGGCTTTCGGCGGCTTTTGCCGAAGCGGATGTGTTTTTTTCCAAACGACTTGCGATGAAAGTGGGCGCCCGGACGGCTTATAACGACTTGCTTCACGAATCGGTATTGTCGCCACGAGCCTCGATCGCGTATAAGTTCGGGAAAAAGGCCGGACAGGTCTCATTCGCTTACGGCGACTTCCAACAGGCGCCGCGACAGGAATACGTGAAGTTCTCTGACTTCCACCGATTCGACAACGAAAAAGCATCCCATTACATTTTCAATTATCAGTACACCCGCGATCGGCAGATGCTTCGTGCCGAAGTGTATTACAAACAGTACCGCGACCTCGTGAAGTTTGAATCGTCTACGCCTTCGTTCGACTCGGATTATACCAACACCGGTTTTGGGTACGCCAAAGGAATCGACCTGTTTTGGAGAGATGGGCGCACGTTTCGCAACTTCGAGTATTGGATTTCGTATTCGTACATAGACAGTGAGCGCAACTACCGCAATTTCCCGATAGAAGCTACGCCAAACTTCGTGGCCAACCAAAGCCTTTCCGTCGTCACCAAGTACTGGATCGAGGACTGGAAATCCCAAGTCAGCCTGACGCATTCGATGGCGACCGGGCGACCGTTCACCAACCCGAACAGACCTGGTTTTTTGCAGGAGAAGACAAAGGCGTACAATAGTTTAAGCCTAAGCTGGGCCTATTTGCTTACCCAACAGAAGATTTTGTACTTTTCTATATCGAATGTGCTCGGAACCCAGAATGTCTTCAATTACGAATATGCGAACAATCCGAATGCATCCGGCGTTTTTGAAAGACGGGAAATCATCCCGACCGCAGACCGTTTCCTGTTCGTGGGCTTCTTTTGGACGATAAGCGGGGATAAGAAGAGCAATCAGTTGCAGAATCTTTAGGGTCAGTTTAAAGTTTAAGGTTTAAAGTTTAAAGTTTAAGGTTTAAAGTTTAGCGTTTAAAGTTTGGACTTCGGAATTGAGGGATCAAGGAGAATTAGCCAGGTTAGATTCAGCAACTCGATACTGCTACGATCCGTCCCTAAAATCCGACAGTTCGGTCGAAATAAATTTCAGGTCGACAAACCGACGCTTACTTTTGAATCACAAAATAACAACAATCAAAAACACATTATCATGGTAAAGACACTCACCGCAATCGCAATGCTCATCTGCACGACGGCATTCGCACAAACCAAGTACGAACAAGGAATGAGCAAGGCTTTGGAACTTTGGGGACAAGGCAAGAATTCCGAAGCATCGGCTATGTTCGAACGCATCGCTTCAGCCGAACCAAATCAATGGCTTCCCAACTATTATGTGGCCATGGTCAACACCGTCGCCTCGTTTTCGACAAAGGACCGCGCCCAGGTCAGTGCGATGCTTGACAAAGCCCAAAAAGCGCTCGAGACCGAAATTCTCAAAAATCCGAACAACGCCGAACTCCTTGTAATGCAGGCCATGATCTTTACCGGATGGGTTGTTTTCGACCCTATGAACAACGGTATGAAATACTCGGGACAGATCAATGACTTGTACCTCCAGGCGCAAAAGCTCGACCCTACCAATCCGAGGGCGGTCTTCGGAAAAGCGGAGTATGAGATTGGTGGAGCGGCATATTTTGGTTCCGACACCACGCCAATGTGCAAGGAGATAGCGCGTTCCATCCCGATGTTCGACGCGTTCAAACTCGAATCGCCCTTTCATCCGAAATGGGGAAAGGACAGGGCAGAGGAAGCCTTGAAGCAATGCGGCAAAAAGTAATTCGGTTAACGTATCAAGATGAAAATAAGTTTCGGACACATTTGGCGGTTACTGACACTGGGAACGATTATTTTCGCCTTCCTTGTCTTGCTGAACTGGTCGCTGGGTTCGCCTCCCATTTTTGACATTAGGCTGCTGTGGACGTATCTTTACACATTAGTTTACACGTTCCTGCTCTATTTTGCAAACGCCGTCGTGTTCCGGTTCCTGGAGAAAAAATTTAAAGGCAACCGATTTTCACCCGTGCGGCTTATATTGGGAATATTGCTCTCGTTCGTGGCTTCGTTGGTTCCGATATTCCTTTTGAGGATTTTTGAGGACGTCGTGATAAACGGTCGTACCGTCGTACAGTATTTTGAAGATGAAAAACCGTCCAATTACATTTTTGCAATCGGAGTTACGTTCGTCATTACGATAACGGCTTACGTGATCGGATTCTACAAGGCTTACAAAGAGAATCAGGTCAAGCAGCAACAGATGATAGCGGGCACGGCGTCGGCCCAGTTCGAGAGCCTGAAAAATCAGATCGATCCCCACTTTTTGTTCAACAGTCTGAACGTTTTGAGTTCGCTTATAGAAGAAAATCAGGAAGCTGCCCAAAAGTTTACGACATCGCTTTCAAAGGTTTATCGATATGTACTTGAACAAAAAGATAAAGAACTCGTAAGTGTAGAAGAGGAGTTGTCGTTCGCCAAGACGTATATGAACCTGCTCAAGATGCGATTCGAAAACAGCTTGTTTTACGAACTTCCGAAAGACATTCCGGGCGCCGATGCCAAAGTAGTGCCGTTGTCGCTCCAGCTTTTGCTGGAGAATACCGTAAAGCACAACGTCGTAAGCGAGAAGCGGCCTTTGCACATCAGGATTTACATAGAGGCGGACTACCTGTGCGTCGAAAACCAACTCCAGAAAAAAGAAGTGCTGCAGGATCGGCAAGGTGTCGGCTTGCAGAATATCGTCGACCGATACGGGATCATGACCAGGCGCAAAGTGCTCGTGGAGCAGACAAACAACCTGTTTGCCGTTAAAATTCCGATTTTGACAAAACAAATAACCATCATGGAAACACAGTTCAAAGCAGAGGAAAACAGCTATTACAAAGCCCAAAAGAAAGTAGAAATGATCAAGGATTTCTACGGCAACGTATGTGCTTACGTCTTGTTCAATGCGGGATTGCTGGTGCTGAACCTGCTGACGTCTCCGGAATATCTCTGGTTTCTTTGGTCGGCGGCGGGCTGGGGAATAGGCGTGCTGATACACGCTGCCAAGGTGTTCGACTGGTTTCCTTTCTTCGGAAACGATTGGGAAGAGCGCAAGATCAGGGAGATAATTGAAAAGGAAAAAAGCAACAAATGGAAATGATGGACGAGCGATTCGAAAAAACAAGCGAATATCTCCAGGCGCGCAAACGGGCAAGGGAGATCAAGGGATTTTACACGCATCTGGTGGTTTATTGCTCGGTAATCCCGATACTGATCGCGGTGAACCTGATATTCGTGCCGGATTTTTATTGGTTCCCGCTGTCGGCGATCGGGTGGGGAACCGGCCTGTTGTTCCACTGGATGGAAGTCCGGAAAATCACGCCCTTCCTGGGTAAAAACTGGGAGGAGCGCAAGATCAGGCAATTGATGGAAAAGGAAAAACAACGATTCGATAAGTTCAAACAACAATAATATGGAAGATTTCAACAAACAACCGCTCGACCACATGCGATTTGAACGAGCGCAAAAACGTGTAAAGCAAATCTCCGGCTTTTACAGACACCTCGCAGTGTATGTGATCATCAACGCCGGAAATCTAATCGTAAAAGCCGTGAACCTGGATCCGGGAGAAACATTTTTTGACTTCGGAACGTTTTCGATGGCGTTCTTTTGGGGAATCGGGCTTTTGGTGCACGCATTGAGCACCTTCGGTCCCGGGCTGTTTTTGGGCAATGATTGGGAAGAGCGCAAGATTCGCGAAATATTGGAAAGAGAAAAGCGCCAGGACAAGAAGTGGGAATGATTCCAATTTCGTGTATCTGTTTAGATAGATAATTTCAACCTGTTTTATATCAAGTAGAAAAGTAAAAAGAATTATGAGAATTATCGTTATTGAAGATGAGAAACCAGCCGCCCGACTTTTGCAGCGCAAACTGGAAAAACTCGGTCTGCAAACCGAAATAATGTTGCATTCGGTACAGGAGTCGCTTGAGTGGTTCGCGGCCAATGAGCATCCGGATCTCATCTTTTTGGATATTCAACTCTCAGATGGTTTGTCGTTTGAAATCTTTGAACATGTCGCAATTGAAAGCGCGGTAATTTTCACCACGGCTTACGACGAATACGCTCTCAAGGCATTTAAGTTAAACAGCATAGACTATTTACTTAAGCCTATAGATGAAGATGATTTGGAAGCGGCGGTTGCCAAATTCCGGAGCCGTTTGCCGAAGCGGGAATCGGGTAGCCTTGATTTTGATGAGATACGGAAGCTGCTCGTCAACCCATTCTCAAACCGTTACAAACAGCGCTTTACCGTTAAGATCGGACAGCATCTCAAGGTGATTCCGGTAGGCGAAATCGAATGCTTTTACAGCGAGAATAAAGGAACTTATCTCCATACGATCGACAACCGCGATTATTTGCTGGAAACGACATTGGAAATGCTCGAAGGGGAACTCGACCCTTTGCAATTTTTCCGTGTGAGTCGCAAGTTCATCGTGTCGTTGGCTGCGAGTCGCGAAATCGTCATGTACAGCAACTCGAGATTGAGAATCAACCTGCCGACCTATAAAGCCGACGAGGTCATCGTCAGTCGCGAAAAAGTAAGCGATTTCAAGCAATGGCTGGCTTAGATGTCGAGGCGGTGGTGGAGCGAAATCATCACCTGGGATTTGTTGCTGGTTTCGAGCATCTGGTTCATCCAGCCCAGCTGCAGGGCGAAATTGTCCGCAAATTTGTAGCCTGCACCCAAATAGATGCGGTCGCGATCAAAAATGTTCCGCGTGTCGTCGGTCTTCATGCCATTGATGAATATTTCGTTGTATAGCGCGATGTAAGCGGCGTTCTTGACCATGGACGGCTTGTTTAGCGGAACGTCGAGGAAAAGGCAATAGCGGTAGCGCGTGTTGAAATCACGACCTTCTACCCAGCGCTGTTCGTATCGAAAGCGGTGACGGAAGAATAAACGGCTCGCGTTCTGGCTCAGGACGCCTTCCTGGTAAGCGCGGTTTTCACGGACAGGGTTGTCGGGCGTGTCTTCGGCTTCGGTAAGAACGTAAGCATAGCCCGCCGTCGCGTTGAAATTGGGTGCGAAATTGTACTTTATGCCAGAGCGCAACAGCAATTGTTGCAAGTCGCCTCCAAGGTTGTGATTGCGATATTGGGCTTCGACGTCAATTGAAAACTTGGATTCTTTTGGCTTGATGTTCCCGAAATAGATGTACCATCCGCCGGTTTTATCGGTTTGGGCGGCAAGATCGGTGCAAAAAAAGGCTAGGGCGGATAGGCTGAACAGGATTCTTCTCATGTCGCAAAAATAAAAATTATATTTCGTTTGTGCGAATCGTGTGCGTTTTGGCGCCGTTCCGCGTACTCAACTGATATTTCGGCAAAAAAAAATACCCTGGAGCCGAGTCTTGGGTTCGGAATCCAGGGTAAGTGTTTTTGGTGGTTGAAACGATTAGTCAAACAATGACATGATTTCCTTTTTGGTTTTGCCGAGTTTCTGTTGCAATTTTCCCCACATCTCATCGTCTTTTCCTTCTTCGTAGGTCAGGTCGTCGTCTGTAAGTTCTGCATATTCCTGTTTAAGCTTTCCTTTTAGCTCATTCCATTTTCCTTTGATTTCATCTGAATTTGGCATAGCGAAATTGTTTTAAGTTGTGTGTTTTCGATTTCGTAAAGCTCGCGATAACTGGCTGGAATCGGCTTACACGTTTTGGTAAACGGTTTGCATGATTCGCATGCAGCAACTTTGGCCCTTAAAAACAATCACTTGATGTGATTCCATTTAACGATTTGGAATACACGAACTTGTATATTAGGTATTGATTTTATCTATTCCGGCTTTAGCCGCGTTTTTTGAGGTCGCTGTATTCCAACAACAAATAAAACTGGGTTCCGAACAGCAGGGACGCCAATACCAAGTGAGCGGTTTGAGAACCGAACGGAAAGTCGAAATATGCCATGGCGATACCCGATAAAATTTCCGCCACGAGCAATCCCATAAACCAATTCATTTTCTCGAATCCGAGGTTCTTGCGTCGGTTGCGAACGATCAGCAAAACGTTCACAAGAAACACGACGATCGAAAAAGAGCGATGGAAATAAAACGATGCGGTCGGATCGTTGAGCACGAGTTCCATTTGGTCGTATCCCAACACTTTTACCCGTCCGTCGACAAATTGCCTCACCTGAGTGCCAATGACGACCTGAACGAGCGTCAACACAAGCGAAAACGATAATACGATACCGAACAGCGCATCACGCCTGCGACCGACGAATTCGGTTTTGGCCTTGCGGATAATCACCAACATGATGGCCACGATGACCAAAGCAACGACCATGTGCACGGTTATCTTGATCGGGTTCAACACCGAATACACAACCGTTGCGCCAAGCCAGGCCTGGAATCCCATCAGGAAAACCGCAAACCACGACAGCCAGACCAACGACGGCTTCTGTTTTCTCCATCCGAACGACATTACCGCCATCGCAAACACGGCAATTCCTGCCAATGCACCGCAAAGCCGGTTGAGGTATTCGATCCAGGTGTGGGTCGGGTTGAAAATCGCATAATCGTGTTTGGTGTACGCGCGGAATTTCGAGCCGTCATACGTTTGTCCGGTAACCATATCCTGTTTCGCTACCCAAAGCGCCTGGTCTTTTATGATGACCTGTCCGGCTTCAAAGGTCTTGTTCGGGCGCCAGGTCAGCTGTTCGACATCGGTAGGCGGAATATAGTACCCGAAACATTTGGGCCAGTCCGGGCAACCCATTCCCGAGCCCGTCATGCGCACCAACGCGCCGGCGACGATAACGGCATAAACAAGGACAAGGCTGGTTTTGGCAATCGCGGAAAAGTGTTTTTTCATGGAGTGTAAGTGTGGTGATGCTATTGTTGTTGGCCTGTCCGATCGGTTTCACAGGGTGCGGATTTGCTAAAAGAGGGTTATTGGCAAGACATCTTTGCTTATTAAGCGTCAGACGTGATTCCGATATCGTCGATCTCGTCCGATTTGAATTTCAGGTAAGCAGCGTTTCGTTTCTTGAGGATGAAATGGGTCGGCACGAAAACCAGCGCGCAGGAAAACAGTGTCGCGACCGCGTCGGAAAGGTACCGGAACGATTCCGATCTTTTCGCAAATGAAGCCAGGAACGCCTCAAATAGCCAGGATGTAAGCAGTATCGATAAAAAAGCCAAGGTGAGCGTGACCAAAAAGCCGATCACAACCGCGCGTGCGATGCTCCGCTTGTGGCGTCTCACCAACACAATCCATCTCGCCCAGTTAACCACGACGGTTGCCGCGAGGATCACATAAATCAGGTTGTCCGTATTCATATCGTTGGATGTAATCCCATTTTTGCTGCTTTTGTCAGCACGAAATCTTTGGCCGCTTCGTATTCGTTCGGGATTTCCCCTTCGAGGATCGCTTCCTTTACGGCTTCCTTGAGCATTCCGATTTCGCGCGACGGCGGAATTTGGAATATCGCCATGATTTCCTCTCCCGAAATCGGCGGCTGGAAATTGCGCACATGGTCGCGTTCCTCCACTTCGACGATCTTTTTGCGCACGATCTTGAAATTGTCGTGGTATTTCTTGAATTTCTTCGGATTCTTGGTCGTAATGTCCGCTTCGCAAAGTACCATCAGGTTTTCTGTGTCTTCACCCGCTTCGAAAACAAGTCGCCTCACAGCCGAATCGGTGACGGTTTCCTGGGCAAGGACGATAGGACGCGAGCTCATAGTGACCATTTTTTGGACGAATTTCATTTTGTGGTTGAGCGGCATGTGCAGACGCTCGAAAATCTTCCTGACCATTTTCCCACCGACAAATTCGTGCCCGTGAAAACTCCAGCCATTCTTTTTGTGATGGCGTTTCGTCGGCGCCTTGCCAATGTCGTGCAGCAAAGCCGACCATCGCAGCCAGACATCGTCCGTGTTAGGGCAAATGTTGTCTACGACTTCCAGCGTGTGGTAAAAATTGTCTTTGTGCGTATGTCCTTCAGATTCGTCTACGCCTTGAAGCGCGGTCAATTCGGGAAGGATGATGTGCAGCAATCCGGTTTGGTGCAGCAACAAAAAACCTACGGAAGGCTTTTTGGTCATCAGGATCTTGTTTAGTTCCTCGACGATGCGCTCACCCGAAATAATGTTGATGCGGTCCTTGTTTCTCGAGATAGCCTCGAGCGATTCCGCTTCGATCCCAAACCCAAGCTGGGCCGCGAACCGAATGCCGCGAAGCATTCTCAGCGGGTCGTCCGAGTAAGTGATGTCGGGATCGAGAGGTGTGCGGATGATCTTGTGTTCGAGGTCTTTTTCGCCTTCGAACGGATCGAGCAGATCGCCGTAATTGGCCTCGTTCAGCGAAAAGGCGAGTGCGTTGATGCGGAAATCGCGTCGGTTTTGGTCGTCTTCGAGCGTGCCGTTTTCCACGAATGGTTTGCGGCTGTTCTCTTGATAGGATTCCTTTCGCGCGCCGACGAACTCGATTTCGGTGTCTTCGAAGCGCAACATCGCCGTGCCGAAGTTTTTGAAGACCTGGACTTTTGGGTTTTTCGGAAGCAGTTCAGAAACCTTCAACGCAAGGTCGATGCCAGAGCCTATGGCCACGATGTCGATGTCTTTCTTGTAATCCCGCCCGAGTAAAAAATCCCTGACGAAACCGCCAATCACATACGATTCAATGCCTAGTTCAGCCGACGCTTTGGCTACGATCGGGAATATTTTGTGGGTTAATGCTTGTTTGTAGTTGGTCGTGTTTGCCACGGAGTTTATTTATTTTACGACATTCATTCTAGCCTAAAGCGTCAATTCGCGAATTTGCGGCTATATTTTTTTTGTTTGTTTTTGTTCTAAAACCACACGCTCATATTCTAACGAATTGGATTTAAAGTTAGCTAGAATAGCGAGCTTATTTCCTGATACTCTAAGGTAGTTTAAGCATTGCGCGAGATGAAAATTGGTGATAGCGGTACAACATTTCACTTCGAGGATGATCTTATCCATAACGACGAAGTCCGCATAAAAACAATGCGGTAAAATGACATCTTTGTAACGAATCTCATATTTTTTTTTCTCTTTCAAAAAGGATTTCGCGTCTCTTGAATTCGTATTCCAGAGCTTCCTTGTAAACAATTTCTAAAAAGCCGCTTCCGAGTTGTCTGTGTACTTCGAATAAGGCGCCCACAATTTTGTAGCTTTCCGATGGATAAATGATTGGCATATAAGAAAAGATTTTGGCATATATCGTTTGTTGCCGCGAATTCGCGAATTTTTATTGTCTGAAAGCAATTCAATGTGCTTTGGCTCTTATTTCTTTTTAAACACGCAACACTTCAACTTAATCGGATGAGGCTAAAAATTCATTTTCTTTTCATAATTGATTAACCAACCTAATCAAAACTAGCCATGTAGCTGTGGCGCGAACTTAAATGCTACTTCCTGATAATCTTAACCTGGGCGTCATTCCCCAACTTGATGATAGCCGACGCTTTCTCCGCCTTTTCGTCCCGCCTCAAATTCACCACATAATCCACTCCGTTGACGATCGCCGGGGAAATGCCCTTGAACGACATTGGCGTCGGCTCGCCGGAAATGTTGGCCGAAGTCGAAACCAGCGGCTTTTTCATGCGCTCCATCAATTTGAAGCAGAACGGTTCGGTTACCATCCGCATGCCCAGCGTATTGTCCGGGGCGACGATGTTCGTGGCGACGTTCCGCGGCTTGTCCAATATCAGCGTCGTAGGCTTCTCGGATAAATCGAGAATCTGGAACGCCACCTCGGGAATATCGCTGAAAATCTGGTAGAGCATCCGGTCGCCATTCACAAGGACGATCATGCTTTTGGATTCTTCGCGTTGCTTGAGCGCGTAAATTTTGGCGACCGCAGCTTCATTCGTCGCATCACATCCGATTCCCCAAACCGTGTCGGTAGGGTAAAGAATTATGCCGCCTTCCTTAATGACCTCAAAGGCGTTGTGGACTTCTTCGTTTATCATGGCGCAAAAGTACGCAATTCAACCAAAGCTGAGAATTCCTTAAAGGATTCTTCTATATTTGCAGACATTTACGCCACGTTTTTATGATGAAGATCGGATTAATACCGCTGCGAAAAGGTTCGAAGGGAATACCAGGCAAGAACAAGCGAAAAATGGTCGGAAGGCCGTTGTTTTCATGGGTGTTGGCCGAAGCCGTCTTTTCGGATCTCGACAAGGTAGTCGTTTACACGGACGACGAGGAAATCATTGCCTACATCGCGAACGAATACGGATGGACGACCAAAGTCGTTGCCGAAAAACGCAGCGACGAAAGCGCCACCGACACCGCCTCGACTGAATCGGCCATGCTCGAGTACGCTGAAAAAGCGGGTTATGCGTTCGACGTTTTCTGTCTTTTGCAGGCCACATCGCCTCTCACGACGCGCCACGACATCAATGCTTGCCTGGCCAAAGTGACATTGGAAGGCTTCGATTCGGCATTGACGGTTGTCAGGACGCACCGTTTTATATGGAATGAAGACGGCACGCCCGCCAATTACGACTTCCTCAAAAGGCCAAGACGACAGGATTTCAACGGGCTGCTTATCGAGAACGGAGCGGTTTACGCAGCAAAATCTGACGTTTTAAAACAAAATTCGAATCGCCTCGGCGGAAACGTCGGAATGGTTGAAATGAGCGAAGATACGTTGGTCGAGATCGACAGCGACAACGACTGGAACATCATCGAAAGCCTGATCGCCAATCGATTGCGATCGGCTAAGATGTGCAAGCGCATCACCCATCTTTTCCTCGACGTGGACGGCGTCTTCACGGACGGTTGCGTCTACTTCGGATCGGAAGGCGAACTGATGAAAAAATTCGACATGCGCGACGGAATGGGGCTCGAAATCCTGCGTCAGCACGGTGTGAAAGTGTTTGTGGTCACGTCGGAGAATTCGAAACTCGTCGAAAAACGCATGGAGAAACTCAAGATAACCGATGCTTTTTTCGGCGTCAAGGACAAATACGCATTACTGCACGAGATCGTGCGCAATAACAACCTCGATTTCGGCAACTTCGCTTACATCGGAGACGACGTCAATGACATGGCTTCGATGCTTTCGGTCGGATGGTCGCTCGCGCCGGCCAACGCGATGAGCGTCATAAAAAACAGCGCCGACTTCACGCTGCCGGCCGAATCGGCAAACGGGGCAATTCGACATGCCTGTGAATTCATCATGAAATACAATCAACGCTATGAGACAAACTGACTATAAAAAACCGTTCGTTATCGCCGAGATCGGCTGTAACCACAAAGGCGACATGGAAATCGCCAAAGAGCTTATCAAAATGGCGAAAATCTTCTGTAATGCCGACGCCGTCAAATTCCAAAAGCGCAACAACCGCGAGCTTTTGACCGAAGAGCAGTACAATGCGCCCCATCCGAATCCGGCCAATTCCTACGGTGACACTTACGGCGCCCACCGCGAATACCTTGAGTTCGATGTCGACCAGAACCGCGAGCTCAAAGAATATTGCGAAGAGATCGGGATCGTGTATTCAACTTCTACCTGGGACTTGACTTCGGCCAAGGAAATCGCTTCGTTGAATCCTCAGTTCATCAAGATACCGTCGGCATGCAACAACAATTTCGAAATGCTGGGCTGGCTTTGCGACAATTACAAAGGCGAGATCCATATTTCAACGGGAATGACCACGAAAAACGAAATCGACGAATTGGTGGAGTTTTTCGTACAGAAAGGCCGCAACCAGGATTTGGTCGTGTACAATTGTACGTCGGGTTACCCGGTTCCTTTCGAGGACGTTTGCCTTCTCGACATCACCATCTTGCAGGAAAAGTTTGCCGACAAGGTAAAATCGATAGGCTTTTCGGGCCATCATCTCGGCATCGCCATCGACGTGGCCGCCTACACGCTGGGCGCGAATATCATCGAACGCCATTATACGCTCGATAGGACCTGGAAAGGAACCGATCACGCCGCGTCGCTCGAACCGGAAGGACTGCGCAAATTGTGCCGCGACCTCAAAGCCGTGCATCAGGCGTTGACTTTCAAGTCGAAAGACATTCTCGATATCGAAGCCGTGCAGCGCGAAAAACTTAAGAACAGGAAATAATGAACCAAACCTACGTCGGGTGCTCGCTTTACCATTTGTACGTGTCCATGTTGCTGGCTTACGAGGCCAGGCGTGCCGGACAAAAATCGCTTATGTTGCTCATAAACGATCGCGTGCCCGACGTAGAATCATTGATCCCGGGTTTGCAGAAAATCGGTGTCTTCGACGATATCGTAGCGGTGAAAGCGTATTCGATCCTGACCGATTTCAAGAAACACCTCGGCACGGTAAACTACCTTTTCAATCGCCAGAACGGACTCGTCTCCATTTACGAGAAAAACAATCCCGAATTGTTGAAACGGGAGGATTTCATTCGCGATTCTCAAATCAACATGTTTCACATTGTGAGGACGCGCGCTTATTTTCTGATCAAATTCCCGAACAATTATTTCAGGATGGTAGAGGAAGGTTTTCAGACTTATCGCCACAAAATGCCCGTATTGCGTTACCTCAAGCGAAAATACCTGATCAAGTTCCCGATTTTGATGGGGCACGATCCCCAGGTAAAGGAAGTGCTCGTACAACATCCCGAAAAACTTAGGGACGATGTATTGCGCTCAAAAGGGAAAACGCTCGATCTTGAACGCCTGCAGCGCGAACTCACGAACGAACAACGACAGGACGTGCTCGAATGTTTCCTTGGCGAACGCCCGGGTTACACGGGATCGGCAAAATTCTTATTGATCACCCAACCGCTTAGCGAGGACGGTATCGTGACCGAAAAGCAAAAAGTAGACGTTTACGCCAAAGCGATAGAAGAGGCCAAAGCGGCAGGTTATGTGGTCTATCTCAAAACGCATCCTCGTGAATTCACGAAATATTCCGAGTTGTTTTCTGACGTGAAATTCATCCCGCAATTGTTTCCGATTGAAGTCTTCAACCTCGATCCCGACTACAAATTCGAGGTCGGATTAACGGTATTCTCAGGATCGCTCGACAACCTCGCCAACGTCGAAAACAAGATCACGTTAGGTCGTGACATTCTTTCCAACACAGACGAATTCCTTAAAAAGAAACTTTCGATCCCTGCTACTTGAGGCGGTAAATTCCAAGTGATTTTTTGATGAGTTTGCTCGCGAGCACCAACTTGACATAAAGTCGGTTGCGGAAACTCGTAAAGCGCCATTTGCGGTGCGGCAGCAATTCGCGCGTGATTTTTTCGCGTACTTCGGCCGAGAGGACAAAATCCTGAGACACCTTTTGCCACGAAACATCGTCATAACCGTCGAATTCGTTGACCTTGTTCTTCCCGTGGATGATCGACATCCAAAGTCGCTTGTTACCAAGTTGCGTGATGCGCGTTTCGCGTTTCCACAAGTTATGGTCATTGAACCAAACCGTTTTAGGGTCGTCGTTTTTTTCGATAAGGCTGATGAACGGGTTGAACGCGTGCTCTTTCTTGCCGAGCATAAACTGGGGCTCGACCTGTAGCGAATAACCCTTTATGATATCGATCGCCCGATAATCCTGGGATTTGAACTCGTTTTGAATGCTTTGGATATAGTCGCGGTGGATGCAATCGTCGTTGTCCATGCGCGACGTAATCAGGTATTTCGAGGAGTTGGCGTCGGCGGTGACGAATTTTTTGATTTCCGGATAAAACGCGTCCATACCGTCGATGTAGAAAATTCTGGCATTTCCCATATCCGAAACCAACGCCTCGGCAACCGAACGGAAGCGCTCAGGCGTCGTGGAATCGAAGAAAAGCAGCCACGTAAAATCGCGATTGGTCTGGGCTGCAACCGACGGTACGCAATAATCGCCGAACAACCTCAGACGGTCATCCATCCAGGCATCGGTAAGCAAAGCCTCGTTGTTCTTGGTGACGTCCCAGCCTTTTTTGCGCAGGTTGAATCGCGTGATTAGATAATGTCGGAACATCAATCGGTTTGTGTTTGCGGTAAAATTAGAGCAAAAATTTGAAGTCCTAAAACACAACGCTTACTTTTGTGGGATAAAACCGAATCATGCACGAGCAATTCCATCCTGATTTTTCCGATAAAAAAGAAATCGTAAGGAATTTCGTTGCCCGGTTCAAGACCGACGGCAAACTGCTGGCGGATGGCAAGCGCAACAAGATTAAAATATTTGAGGACGGCAATTTTGCCTATAACATCAAATCGTTCAAAGTCCCGAATCTGGTCAACCAAATCATTTATGGGATGATCCGCCCTTCAAAGGCCAAGCGCTCGTTCGAATATGCCAATCGCTTGCTCGAGAACGGATTCGGCACGCCGAGACCCGTTGCGTATTTCGAGAATAAGAGTTTGCTTCTTAAAGACAGTTATTACGTGTCCGAACAATTGCAATGCGACCTGACGTTCCGCGAACTGACCACCGACAGGAATTATCCGGATCACGAAACCATATTGCGCCAATTCACGAAATTCACGTTTGACCTTCACGAAAAAAATATCGAATTCCTCGATCACACGCCTGGAAATACGTTGATTCGGAAAATAGGAGAGAAGCAGTACGCTTTTTTTCTCGTCGACTTGAACCGGATGAATTTCCGTGCGCTTTCATTCGACGAGCGCCTTAAGAACATGGCACGGCTCACGCCTGAACCTGATTTGGTACGCGTAATGGCAGACGAATATTCGAAATTAAGCGGACATTCGTTCGAGGAAACGTTTTCCAAGCTGACGAAATTCTCGATGGCGTTCCGCGACAGGTTTTACCGCAAAAGACGAATCAAAAAAATGCTATTGCTGAGAAAATGATATGAAAGCATCTGTAATCATGAGTACGTACAATTCCGAAGAATGGCTCGAAAAGGTCATTTGGGGATTCAGCGTGCAGTCCGAACTCGATTTTGAGATCATCATCGCCGACGACGGCTCGGGGCCCAAAACCAAGGAATTGCTCGACCGTTTGCGTCTGCTGATTTCGATGCCGCTTTTACACGTCTGGCAAGAAGATAACGGTTTCCAAAAATCGCAGATAC
The DNA here is from genome assembly GCF_014748335.1 of Flavobacterium selenitireducens. GTDB lineage: Bacteria > Bacteroidota > Bacteroidia > Flavobacteriales > Flavobacteriaceae > Flavobacterium > Flavobacterium selenitireducens. Next base: position 238,239 of record NZ_JAAVIY010000004.1, read on the forward strand.
TGAACAAAGCCATCGTGGCTTCCAATTCGGACTATCTTATTTTTACGGACGGCGACTGCATTCCGAGGAAGGATTTTGTGGAAACGCACGTCCGACATCGCGAAAAAGGCTACTTCCTTTCCGGCGGCTACTTCATGCTGCCGATGAATATCTCCAAAGCGATTTCCAAAAACGACATCATCTATCAACGCTGTTTCGACATTAAATGGTTGTTGTCACAGGGTTTGCCGAAATCGTTCAAGAACAACAAACTTACCGCGACGGGATTTTGGGCGAAGCTCCTCAATTTCGTTACGCCTACAAAACCGACCTGGAACGGCCACAATGCTTCGGGTTGGAAAGAGGATCTCGTGGCCATAAACGGTTTCAACCAGGAGATGCAATACGGCGGACAGGATCGCGAACTGGGTGAACGCTTGTTCAACAAAGGGTTGAAGTCAAAACAAATCCGATATTCGGCAATCGTGATCCACTTGGACCATGCGCGCGGTTACGTGAACGAGGCGACGTGGAGGAAGAATTTTGCTATACGGGAAAATACGCGTAAGAATAAGGTCGTGAAGACGCCGATCGGGATTGAATCCAATTAATTGCTGCTTTATTCGTGTGGATTACCGGACTTTTTTCTCGCTTCTGATAGCCGTGAATGCGAATTTATTTTTGCCGCGGATTGTTTGATTTTTGGGATTGTTTATGACAGCTGCGAGTTCGTGGATCTGTTTTTGCCGCGGATTATCTGATTTTTGGGATTGTTTATGACAGCTGTGAGTTCGTGAATGTGTTTTTGCCGCGGATTGGCTGATTTTTAGGATTTCCATAACAGCCGCGAATTCGCGAATTGTGCGTTGCCGCGGATTCCTCTTGCGATACTAAAATCCTTGAATCCTTGAATCCGCGACCCAAAAAACATTTTGATGCAGCAGTTAAATTCGCGCATTCGCGGCTAAAACATTCCTACTCGTATTTAGCCAAACATCTGAATCCTTGAATGCTTGAATCCGCGGCCAAAAAAACATTTCGGTACAACAGATAAATTCGCGCATTCGTGGCTAAAAAAATTTGTAAGCCTATTCCTTGAATTCGCGAGTTTATTTTGCTTCGGATTATCTGATTTTTGGGATTTTATAACAGCCGCGAATTCGCGAATTGTGCGTTCCCGCGGATTCATTTTGCGACACTAAAATCCTTGAATCCTTGAATCCTCGGCTAAAAATATCGGTACAACAGCTAAATTCGCGCATTCGCGGCTAAATATTCCTACTCGTATTTAGCCAAACATCTAAATCCTTAAATCCTTGAATCCGCGGCTAAAAAAAAGTCGGTCTAACAGGTAAAATTTGCATTCGCTGCTAAAACATTCCTACTCGTATTTAGCCAAACAGCTAAATCCTTGAATCCTTGAATCCGCGGCCAAAAAACATTTTGGCATAACAGCTGAATTCGCGCATTCGCGGCTAAACATTCCTACTCGTATTTAGCCCAACAACTAATCCTTGAATCCTTGAATCCGCGGCCAAAAAAACATTTCGGTACAACAACTGAATTCGCGCATTCGCGGCTAAAAAAATTTGTAAGCCTATTCCGCGAATTCGCGAGTTTATTTTGCCGCGGATTATCTGATTTTTAGGATTGTTTATAACAGCCGCGAATTCGCGAATTGTGTTTTGCCGCGGATTCCTCTTGCGACACTAAAATCCTTGAATCCTTGAATCCGCGGCCAAAAAAACATTTTGATGAGCAGTAAAATTCGCGCATTCGCGGCTAAAACATTCCTACTCGTACTTAGCCAAACAGCTAAATCCTTGAATCCTTGAATCCGCGGCCAAAAAAACATTTTGATGAGCAGTTAAATTCGCGCATTCGCGGCTAAAACATTCCTACTCGTACTTAGCCAAACAGCTAAATCCTTGAATCCTTGAATCCGCGGCCAAAAAACATTTTGGCACAACAGATAAATTTGCGCATTCGCGGCTAAAAACATTTATCTCAATAATTAATCCGAGAGTTTATAAGTTTATTTGCCGCGGATTATCGGATTTCTAGGATTTCATAAATCAGCCGCGAATTCGCGAATTGTGCTTGCCGCGGATTCCTCTTGCGACACTAAAATCCTTGAATGCTTGAATCCGCGACCCAAAAAACATTTCGGTACAACAGCTAAATTTGCGCATTCGCGGCTAAACATTCCTACTCGTATTTAGCCCAACATCTGAATCCTTGAATGCTTGAATCCGCGGCCAAAAAACATTTCGGTACAGCAGATAAATTCGCGCATTCGCGGCTAAAACATTGTAATCTCGACCTAGTAAATCCTAATTCGCATCCAAATAAGCGTGAAGCTCCGGCAAAATCAAATCCGGCGAAAACTGCCCATACAATTCCATCGCCCTGTCCTTCATTTGCTTTGCCGATTTTGATCCGTACAGATCCGGACGGAAATCCTTCAAGTGAACCGAAACGTTGTGCAGGCCGTCGTCGAATGCATTCCAGGCTTCTTTTTTGATCCAGGTCGAAAAAATCGTAAAAGTTGGTTTCATCAACGCTTTGGCCATATTTACCGCTCCACCTTCATTCCCGATAAGCGCATCGCAATGATAGGTCAGCGACAAAAACTCGCGAATGCTGCCCGGCACGATGTGGAATTTTATGTTTTCCTGTGTCTTAGGCCCGCACATGTTGAAAATTTCGCGCGCCTGGGCTTCCTGTATCGGCATGTAATTGAACAGCAGCGTCGCGTTTGTTTGGGAAACGATTTCGTCGAGAATCCTGGCCATGAATGGAAACGGATACGTTTTATTGCCTCCGCTGCCCAAAACACCAATCATGTAGCATTTCCTGGAAAAATCGATGTTGTGCGATTCGAGGATGTTTTTCCCGTTTGCAATTTCTTTGTCCGATAAAAAGATTCTCGGACGATTGTCCAACTTTTGTCCGCCAGACAAGGATTTCAGTAGCAGCAGCCGGTTTTCGATCGCGAGTCCGGCATCTGTTTCCGGTCTTGATTTTTCGCGAACCGTCTCGTCATAAACGAATTGGGTGTAGGACTTGTAAAATCCGATCTTCTTTTTCGCACCGGAAACGCCCACCACGATATTGCTTTCGAGTTTGCCGTAAGCGTCGATTACGATGTCGTATCGCGTTTTCCGGATCGCGACCAGAAATTTCAACAACGCTTTTTTGCTCTTGCGGAACTCGTCCTTAAAAAGAATAAGATTGTCGATGTTCGGATTGTTCTCGACCACGGGCCGCGTAAACGGATACACGAGGTAGTCGACTCGCGAGTCCGGGTAGAGCATCTTAAGATTGTTGCAGATAATCGAAGTCGCCAGGACGTCTCCAATCATTTTTTGCTGTATGACGAGGATTTTCAACAACTAATAATTAGCAATTAATAATAATGGGTGTCGGAGCGGAAAACTCACCGGGTTAAAATTCGGTTGACGTGATCGATAATTAAAAATCGGGGAATCGGAAGTCGGAAGCCTGAATCGACGCGATACTTCAGCTCGACATCATTAATTATAATTGTCAAACGGCGACGTCGTATTCACGCAAAGCATCGTTCAAACTCGTTTTAAGATCTGTCGACGGTTTGCGTTTCCCGATGATCAGCGCGCAAGGCACCTGGAATTCCCCTGCCTCGAATTTCTTGGTGTAACTTCCCGGGATCACAACCGAACGTGCCGGGACGTATCCTTTCATTTCTACGGGTTCAGTTCCTGTCACGTCGATAATTTTGGTCGATGCTGTCAAGCAGACGTTGGCGCCAAGGACTGCTTCGGTTTCAACGCGGACGCCTTCTACGACGATACAGCGGGACCCGATGAACGCTCCGTCTTCGATAACTACTGGAGCAGCTTGGAGCGGTTCCAAAACGCCGCCGATCCCGACGCCACCGCTAAGGTGGACGTTCTTGCCGATTTGGGCACAGCTGCCGACGGTTGCCCAGGTATCGACCATCGTGCCTTCGTCTACGAATGCGCCGATGTTGACATAACTCGGCATCAGGATCACGCCTTTTGAAATATAGGCCCCGTGACGCGCCACAGCATGAGGCACAACGCGGATCCCTTTTGCCGCATAACCTCGCTTCAAGGGGATTTTATCGTGGTATTCAAATATTCCGACCTCGAAGGTTTCCATTTTCTGTATCGGAAAATACAAGACCACGGCTTTTTTGATCCATTCGTTGACTTGCCAGCCATCGAGCGTCGGCTCAGACACGCGTATCGTGCCCTCGTCGAGAAGGTCAACTACCTTGCGGATGGCGTCGAGTGTTTTCGGATCTTGTAAAAGGGAACGGTCATCCCATGCTTTTTCTATGGTTTCACGAAGGTGGTTCATCAAATTCTGTTTTTTACAAATTTAGGCCAAATTGGGATAATTTAATTAGCGAATTGGTGAATTAGCGAATTAGCGAATTGGTGAATTAGCGAATTAGCGAATTAGCAAATTAGCGAATGGTTGATTAGATAATTAGATAATGAGCGAAATCGCCGAATCGAGAGCAATTGCCACGAAAGGGGCAAACTCAAATTTCAAATTTCAAAATCCAAAATCCAAATTCCAAACTCCAATTTCCATGTTAGGGACGAAACTCGAACGAAAGGATAAAAACATAAGGCGTGGCCGAACGGAGCGAAGCTAAGAGCGAATCGACAAAATCATCCATCCGAAAGCAATCGCTTCACACTTTTCAAGACGTTTTCGGACAATCCCGTGAGGTTGACAAGCTGCTCGATGACCAATTGACTTTCCTCCATCTTAAGGCGGAATTCCTCGCTTTCCTCGAGATGCCCTTCCTGTAATTCGCGGGTACGGATGTTCTTGAGTTCGGTAAAACGCATCGCCAAATCGCCGTCGTTCGCATCGATTTCCTGGTTGGCCGCGGCTTCCATGTTTAACAGCGATATCGCGCGGTTGAGGTTGCGGATGACGGTTTCGGCCACGATGTTGAATGCGTTGGACGCCTGGGTTGTCTTATGCGATTGGATATACGTCCCCAAAGACGCCGAGGCAGACAACAGCGTGTGGTTGAGCACGGCGAGCTTGTAAATCTGCGGCAATTGTTTTTGCTTTGATTTCGGCTCCTGCGACATGCGTTGAAAGGACGCCATCAGGTTGCCGGTCTCGATAAAGGCGTTCTTGCGCGCCAGGCGGTATGAAGTGGTCACATCGCCTTTGTGATTGTAAAAAAGCGAGATCTCGTTGAGGTAATTGCGATTGGCCTCGATCGATTTTTTCAAATGGGACGGCACGTTGAGAAATTCCCAGGACGGCCACAGGAAGTAGTTGGCGACAAAACAAAGCGTGGCCCCGATGATCGTATCGAGGATACGGAGCTCGATCACCTCGTTTATATTGGGTGAGATCGAAGCATACAAAAACACGACATACATCGTCACGAACGTAACGCCGATCTTGTAGTTCGTGGCTGTAAAGGCAAACCCGAGCAGCATGCAGACGATCGTAAAGGCCGCGATTACGGCTGAACTCGCTATAAAATGCAACGCACCGAACGCAATGATGCCTCCGAGAACCGTCCCGAAGATGCGCTGGTAGGAGCGTGTTTTGGTCAGTCCGTAGCCGGGGCGCATGATGACCACAATAGTCAGCAGGATCCAGTAAGCGTTTTCGAGATGGAACACAGCGGCGACCAGAAATCCTACGATTAGCGTGGCGGTCATGCGCAGCGAATGCCGGAAGATCATCGAGGAAAACCCGAGATTTTCACGCAAGGTGCTCCACGGATAATAGGTCGGCGCCAGGAATTTTTCGAGGTCTTTGTCGCGGTTCTTGAGCATCTTGAACTCAATCTTGCGCTCGTTGAACGCTCTCTCGATGATCTTGATTTTCTCTATCTGTTTTTCGGCATAATGCAACATGTTGGTAAGCATGAAGACGCCTTCCGACGCTTCTTCCTTTCCCAGTTCGGTTTCGTAACTGCGGATGGCGTGTTCGAATCCGGCCAGGTCCTGAAGCAGGTTGTGACGCGATTCGTATTGGCTGTTGCGCTCGATGCTCTGCCTGATCTTTTTGACGACGGCTGCCAGATTATATGCAAGGTTCTGATAGGTTTTGAGGACGTTCTCGTGCTTTTCGAATTTTGCGTGCAGCTTGTTGTGGTCAAACGAGGTCGAGAGCGCGAGTTCCATGATCTCGACAAGCGAAATAAAAACGAGCAGCATACGGCGATTGCGGTCGGAATTACCGGAGCTGAAGCGCGTCCGGATCACGACTTCGCGTATGTTTTCGTGGATCGTGTTGAGCTCGACCTGAAGGTGCAGTTGCTTTTCGATGATCTTGGACCGGTAGGCTTCCTTTTCCCACAAATCCCCGCGGAGTTTAAGATATTTGGACGTCAGGCGCATGCATTCGGCCAACTGTAATTCGGTGTAACGGTGCGGCCTTACGAAGTGGAAGGTCAGGGAGACAGCCAGGTAGAACAATCCGCCGAGAAGCATCCATCCGGCCTGCGCAAACATTTCCCAGCCTGTTTTCAGATGTCCGAAAGCCAACGCGACGGCCAGCAATCCGGAGAACGAAACCATGTTGGCGCGGTGTCCGTAAACGGAAATCATCGCCAGAAAAAACAAGGCGAAGGCTGCAAACGGGTACAAAACGAACGGATACGGGTAAAGGAGATTGACAAGCAAGGTGCTGCCGGCGACGATCACCGCCGCTACGAGAACGCCGTTGATCTTATGGCGCAGATTGCTTGGAATGTCGGCCGGGTAGGTGAGGAAGGCGCCCAGGGCAATCGTGAATCCGATGTCGAAAATCCCGAGTTGGGAACACACGATCACCGGTATTACCGAGGCAACCGTCACTTTGAGTGCGTTCTCGAAATTGGTGCTGTCGGTAAACTGTCGGATTTTTTCAACCATCTAAACAAAGTTAGCGATTGGCCGCCGAATTTGGAACAGCCACCGGTTAATGTTGTAGCAACTTTGGCGAAAGATTTTTGGGCAGGAAAAGCGAGGCGTTTTGGGTGGAGAAAATTTGTGTTGGAAATACTTGTCAGAAATTATATACAAAATCATCTGTAAATAAAGCCGCCACCACCCACCCGTAAATTTAGCGGGATAGCAAACCACCCGATTACAGAAAATCTGTAGAAAAACTTAAATTTTCCCGAACCTAACTTTCTGCATTCTTAACTTTCAACTACCAACTACCAACTACCAACTACCAACTACCAACTGCCAACCATCAACCCTCAACTACCAACTACCAACCCTCAACTACCAACAATCAACTACCAACTACCAACAATCAACTACCAACTACCAACTATCAACTATCAACTAACCACCAACCAAACCCAACTCCCTCAACGTGTCAATCACACCACCGTGATTGTTGTCCAATTTCGTCCGGAACTTCGAGATGGCCAGGATTTCCGGATGCGCATTGGCCATCGCATAACTGTTCTCGGAATATTGCATCATCTCAAAATCGTTCATATAATCGCCAAACACGATAGTTTCGGAATTCGAAATTCCCAATTTCTCCTGCATTTTTCGGAGAGCGGCGCCTTTGTTGGCATAAAGCGGCATGATGTCGAGCCAGATCTCGCTTGCCACGGCGGGTTGGGCGCGATCTGAAAATGGCGCAAAATATTTAAAACTGTAGTTTTCAGGATTTTTGAAGTCGCAAACCGTGAATTTCAGGACATCGGCATCGACTTCCATAAGATCGTCGACGATTTTTTTGTGGTGGAAATAATCCCCGGTCTTAGCCAAAAAACGCGCATCGGTACTTTCGACATAAGCCGTTTCGGCACCGCAGAGAACGATATGGCAATCGTCGAGCCCACGCGCGGTGTCAATGAATTCGTGCACAAGCGTCCTGTCGAGAGCCGTCGTCGAAATGACTTCCCCGTTATTGACCACGATAGTCCCGTTCTCGGCCATGAACAACATTTTGTCGCGTACCGGCTCAAAAATGTCCGCCAGCGTTTGATATTGGCGGCCACTGGCAACGGCGAACATTACGCCTTTTTCGTTGAGTTGGGCGATGGTTTCCCAGATGGATGCGGGAAGTTCCCGTTTGTCGTTGAGAAGCGTCCCGTCCATATCCGTAACGATAAGTCTGGTCATCAGTTTTCGATTTTGAGCGCCGTTGCCGTCTTCATTCGGAGTTCAGCCAGCAATTCAGGATTGTCGTTCAGCTTTTTACCGTAAGACGGCACCATTTCGCGGAACTTGTCCTGCCATTCTTTGGTGTTCGCCTTGTCGAAATAACAACGGTGGAGCAGGTCGATCATGATCGAAGCCGTCGTGGAAGCGCCCGGTGAAGCACCAAGCAATACAGCCAAAGAACCGTCTGCTTTGGTGACGACTTCCGTCCCGAATTCGAGAACGCCGCCACCGTCTTTCCCTTTTTTGATCACCTGGACGCGCTGGCCGGCGGTTTCCAAAACCCAATCCTCGCTTTTGGCATCGGGCACATATTCGCGCAAGGCCTCCATTCGGTCATCCTGAGATTGGCGAACCTGATCGATGAGGTATTTCGTCAGCGGAAGATTGTGGAATCCGGCGGACAACATCGGGATGAGATTGTTTGATTTGATCGATAGCGGAAGGTCGAGATACGAACCGTTTTTGAGAAACTTCGTCGAAAACCCGGCGTAAGGCCCAAACAACAATTCTTTTTTACCGTTGATCATGCGGGAATCAACGTGAGGGACAGACATCGGTGGCGCACCAACAGAAGCTTTTCCGTATACTTTCGCAAAGTGTTTTTCGATGACGGCCTCGTTTGTGCAACGCAGCCATTGACCGCTGACGGGAAATCCGCCAAAACCGTCACCTTCAGGAATGTGCGCTTTTTCGAGCAGCGGAAGCGAGCCGCCGCCGGCCCCGATGAAAACGAAAGGCGTGCGCGTATGCGACTTTTCCCCGTTGGCGCGGTTGCGTACGGTAATCCGCCAGGTGCCGTTGTCCTTCTGTTTAAGACGTCTTACCTCGTGGTTGAAAAAAATCGAGACACCGTCCTGCTTTTGGAGGTATTGGAACATCGATCGCGTCAATTCGCCAAAGTTGACATCGGTACCGATTTTCATATAAGTCGCGGCCGTTTGCTCCCATGCATTGCGGCCTTCCATGACGAGCGGCATCCATTGTTTCTGGACATCGTGGTCTTCGGAATATTCCATTTGCGAAAACAAAGGGTTGGCTTGCAAGGCGGTGTGTCGGCGTTTGAGATACGAAACGTTCGAAGGTCCCCATACGAAACTGACGTGCGGAATGCTCCTGATAAAACCTTCCGGGCTGGAAATCATCCCTTTCTCGACAAGGAAACTCCAGAACTGTCGCGAAACTTCGAAAGATTCAGCGATTTTCAGGGCTTTGGAAATGTCGATATTTCCTTGCTGGTCTTCCGGCGTGTAATTGAGCTCGCAAAATGCGGAATGCCCGGTGCCGGCGTTGTTCCACGCGTCAGAACTCTCCGCTGCGGCGTGGTCGAGGCGTTCAAATATCTGGATGCGGATATCGGGCTGCAATTCCTTGAGCATGATGCCCAAAGTGGCGCTCATGATCCCGGCGCCTATGAGCACGACATCCGTGCCCGGTTGAATCGAAGTGTTGTCGCTGTTCATGGCTGTGTTTTACGCGCGCAAAGATAGGCCGAAACCGCAGTAAAAAGAAGCTATTTAGAATGAATTTAGAAAAGAATCTACGATAACGTTTTAGCGCTAAAACATCTTTCGCGACAGGTAATCGCGCAGCATGATCGCCGCCGAAATCTCATCGAGCAACGCCTTGTCCTGACGTTGTTTTTTCTTGAGGCCGGAAGCGAGCATCGCCTGGAACGCCATTTTTGACGTGAAACGTTCATCAACGCGCACGAGTTCCATTTCGGGAAACGCCTTTTTGAACGTCTCGACGAATTTTTCGATGATGGACGTGCTCTCCGACGGCGTTCCATCCATTTGCCTGGGTTCGCCTATGAGGACTTTGACGACGGTTTCTTTTGAAAAATAAGCCTCCAGGAAAGTGATCGCGGTTTCCGACGCTACGGTCGTGAGGCCCGAGGCGATGATCTGCATTTCGTCCGTGACGGCGACTCCCGTGCGCTTTATTCCGTAATCGATGGCCAGGATGCGGCCAGGCGTCTTTAGGTTCATGTTGCAAAAGTTAGCCAAAGATCGCAAAATACACGGAATACTGAGCTATAATTTGCCACAGTTGTTCATAAACTGATCGTACCGAAGCGGGTTAGCGCGAACTAAAAAGTAGCCAGACGCCAATGCGAATCCGCGGCTGGCTTTCAGCTCGTAACCAAAAAAAATACTTTTAAGGAAATAGGGGCGGAGCAGTTTATTGGGTGTGGCGGGTGTCCCACGATCAGCGTCGTTAAGCCGGGTCGACAATAGTCGCGCGTTTCCAAGTTGTAACATTTTGTAGCGAAAATTGCTTCCAGTTACAAAACCGTAACACGTTTGGAAAAAACAAGGAATAGGTTACAACTTTTGTGTGGCGAACATGTGTTCCGAAATCCGCTCAATCGCCTTTTCGTACGATTTTTCGCCTACGCCTTGCATTTTCGTCCCCTCGACGCGAAATGTCGTCACATCGGTCAAACCGATAAAGCCCAGCAAGAACCGCAAATACGGCTCGGCGAAATCGAGGCCTTTCATCGCTTCGGTCGAATAAATGCCGCCACTTGCCATGGCGAGATAGACTTTCTTGTTTTCCAGCAAACCTTTCGGGCCGTTTTCGCCATAAGTGAACGTTGCCCCCGAACGCACGATGTGGTCGATCCAGGATTTCAAAGTGCCGGGAATGTTGAAGTTGTAGAACGGGACGGCGATCACGATGATATCGGCTTGCCTGATTTCGGATATGGCTGTGTCCGAATGGAACACGGCGGCTTCGGCTTCCGGCGTCCTTGCTTCCGATGGCAATCCGAAGGCGACGAAATGACTGGCGTCGAGATGCGGAAGCGGGTTTTCGGAAAGGTCTCGCACGAGGATTTCAACGTCCGTAAATTCCGAAGAAATACGGGTATTGATGGCCGATACCAATTTGTTGCTATGGGAATTTTTTCCGTTTATGCTGGAAAGAATGTTCAGTATTTTCATGTCGTCAATGATTTGTTTAACGACGCAAACTTATTTACATTTGCTTTCTAAAATATAGTAATATCCTTTCGGATAGTGCTATGCTCGTGTAAAGTAAAGCCATAACACTATGTCACTGAAAACATTGCCAAGCCCGACGCTTACCGCCACCGAATGCACCCAAGCCCTCATGCACGTTCGCGATGCGCTGGAAATACTGAGCGGAAAATGGAAATTGCCGATCCTCATCGCGCTCTCGACGGGAGAAATGCGCTTTCGACAAATCGCTACCGAAGTCAACGGCATAACCGATAAAATGCTGTCAAAGGAACTAAAGGATCTGGAGATCAATCAACTGGTCACGCGAACGGTGCTCGACACGTTCCCGCCAACGGTAATCTATGCCCGGACCGAGCATGCCGACACGCTGTCCGACGTCATCGCCGCGTTGCGCAAATGGGGCTACCTGCACCGCCAAAAAATAATAAACGGCTGATCAAGCCTTGAATTCCAGTGTTTTACCAAGAAAATCTGAAAAGCGATGCGCCTGTCGCCTTAATTCGGCGAGCCGGTTTTGTGGAATTTTGTACACCAGGTCGGTCTCAACGATTACCTGATCTTTTTTGACGGTGCGTTTCCAAATGCCGCAAACCTGGCCGTCCACGACGACGATCGGCTTGAAGATGCCGTTCATCGTGAAGGCGTGTTTTTGGTGTTCGGAGGCTATCGAGGGTGTTCGGTCCTTGTACGAAATCAGAAACTCGTCGAAAGCGGGAAGCAGAAAGGTGGAGCGTTGACGATTGGGATGCACTTCCGAAAAAAAGTATTCCTGTCCTTCAATCACGACGTTTTCCAAAACGCTCTCGTTCGAAGCTATGGCCTGGCGGCAATTTGTGAGGTTTAAACCGCTCCACCATTGAAAATCGCGGATGGTGGCCGGGCCGTGACTGGTAAAATACGTTGCGGCCAGTTGCGATAACGCTTCTTCGCGTGACAGTCGCCTCGGTTTCCTGACCTGTTCGGACATCAGTGCATAACCGTGTTCGTTGCCGATGCGCTTGCCGCTGACGACCAAACCTTCAAGTTCTGCCGCCGCCATGATGTGCCCGCCTCTGTAATCGTGAGTACGGATGCCGTTGTATTCGAGGATTTCCATGATTTGCGGACGCGACAGATGCCCGGCCTCGAGCGCTTTTTCGATCAACTTGAAGCACTTGTTGTAAAGCTCCTGGTCGAGCCCTAATTTTTTGTCGTTCGAAGCCATTTGCCCCCGAATGTTCTTCGCGCTGAGCTCGAGCATCCAGCCAATGTCTTCTGATGCACAAAAATGCCAGGTGGGACGCAGTACATGGGTGCGGACGATTTCGCCATTGGCTATCGCCAGATCGACATCCGCGTCGACAATATCGGCAAGCCGCGACCCGATCGCCCATTTCGCCATCGCATAGTCCTGGGCCTGTATCGCCCCGAAATGCCTGACGAGCTCAGCAATCGATTTGCTTTGTGGCGATAAAAGCTGTTGGTTTTGAAGGCGTTGTTGGGAGATGTCGGTAAAATCCATCAGGGTTTTGGTAAGTCGAAAGCATCAAATTTAACGAGATTCGCGCCTCCTTTCCGAAATTGCAACACCTTTTCGTTCGCGACATAATTGTCGCAGGTTTCGAGCGCTTTTTTAAACTCTTCCTCAATTTTCATCTCAGGACACGCCATCATCGTCGAAATGATGTTGAACATTCTGACTTTGCTGCCGTTGAGCTCGTATTTGCCACCCATTCGGTTGCATCCGGCGAACGCCCCGAAACTGCCGTCCTGATTGAGCTGTATGAAATATTCTTTTTTATCCGATGCGCGAAAGGTTCGCCCGTTGATTTCAGAAAGCCTCCAATGTATGCCCGTGATGGTTTGCGGCAGCCGGTCCATTGGCGTCCCGTCCGACTTTGCCGCATCGCTTTCGCTTTGTTTGGCCAGTACGTAATCGCCAGTATTTTTGGCATTGAGCCGTTTGCCGTCCGCATCAAGCAAAACCAGGAAACGCTCTCCTACAAAAAATTGTTTTTCCTGCTCTTTCCCGGCGTCGAGCACGATGGCGTCGCCCTTCGGGTTCCACTTGAAAATGCCTTTTACTTCCGCTTTTTTACCGGAAACTAACGTGGCAGTCATCAGGTAGGAGAAATCTTCGGAAAGCTCAATCGAAGTTTCCTTGCCGTCGATTTTGCCTTTGTAGCGCCCAAGGTAGTCGAGGGAATTTTCGGCTGTGTGGGCGGCCTCGACGATCGAAGTGTCGCCAATTTCGGTAGGGGCCGGTTCGGGATCTTTTTCTTTTTTGGGCCCGCATCCGGAGACAAGTCCCAAAGTACAAACGGAGAGCAACAAACGTTTCATGACTTCAGAATTTAGTGTACGGCCTGCCGATGCGCAGCAAAAGCGGAAATCTCACCTTTTTGTCGCCAGCTTCCCAAACCAGCGAAAGTTCGGCCCTGATTAGATCGACCGGGTTGATGCCGGTTTTGGTTTTATAGTGTTGCGTCGCCGACCACGATTCGAGGTAGCCCAACAATTGTGAGATGTTCCAATCGACTTCATTTTGCCACGGGATGGCCTCAATTTCCTTAAACGGAAAAGGGATGGTTTGGTAGCGCTGCTCGACAAACCGACGTTCGGCGTCCCAGTAAGGGCCAATGATATCGTGGTAAAAATGGGAAATGACGGCGTCGGCGCGAGGGTTCGTAATCGGAAGGGAATAGCCGAGGATCGCAAAAACGCCTTCCGGTTTCAGGATGCGGTACACTTCCTTGTAAAATATCGAAAAGTCGAACCAATGTACGGCTTGTCCTACCGTGATGAGGTCGAAGCTGTTGTCGTCGAACGAGGTTTGCTCGGCGGTTTCAAGTTTATAGGTTATATTGTCAGCCTTGACGGCATGCTGGAGTTGCTTTTCGCTGATGTCGGTCGCGTAAACCGATTCGAACCGCGTCGAAAGTTTTTGGGCGATCTGACCGTTTCCAGTCGCCAGGTCGAGTGCTTTACCCGGAGTCCGGACGAACGTGCACACATAATCGATAAGTGCCTGGGGATATTGGGGACGATATTGGGCGTATTTCGTAGCCTGGGCAGAAAAATTGTCTTTCATGACGGAATGGTTTTCACAACAGTGTCCGAACGCAGAAAAGCGAACCGAAATTGTGCGATTCGATTAAGGCGAACCTCAAATTTACAAAACGGCCAAGCAACCGTTTTTAAGGACTTTGGCCAAAGTTTACAACTTTAACACCTGTCGGAAAAATATTGAATGCCGCGGGGCGTTATACCAGAACCAAATCGACATTGATGACCTACAAACATTTTCTGGTGCTGCTAGCGCTGGTTGGTCCTTTTACCATATCGGCCCAGTACAAAGAATTGGATTTTAGCGGATTTCAGGTGAGTGATGCCCAAATGCATTGGCAAAACGTGAAGCGCATCGTTCCCCGGAAGGCCAGATTCAGCGATTCCCAAATCGTGCTCGCGCTCGACCGCAATTATCAACTCTCGGTTCACAGCAAGAAAAACCTGCCCGATGGCGGCATCGTTTATTTGTGCAAAGACCAACAGCAACGGGATGTGACGATAACCCTTATCGGAAACGAGCGGATGTTCCTTTACTCGGGCAAGCAGCGCTACCAGGTGACTTTCAGCAATCCGATTATTGCATCGACCCAGCGTTCCTACGCCGAAAGTGACTGACGCCGGCAGGCTAAGGTGATGCATCGATCAATCCGCGCATGACGATTTGCTGGCGATCCGTATCGCGTTCAAGGCGAACGCATAACGGCTACGTTTTAAGTCAGGACATCCGGGCGGCTGCAAAAAAAATCCCAATTATCGCAAGAGGCAAAACCAATGTGCAATTTTTGCGTATTTTTGCCAACGTTTCCGCCCAAAACAGCGGCTAAAACCATTAAGATGATACTACCTATTGTTGGCTACGGCGATCCTGTGCTGCGCAAGAAAGGGCAGGACATTTCAGCATCCTATCCTGAAATCAGGCAACTTGTGTCGGATATGTTCGATACGATGTACAATGCCTATGGCGTAGGACTGGCGGCGCCCCAGGTGGGATTGCCGATACGGCTTTTCGTGATCGATACCACGCCTTTTGGGGAAGATGACGACCTAGAACAGGACGAACAGCAGGCGTTGAAAAACTTCAAGCGAGTGTTCATCAATGCCAAAATGCTCAAAGAAGAAGGAGAGGAGTGGGGCTTTAACGAAGGCTGCCTGAGCATTCCCGAAGTGCGCGAAGATGTTTACCGACACGAGACCATCACGATAGAATACCAGGATGAAGATTTCAATACGAAAACGGAAGTGTTCGACGGGCTCATAGCGCGCGTTATCCAGCATGAATACGATCATATCGAGGGAATTTTGTTCACGGACAGGATCTCAACGCTCAAAAAACAACTGGTAAAAGGGAAACTTCAAAAAATCATGGATGGCAAAGTGCGTCCGGATTATCGAATGAAGTTTGTCGGACCCAAAAAAAGCAGATAAAACGAATCATTAACTAATAAACGAAGTCGGGTTCCGGCCGTTTGATTGTTGTCCTGTGACAATGTCTTTCGACTTTTGGCTTTGACTTTCGAGATGTAACTTACTATGAATGTAGACAAAATTTTGGCGATCTCCGGAAAACCGGGCCTTTTCGAACTTAAACTACAAACACGCACCGGTTTTGTCGCCGAGTCGCTGCTCGACGGAAAAAAAGTGACGGTCGGGCTTCGCAGCAACGTGAGCCTGTTGTCTGAAATTTCGATGTATACCGAAAGTGGCGAAAAGCCTCTGGTGGAGGTTTTGCGTGCCATTGCGGTCAAGGAAAACGAAGGTGCGGCGCCGTCTGCCAAAGAAGACAATGCTACACTACTGAGCTATTTCGGACAGGTCGTCCCGGATTTCGACAAAGACCGCGTATATGTTTCGGACATAAAAAAAGTGTTCAACTGGTATAATATCCTACAGGCCAAAGGGCTTGTTTCGAAAGACGAGCCAAAAGCGGAGGCTGAAAAGCAAGACGCCGATCAAGCCGAAAAAGCAGCAAAACCGGCCAAGCCGAAAAAGTCGGAAGCGACGCCGACAGCGGATGAAACCGCAAATGAGGAGAAGCCGAAAGCGGCCAAAAAACCAAAAGCGAAGAAGAACGAAGAATAGTTCGTATCTTTT
Organism: Flavobacterium selenitireducens; assembly: GCF_014748335.1. Classification (GTDB taxonomy): domain Bacteria; phylum Bacteroidota; class Bacteroidia; order Flavobacteriales; family Flavobacteriaceae; genus Flavobacterium; species Flavobacterium selenitireducens. The sequence continues at coordinate 254,506 of NZ_JAAVIY010000004.1, forward strand.
TATAACTCACGATCCCGATTTCCGTTTTGGAACTCGGGATTTTTTTATTTTTGAGTGAACTCAGACCATTATTCATTATTATTTTTAATTCAAAAGTGAATCCGCGCCAATCTCAACTCAACGCCTTCAACCGCCTCCTCGACATCATGGACGAGCTGCGCGAAAAGTGTCCATGGGACAAAAAGCAAACGTTGCAGTCGCTGCGTCATCTGACCATCGAGGAAACCTATGAACTCGGCGAGGCAATTCTTGACAACGACTTGCAGGAAGTCAAAAAGGAATTGGGCGATTTGTTGTTGCATATCGTCTTCTATGCCAAGATCGGAAGCGAGACGAACGACTTCGACATAGCCGATGTCGCCAATGAAATCTGCGACAAGCTCATCCACCGCCATCCGCACATTTACGCGGACGTATCGGTACAGGATGAGGAAGAGGTCAAGCAGAATTGGGAAAAACTCAAATTAAAAGAAGGCAAGAAATCAGTGCTTGAAGGCGTTCCGAAATCGCTTCCCGCCATGGTAAAGGCCTCGCGAATCCAGGACAAAGCCAAAGGCGTAGGTTTCGATTGGGAAGAGCCGCACCAGGTTTGGGACAAGGTAGAAGAAGAAATCGAGGAGTTCAAGCAGGAAATCAAGAATGGCGACCAGGATAAGATCGAGTCTGAATTTGGGGATGTGCTGTTTTCGATGATCAATTACGCCCGATTTCTCAATGTAAATCCCGAGGATGCGTTGGAGCGCACCAACAAAAAGTTCATCAGGCGCTTCCAATATCTCGAATCGAAAGCGTCGGAAATGGGGAAATCATTGAGCGATATGACGCTTGCGGAGATGGACGTCTTTTGGAACGAGGCCAAGAAACTGTAACTACGCGAATCAAATTTTTACGATAACGGACGCAAAAACTCTTGACTGATGTTGTGCAATAGTTTTATAATTGGATTGTTGTCGATTTTTTTCGGATGGAGCGTTCCCGATTCCGACCGCGAAATCATTTACGCCCGACGCGACGGAATGGGCCTGACGATGACCATCCTGAAGCCTGAACAACCTAACGGAAAAGCGGTCGTGAGTGTGTTGAGTGGCGGTTGGTATTCCGATCACGCATTGTTCGGATTGTATAAAGACCGTGCCCAAACGTTCGTGGACGCAGGTTATACGGTTTTCCTGGCCGAACACGCTTCAGGCCCGCGTTATGCCATTCCCGAGGCGCTCGAAGACATACAAAAAGCCATTCAATACGTTCGCTATCACGCGGCGGAGTTCGATATCGACCCAAACCGCATCGGGATTACCGGAACATCTTCCGGTGGGCATTTGGCGTTGCTTGCTTCTACTTCAGATGATGTGCGGGACGCTTCGGCTAAAGATCCGATGTCAAGGGTATCGTCGAAAGTTCAGGCGGTTGCGGTTTTCTCTGCGCCGACTGACTTTCTCAATTATGGGAAAGACCGGCATTCGATCCGAAAAGAGGCGGCTTTCCTTAAAGCAATGCGTGTCGAAGGTTGCTTCCGCTATACCAGATACGACGAGGCAACGGACGCTTACATCGCGGTTCCCGAAGCCGAAATGCTCAAAATCGATTCGCTTATGTCGCCTGCCCAACTGATTTCCCAGGACGACGCTCCGGTTTACATCTCACATGGCGACAAAGACGATGTCGTGCCTTTGCAGCAGTCCCGGCATTTCGTTTCCCGACTTGAAAAAGCCCGGGTGCCCGTTGCGCTTTCGGTCGTAAAAGAAGCCGGTCACGGTTGGAAAGACATGAACAACGACCAGAAAGCGTTCGTCTTCTGGTTCGACCGTTTCCTGAAAAAGTAGCAGTACGCCGCGATTTTACAGCTATCTGAACAGTAAACGCCGACTTTTATCCCGAAATGGACGCTCGATAGCACCTTGCTGAACCGCGCAACCCGGCCGGGAACCAATTGCCGACTGCATGTTCCCTTAGGCCAACGCAAAACGCAACATTTTCCAAACATTTTCCAAACGTTTCCTTTCCCATTTGCTAATCCAACCGTAAAATTCGCGTAACCGTCCTGAGGCTGTGTCGGGGCTAACTTGCAGTCCCAAATAAACCTGACGACAACATGAAAAAAATTACGCTTTTGGGTTGCCTTGTTCTTGCAGCCGTGGCCCAGGCACAGATTTCCCAACCAGGAGACATTGCTTTCGTGGGCTGGAACGCGGACGGAGACGACGACATTGCCTTCGTTACCTTTAAGGACATCGCCCCGAACACCAAGATTTACTTTTGCGATTCGGAGTGGAATGGCACCGCATTCCCTGCGGGAGATGAGGGCGATTTTACCTGGAACTCGGGAGCCCAGATCGTCCCGGCCGGAACCGTCATTTCCATCAACAATGTCAGCGCGGCCATTACGCCTTCTGTTGGGACGATAGAAAACAACAACGCGGGCGGTTTGTCGGCTTCAAGCGAGGCCATGTTCGCGTTTTTAGGTGCGCCCCGCACGCCATCGGTACACTTGGCCGCCATCGCCAATGCGGCTTCCGGTTTCGGATCACTGGCCAACACAGGCCTGTCGATAGGAACAACGGCAGTGCTGCTTCCGGAAGGAACCGATATCGGGATTTACAACGGCCCGCGAAACGGATTGGACATCAACGGTTTTCACGCTCAGTTACATGCTGCCTCCAATTGGCAGTTGGAAGATTCCTCGGCTGATGACCATATTAACGGAACAACGCCTGATTTGCCATTCAATGCTGGTGTTTTTACCGTTTCGGATAGCGACGCCACAGCGCCTTCGGTTGCTTCGATCGCCGCGACCCAGGCTACCGTTTCAGTGGTATTTTCGGAAAGCGTTGCCATTGCCGATGCACAAAACCTCGAAAATTATAGTTTTTCTCCCGCTTTGGCCATCAGTTCTGCCGCTTACGACGCAACCTTGAACAAAGTCACGTTGACGCACGCCGGTTTCGCTACGGGAATCGCCTATACGCTTTCAATTAGTGGAATCAACGATGTTTCGGACAACGAAATGTCAAATTATACGAGCGAGCCGATATTCTTCAATGCGCTGGCTTCGGGATTGCTGATTACCGAAATCATGTACAATGCGCCTTCGGACAACAGCAACGAACTTGAATTCCTTGAGATTTACAATAATTCCGACAATGCGATCGCTTTGGGCGGGATATGCATCAAGGACGAAGCCAATTTCGTATTCCGTTTCCCTGAAATGAACCTCGCTTCCCACCGAACCGTCTTGCTTGCCACAGACAAGGCCAGTGCCGATGCGTTTTACGGAGCGGAATTCCTCGATATGCCACAAGGTATCGTAAACGCTTTGGGCAACGGAGGGGAATTGCTTCAGGTTTTGAACACGCAGGACGGCGTCATTTCCCAGGTCGCATATGACGATTCGGGCGCATGGCCAACCGCGGCCGACGGAAACGGCCCGTCGATTGAACTCAAGGATTTAAATGGCAACCTGAATTCCGGCGACAACTGGCAGGCTGCGACAAATCTTGTCGGGCAATCGCTCGGAAGCAACGTCTACGCATCTCCGGGCATTTACGAGCAGAACGCGTCGTTTACCGCTTCATTCGATGACCCATATAAAATCGTGGACAAAACCTCGGGTTCGGTAAGCATCGACATTACCGTGACCAATATTTTTACCGAAGCTGCGACGATCCAATTGTCGGTCATGCCGAACGTCGGAACCGCCATTTCCGGAACAGATTTCACGCTGTCGGCCCAAACGTTGAACTTTGCGCCCAATGCCACGACGACCCAGACCGTCAACGTTCCGGTATTGAACGCCGCCGACGGGAAAGGCAAATTTTTCGTGCTTAGGTTGACCGACACGGACAACACGCCAATCGAAGGAACGTCTACAATGACGGTTTACTTGAAGGACGCCAATTTCAACGCCCCTGCGGCATCTGTTGCATTGGATTTACAATATCTCGACAGCTACCTTGTAGATGCGAACGGATCGGCCGAAATCGTAGCCCACGATCCGGCCACGCAACGCTTGTTCGTCGTGAATTCCACCGCAACGAAACTGGCGATACTGGATTTCTCTAACCCGGAGCAAATTGCGGAAATCGCGATGATCGACATGACGCAATACGGAATCGGAGCGACATCGGTAGCGTTTAAAAACGGAATGGTGGTCGCCACGGTGGAAGGCGCTGATTTCGGAAATGGAAAAGTCGTTTTCATGGACGCGAACGGACAAAACATCTCGTCAGTCGAGGCGGGCGTCCTTCCCGACATGGTCACCTTTACCCACGATGGGCTCAAAGTCCTGACGGCGAACGAAGGCCAGCCGAACTCTGATTACGGCATCGATCCGGAAGGCACGATTTCGGTTATCGACGTTTCGGGCGGATTGGGCAACATTACCCAAGCCGACGTGACGAACATCAACTTCAACGCATTCGATTCGCAAAAAGACGCCTTGAAAGCTTCCGGAGTTCGCATTTTCGGGCCGAATGCTTCGGTTTCCCAAGATTTGGAGCCGGAATATATAACGGTTTCCGCCGACAACCAAACCGCTTGGGTCACACTCCAGGAAAACAACGCCGTGGCCCGTATCAGCCTTGCAAACAACGTCGTCACGGATATTTTGCCGCTTGGTACGAAAGACCACAACCTTCCCGCAAATACACTTGACACATCCGATCAACTCGGGGAAATCTTCCTTGCCAATTGGCCTGTCAAAGGCTTGTACATGCCAGATGCGATGGCCAACTTCACTGTCGGCGGGACGACGTATCTGGTGACAGCCAACGAGGGCGATGCGCGCGAATACGACAATATGGAAGAGGAAATGAAAATAGGGGATGCCGACTACGTGCTCGATGCCACGGTTTTCCCGAATGCCGCGGAGCTGAAACGCAATACAAGTCTCGGCCGACTCGCGGTGACTTCCGCTTCCGGCGATACCGATGGAGACGGCGATTATGACGAAATCCACGCATTCGGGACGCGTTCGTTTTCGATATGGAATGGAACGACTGGCGCACTTGTCTATGATTCGGGAGACGATTTTGAGCGCATCACGGCAGCCGATCCGGTTTACGGGGCGTGGTTCAACGCGAGCAACGACAACGCCAATTTCAAGAATAGATCGGACAATAAAGGCCCGGAGCCGGAAGGCGTGACCGTGGCTGAAATCAACGGTGCGTTCTATGCATTCATCACCTTGGAGCGAATCGGTGGCGTCATGGTATACGATGTCACGAATCCGCAAAGCCCGACGTTCGTGACCTATAAGAACAGCCGAAACGGGAACGGTGGCGATCTTGGGCCTGAAGGCATCATTTACATCAAACCGGCCGACAGCCCCGTCGACACGGGATTGGTCGTCGTTGCCAATGAAGTCAGCGCCACATTGAGCATTTACAGGATCGCAAACGATTTGCTCGGAATCGGCGATGTCGAACCTACCGAGAGCTTTGCAGCTTACCCAAATCCTGTCCGCAACGGCCAATTGTTCTTCAACCGACCGGTTTCCGTGGAAATGTTCGACCTCTCGGGGCGTTCGGCCGCACATAAAAAAGATGCTTCCAGCCTTGAAATCGCCAACCTTTCGAGCGGGATTTACATCTTAAAGACTACCGATGGCGCCTCCCAGAAGATTGTTGTTGAGTAGATGTTAGTTTTTTATTTTTAGTTAAGGCCGTTTCGAAAGGGACGGCTTTTTCTATTTTGGCCGGTTTGTTTTGGGCGTTCCGGCGGCAGCAAGTCCCGGGTGGCGACAATTATCGCGAAGCCGCCGTCGGGCTTTTCGCTCCAATCTTTTTTGGGCTTTGCTGCGCACGCCCCAAAAAAGGATTTTGCTGCAATCCCTAACGCAACGGGCCCAGAACCAGCTTCAGTCGCCGCTCAAACGCTGCAACGCCTTGCGATCGTTCACCGTGATGCGCTTTCCGTCCAACGAAATCAAACCCGCTTTGTTCAATTCGGACAACAATCGGATGGCACTTTCAGTGGCGGTGCCGATGATGCTTGCGATTTCCTCTCGCGAAAGTTGGAGTTTGAGGCTTGCGTCGGCGGCGGTACCAAACGTGTCCGACAAATAAAGCAGTGTGTGCGCCAAACGTTCCTTGACGGTTTTTTGCGCCATGCTCACCATCAGGTCGTCGGCTTCGCGCAAATCGCCGGCAAGACTGCGTATCATGCTCATCGAAAATTTGTTGTTCTGGTTGAAAAATCTCATGATTTCATACTTCGGGATAAAACACACGGTCATGTCTTCCAAGGCTACGGCACTCAAATTGGCGGGCTCTTCGGAAATCATCGAGCGCTGCCCGAGCAATTCGCCTTTCCTGACGAGTTTTACGATCTGGTCTTTTCCATTCGAGGACAATTTCGTGAGTTTGCACACGCCGTCCTTTACGCAAAACACACCGTTGACGCTTTCGCCTTCCGCAAAAATCACATCGCCTTTGCGAATGCTTTTCGATGTTTTGCACTCGGCCATATGCAAAAGTTCCTCTTTGGTCAAGGCTTTCAGGGAACAGAACTCCCGGACGATACATTGCTCGCACTTGCTCATCTCAAGTTGTTTGGTCCTGCAAAGTTAGCAACTTCGCGCGATAAAATTGCGGTTCCGCAAGAACCTCGGACGCGATTTGGTATACGGGAATAAGTCCGAAGCAAACGTACTTAAGCCGCTAACCAAAAAAAATGCCGCCACCACCCACCCGTAAAAATAACGGGATTTCCACTTGCTCAAATACAGACAAACTGTACAAAATCTTAAATGTCATCCTAACCTGGCGCATACAATACAACAACTGGAATCCATCCGGCAAATCCCAAAAAAAAAGCCAAGCAAACGCCTGGCTCTGTTCTATGATTAAACTACATCACTGCTGCATGTTGCGCAATTGCTTCAACTTCTGCTTCAGCGTTTCCAGTTCCTCTTTGTGGCGTTCGATATTCTTGCGGACTTCGGCTACCATCGGGTTGTCTTTCTTGGCATGCGCAAAAAACTGGATGTTGTTCTCAAGCTGGAAAATCTCTGACTGAACCTCGTCGATTTTGCGCATGAGGAAGATCTTCTCGTTGTCGAGCTTGCGCGTGTCATCGCTTCCGGCAAGGGCTTCGACGCGATTGGTGAAGCGCATCATGTCGCCTTCTTTCTTGCTCAGGCTGAGTTTTTCGAACAAGGCGTCGAGAATTTTATTGAATTTCCCTTCGATGTGACGCTTGTTGAACGGCACTTTTCCGAACGATTTCCACTTTTCGATATGACCTTTTATCGCTGCCAGGTCGGTTTTGTGGTCGCCGGTCATCTCAAATGTGCGCAGCTCGTCGAGGTAATTCTTTTTACTTTCGAACGCCTCGGCTTCTTCTCCGTTGACTTCAGATCTCGATTCCTTGAGCCTTTCAAAGTAGTGGTTGCACGCTTCCTTAAAGTCTTTCCAGATTTTGTCGGAGTATTTTCTCGGAACGTGACCAATCGTTTTCCACTCTTCCTGGATTTGCTTCATTACCGGAGTCGTGGCCGCAAAGTCCTCGCTTTGCTGGAGCGTCCTGGCTTTCTCTACCAACGCGAGTTTCCTGTTGAGGTTGTCCTGTTGGTCTTTTTTGATGTCTTTGTAGAACGAATTTTTCTGGGCGTTGAAATTCCGGACGGCGGTTTTGAAACCCGTCCAAATTTCTTCGTTTACCTCAGGCGGAACCTTGCCCGTGGCAAAAAACTCATTGCGCAGCGCCTCGATCTTTTCGATTTGTCCCTGCCATTGGTTGTGTGCCGTCACAGGTTCGGCCGTTACGGCATCGATGCGCGCGATGATATCTTTTTTCTTGTCGAGGTTTTCTGTCTCTTTCCCTCGTTGTGCTTCGTGCAACGTCTCTCGCTTGTCGTGCATCTGGCGCGTGAGCTCGCTGAAACGGTTCCAGATCGACTCGCGGTGTTCGCGCGAAACGGGTCCTATTTCTTCTTTCCAGAGGCGGTGCAAGTCCTGTAATTCCCGGAATGCTTTCGTTACATCGGCCTCGTTGACCAACTCTTCGGCACGCGTGATGATTTTTTGCTTGCGCTCAAGGTTGTGTTTGAAATCCTGGTCACGCGCGTCCCGGTCGAGGTGGAGGTAATCGTAAAAGTTCTCGACGTGGAAATGGTAATTGTTCCAAACGTGGTTGTATTTGTCTTTCGGGATCGGACCTGCATTTTTCCAGCGGTCGCGCAACTCATTGAAATGCTTGAGCGTGTCCTTGATGTTTTCGTTCGGATTGATGAGGTTTTTGAGTTCCTCGACAATCTCGAGTCGCGCCTTGAGGTTGCCTTCGAGATTGGATTGTACACTTTTGAAGTGGGAATTCTTTTTATCGCGATATTGGTTGAAAAGCTTGTCGAAGCGCTGTTTCAGCGGAAAATGATATTCAAATTCATCGGTAGTCTCCGGATTTTCGGCCTGCCATTCGTCCTTCTTTTCTTCGATGAAATGATTGTATTTAGCCAAAAAAGCCGAACGCAGATGCTCGACGTGATCGCGCACGGACATGACTTTCTCCACACCGACGAGTTTTTCCAATTCGTCTACCAATTCTCCCATCGATAGGGTGTCGAAATCCGGGACGTCATGCTCGTGGTGATCGGCAAGCGTCGCGTCTTCTCCAATTTCGGCGTTCGCATTCGAAATTGCCGCAACGGCTGCAACCGGATCAGGTTGTCCGAGCAAGTCAGCATTGTCTTCGGTAACCAAACTGTCGTCGGCCACTTCCTCATCCGTAAGGGTAACCACGTTAGGCGCTTCCGATTCAGGCTGTTCCGATTCCGCCACGAAAGCTTCCCCAATGCTGGCATTGCTCTCTTGTTCTGCGCGAACATTGGCTTCTACCTTGGGTTCCGAAGCAGGCTTGTCACCGACGGGAATCTCGACTTCGTCAGGCTCCGGCGCTTCTTCAACTTCGGGTTTTTCGGATTCCGCAACCATGGCTTCGGCGATTCCGGGATTTTCGGAAGTGTCTTCTGCCGCGATTTCAGGCGAGGCGTTGGTCTCGGTCACTTCTCCGGATTCGGGAGCCGAAGTGTTTTCGTTTTGGTTTTCCGGTTGTCCATCTGCGTGAAGCAGGTTATCATTCTTATCTTCTGACATGCGGTTGCGATTGAATTAGCGCCCTAAGGTAATAAAGTCATTTTGAAACGCAAAACAAAAAGCGCACGGAAATGCCCATTAACAAAGGCGTCGCAACTGCCTAACCGATAAAAACGAATCGATGCGCGAAAATTACCTGTTCCATATTCGCCAAGCCTTCTCGGCCTGGAACACAAGCATTTCATAACCGTTTTTGGCAACCGCACCATGTTGGGCCGCGCGTTTCATGAATTCGGTTTCGGACGGATTGTAGACAAGGTCGAACGCGATGTGTTTATCGGTGAAATATTCGTAAGGCAAAGGCGGGCATTCCGAAATATTCGGGTGTGTACCAAGGGGCGTGCAATTGATCACGATCTGGTAATTGTCGAACGTTGTCGCGTTGATGCGGTTATAGTCGATCATGCCCGGTTTGTCTTCCCGGGAAACGAACGTATAGAAAATACCCAGCTTGTTCAGCGCATAAGCCACCGCTTTCGATGCGCCTCCCGTACCCAGGATCAACGCCCGGGTATGATGTGGCTGCAGCAGTGGCAGCAACGCTTGCTTGAATCCGTAAACGTCAGTGTTGTAGCCTTTTGATTTTCCGGTTTTCGTAAATCGGATCGCATTGACGGCTCCCACTTTTTTTGCCTTTTCAGACAACAGGTCGAGGTGTGGCATCACGTCCTCCTTGTAAGGGATCGTCACATTGAGCCCGCCAAGATCGGGTGTCTTGAGTATTTCAGGTAATTCGGAAATATCAGGAATGTCAAAATTGTCATAGCGGAAGTCTTCAAGGCCAAGGCTTTTGAATTTTTCGGTAAAATGATTCTTCGAAAAGGAGTAGGAGATATCGCGGCCCACAAGCCCGAAAACTTTCTTTTGGTGTTCGATGTCAAATTCCATACGCTGATTGTTCGGTTACGCGAGCTGCAAATATTAGAATAAAGCCGCGGATTCGCGAATGAGTGACCGGAAAATATTTATAGTTCGACAAGCAGATTTCGACACTGGGTGCAAATCATGCCATACTAAAAAAAAGAAAACCGGAACTTTCGAACCGGTTTTTCAATAGATAGAACTGAACTTTTTAGTGTTCGTTTTTATACTTGTCAATCATATTGCGGACAATTTTTCGTTCCCAGGCTGCGGGAAACAAGTCCTTGAGCAAACTGTGGTTGTTGAAATTGAGTCGCAACGCATTGCTCAGGTGGAATTTGCCTTTGGCGTCCTCCTTACGCATAAAGTAGATTCCGGCGAGGCGGTATTCGATCTGGTATTCCTCCGGAAAATATTCGGCCGCCTGAAGCAAGGTTTGGGTCGCGTTGTCGAATTCGCCTAAAAACTGCAGGATGTCTACCCAAAACAACCAGGTGTCGAGTTGGTAGTCGCCCAACTCCACGGCCTTTCTGTATCCGACTTCCGCCTCCTCAAAGAAATTCATCTCTTTGTTGATCACCGCGTAACGCTTCCAGTACAAACGGTTGGTATTATCGATGCTGAGCGCTTTGTTGACGTAAAACAACGCTTTTTGGAAATTTTTCTCGCGTACGTAAAAGTCCGTGATGGCGATCCAACCCTTGTCGAGCAAAGGATCTTCGTGAACCGTTTTGTTGTAATATTTTAGAGCAAGTGGCTTTTTGCCCAATTTTTCATAACATTTCCCAATCCGGAGCAATGCATAGGAAGTAGGGTCGTCTATCTCGATCGTGCGGTTGTAGCTTTCTATGGCTTCGTCGTAACGCTTCAGGCGCTCGAGAGCCTTTCCTTTTTCCATAAAGGCGCCCAGGAATTCCTCGTCAATGAGGGTAGCGTAATCGAACGCCCTCAATGCCGCTTCGTACTGTTTCAGCCCGTAATGCAAACGGCCCATCTGATGCCATGCGATTTCGCTGTAAGGATTGCGGTCGATATACTTCTCGAGATATTCGATCGCTTCCTTGTTCTGATCCAAAAACTCGAAACAGTACACGACGTTGTAAAGCGCCGCCTGGTCTTTTGGATCTTCTTCAAGGCATTTGATGAAATTGTCCTTGGCCAGCTCGAGGTTATCCATGAACAAATATTCCATGCCCATGAGGTTGTATACATCGGCATAATCCTCAGTGTATTTGAGCGCGATGCGCAACTGTTCCACCGCTTCCTCGTGCTTGTCGCGCTTGGAGAGTATGTTGGCTTTCTGGATGTAGATTTCTTCGTTGTGAGGCTCGAGCGCGAAAAGTTCGTTGAGGAGCTTTTCAGCCATGTCGAGCTTGTCGTCATAAATAAGCATCTCGACCTGCACCAATTTGAGACCGGTCGATCTCGGATGCTGTTCGAGCGCCAGTTTAAGCGCTTTTTTAGCCAGTGCGGCCTTACCCGTATCAAGGTAATGGAGAATGATGTCTTCAAACTCCTCCGAATCAAAAAAGAGGACTTTGTTGGTTTTCAACATCGATTCGAATTTAGATAAGGATAAGCTGTATTCTTCGTCTTCGTCGCTGAGTTGCATACTTGAAATTTTTAGAATTATCCTGCGACTAAAATTAGCTAAGTGCTATCGCGATAGCCGTTGCAGCGGACAATTGTTGTGAACAATTTAATTAACACTTGGTTCACAGTACGGCGCGGATGGTCATGATTTTAGGGCAATTCCCTAAGCGTGTTGCGAATCCTTGGTTCGCTTTGGTGGAATCAATCGGCTCCTTTTCCTGGAATTATTACAATTCCTTCTGTACTTCATCGAGCGCTTCGAGCAAAATGGCGCAACCTTCGTCAATTTCCTTTTCGGATATCGTAAGCGGCGGCGTAATGCGGATGGCGCATCCCTCAAAGAGCAGCCAGAACAGGATCAGGCCTTTTTCCTGGCATTTCAATATTACTTTATCGGTAATCGCGGCAGATGGCGTCATGGCTGCAAGCATAAGCCCTTTACCGCGAATTTCGTTTATCAAATTATGTTCCAGTAATGACCGGAAGCGTTTTTCCTTTTCGAGCGTTTGCGGAACCAGCTCTGTTTCAGTCAATTCTCTTAAAGTCGCGAGACAGGCTGCCGCAATGACAGGGTGTCCGCCAAAGGTAGTGACATGTCCGAGCTTGGGGTCGTGGCTCAGCAGATCCATCATTTTGGATGACGCCACGAATCCGCCGACAGGCATTCCGCCGCCCATTCCTTTGCCTATGATAATTACGTCAGGAACGATGCCGTAGTTTTCAAACCCGAACATTTTTCCGGTGCGTCCGAAGCCGGGTTGGATCTCGTCCACGATCATTAGCGCGCCAACTTGGGTGCATCGCGCGCGCAGTTTTCGGAACCAATCGTCTTTTGGTTCGATGAAGCCGGCCCCGCCCTGAATGCTTTCGACAATTACGCCCGCCGTTCGCTCGGTGATTTTTTCAAGATCGGATTCGCTGTTGAACGTGATGAAATCAACATCCGGAATCAAAGGACGGAAAATCTGTTTGCGCTCCTCAAAACCCATAACGCTCATCGAGCCCATCGTATTGCCGTGATAGGCGTTGCGGCACGAAATAAGCTGCGACCGACCAGTGACGCGCCTTGCGAGCTTTAATGCTCCTTCTGTCGCCTCCGTTCCCGAATTGACGAGATAAATCTTGTCAAGCGGCTCGGGCAAAAGGTTTGCGAGCATTTTGCAATATTCCGTTGCCGGATGTTGGGCATATTCGCCATACACCATCACATGGGAATATTTCTGCAATTGCTCGTTTATCGCATCGTTCACGCGCTTGTTCACATGTCCTAGCGTGCAGGCCGAGACGCCAGCGACAAAATCCAGATATTTCTTTCCGGAGGTGTCGTAAATATAAGATCCCGATGCGTGCGAAACCTCCATCCCTAACGGGAACGGGGAAGTTTGGGCTTGATATGTAAAAAAATCTGCTTTCACTTTTAACAAATTGTACAGAAAAGATGTAATGGAGATACTGTTGTTTTGGCGAATTTTGACCCAGATATAACATATCTTGGAGATATGTTATATCTAAGCCAGCAAGGCCCCCATTGGTGATAATCTCACCACCGGCGATAGCCTCACTGCGACTTGACTTCAACGGGCCTGGCTGCGCCCAGATTCGCTTTTGGTTTTGCACTAGCCTTCTTAACCGGGCTCCGTGGTTTCGACTTTGATTTGGCCGCTTTTACAGGTTTGCCGTAATTTGAAGTTTCCTTTCGGATTTCCATCGGTTTGTCCTGTTCTTTTTCGTCGGCTTTAGTCCCCTGGGCGGCCTTGGCCTCGTACTCTTGCTCCTCTGGCGGAAAAATATCGTCTTTGGACTTTATCCGCTCGTCTCCACGCCAAATGAAGCCACGCAGTTTCCGGGCATTTTCAGGAAATTCCTTTTCCGGCGTCAAATCGCCCGCAGGCGAATCGTAAACCGTCAACACATCGATTTTGTTTTCGGTGAGCAACAGGTTGATGCGGCTTCCCGCCGATTTGTTGATGCCCACAAGCTCGTTCTTATCGTTTCGGACGTAGTAAATACATTCCGTATTCTTGACGATATCGACCTCGTACAATTTATTGTCCTTGAACTTTCCGTAAAGATTGACGCCTTTTACCTGGTTGAAACCCGTCCCGATCGTGTCTTTGGCGATGATGAACGAATTGCCGAGCACTTTGAGGGAATCCAGTTTTTCGGTCGTTTTATTGCTGATGAGATGCATGATGTCGCCCGTGAGTTGGTTGTCGAAATTCCAAAGTATAGGCTTGTTGATAAGTTTCGTCAGGCCTGTGACCTGGGAAGAATGTATGGAATCACACTTACCGCTCATATCCGACTTGTAAAACCTTGCGTTCGGCCAGGCACGTATCACACGGGCTTCCGGTTTTCCCGTCATCAGCAATTTCTTGCCGTGTATGTATACCGAATCGTTGTCGACAAGATTGATCGCCACGGCTCGTTTGGTCACGAAAAGCGAATCTTTGAGCTTCCAGACCTCGCCGTAATGGCCTTTTACGATGCCTTTGTTGATCGTATCGGTAATTTTGACATTGCGCGTGGCCGAAGCGAATTCTATCTTTCGGTCGTAATACAAACTGTCGCCTTCGATCCTGCGGTCTTTGTACCGGATGTAGGAGTGATTCAAAAAGTGTCCGACGTTCTTCTTGCTGTCGTAAAACCCTTTTTCGGTATAGATGAAATTCTGTTCGCTCGTGATCGTGGACGGCCCGAAAAGATATGCATGGCCAGAATTGTCGAAGTAATCGAGGTGGTTTGACTTCATCACGTACTTCGGGTTGGTGAGCGTCACGGCAGTCAGGAACTGGAACTTTTTTTGGTTCGCATAATAGCGTCCGGTGTTGCTTTTCAGGACATTTTCCTTGTTTAGGATCGTTCCCGGCGTTCGGTAATAGGCCTGCTGTACGTTGCGGTCGAAATAAATCGTGTCGGTTTTGAGCGTCATATCCGGGGAGCGCATCACGACGTTCCCGGTAGCGAACGCCTGTTTGTTCATGCCGTTGTATTCGGCGTAGCGGCTGTCGAGGAAGAGCGTGTCGCCCTGGATAATGTGGACGTCGCCAAACGCTTTGAGGTAATTCTCGCTCTCGAATAAATAGGCCTTGTTGCAACGCATTATGGCCCCGTCGTGGTTTACGCGGACATTTCCGGTGAGCAAAACAGCTCCGGGGATTTCAGTTTCATTGCGATCGAAGAAATCGGCATGTTCGATGATGATGCGCTTGTCCTTTTGCGCAAACAAGCCGGGGCCCGTCAATACGCATGAAACAAACAAAAAAAGCAACTTTTTCAATGCTTGTAATTTTTGGGCAAATGTATGGAATTGTAGGGATTTGGGATTGGCGTTAAGAGTAATTTGGTAATTAGCGGATTAGCAAATTAGCGAATTAGCAAATTAGTAGATTAAGCGAATTGTTGGGTTAATGATTAGGGCGTTCCGGCATTTCCGCAGGCTGCAATGCCGTCAGGCTTTCGGCTCTCGCTTTTGCCTCGTACCTCGTGCAAAGAGCTCAGACATCGCCTCAATCCTTAACGCGGGCCCGTCATGGCAGGAAAACACGAGGCGATTTCCCATCCGATTTCAAACGCTATTTCCTATATTTGAAGACATCCAAATACGACATGAAAAATACGATTCTCGCGATGATTGCCGTGTCGGCACTAACAGCGCAAGCACAGACGGGCAAGTCAAAGAATATGAAAGAAACTCAAAATCCGAAACAAAAAATTGTCGTCTACCAAGTCTTTACGCGACTTTTCGGAAACAAGAATACCGTCAATAAACCGTGGGGCACCATTAAAGAAAATGGAGTAGGGAAATTCAGCGATTTCAACGACAAGGCCTTGACCGAGATCCGCCAGCTCGGCGTCAATTATATTTGGTACACGGGCGTCCCGCATCACGCCGTGGTGACCGACTACACTAAATACGGGATTTCCAACGACGATCCGGATGTGGTCAAAGGACGCGCCGGTTCGCCTTACGCCGTCAAAGATTATTACAACGTCAATCCCGACCTGGCCAACAATCCTGAGAAACGGCTTGAGGAATTTGAGGATTTGATAAAACGAACGCACAAAAACGGACTCAAGGTGATCATCGACATCGTGCCGAACCATATCGCGCGTCGTTACGAAGGGAAAAACAATCCGAAGAAAGTAAAGGATTTCGGAGCCGACGACAACAAAGAGGTCGAATACGACAAGAACAACGATTTCTACTACATTCCCGGGCAAGCGTTCGAAGTTCCGACATCGGACGGATACCAACCGCTGGGTGGCGAAAAACACCCGCTTTCTGACGGGAAATTCGACGAGAATCCCGCCAAATGGACCGGAAACGGATCACGCGCTGCAAAGCCTGACAGCAATGATTGGTACGAAACCGTCAAGATCAATTACGGCGTACGGCCCGATGGGCTCAAAGAATTTCCGCAATTGCCTTACGGATACGAAAAACAGGATATCGAAGCTCATTTTAAGTTTTGGAAAGAGCGGGAGAAGGAAGTGCCGTCTTCGTGGAAGAAATTCCGTGATATCGCGTTGTACTGGACGTCCAAAGGCGTTGACGGTTTCCGGTATGACATGGCCGAGATGGTACCTGTCGAATTCTGGAGCTATATGAATTCCGCGATCAAGATGAAGAATCCCGACGCGTTTTTGCTTGCCGAAATCTACAACCCGAATGAGTACCGCAATTACATCCACATCGGGAAAATGGATTATTTGTACGACAAGGTGGACCTCTACGATAAGTTGAAGGACGTCATCCAAGGCAAATCCAATCCCGATGGCATTTCTGACATCCAGGACCGTTTCAACGATATCGAACACCACCTGCTGCACTTTCTCGAAAACCACGACGAACAGCGCATCGCAAGCCCCGAATTCGCAGGAAACGCTCATAAAGGCAAGCCCATGGCGGTGCTTTCGGCTGCGATCAGTTCCGCTCCGATGATGATTTATTTCGGACAGGAAGTCGGCGAACCTGGAAAAGAAGACGCCGGTTTCGGCAAGCCGTCGCGAACCTCGATCTTCGATTACGTCGGCGTTCCGAACCATCAGCGTTGGATGAACGACGGCAAGTTCGACGGCGGAAAGCTCAACAAAGAAGAACGTGCGCTGCGCGATTTCTACCAGCGTTTGCTGAACTTTGCCCTGACGGCTCCGGCGCTCAACGGCGAATTCCGCGAATTGCAGCGCGCCAACCGTTCCAACGGGAATTATCCGCAGGATGTCTACTCTTTTGTCCGCTTTGACGACAAGCAGCGATTAATCGTAATCTGTAATTTTTCGAATACAAAGTCGTCGTTTTTCGATTTGCGGATTCCGTCGGACGTGGTCAAAGAATTGAAACTTGCCGATGGTTCCTATGTGATCCGCGATCAATTGTACGCAAAAAGCACGATTAAGCTCAACGTTGCGAACGGCGTCGGGAAAATCCAGGTGACGATTCCTCCATCTGAATCATTCATTTACGAAATCAATAAATAAGTCGAAATGCAGGATATGAATTTAAAAAGACACTGGCTTTGTTACGCGCCTGTATGGTTTCTCGCCATTATTTGCATTTTGCTGATAAGTTTCGGAACCGGAAAAGTCCTGATCTTAGGATGGCTATTGGGTAGCTGCGTTATTTTGGGTTATTTCACCATAAGAAGCTACAAATGGACGGTCAAACAAGGCGAATTGATAGTCGAATCAGGTGTTTTGCCCTGGCAGAAAAACTACATCAGGATTCCCGCAGGAAGTCTTTACGGAATTACCGTCAAACGCGGAATGTTCGGCTGGCTCATGGACTACGGCACGATCACGGTCAACGTACTGGGCGGGTCGTCCTCGACAATCGTCGGGCACAATATGAAAGGCGCGCAGAAGTTCATGGAGGAATTCAACGGCGTCCAGAATGCGACGAGGCCGTCTGCGCTTGAAAGTGAGTAAGCACTTGATTTTGTTGCTTCGGATGTAAATTTTTGTGCCCCAAAACATTTTTTTATTTATCAAATCGACAACTCATGGAAAGCGAATTCCTGACTTTTGAGAGGTTCACGCATAAGCACGCGGCTCAGGCTTTAGCCAAATTTTTTGAAGAAAACGGCATCGATTACGTAGTCACGGATGAGTCGCCTAACCTGGATTCTTCGTTTACCGGAAATTCGGAGAACGAATTCCGCGTTAAGCTAAAGCCTGAAGATTTTGAACGCGCCCATAAACTGCTTGAAGATTCGGTTTTGGGAGATCTTGAGGATTTGCCACAGGATTATTATTTGTATTCGTTTTCGGACAAAGAGCTTTTCGATGTCGTTTCGGCCAAGGACGAATGGAGCGCCTTCGACTTCATGTTGGCGCGCAAGATTCTCAAGGATCGCGGTAAATCGGTGTCCGAACAGGAGTTGTCCGAGATGAACAAAGCACGCATCGAAGCGCTTTCACAGCCCGATAAGCCGGACGGTTTCCTGAATTTCATAGGATGGATATCGGTAATTTTAGGAGGTGTTTTGGGTTTGCTTATCGGATGGTATTTGTCGAGCCATCGCAAGACACTGCCAAACGGACAAAGTGTTTTCGCCTTTTCAGCTACAGATCGCAACAAAGGAAAGGCGATGTTCCGGTGGTCGATCGTTTCGGTCATCGCATGGATCGCAATTTGGGGCTACGTCAATTATCAGCCTTGATTTGGCGCGCCGGAGTGACTCGTTTCAGGAAAAATAATCCGCAAATCCCCGAAATCAGCGAGGCGATCAAAATGGCTGTTTTCGATAAATCGACCATTTTCGTGTCGTCGTAAGCCAGTAATGCGATAAATATCGACATCGTAAATCCGATTCCCGCGAGCATCCCGGCGCCAAGCAGTTGCTTCCAGCTAATTTCGGACGGCAACCGGCACCAGCCCATTTTGCTCGAGAAAAACGCGAACGAGAAAATACCCAATGGCTTACCGATCACCAGTCCGATGATGATTCCCAAGCTGGCGAACGTCGTAACGCTTTGGAAAACGTCAGGGCCGAAAACCAGGGCCGTATTGCAAAGGGCGAATAACGGCAATATCAAAAACGCTACGGGTTGGTGCAGAAAGTGCTGCAAGACGTAAGAGGTCGACTTTTCGTCACCGTTGCCGAACGGTATGGCGAACGCGAGCAAAACGCCCGTGATCGTAGCGTGTATCCCCGAATGATGCATGAACCACCACATCGCGATGCCGCCGATAAGATAGGGAAGAAGGTGACGTATCCTAAGCCGGTTCATTACCAATAAAAGCCCGAAAATACCAAGCGAAATACCGAGATTGGCCATCGAAATGGAGTCGGTGTAAAAAACCGCGATGACCAGGATGGCACCCAAATCGTCGATGACAGCAAGCGCGGTGAGAAATATCTTCAGTGCGGTCGGGACGCGTTTTCCTACCAGCGACAAGATGCCGATGGCAAATGCGATGTCGGTAGCCATTGGGATTCCGGCTCCGTTTTGCGCCTCTGAATTCCAGTTTAGCGACAGGAAGATCGAGGCTGGCACAATCATTCCGCCGATAGCCGCAACGATGGGAAGCGATGCTTTTTTGAGGTCGGAAAGTTCGCCAACATACATTTCGCGCTCGAGTTCCAATCCGATAAGCAAAAAGAAAACAGCCATCAACGCGTCGTTGATCCAGCCAGAAAGCGTCAGTCCAAAGATTGTGGTTTCCCAAAAAGCGATATAGACCGATCCCAGCGCACTGTTCGCAATCACTAACGAAATTGCGGTGGCCAGGATGAGGATAAGCCCGCCGGCCTTTTCTGAAGCAAAAAAATCACGGAACAATCGGGTCGAACGCATGGCCTAAAGATACGACGCTTTCCCGAATTTTACAGCAAAATCCTGTCTTCGCGCAGCATGGCATATTGAAATTCGTCTGTCCAGACACCGTTGTCGTCGTAGCTTTTCACGAAATGCCCTTCGCGACGGAAACCGCAATGTTCGAGCATCTTTATCGAAGCCCCGTTTTGGGTGTCCACGAGTTCGACGATGCGATGAAAGTTAGGAATGGCAAACAGCAATGCCACGATGCCGTCAAGCGCCTCGCGGGCGAATCCTGTTTTTTGGTACAAATGGGAAATGGTAATCCCGATTTCGGCCACCCGATCGTCAAAACCGTCGAATTTTATTGCGCAATCGCCTATCATCCTGGCGGTTTCCGTATGCACGATGGCAAACTGCGTCCATTTTCCAGGCGTCCCGAACACACTGTGTTTTTGATTGTCGATGAAGGCTTCGGCCGTAGCGCGGTCCATGACGTCAAATGACTGGAACTTCACGATATCCGGATTGGAGCGGTAGATCAGGAAATCGTCGAGGTCTGCCGGCGCCAAATTGCGGATAAGAAGCCGCTCGGTCGTCGTCAGATATGCGGGAATATTGGTGTCAGCCATTGGAAGCGCAGAAAAAATAAACCCTCAAATCTAAGGATTCAAGGGTTCAATAAAGTATTCGGATGCCGGTTTATTTCAGGATGGTTTGTTTTCGGTCCGGTCCTACGGAGACGATCGTGATGGGAACTTCGACCTCCTTTTCGATGAATTCGATGTATTCCTTGAGTTCTTTCGGAAGCGAATCGAAAGTGGTCAACCCTGTCAAATCGGCGGCCCAACCTTTAAATTCGGTGTAAACCGGTTGTACGTTTTCAGGTTCGATGTTGTACGGAAGATGATCGATTTCCTGGCCTTTGTATTTATAAGACGTGGCGACTTTCAATGTGTCGAATCCAGACAAAACATCGCCTTTCATCATCATCAGTTGCGTAACGCCGTTCACGCGGATTGCGTATTTTAATGCGACGAGGTCGAGCCAGCCGCAACGTCTCTGTCTTCCGGTTACCGATCCGAACTCATTTCCTACCTTGGCCATCGTCGCGCCTGCTTCGTCAAACAATTCGGTTGGGAACGGCCCGCTGCCGACGCGCGTCGCATAAGCTTTGAAAATCCCGTACACTTCCTTGATTTTGTTTGGTGCGATGCCAAGCCCGGTACAAGCTCCGGCGGCCGTCGTATTGGACGAAGTCACAAACGGGTACGTCCCGAAATCGACGTCGAGAAGCGAACCCTGGGCGCCTTCGCACAAAATGGTCTTGCCGTCTTTTTGCGCCTGGTGCAGATATTGTTCGGAATCGATGAAAGTTAACTGTCTCAAGGCTTCGATTGAGGCGAAAAATTCTTTTTCAAGTTCCGGCAGGTTGTACTGGATTTCAACGTCGTGGAATTTGATCATCGCCTCGTGTTTGTCGGCCAGGGCGCGGTAACGCTCCTTGAAGTCTTCGAGTTCGATGTCGCCTACGCGAAGCCCGTTTCTCCCGGTTTTATCCATATAGGTCGGGCCGATTCCCTTGAGTGTCGATCCGATCTTCGCCTTTCCTTTCGCCGCTTCGGACGCTGCGTCGAGCAAACGGTGTGTCGGAAGGATCAGGTGGGCTTTGCGCGAAATGATAAGCCGGGATTTGATGTCGATGTCGAATTTGGCCAGGCCGTCGATTTCTTGTTTGAAGACCGTCGGGTCGATGACGACGCCATTGCCGATGATATTGATTGAATTCTTGTGGAAAATGCCTGACGGAATTGTTCTCAAAACGTGCTTGATGCCGTCGAATTCGAGTGTGTGTCCTGCGTTGGGCCCGCCTTGAAAGCGTGCGATGATGTCGTATTTGGAGGTCAATACGTCTACGATTTTCCCTTTTCCTTCGTCTCCCCATTGGAGGCCGAGTAGTAAGTCTGCCATTTTTTTAAGTCAAAGTCGAAAGTCAAAAGTCGGAGGACTCGGAGTTTCGGGTTAGTTGTTTGTTTAAGGTTTAAAGTTTAAGGTTTAATGTTTAATGTGAACGCGTTAGGGATTGAAGCGGAAATCCTTTTTTGGCGTCCTGCCAGGTTTTCAAAACCTGGCAGCTATGACAAAAAAGATTGAAGCGGAAAGCCCGGCGGCGGCACCTTAAAATTTCCGGTTTTCACCAAATTCCCCAGCCGACGCAACGCCCAATCATTAATCATTAATTATCAAGACTCGGTTTGCGCTTTTGCCCATACAAATACAACGAATGGTTGTGGATTTCGATGTCGAAGATTTCCTCTATCGTCTTTTTTATCGTCTGTATGCGCGGATCGCAAAATTCGATGACTTCTCCCGTGTCGGTCATGATGATATGGTCGTGCTGCTTGTCGAAATACGACTTTTCGTAATGCGACTGGTTCTGGCCGAACTGGTGTTTGCGCACCAATCCGCAGTCGAGCAGCAGTTCGATCGTATTGTACAAGGTGGCACGGCTCACGCGATAATTTTTGTTCTTCATTTTGATGTAGAGGTTCTCGATGTCAAAATGATCTTCACTCTCGTAAATTTCCTGTAGAATCGCGTAGCGCTCAGGCGTTTTGCGATGGCCTTTGCTCTCGAGATACATCGTAAAGACGTTCTTTACGGTCTCTTGGTTTTTGCTGTTATCGGTGGAAATAAGTGTCATGCGGCAAAGATAATGGTTCGTCGAGAACTGGCAATTCCCATTTGGATTTAATTGTGCCTCAGGAGCCGCGTCCGTTATTTGTCGGTTCGGGACGTCGCGCAGGCAAACATCCGTCTATTTAAACCGTCGTTGGTATATTTCGTGTTTTGCGCCGGGAAGAAGCCCGCTTTCTTTGCACCGGGATTTAGAAAGTCCTGATCACAATCTAATTTGAACTTAAAACAACGAAAAATGAAATCAAAGATTCGAGAATTCCTGAAACAAAAATGTGTACCTGCGGGTAGGAACTTATTTTTATTCTTATTGGCAACGACCGCCCTTGTCTCTTGCGGAAGCGATGACAATGAAGGAGGATCAAAACGACCGACACTTGTAAGCTTGCAAGGCGGAACCGAATCGATCCAGTACACGATGTCCTATGACGACAAAGGCAGGTTGGGAAGCATGACGAGCAATGCCGGAGGCGCGCACACGTTCACTTTCGCCTATAACGAAAAAGGAAAGGTGTCGAACGTGACAACGAGTGGTGCTGTTACCGATCCGATATCGTTCACTTATAACGAACAAGGAAAACTCGCAACGTTTGCACGTGGCAACCAGGCGCCGTTCGTCGTTAACTGGGTCGACGCGACAACCCTTACGATTGACGGGACTACAATCAAAGTGGACAGCAAAAATGACTTGGTAATGTATGACGTGCTTTCCATCACGCGTGATTCCGGAAAAGGCGCTTTCAGCGGTGTGAAAGGCGTGGACGGCCTGACGATGCTTCTCATCGAGACGCAAACCCTGTTTTTCGCCTCTAAAAAGCCGGTAAAAACCATTTTGGGCTCAGGAGGAGGTTACATTCTCGCCAACAGTTTCCAGGGCGGAATGGTCAGCGGCGCTACGTTTGACATCTCCGGAACGCCATACACCATGACAATCTCGTATTAAGGTTTAGTGTTAGTTTTTTTTTAAGGCTCCGTTCGGGGCCTTTTTTATTCGACTTCGGACAGGTTGCGTTTTACGATTTCCCAGGCGCGCGCTCTCAACAACGCATTTCCTTTGATGGCGACCTTTAGGATTTCGAGGCATTCCCTGAGATAACGCGGTGCGAAATGACGGTCCTGGCTGGCAATTTCCCCACTATTGTCGATGATATCCGCATATTTGATGGTCTGGGCCTGGGCACTTGTCTTTTCTATGCGTTCGAGTTCCTGATGCTTGCGGATCCTGCGGTTGAGATGGGCAAAATTTTTCTTGACGAAAACGTCCGTCATTTCTATCACGAGCTGCAATGTGTGCCGGGCATCGGCTTCGCTCATCGTGTTCCTGAGAAATTCGAGGAGTTCGGCTTCGTTTACAGACGTGTCCTCGAGTACGTCGTGCAGCAGTGCCGCCGCGAGTACGGGGAGCGAGTCGTCGTATTGGCGGCAGGTTTCCATCACCCTTATCGGATGCACGATATACCGTTCGCCGGAATATTTCCTGAGTTGTTCGCCATGGGCCGCATCGGCAAAGTCGCGAACCTTTGCTACAATTTCCTCCATCACCCTCAAATTTTATCGGTTCCAACCTTAAAGTTACGCCAAGTTATGCGAAGCGGAGTCTAAAATTTTCTGAAATGTTCGGAATGCCAGTTCGTTACTTCAATTTAAACTCAGACGGAGATTCCAGTTGCTCGATGACTTTTGCGATTCTTAAGACAACATCTTCATTGGCACTGGCCGAAAAAATCCAATCGAGGATTTCCTTTTTGCGCGATTCGTCAAATCCGCTGAACTTTCGCATCAGCTTCGGTTCGTCTTCGAGGCAGGCCAGAAAGTCTTCCGGGATGACAAGCGGTGCTTCGTCGAGATAAAGCACCAATTTTACGACATCGCCCGCTTCCTTACCGATTTGTTTTCGTATATCCGCCTTGACGGCCATGAAAGTGCCTTTCTTCATCGCCCAAATGTTGAACGACTCCAACCGGTAACCGTCGATGAGGCCGCGAACGCGCAAAGTGCTGTTGCGTTTTTTGGGCACATTGTTCAGGATGGGCATTTCGATGAAAGTCCAGGCGCCTTTTCCTTCTCCTTTTTTGAGGATAAAATGGTCGTTTACGATTGGCGTTTCCATATCTGAGGTAAATCGCACCAACTTTGGAACAAATTCCATAACGCGGCGAGCGAGTTTGCAGACTAATTTACATTAAAATTCAAAGTCAGCCATCATGGAAAATACAAACGAAAAAGAGTGGATGCCATCCAACCAGGATCCTACAGACCGCGAACGGGAAATGCGTGATACTTCGGGAGACGAATCGCGTAATACGTCCGGGGATAGGGAAGAATCGCTTGAAAAAGAAGAAGTAGAAGAAGAATCTGCAGATTGGGGCGATGTCGATCCCCAGCACGATCCGTTGCAACCGCAAGGCCCGATGGATCCCAGCGGACCGGGTAGTGCCGTCTGAAAAAAATCCGGTCGATGAGGCCGGATTTTTTTTGTCTTTTAATGGTATACCCGCGTGACTTTGTCGACACCGTCTATCTTACGGATATTTTCCATTAATTTTTTCAGTATCGTATTGTTCTGAACGATGACGGCGATCTGTCCGTTGAAAATCCCGGCCTCCCCGTTCAGGGAAATGCTCTGGATGTTGACGTGCATGTTGTTCGAAATGACTTTCGTGATTTGATTGGTCAGGCCAAGCGTATCCATCCCGGTGATGTTGAGGATGGCCTTGAATTCCTGTTGTGTCGAATCGATCCATTTTGCCGACATGATGCGATAGGCGTAATTCGACTGTAATGTGATCGCGTTCGGGCAATCTTTTTTATGGACTTTGATTCCTTCGTTTATCGTGACGAAACCAAAAACTTCATCTCCCGGAATCGGGTTGCAGCACGTTGAGAGCTTGTAGTCGAGTTTGTCGTGTTCAGGGCCGAAAACCAACATGTCGTAATTGCTCGTGAGTACCTGGCGGTGCAGGTCTTCCTCGGCGATCGGCTTGTCGCTTTTCTTGATTCTGTTCTTGAAGAAGTTGATGAACGAATTGCTCTTTTGTGCGGCGTAATCCTTGAGCTGTTGGTTTTCTATCGCACCGATTCCGACGCGGTAGAACAAATCGAGGCTCGTTTTGAGCTTGAAGAAATTGACCAGCTCGTTGACCACGGATTCGCTCATCGTGATCTTGAGGTGTCTCAGTTTGCGCGTCAACAATTCTTTGCCTTCCTCGGCCGTTTTTTTGGTGTTCTCGTTGAGGACGTTCCTGATCTTGTTTTTAGCTCGCGATGTCGTTACGTATTCGAGCCAATGTGTCGTCGGCTTTTGGTTGGGCGAGGTGATGATCTCGACCTGGTCGCCGCTTTTGAGTTCGTAGTTAAGTGGAACCAAGCGCCCGTTCACACGCGTTCCCCTTGTCCGTACACCGATTTCTGAATGTATCGAAAATGCGAAATCCAACGAAGTCGCCCCTTTCGGCAACGACTTGATTTCGCCTTTTGGCGTAAAGACGAAGATTTCCTTGGCGTAGAGGTTCATCTTGAAATCCTCGACAAAGTCAACGGCGTTCGTTTCGGAATTTTCAAGCGCTTCCTTGAGCAGGTTGAGCCAAATATCGAGTCCCGATTCCTCGTTGCCTCCGCCTTGCTTGTACTTGTAGTGGGCCGCATAGCCTTTTTCGGCAATTTCGTCCATGCGCTCGGACCGTACCTGGATTTCTACCCATCGGCCTTTTGGCCCCATGACGGTGATGTGCAACGCCTCGTAACCGGTGGATTTTGGGGAAGATATCCAGTCGCGCAACCGGCTCGGGGACGGTCGGTAATGGTCGGTCACGATGGAATAAATCTTCCACGCCAAAAACTTTTCGTCATGCGGATTCGATTTGTACACGATACGCAAGGCGAACTTGTCGTAAACCTCGTCGAAGCCGACGTTTTGGGCTTTCATCTTGCGCCGTATCGAATAGACCGATTTAGGCCTGCCCTTGATGATATAGTCGATGCCTTCCGCGTCAAGCGAACTTTTCAGGACTTCGGAGATTTCCTGAATATAGGCATCTTGCTGCTCTTTCGTCTCCTTGATCTTGGACACGATATCCTTGTAGACATTGGGCTCGGTATATTTAAGACCGAGATCTTCCAATTCGTTCTTGATGTTGTAAAGCCCCAGGCGATGGGCGAGAGGCGCATAAATATACAAGGTCTCCGATGCGATCTTGACCTGTTTGTATTCCGCCATCGAATCCATCGTTTGCATATTGTGCAGGCGGTCGGCTATCTTGATGATGATCACGCGCACGTCGTCGTTCAGCGTAAGCAACATCTTGCGGAAATTCTCGGCTTGCATCGAGATGTTCATGTCCTTCTTGACCTGGGCGATCTTGGTCAGGCCGGCCACGAGTTGGGCCACCTTAGGGTTGAACATGCGTTCGATGTCCTCGACGGTGACATCCGTATCCTCGACCACGTCGTGCATGAGAGCCGCCGCGATCGAAGTCGCACCAAGCCCGATCTGGGAAGCCACGATCTTGGCTACGGCTATCGGGTGAAAAATATACGCCTCTCCTGACTTTCGCCTTTGTTCTTTGTGGGCGTCGACGGCCACGTCAAAGGCTTTCCGGATCATTTTTTTGTCGCTGTCCGAAAGCGTTTGATAGGAAATCCGAAGCAACTCCTTGTATTCCTGCGCAATCGCTTTGTTTTCTTTTTCTATGAATTCATCAGTCAACTCCATGTCGGGAAATTAATAATTAAAAATGAATAATTAGTAATTTTCTGGTTGTTGCGGCCTCCTGAAACAAATTGGTTTAGGATCAGTGTTTTAAGGAGGTTTCGAGGCTGGAACGTCAAAATCCGAACCGCTTAGAGCAATCGATGATCCGCTGCCGAAATGTCGGGCCGGCGTGAAGCGCATTTTGATACGGAATCCTGCATTCGGCTACAAGCAAACGGATTTGGGCTACAGGCGGACGCATCTTTCGGCGGAACTTTGCGTTATAAATTTCAAATCATGGCAACATTGAAAAAATTAGGGTCACAAGGCCTCGAAGTTCCTGCGATGGGATTGGGCTGTATGGGAATGTCGGGCTTCCAGGGCGGCGATATGTACGGAAAAACCGACGATACCGAATCGATTGCGACAATCCACGAATCTTTGGAGAAAGGCTTCAACTTCCTCGACACCGCGGATATGTACGGGCCGTTCCACAACGAGCGACTCATCGGCAAAGCGATAAAAGGGAATCGTCAAAAGTACATCATCGCCACAAAATTCGGATGGGAAATCGACGACGCGACCAACACGTTGACCTGGCAGATCAACGGTAAACCCGACTATGTCAGACACGCTGTGGAACGCTCGCTCAAAAATCTCGGGACAGATCATATCGACCTTTATTATCTGCACCGACGCGACAAGACGATCCCGATTGAAGAAACCATTGGCGCAATGGCAGATCTGGTCAGGGAAGGAAAAGTGAGCTACATCGGGTTGAGCGAAGTTTCATCCGAAAACGTCCGGCGCGCGCATGCCGTGCATCCGTTGACGGCCGTCCAGTCCGAATATTCGCTTTTTGAACGACGGGTGGAGCAGGCGGGCGTAACCCAGACCTTAGAAACGCTTGGAATCGGTTTGGTCGCGTATTCGCCATTGGGACGCGGTTTTATTACCGGACAATTCAAATCGATTGACGATCTTCCCAAAGACGATTTCCGTCGCAACATCCCCAAATTCCGGGGCGAGCATTTCCAAAAGAATCTCGATTTGTTGGCCGAGATCGAAAAAATGGCCTCCGGGAAAGGCGTAAAACCGTCACAACTCGCCATTGCCTGGACGATCGCAAAGGGCGCCGTCCCGATCCCGGGCACCAAACGCAGGAAATACCTCGCGGAAAATCTAGAATCGGCAAGCCTTGAGCTGTCCTCGTCCGATATCGAACGTCTGGAACGCATCATCCCGATCACTGCCGACACAGGGAATTCCTATTGGGACGAAGTGATGCAGTACCAGGATTATTGATAAATTAGCGATGCGCTTTGGGACGACGCACTGAAACCCATGACCGCAACTCCACCAAAATGAAAAAGTTCACGCCTCCTGTCCATATCGCGAC
This sequence comes from Flavobacterium selenitireducens, assembly GCF_014748335.1. Classification (GTDB taxonomy): domain Bacteria; phylum Bacteroidota; class Bacteroidia; order Flavobacteriales; family Flavobacteriaceae; genus Flavobacterium; species Flavobacterium selenitireducens. Next base: position 282,596 of record NZ_JAAVIY010000004.1, read on the forward strand.
GATATCCGAAATGCACCGGCTCATGTCGGTTGCCAAGCCGTTCCATCCGTTGGTTTCAGTGGTTCGCATGGCCGACGTGACCGGTTGCGCGGACCTTATCGGAAAGTCGATCACCTATGGCTTTTTCTCGATGGCGCTGAAGAAAAATTTCGACCTAAGGCTGCGTTACGGTCGGCAATATTACGATTTTGACGAAGGCGTGATGACGTTCGTGTCGCCTTTGCAGGTAATTGGCGTGGAATCTGAAAACCTTCAAAAAATGGACGGTTTTATGCTGCTCGTGCATCCCGATTTTCTAAAAGGGAACGCGCTTCACGCCAAGATGCCTGATTTTGGATTTTTTTCGTATGACGTCAATGAAGCGCTTCACGTCTCGGATTCGGAAGAAAAAATGGTCATCGGCCTGATGGAAAGCCTCGAGCGCGAGATCGCAAATCCCATCGATGCATTTTCCCAGGACGTGATTTTGTCGCATATCGAATTATTGCTGAACTATTCCAACCGCTTTTACAACAGGCAGTTTTTGACCAGAAAAACGCACGGCATCGATGTCCTTTCAGGGTTTGAACGATTGTTGAAAGCCTATTTGAGTTCCGACATGCCCCAGGAATCAGGATTGCCATCGGTTCACCATTTCGCTGAAAAACTCCATTTGTCGTCCAACTATCTAAGCGACCTGTTGCGCAGCCTCACTGGCCGCAACGCACGCCAGCACATACAGGACGCCGTCGTCGAGAAAGCCAAGGAATTGCTTGCCACGACGAATCTGTCGGTGTCGGAAATTGCCTTCAAGGTAGGATTCGAGCATTCGCAGTCGTTCAACAAGTTATTTAAATCGAAAGTGGAAGTGACGCCTTTGGAATATCGGATGAGTTTCGGCTGAAAATCGAAAGGCGGGAACACTGACGGCTCGTTTCGTCATGCAACCAAGCCAAATTACTCCAACAGATTGTATTTCCTCAACGTCAATGAAAGCGTTTTTCCGTCCGATTGCCTAACGGTGACGCTGACTTTATCATTCGCTATCAAACGCTGCCGGAAAGCGCACCAGTCGGCGTCGGCCAGCGTCGAGACATCGATTTGGTCGAGCGTGAGGATTTCGTCCTGGAGCTGAATGCCTTGTTTTTCCGCATCGGATCCTTTCCAGATAACGCCTACGACCGTCTTTCCGTTCTCGCGCAAAGGCGTAAAGCCGAACGAATTTTCCGGCGGAAGTACGCCCTGTTTTTCAGGCAGCAGCAATTCTCCTTTTTTGTAGTTGATGGCAAATTTTCCGAACGGGCTGAAAAAATCGTTGCCGATCAACACCATCGGGCTAGGGGAAACGCGAATTCGCCGCGAAAGCAACACTTTTCCTATGTAGACCGAATCGGCCATGAGCATATGTTCGTCCTGGAGCGCGTTTCCGAGCAGCGAATAAAATCCTTTGCCGCGGCTCGAGGCGATACGGGATGCGGTATTGAGCCTGCTTTTTTCGAAAAATTCCATGGGAATATCGAGGCTGCCGTTATTCCCGGTGTCGACGTCGGCCAGGAAGTTGATGCCGGCTGTCGTGATCGTCACGCGTGGCGTTCCGGAAAAATTTTGTGTAAAAGGAACAGATCTCGCGTTTTGGAGCTGGATTTTATCGGACGACATCCTCACCGACGGCTTCCCGTAATCGATCTCCCAATTGCAGACGCGCATCATGTTCGACCCGAATATGCCGTCGATCGGCCGGCAAAGCAACTGCGAAAACCTGGAAAGGTCGAATGATCCGACGCCAACGTTGCGAAACGCCACCGATCCGAAGCGGATTTCCGGAACGGTGTAAAAGTTTTCCTCTGTCGTATTTCCCGCGGAGTCTACGAATTTGTTCGACGTGACTGCCGTCAATCCCAAATTCTGGACGATTTCGCTCGACAGGATCGTGATTGCACCGGTATCGAACAAAAAGGTATAGGTTTTCCCGTTGATGGTCACCGGGACCAGGATTTCGTCGGTGACATATTCCGCAGCAACGGTTTCGTCGAATTTTCTGGGTTCTGATTTCACCGCAAACAAATATTTGTCGCGATTGGCGGTCGATCGTTTGATTTCTTCTTTGGATTGGGCGAAAGCGGACAATCCGAGGAATATCGCAAGCAGAAACAACAGTACTTTCATTTGGAAATTTTAGGAGCGTAAATTACGAAATACCGTACAAAAAATAGCCTCTGAATTTTCAGATGAGCCCGATCGAAAATTCTGGAATCATCTCATTTGCGAGGGTTGTCGCGGACGTGCTCGCTGATCCAGCTACGGGAGCGCTCGCCTTTTGCCACTTGTTTCCCGTCGAGGAACAGAAGTACCTGAACGTAGATGTCTTTCTCGGCAAGGCCGTTGAAAATGGTCAATGGGACTTTGCAGCGGTGCTGGATGACTGGTAGTTCTGGTTTTTGTCAACGATGTGTTTTCCGAGCGAAACGCGCGACATCGAAACATCGTTCGGTTTGGCAACCGTCGAGCCGTCTTCATAACTGAACGTAAATACGAGTTCGGCAACCTTACCCAGGCCACCGTCGATAAAACCGTGGTTCATCAATTCCATTTGCAACGGCTCTCCCGCTTTGACGGTATTGTGATTGTCGTAACCAATGATAAAATCCTCGCGCAACTGCACCTACAAACCCGAACGCTCGTCCCGGAAAACATCGTGCTGGGCGACCGCATCGACAGTCGTTCCAAACGTAAACCATGCAAGCAGCAGCAGGCGTTTCAAGGCTTGACCCTATGAAAATCGAGATCCTGGAAATCGTAGCTGAAATCCGTCAGGGGCGAGATCGGCTTCATCGTGAAATGATCGTTCCCGTCCCAGAAGATATGCGCGTCTGCGTGGAAATAACGGTTGTTCCATTTGACGACGTAATTGTTGTCCTTGTAGTAAAACACCTCGCCTGTGAGTTGGGGAGAACGCTTTGAAGCCATGAAAAGCTTGCCTTTTTTGACCGAAAATACGACCTCGCCGAACCAATTGTCCTTAAAAGTGCCCACAAGCGGCTTCCAATCCGGGATTTTTTTGTCTTTGATGTTCTGGTTGACGATTTTCCAGACGTCATCGGTAACCTTGTCGGCGTCCGATTCGCGTTGGCGCATTTTGCCCGACAAATCCGACACATGGTCAAATTCCGGCATTCCGAGATAACTGTCTTTTATCGTATTGCTGATTGCCGTGAACGCCGAACCCGCTTGTTGGTTGGTCAACACGACGATGCCGAGTTTCAGCTCCGGGATCATAAGCGTTTGGGTGACGATGCCCTCGAGCCCGCCCGTGTGGGAAACCTGGAGTTTGCCTTTGACATCGGTAATTTGCCAGCCGAGGCCGTAAGTCTTGAAATTGGAGAAATACGGAGCCGACGGTTTGTTGGGCATCAACGTCTGAGGCGTCCACATTTCGTTGGCCTGCTTCTCCGAAAAAAGTTGCTTGCCTTCGAACTTGCCTTTGTTCATCTGTAAAATGAGCCAGTTCGACAAATCGTTGACGCTGGCATAAAGCCCGGCGGCGGCATCGAAAGTGTGGAGTTTGTAACGCGAGATGATCGTGAGTTTGCCGTCTATCGGAACATGAGGGTCGATCACGTTGGTCGTGTCCTTGAGGCGCGAAAATGTGGAAGCGCTGTTTTTCATCCCGATCGGCGCCATGATGCGCTCTTCGACGAATTCGTTCCAGGTTTTTCCGCTTGCGCGATGCACGACTTCCCCGGCCACGATGTAGAGCAAATTGTCGTAATCGTATTTGGTCCGGAATGCCGATGTCGGTTTGAGATATTGCAGGTTGTTTACGACGTCCTGCACGCCAAAGTCGTTCCCGTCCGGCCAAACCATGAGATCGCCTGCGCCCAGGCCGAGGCCGCTGCGGTGCGTCAACAGATCGCGGATCGTGAATTCGGAGGTGACGTAATCGTCGTACATCTTGAATTCGGGAATGTGTTTGACGACCTTGTCATCCCAGGAAACCTTGCCTTCATCGACCAAGATGGCCAAGGCCGTAGCCGTAAAGGCCTTGCTGTTCGAGGCAATCCCGAAAAGCGTATTGGCATCGACTTTTTGTTTGGTTTTGATCGACCTGACGCCATATCCTTTGGAATGGACGATTTTGCCGTCCTTGACCACCGCGACCGCTATTCCGGGAACGTTGAACGAAGTAAGCGTTTTTTCGACGAGGGCGTCGATTTTGGATTCCGATAACTGGGCCTGGCCCGAAAACGCAGCAAAAGCCGCGAGAAGCATGATATAGTGTCTCATTTGTATTAAGCCGCGGAGCCGCGAGCTGCTAGGAATTTTTAAATGGAGAATAAATTTAATCAAGAACATTATTTTTTTGATGGTTGTTTGGTTTTTTTGTTTGAAAGTTTAAAGTTGACGGGTTCCGAACGGCGCTAACTTTAAACCTTGAACTTTAAACTTTAAACCTTAAACTTTAAACCTTGAACCTTAAACCTCAAACCCTCTCTGCCGTTTTGCTTCGAAAATCAAAATGGCGGCCGCAACCGAAACATTCATCGAATCGATTTCCCCTTGCATCGGGATCATGATATTTTGTTTGGCCGCCTCGCGCCAGGGTTGCGTCAAACCGGTCGATTCGGTTCCGACAACCAAGGCCGAAGCCGAGGTAAGATCCTGTTCGTGATACGCGACCGAATCCTGCAAAGCCGCGGCGTAAATGGCAATGTTTTTCGTGTTGAGGAACGCGATGACCTCCTCGGTCGTTCCCGTGGCGATCTGGTTCGTGAACACGCATCCGACGCTCGAACGCACTATATTTGGGTTGTAAAGATCCGATTTTGGATCGGCGATGATGACCGCGTCGAGATTGGCCGCGTCCGCCGTTCGCAACATCGCGCCTATATTACCCGGTTTCTCGGGAGATTCGGCAACCAAAACCAAAGCGTTCTCGGGCAGTTCCAAATCCGATAAGGACAAGCTCTTCGATTTTGCCACGGCGATCACGCCTTCAGTAGTGTCGCGATAAGCGAGTTTGTGGTAAACCTCTTTAGAGATTTCGATCATTTCGACGTCCGATGCGCTTAAAATTCCAAAATCGAAATCGGTTGCTTCGAGAAACAACAGGCTTTCGATCGCGTAACCGCCTTTCAGCGCCAGTTCGATCTCGCGCCGGCCTTCTATCAGGAACGTTCCCAACTGTTTGCGTGCCCTGGCTTTTTCCTGCAATTGCAGCAGTTGTTTGACCATCGGATTCTGTACGGAAGTAATCTGCTTCATCCCGCGAAATTATTCCTTTTCCGTCGAAACGAAAACAAAAGTGCGGTCAAACCCGTGAACAGGACGAATTTCCAGACAATTCCATAGATGATTTCCGGGAACAGCGAACCCGAATACATCGTCCACAAGCCCGGCAGGTAGTCGCGGTGCAACGAGGTGACCAAAATGACGAATTTCTCGAAATTGAAAAAGAGGAAGAACGCGACCAGGAAACGGGAGATGTAATTTTCGCTGATTTTCCGGATCCAGAGCAACTGGGGAAGGACGAAATAGAAGACAGACGGCAGCCACAGGCCAAATGAATACGGGCCGCCAAGCCGTTCGAGAGTTGATTTTCGGGCGTCTTCGGAAACAGACAGGAGGTATGTCCACCCGGCGATCCAGGTGACGAAGTAAAGTGCCGAAACACCGCAGATCATCGCGGTCGCGCAGCTGTCGAATCCGGCTAATGTTGATTTGCCTTTCGAGATCCGCAACCCGAAATAGAACAGCGTGTAATAGAAAAAGCCAGTCTGGCAATCCGCCAAAAGCTGCCAGATAAAATCGATAAACGTCCAATCTTCCATAACATACCGGAAACTCAATACCGAAATCATCCAATTATCTCATCATCTAATTATCTCATCATCTCATCATCTCATCATCTCATCATCTAATTATCCAATTAAAGAATCCCTCTCGCCTTGATCTCGAGGTACATATTGATGGTATCCAACGTCAAATCTTCGGGCGAGGTCAGCACCGAATAGATTCCGTATTTGCGCAATTCATTGACGATCAACCGTTTCTCAAACATGAATTTTTCGGCCACGACCTTGTCGTACACTTCGTGAATGCCTTCGGATTTCTTTTCGATGATCGAATTGAGTTCGGTGTTCTTAAAAAACACGACCACGAGCAAATGATGCTTGGCAATTCCTTTGAGGTAGCGCAATTGCCGGTGCAATCCGTCTAGGGTTTCAAAATTCGTGTACAAAACCACGAGGCTTCTATGGTTGACGTTTTTACGGATATCGGCATACAAACGGCTGTAATCGCTCTCAAAAAAATCGGTTTTGACGTTGTAGAGACTTTCGAGGATTTTCGCCATTTGGGACGAACGCTTTTCGGCAACGACGCGGTTCTCGACCTTTTTCGAAAACGAAAACATACCCGCTTTGTCCTGTTTTTTGAGGATGACGTTCGACAAGACCAACGTCGCGTTGATCGCGTAATCGAGCAGGCTCAATCCGTTGAACGGCATTTTCATCACGCGCCCTTTGTCGATCGCCATGTATACCGACTGGGATTTTTCGTCCTGGTATTGGTTGACCATGAAATTCGACTTCTTGGCCGTGGCCTTCCAGTTGATCGTACGGATGTCGTCTCCCGAAACGTATTCCTTGATCTGTTCGAATTCCATCGTATGGCCGATGCGGCGGATGCGCTTCACGCCGTATTGCGTCAGATGATGCGAAAACGCCATCAAATCGTATTTGCGCAGTTGGATGAACGACGGATACGTTTTGACCATCTGCTTGTCCTGGAACCGGAAACGGCGCGAGACCAGCTGTAACGGAGACGATACGAAGATATTCAGGTGGCCGAAATGGTATTCGCCTCTTTCGGTCGGACGCAAATGGTACTGGAAATCATCTGCAGACGAAGCCGCGATTTTGCGTTCGATGTTGAAATCGCGTATCTGGAACTGTTCCGGAATCTCATCGATGACCTTCACGCCGATTGCGAACGTGTAAAAGTTGCGCACTTTGACCAAGACGGGATTTTCGTCCCCGTTCGAAAATTTTTCGGGCAGTTCGCGCTCGCCTTCTATCGGATTTTTTGCCGAAAACAGAATCAGGATGTCGAGCACCAGGAACGTCATCAACGCCAGAAACAGGTAGCGCGCGGCATTGAAAAGGTTCGGGAAAAAGAACGCCAATACGAAAAACGTCCCGACTCCAATGAGGAGATAGAAAAAGAAGTTGTTGATGTACAACCCGAAAAGTCGGATGCGCTTTTTCAATGTTTACTTGTTTATGCGATTTTTAGTTTTGCTCCTTCGGCTGCGCCTGGTACGTTTGTGAAAATGTGGACAAGCGTTTTGTTATCGAATCGAGACTTGTTTAATTTTTTGAGAATCCTTTTTAATCGTCGAATATTCCATAGACCTTGCGAAACTTCCATTATCTCATCATCTAACTATTTCATTCGCTAATTCGCTAATTATCTAATTATCTAATTATCCCATCATCTAATTACCTCATTCGCTAATTACCTCATTCGCTAATTCGCTAATTACCTCGGAATCTCCACCGACTCCAAAATCTGTCTTACGATCTCCACGCTGTTCAAGCCTTCCATTTCGCGTTCCGGAGTCACGATGACGCGGTGTTGCAAAACCGGGATCGCGGCTTCCTTGATGTCTTCGGGCGTGACGAAATCGCGTCCTCTCAATGCGGCAAAACCTTTTGAAGCGTTCAAAATCGCAATCGAGGCACGAGGCGAGGCGCCAAGATACAGGAAAGCGTTGCTGCGGGTGTTGATGACGATCTTGGCGATGTACTCCACAAGCTGAGGTTCGACGACGATTTGCTTGACGAGCGCCTGGTAATGCCGGATCTGGTTGCCCGAAAGTACCGGCTTGATGTTGCCGAGTTTGTCGTGATCCTGGAGCTTATGCTCACGCATGATGATGTCGATCTCTTCCGAAAGCTTCGGATATTCCACCGAAATCTTGAACAGGAAACGGTCGAGCTGGGCCTCCGGCAAGCGATAGGTTCCTTCCTGTTCGATCGGGTTTTGCGTAGCCACGACAAGGAAAGGCGCGTCCATTTCGTACTGCTTTCCGTCGATGGTGATTTGTCGCTCCTCCATGACCTCGAAAAGCGCCGCCTGGGTTTTGGCAGGAGCGCGGTTGATCTCATCGATCAGGACCAGATTCGAGAAAATCGGGCCTTTGCGGAATTCGAACTCCGTGGTTTTCTGGTCGTAAACCGATGTTCCCAAAATATCCGACGGCATCAGGTCCGGAGTGAATTGTATGCGGCTGAAACCGATATCGGTAGATTTGGCGAGCAATTTCGCCGTGATCGTCTTTGCGACGCCGGGGACGCCTTCGAGCAGGACATGTCCGCCGGAAAGCAAGGCCACGAGCAATTGGTCGATCATTTTTTCCTGTCCGACGATCACGCTTGACAGCTCTCGCCTTACTTGTTCCAGGCTTGCGGAAAGCGGCGCGAGGTCGAGGCGGTTGCTGAAGCGCACGTCTTCGGATGAAGAAGTTTCATTCGTCGGTGCAAAACCTTCGCTATTATTTTCAAATTCTGGATTTTGGTTTTCGTTTTCCATCGCTATGAGAGTTTTTCCAATGCGGAATTTATTTTGATTAGATCGCCTTCGACCGCCAGGTGCGGGCTTCTGCGGTGGTCGTTTATCAGGTCGACCGCCTGTCTGATGTCATCCGTGCTTTTTCCTGACTTCTGTTGCAGTTTCACAACAAAGGTCTCGTCGAGACGCGTCGTGTCGATATGATAATCGTTCCTGATTTTTTCGAGGAAATAAATGATTTTTTTATCGATGACGGTATTGTGGTCGCCTTCCTGGAAATAAAGGTTGCCGATCGTCTTGGCGAAGTCGACCGTCGTGTTCGGCAACGGGTCAAGGATCGGCACGATGCGTTGTTTGCGCCTGGCGTTGAAAATCATGAATCCGACCATTCCAAAAACGAAAATCAGCCAGGCCCAATGCAGAGCAGGTTGCGACCTTATAAAGCGCAATGGCGACCCACTGATAGAGGACATGTCTTTCGAAACATGCCAATAAGTCTCGGCCTGAGGCAGATAAGAAAGCACTTTTTCGGCATATTCGCTGTGGTCCGCCTTGAGCAAATGTACGTTGGTGAACGCGGCCGGTGTCGTATGCAGCAAAAACGCTCCGTTGCGGTAGTAGACCTTGACGAAATTGGGGCGCAAGCTATCGGATTCGAAACTGCCCAAGATTTCGGTGTTTTCCTGATCGAAACCAGAGAAATACGCCGGCATCACGTCTTCGTGCATCGCATAGGTTTTCTTGCCGAAAATACTGTCTTTGAATTTCAGCCTGAGCGTGTCCCTCAAATTGAACTTCGTCCTGACTTCGATTTTGAGACTGTCCTTGAAAATGTCCGGCAACGTGCCCATGCTCACGAAAGCCGTATTGCCGTGACCGACGAAATAGAAAATCTCCTCCCACGATTGTTTGTCGAGGTTGTCGGCCCGGGAAATGGCCATTATGTTTCCGTTGGCTTTGTAGGCATTGGTCCCGTAGTCGTAGATCGAGTCGAAAAACTCGTAAGGGCTGCGCCTGATGCGGTGAACATCTGTCCCGAGCAACTGGTCTACTTCGCGATTGAATACGTAAAGCCCGAGCGGGATCTTGTCGTAAGCGGAATACGTCGGCGTCCAGTCGATTGGTTTTGGCTGGCTTCCGTCGAGCCAGATGATGAGCCCGAAAAGCGCCACGAGGAACATGATGTAATACTTGAGCTTTCCCATCAGTTGCGTTTTATCGTTTTCTCGAATGCGGACACGGCGCGCGCAAACGTCGGTTCATCCAAGTCAAAATCGCCGTACCAGATATAGTTGAACAGGTAGGAGAGGTAGGCGAAGTCTTTTTTGTCAGCTTTGGATTTTATTTCGTACAGATAATCCGAATTCGTTTTTTCGATGTCCCAATCGATTATGCCACGTTTGGAGAACTGCTGCAACACCCAAAGATAGTAATAGCGCACGGCCAGGCGTTTGTCTCCCGAGATCAGCGTTTCCTGTATCAGTTTGCCGAAGTCGGCTGTTTCGATGTTGCGTTCGATGTCGTCTGCCGAAATCAGTTTTTTGGACGTGCTCCTGCCAAAAATCCAACTTCCTTCCTTGTTCATGATCGATTTTACGATGAGGTAAATCACCACGACGACCAAAATAATCGCCAGTATCCTGAAAAACCAGGCCGCGGCCGTCAACGATTCTTCGCCTCCGAGCTGGAATAGCTTCTGGATGAGGCGTGCCAGCCATGCCTTAAATCGGTCCCACCAGGTTTCTTCTTCGGGTTTGGGGATGTAATTGAATTCCTCCGACTGGTATTTTTGTTTGAAATCGGGCGAAAAACGGCGTTCGACAATGGTGTCCGAAACAGCCGACTGGGCAACCAATGGAGGCTCTTCGTATACAATGCTGTCCTGAGCCTGTACCGATGCAACCGTCAACCACGTTACGAATAGAAACTTACGCAAGGCTTTTGATGAATTTTTTGTGTACGACAATCGGATAAATCAAATAGTACCAGGAAATGAGCGCCAATGTGGAAAGTATGATCGCCGAGCTGAGCCAAATTGGCATATCGATCGAATAACGCGTGATAAAACCTTCGAGAAATCCTGCGGCAATCGTGAAAACCCAGGTACTCAGGAAAATCTTGAACGAGGCCATGAATCCGATTTTGAGCGAACTCAAACGCGAATATGTTTTGGGGAATAAAATCGAGGCGCCCAAAATAAAACCGGCCGCCGTTTCGATCACGATGGCAAAAATCTCCATTGCCCCGTGAATCCAGATGCCGCGCACGCTTTCCCAAAAAACGCCTTTGTCGTAAAACATATATTGGAAAGCCCCGAGCATGATCCCGTTCTGGAACGCGACCTGGAAGGTCATGATCCCGGCCGAAATGCCATAAATGAAACAACGCGCCCCAACATAAAGATTGTTGAGCGTAATGCCGATGAAACTTCCCCAGTTGCTACCCGATTTGTAAACCGCCACGGGATTGCCTTTGTCGATATTTTCCATGGTCATGTTCACGTAACCGTCGCCGAGTATGAGCCTCACGAAATCCGTGTCGTTGGCGGCCGAGACCACACCAATGGCAACCGACAGGAAAAACAACACGAAAGCGTACAAGATATAGCGTCTGTAACCGTAGCATAGCAAAGGCACTTCGGTCTTGAAAAAATGAACGAGGCGGTTTTTTTCCATGCGCCTGGTCTTGTAAATGCGCTGGTAGACGCGGGCGGCCATGTCGTTGAGGTAAGAAACGATTTTGCTTTTCGGATAATACGTCTGGGCGTACGAAAGATCGTTGATCAGCTGAATGTAGAGGCTCGAAAGTTCGTCAGGGTTTTTTTTGTCGCCCGACGCTATGGCGCGTTCAAATTCAAACCATTTTTCTTTATTTTGCCTGATGAACGCTATTTCTCTCATGGGACGCTAAAATAGGAATTATGACCCAATTATCAATAAACACCACACAAAATGTGAACATCGTCTTTACGGCGGCCACGGTAGGCGATCGCATCCTGGCTTGCCTCGCGGACTGGCTCATCAAAATAGCGTACATGATCCTGGTTTACTACACGATTTTCGTCTACTCCGGCCTCATGGAGCAGTTGGACAAGATGGATAACTGGTCGGCGGGCGCCATTATAGTGGTTTGTTATCTTCCCGTCGTGTTTTATACCTTGGTTTTTGAAAGCTGGCTCGAAGGTCAAACCTGGGGAAAGCGCCTGCTCAAGATTAAAGTGGTCAAGATCGATGGTTACCAGGCGTCATTTTCGGATTATCTCGTCAGGTGGTTTTTCCGGCTCGTCGATCTTATGATGTTCAACGGACTGATTGCGGTAATTTGTGTTTCGGTGTCCAAAAAAAGCCAACGATTAGGTGACATGGCCGCCGGTACGTCCGTGATCACGCTCAAGAGCAAGGTCAACATCAGCCATACGATTCTCGAGGATATCGGTAGCGAATACGTTCCGACTTATCCGCTGGTGATCAAATTGTCGGACAACGATATCCGCATCATCAAGGAAACGTTCAACAACGCCATCGGGAGGCACGATTTCGAAACCGTCAGCAAACTCGTCAATAAAGTCGAAACGGTTTCCGGAATCCGGAACCAGTCCGGCAACAACAGCGATTTTTTACGGACGATCATCAAGGATTACAATTTTTACACGAGAGGTAATTAGTCAATTAGTCAATTAGCGAATTAGCGAATTAGTCAATTAGCGAATTAGTCAATTAGCGAATTAGTCAATTAGCGAATTAGCGAATTAGTTAATGTGGTAATTGACGGATGGCCTCGCGGTAAATCTTGCAGAACGGATTTTTTTAAACTCATTATTCTTTATTGTATTTTACTAGCACATCATTATCAAACTCCGACCGCTAATTTCCACATTCGCCATATATTCATTCGCTAATTGCCACATTCACTAATTTTTTCATCCGTTCGGCTGCGCCTCGGGCCGCTAATTATCAAATTATCAAATTATCAAATTACCAAGTTATCACATCTTCTACCATTCGCTAATTCGCTAATTATCAAATTATCAAATTACCAAGTTATCACATCATCTACCATTCGCTAATTGACTAATTCGCTAATTATCAAATTATCAAATTACCAAGTGATCACATCATCTACCATTCGCTAATTATTTCATCCGTTCGGCTGCGCTTCGGGCCGCTAATTATCAAATTCGCTAATTGAAATGTTCTACTACCTAAACGTCATCGGAACCATGGCTTTCGCCGTATCGGCATCGCTCACGGCCATGAATAAAAAACTCGATCCGTTCGGCGTGTTCGTGATCGCTTTCGCCACTTCGGTAGGAGGAGGGACGTTGCGCGATGTGCTCATCGGGAATACGCCCGTGGGCTGGATGCGAGACCTTAACGTGGTGTATTTCATCATCGCAGGATTCCTGCTGGCGGTGATTTTCCGGAAGAAACTCGACAAATTGCGCGTATCCTTGTTTTTGTTCGATACCATCGGGCTTGGCGTTTTTACCCTTATCGGAATCGAGCAGGGCATCGCAACCGGTCTGCATCCTGTGATTTGCGTGGCATTGGGGACCATGACGGCCTGTTTCGGAGGCGTGATCCGCGATATTTTGTGCAATGAAATCCCCGTCATTTTCAGGAAGGAAATTTACGCGACGCTGTGCATCGTAGGCGGGATTTTCTTTTTTACGCTTCGGGATGCGTTCAGGATGAACCAGGACGTGCTCTATATCACGACCTCGGCGCTGATCATCACATTGCGGCTTTTGGCGGTGCGTTACAAATGGTACCTCGCGCCCCTGGATCGCAATTGATCACTGCGTGATGTACAGAAAACCCGTAAACGGTTCCGGGTAATCGGGATCGTTGAGGTCGAGCACGTAATAATAGGTGCCGTCCGGCACGTTTCCATCCGACCATTTCAGGCCTTTCGTAAGACGGCCGTCCCACTCTGGGATATTGTTGTTTCCGGTCCAGACGAGCGCGCCCCATCTGTTAAATACGGAAATCTTGTGGTGCATGAAGATGTCCCGCAAGCCATCGATGTGGAAGTAGTCGTTGATCCCGTCTCCGTTGGACGAAATGAAATTATAAATCTTCGGCGGACAATTGCGCACCCTAAGCTCAAAATTCCCTGCGTTAAAACAGTTTTGGCCCTGAATCCTGAAGTAGATCAGATAGGGCGTGGCATTCGCGTGGAAATTATGGGCGTCGAGAATTTCATTGCTGCCATTTTCCGCATCTTCCAGGCTGTGATGGAAGGTGACCACCTCGCCGGGATTTAATCCGATCGTATCGTAATAGCCGGAAAAATCGAAAATCCCCGAAGTCAAGCCCTTGTTACACGAAAATACGGTCTGCGGCTGATTGAATTCCGGCAGCGGCATCAGGATTCCCGAAGTTTCCGAACCATTGTTGCCTTCGTTGAGTTCGGTGACGATTCCCGTTCCGTTTCCGATATCGTCAACCGATAACGTGATGGTGAAATCGGACGTGACCGAATTAGGCAAAGTCAACGTAATCTGTCCTGACTCGGCCGACCCGATCGCGATTGGTTGCTGGGTCGTCGCGCTCGAAAGAAGGACATCACCGAGGTAAAATGCAATGGGTGTGTTCGCTGGCAGCGTGTCGGTACTGTTGACATTATACACCGTATAATCGAGCACCACGGTTTGAGAGTTGCAGAAAGTTTCGAGGTTATCGGCTGCGATGGTGGCGTCCGGCAACTGGCTGTTGAGTTTGGTCACGATGGCGTTTACCATTACGACATCCTGGTTCGATTTGAGCGTGATCTCGGCCGTGGTATCGCCAATATTGATGTTTCCTTGGATGTTGTAGACATCGAGATCCATATTGTAGAGGTTCTCGGAATTGGTGAACGTGTTGGTGCCGTTGAAAGCATTGTCCTCCGGATTCAGTGCATTGCTGAGCAAGTCCTCGTTTATGCTCAGCGATTCGAGGTTGGCGATGTTGCGGTCGCCTTCCCAAGCCAGGAAACCGATTTTGGCGCCCACATTGTCGATCACATTAAGGCTGTCGAGCATAATGGTTATTTCGTAAGGCACCGACTGCATTCCGTCGTACACGTTGAGTTGGTTCAACGGAAGCGCGTCGTTCTTGTACACCACGACAATGGCCCATCCGGCGAAATTGGTGCGGTTCTGGAACGCATAGCCGATGTAGTCCGAGACATCGAGTTCACTAAGGGTGTAATTGCCGTTTCCGGTATTTTGGACGAGCGATGTGACATCCGCGAAAGCGCTGAAATAATTATAGGTCAGCCCGCCGCTTAACCATTCGTGGGAAAATGTCCGTTCTGCAACAATCGGTGTGGCATTCAACTTTACGCTGAAATCGCCGAATCCGCAACCGGCCCAATAGAGGTAAGCCGCCTCGATCTCATCGTCCGGTCCGAGTGTAAAATTGGCGGAAGTGGACGTCAATACAGACGGCGAGATCATATAGGAATTCTCCTGTGGATTCATCGTATTGCCAAAAAAAACGAAATCAAACCGACCGTTGAATTGCTGGAAGAGCGAAATATCCTGCGCACAGAGCGTGCAACAGAATAAAAGACAGGCGATAAGTGGGGAAAGTAATCCTGGCTTCACTTGCGATTTTTGTTTTTAAAGATACGGATTTTGGAAAAGGTTGCCTCGTGCAAATGAGAAGTTACGGGTTTGCGGTAAGGATTCGGGTGTCTCTGATACCAATTGATGCAAATGGGCTGACTTGAGTGATTTAACATTTTCGGCACAAAACCTGTAATTCGGTGTCGCGAAATTTCGTTATTTTAGACCTAACAAATTTGTGAAATTTGTTAGGTCTTACCCGAAGGTTCGCAATTCCGTCCTCAGTTTGCGCAAAAAAACCTTAATTTGCCTTCACAAACAGCCAACCTTGACCCAATTCACCGTAAAGCGCTATCAGGCCAACGATTCAAGAAAATGGAACGACTTCAACGCCTCGTCCAAGAACGGCACTTTCCTGTTTGACCGGGGTTTCATGGAGTATCATTCCGACCGGTTTGACGATTTTTCGCTTATGGCTTACGAAGGCGGCAAGCTCGTCGCGCTTTGTCCGCTGCACCGCAAAAGTGATTTGGCGCAATCCCATTGGGGCCTGACATACGGCGGCTTGGTTTACGCCTCTACCATCAACCTGAAACGCGTTTTGCTTGTTTTTCGGGCGATGTTGGAATTTTTATCGGAATCGGGCGTCGAAACGTTGCAAATAAAGACGATTCCGGCCATTTATCACAAGTTTCCCTCGGACGAGCTGCTTTACGCGCTTTTCGTATCGGGCGCCAAACTCACGAGACGCGACTCACTTTCGGCAATAGACCTCAGGAAGCCCTTTGTGACAACCAAAACAAGGCGCCAAAGCATCCGCCGCAGCCAGGTAAATCAACTTGAAATCGTGGAAGAGGCGAATTTTGCACCGTTCTGGAACGATATCCTGATTCCGAACCTCGAGGCGCGCCATGGCGTACAACCCGTGCATTCGCTCGAAGAAATACAAATGCTGCACGAGCGTTTTCCAGAAAATATCCGCCAGTTTAATGTGTATCATTACGGAAAACTCGTTGCGGGAACTACGGTTTTTGAGACCGACACCGTCGCCCATCCGCAGTACATTTCGGCCAATTCAGAAAAGAACGAACTCAATTCGCTCGACCGCCTTTACCATTTCCTGATTGCCGATGCGTTTAAGGAAAAGGCCTTTTTCGATTTCGGGATATCCAATGAGGAACAGGGCCGAAAGCTCAACGAAGGGTTGGTTTTCTGGAAAGAAAGCTTCGGGGCCCATACCGTCACTCAGGATTTTTATGAAGTGGCCACCAAAAATTACAGATTGCTTGATACCGTTTTGATATGATCCGATTTCTCGATTTACAGAAAATAAACGCGGGTTACGAACAGGCGCTTCGCCAAAAATTCGATGAGACACTCCAAAAAGGCTGGTTCATCCTCGGGGACGAAGTGAAGCGCTTTGAATCGGGTTTTGCAGCCTATTGCGGTACCAGATACTGCATCGGCACCGGCACCGGCCTCGACGCACTCGTGCTGATTTTCAAGGCGTATATCGAGCTTGGGAAACTGAAACCGGGAGATGAAGTCATCGTTCCTGCAAATACGTTTATCGCCTCGATGCTCGCCATCGAACAAGCGGGTCTGAAATCCGTTTTGGTCGAACCCGATCTGACTTCCTACAATCTCGACCCGACGCTCGTTCCTGCTAAAATCACCGCTAAAACAAAGGCCATTCTCGCGGTTCATCTATATGGAAAACTGGCGCCGATGCATGCCTTGCGCGATATCGCCAAAAAATACGATTTGCTTCTTATCGAAGACGCAGCCCAAGCCCACGGCGCGGGTTTCGATGGACGAAAAGCGGGAAATTTTGCCCATGCCGCTGCTTTTTCATTTTACCCGGCCAAGAATCTCGGCGCATTGGGAGATGCGGGCGCGGTCACGACAAACGATTCCGAACTCGCAAGCGCCATTTTCCGGATGCACAATTACGGGTCGGAAAAAAAATACGTCCATGTTGCAAAAGGCGTGAATTCTAGGCTTGACGAAATCCAGGCGGCGTTTCTCAACATCAAACTGCCGAACTTGGACAGTGACAACCAACTGCGGCAAAAGATTGCCTCACGTTACGTTTCCGAGATCAAAAATCCGAAAATCGCGCTTCCGATTTATAAAGGCTCTCCCGACCACGTATTCCATTTGTTTGTCATCCGCAGCGAAGAGCGCGAAGCCTTGCGTGCCTATCTGCTTGACAACGGCATCGAGACACAAATCCATTATCCAATCCCACCTCACAAGCAAAGCGCTTTCGAGGAATGGAACGATATTGCGCTTCCGATAACCGAGAAAATCCATGCGGAAGTCCTGAGTCTGCCCATCAGTCCGGTCATGACCGATGCGGAAGTCACACAGGTAATCGAGGCGCTAAACGCTTGGTAGATGGGCGTTCCAAAAAAAATATTGCAATCCTCACTTTTGCGCGCCACCTCGCTCAACGCATTTGGCGTATTGGTCAAAATCGTCATCGGGTTTGCGACTTCAAAAGTGATCGCGGTCTTTGTCGGACCGTCGGGCATGGCGCTCGTGGGCAATCTGCGCAACTTCCTGACGTCTCTCGAAGGCGTTGCGACATTGGGCTTTCAGAACGGCATAGTGAAATATGTGGCGGAAAGCAAAACATCCGATACGGAACTCAGGAAGGCGATTTCTACGATTTTCATCAGCCTTTTTGCCATCATGGCGATTTGCTGTGCGGCACTTTTCGTGTTTTCAGTATTTTGGAGCAACTGGATTTTTGACGGGAATTCCGGCTTCTCCAGCATATTTCGGATACTCGCGATCGCATTGCCGTTTTACGCGCTTTCCATCGTTTTGATTGCGATTCTCAACGGTTTGGGAAATTACCGCAACGTGATCTGGGCCAATATCTTCGGAAACCTTATCGGACTTGCGATTTCAATCGGGCTGATCGTACAGTTGAAACTTTTTGGGGCGTTGCTCGCGATCGTCCTGAGCCCGTCGGCTTTGTTTTTCGTGACGATTGTTTACATGAGACGCGAAATTCCGCTTTGGACGTTCATTTCGATCGGGAATTTTGACAGGTCGTTGCTCAAAAGAATGGGCGCTTATTCGCTGATGACGTTGTTTTCGGCCGTGTGCGTGCCTTTGGTTTATCTGCAAATCCGCCAGCAAGTCATTGATGTTTCCGGGGTTGACGCCGCCGGGCATTGGGAAGCCATGAACCGCATTTCGTCTTACTATATGTTGTTCGTGACGACGCTGGTTTCGGTCTACTTCCTTCCGAAATTGGTTTTGGCCGATGGAAATCGCGAAATCCGGGGTATTTTCCTGAGTTACCTAAGCACTGTCGTTCCCATGTTTATCGCGTCCGGTTTATTGCTGTTTTGGTTGCGGGATCTGGTCATTAGCATTTTGTTTACGGCTGATTTCAAACCCGTATCCGATTTGTTTGCCTGGCAGATTCTCGGAGACGGCTTCCGATGCGTGTCGCTGATTTTTGGATGTTGCCTTATTGCCAAGAAGATGACGCAGGCATTTTTTGTAACCGAGATTCTTTCGCTTGTGATTTTATATGTCGCAAGTCATTTGCTGCTGCAAGCCGTAGGTATTCGCGGCCTGGTGATCGCCCATGCTGTGACTTACTCGGCATACGCGTTGGTTTTGATCGGATATTTTGGAAAGACATTGTGGAGTCCTGATGTGTCATAAACCAGGAAGTGTCGGGTTTTTTCGACTGGTTTGCCGTGTTTCAGGACGTAATTTGCATAAAGGCTGAATTCGTTCTTATCGTCTTTCGGATTCAAGAACGGCTCTCCGCTGACGAAAGAACGTTCCAAAAATAAGAATTTGGCCAGGGCAGGCGTCGCGCGAAGAAACGTCCCGGACGCATTTTTGAGTTCAAACGTCGTCAGCCAATCTGCGGGTAGCGGATTCCGGTCGCCGAACAAATAATAAACTTGCGGCAGGCTTGGCGCCACAACATAAGGTTGACCGTATTTTTCGCGCAGCATTTTTACTTCTTGCAGTTTTTCAGATGTTTCTGCGGAAGCCACCACACCGGCCAATTTCGGAGACACCGCTGAGAGGTTGCAGTCCAAATCCAGGAATCCCGTTTCCCGGTAGCGCGAAAAATTCCCGACGACGAGCAAGATGCCTATCGGAACGCTCAAAAACAAATACAACCGTTTGATGCGATAGGTACCGAAATCGTCGAACATCAGCACAAAAAACGAAAGCGCCAGTGCGTGCGCAAACAAAACTGGAAACGGAAAGCCCTTACTCAATCCCGCGCACCAGGCTATTCCTGTGAGCACGGCAATCGGAAAATATTTCGCGATGCGGTTCATCTGGAAATGGGTTTTTCTGAAAAAGGCAACGCTTACCGCTACGAGCAATATGGTAGAGGCGGTGTTAAAGCCAAAAATCGGGATCGCTGCCAAAGCGGAAAGAAATGTGGCGATCGCGAGCCATTTGAGCACCGAGCCAACGTCCGGAAATCGCTTACCTGAATTGAAGGCTGCAAAACAAAAGGACAACGCCAGCAAGCCGACCCAGACGAATTTCGTCTGGAATGCGTTGAGGTAGCAAAGCAAGCCGAGTTCGAGAAAATCCCTGGAATTTCCGGTTCCTGAGATTTGCGACATGATGTTGGAAAACGACGCGATCGAAACGAAACAGGAGCCGATCGCAAAGACAAAAGCCGCTGCGGAAACGACGAACAAGACGGCTTTTTTCCAGCCGAACCGGAGTGCGATCCATATCGAAAAAAATACAGGTACAAAATAAAACGACTGTTTGCAACCGGCAGACAAAACCGCCAGCAACGCCACCGCGATAAATGTAAACACGTTTGCTTTTTGGACACGTGCCAGAATGTAGAATGCGGCAGATGCAAATAATATCCCGTCGACGGTAAACCACGGATCGGGATAGATCTTTCCCGTAGCCATCACGAAGCACACGAGCATCGCGCCCCATTTGTCGATTTTATAGCGTCGCAGGAAAAACAGGCGATCGACGCCGTCCACGACAAAGAAAACCTGGAGTGCAAACAAGAGATATCCAATTACCCTAAGTAGGTAAACCTGCGCATAGTCGGGTAGAACCCAAACAAAAAAGCCGTGAAAGTAAGCCGTTACGGGAGGCCGGATGCTCCAAAAATCCCGAAACGCCTGCTCTCCATTGGCCACTCGCCAGCTTTGTGATTGCACGAAGCCCGTGTCCCAGTTTTCGAATCCAAAACGCGCGAAAAAAAGGGCATAAAACGCGACGGTCGCCAAAAAAGCAATGCGGTAAAATCTGGATAGGGAAGTCATGGCTAACGAATCTCGTTCAAATATAGCGGAATCGCGCAAAAAAGCTTGGGGAAAAAGTGTAGTTTTGGGAACCAGAAAAAATCGAGTGGAACCCAAAAAAGCAATTATAATTGGAGGTGGGCCTGCCGGACTCACCGCCGCTTACGAATTCCTCAAAACGTCCGACGTGGAGCCGATCGTCATCGAAATGAGCGACCACTGGGGCGGGATTTCACGTACGGTGGATTACAAAGGGAACAAGATCGACATAGGCGGCCACCGTTTTTTTTCAAAATCGGATGTGGTCATGCAATGGTGGAACGACATTCTCCCGATCTATTCCGAAAATTCCGACATAAAATTGACGTACCGCAATGCTACGACGAACGTGAAAATCGCGCCGAATGCAGAAGCTGCGGGCGATAAGGTAATGTTGGTCCGCAAGCGCAAGTCACGTATTTTCTTCAACCATAAATTTTTTGATTATCCGATATCGCTCACGCCGAAAACCGTGGGGAAAATCGGTTATTTCAACACGCTCTTGATCGGGTTAAGCTATTTGCGATCCGTTATCTTTCCGATTAAAAACCCTAAAACGCTAGACGAATTTTTTATCAGCCGGTTCGGGAGGCGTCTTTACGAAATGTTCTTCAAGGACTACACCGAGAAAGTCTGGGGAATCCCGTGTTCGAAAATCTCGGCGGAATGGGGCGCCCAGCGCATCAAAGGGCTTTCGATCCGGAAAACGATAGCGCATTACCTCAAGGGGATTTTCGGAAAAGGGAATGATGTTAACCAAAAAAATACCGAGACGTCACTGATTGAATATTTTCTGTACCCGAAATTCGGGCCGGGACAATTGTGGGACGAGGTCGCCTCCCGAATCGAAGAACGCGGCGGACAGTTGCGGCAAAATACCAGGGTGGTTGGTTTGAAAACGGAAGGAAATTCGGTGACGTCAGTACTCGTCGAAAACCTGGAGTCTGGTGCAACCGAAGAAATTTCGGGCGATTATTTTATCTCGACAATGCCGGTAAAGGAATTGATTGCGAATCTCGATGCCGACATTTCCGCAAACGTGCGCGAGGTCGCCAACGGCTTGCTTTACCGCGATTTCATTACCGTTGGGTTGTTGCTCAGGAACATCAATTTCGAACTCGAGGACAATTGGATTTACATCCAGGAACCTTACGTAAAAGTTGGGCGGATGCAGGTTTTCAATAACTGGAGCCCGTTCTTGGTAAAGGACAAGGATACGACATGGGTCGGGTTGGAATACTTCTGCAATGAAGACGACGCCATCTGGAAAAAATCCGAAGCGGAAATGAAAACGCTTGCAATTTCCGAAATGGTCGAACTTGGCTTTATTTCATCTGCTGGCGACGTACTCGACGCGACCGTAATCAAAATGCCCAAGACGTACCCGGCATATTTCGGGTCTTATGATCGGTTTGACGAGATAAAATCCTACACTGATCAATTTGAAAACCTGTTTCTCGTCGGACGCAACGGCATGCACAAATACAACAACCAGGACCATTCGATGCTCACGGCGATCCAGGCTGTCCAGAATATCGGCAAAGGGATTTTAACAAAGGACAATTTGTGGGCGATCAACACGGAGCAGGAATATCACGAGGAAAAGTAAGTTGAAAATCGACTAAGTGTTTATTTGTTAAGATGTTGAAGCTATAAGATTCACGCTTTTGTCCAGACTTCGAGATAGCGTGCGGCAATTTGGCGAAAGTCGTGCTCCCGTTCTACAAATGTCCTCGCATGTTTTCCCATTCGCGACATTTCTCGGCGATCTTTAACCAACCTCGAAATTTCAGCTACGATATAATCGACATTCGGCAACGCATTTACGGCCACTTTTTCAGATAATCCATAGTGTTCGTAAAATTCAGATTCCGCTCCCGTAAAAACGACTTTTCCCCTTGCCATCGCCTCCAGGGCATTATAACCTTGGTCGAACGCATAAATCTGGTCGAGCACGATATGCGCTTTTTTGACGTGTTCAACGTATTCGGAATAGGGCAAACTGTCCACGGTTTCGATTTTGAGCTTATTTTCGAATTTTTCTTTAACGATGTTCAACGCCTGTTCAAAATACTTTCCGCCTTTTTTGACTGAGCTGTATTTGTTGGCGCCGTAAAATATTGTAATGGGGTCGCTTTCGGAAAGCGGCTCAAACTTGATTTTGTCGATGTTGACGGGATTCGGAATCAACGTGGTTTCAATTCCCGCTTTGTCCAAAATCAGTTTATAATCGAGATCGGAAGTGAGTAAAGCCGATGCGTTTTCCGAAACGTAACGATATAATTCACGGTATTTACCGGACGTATATTTCAGTGTGTACCGATAATGTGGTTCCAGGGATTCGTCCTCAAAATACGGCGTCATGACCGAATAGCGCTGGTTGTTTTTGAGCCATTCATCCACGACGGGCGTTTCGTCCCCGCAAATGAGCAGGAAGATTTTTCCGTTTTGCGCGAACAGGCGCTTGTACAGCCTCATTTCCAGGCCGGGCAAGGTTTCGATAGCGTCGGAATTGATGAGCTGGACCACGTCGTAACCTTTGAGCTGAGGCAATAATTTCTCGAAACGCCGGCCTTTTTCGAGGCTTTCAAGCGTAAACCCAAAAAACTTGTTGACGATCCTGCTGACGAGTTTCAAAAAACCGGAACTGCCGACGGTCCTGGCCGCAATCGACAAATCGACGGGAAAATTCTTGAAGTCGTCTCCGCTGCCCACCAACGTCACTTCATGTCCGAGCACGACGAGCCCTTCCTTTAGCGAATTGTGCAAACGGCTGAATTCTCCCACAAGCAGTATCCTCATAAAATCGTTTATATTTGTTCAAAAGTAAGTAAACTCGCGCATGCCGCCACTCAAAATTTGCCTTGTCGGAAACAGTTTGTCGTTTGGCGGAGCTGACAAGATCCACGCCGTGCTGTCGAATTATTTATCAGACCAAGGTTTTGACGTTCACAACATCATTTTTATCGATGCGGTCACGTACGAATTTTCAGGGAAACTGCTGAACCTTGGTAAAACGTACAAGACTGGTGGAATAGTTGAGGTCCTGAAGCGTTTCCGCATGATTTTAAGCTATATCCGCCGACACGATTTCGACTACATTATCGATTTCAGGACCCATCACAAACCCGTCCGGGAACTGTTGCTGTCACGCCTCATGTCCTGCTACCGATACATTCCCACCGTTCACAGTTATAAAACAGAGTGGTACCTGACATCCAATCGCCTGGTATCCAAAATGCTGTTCGCAAAGGCGAGCCAAATCGTGTGCGTCTCCGATATGATCGAACAGAAATTAAGAACACATTACGGTTATCACAACGTACGCACGATTCATAATCCGTTGGAGACGGCGAAAATTGTAAACCTTTCCGGGGCGCCTGTTCCAGTACATTACCGTTACATTATCGCCGCCGGGCGTATGGCAAATGACGACCACAAGCAGTTCAAAAAGCTGATCAGGGCGTATGCCGAATCGGATTTGGCGCGGCGCGACATACGGTTGATGCTCATCGGGGACGGACCGCTGAAAGACGAGCTGGTGCAATCGGCCTCAGACCACAATGTGTCGCAGCTGGTCGTTTTCGGAGGTTTCGTTACCAATCCATATCCGCTGCTCAAAAAGGCCGAATTCACGGTGCTGACCAGTAAATTCGAGGGTTTGCCGAATATTATCGCGGAATCTTTGGCTGTCGGAACTCCTGTCGTATCTTTCGACTGCAAATCGGGGCCGGCCGACCTGATCCAGCACCGCCGGAACGGTTTGCTCGTACCCGATCAGGACTGGAGCGCGCTTACCGGCTCATTAGA
The DNA here is from genome assembly GCF_014748335.1 of Flavobacterium selenitireducens. Taxonomy (GTDB): domain Bacteria; phylum Bacteroidota; class Bacteroidia; order Flavobacteriales; family Flavobacteriaceae; genus Flavobacterium; species Flavobacterium selenitireducens. The sequence continues at coordinate 306,824 of NZ_JAAVIY010000004.1, forward strand.
TGAAATGGCGCAAGACGGAGAGCTCCGTGAGCACTGCCGATGTAATGCACGTCAGAGCGTCGCCCGTCTGGACGTTTCGGAAATTGGCAACATCTGGAAAAAACTATTGACGTAATGGAGATCCAACTCATTAAAATACCGGTTATCGAAGACTATCGCGGCAATATTGGCGTCGTCGAAAAAGATACCGTTCCCTTTGAAATAAAACGCGTTTACTACTTGTTCGACGTCCCCAGCAGCGCTTCCCGCGGCGGCCATGCGCACAAGGAACAAGCGGCGTTGCTTGTCCCGCTTTCCGGAAGTTTTGACGTGGTGCTCCACGACGGAAAGCAGCGGGCGACCGTAACGCTCAACAAGCCCGATAAAGGCCTTCTGATCCCGCGCAACACCTGGCGCGAACTAGAAAATTTTTCTTCGGGAGCGGTCTGCATGGTGATTTCTTCAGGTGAATTTGACGAAGGCGACTACATTCGCGACTTTGACGATTTCCTCGGACTTACTCAATGATAAGCCGAAACCTCGACATTTTTTGACTCGAGGAACTTTTTGAAGCGATACATCGGGCGCAATACAAAAGCAGGTAGGGAAAGCAGCAACTTTGTTTTGACCGACAGATTTTTAGGGTCGAGCTGCCGGATGTAAAAACGGCACCGTTCATCGTCAGCCAATTTCATTTTTAAGGCGAATTCCGCGCGGTATAGATCAAGGAAACGTTTCAGCGAACGATTTGTTTTTTCTTCCGTCGAAAATTGGTCGAGTAGGGCAAACGCGCGTTTTTTTGTATAGGTAAGCGACATTCTGTTGTCTGCAGAAAGGTTGTGGTAAGCCGAAATTTCACTGTCAAAAGCAACGGGATAACGAATCGCGGTCCTGATCCATAAATCGAGATCTTCTCCGGCACCAAGCGTGATTGCTTCGTCGAAATTCCCCACCTCGTCTAACACTTTCCTCGGTATGCCCACGGCCGACGTCCAGGCCATCCGGTCGATATAACTGGACTGAAAAAAATCGGGAACGACACCACGCCACGGGAATTCGGGTAGACCGATGAACCTTGGGGCTTTTTTGATGTCAGCTGCATAATATCTGGCGTAATTCGTACACAAAAGCCCGGCTTCCGGAAAATCGGAATACAGTCTTTCAAGGTTGTGGAGATGAGCCGGAAGCCACAAATCGTCTGCATCCAGAAAAGCGATGATCACGCCTTGGGATTTTGAAATGCCCAGGTTGCGCGCCGCCGAAACGCCTTTGTTTTCAGTTTTGAAATATCGGATACGAGGATCGGAAAACTTCTGGACTTCGTGTTGGCTTCCGTCGGTCGAGCCGTCGTTGACCACAATGATCTCGAAATCCCCGGTTTGCGCCAGCGCCGATTCCAGCGTCCTGAAAATGTGGCGCTGTTTGTTGAAAAGCGGTATGATTACAGATATTTTTGGCATCAGTCCGGGATTGAGCAAAGATATCCGAGTCGGTAAACGTCGTACCAAAACAGCGATGGTCGCGGTTTGGAAATGTCCGAAAGTAACGATTTTCGAGTCAGCTCGAAGAAATGGCGAACGAAAAAAGCGAGATGTGTTTTCTTAAGGAACAGGTAATACGTGCCCATTTTCACGTAATCGGTTGCGATTTTCCCGCTTTCCAACAATTGTTTCAATGCAAATAATGCTTCGTGTTCTTTGCGCAGCATGACCTCGAAAGTATCGAGCCCGAGATGGAAGACCGGATTGTCGATGTGGCTCACGGGAATTGCGGCTTGTCGCATCTGAAATGAAAAAACCGTGTCCTCGTGCCTAAGGTTCGGAAGCGTTTCATCGAACCTGACCTTGTCGAACAACTGCTTCGGGATCGCAAAATTGAGCGAGAGGAAGGCGAGATACGGATTTTTACTGCGCTCGGCCGCAGGAAGTGCCTCGCGGTCTTTTCCGTATGTCCAGCGCAACATCTTTGGCGGTGCTGGTTTTTCTTCGGAGTATCGGATGCCGCCGTTGATCGCTTTTTTACCTTTTCGGATTTCGGAAACATATCGCGAGATAAAATCGTCATTGGCCGGGAATGTGTCGGCATCCAAAAAAAGCAGCCACTCGAATTTTGCCCTTGAAGCCAGTAAATTCCTGATTCTGCTGCGTCCGATGTTTTCATCCAAAACCTCAAAACGGCAGTTCGCGAGTTCGTTCACGCGATTGTTTTCCGATAGAAATCCGCGGGAAGCGTCATCTAACGCCAAAATTTCAAACGCGATTTGAAGCGAAGTGCATTGTCGGTGCAGTTCCGCCACGAGGTCGAAAACATCACAATGATAGGTAGGGATGAGAATGGAGAGCACACAAAAGATTTAGCCGCGAATCCGCGAGTTGCCACGGTGGCTAAATTCGCAAATTCTCGGCTAAATAAAAACTATAACGCCATGTTTTATCGCGCGTCGCTCAGACCGTGCGCTGCACGACTTCGAACAACGTATTGTTGTCGCATTTGAGCGTCTTGGAAGGAAATTTCAAAAGCAACGCATAATCGTGGGTCGCCATGATGACGGCCTTTCCGTTGGCGTTGATCTTCCGCAACACTTCCATGACTTCGACGGACGTTTGCGGGTCGAGGTTTCCGGTCGGTTCGTCGGCCAGGATGAGTTCAGGGTCGTTCAGCAAAGCGCGCGCGATGGCAATGCGTTGTTGCTCGCCTCCCGAGATCTGATGGGGCATTTTGTTCGACTTTGCTCGCATTCCCACGCGGTCGAGCACTTCGTCTATCTTGTCCTGCATCTCCTTTTTGTCCTTCCAGCCGGTAGCGCGCAAAACGAAAATCATATTGTCGTTGATCGAACGGTCGGGCAACAGTTTAAAGTCCTGGAACACGATCCCGATCTTGCGCCTCAAAAATGGAATTTGCGACTGCTTGAGTTTGGCCAGGTCGAAATCGACGATGCTTGCGGCGCCTTCCTTGAGAGGCAAATCCGCGTAAAGCGTTTTCATGAACGAACTTTTACCCGTTCCGGTCTTTCCGATGATGTAAATGAACTCTCCCTCTTTGACCTCGAGGTTGACGTTGGACAATACGACGCGATCGTCCTGGAAAATGGTGACGTTGTGCAGGGAAACGATTGGCTCTGGCATGGATGGGAATGTTTGGACGTAAAAGTAAACGAAAAAGTTAAAAGGCGAAAGCCAAAAGTTTAAAGTCGGCGCGATCGATCGATTACGAGCCAATTTAATCTCATGACAGCCATGAGGCAGGTAACGGGCGGCATTGTCAGCGAACGACATATCGTCTTTTTATTTTTTGGCGTTGCGCCGCATCGAAACCAGTTTTCAATTCAGGACAGTGGCGGCGCCGGGCTAACGGCACTCGCTATTTTCCGCTAAAGGACGCGAAAAATGAGCTCAGGCAAAGCCGTTATCCCTAACGCAACAGTTGGAAAGAAAGAAAGAAAGAAATGAAGTGCCTTTGGAGATCAACTTTTAACAAAAACGGCAGATTTACCGTAACGCCAGTATTTTGGGAAAGCCGAACTTTGCCAATACGGGGAAAGGGCGATACGTCCCTACAAAAAATCGCGTTCATTCTGGTACAGAAAATCTGTAGAAATCGTTAAAACTTATCCGGTAAATCGTTTTTGCCTAAACGAAATTCTTGAAACAGAGGTTGAAAGCATGTTGCCGAAGTGACGCAACATCCCAAAGTCCTGTTTCGTTTGGTCTTATCCGAATGGCACTGTACGTGTCGTACCGGGCCCGATCATAATAGCTCAATCTCAGTATTTTCAGGGCTTTCAAAAACTTCCCAACAATCGTCTGTTAAAAAAAATGTTCATAATAAAACCCGAAAGCCACCCGTTATAAAACCGTTAAGGCGTTAAATTTGATAATTAAACCCATGCGAAATGCGTAAAAGAACCCGTATTGCCGCTCTACTTTTCTTCGGCGGAACTGCCCTTTTGTCGGCACAGAAAACCGAGATTTATTCCCACGAGCTCAAAGAATTCGACCGTGCGGTAGAGTTGTACAAGGACAATCAATACCAGTCGGCCCAAATCATTTTCGAAAAGGTCAAGGACGAAACGAACAACACCAACGTCAAGGCCGATTGCGCCTACTATAGCGCGAATTGCGCCATCCGTCTCGAACAGCCGAATGCCGACGAGAAAATGGAGGATTTTGTAGAAGATTACCCTACGAGTACGAAGCAGAACCAGGCTTACATCGAGGTTGCGCATTATTATTTCGAGCAAGGCAGATATCCACAGGCCTTGCAGTGGTTCGACAAGGTCGATGAGGGCACACTTTCACAGGACGAACGCGACAAATTCAACTTCCAGAAAGGGTATGCATTCTTTAGCGCAGGTAAGAAAAAAGAGGCAACGGGTTATTTCAACCAGGTGCTGAATTCCAAGGAGTACGGTTCCCAGGCCAAATATTATATGGGTTTCATGTCTTACGAAGCCGACGATTACAAGGAAGCCAGCAAGTATTTCGACGAGGTCTCGGGAGAAGAAAAATACAAAGAGAAACTTTCGTATTTCGAAGCTGACATGAATTTCAAGCTTGGAAAATTCGACCAGGCGATCAAGTCCGGAGAGAAGGCCATGGCAAAATCGAACGCCATTGAGAAGTCGGAATTGAACAAAATCATCGGCGAGAGCTACTTCAATCTCAAGCAGTACGATAAAGCCATTCCGTATCTCAAGGAATATCGCGGCAAGAAAGGCAAGTGGAACAACACCGATTTTTACCAACTCGGTTACGCTTACTATAAACAGGGAGATTACGAAAATGCGATCGCCCAGTTCAACAAAATCGTCGGAGGAAATGACTCCGTGGCTCAAAATGCGTATTACCACCTCGGCGAAAGCTATCTCAAGACCGATCTGAAGCAACAGGCGTTGAACGCTTTCAAAAATGCTTCGGAAATGCAATTCGACGCCAAGATCGCCGAAGACGCCGCCTTGAACTACGCTAAATTGAGTTACGAAATCGGAAACTCCTACCAGCCGGTTCCCGACGTTTTGGCGAATTTCCTTCAAAAGTATCCGAACAATCCCAACAGGACCGAAGTTGAAGGCTTGCTCATCAATTCCTACATCACCTCTAAAAATTACGCCGGGGCACTCGATCTGCTCGAGAAAAACAAGACGGCCAACCGCGAGGCGTATCAAAAAGTAACGTTCTATCGCGGCCTCGAATTGTATCAGGATGGCAATTACAAAGAGGCGCTTTCGATGTTCAACAAATCGATCGCCGAGCCGCGAAACCGCCATTTTACAGCTCGTGCGACGTTTTGGAAAGCCGAAACGGAATACACCCTCGACAATTTCAACGAAGCACTCATCAGCTTCAAGCAATTCGATGGTTTTGCCGAGGCCAAGAGCACGAATGAATACAAAAATTTCAATTACAACCTGGCTTACGCTTACTTTAAGCTCAAGGAATACGATAATGCGGGCGACAATTTCCAGAAATACATCGACGCCCACAAAGACGATAAAACCCGTCTCAACGATGCCTACCTGCGCCTTGGCGACTGTCGATTCGTAACCGCGAAGTACTGGCCGGCAATGGACGCCTACAACAAGGCGATCGAAATGCGTGGTGTCGATGCCGATTATGCGGCGTTCCAAAAAGCGATTTCCTACGGATTCGTGCAGCGCAACGACAAAAAGATCGACGATTTGAACAAATTCATCGCGAACTTCCCGAAATCGCAATATCGGGACGATGCGATGTTCGAACTTGGGAACGTGTATGTCGTAGAAAAGAAAACCGAACAGGCCAACCAAACCTATGACAAGCTCGTTGCGGAATATAGGAACAGTTCGTACGCGCCCAAAGCATTGCTAAGACAAGGCCTCAATTATTACAACGCCGAGAACGATACACAGGCACTTGCGAAATTCAAGAAAATCGCGTCGGAATTTCCGAATACGGCAGAGGCTAAAGAGGCGGTCGCAACTGCCCGTATCATTTATGTGGATAGTGGAAAGGTCGACGAATACGCGACTTGGGTAAGGACGCTCGATTTCGTCGAAGTCACGGATGCCGAACTCGAAAAAGACACGTACGAAGCAGCCGAAAAGCAATATCAGCAAAACAATACGAAGGCGGCCATTTCAGGATTCAGCGGCTATATCGCCAAATTTCCGACGGGACCGAATTCGCTTAAAGCCAATTTCTACCTCGCCCAATTGTATTACAAGGACGGCCTGATGGACAACGCGGCGGCATCTTACGAAGCGGTTGCCTCCCGTCCGCGAAACGAATTCACGGAGCAGTCATTGGCGCGACTGGCTGAAATTTACCTCAAGAAAACAGATGCGGCAAAAACGACTGCCGTGTTGAAGCGTTTGGAAACAGAAGCCGAATATCCGCAAAATGTGACGTTCGCCCAAGCCAACCTGATGAAGACGTATTACGAGCAAAAGGACTATCCGAACGCCGTGATCTATGCCGAAAAGGTATTGGCCAATCCGAAGATGGACGACAAGGTGCGGTCCGATGCGCAAATCATCGTCGCCCGTTCGGCCTGGAACAGCGCAGACGAAGCAAAAGCGAGAACGGCCTATGCGAAGTTGCAGACGATCGCCAAAGGAGAACTTGCGGCCGAAGCATTGTACTACGATGCCTACTTTAAAAACAAGGACGGAAAATTCGAGGCTTCGAACACGGCGGTCCAAAAGTTGGCAAAAGATTATTCGGGATATAAATATTTCGGTGCGAAAGGATTGCTGATCATGGCCCGGAATTTTTACGGACTCAAAGACAGTTTCCAGGCTACGTACATCCTCGAGAGCGTGATCAAGAACTTCACGGCATATCCGGAAGTGGTCGAGGAAGCGCAAGCGGAACTTACAAAAATCAAGTCGCAGGAATCCCAAACCAATTCTTCAATTACAGACTGAACCTTAAACTTTAAACCTTAAACTTTAAACGTTAAACTTTAAGCCCTTCATCTGAAAATCTGAAAAAAATGACAATCAAAATAAAGAACATACTCGTATTGCTTTGCATCGGAACGGCCACGACCGTTTTCGGACAAAAGAAGAACGAAGACATAGGAACCGAGGTCGTTAATGTCGTCAAGCCTTATACACCGACGATTTCCGACGCGTTCAAAGTCAAGGAGACGCCCCAGCTCGAGGATTCGGTCACGACCAAAAAAGAAGTGATCAAATACAATATATTCTCGTTTCCCGTGGCCTCGACGTTCACGCCTTCAAAGGGTCGAGCCGCTGCTGTCGACAAAACGCCTCGCGCAAGGTTGTTCAAGAATTACGCAACCCTGGGCATCGGAAATTACTTCAACGCAATCGGGGAATTGTTCGTAACCGAAGAAGTCGGCGACAACGGCTACATTGGTGGTTCGCTGCGCCATTTCTCATCTCGCGGCGGAATCGACGACGCCGTGCTCGACGACAAATTCTCAAACACGGCCATCGATTTGACTTACGGAAGCCGTATCGACAATTTTGGGTTCAGCATTGACGCGGGTTACCAACACCAAATCTACAATTGGTACGGGATGTACGTGGACGAACCGTTTTTCGACCCGGCCCTTTTCAATTCAATCGATCCTCAGCAAACCTATCACAATGCATACGTGGGCGGTCGTCTGGAAGTCGGAGAAAGCTTTTTTACGGGAGCGACTTTAAAGTACAACCGCTTTTGGGATGCGTACGATTCGGCAGAGAATCGCTTTTTGTTCAAGCCGTCTTTTGATTTTGAAATATCCGAAACGTCCATCGAGACTGACCTGATCGTCGATTATGTCGGAGGGGAGTTCGACCGGCCGTATCTTGGAGGAAGTCTGGATCCTGCGATGAAATATGGTTTTGCGAACTTCGGGATCCATCCGAGCTTCGTGGTGAACCGTGACGATTGGACGATCAACATTGGAGCCGCCGCATTCTACAGCCTCGACACCGAAAACAGCGACAACAAGCTCTATATTTATCCCGAAGCGACCGCTACGTTGAAAGTCGTAGGTGACCTCATGGTGTTTTATGTTGGTGCAGAAGGCGGGCTCGACCAGAATTCGTATCGCGATTTCACGAATGCCAATCCTTTTGTCTCCCCGACCTTATTTGTTGCCCCGACAAACCGCCAGCTCGACCTCTACGCGGGTCTCAAGGGTAAGCTTGCCAATAGCGTCAGTTACAACGTGCGCGGTTTTTTCAAACACGAGAAAAACAAAGCGCTTTATTTGCTGAACCGTTTTCCGGGAGCCGATGGCGATCCTGATCTCGGCGGATACGAATATGCGAATTCATTCGGCGTGGTGTACGACAATGTGCGTACGTTCGGCGGATACGGCGAAATCATAGCGGATTTTTCCAAAAGTGTTTCGTTTGGCCTGAACGCGACGTTCAATGCCTACGATGTGGAATGGGCCGAAGAAGCGTGGAACCTTCCACAAATTAGGGCAGGCGCGAATCTTGACGTCGACATCACCAAAAAATGGTACGCGGGAGCCGATGTGTTCTATGTCGGGGAACGCAAGGACATGCTCGACTTCACGGATGTCGTCGGCGGAACGACTGAAATCGTCACGCTCAAAGGATATTTCGACGCCAACGCCCACGTCGGTTACCAACACAACGAACGCCTTAGCGGATTTTTAAAATTCAACAACATCGCCAACCAGAAATACGAAAAATGGCTCAACTATCCGGTTCAGGGCTTTCAGGTGATGTTAGGGGCGAATTACAAGTTTGACTTTTAAGAGTTTAAAGTTTGAAGTTGTGAGCCGAACGACTTTTTTGCCGCCATTTTAATGAACCTGAAACAAAAAGTCCACGCGAAATATTCCCAACTCGTCTCGGATAAGATCGATGCGTTCCGCGACATGATTTCCGCCTTGAGCGAAGATGCGCAGAACGACGCCAAGAGTTCGGCCGGGGACAAGCATGAGACGGCGCTTTCGATGATGCATCTCGAACAGGAAAAACTCAATGCGAAATTGGCCGAATGCCTGGACCAAAAGACGGTTCTGGATAAAATCAATCCCCTAATCCCGGGCGATAAAGTCGTTCTGGGCAGCCTCGTTTTGGCAAATGGCATCTATTTTTACGTAAGCCTCGCATTGCCAAAAATTGCGATTGAAGGCACAAACATTCTCGCCTTGTCGCCACAATCGCCACTGGGAAGCAAACTTGTTGGAAATCAATTGGGTGGACAGGTTGAAATTAATGGAACCCGATATACTATTCAGGATATTTTATAGTTTTAACCGTAAACAAACTATAAATGAAATTCCTGATCTCACTCGCCGCCTTGCTCAGCGGATTTTTGCTCTTTGCGCAAAGCGAATTCCCGGTTCATCAAAATGGTTTGATCTATTCCGACAACGCGGTCGGGAAACTAAAAACGATCGTGGATTCGCTGAATCTCAAGTTTAAATCGTGCGGTCCTCCCAAAACGTTTTATTCGCTGCCTCAAGGGCGAGGGCATTTCGTCAGTTTAGATGGCAATCGCGCTGCCGAAGCCATGAACGATATAGAAGCAGGGATTTCACTCGATAAATTCCTGTCCAAATACAAAAAGGCCAAGATCGTCCGGAACCTGTTGGTTGTTACGTATCACATCAAAGGGTACGAAAACCTTGACATTTCCGTATTCGAAGCCGTGGGACACGATAGGGAAGAACAGATTGAGGTCGATGGTGCGACCGCGAAAGACAGAATGCGGCTCGGGCTTCAAAACAAATGGATTTTTGACTTTGACGACAAGGTCGATCTTCAGGACGGTATCGTCGAGGCTTTTTTTATTACCGATGACTTCAAAGCTCGCGCCTTGCCGCCTAAATACGCAAAGATGATCGCCTACGCGGATTGCCTGGTCGATACAAGCGCACAGGTTTTTCACAAGAGCGCCAAATCTTCGGGACGACTGTTCTTTCAGGAACATGCCAACCAGCTGGAATCGATGGGCTTCATGGACTATTTTTTCAAAGCAGCCAAACGTCCGGGTCATTTCGGGTCACAAGCTATTGATACCGCCGCCGCTTTTTCTGATGACGAAGTGGAGATGGAGCGCATGGAGCGGGATTTTGAGCGTAGGTGGAAGCTGGATTCAACCTGGCGCGAACAACGGTTTGTCAAATTCGATTCGCTGAAAAACGCGGACGCCAAATTTTATCCTGCTTTTATGGAAGCTGTCGCAAACGCCGGGATTACCCAGGCATCAGATGATTTCTTCGAAGAACTTGTCGCACACTACATCTCACCTCAAGCCGCACTGGAGCTGAAGCGCAACCGCATCGTGGTAGGAGGTTGCAGCCAGGATCAAAGTCCCCGCTATCACGCACAGAATATTGCGATGCTCGCGGCCGAAACGACCAATTGGAGTATTTTTCTGAAATCCCACCTTAATATCATGAACGACCGGTTTGAACGTGTGAGCGACGGCAGTTATGCTTTCAAGGCTCGCAAAACCTATGTCCGGGAACTTGAAGTGCTCGACATCAACCTGCCGGATTTGATTTTCGGGATTTCGATTCGTATCGGAAATCCATCAGACGGACATTATTTCAGCAGTATTTCAAGAACGGGAAGAGCGCTTTCCGAAAGTGCCGACGCAGCTCGTTTCGAATCGGAAATGCTCGAGATAATCCACGACCGCGAACTGGACAGTTACAACCGGATCTTGATCTGTCACCTGTTTGACAACTACAATTACAACTTGGACGACAAAGAGCGCCAATCTCGAAATTTGGGAAAACTTCAGGTCGCGGCAGCCACGCTTCCGGATTACGTCGCGACACATGTTCGATTTGACGAATACGACCGCCGCAACCGCTAAGTTTAAAATTTAAACCACAGCTCCGGAATGACAGCGGCGTACTTACATATTATTCGTTAATTTTGATTTTTAAAATAAAAATATAACCGAATTCCGATGTTCGGTTTTTCAATTGTAATCATATCTACATCTTTGCCTTATCAATAAAAATCAGGTAAGTCAAAGCGTATGTGCGGAATATTAGCCATAATCGGAAAAGGAAAAGACGAGCAGCTCGTAAGGCGACTCTCTAAACGGATGTCCCATCGGGGGCCGGACGAGAGCGACATCCACATCACCGAAAAAGGCCATATCCTAAGTCACGAACGCTTGTCTATTATCGATCTTCATTCGGGAAAGCAGCCAATCCAAGGATGTACTACGGCCTGGATGGTCCACAACGGGGAGATATACAACCATCAGGAGTTGCGCGACACGGTGTTGAAGCAGCATACGTTTCGCTCCAAATCAGATTCTGAAGTCATCGTTCACCTTTACGAAGAGTTCGGATACGACTTCCTTCACATGCTGGACGGGGATTTCGCCTTTGTCGTGGTAGACGGGGACGATTTCATAGCGGGACGCGATCCCATCGGCGTTAAGCCATTATATTACGGCCTCGACGAAAGAGGACGGGTGTATTTCGCCTCCGAAATGAAACCTATAGCCGATCAATGCAAAACCCTTGCGACGTTTCCTCCGGGGCATTATTACACGCCTCAGACAGGTTTCGTCAAATATTACAAACCCGAATACGAAGACCCTAAAAAAGCCGATAAGCCGCTCGATATGGCACTGCTTCGCGAATCTTTGACCGTAGCCGTGCGAAAAAGGCTTATGAGCGATGTGCCGATAGGCGTGTTGCTTTCCGGTGGGCTCGATTCGTCGTTGACATCGTCGATTGCGGCTCGACTGCTCAAAGAAACAGGAAAAGAGCTGCATTCGTTCTCGATCGGTTTGGATTCAGGTGCGCCTGATGCCGTCGCTGCCCGAAAAGTCGCGGATTTCCTCGGGACAAAACACCACGAGATCCATTTTACCATCGAACAGGGCATCGAAATTCTCGACAAACTGATCTGGCATCTCGAGACCTATGACGTCACGTCGGTGCGCGCCAGCACGCCAATGTATTTTCTGTCGAAGGCGATCACCGAACAAGGCGTCAAAGTAGTGCTGTCGGGAGAAGGAGCCGATGAAATTTTTGGAGGTTATCTCTATTTCAGGAACGCCCCGTCTACCGAAGAATTCCAAAAAGAAACGATCGAGCGCGTGCAAAAACTGTTCACCGCAGATTTATTGCGCGCCGACAAATCCACAATGGCACATGGGCTCGAAGCCCGCGTCCCGTTCCTCGACAAACAATTTCTCGACGTCGCCATGACCGTTGAAGCTGAGCAGAAGCAGCCTAAGACCTATGACGGCGTTGAAAAACATATCCTCAGGAAAGCCTTCGACACTCCAGGCGAGCCGTATTTGCCGGCCGAAGTGTTGTGGCGCCAAAAGGAACAATTCTCAGACGGCGTCGGTTATAACTGGATCGACACCCTCATCGATTACTGCTCGTCACAGGTGACCGACGAACAGATGGAAGCTGCGCACGAGCGTTTTCCTTACAATACGCCGGCCACGAAGGAGGCCTATTTTTACCGGGACATTTTTCACAAGCATTATCCACAATTGAGCGCCGCCCAAACCGTGCGCAAGTGGATTCCGAAATGGCAGGAAAACCAAGACCCGTCAGGACGTGCGAACGCGGCCCACGTAAAGGCCGATACAGAAATCGCCAAGTCCGATATTACCGTGTAGTTGTTAGTTGGTTTGTTATATAGTTGTTTGTATTTTTTTAAATGCGAGGTTGTAGTTGGCCTCGCGTTTTTTTTTGTTTAAAGTTTAAAGTTTAAAGTTCAAAGTTTAAGGTTTGAAGTTGGGCTTTGGGCGTGCCACCGCCTCCGCAGGCTGCGGCGCTGTCGGGCTCTCGGCACTCGCTTTTTGGAAACCTCAAAGGTTTTATTGCGCCCCGTCCTTTCGAATCGTCCTGTGCGGTAAAACCTTTGAGGTTGTCCAAAAGAGCTCAGGCAAAAAGCCTCGATCCCTCACGCGATCGGTGTAGAAACGTAGCTCGCGGCTAAAACCAGGCGCACGATTATCCTTCGGCAAAGAGAGCGTCCGATTTGTCTGAAACAGCTGTGGACGTCCTGCCTTTTTCTCGTCCGACACAAAAAAACTATATTCGTCCAAACTTCTGCGATGCCACTTACGCTTTCCTATCGGTTTTTCGATCTCCCGCTGCGCCATAAATTCGAGATATCGCGCTACAGCGTTTCGGTACAGAAGACCGTAGTGGCAATTGTTTCGGACGGCGAAATTTCCGGTTATGGAGAAGCGACGGCGAACCCGTATTACAATTCTACCCGGGAAAAACTGGGCGAATCGATTGCAAAGGCAATCCCAATCATCGCTTCGGCAGGCGAGACACATCCCGAGATGCTATGGCCGAAACTCGAATCGGTGCTTTTTGACGATTATTTCGCCTTGTGCGCCGTCGACGTGGCGTATTGGGATTACTATGCAAGGAAACACGGCAGGACATTGCGGAGTTTTTGGTCGAACGGTTCCGAACCGCTTCCGTCGACATCGTACACGATCGGCATCGCCCCAATCGAGGAAATGAAGGCCAAAATAGCCGAATTCCCGTGGCCGATCTACAAAATCAAGCTCGGCACCCAAAACGACCTCGAAATCGTCGAGACGCTGCGAAAATGCACCGATTCGCCTTTCCGTGTCGATGCGAACGCCGCCTGGTCGGTTAAACAAGCGATCGCCTATTCCAAAATCCTGGGCGATTTACAGGTGGAATTCATAGAACAACCTTTGGCCGCATCCGATATCGACGGAATGAAACGCCTCAAATCCGAATCGCATTTGCCGTGTCTCGCCGACGAAAGCTGCCAGCGCGAAACAGATGTTTTGCCGTGTTCCCAACAGTTTCACGGCATCAACATCAAACTGATGAAATGCGGCGGGATTACGCCCGCGCGTCGCATGATCGCCAACGCCCGCGAGCTTGGGCTGTCTGTGATGGCCGGCTGCATGACCGAATCTACTTTCGGGATTTCGGCCCTTGCGCAACTCGCTCCTTTGCTTGATTTCATCGACTGCGACGGAGCGCTTTTGCTGGCTTCGGACATCGCATCGGGCGCAAGCTTCGAATACGGAAAAATCACCTTTGGCGAAAACGTTGGAAGTGGGGCGAAACCATTGCTTTTTTAATCAACACAATGTTGATAACTTAAGCGCTCCGACGCATGGGAAACAACCCAAAATCCTCCCTATTTGCTTATATTTGCGCGTAAGTCAAAAAACCAGTTTTTTACACTAGAAATTTTTATGAGCGAAGAAGTTAAGAAGGACTATTCGGCGGCCAGTATTCAGGCGTTAGAAGGAATGGAGCACGTCAGGATGCGTCCTTCCATGTACATAGGTGACGTGGGTGTCCGCGGGTTGCACCATTTGGTTTATGAAGTCGTGGATAACTCGATTGACGAAGCCATGGGCGGGCACTGCGACACCATTTCGGTTGCCATCAACGAAGACGGTTCGGTTACGGTTGAAGACAACGGACGCGGTATTCCGGTAGACATGCACGAAAAGGAAGGCGTGTCTGCGCTCGAGGTCGTCATGACCAAGATTGGGGCCGGAGGTAAGTTCGACAAAGATTCCTATAAGGTTTCGGGCGGTTTGCACGGCGTCGGTGTCTCTGTTGTGAACGCTCTGTCCGAGCACATGAAATCAGAAGTGTTCCGCGACGGAAAATCGTATGAACAGGAATACGAAAGAGGGAAGTCGCTTTACCCGGTAAAACAAACGGGAACTGCCGACAAAAGAGGAACGCGCCAGACGTTTTGGCCAGATCCTCAAATTTTCCAGCAAACCACGGAGTTTTCTTACGACACTCTGGCGGCGAGAATGCGCGAACTGTCGTTTTTGAACAAAGGCGTCACGATCACGTTTACCGACAAACGCGAAGTCGATGAAAATGGCGATTTCCGCTCAGAAACGTTTTTCTCGACCGAAGGACTAAAGGAATACATCCGTTACCTCGACGGCAACCGCGAGCCTATCATGGCCGGTGTCGTGAGCATGGAAAACGAAAAAGGCGAGATTCCGGTGGAGGTCGCGTTAATTTACAATACAAGTTATTCGGAGAATATTTTTTCTTACGTCAACAATATCAACACGCACGAAGGTGGAACGCACCTTCAGGGATTTCGTATGGGATTGACGCGTACGTTAAAAAAGTATGCCGACGCGTCTGGATTGCTCGATAAACTGAAATTCGAAATCACCGGAGACGACTTCCGCGAAGGTTTGACGGCGATCATTTCGGTGAAAGTCCAGGAGCCTCAGTTCGAAGGCCAGACGAAGACCAAACTTGGAAACAGGGAAGTGGTTTCCCCGGTATCACAGGCTGTAGCCGAGATGCTCGAAAATTACCTCGAGGAAAACCCGAACGATGCGAAGATCATCGTGCAAAAGGTCATTTTGGCGGCACAAGCCCGTCACGCAGCGAAGAAAGCGCGTGAAATGGTGCAAAGAAAGTCGGTTATGGGAGGCGGCGGTCTTCCTGGTAAATTGTCAGATTGTTCGGAACAGGATCCTGAAAAATGCGAGATTTTCTTCGTTGAGGGAGACTCGGCGGGCGGGACGGCCAAGCAAGGCCGCGACCGCGCATTCCAAGCGATCATGCCGTTGCGTGGTAAAATCCTCAATGTCGAGAAAGCCATGCACCACAAGGTGTTCGAAAATGAAGAAATCCGCAACATCTTTACCGCCTTGGGCGTAACCGTAGGAACGGCAGAGGACAGCAAAGCGCTCAACCTCGAGAAACTGCGTTACCACAAAGTAATCATCATGTGTGATGCCGATGTCGACGGTTCCCACATCGCTACGTTGATTTTGACGTTCTTCTTTAGATTCATGAGAGAATTGATTGAAGAAGGACACGTTTACATAGCCGCTCCGCCTTTGTATTTGGTGAAGAAAGGCAACAAGAAGGAATATGCGTGGAACGACGATCAGCGCGACCAGGCAAGTGAAAGAATGGGTGGCAGCACGAACGTCCAGCGTTACAAGGGTCTTGGCGAAATGAATGCCGAGCAGTTGTGGGAAACCACGATGGATCCTGAGCACCGCACGTTGCGCCAGATCACGATCGACAGCCTGGCTGAAGCCGACCGGATTTTCTCGATGCTGATGGGCGATGAGGTTCCGCCGAGACGGGAGTTCATCGAGAAGAATGCGGCGTATGCGAAGATTGATGCGTAAAAAATTGGTTTGAGGTTTAAAGTTTGGAGTTGGTGACAATGTTGGACTTTAAACCTCAAATTTTTAAACCCGATTTGATTTCGGGAACGGTGCGGCCCGGATGGCAGCGGAAAGCCCGCAAGTTGGAATAAGCTGGTTTTTGCAGGCTGCCGAGGCGACCAGCGGAAGCTTTGGCAGGCGGCTAAAAAACCGCTTATTAAAACGCGGACTTGCAGCGGACAGCCGTAATTGCCGCCAACCTTAAACTTTGAACCTTAAACTTTAAACAAAATAACGTTTTATATGAAAGTTACCATTGTAGGCGCCGGAAATGTAGGCGCAACCTGTGCAGACGTCATTTCGTACAGGGGAATTGCAAGCGAGGTCGTTTTGCTCGATATCAAAGAAGGTTTTGCTGAAGGCAAGGCGATGGATATCATGCAATGCGCCACGAATACTGGGTTTGACACTAATGTGAGCGGTGTGACCAACGATTATTCGAAGACGGCAAATTCAGATGTGGTGGTGATCACTTCGGGAATTCCACGGAAGCCCGGAATGACGCGCGAAGAACTCATCGGGATCAATGCCGGGATCGTGAAATCGGTCGCTGACAATGTGTTGACGCATTCACCTGAGGCGATCATCGTAGTCGTGTCCAATCCTATGGATACGATGACCTACCTGACGTTGAAGGCCACGGGATTGCCTAAGAACCGCATCATCGGGATGGGCGGAGCGCTCGACAGCTCCCGTTTCAAATATTATTTGTCAAAGGCCCTGGACAAACCTTCGAACGATGTTTCGGGAATGGTGATCGGTGGTCATGGCGATACGACGATGATTCCGTTGACGCGTCTTGCGGCTTACAACGGGATTCCGGTTACGCAGTTTTTGTCTGATGAAAAACTCAAAGAGGTTTTTGAGGCGACGAAAGTGGGAGGCGCTACGTTGACGGGATTGCTCGGAACTTCGGCCTGGTATGCGCCGGGAGCGTCGGTGGCTTATCTTGTCGATTCTATTTTGAACGACCAGAAAAAGATGATCGCTTGTTCGGTTTTGCTTGAAGGCGAATACGGCCAGAGCGACATCTGTTTGGGTGTTCCTTGCATCATCGGGAAGAACGGACTCGAAGAAATCGTCTCCATCGACCTTAACGACGAAGAAAAAGAGTTGTTCGCCAAAAGTGCCGACGCCGTTCGCGCCATGAACGGGGATTTGAAGTCGGTTTTGGCATAAAATCGCTATCGATATAATAAAGACGCGTCGTGGGAAACTTCGGCGCGTTTTTTTTTGGTTTTAATGAGTTGCCGCATCGATCCGAATACGGTCAAATTTGAAAAAAAAACGAAGCGGCTTGATGTTTTGCGTCAGATGTAAAGAAGTTTTCACGGTTTGAAACCGAAAAAAAACTTATGAACAATGGCAGGCCTCTTTTTTAATAGAAATCTCCAAATAAATTGGTTAATGTAACCAGTAATTATATATTTGCACGTTTTCGAAAAAACAGGGCTGAGTGCGCCCTTTCAGTTTCTAGCTGAAAGCCAGTATTTACGACCTTTTCATTGACCAATCACAAACAAGCTTATAATAGATTAATTAATTTTTACGTAATGCAGAATAGAGGACTAGTCAAGTTTTTTGCAATTTTGTTTGCACTGGTATGCGTGTACCAGCTTATTTTCACGTTCGTCGCCGACAGCGTGGAAACCAAGGCCAAGGCGTTTGCGGCCGGGGATTCCGAGAAAGAAGTGAAATATCTCGACTCCATCGGGAAAACCGAAGTTTTGAACCTTGGGTTTGCTTCGTTTACCTACAATGAGGTAAAAGAGAAGAAAATCAACAAAGGGCTTGACCTTGAAGGCGGAATCAACGTCATCCTCGAGATTTCGGTCAAGGATATCCTCAAAGGATTGTCGAACAATACCTCGAACGCGGTGTTCAACAAGTCGCTTGACGATGCGACCAAAAACAAAAAAGGAAACCAGGACTACCTCGATGCATTTTTCGATGCCTTCCAGGAGAACTCGAAAGGTAGCGTTAAACTCGCTTCTCCTGAGGTCTTCGCCAACAAAACCCTTGGGGACGCTGTCAACTTCAAAATGACGGACGACCAGGTGAAAAAGGTAATCCGCGAAAAGGTCGGGGAATCGATCAAATCCGGTTTTGAGGTATTGCGCAAGCGTATCGACAAATTTGGCGTAACCCAGCCGAATATCCAGCAACTTGGGCAGTCAGGTCGTATCCTTGTGGAGCTTCCGGGTGCAAAAGATGTAGACCGTATCAAAAAACTACTTTCAGGAACCGCTCAATTGGAGTTCTGGGAGACTTATAAAATAGAAGAAGTCGGACAGTTTCTTATGGCCGCAAACGAAGCGCTTAAGAAAACCGAAACCGCTGTTGAGCCAGTTGCCGAAACTCCTGCTGCAAAGACAGGTATCGACACGCTTTTGACTGGTAAGGAGAAAGATTCTACTGCCGCTCCGGCGAAAGGGAAAAATCCTCTTGTCGACAAATTCGTTTCTCAAGGCGGCGGCCCGATCCTGGCCTACGTTTCTACGAAAGATACCGCAGCGATCAACTCTTACCTCAAGAGAGGCGACATCCGCGCTTTGATGGGAACTGAAATCCGCAACGCCAAATTCGTTTGGGGAATCGTGGAGACAGCCAAAGACGACAAAGGAAAAGACGTCGAAAGCGTCGGACTTTATGCGTTGAAGCCGAAAAGCCGCAGTGTCGGTCCTGCTATGAGCGGTGGTGTCGTAACCGATGCCCGCGACACGTTCGACGAATTAGGAAAACCGGCCGTTTCCATGCAAATGAACGGAGCCGGAGCCCGCGACTGGGAAGAACTGACAGGAAAGGCGTTTAACGAGAAAAGTTACATCGCGATCGTTCTTGACAACATCGTATATTCCGCTCCTGGCGTAACCAGCGGGCCTATCGCAGGTGGGCGTTCGTCTATCTCCGGAAACTTCTCGGTAACCGAAACAAAAGATTTGGCCAACGTGCTCCGCGCCGGTAAACTTCCTGCAAAGGCAGATATCGTGCAGTCGGAAGTGGTCGGGCCGTCATTGGGTCAGGAAGCGATCGACAACGGTACGAATTCGGCTATCATCGGATTGCTTATCGTATGTTTGTGGATGGTGGTTTATTATGGAAAAGCAGGTTGGGTTGCCAACGCCGCTCTTGCCGTGAACGTCTTGTTTATTTTCGGATTCCTCGCCAGCGTTGGAGCCGTATTGACTTTGCCAGGTATTGCCGGTATTGTTTTGACGATGGGTACTGCCGTGGATGCGAACATCATCATTTACGAAAGAGCGAAGGAAGAACTGCGACATGGCCTTTCGTTGCCGGATGCCGTCAAAGCCTCTTTCGGATGGAAGGGCGCGATGCGTTCGATCGTCGATGCCAACGTTACGCACGTGTTGACGGGAGCGATCCTCTTTATTTTCGGAACGGGTCCTATCCAAGGTTTCGCAACGACATTGTTGATCGGTATCATCACGACTTTGTTCACGTCTATTTTCATCACGAGAATCCTTTTGGATTGGGGCGTTTACAGAGGCCAGAAGTTTACTTTCCACACGAATATCTCCAAAAACTGGTTCACGAACTTCAACTACGACTTCCTTCGCGTCAAGAAATGGTCATACGGGATTTCTGCTGCCGTTACGATCATCAGCATCGTCGGTCTTGTGACACAAGGGTTGAACCCGGGTGTTGACTTTGCAGGAGGACGTACGTTCCAAGTGCGTTTTGAAAAGCCGGTAAGCCCTGAAACTTTGCACGAGGAATTGATGGGAGTTTTCGAAGGAAGCGCCGAGGTGAAGACTTTCGGAGGCAACAACCAGCTCAAGATCGTTACCAAATACGCCGTTGAGCAGCACGGTATCGAAATCGACGAAAAAGTCAACCATATGTTGTTCGACGCGTTGAAGAAGCACTATAGCGCTGATATGACGTACGAAAAATTCGTCAACGTCTACGACGGCAAAACACTTGGTATCCTGAACTCGTATAAAGTTACGCCAACCGTCGCCGATGACATCAAGACCAATTCCTATTGGGCGATCCTCGGAGCGATGGCCGTCGTATTCCTTTACCTGATGGTGTCTTTCCGCAAATGGCAATATTCTTTGGGCGCTATCGCGGCCGTTGCACACGACGTTATCTTCGTATTGGGAATCTACGCCTGGTTGTGGAAATATATGCCGTTCGGAATGGAAATCGACCAGCACTTCATCGCGGCTATCCTAACCGTTATCGGATACTCGATGAACGATACCGTAATCGTATTCGACCGTGTGCGCGAATACTTGGCAGGTAAGACGAAGGGAACGTTCAACGATATCGTAAACAAATCGATCAACTCGACGATGTCGCGTACTTTGAACACTTCCCTTACGATGATCTTCGTATTGGCGATCATGTTCGTATTTGGCGGAGAAAGCATCCGCGGATTCATCTTCGCGATGTTGGTCGGTATTGTCGTCGGAACGTATTCGTCACTATTCATCGCAACGCCGGTATTGTGCGACTCTATCCCGGATGCGGAACACAAACGCATAGAGGAAGAGCACAACAGGGAGCTCGCATAATCTTTCGGGATTTCACATAACAAAAAAGGCTGTTTTTATCGACAGCCTTTTTTTATTGGAAGCGGGTGAATGAGATCAGGACTTGCAACTTACCGCAGCTTAAACGATTCCGCATATTGTTCTGCGCCGCATTTCAGCCTTTCAAATTTTAAATCCTTTGATCCGTCAATCCGCGGCGAAATAAACCGTGACGTTCGCGGTCAATTCACTTCAACGACGGAGTCCACATTGCCATGGCTGATTTCGGTTTCCCGATTGTCCGGGTCGACGATCCACTTGCCGTCGACAATGAACTTATACCGCTGCCTGCCCGTTTCGCTTTCCAAATCGACAACCCAGCCTTTTGCGGTTTTTTGCATCGCTTCGGACGTCCAGTCATTAAACGTGCCGGCAACCCGGACTTCTTTCGCATCGTGATGATTGGCGAGTTCAAGCGTTACTTTTTTGAATGTGGGCTTTGTTTTTTCGAGCTCGCCACACCATTGCAGCAGCGCATTTTTCCAAATTTCCTCGTCGCTTTTTGACGCGATTGTCCGCATGGCCAATTGGCGGGCTTCGATGAGCGCGAGTTTTGTTTTGATGGCGATATCGGGAGCGATACCGTGCGTTTCCCAGTCACTTACCGCATTTTCGTCACCGACTATTTTTCCCACCGAAATATAGGCCTGGAAGTGGTCGGACAACCTGACGATTCCGCCTGGATGTGAGCCTCCGCCCGTGGTTTGCCCGATAATCGTGGCGCGTTTGTATTTCTTCATTCCGGCCACGAAAGCCTCGGCTCCTGAAAACGTATTGCGGCTCGTCAGCACAAAAACCGGTTTGTCTAGGTATTTACGCCCGGGAACGGCGGCTGATGTCCAGGAGACGGTCGTTCCATTCTTTTTGCGCCAGAATATTTCCTCGAGTTTTACCGGTTTGCTGAAAAAATAGCTAAGCAAAAACGGGACGGCTTCCGGCGATCGGCTTCCGCCACAATGGCGCAGATCGATGATCAGGGCTTCGGTGTGCGACAAGTACGCCATCATTCCGGCATAGGTTGTCGATGCGAACTCGGGATCGACGAACGCTTCAAAATCGATGTATCCTACGTTTCCCGTAAGTACTTCAACTTTGCGGATCGCGTAGTTCGTGTGCCGGAGCATGTTCGCATAACCTTGTTTTTCCTGTTCGGGAAGGCTCATGATTTCCGTGCGGTTGTCGGCGGGAAGCACCGTTTGGCTGTATTCCACGCGCAAGTGGCGATCGGCAACCTGGGATTGTAACTGTCTGGTGAGGATCGAGGCAAACGCCTGGCCGTCGCCGATTTTGTCGTAAGCGCCGTTTTTGGATTGTTTGGCCAGGAAGGCGTGAAGTCGTTTGCCTTCGCTTTCGGAATAGTATTTTTCCGATAAGGTAGTGCCTAGCTTTCGAATGGTTTCGGATTTTTCGTCCCGCCCGACAGATTGCGGGAAAACCGGAAAGCAGCACAAGGCCAAGGCCGTGATGATGATTGATTTCATGATGATTGATAGGCGTAGGACGACGCGCTTTCAAAAATGTTTCAACCGTCAGTAAAACAAAAAAAAACCGCCCAAATGAGCGGTTGTTGCAGTGGTATTTCGGTTATTCTTCTTCGATGCCCCTGATTGGTTTCTCTGCGAAAAAGATAAGGTAAAGCCCGGCCAGGATAAACGGGATGCTGAGCCACTGACCTGTCGAGAACAATCCCAAATCAGACTCGAAACCGCCCTGGCTTTCCTTGACGTATTCCACAAGAAACCGGACCGACCAGAGCAACACAAGGAAAACGCCGAAAATTAGGCCTTTCCGTTGACGCGCATCGGTCTTCCAATACATGAACATCAGAATGGCGAACACGATCACATATCCAACGGCTTCGTAAATCTGGGCCGGGTGCCTCGCCGGAACCTGGTTCAGGAACACGGCGAATTTCGGATCTGTCGCTATCGCGTTATATGCATCGTTCGGATTGCTGATTCCCGTCATGCCCATGGCTTCAGACGGATTGAACTGATCGCGTATGAATTTGAGCCCGAGTGCCGAATCGGTTTGTTTTCCGATGATTTCCGAATTAAAAAAATTCCCTATCCTCACGAATATTCCGCCCGAGGCAACCGGAAGCGCCACGCGGTCCAAAACCCACAAAATTGGTTTATGGACAATTTTTTTGGCGTAGAAATACATGGTGATGATCACCGCTATCGCAGCTCCGTGGCTCGCCAAGCCCTGGAAGCCCGTAAAGCGGAACTCCGGCTCGAACTTGAACGGAAGCAAAATTTCGGTAGGATGTTGGCTGAAGTAATCCCAGTCGTAAAAAAAGACATGGCCAAGGCGCGCGCCAAGCAACGTCGCGAGCACCGTCCAGATGAAAAGGGTGTCGAGTTTCTCGATCGCGATGTGCTCCCGGTCGTATATTTTTTTAGTGATGAACCAACCGAGGCCAAAAGCGACGACGAACATCAAACTGTAAAATCGGATTACAAAAAAGCCAAGATCGATGCCTTCGGATGGATTCCAAACCGAGGCTGCCAAAACGTTTGTCATGGTTTAGGTTGAATTAGTCAGTAAAAATAAGGAAATTCCGAATAAACCGAATGTTTAAACAATCCTAATGTTTGTGCCCACAATCCTTTGGAGGGACAGGATCGTAGCCGTGTCCGCCCCAAGGATTGCAGCTTACGATGCGTTTGATGCCGAGCCAACTGCCGTAAAACAATCCGTGAACCTGCAATGCCTCAAGAAAATAGGCCGAACAAGTAGGAGTGTAGCGGCACATCGCAGGCGTAAACGGCGAAATGCAGTTCCGGTAGATCCAGATCAGGGCGACGAGGGGCGATATGAGGATTTTTTGGATGATTAGATGATGAGATGATTAGATAATTAGATAATTAGCAAATTAGCGACCCGGGGCGCAGCCGAACGGGCCGAAGGCAATTGGCGAATTAGCGAATTAGCAAATTAGCGAATTGGCAAATCAGCGAATGAACAAATTAGCAAATGGATAAAGGAACGAACGGTCAAAGCAGCAGCGAACGCGGCGGTCGATGGTAATGAATCAAATTTACTGTAAAAGAGACGCGGTGATTGATATTATAATGAGAGGAAATAACAGCTGGCTTTCAAATTTTTAGTTGATATTGTGATTTATTGTTCCAAAGTCAATAACGCGATATCACCATGCTTCACAATCATCTAATCATCCCATTATCTAATTATCTCATTCGCTAATTACCACATTCGCTAATTCGCTAATTACCACATTCGCTAATTAACCACAAACGTCGTCCCGTCTTTACCATCCTTAAGCTGGATGCCAAGCCCAACCAATTGATCACGTATCTGGTCGCTCATCGCAAAATCCTTATTGGCGCGGGCGGTATTCCTCATATCGATGAGCAGGTTTACGACATTTTCGAGTTTCTCCAAATGCGTGTCTCCGGCTTTTTCGTCCCGAAGTCCCAAAACGTCATAGACAAACGCATGCATCGCGCTCTGGAAATCCGTCAGGTCGGCTTGCGTCAACGTCTCTTTGGCATCTTTGAGCAGGTTCACATAGCGCACGCCTTCGAACAAGTGCGAAATCAGGATCGGGCTGTTGAAATCGTCGTTCATCGCATCGTAGCACAATTTCTTCCAGGCCGCGATGTCCAAACTCGACGTTGCCGAGGGCGAAAGGGCAGGCAAGGCGTCCATGGCTTCCATGAGTCGGTTGTAGCCTTTCTCGGCCGCCGTTATCGCATCGTCAGAAAAATCAAGGATGCTGCGGTAATGCGCCTGCATCATGAAGAATCGCGCCACCGAGGCCGAAAACGGTTTGCTCAAAAACGGATTGTCCCCGCTCAAAATCTCTCCCGGCAAAATATTGTTTCCCGTCGATTTCGACATTTTTTTGCCGTTGAGCGTCAGCATATTGGCATGCATCCAATAGTTTACCGGTGAATTTCCGGTCGCCGCCTCATTCTGTGCGATTTCGCATTCGTGGTGAGGGAATTTCAAATCCATGCCGCCACCGTGAATGTCGAATTTTTCGCCGAGATATTTTGTGCTCATCGCCGTACATTCCAAGTGCCATCCAGGGAAACCGTCGCTCCAAGGGGAAGGCCAGCGCATAATGTGTTCCGGCTCGGCTTTTTTCCAAAGCGCGAAATCCTGAGGGCTTTTCTTGTCAGATTGTCCGTCCGTATCCCGCGTATTGGCAAGCATGTCTTCCACATTGCGTCCGGATAAAATGCCGTAGCGGTATTTTTCGTTGAATTTGGCGATGTCAAAATAAACCGACCCGTTCGATTCGTAAGCATATCCCTGGTCGATGATTTTCTGTACGATCCCGATCTGCTCGATGATATGTCCCGTAGCGGTCGGTTCTATGCTCGGCGGCAAAAAGTTGAACGCGCTCAAAATATGGTGGAAATCCACGGTGTAACGCTGCACGATTTCCATCGGCTCGAGCTGTTCCACGCGCGCCTTTCGGGCGATTTTGTCTTCGCCGTCGTCCACGTCGTCCACGATATGGCCCACATCGGTAATATTCCGCACATAGCGCACCTTGTATCCCAAATGTTGCAGGTATCGGAAAATCACATCAAACGACATGAACGTCCGTAAATTTCCCAAATGCACATTGCTGTAAACCGTCGGTCCGCACACATACATTCCTACATTTCCTTCGTGTATGGGCGTGAAAGCTTCCTTCTCGCCGCTGAGCGAGTTATAAATTTTAAGTTCCTGGGTAGAATACAATGGCATGGTGGTGTTTTTTATTTGAAGCCCATCCGGCTATCCGCTCCAATCTTGCCTGCAACAGCGGTTTTTGCCATAAATGCTTCCGGCTTCCTACGGTCGCCGTCACCATTTTCGCAAAATCACGCTTTTGCCGCGCAAGGATTTTCGCTTCCATCCGGGCTATGATCTCGGTAAATATCGGGAATCCCGCCTAAAAAAGGAAAATTAAAACTGAGTGTCGAGTTTGATGTAGTCCAAAAATTCGCGACGGACTTTGTCTTCCTTGAACTTGCCTCCGAATTCTGACGTCACCGTGCTGCTTTCGATGTCCTTGATTCCTCTCGAATTCACGCAAAGGTGTTTGGCGTCGATCACGCAGGCGACATCCTGAGTCCCGAGCGCGCGCTGCAATTCCTGTACGATTTGCATCGTCAGGCGTTCCTGCACCTGAGGGCGTTTGGCGAAATGGTCCACGATGCGGTTCATCTTGGAAAGCCCGATCACTTTTCCAGCAGAAATGTAGGCGACATGCGCACGCCCTATAATAGGGAGCAGGTGGTGTTCGCAAGTCGAATATACCGTGATGTTTTTCTCGACGAGCATCTCGCCGTATTTATAGTGATTCTCGAACGTCGAAGGGTTCGGCTTTTTAACGGGATTCAAACCGCCGAACAGTTCTTTTACGAACATTTTCGCCACGCGGTTCGGCGTGCCCTTGAGGCTGTCGTCGGTGAGGTCCATTCCGAGCGTCAACAGAATACTTTCGACATCTTTTTTGATGAGCTCGATCTTTTTTTCGTCGGATAGTTCAAAAGCGTCGGGCCTGATAGGATTTTGGGCACTTGTCCCTATGTGGTCGTTACCGATTTCGTCGTGAAAATCGTCGTTTGAAATCATAAATATCTGATTTGCTGTAAGTGAAAAATGTGGTTGCAAAGATAAAAATTCTCAATCAAAACCTCTATTTCATAACTGATATTTCAACAATCAAAAATTAACTATAAATATTTGCTAAATTTATGTAAATTTCGCGCTTCCAAAAATACTGCTACTTTATGAGAAAACTTAGCCTAATTTGCTTCCTTGTTTGTTTATCCTTTAAACTTCAGGCGCAAAGTGTCCAAAATCCTTGCAATTTTGCGTTTTCCGTAGAATTGATCAAATGCGAGGACTCCGTCCAGAATCACCAGAAATTTGCGACGCTAAAATGGGATTTCAGTGATGCGTCACTCGCGGGGGCTTCAGTCAAAATTGAAGTCGTGCCCATCCTGGATTGCTGGGAAGAACTCAACGCCAGTCAACTGCGCGAGAAGCACAATATAGAAATCACATTAGCCAACAGCAAAGGACAAACCGAATTGCGGCATATGCAATTGTCGGCCAAATGCCTGAAATGGCGCACGGTCATCACCACAGCGTCCGGCTGCAACACGGAATCTGACTGGAAATTCCACGCTTTCATACCTAAAAGATCGTAAGAATGAAAAGAATTCTTTTACTCTTCGCATTTCTATCCGTACAGTTCATGTACAGCCAGGGAACGACCTGCCAGAATGCCCAACCGTTTTGCTCAGGGGCCCAGGCTTATGTGTATGACAACGTGGACCAGACAAACAACGCCCCTGCTCTGGGCCAGATGGCATGTTTGGGTTCAACACCGAATCCAACCTGGTTCTACCTCCAGATCGACCAAGGCGGTGATCTTGTTTTTACGATGATTCAAAATACCTCCTACGATTTCAACACAGGCCAGTTCAATGGAACCAACCTTGACGTCGACTTTATCGCGTGGGGGCCGTTCAATGATCCTGCCTCGATGTGTGCGTTGATCGATTTCGCGGCATGTTCGGGATGTGGCAGCAATACAGGTGGAGAGATCTACCCTCAGGATGGCGTCATCGATTGTAGTTATGACCCTTCATTTACCGAAACGTTGACGATCAACAACGCTCAGCCGGGCCAGGTTTACGCGGTATTGATTACCAATTACGGTCAACTGGACGGTTACATCAGCCTCCAGCAGACAAATAGCGGGCAGCCTGGAGCCGGAAGTACCGATTGTAGCATCGTGTGTCCGCTTACGGTGACCCAGCCTGGCATCATTTGCGCGAGCAATCCCGAGACTACCGTTACTGCAATTTCGGGCGCTTCGAATGCCATTTATACTTGGTATGATCCAAACGGAAACCAGCTGGCGACGGGTCCGGGCAACCAATTGACGGTCGACGCTCCGGGAACGTATTCCGTGCACGCTATCGGGCAAATTCCTTCCGGCCAAACCTGTGAGGAGCAAATTAAGGAGTTTACCGTTGTGGAATACACGCCTCCGGGATATTCCGATCCTACTACCATCTCGGCTTGTAACACTCCGGGTCCCGCGCTTTTCAACCTCAATAGTGCGATCGCGCAAATGGGAATTACACCTGCCGATTTTATCATCGCTTATTATCACACACAACAAGAAGCCATAGACGTTGCACCGGGAGCCCTGAATCCTGTCAATTATCCGGGTACGAATGGGGAATTGGTTTACATCTCCCTGGAAAGCCTCGATACCGGTTGTGTTTTCGTATCCAGTGTTACATTGGTATTTGATTGCCAAAATGATCTGAACGAATGTGATATCGATAATGACGGCGTGGAAGATTTTGATTTGAGTGCCCAGACGCCAATCGTTTTAGGTACCCTGAATCCCGCCGATTATACGGTTACATACCACAATTCACAGGCCGACGCCAACACGGGGGCGAACCCTATCGCTCCGGATACGGCTTATCCGGGATCGGATGCCGAACCCATATACGTTCACATTCATGAAAATGCGAATCCCGGCAACGTAAGTACTTCGAGTTTTACATTGCACCTGATCCCGACTCCGGTTCTTGCGCCTGTGTCTAACGTGGTTGCGTGTGATTCGTTTGTGCTTCCGACGTTGACCGTCGGTGATTATTTCACGGGAAGCGGAGGCACCGGACCTATTTCCGGACCTATCACGACCAATCAAACCGTTTACGTGTACGCCCAATCCGGAACTACACCAAACTGTGTTGCGGAAACCAGCTTTACCGTGACGATCAACGCGACTCCGGCCACGCCGGTTGCCAATGACGTGACGGCCTGCGACAGCTATACGCTTCCTGCCCTTACCGGC
>NZ_JAAVIY010000020.1 GCF_014748335.1 Flavobacterium selenitireducens
TAAAAGACCTCACTCCTACCCGTGCCGAGCAGGCATTGGTGGCCGACATAACCTATATTAAAATACAAAACGACCACGCCTATCTGGCCCTGGTAACCGACCTCTATTCGAAGAAAATCATGGGATACAAACTCGATACGAACATGCGCGCCACACTGGTCATAGACGCCCTTAAAATGGCGCTGGATGCACGATCGTACCAAAATCAGCAGATCATCCATCACAGCGATCGTGGAATACAATACTGTTGCCCACAATTCGCGGAGTTTGCCGCCGCCAACAATACTCTGCTGAGCACCACACAACAATACGATCCCTACGAAAACGCAGTGGCCGAAAGGGTAAACGGAATCCTGAAATATGAGTTCGGACTCATCAAAACTTTACCTAATTTAGTAACGGCGCAGAAAATGGTAAAACAAGCCATCAAGATCTATAACTCCGAGAGACGGCATTACAGCCTGGACATGCAGACACCGGATTTTGCACATCGGAACCAACGACATATTTATAAAAAATACAGCCTGAATTAATAACCAAAATGGTCAACGTATTTCAGGACAAGACATCAAGATTGTGAAAAAAATCATCCTAATATCGTTAATCACAATAGCTTCATGTTCAAAGAAGGATTCCACTGATTTTAATCTTCCAAATCCTGATGATATCAATCAGGTCGTATCAGTTATTTCAAAAGAATACAGTTTACCGTTTTTAAAAACCGTCATTAGAAAAAATCGCAGACCATTTTCCAAGGAATTACGAAAGATATATATTTCTTTCACACCAAAACAAGGGAACTTACCATTCCCAAGATTTGCAGATAGTATCTATGCGCAAACTTTATTAAGTTATAACATGTCCCAAGACAAAACACTTACAAAAAGAGACAGTTCATATTTTAAGTTTCAAAATGAGAGTGTAAAAAACTTCACTATTAACAAAGAGCTTCAAGATGAATTTATTATTGCAAAAAATTTGGAACTCCCATTTTATGATATGACGATTCCAATCTTTTCTCCAGATAATAATAAGGCATTTGTGATTGTAAAAGTCAACAATACGGGAATTGAAGATCCTTCATATGAAGTTATTTTAAATAAAGAAAAGGGGAAGTGGTGTATTAAAAAGTATTAAGAACAGCTTGTAACCGCCGCTAACCGCCATGGCAGCGGGATGACTAAGGGGAAGAGTTTTGTCCCAAAGCCGCAAAAATTAGATTTTTCCTGCTTTGTTAAGCTAGGAAAAACCATAAGTTTTGCTACCTTTCGTCTCGGCGGAGAGATCCGTCTCCGGAAGGCTGCCACGATCGATTAGCGGCTTCACGTTAGCGTATATTGCGGGAAATCCCGGTGAAAGAACTTATTAAGATTAAATAATATGAGAAATATTTTGAATATTGCCTTTGCTACTATTTTCAACTTTTTCCTTTTCACAGAATAAAATTGCGACAACCGAAGATGGCAAAAAAGTAATCTTAAAAATTGATAAAACTTGGGATTACGTTGCTTCAAAAAGCCAAACTGAAAATGATTGCGTTCTCGACGCAAACTTTGTCGAGCCAAAAAGTGAGAAAGGTATTTACAATATGCTTAAAAGAGTTGGAGCAACAACTGATGATCTAAAAAAGCATGTGGCCGTAGAAAATGATTGCAAAGTCGAAGATGTTAAGCTTCTAAATATTTCCGAACAACAAGGAAATGGAATGTATTCTCTTTGCGTCAATGGAAAGAAAATGAAATACAGAAGAACTGGCTCTGCATTTTCGAGATTAGATGAAGATATTTGAAGCCTAAGGATTAATTGCAACATCCGCTAACCGCCGCTAACCGCCATTGCCGCGAATACGGTTACTTGAAAGTCCAGTTTACATGAGCCGCAAAACTTAGATTTTTTCTACATTATTTAAGTGAAAAAAAATCATAAGTTTTGCTAGCTTTCCGTTCGGCAGAGAAAACTCTCTCCGAAAGGCGGCAACGATCGGTTAGCGGCCTCACGTTACAAGACATTTTCTAGGACATAAATTTTAACAAAATTTAGTTTAATATTGCATCGGCTGGAGAAATGAGCAGAAAAAACCTAAAGCCGTAAGTGACTTTTTATACCAAAGAAGCACAAAATAAAGTAAGCACAAAATAAATCATTAATGAATTCAAAAAAATTTAAAGTTTCAATTTTAGCATTTGTATCAATTTTTACGATGTCATGTTCTAGCGATGATAGTTCTAGTTCTACAGAAACTATTACTGAGGAAACATCTCAAACAAACACTTGGGTCAAATTAACTGCAACAACTTCCGCAGGAGTTAACAAACCTAATTACATAATAATGATGTTCGATCAACCAGTAACATCTACAAATGATTTGCCGCCTATAAAAAAACAAATCACAACTGACGCAAATGGTCTAGCATATTTCGATCTAAACTCGATGATTACCAGTACAACATCAACCAAATATTATTTCGAAGCATTTGTCCAAAATGGGACGGGATATATTTGGAAGAGTGTTTCTCACTACAACGTTAATTTATCAAAAGGTACTATGGCAACCAGTTCTATAATTGTAAATTAATAAAAACGTCTTGTAACCGCCTGTAACCGCAATCGCGGAGTTTTCGGTAAAATGACGTTTCATTTTCACGAAGAAATTATATTTTAGCAGAGAGAACTCTTTTCGCTTTGATCCGCGACTGACGGTTACAGGCCTCACGTTACCAGCAAGTTTTGAAAAAACGGCAAAATTCGAGAATCTTAAAATATCAAATGAGAAAACTATTCCCTGTATTGCTTTTAATGTTCCTGCATTCGGCATTTGGTCAAAATGTAGCTAGCAAAAAGAATTTAATTGAGGTTCTTAGCATTGAGAAAATTTGGACGTCTTGTAATGTTGAGAGTCAGTTTTATAAGAATGATACGATAAATTTGTATAGCAGTCGGGCTTTCGAATATTGCAAAAAGTATATTTCTTGGGAATTTTTTGATAGTAAATCATTCAAAGAAATCAAAGGAGAAGATTTTGGACATTATCAAGTAACTGATATTTTAACTGACAATGATTTTTACAATTTCGAAGTTAAAGAAATTGGTAACGAAGTAATTTTAGAAATTTCAACTTCAAAAAATAAGAAGAAGAAATTTAAAATAATAGAAACCCAATTTTCAAAAACCCAAATCCAAAAAATTGTAATCGTAAGATTATTATAAAACCTGCTGGTAACCGCCGCTAACCGCCATCGGTGGTTCACGGTAAATTGAACCAAATTTTCCATAACTTCGCTTACGTTTGGCAGAGAAATTTCTCTCCGAAAGGCCGCGACGATCGGTTAGCGGCCTCACGTTATGCGATATTTATGGACGACGAAACGAAAAAAAATTGGCGAAAAAACTGGCTACTCTCAATAAATGAATTGACTTCGATTGGGTTGCAACAAATTTCTTGGACTAATATTTCCTTAAAAAGTCCTCATTGGACATTCGTCGAATTTATATCTTCTTATTTTGATGATTTAGCTTTAAGCGAAAATTACCATGATGAAATTTCAAGAGATTTAGTATCGTTGGATGAATATAAGATCATCGAAAACTGGCATAAAAGTTTGTCAAAGTACCAACCCCCAAAAAGTGACTACTCTGGCCATTATTCAATTTTGATTGATCCAGAGTGGAATAAAATTGTTGAATTTGGAAAACAATCGAAAATAAAGTTAGCGGAAATTGTAAGTTTTGAAGAAAGGGAAATTCTATTAAGCAATTTAAACATCGCATAACCGCCGCTAACCGCCATCGCGGGTTCAGAGAAATTAGAGGCTGAAATTTCCAGAAGTCGCGAAAACAAGATTTTTTCCGCTTTGATAAGCTAGAAAAAATCGTTGATTTCGCTACCTTTATTCCAAAGCAGAGAAAGTTCTCTCCGAAAGGCCGCGACGGCGTTTAGCGGCCTCACGTTACTTGCAAGCCGGCGCTGCGCGCGAGCGCCCGATTTGACACTATTTTTTCCAAAAACGACCGTTTTTCAAATCGGGCGCCGTGGCAATTTTAGAACCAATCTCGTAACAGAGAGTACCAGGTAAATTGCCACGCCAATCTTTGTGTTTTCGGCCTGCAAGTAACCGCCGCTAACCGCCATCGCTGGTTCAGAGTAACTAGCACCTAAAATTTCCAAAAGTCGCGAAAACAAGATTTTTTCCGCTTTGACAAGCTAAAAAAATCGTTGATTTCGCTACCTTTATTCCAAAGCAGAGAATATTCTCTCCGAAAGGCCGCGACGGCGTTTAGCGGCCTCACGTTGTGCGAAATGCCCGAAAAAATCCGTAAAAAATGACAGATACATTATAGCATTAGAAGAGATTAGAAACCCGGAAATCAAAAATGGTTACGATTTGATTTCGTGGCAGTCAAAGGCAATAAATGTAATTGTTAGGATTTATGGAGAAGATAGTATTCAAGAAGAGCAAATAAAACAAGTCAAATTTAAAATCTACCCAAGTTACGGTGTTAATGGACAAACTTTTGGCGGCGGCAATAATGCTGCGTTTTGCAACAAACAAGCTTCCGAAATTATACAAGGCTTAATTTCGGATTTGTCGTCTTTCGGTTTACCTGAAAAACGTAGCAAGACAGAATCCGGTAGAATTAATATTTCTTTAAATCAGCATCAAAGTCAGACGCAAACGATAAATGTCAGCTTAATTTGGGAATCGGTAAAAGACGAACTTACAGGAAAGCAAATAAAAAACTTGAAGCAGTTCTAAATGAAGAAATCAGTATCGAAGAAAAGAAAACCAAAACAATCGATAAGCTTAAAAGTTTTGGATCAGATATAATCACTAATATAATCGCAAATATTTTAACTAATCCTGCAATTTATGGAGGTTAATATTTGGCACTTCGCACAACCGCCGCTAACCGCCATCGCTGGTTTAGAGTGACTAGAACCTGAAATTTCCAGAAGTCGCGAAAACAAGATTTTTTCTGCTTTGGCAAGCTAGAAAAAATCTTGTTTTCGCTACCTTTATTCCAAAGCAGAGAAAATTCTCTCCGAAAGGCCGCGACAGCGTTTAGCGGCCTCACGTTATGGGCAATTTTAGTAGCAACACGGAGAGTTCAGGAACCTAACGCCGCAAACGATAACGTTTAATACGAAAAATATGATTACTCAAAAAATTACACCTTCAATTTGGGTAGAAACAACTAACGTTAAAGCAGTTGCCGACTACTATCTATCAATATTTAAAGACGGTAAACTAAAAGAACACCACAAATACACAAACCCACCAGAAGCAGGAGGCGGAAACTTTGAAACAGCGGTTATTGAAATTGCTGGTATGGAATTAAGCATTTTAGCAGCAGGTCCATTTCAAAAATTTAATGAGTCTGTTTCCTTAGTGATTAACACAAAAGACCAAGCTGAAACAGATTACTATTGGAATGCGTTGACTTCAAACGGTGGACAAGAAAGTTCCTGTGGTTGGTGTAAAGACAAATATGGCCTATCGTGGCAGGTAGTTCCAGTTGAGTATTACGGTTTAATAAATAATACTGACCCAAAGATTAGAGAAAAGGCAATGAAAAATACCTTTCAACAGAAGAAAATCATACTTTCAGAACTAAAATAAAAAAACTGCCCATAACAGCGGCTCTTCGCCATTGCTCCGATCCGTTAAATTGGAACACTTTTTTTCATAACTTTGCTTCTACTCGGCCGAGCGAACTTTCTCCGAAAGCCGCAACGGCTAAGAGCCGCGAAGCGTTACCAGCAAACGCTTGATCCGAAAAACTGCCTGTTACATCGACGAAAAGTCGCTCCTTGTAACGATTTCCAAATCATTTTCAAGTATTTTTGTGGGAGTATAATCTCAAACATTAAGTGTTTCAATCTTATGAAAAATATTGACAAAAACAGTTTAGAAAACGCATATCGCCTATTCGAATCTGGTGACATTGATACTATCGAAGTTGGGACAACTCAAGGTTTAAAAGACATCCACGAATATTTATTTGGAGGTTTATATGAATTCGCAGGGCAAATACGTAAATTAAATATTTCCAAAGGTGGGTTTAGATTTGCTAATGCACTTTACCTCACAGAGATCTTGGTCAAGATCGAACAAATGACTGAAAATAATTTTAAAGAAATTATCGCTAAATACGTTGAAATGAATATTGCTCATCCATTTATGGAGGGTAATGGTAGATCGATGCGTATTTGGTTAGATATGATTTTAAAAAGTAAAATTAGAAAGGTTGTTAATTGGCAATACGTCGATAAAACACTCTACTTGCAAGCAATGGAGAGAAGCCCAATAAATGATTTGGAACTGCGTACCTTATTAGAGGAACATTTAACTGCAGAAATTGATAATCGGGAAATCATTTTCAAAGGTATTGAACAGTCTTATTATTATGAAGGTTATCAAAAGGATGACGAATAGCCTGGAAGAGGATTGCGCCTGCTGGTAACCGCCGCTAACCGCCATCGCTGGTTTAGAGAAATTAGAAGCTGAAATTTTCAAAAGTCGCGAAAACAAGATTTTTTCCGCTTTGGCAAGCTAGAAAAAATCGTTGATTTCGCTACCTTTATTTCAAAGCAGAGAGATTTCTCTCCGGAAGGCCGCGACGGCGTTTAGCGGCCTCACGTTAGGCGCAAGCCGCGTACGCGCGAGGAACAAACCGAATATCGAAATTAACCAAAAATATTACATGGCTTTAGAATTTGAGAATGAGATTGAAATAATTGAAGTTATGGAGAGCTATCTTATATCTGCACGACCTCGAGAAGAAATTCGAAGCCAGTTAGATATTGGTTATAAAGTGGATGGCCAAAATGTAATCATATTTGAAATTCGTCCGAGTTGGACTAATCCTAAAGAAAAAGCAGAATATTATGTTGCAAAAGCTGCATTTGTAAAAAAAGAAAATACGTGGAAAATCTTTTGGCTAATGTCTGATTTAAAATGGCATAACTATAAACCCTTGCCAAGGGTAAAGAGCCTTAAAGAATTTGTAGATGTTGTAAAAGAGGATAAACTCGGATGCTTCTGGGGCTAGAAATTTGAATTCGGCCAGCGCCTAACCGCCGCTAACCGCCATCGCTGGTTTATGGTATTTTGAACCAACTTTTTCCATAACTTCGCCTTTGTTCAGCAGAGAATATTCTCTCCGGAAGGCCGCGACGGCGTTTAGCGGCCTCACGTTACTAGCCATTTTTAATGATCTCTCGTCTAAAAATCAGATTATGAATATAAATACGTTCTGGAAAATTATCATCAAATCAATAGGAATATGGCTTTTAT
Organism: Flavobacterium selenitireducens; assembly: GCF_014748335.1. Classification (GTDB taxonomy): domain Bacteria; phylum Bacteroidota; class Bacteroidia; order Flavobacteriales; family Flavobacteriaceae; genus Flavobacterium; species Flavobacterium selenitireducens. The sequence goes on from NZ_JAAVIY010000020.1 coordinate 7,296, forward strand.
TAAATTGTGTTTGGATAATCCCACAATTTACATCAACGTTAAATTTCATAAACGGTGAAATAGGATGGGAAAATCTAATTCTAGTTTGGCTTATGAGTTTGGCTACTTTGTCAATATTTATTTTAGTTACAAGACTATTTCTGTTTAAAAGCGAATGGATAATTAAGATATTGAAACTCGATCAAAATTTTGTCGAGGAAAATATTAAATTTGAAATCCCGGCTAAAAATGTATTGACAATAACTATAACCTTGATTGGAGCTGTATGGTTTTTAAAATCATTTCCAAATCTAATAAGTTCAGTTTTCGAATTTTTGAGACAAAAAGAACTGATTAAAAATTATAGCGAGACTGGATGGTTTATATATTATTTCATTTCAACAATTATTGGATTTTTGACAATGACCAATGGTAAATTTGTTAGCGAATATCTTTGGAAAGAAAATTTTAATGATCAAAACGGCTAGTAACCGCCGCTAACCGCAATCGCTGGTTCAGAGCAATTAGAACCTAAAATTTCCAAAAGTCGCGAAAACAAGATTTTTTCTGCTTTGGTAAGCTAGAAAAAATCGTTGATTTCGCTACCTTTATTCCAAAGCAGAGAAAACTCTCTCCGAAAGGCCGCGACGGCGTTTAGCGGCCTCACGTTGGCAGTAATTACGAAACCTATCGAGTCGATGAAGATACATTTTGCTGTAATTTGTCTTATTATATTTTCAGCTGCTTCAGCTCAGGAAAAGCTGAGTCGCGCAGATATTTATAAAGTTAATGATATCGTCCATAGCAAGGTAGATGACAAACCATTAACGGGAACTGTCGCGTTTATAAAAAAAAATAAGCACACTGTTTTCGAAAAATATTACGAAAATGGGTATCTAAAAAAATATACTGAATATTTTAATGGTGATGGGCAAAGAATTGCCGAAGAAGTTTTCTATTTTCCTAATAGTAACATTGAGCAGAAAAAAGTTAAGCATAACTTGACCTCTACCATTTTCTGGATTACTGATTATGATGAACGAGGCGAAAAAGTTTTATACCAAATTATCGAGAATAATAAAATAACATATAAATGTGGTTACTTGAATGGCAAAAAGGACGGAACTGAAATTTGCGAAGACGAAAATGGGAATGTGCTTACGCAAAAATTTGAGAAGGGAAAGCTTATAAAGTAACTACTGCCAACAGCCGCTAAAAAAAAGCGCTGCTTTCAGGTGGTTGAACCAGTCATTTTTTAAGTACATTTACGTTTAGCAGAGACGACTATCTCTGCTAGACGCGCCTTCTTTTAGCGGCGAAACGTTACTGGAAAACTTGACGCCGCCTGAAACTTGAAACAGAAATGCCCCAATAAATAATTAATAATGAGATTTAGTCTTATCAGCTTAATATTTTGTGCGCTAAGTTGTGGCACATTTAAAAATACCAGTAAAGTTGTAATTGAAGATTCTATATTTTCATCAAAGGCTGTAGGTATTCCTCATAGAACTCAAAATTCCTACAATCCATATATTTACGAAAACGGATATGGCAGCATCAGTATAAGTGAAGAAGTCATTAGCCTAGATACTTTGCAACTCAGAGTAAACAAAGTAAAGTTCAATGCCGTTCTAGGTGCAAATTATACTCAAGCTGCAATGTTTCGAAAATTTGGAAGATGGAATAGGGAAATATTCATGGATTTGCCCCAAAGAGGCAGCTTGCCGGCAATAACAAAAGTCATATTGATCTGGGACAACGTTAAGTTGTTGCCGGACAAAGAAGATCTTTTCAGTGTTTTTTGCGAAGGTGATGAAAATATGAAAGAAATATATGCGTCCGCAATGGTTTTTGACGCAAACCTAATGATCAGCTCAATACGAACGTTCCCGAAAGAGAAATGATTATAAAAACATTAGCTGAGAGCATTGAAAATCTCAAGTCGACAAATTCATTTAATCAAATGATTAGGCAGTTAATTATGAACCATAAAAGCCATTAAAAATTTAAGTCTTCCAGTAACCGCCGCTAACCGCCATCGCTGGTTCACGGCTAATTGAGTCAATATTTTCCATAACTTCGTTTCGTTCGGCAGAGAAAATTCTCTCCCGAAGGCCGCGACGGCGGTTAGCGGCCTCACGTTACTTGCAAGCCGGCGCTGCGCGCGAGCGCCCGATTTGACACTATTTTTTTTCAAAAAACGACCGTTTTTCAAATCGGGCGCCGTGGCAATTTTAGAACCAACCTTGTAACAGAGAGTACAAGGTAAATTGCCACGCTAATCTTTGTGTCTTCGGCCTGCAAGTAACCGCCGCTAACCGCCATCGCTGGTATAGAGTAATTAGAAGCTGCAATTTCCAAAAGTCGCGAAAACAAGATTTTTTCTGCTTTGGCAAGCTAGAAAAAATCGTTGATTTCGCTACCTTTATTCCAAAGCAGAGAAAATTCTCTCCGGAAGGCCGCGACGGCGTTTAGCGGCCTCACGTTACCATCTATGTTTCGAAACCACCTAATATGACAACCAAGGAGATAATAACAGCTTCCATAATTCACATTGTAATTCCACTATTAGGCTTTTTATTATTTTTAAGCCTGAATAAGGCAATGAAAAAAAATACGCAGAACGCACCAGAAATAGAACTTTTTACAGTATTTATTAATTATGGAATTCTATTAATAATAGTTTTGACTGAATTGTTTTGGAAATGGTCCGGAATCGCGTCGCTCGGAACATTTTATTTAATTTTCGGAGCGCCTATTATAATGGGACTTATAATTTTAAGAAATAAGGGAAAATTATCAGTCTCAATTTATCACAAATCAATATTTTTTTCCGGAATTTTATATTTTGTAATCACTCCATTAGCATTTATTACAATTTATTTTTTAGAATGATATGAAATGCAAATGTGAAAAACACAGCTGGTAACCGCCGCTAATCGCCATTGCCGCAATACGTTAGCGTGAACTTGCAGTTTCCAGAAGCCACAAAACTATGAATTTTTCTGCTTTGTCAAGCTTGAAAAATTCATCAGTTTTGTTACCTTTCCGTTCGGCAGAGAAAACTCTCTCCGGAAGGCGGCAACGCGCGGTTAGCGGCCTAACGTTATCTTCCAGCCGCGAAATCACGAAATCTGAAACGGTCGAAAGAAAATATTTGCTCGCTCATAACATCGGAAAACGATTACTCTAAAAATAGTTCATGAAGCGAATCCAAAAACAAAAAATTCCGCTGAAATTAAATTTGTGACGAGAGATTTTGCGAACATTCAGAAAATTTACTTCGACGCCGAAAAAAAAAATTTGACGCCGCAACTATTTTATTTTAGTAACGCGAACAATTTATTTCGATGCCGCAAAAATTTATCCTGGCTTCGAAAAGAACTTATTTTAACGACAAAAAAATATCTTACCGAAGAAAAAATTACCGCCACGACAAAACAACGTCAATTAGACTTTGTAAAAAATATAAATAAATTCTTTTTTTGATCTTATATTCGGCCGAGAAGATAACCGCCGTTAACTTCCATTGCTGTTTTCCGGTAGCGAGAACTACTTTTTTCCATAACTTCGCTTGCGTTCGGCAGAGAATATTCTCTCCGATTGCCGCAACGAGAAGTTAGCGGCCTCACGTTACTGGAAATGGCGGCGAGCGCGAAACCTGAAAAAACGTCACTCCAAAAAAAATCTGAACTTCTCTCTAGTTTTATACCATTCAACGAAGGAAAATATTAGTCGGCTGATCGCGATCAAAAACGAGGAACATCATTATATTTAAATCTAGGCGAGCAGCAAAGATTAGTCTTTGATCAGCATGGCGTTTTTAACAAGCAGTCATTGGTCGGCTTTGGGCGCTTTCGATAATTATCATTCAAAGTTCAAAAGTTTTGGTTGGTATAAGATTCCAAAACAAACTATTTTCGTCGACAGATATTGAACAGTTCGTTGGCTCAACCTGGCTGGCCTGCTAAAAGAAAAAAGATTAACGACGAAAACAAAATCGTCACTTGATTTGCCAATAGGACGTGCCGCCACTTCCAGTAACCGCCGCTAACCGCCATCGCTGGTTAAGAGTGACTAGAACCTAAAATTTCCAGAAGTCGCGAAAACAAGATTTTTTCTGCTTTTGCAAGCTAGAAAAAATCGTTGATTTCGCTACCTTTATTCCAAAGCAGAGAATATTCTCTCCGGAAGGCCGCGACGGCGTTTAGCGGCCTCACGTTAGCAGAGATTGCAAAAAAATCGCGATAAAAAATGAATAAGAAGATAAAAATTAGCTTAATAATCTTGAGTATATTAATTTTCTTAATCTCCTTGGTTCAAGAATGTTATTTAGCAAATGGTTCAAAAACGATAGGATCGCTTGGATTAATGGCTTTTTTAATAGGATGGATGAATGCTTCGGATTCTTTTATTGTCTGGTTTGCGAACCCGCTGTATTTATTATCCGTTATTTTTTTAATTATAAATAAGAATATTGCTAAATATTTAGGTGGCTTGTCATTATTATTATCACTTTCCTTTTTAATACTTGACGAAGTATTAATAAATGAAGGAGGAAATATCGCCAAGATTCAGAAGTATCTAATAGGATACTGGCTTTGGGTTCTAAGTATGTTTTTAATTTTCTTGTGTACGCTGTTGAATAAAGCAACCTCTGCTAACCGCCGCTAACCGCCATCGCTGGTTTCGGGTAACAGAACCACCCTTTTTCGAAGGCGCGAAAACAAGATTTTTTCTACTTTGCAAGATAGAAAAAATCATTGATTTCGCTACCTTTATACCAAAGCAGAGAATATTCTCTCCGAAAGGCCGCGACGATCGGTTAGCGGCCTCACGTTAGCAGTAACCTTAAAACGACGAAATGAGTACCAATCAAGTTCTTAAAGAAAGAATTGAATATTTAATTTCACTAGCAGACAAAACTTTGTCCAGCAAGTTCACGACTAGTGATGACTTTTTCTACCATCATTGGGTTGCGAACGAATTGTTAAAGAGTTTGAAACAGCGAGCTTATCTTTCATACTAAATCTTTACGGAGAAAATCATCCTTACTATTTACGATTCAAAGCATTAAATTCTCCAAAACCTCACGAAGTTGAAGCTGGGAAAGGTTTACTAAACTCTATAAAAACAGAAATTGAGAAAGGTTGGTTGACAACGGTTAAAGGATTAGTTTCAGCAGAAATTTTTACTGACTTTCTCGAGACAGCAGAATATTTGCTGGAACAAAAATATAAAGATCCGGCGGCAGTAATTATCGGAAGCACATTAGAAGAACATCTTCGCCAATTGTGCAGAAAAAACAATATTGCCGTTGATGAGCAAAAGAAATTAAAAAGCATCCCTAAGAGAGCGGATACTTTAAATAATGAATTGGCATCTGTTGGTATTTACAATAAACTTGATCAAAAAAATGTGACTGCGTGGTTAGATTTACGAAATAAAGCTGCTCATGGGCATTACTCAGAATATGGGCAAGAACAGGTGGAAAATCTACTTAGAGGAGTTACCGAATTTATGACTAGAAATAATATATAAAGGCTACTGCTAACCGCCTATTCACGCAATCGCTGGTTCTGTATGGCTTCACGCCTATTCTCCGATTCCGCAAAACAATGATTTTTTCAAACTTTTCAAGTTAGAAAAAATCAAAAGTTTTGCTACCTTCACGTTCGGCAGAGAGTACAATCTCCGAAAGGCCGCGACTGCGCGAATAGGCCTAACGTTAGCAGTAATTTTTGATCACCAAGGGTAAATTCAAGAACTTAATGCAACAAAATCTTATCAATAGATTTGTTGTAAATGAAGAGAACATTCAACCATTTAAGTCATAAGGAAAGGATCGTAATCGAGACATTGCTCGCCGAAAAAAAATCCGTTTCATATATCGCAAGACAACTGGGAAGGAACCGGTCCACGATAGGTCGGGAGGTCAAACAATGGGTCGTAAACCCCAAAGATGTCTATAAGGCCGACCTGGCCCATTTCTGCGCCGAACAGGTCCATATAACCAAACGGGGAAAGGACAAGATAAATTCCCATTCAAGGCTCAAGGCCGCCGTCTATCGTGGACTGCTCAGGGATCTGTCACCGGAGCAGATTTCGGGCGAACTCCGGGATCGGTATCCGGCTGATCCGGTAATGTCCATCTCCTACGAGGCGATTTACCAACACATTTACAGGCACAGGCAATCCAGGCTTGGCAAAAAACTCATTGCGCTGCTGCCCTATAAGCACAGCCGCAGAAGGAACCGAACCAGAAAGGGCTTTACCAAACACAGTCGCATACCCGAGGCGGTAAGCATCGATGAAAGACCGGCTGAAGTCCTCTTAAGACAAGAAATCGGGCATACCGAAGGAG
>NZ_JAAVIY010000027.1 GCF_014748335.1 Flavobacterium selenitireducens
ACCCGTGATCGGATCCACTCCGCCAGGCTGGCCAAAATAGCCGCCAACCGCCAGGGCCGGAAGCGCATAACTGTCGCAGGCAACAACAGCCTGGAAATCACCAACGTTTGGCGTGGCGTTGATCACAACCTCGAATTCGCTTCCGTTAGAACAACTCTCTCCAACCGCAGCCCAGATGTACACCGTCTGAGAAGCCGTGATACATTGTCCGGCTGTCAACTGCGTACCAGTTCCGTTAGGACCTGTGTAGTAGTTGTTGTTTGGCGAAAGTGCAGGAAGAGTAAAGCAGTCACATGCAGTGGCGTCAGGCAACTGATCGGCGATGATGTTTCCGACCGAAACGTTAACTGCAACTTCTGCATAGCATGAACCGTTAGCTGCTCCGTAATAGATAACTGTCGGAGAAGTAATGATCGTACCGTCTATAATCGTACCCGATCCACCTGCGACATCGTAATAATGCCCAAATTCAGGAGTCGGAACCACATAATTTTCGCACCCTCCGACTTCTGTCTGGATTCCGCTCAAATCAGGCGTCTCGTTGATCGTAATGGTGAAAGTTTCGTCGTCACTACATGTACCGTTCGTCGCAAAAACGTAGAACGTGGTAGTTTGGGTAACGACCGTACCGGCAGGAATCGGATCACCCTGACCTCCGGCTTGATAATAATATGCACCGCTTGAAAGTACCGGCAATTCATATTCGTCACAATACGTGGCAGTGGCAGGAGGCACCACATTCGGAGCATCGAGGATTTCCACCTGTGTAGTTGCGGTAAACGGAGCACATCCGCCGGACGCTGGAATAACGTACGAAACCGTATAAATTCCAGGCGTACTCGCGTTAGGAACAATGGTTCCGCTGATCGCATCGATGAACAAGCCGGCAGGAGTAGCGGAGTAAGTTCCGCCTGTAGTTCCTGTATGCGCGGCAAGCTGGACAGGAGCGCTGATACAATATACGGCAGGTGTCGGATAAGCGATGGAAGCATCCGGAACAGGCGTAATAATTACAGTTCTTGTACGGATAACATTCTCGAAGTTCTCACACGTAACCTCACCTGAAATGGAATAAGTACTCGTCACGACGTAAGTTCCAGGCGCACTGGCTGACAAATCGATAGTACCTGTTGCTGGATCTATGATCAATCCTTCCGTCGAACTATATACGCCTCCTGCAACCGCTCCGGTCGCCAATGTCGGCGTAGGATCCGGTGCATTCTGGCAATAAGCGACCTGACTGTAGTTGAAACTGTTGTCAGGATAACACTCGGTTTGTCCGCCTCCAGGAGTGGTTGCGTTGGTCTGTGTAAACGTGACGAAGCCTGGCTGGTTGGCGAAATTGGTGATCATGACCACGTAAACCTCGCAAAGCTGGGCGTTCGGCAAACACATGGTTTCTGTAGGAGCCGCAGAATAACTACATGCGTGCAAATTAGGACAAGTCCCCTGTGGAAGCGGGTTGTTCGGAATTGCCGCACAAGCTGTAGCATTGTCCGGGAATGGTCCCCAAACTACGTAATCGACATCCAGGTTTGGCGGTCCGCCCGGAGACGTACTCTGAGTCAGCAAATAGTTCAACGGCCCGGCCTGATTTACTTGCAGGAAATAGAACGCAGGGTTTGGCGTTGTGAACAAACATCCGATCTGGCCCAAACTCGGAACATTCGTAGCGTTCTGATACGTCACCGGCTGCGTAGAGCAGAATGATGGCGCCTCGCTACAAGGAACGGTTCCAACGCAAAGGAAGAACGAAGAAGTTTGTGGTTGAGGAGAAGTAGAGAACACGCGGATGAAATAGTGCGCACCCGGAGTCAACGATCCCGCGATAAGGCTATTTCCTTGTGTGCAGCTTACTTCCGTCATGTTGCCGCAGTCATCGCCTATGAACAATCCAAATGCTAGTTCGGTAGCAGGCGTGACGTTGCCGAAAGAGATAATGTGTGTATCGGCGGTAGCCGTAAATTGGTACCAAACGTCGTCGTTAGCCGCATCGGCGCAAGTAGAAGCCTGGCTTGATGCCGTAGCTCCCGCGATCGATCCGTTTGTCGTTTGGACGCAAAGCAAATCCTGGTTGACTGGAACCGTGACTGCGTTGGCGCACTCGTCGTTCAATGGCTTCGTACAGAAATTGAACGGTCCTGCCCAAGCACTTTGATCAGTATCGGTACAGATTGCCCTGACGTAATACGAGTAACAAGTCGCCGGCTGTAATGAAGAAGCCGCATAAACCGATCCCGTTGGAATTCCAGGTGTCGTTGGCACCGGAGAGCCCTGTGGCAAAACAAGGATTTCCCAGTTCGAAGCTACGTAACCTTCGCCGTTTGCCGGTTGGTTCCAAGTTAGGTTGGCAGTCGTCGACGTGATCGTATTGGCTGTAAGTTCGTTCGGCTTAGGACATGTCGGAGGAGGCGTACAAATTACGTTAGCCGTCCAACCTTGCTGCTGGACACTTCCGTCGCTGCGGAACCAGAAAGTAAGACATCCGTCGGCACTTGACGATTCAAACGGGCCAGGGATCGTATTGCCCCAGAAACCTCCTGCCAATCCGCCAGGAACGTTTGCCGGTCCATTTGTACTTGCAATTTGAGGTGACGATGTAGAGTTTCCATCAAAAACATACAACGCATCCCAATTCGTTTCCGTCTGGTACGTCGTAAAGACGACACTCACGATATCTCCGGGATTATCAGGACAAATCGTCCAGATTGTGTTGGAGTTGTTCGGATAGTTCGCCGGACCACCTTCGTCAACAAAGACGTTTCCACATTCAGGTGGGGCGATCAATGTCGTGGCAGATCTTGGTCCTGCCCATGGGCTAATTCCGTTTGCTGTAGAACTACAATCAGCTCTAACATAAAAATCGTAACAAGTCGAAGAGTTAAGGCCAGGATAAGTAAATGTTGTCGTAGTTGCAGGTAGCCATCCGTCAGTATCGGCAGTTGGAGCCGGAGCACCGCAGGCAACCGCGATTACCTGCCAGGTTGTTCCCGGAGGGACGTTGGTCCACGAAAGCACGACTGAATTCGAAGTCGGGTTCGATGCCGTGAAACCAATCGGCTTAGGACATGGTGGCGGTGGTGCACATGTTACGTTGGCAACCCATCCTGAGCGGATGCCGCTACCGTCGCTGCGGAAGTTGAAGGTCAAACATCCGTCTGCACTTGAAGATTCAAACGGACCCGGTATGGCAGTTCCCCAGAATCCACCTGCAAGGCCGCCTGGAACGTTGCCCGGGCCATTTGTCGATGGGATTTGGATACCTCCGGTAGAGTTTCCGCTGAAAACGTATAACGCATCCCATGTCGCCTCTGTGTTGAAAGCAGTAAAAGTCACGGTAACGATGTCACCCGGCGTCTGAGGACAAACGATCCAGGTTGTGTTGGCGTTGTTCGGATAATCCCCTGCTCCACCTTCATCGGTAAACGTACCGCCGCAAACCGGAGGCGCAACCAAGGTATTCGCAGTTACAGGATTCGTCCAATCGCTCATGCCGTTATCCGACTCCGTACAATTTGCACGAACGTAGAAGTTATAGCACTGAGACGGGTTTAGATTAGTAAACGTGTAAGTATTGGTAGAAACTTCGAAACCTGTTGTCGTAGGAGTCGGAGCCGGGGAACCACAAGGAACCGCAATGACTTCCCAAGAAGTGGCAGGCGCAATGATTGCCCAAGATACCGTTGCGTTCGAAGACGTGACGCCTCCAACCTGGACGCCTCCTGGTTTAGGACACGCAGGTGGTGGTCCGCAAGTTACGTTTGCCGCCCAGCCTGCATATTGGCCACTTCCGTCGCTGCGGAAGTTAAAGGTAAGACATCCGTCGGCGCTCGTCGATTCAAACGGGCCTGGAATCGCATTTCCCCAATAACCGCCGGCCAAACCACCTGGAACGTTCCCAGGGCCGTTTGTCGACGCTATTTGAGGTGCAGAAGTTGAATTTCCGTCAAAAACGTATAAGGCATCCCAGTTCGTTTCAGTTGCAAAAGCAGTAAAAGTAACGGTTACCAGATCGCCTGGTGTCTGAGGACAAATCGTGATTGTCGAGTTTGTATTGGGTGAATATTCGTCATTAGCCCCTCCCGGGTCGACAAAGTTACCGCCACACACCGGTGGAAGCGCTTGCGTAGTGAAACCGCCGCTCGGGCCTATCCATTCTCCATTTGAAAATTCGCATATCGATCTTACGTAGTAAACATAGGTCGTAAGTGGTTGCAGTGGCGTTGCCGTAGGTTGGGTAGTAGCTGTTACCGTAACCGACGGTGTTCCCGTCACAATGATAGGCGTTCCTGCGGTAGGATTGAAAGTGACTCCGGCCGGAAGCACATGGACTTCCCATTGGTTGTTTCCGGTTCCATCCCAGGTTAGGTTGGCGCTTGTGGCTAGCGTAGTGGCCGTAAGCGTTTCTTGTTCGGCGTCCTGACACTTTTCGATGAGCCGGATATCGTCGATAAGCCAACGCTCACCGGTTTGACCTGTGCCTGGCTGTGTCTGAACCTTAACAAAAGCAAGGTACATGCTTGTTCCGACAGTTGCAGGAATCGTAAGCGCCTTTTCTTCGTATTGGTTGTATACGGTGTTGATCAGGTCATCGTTCCAGGTTCCCAAAACAATTGTAAACGAAGCAGGATCGTTCGGGTCGGATGTTCCCAATGCCGCCCTGACCTCAAATACGGTATTGTCGAATCCGGCAAGCGTTGTCCTGGTATTGAACAATAGTTGAGGGTTTGCCGGAACGGTGATCAGAGGCGAAACCAGATAATCCCTGGAGACGTTTCCAATCCCGATGTTTCCCCGGTTGATGTATGCTGCTCGCGGATTGGTATTGGCAGGAAATGTCGATGTTGTGTTCAACGTCCAGTTGAACGTTCCAACACTGTTATCATAAATCTGCCAAGTTCCGCTTGGTAGCACCCATGGTCCCGGTGTGGTGGGAACTGTCACAGATGCATCGTCGAAATTTTCTACTAGACCTTGGGAATGGCCGAGAAAACCAAGAAGCATCATGAAAAACAGCAAAGTAATTTTTTTCATGGAGTTGAATTTTGGTTGTTAATAAATTTTAGTTTAAAGGATTCCAAATTTAACAAAAAATATGTAAGATGTTAGCAAATTGATATTTTTAACTATTCCTGTTTTTCAAGTAATTTCTTAAAAGAATTATTCTTATTAATATTCGATTTCTGAGATTTCGCCAAAAAAAAGGAACCCAGACTGAAAATCAATCTGGGCTTCTATAGTGTAAGATGTTAACGCTTATTGCTTTACGATAAGGAACTCGCTACGCCTGTTTTGAGCGTGCTGTTCCTCGGTGCAGGCCTCGCCGCAGTCCACTTTGGGCTCGCTCTCGCCATAGCCTTTTCCGGATATGCGCTCGCGTTTGATGCCCTTGGACAGGACGTACTGCACGGTCGATCGGGCGCGTCGCTCGGAGAGTGCCATGTTGTAGGCATCCGAGCCGCGGTTGTCGGTGTGGGCCTTGACCATGATCACCATTTCCGGATACTTGCCAAGTACCTGTACCAGCTTGTCGAGCTCGAAGGCCCCCTCGCGGGTGATGT
>NZ_JAAVIY010000023.1 GCF_014748335.1 Flavobacterium selenitireducens
TAAAACACCGAAATATATTTTGGAAAGAGAGATTGCCGCCTCAAAACATCGATTAAATTAGCAATAATATTAAACATCAAAAGACCTGTTGCAATTAGGTCTTGAATCCACCATATGTCCATAAAAGAAAAACTAGATTTACGTTTTTTACTTCCAGTATTTACAAGTACAATTGGGATTTTTATTTATCTGCATTTTAGGATTGTTGAAATAACAACGTTAGAACCCGCAAATGACTATCTGTTGATTTTAAGTGTTTGCCATTATCTCTCGGCAATTTGCTCTATCCTGGTATTCGTTGTACTTACTAATGAAGGATTAAACTATCTTAATATAGATAAACGTCTAATTATTCCTGTTTTAAAATCTCGAGAATCAGCTCAGCGGAATTTACTTTTCTTCTGGCCTTTCCTACTAGTTTACAGTTTGGCCTCACTAGTAAGCATAAGTGTATTTTCAAGCTTTGATTTTGAAACCAAGCAGACATTAGCAATAACATTATCCATTATCATATCGATCCTTATAATCAAATTTTTTCTTGGAATTGGCATAAAACTCATAGCTAAAATGATGAGTATTATTTCATTCAAAAGTATAATTGTTTTTTTTCTCGGTTATTTAATTTTTATACCGATTGAAGTCCTCTCTTCTTCAGGAATTATAGTCGAAAGTGATAAGAAAATATATAAGCAAACTGATGTCGTGAATTTATTAATTAAGCCAAAAGGATATATCTTCAGACCACGGATTGAAAATGTTAACTATGGACTAACCTTTGACACAATTAAAAGAGGTTCTGATTATGTTTATTATTTTGACTTGAAAGACTACGACAGTTTAACAGTCCCACTGGTTCAAACAAAGTATACATTACAAATTTTTGAATCCAAGTATGAACATTATTTTGACCTAAATGTTTCGCCAAAGTAACTGCACCTAACCGCCTATTCACGCCATTGCTGGTTTCCGGTACCGGGAAGCGTAGTTTCCAAAGCCGCAAAACATTGGATTTTTCAAACTTTCCAAGTTAGAAAAATCCAAAAGTTTTGCTACCTTTCGTCTAAACGGAGAGTACTTTCTCCGGCAGCCGCAACGGCGCGAATAGGCCTCACGTTACTGGAAATGGCGGCGAGCGCGAAACCTGAAAAAACGTCACTCCAAAAAAAATCCGAAGTTCTCTCAATTCTTTTATACCATTCAAGAAAGGAAAAATATTGGTCGGCTGATCGCGATCAAAACGAGGGATATTATTATATTTAGATCTAAGCGAGCAGCAAAGATTAGTCTTTGATCAGCATGGCGTTTTTAGCAAGCAGTCATTGGTCGGCTTTAGGCATTTTCGATATTATCAATCAAACTTCAAAAGTTTTGGTTGGTACAAGGTTCCAAAACAAACTATTTTCGTCGATAGATATTGAACCGTTCGTTGACTCAACCTGGCTGGCCTGCTAAAAAAAAAAATTTAACAAAGAAAACAAAATCGTCACTTAATTTGCCAATAGGACGTGCCGCCACTTCCAGTAACCGCCGCTAACCGCCATCGATGGTTCAGAGTGACTAGAATCTAAAATTTCCAGAAGTCGCGAAAACAAAATTTTTTCAGCTTTGGCAAGCTAGAAAAAATCGTTGATTTCGCTACCTTTATTCCAAAGCAGAGAAAATTCTCTCCGGAAGGCCGCGACGGCGTTTAGCGGCCTCACGTTAGGGGCTATTTCCGAAAACTACCACTATGATAAAAATCCAAAAACTCCAACCGTACGACGGTGAATTAAAGAAACTATACAAGGATTTAGGCGAAACGATATTTGACGAATCTGGGCGTGGTGCTATATTAATTGCCACCGCACACATTGACGAGTATTTGACAAAACTTATTGAAGCAAATTTACCCAATACTATTTCTAAAAAAGAACGTGATCGATTATTCAAATATCCAGGAGCGATAAGTTCGTTTTCATCAAAAATAGAATTGTCTTATTGTTTTCGTCTTATCGAAAAAGAATTATATGACAGTCTAAATACTCTCAGACGACTTCGCAATGATGCTGCACATAGTTCTTCAAAATTTGATCTGTACGAGCTTAATGAAAAAATGAAATTGGTTTATAAATTCAATCCTCACATATATGATTTCATTCAGAAGACGTCGAGAAATCAAATTGTGAAAAGCAAAATAGCAGCGATTGAAAAAGCTTTAAAAGAAACTTTACCGCAAATTGACAATGATATAAATCCCGAGGAATATTTAAACAAACCTGAAAACCAGCAAATAATTGAAGAACAATTGCCTTATTGGGAGATGCTAAATGGACTATGTTTAATATGCTCTATAATCGTTTATAAAGCCGAGACAATAAAGGAAATATTAAAAGACATCGAGACTTGGGATGATTTAAAACAAGATTGAAACAGCCCCTAACCGCCGCTAACCGCCATGGCAGCGGGATGACTAAGGGGAAGAGTTTTGTCCCAAAGCCGCAAAAATTAGATTTTTCCTGCTTTGTTAAGCTAGGAAAAATCATAAGTTTTGCTACCTTTCGTCTCGGCGGAGAGATCCGTCTCCGGAAGGCTGCCACGATCGGTTAGCGGCCTCACGTTAGCCGTAATGTTATGAAAACCGTGCAAATACAGCGTTTAAAGGATATTTCTTTGACTTGCCCAAGAATCTAAATTCTCTACAAATTCATAGGATACTGTATGTGGGGACGGATAAATGCTGTTTTCTTTTACTTCAAGCCAATCTTTATAAGTTTTATCCAAAACATCATAAAGACTTGGATCAATCGATTTTAAAATTTCCAATTTGACGGGATAATTCATTGTGTCATTAGAACACGAAACAGCGGAAGCAAATTGACCTATAAATGCGTCTACCGAGCGACCACTTATTACACCTGGCTTAATAAAGTAACTATTTTTAAGTTCGTTCAAAAAAGAATAAGACAATTTATCTTGCACATAATCCGATATAAATTGCTTTCTGGTATATCCCATTTGTAAAAAAAGAGGCAACATTTTTATATGAGCAAAACTATTTATAAAATGATTCAATAAATCATTTGAGAAGAAGCTTGATACATTCGGTTTTGCCAATACTAGAAGTTTTAGACCAGCGGGAAAAGCTAAACCAATCCTATCCATTTCTATGTGTAAGAGTTCATGAGTAAAGCCACCTGTATCCGAAATCTGATTGTAAGGAACACCTATTGTATGAGAATTATAAATCGAATAAACAGAGTGAAATTGATCTAGAGTTGTAACAATTTCAATAGAATATATGCTCGACAGACTTTCCCAAAGCGCATTATTTTTTCCGTCCAACAATTCAGTAACGCTTAAACTTCTTCTCATTTTCAATAATCATTTACCCAAAGATACTATATATTTGATATCCAAACCTTTTAGAAACACTACGGCTAACCGCCGCTAACTTCCATTGCGGTTTTTCGTTAGCGAAAACCACTTTTTCCATAACTTCGTCTACGTTCGGCAGAGAAAATTCTCTCCGATTGCCGCAACGAGAAGTTAGCGGCCTCACGTTACCAGCTATTTTATTAGAACAACGCAAATGATCTCGAATCAAAGAAAAATACCTATCGGAATACTAGTTGGGATCCTAACCGTTTTTGCTTTTTACCAACTTGGAATAGCATTTAGTCCAGGTACCAATCCATTCGCAGAAGTCTATGAGATAAATTCAACTTATGATGAACTTCATTTAGCAATTGAGAAATTTAAAGAAACACATACAGAATTCGTTGTTCCTCCTGTTTTCATCAACGGAACACCAGCGGGAAAGTTATGTGACAAAATTAGTAGTGAAGGTTTTAGATATTTCTACGTCTATTTTTATTACAAAAAAGAAAATAAGATAGTATGTACAACGATAAACTCAGATTTTGAAGGGAAAGCAAAATTGAGGTTCATTGCCATAAATAATGGATTAAATTTGGGTAACTGGAAAGATGTCAATGATGATTTCGGATTTTTTGAAAATCGAAAAATAAAAAGGCAGTTTGAACAACGCATATTAGATCCGCTGGTTTTAAGTTTAGAACAAAAAACAGCTGGTAACCGCCGCTAACCGCCATCGCGGGTTTACGGTTAATTGAACTTACAGTTTTCAAAAGTCGCAAAAACAAGATTTTTTCTGCTTTGACAAGCTTGAAAAAATCGTTGATTTTGCTACCTTTCGTTCGGCAGAGAGAATTCTCTCCGAAAGGCCGCGACGCTCGGTTAGCGGCCTTACGTTGTACGCAAGCTACGCATCATGAAAAGAGATATATCTCCCAGACTACAAGAAATCGTACACGCATTACCTATAAGAAAAGGTATGAAGGTTATGGAAATAGGTTGCGGTTCCGGAGTTGTTGCGAGAGAACTATCCAATAAACTAGACGACGGGTATGTTTTGGCGATTGACCGCTCTCCCAAAGCTATAAGTCAAGCAATAAAAATGTCGTCAGCGCAACTAAAAAACGGAAATCTAGAGTATATAAATTCAAGTATTGAGGAACTGGAATTTGCGCATAATGACTATTTCGATATAATTTTTGCAATCAGGGTTGGAGTTCTAGATGGACGTCATCCTGAACGAAAAAATCTTGCTTTGGATAAAATTAGACGATTACTTAAGCCAGGTGGAAAACTTTACATTGATGGCGGAAAACCATTACAAGAAATTTTCACCAAACTAATTCAATAGGTTTAGCCTGCGTACAACCGCCGCTAACCGCCATCGCTGGTTTAGAGTAATGAGAACTATGAATTTCCAAAAGTCGCGAAAACAAGATTTTTTCTGCTTTGGAAAGCTAGAAAAAATCGTTGATTTCGCTACCTTTATTTCAAAGCAGAGAAAGTTCTCTCCGGAAGGCCGCGACGGCGTTTAGCGGCCTCACGTTAGTGGCAACCTGTCGAAATCTGAAGCATCATGAAAACCGTTTTAAAAATTACGCTTTTATTCTTGTTATCCACGTCATTTGGAGTCGCGTCGAGTCCCGATCCGGATTTTGACATTGACGGCTTTCTAAGTTCGACTAAAATGATTGTGTCCAAAATAATTGGAAAGTCAACCTCATTAAAATGCCAAATAACAAGAATGAATTCCAATACAACTGCCTCGGAGAATCACTTGAATGCATTAAATCCATCAAAATACACTCAGATAACAAAGTATTTCTTTGATGCGGGAACTAAAAATAAAAGTGAGTCATTTTGGTTAGTCATCGCTAAATATCAAAACATAGAAAGTTCCAAAAAAGCATTTCAGAATCTTCGTAATCTGTCAGGGAATGTCCAAACAAGTAAAGATAAGGTGCCAGGCCTTACCTATTCGAATGATTATGTAGTTCGCGATGGAAAAAGGATTATTTGGCTGAATTCGGGTTGTCTTTATTCTGAACAGGATCATTTACAACTCAGTGAAATTTTAAAAAGGCACATACCATTTCAGGTTTCAGAAACTATTAATTGTAAGTGTGGCGAAGTGGAATGTCTATGAATTCAGGCTGCCACTAACCGCCGCTAACCGCCATCGCTGGTTCAGAGTGACTAGAACCTAAAATTTCCAAAAGTCGCGAAAACAAGATTTTTTCCGCTTTGACAAGCTAGAAAAAATCGTTGATTTCGCTACCTTTATTCCAAAGCAGAGAAAACTCTCTCCGAAAGGCCGCGACGGCGTTTAGCGGCCTCACGTTACTTGCAAGCCGGCGCTGCGCGCGAGCGCCCGATTTGACACTATTTTTTTCAAAAAACGACCGTTTTTCAAATCGGGCGCCGTGGCAATTTAGAACCAACCTTGTAACAGAGAGTACCAGGTAAATTGCCACGCCAATCTTTGTGTTTTCGGCCTGCAAGTAACCGCCGCTAATCGCCATCGCTGGTTTAGAGTAGTTAGAACCTGAAATTTCCAGAAGTCGCGAAAACAAGATTTTTTCTGCTTTGGCAAGCTTGAAAAAATCGTTGATTTCGCTACCTTTATTCCAAATCAGAGAATATTCTCTCCGGAAGGCCGCGACGGCGTTTAGCGGCCTCACGTTAACTGCAAGCTTTAAAAATCATTACCCAGAAGATGAACCGAAAAAATGACTTCTTATTTTTATTAATCTTACTTCCATCAGTAATTTTATCTCAGAATAGTGATGAAGAAACAGTTTTGGCTTCTATTCACAGTAAAGTAATCAAAATTGATAGTTTAGCGAATGTTTCAGTGGAAGAAGTTGAAAATGGCGTTATTGTTTGGTCGCATGGAAATATGAAGCGTGAACTACATACTCAAATTAGGCTTTTAGAAAAAGACGGCAAATTACAGCGTGTTTGTTACAGAGAAAGAAAACCGAAAACGGATGAAGATTTAAGTTTGTACTTTGAAAACTCAAAATTGATATATGCAGAACTAACAACTTATAATAAAAAGAATTTGTCAACTAAAAAACTATACTATCAAAATGAAATTCTTGTCTTTCCAGACGACGACGATGATGAAGTTAATCTTTTAGTGAAAGCAGACGTACTCAAGAATAGAAAACAATAAAGCCAGCAGTTAACCGCCGCTAACCGCCATCGCTGGTTCACGGTAAATTGAACCAACTTTTTCCATAACTTCGCTTGCGTTCGGCAGAGAAATCCCTCTCCGGAAGGCCGCGACGGCGTTTAGCGGCCTCACGTTATGCGAGATTTTCGAATCACAAATCGACAAAACAATGAAAATTATAATCATATTTCTCCTACTCAATTTGCATCTAGTCTCTTTTGCTCAACCGGATTATCAGAACCGAAAAATTAGACTTGGCACAAAACCTAATTTGAAGTTTGACCATTGGATAGCAAATATTCCAAATGATAAAAATCTTGAAGGCAAATTTATTGTCTTAGAATTTTGGGCAACTTGGTGCGAGCCTTGTTTGAAAAATGTTGAACATTTAAACAAACTTCAATCGAAGTTCAACAATCCTAATTTATATTTTATCTCAATCACAGATGAAGAAAAAAACGTTGTCCAGAACGCTTTGAAAAAAGTTGACTTTAATTCCATCGTAGTTTCTGATAAGAGAACAATAAATAGTTTCTGGAACGGAGGACTTAGCAAATTAGTAATTCCATTTACAATATTGATTGATGACTATGGATTGATTAAGTGGATTGGAGATCCTTCAATTTTAAATGAAAGACTGATTAATGAATTTATTACCAAAAAGCTTACTCCATTTAGTATTTATGAAAATTCAAAAAGATAAAAACCTCGCATAACAGCGCATCTTGCTCTATCGCTGGTTCCAGGTAAATTGAACCAACTTTTTTCATAACTTCGTTTGCGTTCGGCAGAGAGTACAATCTACGATTGGCCGCGACAGCCAAGATGCGCGAAGCGTTGGCAGAAATGCGTGAACGACCGCCAAAAGACTACCTAAGATGAAACTATTAACTTACTTGGTGCTGTAATCTTAGAGTTCTCATATAATAAAAACCGCCAACTTTTAAGTATTCATTTAAAATTGAGAGACGGATTTATTTCCTAATGGAAATGAAACCCAACAAACAAAAAAATTAATTCAGGTACTTCTCATTTCATCGAGTTTTATCCGAAAAGAAATCAAAAGATGAACAATTAAATATTTAGCTTAGCAAAAAATTCGGTCAGAAATAATGAACGCTGAAATAATAGATTTAGTTGGTGAGTTCTTTTGGTATTTAGCCTTTCTCGCTCCATTTTTAGCTGTTACTATTTTCTGGAATTTAATAAGTGGAAAAAAAATATATAAAATATTATTTGGCTTTTTTACAGGACTGATCTTTTCGGCAATTTGCCTTTTTATAAGTGTTGCAATTGCCACAAGAAATGGTTTAGGAAGTTAGCGCACTTTTGCCAACCGCCGCTAATCGCCATTGCTGGTTCGCGGTAAATAGAACCAAATTTTTCCATAACTTCGCTTGCGTTCGGCAGAGAAATTTCTCTCCGGAAGGCCGCGACGGCGTTTAGCGGCCTCACGTTAGGCGACATTTCGGTTGAAATCGGGTAAATTCAAGAACTTAACGCAACAAAATCTTATCAATAGATTTGTTGTAAATGAAGAGAACATTCAACCATTTAAGTCATAAGGAAAGGATCGTAATCGAGACGTTGCTCGCCGAAAAAAAATCCGTTTCATATATCGCAAGACAACTGGGCAGGAACCGGTCCACGATAGGTCGGGAGGTCAAACAATGGGTCGTAAACCCCAAAGATGTCTATAAGGCCGACCTGGCCCATTTCTGCGCCGAACAGGTCCATATAACCAAACGGGGAAAGGACAAGATAAATTCCCATTCAAGGCTCAAGGCCGCCGTCTATCGTGGACTGCTCAGGGATCTGTCACCGGAGCAGATTTCGGGCGAACTCCGGGATCGGTATCCGGCTGATCCGGTCATGTCCATCTCCTACGAGGCGATTTACCAACACATTTACAGGCACAGGCAATCAAGGCTTGGCAAAAAACTCATTGCGCTACTGCCCTATAAGCACAGCCGCAGAAGGAACCGAACCAGAAAGGGCTTTACCAAACACAGTCGCATACCCGAGGCGGTAAGCATCGATGAAAGACCGGCTGAAGTCCTCTTAAGACAAGAAATCGGGCATACCGAAGGAG
>NZ_JAAVIY010000021.1 GCF_014748335.1 Flavobacterium selenitireducens
AACAGGCCAAGGAAATGCCTAAATTATAAAACACCGAAATATATTTTGGAAAGAGAGATTGCCGCCTCAAAACATCGATTAAATTAGCAATAATATTAAACATCAAAAGACCTGTTGCAATTAGGTCTTGAATCCACCCCCACATCCCGATGAAGAACATCTTTAATGTATTATTTATATTATCATTTTATTCTGGTTTTACCCAAAAATATGTGGACGCGAAGATAATCACTTTGGATAATGACACAATCAATTCTAGAATTAAGATAGCTACAAATATCTTTGACAAAAAGCTAATAGATGAAGCAAGTTTTTTCCGAACACTAGTGCTTATTGATGACAACGGCAATAAGACACAGAAAATTAAAGCTGCAAACGTGAGAGAGTTAACATTTATAGATTTCAATCAAAAAAACATGCTCTACGTAAACAATGGGAAAGCTCTGAAAAAAGTTATGTACAATGGAACAAAAATCAAATGGTATTGGGATATCAGCCAAAACTTATATGACGGCTCGATACAATATTCGGAATATTTGATCGATGATAAGGGTACAAAATATAAAATAGGATTATTTAAACGAAGAAAGTCCACGCTATTAGAACTCACTAAATCAAAACCAGAGTTAGTTTCCGAAATAGAAAATATTGAACTTACAAATGATAATATGCTACTTGTCCTGAAAAAGTACGAAACTCCTGAATAACAAATACTTCTGCTAACCGCCGCTAACCGCCATGGCAGCGGGATGACTAAGGGGAAGAGTTTTGTCCCATAGCCGCAAAAATTTGATTTTTCCTGCTTTGTTAAGCTAGGAAAAATCATAAGTTTTGCTACCTTTCGTTTCGGCGGAGAGATCCGTCTCCGGAAGGCTGCCACGATCGGTTAGCGGCCTCACGTTACTTGCAAGCCGGCGCTGCGCGCGAGCGCCCGATTTGACACTATTTTTTCCAAAAACGACCGTTTTTCAAATCGAGCGCCGTGGCAATTTTAGAACCAACCTCGTAACAGAGAGTACCAGGTAAATTGCCACGCCAATCTTTGTGTTTTCGGCCTGCAAGTAACCGCCGCTAACCGCCATCGCTGGTTCAGAGTAACTAGCACCTAAAATTTCCAAAAGTCGCGAAAACAAGATTTTTCCGCTTTGACAAGCTAAAAAAAATCGTTGATTTCGCTACCTTTATTCCAAAGCAGAGAATATTCTCTCCGAAAGGCCGCGACGGCGTTTAGCGGCCTCACGTTAGCGTCCATTGACGAAACCCCGAACAACAACAACAACAACAACAACAACAACAACAACGACAACAACGACAACAAAAACAATCAAAAAACCTATGAAATATTTAAAACTCTTCTTGCTCACTATTATTGCTTATTCTCTTCAAGGCTGTCCGGGTGAGCCCGAAGATCCAGATTATATACTGAAAGTAAAAAATACGTCAAATGAAGGGATATATATCCAAAGTATCGCGCGGTCAATTGATATAAGAGAAATAGAGTTTGAAAAACCTTATGAAACTTTCTTAGTAGATGTAGGCGAGACAAAAGATTTGGATATATGGGACAGATTTTTAACCGACGAAAAGTCCTTCCAAATTTTAATTTATAAAAAATCAACACTCGATAATTACACTTGGGAAGAGATTCAAAACAGCGATTTATATCAAGGATATTATAAATTTGAAAATCTTTCGGAATTACAGCAGATAAATTTCGAACTAACATTTGAAGGTAATTAATCTCAATTTCAACGGCCGCTAACCGCCGCTAACCGCCATCGCTGATTTAGAATAATTAGAACCAGAAATTTCCAAAAGTCGCGAAAACAAGATTTTTTCTGCTTTGGCAAGCTTGAAAAAATCGTTGGTTTCGCTACCTTTATTCCAAAGCAGAGAAAGTTCTCTCCGGAAAGCCGCGACGGCGTTTAGCGGCCTCACGTTACTGGAAAGCTTTGGACACCAGACATCAGAAATGACACGGTTATAATTTCTTACTATGAGATTTAGTATAATTATCTTGATATTTGGTGCGCTAAGCTGTAGCACTTCTAAAAGTACTAACAAAATCGAAATAGAGAGTTCTATACTTTCATCAAAGGCTGTTGGTAAACGTCATAAAACTCAGAATTCTTACAATCCATATATTTACGAAAATGGATATGCGAGTATTAGCGTAGTTGAAGAAATTATTACCTTGGATACATTGCACCTTAAAGTAAACAAAGTTAAGTTCAATGCCGTGCTGGGTGCAAATTATACGCAAGCTGCAATGTTTCAAAAATTCGGCAAATGGAATAGAGAAATATTCATGGAATCGCCTCGAAGAGGTAGCTTACCGGCAATGACAAAAGTTATATTGATCTGGGACAGCGTAAAGTTGTTGCCGAATAACGAAACTCTATTCAATATCTTTTGCGAAGGCGATGAAAACATGAAAGAGAATTATGCGTCTGCGATGGTCTTTGATTCAAAGTATAATGATCAGCTCAAAATGAATGTCGCCGAAAGAGAACTAATTATAAACACATTAGGCGAAAGCATTCAAAATCTCAAGTCAACAAATTCATTTAACCAAATGATCCGGCAGTTGATTATGAATTACAAAAGCAACCTAACATCTAAGCCTTCCAGTAACCGCCGCTAATCGCCATCGCTGGTTTAGAGTGATTACAACCAGAAATTTCCAAAAGTCGCGAAAACAAGATTTTTTCCGCTTTGACAAGCTAAAAAAAATCGTTGATTTCGCTACCTTTATTCCAAAGCAGAGAATATTCTCTCCGAAAGGCCGCGACGGCGTTTAGCGGCCTCACGTTACCAGAAATTGCATTAAAAATGAGGACTTCAATTTACATCTGTTGTTTTACATCTTTGATTTTTATAACCAATATCTATGGTCAGAGAAAGCATTTAGAAAAAACGTTAATTGAGAACTCAAAATGCACCGAGTTAAATAGATATTCTCTTTCTAAAAGATTAGCATTCTATCCATTCAGCGTGGCTAAAAGTATTGCTTTAATATCATTCGATGATCCCAAAATGGATGAAAATGCTATTCCCATTCGCGACAAAATTTTGGACATGGAAAAGGTAAAGGAATTTCTTATTCTGAAACCGAACGAAATTGGGGATTTGACACACATAATCTATAATTATGGTCAGAACGATAAGTTTCCTAAATATGGCGTAGAAAATTATAAATGTTATAATCCAAGAAACGCAATTTTATTCCTTGGCGATAAAAATGAAGTAGTTGAGTACATTGAAATTTGCTTCCAATGTTATGGAATCAAACTCAGTTCCGATAATATTAAAACTTGGCCGGAATGCTCTGAAAAGCTCAATTTGATTAAAAATTACTTCATTAAAGCAAAAATTAGAGTTGGAACGAATGCAAAGTTCTGACTACAGCAACTTCTGGTAACCGCCGCTAACCGCCATCGCTGGTTCGCGGTAAACACAACGTATCATTTCCAAAAGCCGCAAAACCAAGATTTTTTCTGCTTTATCAAGCTTGAAAAAATCATTCGTTTTGCTACCTTTCGAGTCGGCAGAGAGATTTCTCTCTGAAAGGCCGCGACGGCGTTTAGCGGCCTCACGTTACTTGCAAGCCGGCGCTGCGCGCGAGCGCCCGATTTGACACTATTTTTTCCAAAAACGACCGTTTTTCAAATCGGGCGCCGTGGCAATTTTAGAACCAACCTTGTAACAGAGAGTACCAGGTAAATTGCCACGCCAATCTTTGTGTTTTCGGCCTGCAAGTAACCGCCGCTAATCGCCATCGCTGGTTTAGAGTAGTTAGAACCTGAAATTTCCAGAAGTCGCGAAAACAAGATTTTTTCTGCTTTGGCAAGCTTGAAAAAATCGTTGATTTCGCTACCTTTATTCCAAATCAGAGAATATTCTCTCCGGAAGGCCGCGACGGCGTTTAGCGGCCTCACGTTGGTGGCAATTAATAAAGAAACATCATGAAATTGCGAACTTTCATCATTCTACTTTCAATTTCATTACTAATTTGTTGTAATGAAAACAAATCCGCAAATAAACCTGAAGACTATCTGAAAGTACTAAATCAAAAGGAATCAGAAAGCCAAAAATCAAGCGACGAAACTCCTGGAAAATTAATCTCAACAATCGATTTTGAAGTAAAGGCAAAACAAGAAGATTTAAAAATTTTTGAAGATGGCAAAATTCCATGGATTAGTATTGAGAATCCTGAAAGTGAAATTGGAGATTTATTCAATGCCGACGAAATTGTAATTAAAGAGCCGTCAATAGAAATAAATATAGATTATCCTTTAAATAAACCTTTTAAATTTAAGTTGCAAAATCCAAATGGTTTTACCAGAAGGCAACTTGCATTAGAGATTAGTAAGAAATACAAAGAAATGTATGCTGAAGAGGAAAGTACGGCAAAAACCAAAACTATTCCAATGAATGAAAGAAAAGGTATTATTAATCGAAACGAAACCGATGGTAAATTTGGAATTTGGGGACATGATATCCAAGATTTGGATTTAGGTTCAATTGAAGTCTACAGAAATCCGAGTGGAAACTTAGAATTACTATTGGATATTCAATCTTAAAACATTAACTGCCACCAACCGCCGCTAAAAAAGATCGCTGGTGTTAAGTGAAGTGAGCGCCCAATTCTTTAACTTCGTTTTCGTTCGGCTGAGAATACGCGCTCCGATTTCCGCGACCTCTTTTAGCGGCCTAGCGTTACTTGCAAGCCGGCGCTGCGCGCGAGCGCCCGATTTGACACTATTTTTTCCAAAAACGACCGTTTTTCAAATCGGGCGCCATGGCAATTTTAGAACCAACCTCGTAACAGAGAGTATCAGGTAAATTGCCACGCCAATCTTTGTGTTTTCGGCCTGCAAGTAACCGCCGCTAACCGCCATCGCTGGTTCAGAGTAACTAGCACCTAAAATTTCCAAAAGTCGCGAAAACAAGATTTTTTCTGCTTTGGCAAGCTTGAAAAAATCGTTGGTTTCGCTACCTTTATTCCAAAGCAGAAAAAATTCTCTCCGAAAGGCCGCAACGGCGTTTAGCGGCCTCACGTTACTTGCAAGCCGGCGCTGCGCGAGCGCCCGATTTGACACTATTTTTTCAAAAAACGACCGTTTTTCAAATCGGGCGCCGTGGCAATTTTAGAACCAACCTTGTAACAGAGAGTACCAGGTAAATTGCCACGCCAATCTTTGTGTTTTCGGCCTGCAAGTAACCGCCGCTAACCGCCATCGCTGGTTCAGAGTAACTAGCACCTAAAATTTCCAAAAGTCGCGAAAACAAGATTTTTTCTGCTTTGGCAAGCTTGAAAAAATCGTTGGTTTCGCTACCTTTATTCCAAAGCAGAAAAAATTCTCTCCGAAAGGCCGCAACGGCGTTTAGCGGCCTCACGTTACTTGCAAGCCGGCGCTGCGCGAGCGCCCGATTTGACACTATTTTTTCAAAAAACGACCGTTTTTCAAATCGGGCGCCGTGGCAATTTTAGAACCAACCTTGTAACAGAGAGTACAAGGTAAATTGCCACGCCAATCTTTGTGTTTTCGGCCTGCAAGTAACCGCCGCTAACCGCCATCGCTGGTTTAGAGTAATTAGAACTTCAAATTTCCAAAAGTCGCGAAAACAAGATTTTTTCTGCTTTGGCAAGCTTGAAAAAATCGTTGATTTCGCTACCTTTATTCCAAAGCAGAGAAAATTCTCTCCGGAAGGCCGCGACGGCGTTTAGCGGCCTCACGTTGGCAGCAAGCTTTTAATCACAGAAACCGAAAATATGACTCAAGTATTAAAATATGTAGGTAAAGGTCAATGGGTATCAGTTGACGAAAGAGATGTAGAACCGGGAGATAAATTGATTATTACTGAGAATAAAGCTCAAAAAAAATCATCTAGTGATAAAGTCGATGATTTCTTTAGCGAGATAAAAAATGATGTTGCTAAAAATGGATATAAATCAATTAAAGTTTCTACCATTCTCAAATCCTTTGGAATAAAAAAGCGAAATGAAAATAATACGGAAAAAATAAAATCTGAATTTTCAAAAAATGGTCTTTATGCGTTACCGGAATATTCCAAAGAACTAAAATTAACGCAAACCGTAAGGTTATATTCGTATAGAGTTCGTCAGTTAGGGGATTTGTTCGAAACAGAGCGGGATCTAGAAAACTACGTTGATGAAAATTTACTTTACAAAAACCTAAATATTAAAGAAGTAATCAGGCAACATAGTCCTAAAGGAACTAAAGACCGATTAGACTTTAAAGGCAATTCAATTGACGACGAAGTTGTTGTTTTAGAATTGAAAAATGCTGGCGGCGGTAAATCTGCTGTTGAGCAAGTATTGCGTTACGCTGGGTTGCTCAAAATGGAATATCCAACACAAAAAATTAGACAAATTCTGGTAACGGGAATTCAAAATTATGAAACAGCTTTGGCGATAAATGGAATGTCAGATTATCAAAGAGATTTGTTCGAATGGTATCTATATAAATATCATAAAGACATTAACCAATTCGAATTTGTACAAGTAGCAGATGAGGAAATTAATTTTTCAAATAGCTAAGCCTGCTGCCAACCGCCGCTAACCGCCATCGCTGATTCAGAGTGAAATGAAGCAATAATTTCCATAAGCCGCAAAACGATGATTTTTTCTGCTTTGTCAAGCTTGAAAAAATCATTCGTTTTGCTACCTTTCGAATCGGCAGAGAAATTTCTTTCCGAAAAGCCGCGACGGCGTTTAGCGGCCTCACGTTAGCTGATATTTCGGGACAACCGTTCAACAAATAATAAAAGTAAAGAAATGGCATTAGTAATTATTATCGGATTATTAATATTGGCAGTTTACGCATTTAAGGTGGCAGGGAAAAGCAAACATGAACTTGAACAAAAAGGAAATCCAATACATATTGGATTGAAAAATTCTGAAGAGTTTCTGTCAGCGAATATAAATAAAGCCAAAAAGTTCGCTCAGAAGACCGTTACTAAATCATATCTAACTGGATGCACGTGGATGCTGATAAATAATACAGACGAAAAAAATATACTTTTTACTTTTAGACTTAACAATGAATTATTGATCACGATTGATGGCATCGTAGAAAAAGGTAATTACGAATTAATAGTCGATAATAACAGTATTCTATTAACTCGCGGAAATATTACCGAACACTATAACATAGTAAATGTTCAAGATGATTTTATTTTTTTAAACAAAATGTCATCTCAAAAAGTATTAGCCTTTGCCAATCAAACAAAATTCAAAGACGAAATTAAATTTATGATTAACCAAAAGGCAAAACAGTACTATCAATTCGAAAGCGAAAGGTTTATTAATTGAAACATCAGCTAACCGCCGCTAACCGCCATTGCTGGGTTTCAGAAAAAATGAAGTGCTTTTTCCAGTGCCACAAAACTATGACTTTTTAAACTCCCAAGTTATAAAAATTCAAAAGTTTTGTTACCTTTCGTCTCGCCGGAGAGGACAATCTCCGGAAGCCAGCAACGCTCGGTTAGCGGCCTAACGTTACTTGCAAGCCGGCGCTGCGCGCGAGCGCCCGATTTGACACTATTTTTTCCAAAAACGACCGTTTTTCAAATCGGGCGCCGTGGCAATTTTAGAACCAACCTTGTAACAGAGAGTACCAGGTAAATTGCCACGCCAATCTTTGTGTTTTCGGCCTGCAAGTAACCGCCGCTAACCGCCATCGCTGGTTTAGAGTAATTAGAACTTCAAATTTCCTAAAGTCGCGAAAACAAGATTTTTTCTGCTTTGTCAAGCTAGAAAAAATCGTTGATTTCGCTACCTTTATTCCAAAGCAGAGAAAATTCTCTCCGGAAGGCCGCGACGGCGTTTAGCGGCCTCACGTTATGTGCCATAGCCGATCGAGAACACCGGTAGAAACTCGTAATGAATCCTTGTCAAGTTCCGATGTAAAAATCACTTGCGAACGAGGGTTAAAAAATAAGACTAATTAATATCATGTCGGGATGAAAATGAAATACACTTTAATGCTCTTGCTAATTGTTGTAAGTTCAATCGCTCAGGAAAAGAGAAATGAGCTGAAAGTTGAATTGATTGTAGACAAAGAAAACAATTATTCTACCACAGTTGCCGAATCTCCATATTTCGTTAAGGAAAAGGTTCTACAAATCTACCCTGGTGAAGATTTAAATATAGAGGTTGAGATAAATGAGGGAAATATATCAACGATGAAAGTAGTTGACGCAGTAAAATTTCCAGAGCGAACGATTAGTGTCCGTTTTTTTTCAGGAATCTAAAGATCGCCAAAACGCCCAGATGATGCTTGTAGTTAAGAATCCCTTTTCAAAAAAATTATTTTACGATGCAATCATATACCTGCCTGTTATGGAGAAATGGACGCGAACCAGTATAATTCCAATTCTACCAAAATTAGTTGGCTATGAAATGTGGCCCGATGTCATTGCAACGATAGCTTTAGAAAATTGGAGATTTATAAATTAAAAATTGCTACGGCCCATAACCGCCGCTAACCGCCATCGCTGGTTCAGGGAAATTAGAGGCTGAGATTTCCAAAAGCCGCGAAAACAAGATTTTTTTCCGCTTTGTCAAGCTAGAAAAAATCGTTGATTTCGCTACCTTTATTCCAAAGCAGAGAAAATCCTCTCCGGAAGGTCGCGACGGCGTTTAGCGGCCTCACGTTAGCAGACATTTTTGGAAAAATCGTCGAAAAAATCAAATTCATGTTTAAAAAATTAAAAAAAACTTTCTTGGATTTCTTTTGGAAAGACGCTTCAAAAATTGAATTAAATAAATTCGAAGAAATTAAGCGTAATAGGTTGATAAAAAAAATGAGGTCAAATGCTATTGCAATTTCGACTAGCCAAATTCAATTGCATACTGGAGTTATTAAAATGAATTCTCTTATCGATTCAATTTCCGACGTAAGTACTCTAGAGAATATCGATCTTGGCATCTTCAGACAATTTTATGTTGAGTTCTCCCTTTTTCCAATTGATCAAGAAAGGCAACATTACGGCAAACAGTATTTAGCAAAAATTGATCAACAATTGAACCCAATAAACGAACATTACAAAAAGCTTATATTTTCTAAATGTTCTGAAATCATAGAAAAATTTTCTTATATAAAAAACGTCTGCTAACCGCCGCTAACCGCCATCGCTGGTTCCGGGCGGGTTCACGTGCCGTTTCCAGCATCGCAAAACTATGATTTCTTCCACTTTTGCAAGTTAGAAAAAAGCAAAAGTTTTGCTACCTTTCGTCGTGGCAGATAGTAATCGGCTTCAAAAGCCGCGACGATCGGTTAGCGGCCTCACGTTATCGCCCAGCCGTTAAAAAAACACGACCTTCCTCCTACCTAGTAATAAACAAATCGAACGCTTACGTTATCCGTTTTGCTGCAGAAATATTCCTTTTGCGCCGCTGCGATATTTCAATTGCGACGTGGAGAATTCAAATTGTACCGCAGAGATATTTAAATCCAATTGCTACTTATAGAATTTAATTTGCACCGCCGAGATATTCAAGTCGTAGCGCAAAAATATTCCAGTAGCGACTCAGAAATGTTTCTGGAAATATATTATCAAAAGATTTAATAATCACTATTCACCAACATGTAAGTAATACTTAGTTCGGCCGAGGCGATAACCGCCGCTAACCGCCATCGCGGGTCTCGGGTGGATTTTGGTGCCGTTTCCAGCATCGCAAAACCATGCCTTTTTTCACTTTTGCAAGTTAGAAAAAAGCAAAAGTTTTGCTACCTTTCGTCGTGGCAGATAGTGATCTGCTCCAGAAGCCGCGACGATCGGTTAGCGGCCTCACGTTATGTGTAACCTTAAAAAAATCCGATGTCCACAGCACATTCTTTGAAAGTTGAAAATAAGCCAATGTTATTTTCATACGACATAGACACCGAACAGAAAATTATTGAAAAATGGGTTTTCGATAATCAACGATACTCAAGAAGGGATCTCAATATGGAAGCAAAATTGCTACTAACGCTCGCTTCTGATTTTATCGATATAATTAATTCTAAAAATCTTAACCAAACTCAAATAGATAATTTAGAAGTTGCCATTAAAGATGGAGCAAGTGGAGTTTGGGAAAAAGCAATAAACAGACTTGGATTGTAGCTTATCACTTTCAAAATGCAAAGGATAAAATTGTTTCTTTGATTGAGGATTCCGATGCGAAAATTACTGCAAAGGTTTTAGATTGTCTGTCGAGTGCATTTACTACAGAAGAACAAATAATGATTCTCAAAATTGCATTCAATAGTAACAGTAAAAAAGTAAAAATGTTTGCCGCCGATAAAGCTTTGTATTTACAAAATGTAGAGCTTAATGAGTTTTTGAACTCTGAATATTTGAATCAAAGTGATTTGAAAGTCAAAGAAAGTATAAGGTCTGCGATGAAAATATAGGGAAAATAGCGGATTAAATTTCAAATATTACTAAAGGCTACACATAACAGCCGCTAACCGCCATCGCGGGTTTTGGGTGATTTCAGGTGCCTTTTCCAGTCTCGCAAAACCATGATTTTTTCCACTTTTGCATGTTAGAAAAAAGCAAAAGTTTTGCTACCTTTCGTCGTGGCAGATAGTAATCTGCTTCGTCAGCCGCGACGATCGGTTAGCGGCCTCACGTTAGAGGAAAGCCATCCAAAAATCGCGAATCGGAGTAAACGATTAATTCCCTATTTTTACGAAATGGATTTAAAGAGCTCTATAGAATCAAAGTCAAATGAATTTATAGCATTGTGCAAAACGCACGATGTTGAAACTTTATATGCGTTTGGTTCAGCCACGAATGGCAAATTTGATGAAACCACAAGTGATATTGATTTGTTGGTAGAATTAAAAACTATTGATCCTATCGAACGTGGCGAAAAATTAATGGATTTGTGGGATAAGTTCGAAGGCTTCTTTCAGCGAAAAGTCGACCTGCTCACGAGTAAATCAATAAGAAATCCATTTCTGCTTAAGAGTATTGAATCATCTAAAATATTAATCTATGACGGACAAAGGCAAGAAATATCTTTCTGATATTTTAATGGCGATCGAGCTCATAGAGGAATTTACCGCCGAGATCAAAAATTTTAATATTTACGATGCTGACAAGAAAACTCAAAGTGCTGTCGAACGCCAATTAGCAATAATTGGCGAAGCACTAAATCATTTTCGACGTGTGGAACTAAATGCAAAAATTGAAAATGATAAGCAAATTATCGCGTTCAGAAATAGATTGATTCATGCTTATGATAATTTGGACAACTCAATTATCTGGGCAATTCTAAGCCGGCATTTAAAACCCCTAAAGACCGAGGTCGAAAATTTATTAAGGTAAGAATAAATTTGGCCTTCCTCTAACCGCCGCTAACCGCCATCGCGGGTCTCGGGTGGATTTTAGTGCCGTTTCGAGCATCGCAAAACTATGATTTTTTCCACTTTTGCAAGTTAGAAAAAATCAAAAGTTTTGCTACCTTTCGTCGTGGCAGATAGTAATCTGTTCCAAAAGCCGCGACGATCGGTTAGCGGCCTCACGTTAGCTGAAATCATTATAACACTCGGTAAATTCAAGAACTTAATGCAACAAAATCTTATCAATAGATTTGTTGTAAATGAAGAGAACATTCAACCATTTAAGTCATAAGGAAAGGATCGTAATCGAGACGTTGCTCGCCGAAAAAAAATCCGTTTCATATATCGCAAGACAACTGGGCAGGAA
>NZ_JAAVIY010000007.1 GCF_014748335.1 Flavobacterium selenitireducens
GGGGCGGCTGCGCCGCCCCGAACCTAAAAGATTGAAACGGGTCAGCCCGGCGGCGGCTCACAAAAAAACTCAATCAACTCCTGGCTTCCCGGCCGACGCAACGCCCAAAAAAAACAAACACACCTTTAAAAAACTTCAATTTTCTAAATGATTTAAAATAAAAAAATCCGCTGCAAAGCGGATTCTTACTGTCTTGCGATTTGCTATTATTTTGACAGTTCGACAAAATATTTGTAAAACAACGGAATGGTTTCGATCCCTTTTAGGTAATTAAAGATACCAAAATGTTCGTTCGGCGAATGGATCGCGTCCGAATCGAGCCCGAATCCCATCATGATCGTCTTGCTTTTGAGCTCTTTCTCAAAAAGCGCCACTATCGGAATCGAACCGCCAGAACGAACCGGGATTGGCTTGACGCCAAAACTTTCGTGATACGCTTTTGCCGCGGCTTGATAGCCGATAGAGTCTGTCGGAGTCACGTAACCCTGTCCGCCGTGGTGAGGCGTGACTTTTACGGTTACTGATTTTGGCGCGATGGCCGTGAAATGTTTCGTGAACAATTCCGTGATTTCTTCCCAATCCTGATTCGGGACCAAACGCATCGAAATTTTAGCGAATGCTTTGCTTGCGATCACGGTTTTGGCGCCTTCTCCCGTGTAGCCGCCCCAAATTCCGTTTACGTCCAATGTCGGACGGATCGAATTGCGTTCGTTCGTGACGTATCCCGCCTCTCCGTGTATATCGTCTATGTCGAGCGCTTTCTTGTAATTCTCAAGCGAAAACGGCGCCTTTGCCATTTCGTCCCGCTCTTCGCGCGACAATTCCCCGACTTTGTCGTAAAATCCCGGAATCGTGATATGATTATTTTCGTCGTGAAGCGAGGCAATCATCTTGGCCAGGATGTTGATCGGATTCGCCACAGCGCCACCATAAAGCCCAGAGTGTAAATCGCGATTCGGGCCCGTGACTTCGACTTCGACGTAGCTCAATCCGCGCAAACCGGTTGTGATTGACGGTTGCTGGTTGGAAATCATTCCCGTATCGGAAATCAGGATGACATCATTTTTTAGTTTTTCCTGATTGCGTTCTACAAACCAGCCCAAACTTTTCGAGCCCACTTCTTCCTCGCCTTCAATCATGAATTTTACGTTGCAAGGAAGGGTGTTCGTCCGGACCATGTACTCCAAGGCTTTTACGTGCATGTACATCTGGCCTTTGTCGTCGCAGGCGCCACGCGCGAAGATCGCTCCTTCAGGATGTATTTCCGTTTTCTTGATGACGGGCTCAAAAGGAGGGGACGTCCACAAATCCATCGGATCTGGCGGTTGCACATCGTAGTGTCCGTAAACCAGGACGGTCGGCAGGTTTGGGTCGATGATTTTTTCGCCATATACAATCGGATAACCCGGCGTATCGCAAATCTCAACCTTGTCGCAACCCGCCTCCTCAAGGCTTTTTTTCACGGCTTCACTCATGTCGATAACATCTTGTGAGTAAGCGCTATCGGCCGAAACCGATGGTATTTTTAGTAATTCTATAAGTTCGCTGATGAATCTGTCCTTGTGCTGCTGCACGTAAGGTCGTATGTCGTCCATGAAGGATAAAATTGGTTAATCCCCAAATTTAGGAAAAACAATTAAATGAATTTTTTTGACAAAACCGTTTGAAAATATAATTCTATGTGTATATTTGCACCCACCAAAGCAGCAGTCATGTTGCGCCATCAACGCGGGTGTGGTGAAATTGGTAGACACGCCAGACTTAGGATCTGGTGCCGCAAGGTGTGTAGGTTCGAGTCCTATCACCCGCACAAAGCCTCTCAATCGGGAGGCTTTTTTTATTTCAATACTTTTTATTTTGGCGTTGCGGCGCACTGTTCTTTTCGATGATATTCAAATATGGTGATGCGCCGCCGGGCTGTCCGCTAAAGTCCTCGCGAAAATCGCGTGTTTGCATCCTATGATCGACTCAAGTTATCTAATGTTTTCCGCTGCCAGCTTCAGGATTTTCGCTGTGGGCTATCGCTTCCATCTCTAACGCGAATATTCGGAACCACAGTTTGTTAAAATGAAAATCGTATAACCGAGAATTGTTTTTGTGTAAATCGAATTAACAGTTGGGAACTACTTTTGTCTAAAAGTCAAGGAACCATGAAAACGCAGAATTTGATCCTAAAGTGTAATGAGAGCCAGATGCCTAACGAGAAGGATTTCAACGAGTTCGTCTTCAGGCAGCTCGACAATGCCAACGTGAACTATTGCGGGACGACCGCAACGGAGTGTAAGATAAATAGCCCGTCTAACGGGATTTTGCTGAACTTCCATTTCAAGCACCCATTCGAAATTGACGAAGAAAGCGCACTTGAAAAAGTTACCTGGGCATTCTACAAACGTCAGATTGAAAAAATAAATTCTAAAAAGGGAGAAATCGAGATATTTCTATCCTGATTGAAAGCCCGCAACGCAGCGGGCTTTTTTATGTCTCCGAAATCGCTGTTTTTGTAGAGATGCGCTTTAGTGTCTCCCCGGGTTTAACGCGTATTGTCCCAATTCCGCAATCCAAACCTACCGAATCCTTCTCGATGAAGTAATTGAGTTCGCATTCTATTCCCGCATTGCAGGTGATGTAGAATTGATGCAAATTGTGATCCTCGGAAAACATATAATCATTCCTTTCTTTTCTTTTCTTTTCTTTTCAAGCCATCGGTACACGTTCGCATCCCGCTTCGAATCGGTTAAACCTCTACGTAAAACGGGAGTTTTTTGTCTCCCATCGAAAGTTTCTCGAATCTCAATCGCGTCAAAATGCAACCGTTTTCTGTCGTAAATTACGTGTGACGAGACATAGTTCATGAAAGCAAGCGTTTAGACATTGAACACAATATTGGGCGGTTCCATTATGTGCGAAGCGTCTTCCGTCAAATACTTCCGTAACGTTGGAACGTTTTTGGACGGTAGCCGAAATCGCGGCCAACAGCACAAATAACCTTGCTATCACATTGAATCGTATAGAAATAGGTTAGGTATTTTGAGATCTTGCCCGACGCCTCCAATTATGAGAACACGATGCTTCCGAGCGCATCCGGCATTCTAACGTCCACGGATAGTCAAATCACTAATTGCCGACCGGTTATTTCATCTGGTTTCAAATGCGGACTATCTATTTGTTCTTCGCGATCCAGGCATCGATTTTCCTTTCGAGCAAAGCCAAAGGCATCACGCCACTTTCAAGGATTCTCGCGTGAAACTCGCGTATGTCGAATTTTTGACCCAACGCTTTCTCGGCTTTTTTGCGCAGCTCAATAATTTTGAGTTGTCCGATTTTATATGACGTAGCTTGCCCTGGCATCGCCATGTAGCGCTCGACTTCCATTACGATACCGTCGGCTGGTTCGGCTTCGTTCTCCATCTTGAACTGTATGGCTTGTTCACGCGTCCATCCTTTCCAATGCAATCCGGTGTCGACCACAAGCCTCGTGGCGCGCAGCATTTCACTTCCGAGCATTCCAAAATATTGGTAAGGATCGTTATAAAGTCCAAGTTCTTTTCCAAGACTTTCGGTGTACAACGCCCAACCTTCGCCCTCGGCCCCAAACCAGGCAAATTTCCTAAAATCGGGCAATTCCTTATTCTCCTGTTGAAGCGAAATCTGGAAGTGGTGACCAGGAATGGCTTCGTGAAGAAAAAGGTCTTCATCTGCGTAATAGTTATAATTCTTGACATCCGGAATCGGGACATAAAATATTCCGGGCCGCGAACCATCAGCCGCACCTTGGACATATTCCGCTGAAGCGCTTTTTTCGCGAAAAGCTTCCGTACGCCTGATCTCAAAAGGCGTTTTCGGCTGAAGCGAAAAGAATTTGTCCACGTTTGGTTCGATGATATTGTGGATGCGCTCGAAATTGGCAATTACTTCTTCGGGTTTCGAAAAGGGCTTCAGTTCCTTTTTCTCGCGTACATGGTTGAAAAATTCCTTGATGTCGCCTTTAAAACCGACCTGGGATTTGACCTTTTCCATTTCGGATTTAATTCGCGCAACTTCTTTCAATCCCAGTTCGTGGATCTCATCCGGCGTCATTTTCGTGGTTGTCCATTGCTTGGCGTAAACCCGGTAAATGTCGTTCCCGAAAGGCAAAGCGCCGTATCCGCTGGTGTTGCGCGAAGCCGGCAGGTATTCCTGTTTGAGGAAGTCGACGACCTGTTTGAATTTCGGCTCTAGTTGCTCTTTTATGGTTTTGGTGTAAGCGTCCGTTAGTTCTTTTTTTGTCGGCTCGGAAAGGTCTTTGGGAAGTGTTTTGATCGTTGTGTAAAAAAGATTGTCCTCGACCTTCGCGGTTATCATGTCTTCAAATTGAGGAATCACTTTGACGGTAAGCGATCTCGGTAGCACTACGCGTTGTTGCAGGCCTTTTTTCATGTAAACCAATGCGGAATCCATCCAAACCGAATACAATTCCATGCGCTTAAGAAAGTTGCGATAATCCTGCTCCGTCTTAAAAGGCTGTGCGGATTCGCCTCCGGCCAATTGTCCCATCGTCAGGTGCGTGCCGTAAAATTGGTTGATCGGCAAAAGGTTCGTCGGCGATTTCAATAAGTCCAAACCAATTTCGGTTTCCCATTTTATGATGTCGAAGCTGATTTTTTCTTCTGCCGAAAGCGACGTAGTGTCGGTCAACGCCAGTTCGGACTGGTACTTTTCGAAGAATTTTTTCTGCTCCGCCCGGTACGAATCCGTCATTTCAAAGACAAGCTGGTCGTTATACTGGCTTTGCCCGTTAAGCGTCGCATCGAGCGGATTCAATTTGTTTTTGTCGTCGAAGTAGTTTTTCGTCAATGTGGTGAAGTCCATCTGTTTGTCTTCCGATTTCTTACAACTTCCCAAAAGTACTGTCATCGCTATTGCAGCTACAATTTTTGTGGTCAATTTCTTCATTTTATCCGTGATAAACGCGCGAAGCGATGATTTTTCCGTTTTCTACCTCGAGGACCTCCGCGACGAGCAGGTCATCTTCGCCTTCGAGCTCGCGTACGTACTCCATAAAAACCTGTCGTTCATCTGCCGTTAGCGACGTTATTTTGTAAAACAGTGTCGGCAGCCTGTCGAACGCATCGCGCCACCAGCCCCGCATAGCCTCTTTTCCGGTTACCAATCCGTTGGTTTCCGGTTGTCGGATTTTTAACTTAGGGCTATAATGTTTCGCTTTATCGTGATACAGCGAAAGCAATCGCTCGAGATCTTTCGCGTTGAAAGCATCCATCCATTCAACGGCTATGTGTTCTACGGACATATTCGTATTATTTTGCGTAAAAATACGGATTTGTCGGCATCACGCCGCAGTTGATTCGGAATCCAACCACAAAAGTTCAGATAAGCATGGATTGGCCCGCATGATCAATTGCCATTTTTGCCGCTCTTTCCAAGTCAGGATTTCATCTGCACGCGACCTGGCAAGTGCCGGATTTCGAAATGCCTCGAAATAAATCAGGTGGACCGGCTGCATATCCTTTGAAAATGCGGAACACGCCGTTTGACGGTGCTCCTGAAGGGCTTCGGTGAGGTTTTCTGCGGCGCCAACGTAAAGATAAGTGCGCGAGGCGTTGGTCAGGATGTAAAGAAAAGCGAACTGCATGGCGTATATGTTTAGGTTAACAATTTACGCACATGCAGGTTGACGCAATTACAGATTTTCTGTACTTCTTGTTAAAATTTTGCGCGGCAGATATGAGTCTTGACGCCCGTAAATCCAGGAAGATAAAAGGTACAGGCGGCCGACGATATCCGGTAAGATAATTTAGGAGTTGCGTAAGTTGATCACTTCCTGTTCGGTCAAAAACCTCCAGTTTCCACGCGGCAGGTTCTTCTTCGTCAATCCGGCAAACGAGACGCGATCTATTTTCAATACGTTATAGTCGAATTTTTCAAAAATGGCACGCACTACCTTGACGTTCGAAGTTCGGAGCTTTAAGCCGATCTCGGTCTTCGGGCTTCCTTCCACATAGGTAATTTCATCGATGTACAAACGATGTTCGTCGAGCTGGACGCCTCCCGCGATCTTCTCGAGGTCTTCGAACTTTAAATTTCGGTCGAGCGAAACCTGGTAAATTTTGAATGACTTTTGGTTCGGCTTTCCAAATTTTACGACCATATCGCTATCGTTCGTAAAAAGTAAAAGTCCGGTAGTCGTTTTGTCCATGCGCCCGACCGGTTTCAAATTGCGGACTCCGCTCGCGTAAACGAGATCCAAAACGTTGTTCGCGCCTTTTTCCTCATCACCCGAAGTACTGAAATTCTTAGGTTTGTTGAGCAAGACGTATTCTTTGCGTTCGGGCGTTACCTGAACACCGTCAAAATTGACGACATCGCCGGGCTTTACCTGATAGCCCATTTCGGTAACCACGTTTCCATTGACTTTCACATTGCCGGACTGGATGTAGATGTCCGCATCGCGACGCGAGCACATGCCAGAGTTGGCGATGTATTTGTTCAAGCGGATTTCGTCCGGGTTTTTAGACGTCTTAGGCTTTGACGCAGGCGTCTCCTTTTTTGGCTTTTGGGTGCGTTTTGGCAAGGCAGGCTTGGCATCGCTACGATCGCTTTTCGCTCGGGTAGCGTCGCTCTTGGGCTTGGAGTAATTCGTGCGCCCGTCTTTTGAGCTGTTTTTAGCGAAGCGTTTGTTGTTTTGGTTCGGCTTGTCCATGCGGTAATTTTTTGCAAAGATACGCAAGGTTAAGGGTTTCGGTAACAACGATTCGCGATTTGTTGCTTGGAGCCAATCCCGCTGTGCGCTGCAATCTTTCTTGAAACGCGCGTTTTTGCGTCAAGCGCCGGTCGGCTTCCTTCGGTCGCCGCCGCCATTTGGCAAAAAACAGCGGGTTTCTTCAAAAGGATTTCCGCTTCCATCGGGGCTAGACCTTTGCTACAAAGCAGTCAAATCCAAAATCAATGACTGATAGGACAAAGTTGAAGAACAGATTGGGCAGTCGCTTTTTGTAATCCGAAATCAAATTTTTAGTTGATGCACTATCGCGCCCACCCATCGCAAATCTACACCAAAACCCAACACCTCCGCTACAGTTTTTCTATACGATTTCTTAATTCCAACGTCAAACCCGAAACCGAATCGCAAGCCCGGTTCGCAAAACATCGAATCCTCGCTTTCGCAACCGTCCGAAAACGAATTCTCAATCCGCGGCCAATTTTAGAGTCCAACTTTTCACGGATGATTTCAAAAAACCTTTCCTGATCCGAATCATCTCAGGCCAAGAGCCATCATTTCAAAACAACGGATACTGAATTACAAATGCCGAATAACGAACGTCGAAATTAAAGTCCGGACAACAGCATTCTTTTGCCATGCCACAAAACGCTCGGCTCGATCAACACGATGCAGAAAATACCGGCCACGATCACGAATTTCAGCCAGTTGTGAAGCGCCAGGAATTGCTTGCGCCTGTCGGAACGCCAAAGGAAAATAACAAAAAACAACAGGAAAGTCAGGCACAAATAAAAGTAAATGTCCATATAACCGACGTCGAACATCTCAATCAGCGCATAGACCGGAATGACGGTAAGCGTGCACAATAAAGTAATGATTTTTTTAGACGTGTTTTCCCCGTAAAGCACCGGAACCGTTTTGTAATCGGCAGCGAAATCGCCTCTCAGGTTTTCGAGATCCTTCGTCATTTCCCGTATCAGCAACAGCAAAAACAGGAAAGCGGCGTGCGCAATTATGATTTCGAGCTGGTTGGCCCGGAACATGCTGTTGGGATCGAGTTTTCCGAAATAGAGCAAAATTCCGAAGAACGGCGCAATTGCAAGCAAACAAGCGGTCAAATTCCCAATGATCGGATACTTTTTGAGTTTGTGCGAGTAAAACCAGATCACGAAAATATAGGCGGCATAAAACAACGCGACGCGCCAGGACACCATCCAGCCGACGAGAACGGCTGCAAAATTCGCCGAAAAATACACGTAAAGCTTCGTTTTCTGGCTGACGAGACGGTCGAGCATCGATTTGCGCGGACGGTTGATGAGATCCTTTTCTGAATCGTAAAAATTGTTGATGATATAACCCGAGGCGATCGCGATGGAAGACGCCAGGACGAGCAGGAATAGGTTGATGTCGAGCAATACCTTCAGCGCCGGCATCTCGGGCGGAGAAAGGATAAAAATGGCCGAGAGATATTGCGCCAGTGCGATTACGGGAATGTTGTAACCGCGAATCACCGAGAACATGCTCACGATTTTCTTGAAGAGCAATTTGTTCTTTCGGTTGAGCATCTTACCTATATTAAAGATTGAAAAATTTAAAGGTTAAAAGATTTCGACCTTGTTTTAGAATTGGTATACGACCTCCAATTTGTAGTCTTTCAATGCTTGTTTGGCTTTCTCGAGATCTTCGGTAAAGCCAAGAATGTAGCCGCCTCCGCCAGATCCGCAAAGTTTGAGATAATAATCGTTCGAATCGATGCCGTGCTGCCAGATTCCGTGGAACTGCTCAGGGATCATCGGTTTGAAATTGTTCAGCACCACCTTGGACAATTGTTTGGTGTTGGCAAAAAGCGATTTCATGTCACCTCCGAGAAAGTTTTCGACACAAAGGTCGGTATACTTGATGAACTGATTCTTGATCATCGCCCGGAAGCCCTTGTCTTTAAGGCTCTCCATAAAAATATTGACCATAGGCGCTGTTTCGCCCACGATTCCGGAGTCGAGCAAAAATACCGCTCCGTGACCCGTGGCTTTTTGGGCAGGAATCCCGGTAGCCTCAATATTGTCTTTGGAATTGATGAGGATCGGAATGCTCAAATACGAGTTCAAAGGGTCGAGACCTGAACTCTTACCGTGGAAAAACGATTCCATATGCCCGAAAATCGTCTTTAGCGTGAGCAATTTTTCACGCGTCAGGTTTTCGAGGACCGTAATTTTATTTTTGGCGTATTTGTCGTAGATCGCCGCCACCAAAGCACCGCTGGATCCAACGCCGTAACCTTGCGGAATCGACGAGTCGAAATACATGCCTTCGGCTATATCGCTGTGCAGTTTTTCGATCTCGAACTCAACCAGGTCCGGATGTTCCTTCTGGAGATTTTCGAGATAAAAAACAAAGCGGCTCAAACTCGCATTGGACGCCTTGGCCTCATCGGTCAATTCATCCGACACCTTGAGCGCTCCGTTGTAAAAATTGTATGGAATAGAAAGTCCTTTGGAATCTTTGATGATCCCGTATTCCCCGAAAAGGAGAATTTTGGAGTAGAAAAGCGGTCCTTTCATTTATCTTGATCTTAAGCCTAAAATGCGAACAAATTGGTTTACGGTGTAAAGTTACGCATTAAAACGTACCGAACTTTCAAAAGTTTTGTGCGCCTGAGCCAATCCGATCGCAAAGGTACTCCCCATTTTTACAATACGCAACCAATTCATCTTTAATAAATTGCAAAACTTTTTCTACAACGTTTTCAGGATAAAGCAGGTGGACGTTTGCGCCGGCGTCGAGTGTGAAGCAGACGGGAAGACCGGTTTCCCGCCTGAATTTCCAGATGCGGTTGATGATTTCGAGCGTATTGGGCTTCATCAGGATGAAATACGGGTTGGACGTCATCATCATCGCGTGCAAAGTGAGTGCTTCGCTTTCCACGATTGAAATGAAGTGCTCCAGGTCGCCGGAAACAAGCGCGTTCCTGATTTTGTCGAGGTTGGAATGAGCCTGCTCAAACCGGGTTTCGGCGAACGGATGCCCCGCCATCAATTCGTGGCCCACCGTGCTCGACACTTCCTTCTGGCCTTTTTCGACAAGCAAGATCGTATCCTGGAAATTCCGAAAGTCAGGATGGACGTCGAACGGAAATTCCACACCGAACAAGTCCGAACTCCCCGGAATCCCAGCGTGTTTTCCCCAAACGACGACTTCACCTTTTACGCTTCGGCACGCGCTTCCGGAACCCAAACGCGCCAGAAAAGACGCTTTCTTCCAAAAATGATCGTCGGAAATTTTCGGATCCAACGCTTTCTCCAGGCTCATCAAATTCACCGACAACGCCGCCATTCCAGACGCAGATGACGCAATCCCCGACGAATGAGGAAACGTATTTCGTGTATCGATCGTAAAATGGTACGCTTTCAAAAACGGGAGATAAATTTCTACGCGTTCGAAAAACTTGAGGATTTTAGGCTTGAAATCTTCTTTCGGCTGGCCTTCGAAAAGCAAATCGAACGAAAAGTTTCCGTCGTTGAGTCGTTTTTTGTATTCGAGTTTCGTGACCGTCTTGCACGTATCCAATGTAAAACTGACAGAAGGATTCGCAGGCAATTGCGGCTCGAACTTTCCCCAGTATTTGACAAGTGCGATGTTGCTCGGCGCGCTCCACTCGAAACTTCCTGATGCAACCGTCTCCGGATAATCCGATGGAATAAAATCAGTGTCTTTCGACATATAGTATTTTTTTTGCAAAGATAAAACAAGTTTTAGGGATTACACCCAAACCCGAACGCCATCAACTGAACCGGATTCCGTAACTTTAAACTTTAAACTTAAAACCTCAAACCCAACCTCGTGAACAAATATCTAAAAATCGCCATAATGGTCGCCACCTGCATCGGTGTCGGCTACATCTCCGGAGAAACCACTCGTGAAAGTGTCGACACTTGGTATACCACACTTCAAAAGCCGGTCTTCAATCCTCCCAATTGGATTTTTGCTCCCGTCTGGAGCACGCTTTACGTTTTTATGGGCATAGCCGCCGGACTCGTTTGGGCGCGTATCGACTTCGAAAAAGACGCGGTCAGGAAGGCGTTGACGTTCTTTTTTATCCAATTGGCGCTCAACGCACTTTGGTCGTATCTGTTTTTCGGGCTGCAAAACCCGATGATCGCCATGTTCGAGATCGTCCTCCTGTGGCTGATGATTTACGAAACCTGGCACAAGTTCAAAACAATCAACAAGTACGCTGGCTGGCTTTTCGTGCCTTACATTTTGTGGGTGAGTTTTGCTGCGGTACTAAACGCTTCCATCTG
Source organism: Flavobacterium selenitireducens (assembly GCF_014748335.1). Taxonomy (GTDB): domain Bacteria; phylum Bacteroidota; class Bacteroidia; order Flavobacteriales; family Flavobacteriaceae; genus Flavobacterium; species Flavobacterium selenitireducens. Next base: position 11,014 of record NZ_JAAVIY010000007.1, read on the forward strand.
GTATTTGAATCGTTGATGTGGCGTGCCGGCGCCAGGGAATTTTAAGTTCCACGTCGGGTTTTGTTTACGCGCCGTCAGGCTGTCCGCTATATCTTTTGCTGCAAATCTCTAACGTTTCCGAAACCTTCGAGGCTTAGCAAAAGGATGCCGCTTCCATCCTTCACGCGGCAACAATCGCATATAATAAAAAATCCCCTCCAGGACTAGCCGGAGAGGATTTTCACATTAAAACGATATCGTCATTCCACAACGAGCTTGCGAACCTGGCGCTTGCCGTCCTGCGTGGTAATGTCAACGAGGTAAACGCCTTTCGCGAACGCCGAAATGTCCACATCGGCTTGTGGGCGCTGGCGTGCGTCGAAACGGGAGATCAACTTGCCTACTACGTCATAGACCGCGATCGAGCCCAACGCATCACTTCCGCCCGACACTTTTACGGTAAAGTGGCTGCGCGCCGGGTTCGGGTACAAAACCAGATCCGACTTGTCAAAATCCGGCTCTCCAAGCGAGTCATAAAAAATCGTGTTGAACGTATTGGTCGTGATCGGCAAATTAGAATCGAAGAAAATTTCCGCAGTATTCGGAATGATATCGCCGGCAACAAATCCCGGTTTTACCTTCACTTTAAAAAACACATAACCCTTCGATAACGCGTCATTTTCGAGCTGGCCGGGCAGCATGATGTAGTCGAACGTCCATTTCAGCAGGTTTTGCTTACGCTCCACGCTATAATTGTGGCTCGAGCTAAGCATTACGACGGTATTTTGATCCAGTTTGGAGTCGAGCGAATCTTCGATCAAAACCTGTATCGCGCTTGCTGTTCCCGTATTCTGGAAATAAATGGTATAATATAAATATTCGTTGGCGCTGAACGCATTGATGTCGATCATTTCGCCATGCGACTCAATGACCATATTGGGATCGTAGGAATTGACCACGACCTGCGGCATCGAAAACGTGTTATTCCCAGGATTGATGTCGCCTGAAGGGGCCGATGCAAAAACCGAATTGGTCAGGATGTCGTCGAGATTGACCGCCGGGGGAGCCGGAACCGAAAGCGTCACAACGAAGCTACGCGTCTCGTTCGGCTGCAAATCGTTAAAAGCATAAGTAAAGCCATCAGTTGTCGCCACTGCGCCGGGCTGGGAAATTTCCGTTATCGTCGTCAGCGCGTCTTTTACAAAAGTGATCTGTCCCGATGCAATTGCAACACCATCATTTTTGTAAACTATTTTATTCTGGTAAGCCAACCCGGGACGTGGAGGCGTCATTGCCGCTATCACGACCGAAACATCGTTGAAAGGTTGCGTGAGCGTAACAGGAAAAGCGACGGTTTGGGCACCGCTTCCAACCGCGATCGCCAAATCATCATACGAAGCGGGACACGCGTAATATGGGGCAAATTCCGGCTGGATCGAATAGGCGATGTCGTACGAGCTCGCAGGATTTTCATCGAACAGGCTGTAATTCCCGATCGGGCTGTAAACAGTCGAAGGCGCACCGGAATTGTTTTTGTCTATGCTGAACGAGCCGTTGGTAAATGCGGTTTCCCCATCGTCTTTTGTCCCATTCGCATTGGAATCGACAAAAGCCACAAGTTCCAATTTGTCGGTGCACTGCGGTGGGCCAAGGGTAAAACTTCCGGCTTCGATGAACACGGCGGAATCAAAGGCCGCGTCGGTGCGGTCGGCAATTACAAGTTTTATGTGGTAGGGCCGGTTGGGAACCAACGCAGACGAGGCCGTCATGACCGCGGTGAGTCCGTTGAAATTCGTTGCGGTCGTGTAATCGGGCGCTATCGAAAAATGCTCGAAATAACCTTCGTTGACAGAAGCGCAATCAGTATTGTGCTCCGAATCGCGTATCGTCACGACCGAAATAGGATCCTGCGTTCCCGGAACAACCGCGAGATTGGTCGTAATACCGGTTTCCTGGTCGGTCAATAAAAACGCGAAAGCATCGGCATACGTGCATTGAAACATGCCGTATTCTTCTGAGGCAAACAAAAAGTTGAAACTCATGAATTCGTTAAGCGCCACAAAGTCGAACTCCAGGGACGTGGCGTTTCTGCTTTGCAATTCCGAATTGACCGGCGCCCAGGCGTTGATTATCGTTTCAAGTTCCGCATCACCCGGCCAAATCTGGGCGCCGTCACTGAGCGAATTGATATTGGGGCCGGGAACGTTGGCGGCGTTTCCGGTGCTTAGCACGATTCCAGACGCCAGAGGGAAGTCGGGATTGGTATTGGTAAAAAAACCGATGCCGTTCGTAGAACCGAAATTGGTCCCCGTTACCGAGGTGACATTCGAAATCTGGAGGCAAGGGTTGCCGATGAGTACTTCGTTTACCAATTCTTCGCTGGTATAAAGTGTCGTGTTTACCGCTAACGGATGGGTGGGCGGCATAAGGGTATGGAACGATAATGGGCTGGAAGCCCCGCTTGTCGTGCCGTTTTCGCAAACCGACCTGACTGTTACCGTATAGGCGTGGTCGGCGGCAAGGCCCGTCAAAGTGAAGGTCGTTTCATCAGACACGATGGCGGTTCCGCCGATGGCCGGCAAAACTTCGATCACCCATTCGGAAGTATCGCCCTGAGGCGTCCAGCTCAATGTGGCACTTTCGGAAGTTATGTCGAAAACGTTGAGATCGGAAGGAGGAAGGCAGGTGACGTTCCCGCAGGTGACGTTGGCGATCCAACCGCTGCTGGTTTGGTAGGCGTCACTTCGGAACACGAACGTAAGGCAGCCGTCCGCACTAGTGGAAGTGAAAGGACCCGGAATTTCGGTTCCCCAGAACGCTCCTGGCAAACCGCCGGGAACAAATCCCGAACCGTTGACGCTCGCCATTTGCGGCATTGTAGAGTTAGCTCCGTTAAACACATAAAGACCGTCGAATTGAGGCTCGGTATCGAATGTTTCAAATGTCACGGTCACCATGTCGCCGGGATTTTCGGGGCAAATGGTCACCGTTTCGTTTGAGTTCAGGAGGTAATCGGACGTTTCTCCGTTATCCAAAAATGTCCCTCCGCACTGGGCTTGGGAAATGGAATGGGTAAGGATAACGAAAAACAAGTAGAGTAGTTGTTTTTTCATTCGCGTAGTTGTTTGTTGCGGTAAATTTATTGATTTACAATTTGTTAAACAACAGTTAATTTCGGTATAACTAAAAAATCCCCCAAAAGAGTGGAGGAGTTTTGGATGCGTAGTCAAAGCGTTATCGGACTGATAGCTTTTTGGTAATTTTTCGGCCGTTAGACATTTGGACACAAACTGCATACAAGCCGCTCGACCATCCGGAAACGTCTATCGCAGCATATCCTCGAGGTTGGGTCACCTCCAAAATCTTATGCCCAAATACGTCAAAAACCGTTATTTTTTCAGGCGAATGGGTTTCTGAAAATTTCAAGCGCACTGATTTTGAAGCCGGATTCGGGTATAGCACAAAATCGGATGCGGTGTTTTCGCCAACCGATAACGCCTCGACAAATTCAGTCGTGAACGTATCGGTAACGATCGCCGGATTCGTGTCGAAGTAGATTTCGGCCGTGTTCGGAATCACATCCCCGACTGCAAATCCGGAGTGAACCTTCACTTTATAGGTGATCCAACCCTGGCTCAACAAGTCATTTTCCGATTGCCAGGTCAGGTTGATGTCGTCAAAGTAAAACGACAATTCGTTGTGCACCTGTTTCACGTAATAATCGTGGCTCGAGCCGACGATCCTGAAACTGTTCGAGTTCAATTGTCCGTCGAGGGCGTTGTCGATCCTGATGTCGAGTGCCGCCGCGGTTCCCGTATTCTGGAAGCGAATGGTGTAAAACAGGTAATCATCTTCCGAAAACGTATCGATGTCTATTTTCGGGCCTCGCCTTTCCATGATATCGTTCGGGTCGTAAGAATTTACCGCGAGCATCGAAAGCGCGTAGGAGTTATTATCGGCATTGATATCACCTGACATCGAGGATAACGTCGCGGAAGTCGTGAGCAGGTCGCCTGAATTCACTGTCGGCATTGGCGGAATGGTAGCGGTCACGATGTAATCAACATGGGAATTGGCCCCGACGTTGACCGAAGCCTCGAAGCCCGAATTGTCAATCGTCCCGGACGGCGTTACACCCATCACAGTGGTCAGCGGCGCTTTTGAATAGTTCAGCGTGGCCGAAGCGGGCGCCGAGCCGGAATTCGCGACTCTTATCGTCTGGTGATAAGCCATCCCGACGCGCGCTTCCGAGCTGGCAATCGTCACGGACAAATCCGTATAGGGCGCGAGGACGCTGATCGGAAAATACAACGTCGTGATACCGGAATACGTAGAAGGTATGATGTCGACGTAAGGCATTCCTAAATAAGCGAAATAAGCAAAATATTCAGGTAAAACGAAATAATGGACTTCGTAGGATGCATCCGGGTCGTCCGCGATCCAGGCCGCAAAGCCTGAAGGCGACGCGAACTCCGCGATGACATTTGAAGATTGTACCAACCCGAATTTTCCGTGTCCGAAAGACGCTTCGCCATTGTCAAAGACGCCGTTCTGATTCTCGTCTACGAACGCTTTGAGCACAATCGTCGGAGCCGCATTCCCCGTGTTGAGCGTCAACGGGCCTTCCCACATGCTTTTGCCGTTGGCCTCGCTCGAACATACCGATCGTACATAAAAATCATAGCAGGTTTGAGGCGACAGGTTTACGACTTCAAACGTTTGGGAAGAAGTCGCTGTTCCGGACGTCGAATAACTCGGTGGAACGTCGCCGCACGGAGCGAAATACACCTCCCAATTTTCGGCGAACGCCAGTTCATTCCAGTTGAGTAAGGCGGTGTTGCCCGACGCAACGCCCTGCAGATCAGTCGGTTTGATGCAATTGGCTGGAGGGCCGCACGAAATGTCTGCTTTCCATCCAGGTGAATTTGAGTTGGCGTCGCTCCGGAACTGGAACGTGAGGCAACCGTCCGGACTGGAAGAGCTAAACGGGCCCGGAATCGTATTTCCCCAATAACCGCCTGGAAGTCCGCCTGGAACGTTGCCGGCATTGTTCGTACTTGCAATCAAGGGACTTACCTGGGAATTCCCGTCAAACACGTAAAGCGCGTCAAATCCGACTTCCGTATCGAACTCAAGAAAATTGGCCGACACTACGTCCCCTGGATTTTCAGGACACATCGTAATGACGTAATTGGAGTTGGGGAAGTAATTTCCCGTCGGCCCGCCTTCGTCATACCAAGTATTTCCACAACCATAACTCATTTTATAGAATGGCCCGAACGCACGCCAGTCGCTGTTCGAACCAGGACATATTCCCCTTACATAGGCCATGTACGGAACGTCGTTTTGCAACGGTTGGGCGGAAGGCTGTGAGGTTTGCGTCAGGAAAATGGAGTTTTGGGAAACGGCGAACGGTGTTCCCGCATTCGGGTCGAACGTCGTCCCTGCCGCTACTACGTGTACTTCAAAGCCGGACGCGAGTTGTGGATTCGGCCACGACAACGAGCCGTTTGCGCTATATTGGAAACTACTTGGGCTAATCGTCCAGCAGTCTTCCAAAATACTGATGTCGTCCAACAGGATCTCGCCGGCCAAACTTCCGTTGAGCTGCGTATACATCCGACGGAAAACCACGTAAACCGGCTCAGCCGACAATCCAATCTGCAAACTTCTGTCGTAGTAAACATTGTTCGGATAAGGCGTAGTGTCAAAAAAGGTTACGCTGGAAAATGTCGACGGATTGTCGATATCCGCAGTGGCCGGCAACGTAAATACCGCAAACGAACTATTCGCGGAATGTTTGATCTTGAACCTGAGCAGCGCGTTAGGCGGCAGGTTTACCAGCGGAGATACCAAAACATCCATAGAAGATTGGCCCATCGTCGTCGCTTCGGCAGGTAAATGAGCGGCGTTTGGAGTCGAGCTTGGGGCTTGGGAGGTGTTCAACGTCCACTTTTGGGCCGTCGCCGTATTCAAGATTTTCCAGGTTCCGGACGGCAATGCCCAGGAGTTGCCGACAGGAGCCGTAACCGACGCTTCGTCGAAATTCTCGAGGAATTGTGCGCGAAGCGAGAGTGCCGTCAGCAATAAAAAAGCAAGTAGAATTCGTTTCATGTATGTTGTTTTCTCAAATGTAAACAGATACATAAACGGTTGAACGTTAACCGATAGCTTTAGCTAAAATAAATCCTCCGGTCCAGGCATTTTGGAAATTGAAGCCTCCCGTAATAGCGTCGATGTTCAAAATCTCACCCGCGAAATACAGGTTCGGAAACAACTTGCTTTGCATCGTCTTAAAATTGACTTCCCTGAGATCGATGCCGCCGGCTGTTACGAATTCTTCCTTGAACGTGCTTTTCCCGTTGACGCTGAATTTGGATTCCGTAAGTTCCTTGGCCAGGTTGACCAGTTGATTTTTGGTAAGGTCGGCCCATTTCATTTCAAGCGGGATTCCCGATGCCAGCACGAGGCTTTCCCAAAGGCGGTTCGGGAACTCGAAAGGGGACCTGGACGTTACCGTTTTCTTTGGCTGATGCTGTTTGAGATCGCGCAGGATGTGTTCTGCCTCCTCAATGGTTACCGAATCAAGCCAATTCACCGTAATGCCGAACTGATAGTTTTTTTGGGCCAGGATACGTGCGCCCCATGCCGATAGTTTGAGGATCGCCGGTCCGCTCATGCCCCAATGCGTTACGAGCAGCGGTCCTCTCGATTCGAGTTTGGAGCCGTTGACTTTTACCGATGCGTGGGCCGAAACGCCAGGCAGGTTTTTAATCCTGTCGTCTTTGATATTGAAGGTAAATAGGGAAGGCACCGGTTCGACGATGGAATGCCCCAAGGCTTGCAACATCTCCCACATTTTGGGATTGCTCCCCGAGGCAATGACCAGTTTGGGAGCGGAGAATTGCTCGTGCTGCGTTTCGACTTTCCAATAATCCCCACCGTTGTAAATCGACTGTACGCTTTGTCCGGTCAATACTTCTACTTTGCTTTTTCGAGCGGCCTCGACAAAACAATCGATTATCGTTTGGGACGAGTCCGATGCGGGAAACATGCGGCCGTCTTCTTCTATTTTGAGCGCGACGCCATGTTCTTCGAACCACGCAATCGTGTCGCCTGAACAAAAGGTATGGAACGGGCCGCGCAATTCTTTTTCGCCTCTTGGATAAAACTTCACGAGTTCGTTCGGGTCGAAACACGCATGGGTCACATTGCAACGGCCGCCGCCGGAGATGCGTACTTTGGTAAGCACGTCTTTGCCGCGTTCGAGAATGGCGATTTTAAGGTTCGGATGGGATTCGGCGATATTGATCGCGGCAAAAAATCCGGAGGCACCGCCGCCAATTATCAAGAGGTCGTATCGTTTCATATCCGGTCGGGGAAATCGGTGATGATGCCGTCGACACCGAGTGATTTTATTCGCGAAATATCTTCAGGCATGTTGACTGTCCAGGCGTATAATCGCATATTTTCATTTTTTATTTTTTTGACGGAATTCTCGTCGAGCAAGTGGAAATACGGGTGGAACGTTTCGGCGGCTATCGACCTGGCAAACCCGATGGCAAGATCAAGATCGGTCTCGGTAAGCACACCAAGCGGAATTCCCGGATTCCACGACCGGATTTCCTTTAGCGCCGCCCAGTCGAAAGACGAGATAAGGAAACGATCGTAATCCCATCGGTAATCTGAAGCGAAACGCTCCACCAACTCCGTGACAGGACGCGCAGCCGTGGCCACTTTCAACTCAATGTTGACCATCGCCCGCCCGTCGACAAAGCGCAAAACCTCCTCAAGCGTCGGAACGCCGTGCACTTTATCGACACGGAGCTTCCGGATGTCGGCCAACTGCATTTCGGCAATTCTTCCGGAAACGCCTGTCAATCGTTCCGTGTGTTCGTCGTGAAAAACGACAATTTCACCATCGGACGATAAAAAAACGTCGAGTTCTATTCCGTCGACGCCCAATTCCAACGCCTTTTCAAAGGCCGCGATCGTATTTTCAGGAACATGGCCTTTGGCGCCGCGGTGCGCGATGACTTGCATAGTTATTTTTTGCAAAGGTACACTATCGGTCGGATCTTGACAGGTCAGAAAAGCGATAATAGTGTAATGTTAAACGTGACAAATTGTATAACAACCGTGGCATTATCTGTAAACTGCACAATGTTTATAGCAGGTAATTTTGCTCAAAACAAATGCAAAATGAAAAATCAACTCACGACATTGGCTTTGAATCTGCTGATTTCCGAGAGATTTCTGAGACGGTCGGAACTTGCCCGATATATGAAAGAGACGGTGCAAAGCGAAACGGATCTGTCGGCCGTGGGAGAAATTTTTAAGAAACATTATTTTCGCCATATCGACAGATGCGTCGAGAATCCTAACTGTTCGAGCCGTGCCATTCTCTTCGCGCTTTCAGACTTTTGGAACGTCCACTTCCGGACGAGGATCAATGCGCCGTTGGCCGCGGCCTGAAAGTTACCTTTGGCTGAATCGGTGTAACGCTGTTTCCACGTCGGGCGCAAAATTGATGAGGTTCCCTTTATTGCTTTCCCTTATGAAATCGTCGAGACTGTCGCTGTTGTATTTCGCGAAATACCCGACGATCGTCAGTCCCATGCGGTAATTGGAGAATTTCTGCAGCATGTCGCCGGCCATCTTGGTTTTGAGGTCGAAAAAATCCGGATTGATCGTTGCTTCGTGTACGATGATCCTGTCAAATTGCTGGTAATACAAATCGACCAGTAATTCCAAGCCGTCGGCGGCGTTTCGTATCAGCAGGCCGTCGGAGTGCACTTCGGCCACTTTGAGATTGTTTACGATATGTTCGTGAATGTTCATATGTGGGAATTTATCGGGTCAACGGTAATGGGCGTAGAACGTGTTTCGGAAAATGCCATCGGGATCATATTTATCCTTAAGCGCAAAAAAAGCGTCGGCTTGCGGATATATCTTGCGGAACGTGTTTCGGTCAACGTGAAGCCGATACGGCAGGTAGTACGTTCCGTCATTTTCGATCGCGAGCCTTACGAGCGTTTGCGTAAGCCGGCGCATCGCATTTTCCTGATCCCGCGTCTTCTTTTGGTTAAAAAGGAACACGAATCCAAACACATTTTCTCGCGCGTACGGCATAAAACTGTCCTCGTCTTGGTAGACATTCCGGATCGTGATATTGATCAGGTCGATATCGGAATCCGGCAGGACCGATTTCAATTGTTGCACATAGCGGTTAAAACGACGCTCGGGAATGAAATATTCCTGTAGAATATCGGTTGAACCGAGGTTCTTGTTCTCGATCAGGCTCACGTCGTCATTGAGGATCTCGTTGCGCGAAATGTTGGCGTCGGCCGTGAATTCCCCGAGATTGGTTTCCAAATCCCACCGTAGCCGTTTGCCGTATTCGCTGTCCACTGAACTGCGAAAAACAAGCCGTTTGACCTCGGTCGTCTTAAATGCATCATGCTTTGGTTTTCGCATTAAAGGCTTTCCCGTCGAGCGGAAGACGTTCAGCGTCGCATTTTGCAGGAATTCCTTGTCGGATATATTAAGCCGGCCAAAGACCAGTTTGGCGTTTCGATCGCCCGAAGCATATTTCTTAAAATACGTCAGATAATCCTTCGCATCGAGTTTGTACCGCGTAAAGCTCATGTTTTCGTTATCGACGACGCGCAATTTTACGTCGAGAATGATACCGAAAAGCCCGTATCCGCCTACCACGCAGCGAAAGAGTTCCGCATTTTCGCTTCGGCTGCAATTGACGATTTCTCCATCAGATTTCAGCAGTGTGAAAGATATGACGCTGGACGAGACCGGTGGCGAATCTTTTTGCCAGCCGTGCCCGTTGACGCTTATCGATCCGCCTATCGAAAACGTACTGAAAGCCTGCATCACCGCAATCGATTTGTCGAACTTGTCGAGGTAATTGATCGCGTCTTCCCATCGCGCGCCCGAACCGATAGTCAGCACGTTGCTTGCCGAATCGAATTCGATGTGGTCGTACGGGCGCATATTGAGCACGATTCCATCGGGAAACATCGTGTGCCCGCCCATCGAGTGTTGCGCGCCTGCTATGGAGATCGGCTTGTTTTTGGCCTTTGCATACGCAACGAGGCTTCTGATCTGCAGCAGCAGGCTATCTTTTGATTTTGCTATATCGATGACGGAGTCGACTTTGGTAAGGTTCAGCTCGCTTGCGTCGTTTGCGTAACCGCTTGGAACGGAAAGTTTGTGGCCATCTTCTGAAAGCGCAGTTCTTACGATGAACGCAATAGGGAACGACAGGAACAACAGCAAAATCCCGATTCCGGTGAGTGCGATTTTTTTGCGCCGCATTTTCATCAAACTTATTTCCTCTCGAGCAAAACTACCGAAAACGGCGTATCAAGCGTCACTTCTCCAAATTTCACGATCACGTCCTTGCCGGAATACGCGTCCCTCAATTGGGTGTTGTCCTTAAAAACGGACGATACTTTAAGGCGTTTCGGGCCCATCGGCAAATCCAGACCGACCACGACGCGATCCTCGAGATCATCGCGCTCGATGCCACGACTGAACACATAAGGTTTAGCCGAAATCCGCGTATGGACTCCCGCTCCGATGGCAGGATGTTTCTGACGGAATTTTCCAAGCTTTTGCCAATGTTGCAAGACATCTGCTTTGTCTTTGTTCGACGGGATCTCGTTCCAGTTCATGAACGAACGCAGCGTCGCATCGCCTTGGGCGCCTTCAATAATAAGTGGGCGTGCGGTTTCGTCCCCGTAATAAACCTGGGAAATCCCCGGAGAAAGCAACAATTTCGTCCCCGCCTCCTGGCTTTTGAGGCGCTTGTTGTCGAATGGATTGCCATCGTCGTGGGACGCCAGGTAATTCAGAACGGTAAAGCCTTCGAGCGTGTTGTTGAGCTTGTCGGAATATTTCGAGAAAATAAAGTCGTAGTCTTTTTCGGCATCCCAACGGAACTCAAAATTGATGAGGCCATTGAAGCCGTTGTCGAAATAATTGACTTTCCGATCGCCGAAATTGTAGTCTTTTCCGCCCGAAATCCCGTATCCGTAAACTTCCCCTACGGTAAAAAAGTCGTTGGAATCCAATACTTTTTCAGGATTTTTTTGCTTCCATTCGGCGAATGCGATGTTGCATTGGGACTTGAATTCGCCCCAAACTTTTTCCTGGGTGTGCTTCACTGTGTCGGCCCGATAACCGTCTATCCCAAAATCGCGGATATAGTCCGTGAGCCATTTGATGATATAGAAACGCGGGGCCCTCGGATATCCCGTCTTGCGGAAAAATTCATCGAGCTCCTTGATTTCCTGTTCGTATCGTCCTTCGGCTTTCCACTTGTCGATGAGGTGTTGCGGAAGCTGCACTTCGGCATCGCTCTCGGTCAGAATGTCCGGCAAATTCTTGACAAGCGTACAGGCTGTGGTAGAATCGAATGTTTTGTAATCGCATTGAGGGCCGGTACGAACCCAATCCTGGGGCCATACCTGGTCTTTGTCCGTGACGGGGCCGGTGTGGTTGATAACGGCGTCGAGCAACACCCGGATCCCGTGACTGTGCGCCACTTCAACGAGTTCTTTGAGGTCTTTGTCGGTTCCGAAATTCGGGTCGATCTTCGTCCAGTCTTTTGTCCAGTAGCCGTGAAAGCCATAGGTCGCGCCCTGTCCTTCGTCGACGAATCCGTGGACCTGCTCCACGATTGGCGTCAGCCAGATTGCGTTGATGCCGAGCCTGTCAAAGTAACCTTCTTCGATTTTTTGGGTAATTCCCTTGATGTCGCCTCCTTCGAAACCGCGCAATTTTCCGGTTTCGCGATCGCGTGCGAAGTTCACATCGTTGGAGCGGTTACCGTTGTTGAAGCGGTCGACGAGCAAAAAGTATAGATTGGCACCTTCCCAAACGAAAGGCGTTTTTTGTTTGGTCGCGGATGGTGTGGCGGATGTTTGCGCCTCGGCGGTCTGGATCATAAAAAGAGTCGCGAGGATTGCGTGTGCCAGAATTTTATTCATGCTTGTGTCGGTTTCCTCGCGCGGGCCAAGGTAAGATAGGGGAGGCGGGAGGGCGTTAGTTTATTTTGGGTAAAATTTACGGATTTTCCACGAAAGTCGCCTCATTTGGAAGTTTCAGCCCGGAATCTTTTCGATCAGGATTTCGCGATCGTGGCTATCGAAATACGCGCACGTCAGCTTTTCGATGTCGACCGTCCATTTGCTGACGCCCGATCGAGCCGATTGCTCGCAAAACGTCGAATAGTCGGAAAGGCCCTGTTGATGCGCTTTGAGGTCAGATAGGAAACGGTCACGATCGACGACTGTTGCGATTTCAAGATTCGGATACTTGGGTCCCGCTGAAACCGAAAAACCGTCGTTTCCGAAATAGTTCGCGCTTCCGTCGCGGACGGCGATCGTGTAGGAAGCCACGCCGAGCTGTTCGATCTCGCGTAGGTAAGCGGGAAAATCGGCTCCTGACTTTACTTTGGAATGGGCAGATTGTATTTGGTCGATCGTGAACATATAATTTCGTTTTTTTGTGACATAGCCCGGATGCAGCGTGTTAGCCTTTTGAAGGCAAACGCCCGGTTGGCCTGGGTTTGGGCGGCGACCGGAGGGAGCCGCCCAAACCTTGGCAAAACCGCGTTTGCAGAAAAAGCTAATAGCGAAAGCCGGAATAGCTTCAAATCATTTCAATTCGAGAATCCACGACGATTTAGGCGCAATGTTGATGTCTTCTTTGAGGTTGACGCTGTTCCCGGTAATGACGTCCTTTCCTGTCGAGAAATTCCTGAAGGCTTCGGCGAAACGCTCCGTTTTAACGATCGATGGCTTGTCTGAATTGTTGATGACGACCATGACGGTTTCTTTGTCGTCATATCGAAAATACACATAAACATTGTGCTCCGGAATGAATTGCATGGTCTTGCCGGTGTGGATGACCGATTTGCTTTTTCTCCAGTTGAACAACTTGGACGAAAAGTCAAAATATTTCTTTTGGGTTTCCGAACGACCTTCGGCTGTGAAAGCGTTTGATGCGTCCGCTTTCCATCCGCCGGGGAAATCGCGCCTGATGTCGCCGTCTCCCTTTCCCTTGTCGCCGGCCATTCCGATTTCTGAACCGTAGTAAATTTGCGGAATGCCGCGAACCGTTGCCAGCAGCGTCATCGCCATTTTGTAGGATCCGAAGTCTTTGTAACGCTGGTTGAAGCGTTGGGTGTCGTGGTTCTCGGCGAAAATCAGGATGGAATTGATGTTGGGATACAAAAAGTCATTGGCGAAATTGTCGTACATCCTGATCATGCCTTTGTCCCACGTTCCTTCGTGTTCAGCAAACGCGGCTTCGATGGCGTCGTGAAGCGTGAAATCCATTACAGACGGAAGATTGGAATTGTAGTTTTGGATCGCCCCGATCTTGGAATCCTTTTGCCAATATGCCATTTGTGCCTGGTCGTGCATCCAGACTTCGCCTACGATGTTGAACTTCGGATATTCGTCTGTGATGGCTTTTGTCCAATCGGCGATTCCTTTTTTGTCGCAATACGAATAGGTATCGACGCGAAAACCGTCGAGGTCGGCGTATTCGATCCACCAAATGGCGTTTTGCGTGAGGTACTTTACGACCAATGGATTGGCTTGGTTCAGATCCGGCATTGAGCGCACGAACCAGCCGTCGACACAATATTTTTTATCTCGCTCGGAAGTATTCGGGTCGAACTGCGTCGTCATGCGATAGTTGCTTTGGCCGTAGCCGGGAAACTGGTGGATCCAGTCGTACATCGGCAAGTCCTTGATCATCCAATGCTCGGCTCCCCAATGGTTGGTGACGTAGTCGAGAATGAGTTTCATGTCGCGTTTGTGCAGCTCAGACGAGAGTTTCACATAATCTTCGTTCGTTCCGTAACGCGGATCGATCTTGTACACATCCGATTGGGCATATCCGTGATAAGAACCTCTTTCGTCGTTGTCTTCGCAAAGTGGCGTATTCCAGATGGCTGTCGCGCCGAGGTTTTTTATGTAGTCAAGGTTGTCGATGATGCCCTGGATGTCGCCTCCGTGGCGGCCGTGATCGCTCGTGCGGTTCGACTTTTCCTTGGTGTCTTTGGTATTGTCATTCTTGGTATTGCCGTTTGCGAAGCGGTCCGGCATGATGAGGTAGACAAGATCTGAGGAGTCGAAACCTTGTCGCGCCGCCGAATCTTTTTTGCGGGCTTTGAGTTCGTATTTTTTGGTAAATTTGGCTTTTCCGTTGTCCGAAAATGTAAACGTGATTTGGCCCGGCGCGGCGTTTTTGGTGTCGATGGTGACGAACAGATAGTTGGGATTGCTTGTTTTCGTGACGTCTTTTACCGGAATGTCGTTGGAAACCGCCACCTGGAAACCGTTGATGTTTTTGCCGTAGAACATTACTTGTAGTTCCGGGTTTTTCATGTTGGCGTACCAAAAAGGCGGCTCGGTTTTTTGGAGCTGGGCGGTGGCGGCGGTTACCGTTAGCAGCAGGAATAGTAATTGTTTCATTTCTTGAACTGTTTAGAAGTTATGAGTGGTTGTTTGCTCAGGCTTCGCCTGAATCATTTTTTTGAACCATTAAGCGCATTAAGCTCATTGAGGTTGCAATCTTGTAATTCGGACTTCGTTCAAATCCATGTAACGATACATCCTCATATTTCAAACTCATAAAATTTGTTTACGAACGGCCGCATTGAGCGAGAAATATTGACAGCGTTAAAATTTATCAGTAAACCTTGCGGACATTTTAGAAGCTTCATATATGTTAACACTTGTGCCTCGTGAATCGGTAAAAGAGAATCTACGGTTTTCAGTTCTATGACTATCAACCCGTTTACGAATAAATCAACTTTCAAATTGTGATCAAACTCTAAATTGTCGTAAACAATTTTTATCGGATGCTGCCTTATTACAGAGAACCCATTTTTGATGAGTTCGTATTCCAAACATCTTTCATAAACACTTTCCAATAAGCCCGGGCCAATCGTCTTATGCACCGTTATCGCGCATCCAGTAATTGCGTAGGATAGCGTTGTGACGTCTTCTTTTCTCATACCAACAAGAAAAGAAGAAATTAGTAACGGCATTTACAGATTTCCTGTAAAAATTCTTAAATGCAAAAACTTAATCTTAATGAACTTAATGTCCTCAATGGTTTAAAATATTAAACTGTCACTGCTCCATTGGGCTCAACCGTGACGCTTTTACCATTTACGAAAACGGTAAGCTCGTTTCCGCCTTCCAAAGCGAAATCCGTTTTACCCGACTGTACCGAAATCTTCAAAATCTGCCCGCGGAAATTGATCTTGAACGAATATCCGTCCCATTCTTTCGGGATCCTAGGCTCGAAATGCAACTGACCGTCCTTTACACGCATGCCGCCAAAACCTTCCACGATGCTCATCCAGGTTCCGGCCATCGAGGTGATGTGCAAACCCTCTTCGACTTCTTTATTGTAGTCGTCGAGATCGAGGCGTGAGGTTCGCAAATAGAACGTGTAGGCCATGTCCATTTTGCCCAAAACCGCCGCCTGTATCGAATGGACGCAAGGCGACAGTGAACTTTCATGAACGGTGAACGGCTCGTAAAAATCGAAATGCCGCTCGAGATCTTCTTTCGAAAAATGATCCTCGAAAAAATAAAATCCCTGAAGCGTGTCGGCCTGTTTGATATAAGGCGAACGGAGAATGCGGTCCCACGACCATTTTTGATTGATCGGCCGTTGGGATTTATCGAGGTCGTGCACTTTGACGAGTTCTTTGTCCAAAAATCCGTCTTGCTGCAAATAGACCTGGTGTTCTTCGGAATATGGAAAATACATCTTATCGGCCACATCCTTCCACTTCGAGATTTCGCCCAATGTCAAATCGGCCTTAGCCAGGATGCGGTTGTAATCTGAATGGTATTCCGAACTGACTTTTTCGAGCTGCTCCACCGTGTAATCGATGCACCATTTCGCAAGGTAATTCGTGTAAAAATTATTGTTGACGTTATTCTCGTATTCGTTCGGCCCGGTTACGCCCAAAATGACGAACTGGTTTTTAGCCGTCGACCACGTCGCGCGTTGATGCCAAAAGCGGGCAATCGCAATCAAAACTTCAAGCCCTTTTTCGGGGACGTAGGAGTAGTCGCCCGTGTAACGTACATAGTTGAAAATAGCGAACGCGATGGCGCCGTTCCTATGGATTTCCTCGAACGTGATTTCCCATTCGTTATGGCATTCTTCCCCGTTCATGGTTACCATCGGATACAGAGCCGCACCATTCGTAAACCCGAGTTTCGCCGCGTTTTCGATGGCCTTGTCAAGTTGGTTGTATCGGTAAACCAACAGGTTTTTCGCCACTTGTTGGTCTTTCGTGGCCATGTAGAACGGAATGCAGTATGCCTCGGTATCCCAATACGTCGAACCACCGTATTTTTCTCCCGTAAAACCTTTCGGCCCGATGTTCAGACGTGAATCCTTGCCGGAATACGTCTGGTTGAGCTGGAAAATATTGAATCGGATGCCTTGCTGTGCCTTCACGTCGCCTTCGATCGTGATGTCGCTCATTTCCCAGACTTTTGCCCAGGCCGCAATCTGTTCCTGCAACAACGTGTCGTAACCTTTCGCTTTCGCGGATTCGATTGCGGAATCAGCCGCCGCGATGGTGTCTGCGTGGTTCATTGAAACCGTGTAACCGCCCACTTTTTGAATCGAAGCAACCTGGTTTTTCGCAACCGAAACCGTATACTGGAATTGGATTTTATCGCCTGATTTTTGAACGTTTTCGGTTAAACCGGATGCATTTCCGTCTACCGAAATGACGTTGTACATAAAAGTCGTCGCCGTGAAATGGGTCTTGAAAGTGCGAGCCGTCACAAACGCTTTTTCGCCTTGTTGTTCAGCTGAAATCGGTTCCCAGAACTTCTCTTCCCAATTGGCGTCTTCGTTGTGCACGCCGGCGTCTACATAAGGTTTGAAAACGATTTTTGCGTCTTGGTTCAACGGTGTGATTTGATATCGGATGATACCCACTTCGTCGAGGTCTGCGCAGAGAAAGCGTCTTACATCGACCGAAATTTCCGTCCCGTTCTGCAATTTCGCTTCGAACGAACGGTTGTACCAACCTTCCCTCATGTTGAGTTCGCGCTTGAAGTTTCTCACTTCGGCACACGTATTCAGGTCGAGTTCTTCACCATTGATTTCGATATCGATCCCAATCCAATTCGGGGCGTTCAACACCTTTGCAAAATACTCGGGATACCCGTTTTTCCACCATCCGACCTTGGTCTTGTCCGGGTAGTAAACACCGCCGATATAACTTCCCTGAAAAGTTTCCGCTGTATATTTTTCCTCAAAATTCGCTCGTTGTCCCATCGCGCCGTTTCCTATGCTGAAAAGGCTTTCGGACGATTTCACGCGTTCGCGCTCGAATCCTTGCTCGATGATGGACCAATTGTCTGGTTGTATGTAGTCCTGGTGCATTTTGTCTTTTTTTGGCGAAAGTCGAAAGTCAATAAGCGAACGATGGTTCTTGAGAATTCGAGTTTCGGGTTATGATTGATGATGTTGTTTCCGAAAGTCACCGTAATTGCAGCGAGATCCGGTTTGGTTATGATTGTTGTTTATCTAAAGCCGAACGCCAAATGTGAACGACGATCCGACTTTTATATATCTACTACTTTTTGACCAGCGTGTCGATAAAACTCAAATCGATCGTCACGAAGTCCGGGAAAATGTATTGCGCCTTTCCTAGGAATTTCGCCTCTCCGATCCCGACACTCGTCATGCCCGCAATGTTCGCTGCGTCGATTCCGGCAAACGAGTCCTCGAACACGATGGAATTTTCGTTTGAAATGCCGAGCTCGCGGGAGGCGCGTTCAAAAACTTCGGGATCGGGTTTGGCGTTGGTCACGTCGTTGCCGTCCACGATCACGTCGAAATAGTCGATGATGCCCGTCTTTTCGAGTATGATGCGCGCATTTTTACTTGCGGAACCCAAAGCTATAGGCTGACCGTTCTCGCGCAGGTAATCCAACACGTGCATGACGCCGGGAAGAATTTCGCTTCGGTCCATGTTTTCGATGTAGGCCAGATAATCGTCATTTTTTTGCTTGAGCCATTTGTCCTTGTCTTCCTGGGTGGCCTCGGCTTTGCCTAATTCGAGGATGATTTCGAGCGATCGGACGCGACTGACGCCTTTCAGGGCTTCGTTGTGTTCCGGCGTAAATTCGATACCGAGCGAATCGGCCACTTTGCGCCACGCCAGGAAGTGATATTTTGCCGTGTCTACGATCACGCCGTCAAGGTCGAAAATGAATGCTTTTTTGTTCATTTAGATTTGGGTTGCTTGGTCTTTGTCTTTTACTTTAGAAACGAGCAATGCCGCAATCAGGAAGCTGACACCGCTGGTCATAAGCGCGAAAATGGCGTTGTCGTGGTATAAGAATTTCACGAGCGGACCACCAATCAATGCGTTGATGATTTGTGGGATTACGATAAAGAAATTGAAGATGCCCATGTAAACGCCCATTTTTTTAGGCGTGATCGAGCCGGCCAAAATGGCGTACGGCATTGCCAGGATGCTTGCCCAGGCGATTCCGATGAAAACCATCGAAAGCACAAGCCAGTTCTCATCAGGCATGAAATACATCGAGATCAGTCCGATACCGCCGATTACAAGCGATAATGAATGGGTGAGTTTGCGTCCGATTTTTTTGGCGATCACCGGCAAAGCGAATGCAAATATCGCCGAGACACCATTGTAAATGCCGAACAAAATTCCAACCCAGTCGCCGGCTTCCTGATAGGTGGCGCTTTTGGTGTCGGTCACCGGTAAACCATAGATATGGTGGGCGATCGCAGGTGTCGTGAAAACCCACATACCGAACAATCCGAACCACGAGAAAAACTGCACCCAACTGAGTTGGCGCATCGTAACGGGCATTTTCCTGAAATCTTCGAAAATGTCGATGAGTCGCGCTTCTTTTGCGGGTTCCGGATTGCCGAGATTTTCAAGCGCCAAAGCTTCGGCACTTGCTTTTTCTTCAGCAAAACGGGAGAGTTCTTCGGGCGAATATTCCTTTGTCGTCAGAACGGTCACCAGGATCGATACCACGAGTACGCCAGCACCGATTACAAAAGAGTAGATCAAATGTGGCGGAATGCTGCCGTCGTCGGATTTGTTGACGATGCCGAACCAGTTGCCGAGCATCCAGGGCAAGGCCGATCCGATCACGGCGCCGATTCCGATAAGTGCAGTCTGGACGCTGAATCCCAATGTCGTTTGGTCGTTGCGCAGATTGTCGCCTACGAGTGCCCGGAACGGTTCCATGGCGACGTTGAAGGACGCGTCCATGATCATGAGCATTCCGGCTCCGACCCAAAGGGCAGGAAGAAAGGCGGTGAAAATATCGGCTTGCGGCATCAGGATCAATCCGACGGAAGCGAGCAGTGCGCCCACGAGAAAGAAAGGCTTTCGCCTACCGAAACGTCCCCACGTATTGTCGCTGTAATGACCGATTATCGGCTGGACGATCAATCCCATCAACGGAGCAATGATCCAGAACCACGAGAGTTCGTGTACGTCAGCACCAAAATTTTGGAGAATCCTGCTCGCGTTGGCGTTCTGCAGGGCGAATCCCATTTGTATTCCCAAAAAGCCGAAACTCATGTTCCAGATTTCGAGGAAACTTAATCTACGCTTTTCCATTTATCGCAATGTAATGGTTACGACAAGCGCCAGGCTTATCAACTTGTTTGGTTTCGAAGTAGCAACAAGCTTGATAATGGCATCAAATATAGCGTTTAATTCAAAAAATGGTTTTTGGATTCCTGAAAAACGATACGGAAATTGTTAAGTTAACGTTTTCGTGTTGAAAACTTGACGGGTTCGGAAATGGCGATCCATCGGTCGGCCCGAGGTCGCAACGCCCGAAATTGCCGCTAGAAATTGCCTTTTTTCAGAGAGGTCGTCGATTCGCGCTCGACCAGATGCGTCTCGATAACTTCAGTGCGGTAATGTTCTTCCTGTTCTTCCTCGGCATCCTCCATTTCAAGGCGTTGGATGAGCATTTTGGCCGCTTTTCCGCCCATTTCGATTCCGTCCTGGCTTACCGTGGTAATGCTCGGAGACGAATATTTGGAAATGATGCCGTCCGTGAATCCGATGACGGAAATATCGGACGGGACGTCGAATCCAGCCTTCTTGGCCGCCTTTATCGCCGTGACGGCAAACAGTTCGTTGACGGCAAAGACCGCATCAGGTTTGTTGGCAGCGATGAATCTCTCAATGTCTTCGGCGCAATTGTCGATGTCTTCTATGCGCAAAATCAGATTTTCATCTACCGCGACGTCGTTGGCGCGCAATGCCCTGAGATACCCTTCGGTACGCAACTTTCCGACGCTTACGTAATCTACCGTCGTGATCATCGCGATTTTTTTGAATCCGTTGTTGATGAGTCGCTCGACCGAATCGAAAGCCGCGCGGTTATCGTCTATGATGACCTTGTCGCAAAGGATATCGTTGGTCACGCGATCGAACATGACTACCGGCATTCCCTGGTTGATGACCTCGATGATATGATGGAAGTCGCCTTTGGACTGGGTTTCTTTCGACAGCGACATGATAAAACCGTCTATCGATCCGTTGGCGAGCATTTCCATGTTGATGACTTCCTTGTCGAAGGATTCGTCCGAAAGGCAAATGATCACGTTATAGCCGTTTTCGCCCGCAACCTGCTCGATTCCGCTGATCACCGTAGCGAAAAAGTGGTGGACGATTTCGGGAATTATGATGGCAATGGTCTTGGTTTTTCGATTCTTTAGGCTCAACGCGATGTTGTTCGGCTTGTAATTGTAGAGTTTGGCGAACGCCTGCACCTTGAGACGGGTGTCTTCGCTGATCTCGGGACTGTCGCGAAGGGATTTTGAAACCGTTGAGATCGAAACGTCCAGTTCTTTTGCAATTTGTTTAAGGGTGATCTTCCTCTTCATGTCGTGCTATTAGAAATTTTAATTTTCGGAATTATGTGTAAAGGCGATTGAGAAATCTGTAATAAGCCCTTGTAAATGCTGCAATTATGCGAAAGTTTTCAACACGAAAACGTTTGCGCGACCCTTTCTGGTAGGGTCGAACGAAATCGTATGAGATTTTACTTAATTTTAACATTCGAAGTAGTGTACAAGCTAAACAAACAGATTTTTTAACCTAAACAAAATGTATGAAAACAATTTACAAAAAGTTGTTCATTTTCCTACTGCTTTTACCTTTTGGTGCCCTCGCGCAGAGCATTAAGGGAACGGTGACCGAGAAAGCAACTGGTCAACCGTTGCCTGGAGTAAACGTAGTGGTTCAGGGAACTACTAATGGTACTTCTACCGATTTCGACGGTAATTATACCTTAAATAACGTAAAGAAAGGCGACAAAATCGTTTTTTCTTATATCGGATTTAAGGAAGTCGTCGTCGATTACAACGGTCAGGCTACTTTGAATCAAGGCATGGAAGAGGATGCCAACCAGCTTCAGGAAGTCGTGGTCCAGGTAGGTTACGGTACCGTAAAGAAAAAGGACGCTACCGGTTCGCTTACCACGGTAACGACCAAAGATTTCAACAAAGGAGCCAATGTCACTACTGAGAACCTTTTGCAGGGTCGCGTCGCGGGTCTTACGATCAATACGAGTGGTGCGCCAGGTTCGGGATCTGAAATCAGGATTCGCGGCGGAGCGTCTCTAAATGCGAGTAACGACCCACTGATCGTCGTCGATGGCTTGCCTATCGAGAACGCTACCGGTGCAGGATCTACTTCCTTTCTTGCCACACTGAACCCGAGCACGATCGAATCTGTTACCGTGCTCAAAGATGCATCGGCTACGGCGATTTACGGATCGCGCGCCTCAAACGGCGTCATCTTGATCACGACCAAAGGCGGATCAAAGAATCTTTCGGTAGAATACAATTTCCAATACGGATCAGGAAAGCACTACAACGAAGTGGATGTTTTCAACGCTAACCGCTACCGCGAGATGATCCAGTCGCGCTATGCCAACAACGCAGGTGTGCTTGGAATGTTGGGCACGGCGAACACAAATTGGCAGGATGCAATCTATCGCCGCACAGATTTCGTAGATAACAACGTATCGGTAAGAGGAAACCTGCTTGGCTTTATTCCGACTCGCGTAACGATCGGAAACACGTATCAGGAAGGTTTGCGCCTTACGAATTCCTTCAACAGGAACACGGCCAACATCACCATGAACCCTACGTTCTTTGACAATCACCTGAAAGTGCGTGTGAACGCCAATTTCTCGAATGAGAGAAACCGTTTTGCAGATGGTGTCGAAGGTTCCGCGATCATTTTCGATCCGACGCAGCCGATTTACGACGCAACGTCTCCGTTCCAGGGATTTTTTGAATATTACACTACGGGAACAGACGGAAACGGCAACCCGCAATACACGCTTAAAAATGCGCCACGCAACCCTGTCGCCCAACTTTTGCAGACACACGATCGGGGGGAGAACAACCGTATTTTGGGCAACGTTGAGCTGGATTACAAACTGCATTTTTTCCCGGACCTTCGCGCTGTCGTGAACGTTGGTTTCGACGAATCGAAAGGGACACGTACCCGCGATGCTGCTCCGGATGTGGTGGCAACCGCCGGTCAAAACGGTGCAAACCGCTTCGGGACACATGAATATACGGAGTCCATCCGTCGTAACAAGTTGCTCGACATGTACCTGAATTACAACAAGACAATCGGTGATTTCGTCATCGATGCGACGGCAGGTTACTCGTACCAGCAATTCAACGCCCAGTCCCGCCTAACGGGAAATATTTTGAATCCTGACCTTCCGGATAATTTCCCTGAAGAAAATACGGATACTCCTTATACGCTTATCGGATTTTTCGGAAGAGCGAACCTCACATGGAAAGACAAATATTTGTTGACCGTGGCCTATCGCCGCGACGGATCGTCTCACTTTGCCAAAGAAAACTGGTGGGGCAATTATCCGGCAGCTTCCCTCGCGTATCGTATCAGCGAAGATTTCTTCAAGGATAGCAAGACGATCTCAGACTTGAAGCTTCGCGTCGGATACGGAATCACAGGTCAGCAGAGCATCCCGAATGACGTTTACCAGAGAACGGTTGCGCTTGGAGACGGAAACTCTCAGTATTTTATCGGAAATACGCCTATCACGATCGCTATTCCGAACCGTCTTACGCCATCCATTCAATGGGAAGAAACCACTACCTACAATGCAGGTTTGGATTACGGGTTCTTTAACAACCGTATTTCCGGCGCGATCGATGTGTTCTACAAAGTAAGCGATAAATTGCTTGTAGACGCCGCTGTGGCGGATGGATCCAACTTCTCCAACCGCGCTTTCCAGAACGTGGGCAGTTTTACCACAAAAGGTATCGAATTCTCGATCAATGCGGACATTGTGCGCGCTGAGAACTTTAAGTGGAATGTGAATTTCAACGCGACAACGTACCGCCGGGAAATCGACGAGCTTATTTACCACCAGGATTTTCCTGTGGGAGGTAACGTAGGTGGAACCGGAACGCCTGGGCAGGTGTTCAGCGAAGGAATGGCGCCGTTCAGCTACTACGTTTACAAGCAGCTCTACAACGAAGCGGGCCAGCCTATCGAAGGCGCTTTCGCAGACTTGAACGGAGACGGAATCCGCAACGAGAAAGACAAATACATCTACAAAAACCCTGATCCGGACGTTACCCTTGGTTTCGCCTCGACGATGAACATTTACAAGAATATCGACTTCTCGTTCAATATGCGCGCAAGTTTGGGCAACTCGGTCTACAATGGTGTGAATGCTGCACAGGCGCAATATGGCACGATCCAGCAAACCGGAGATGCGCTTTACAACTTGCCGACCAACGTCATCGCGACAGGATTCACGACTACTGCAGACGTGTTGCTGTCTGACTATTTCATCGAGGATGCCTCATTCCTCCGCATGGATAACATGACCGTTGGCTACACGTTCCCTAACTTCCTTAAGGATGGCGGATCGGTCCGTCTGTCGGCAGGCGTCCAGAACGCGTTCATCATCACCGATTACAGCGGACTTGATCCTGAGATCACAGGCGGGCTTGACAAGACGATTTATCCGAGACAACGCACCTGGTTGTTTGGCGTAAACTTCAAATTCTAAAAAATTGATTATGAAAAAAATAAAATTCAGCTTACTGTTTTTGGTCATGACCGCCTTTACGTTCCAGTCGTGTATAAACGATCTGGAAGTGGAGCCGCTTGACGACGATACTTTCCTTTCGGAAAAATTCTTCGCGTCGTCTCCCGATTCTTACAAGCAAGGTCTTGCGGGGATTTACGGAAACCTTACCCTTACGGGCGCAAATGGACCGGGATCGTCACCTTTGCAGGGAATCGACGCCGGTACGAGCCAGTTCGGGCGATGCCTGCTTTATCTTCAGACGCTCACTTCGGACGAAATGATCTGGAGTTACGAAAACGACGCGGGAACCCGTGAATTGCAGCGCAACATCTGGACGTCAGAAAACCCGATCTTGTTGGGAATGTTCTCGCGTATCATGTTGGAAGTCGCTTACGTGAACGAATACCTTCGCCAAACGACGCCTGAAAAACTAAGTGCCAGAGGCGTTACGGACGCAGCCCTGATCGCCGAGATCGAAACCTATCGCAACGAAGTCCGCGCATTGCGCGCCTATTCGTACTACGTGATGATGGATTTGTTCGGAAAAGCACCGATGGTTACAGAAAACGATCCGATCAATTTCCGTGCACCACAGGTGGAACGCGCGGAACTTTTCGAATTCGTGGAAACGGAACTCAACGCCGTCCTTCCGAACCTTAAAGATGCGGGAACGAACGAATACGGCCGTTTGGACAAAGCATTCGCTCAGATGGTGCTCGCTAAGATTTTCCTGAATGCGGAAGTCTATATCGGGGCAAACCGCTATTCGGACTGTCTGACGCAGTGCAACAACATCATCGGCTCCGGCGCGTTTTCGCTTCAGGGCAACTACCTGAACAACTTCAATGCTGACAACCACACGTCTCCCGAGATGATTTTCACGCTTCAGTCTGACGGTATCCGCACCCAAAATTACGGAGCCACGACGACGATCGTAAACGGGGAAGTCGGTTCGGTTGAGGCAAACGGTGCACAACTCGGCGTTACTCCGGGATGGGGCGGTGCTTTGCGATTGAGAAGGCAAATGGTCGAGAAATTCGATGGTTCTGATTTCGATTTCGACGTGCGCAAGCAAATCATTTCGGGCGATCGTCCAATCGACATCACCAACATTGCCAACCAGGGACAAGGTTTCATCACTACGAAGTACACCAATATCACATCAGGTGGCGTCGTAGGAAGCAACCAGGTTTTCGTCGACACGGATTTCCCGTTGTTCCGTCTTGCGGATGTTTACCTAATGGCGACCGAAGCTTCGTTGAGAGGCGGAGGTGCGTTTGACGGCCTGACCTACATCAACGCATTGCGTACCCGTTCAGGAGCAGGCACGATCACGGCCGGCGAATTGAACTTGCCGTTCATCATCGACGAACGTTTGCGCGAGCTGTATTGGGAATCGCACAGGAGACAGGATTTGATCCGCTTCGGGCGTTACACTGGCGGCGCCTACAATTGGGCATGGAAAGGAAACGCACTCAGCGGCGTTGCAATCCCTGCTACTTACAGTGTCTTCCCGTTGCCTGCACAATCGATTGCGGCCAACCCGAATCTGACACAAAATTCTGGATACTAAAAAATTGACTAAACGAAAATAAACTTAAAATGAAAAGAATTTCCAAAATAGTTTTAGCGGCCTTCATCGCCACGGGCGTATGGTCTTGTCAGGATGATGACAATTTGATGTTTACCGAGCCGGTGGCCGGAGATTTCGTACTCAACACGCCTGGAGTGGGAACGGCTATCGTCCTTACCGAGGATATGCCCCAGGACAACATCGCAGCCACTTTTACATGGGATGCGGTAGAATACACGACACCGACAGAAGTTACCTACGAACTCCAGTTCGCCAAAAACGGCACTGATTTCGCCGAGCCGATGACAATGTCGTCCTCCACGCTGCGTTCTTATTCGATTACCAATGCACAGTTGAACAACGCAGCCCTTGCAATGGAACTCACTCCTGAAGAACCGAATGCCATCGACGTTCGCGTCATTGCAACAATCGGTACTACGGGTTCTGAGCCGAAAATCTCCAACGTCCTTACATTTGTAGTGACGCCTTATCCGAGCAACGAACTGATCAACTTCTATTTAGTCGGAGACGCTACGGAGTTTGGCTGGAACAACAACAATGCGAACGGCGCACTTTTCCGCGATGGCGAAAACCTCAATCTGTATCACTACACCGGATATTTCAACACCGGAGGTTTCAAGGTATTGAGCGCTTTGGCGTCTTGGCACCCGCAATACGGGTCGGCTTCTGCCGGCGTTCTTGGCGTTAGCAACCCAGACGGAAGCAACGAGCCGGGATCTTTTAACATTTCTACGGCGGGTTACTATACCTTCACCATGGACGTTGAAGCCATGACTTACACATTGGACGAATACAATGCTTCGGCGGCTCCGACGTTTACGAGCGTGGGAATCATCGGAACGGGGACCATCGACGATTGGAACAGCGACCAGAACCTGGTAAACTCTGCACAAAATCCACACATCTGGAAAGCTACAGGAGTAGAGCTCACGGCTGAGAACATCAAGTTCCGCGCTAACGACAGCTGGGATTTGCCAGGAAACTGGGGCGGAGGAACGCTTAATTCCGGACAGGTTGCCGTAAACGGAGGCGATTTCCTTGGAGTTGAGATCGCAGGCTCTTACACGATTTATTTCAATGACCTCGATGGACGTTACGTCTTCATCCTGGAATAAGCTACTTAGCATAACCAAAAGGGCTGTCCGACACGACGGCCCTTTTTTATCTTTTTCAGACATGAAGCATTTTTATCTCGGATTATTGCTTGTTTTCGGCTCGCTTTTTTCATCGGCTCAGGTTACCACGACACCTGCAGCTTTTGAAGCGACCCAGGCGGTAACCATCAATTTCAATAAAACAGGGACGCCGTTCGCGACCTACACGGGAACGATCTATGCCCATATCGGCGTAACCGTCAACGGACAGGTTTGGCAGAACGTGAAAGGGTCTTGGGGAAACAACACTACCCAACCTGCATTGACCAACGTGGGCGGCAACAATTACCAATTGGCCATCACGCCTAATCTCTACACGTATTTCGGTGTTCCAACGACGAGCACGATCTCGGCGATTTGCCTGGTTTTGCGAGGCGCTACAGGTACTCCTCAAACGTCTCCGGACATCATAATTCCGGTAGGCGAGTTTCAACTTACGCTTAGTTCCCCAGGCGTGAACAGCACGACGCTGCTGAATTCCGGCGGAAGCCTTACGATTTCCGCATCCAATACGGGAGGCGCGGCGAGTTATGAATTATTGGCCAACGGCGCCAGCATCAACACATTTTCTGGTTCGGGTTATTCGTTTACCGACACGAACATTACCGTAAACAAATTTTACGAGTTACGGGTTTCCCAAGGGCAAACGACGCACACGCGTAAATTTTCGGTTATGGTCAATCCGGGAACGGTGACTGCGGCTATGCCCTCCGGTTTGGAAGACGGGATCAATTACAATCCTTCCGACGCCACGAAAGCCACGTTGGTTTTGACGGCGCCCGGAAAAGATTTCGTTTACGTGGCCGGAAGTTTCAACGGCTATCAGCCAACGCCGGCCTACGCGATGAAAAAAGACGCGACGGCGAATAAATTCTGGCTGGAACTCACGGGATTGACATCGGGTCAAACCGAAACTTACCAATATTGGGTAGTCGACCAAACGCCGACGGCCAATTCGCCGGCACTCGTCAAAACCGCCGACCCTTTTTCGACGCTTGTGTATTCGCCTTTTGACGACGGCGACATCCCTGCGGCTAGCTACCCGGGTCTGCCCGATGGGTTTCCAGAAGGCGTGCAAACCGAAATCACAGTGTTGAAGACGGGACAAACGTCTTACAACTGGCAAGTCAACAACTTCGTGAAGCCGGCCAAAGAGGATTTGGTAGTCTACGAAGTGCTGATCCGGGATTTTGACGGCGCCCGCAACTTCCAGTCGTTGATCAATCGCATCCAGTATTTCAAGGATCTCAAAGTGAACGCCATCCAGCTGATGCCGGTCATGGAGTACGAAGGCAATGAAAGCTGGGGCTACAATACCTCGTTTCACATGGCACTCGACAAATATTACGGGACGGCCGACAAACTAAAGGAATTCGTCGACCTTTGCCACCAAAACGGAATCGCCGTCATCCTTGACGTCGCGCTTAACCACGCTTTCGGACGCAATCCGATGGTGCGCATGTGGATGAAAGATGCAGACGGTAACGGTTTTGGCGATCCGGCTTCGGACAACCCGTATTTCAACGAGTTTGCGACGCATGCTTATAACGTCGGAAGTGATTTCAATCATCAGTCGGCTCTTACGAAATATTATACGAAACGCGTCATCAAGCATTGGATCAAGGAATTTCACATAGACGGTTTCCGATGGGATCTTACGAAAGGCTTCACCCAGAACTGCCTCAACAATAACGGAAATTGTACGGACAGTTACCAGCAGGACAGGGTCGACGTGTTGAAAGATTACGTCAACTACTCGTGGGACGGCGATGTGGCGGGAACTCCAAACATGTGGTCGGGCGATCCGACGCATTACGCCATTTTTGAGCATTTAGGTCCCGATAACGAAGAGCAGCAATGGGCCAACCACCGCATTGGCGAAACGCCTAGCAAAGGTGTCATGATGTGGGGCAACGTCACCGGACCTTACGGCCAATTGTCGATGGGTTTCAACTCCAATAACGACATTGCGCGCATGGGCCACACGGCTCACAACTTTAGCGGCAAACGCGTGATTGGTTATGCGGAAAGCCATGACGAAGAGCGCCTGATGTACAAAAATCTCGCCTACGGTAACAATTCTACTCCGGCTCACAACGTGCGCAACCTAAGTGTTGCGTTGTCGAGAATGTCGGCTATCGGCGCGATTTCGCTTTTGGTTCCGGGGCCGAAAATGATCTGGCATTTTGGCGAATTGGGAATGGATCTTTCAATTTTCACATGCACCGATGGAACGGTCAATCTTCCGGATTCCGGTGCGGCCGGGGACTGTAAGCTCGCGACCAAACCGCAGCCGCAATGGACGGGCAACTATCCGACGGCGCCAGGTCGTTCGCAAATCCTTGCCGATTGGACCAAAATGATACAGCTCAAGACAACACAACCCGTTTTTAGGGCGTCGTACGACCTGAATTCCGGTACGACGTTAACGCCTAGACTTTACGTGTACGACAACACGATGCCGGCGACCCAGTTGAAGAACGTCGTGATCCTGACCAATTTCAACGTGACCAGCCAGGCCGTCGTAGCCAACTTTCCGTACGCGGGAATTTGGTACAACCTGATGGACAATACACAGGTAAACGTGACCAATCCGAATATGTCGCTTACGCTGGCGCCGGGCCAATTCCGCATTTACGGAAACCAGCTTCCGAACCTCGTCACCGATGAGTTCGACACGCTGGAGCACGTTTCGCTCTATCCGAACCCAACAAGATGGCAGTTTTCGATCAATGCCAACGTTTCCAAAGTAGACGTGTTTTCCTTGACAGGGCAATTGGTAAAACGCTTCCAGGGCGACTTTACCGACGCGTCCAGCTTTGACATCACCGAGCTCAACAGCGGAATTTACATCGTAAAAGTTACAGACGTGAACAGTCGCGAAAAAGCGATGAAGCTCGTCAAAGAATAGATTTCGAGTTAGTTTTAAGTTAAGTTAAGAAAGGCCTTTCCGATTCGGGGAGGCTT
Source organism: Flavobacterium selenitireducens (assembly GCF_014748335.1). Classification (GTDB taxonomy): domain Bacteria; phylum Bacteroidota; class Bacteroidia; order Flavobacteriales; family Flavobacteriaceae; genus Flavobacterium; species Flavobacterium selenitireducens. The sequence continues at coordinate 40,887 of NZ_JAAVIY010000007.1, forward strand.
TTTTTATTTAGACCGTCCGAAACCCGATCCAAGCCCGAGCATACCTTGAACGGCTGCGAAATGAAAGTGCCGATTACCTGCATAATCTGTAATAAAGATGCCATAATGTAAAACCGCCATTTTAACATATGTTCTATCTTTGAACCATGAATCCACGCCTCAAAAACATCAGCTTAAAGATACTTAAGTGGCTCGGGATCGGCATCGCGTCGATCTTACTGCTGCTTTTCCTGATTCCGATCCTGTTTCCCGGCCAGCTCGCCGAACAGGTCAAAGCGTTCGCCAATAAGAAGCTTACGGGTGAATTGAATTTCAAAGAGGCGAATATTTCGTTCTTCAACCACTTTCCGTCGTTGACGGTCACGCTTGACGAATTTTCGCTAATGGGATCGGCTCCGTTCGCGAACGACACTTTGGTTTCGGCTAAGGAAGTCGCATTCGGGATCAATCTCAAGCGGTTGATTTTCGACAACCAAATCAGCATTGACGAGATTTATGTAGACGATTCCCGCATCAACGTCATGGTCAATGAAAAAGGAGAGGCCAATTACAACGTTTATGTTTCCGAAGAAAAAGAAGAAGAAATAAAAGACACGGTTTCCAATACGTCACTGCGTCTCGACCGCATCGACATCTCGCATTGCCGACTGAGATACGAGGACAAATCGGCTAAGATTTTGGTCGCTGCCGAAGATTTCAATTATCTCGGCAAGGGCAACCTCGATTCGGACGTATTCGATCTTGAAACCGATGCGGAGATCAACAACCTGGATTTCGTTTACAACGGCGAACCTTATCTGCAACGCAAAAACGTGAGTGCCGAACTCGTGACGCGCATCAATACCAACGCGCTTACGTTCGCCTTCCAGCGCAATGACTTGAAGATCAATAAGCTTCCGATCAATTTCAAAGGTGCGCTCAACATTCTTAAAGAAGGCTATTATATAGATGTGGAGGTTTCGAGCATGGGCAGCAACCTACAGGATTTGTTTACCGCTTTGCCGCCTGAATATGTGACCTGGCTCGAAAGTTCAAAGGTTAAAGGTGGCATCGATTTGCTATTTATGTTCAAAGGGCGATATGACGCCAGGACGAACCGCAACCCGTCGATTTCGTTCGATACGCGAATCACGGACGGTTACATCGAATACAAAGACGCTCCCTTTCCGACGTCCGACATCAATTTGAATTTCAAGGCGCTGCTCCCGGCGCTCAACACGGACAGCCTCAGCATCAAGCTCGACTCGCTCACGTTTCGCGTCGGGAAAGAATATTTCAAGGCATTCGTCGAAACCCGGGGATTGGACAACATGGCGGTCAAAGCCAACGTAAAGGGTAATCTCGATTTGGAAATGCTCGATCGATCGCTTGGTTTGAGCAACCTCGACATGAAAGGGAAATTGTCCGTCAACGTCGAATCGGACGGTGTCTACAACGCCCAAAAGCGGTTATTTCCGAAAACCAAAGGGCGTGTTTTGCTCACAAACGCGTATTTGAAAACCGAATATTATCCGAACGCGATTACCGATATCAACCTTGACATCAATGCCGTCAATGACAACGGACAGTTCAACGACACGCGTATCGCCGTAAAGCCGGCCAAATTTACGTTCGAAGGCAATCCGTTTTTTGTAGACGCAAAAATCAGCAATCTCGACGACGTGGATTATGACGTCAAGGCAAAAGGCACTATCGACGTAGGCAAGATTTACCAGGTTTTCCGCCAGAAGGATATAGACGTGACGGGCTACATCAAATCTGACGTGCGACTTAAAGGCCGTCAAAGTTATGCGACGAGCGGGCGTTACTCTAAACTCGACAACAGCGGAACCTTGCTGATACGCGATATAAAAGCTACCATGGCGTCGTTTCCGAAAGCGTTCCTGATCAAGGAAGGAAGCTTCGTTTTTGACCGCGAAAAAATGCACTTCAGGAAATTCAACGCCAATTACGGCCAGTCGAACTTTGCACTCAACGGAAAACTCATCAACGCCATCAATTACCTGTTCGAGAAACGGGGCACACTTCACGGCGGTTTCAGGCTCGATTCGAAATATATCAACGTCAATGAATTCATGGCGCTCGAACCGGGCACGAACCAAGATAAAAAGCCGGAGGTCGAAGCCGGGAAAAAAACGGGTACGACTCAATCGGGCGTGATCGTAGTGCCGACAAACCTCGACGTTTTCCTGACCACGAACATTGACAAAGTCACATATGACAAATTCAATCTGGAGAATGTAGAAGGAACCGTCGGAATCAGTAAGGGACAGGTTTTGTTCAAAGGCACCCAGCTCGATATCATCGGGGCGACATTGAACCTTGACGGAATGTATGACGATGCGTCGGCGACCAAAGCCGGTTTCGATTTGCGGTTCCGTGCCAAAAATTTCGACGTAAAGCGGGCGTTCAACGAAATAGAAATGTTCAAGGAACTCGCAACATCTGCCGGAAAAGCGGAAGGGATCATCTCGGTCGATTACAAGCTCAACGGCGAACTGGATGGGAACATGAACCCGATTTACCCGTCGTTGGAAGGCGGTGGTGTCGTTTCCCTAAAAAGTATCAAGATACGAGGGTTGAAAATGTTCGGAAGCATCAGCGATAAAACCGGTTCCGACGGATTGAACGATCCTGATTTGTCACGCGTCGACATTAAAACGACGATAAAAAATAACGTGATCAAAGTCGAAAGGACACGCATGAGCGTTTCGGTTTTCAAGCTCAGATTCGAAGGCAAAACCAGTTTTGACGGTCAATTGGCGCTCAGGATGCGACTTGGTTTACCGCCGTTCGGGCTCGTCGGGATCCCCATAGCGATCACCGGAACACACGAAGATCCCAAGATAAAAGTGTTCAGCAAGACCACGGAAGCCGTTCCGGAAACCCAATACAAGGGCGACAAGGTGATAGACGATGCGAAAGGTGCTGCGACTCCGGCAAAAACGTTGGTCGAGAAAAAGGAAAAATCCGAAGCTGACGAACAAAAAAAGGAAAATAAAAAAGACGATAAGACAACCGAGGCGAGAAAAGAAGACGACGATAAAAAGGCCGCGGAGAAGAAAAAAGACGAGAAAGCAGCGGAAAATAAAAAAGACGAGAAAAGCCCGGACAGCGAAAAATCCGGTGACAAGAAAGCGAACGGTAAAGGTTGAATTTGCCCTATGGCGCAATCCGACTGACATCCCTGATAATATGAAAAGCCGAAAGTAAACTACTTTCGGCTTTTTTGTTGATAGACGAATTGCTTTTACCGGGCACTCAAATCATAATTTTCTTGAGGCCTTCTGCAATCGACTTCCAGAACATATTGTAGAACGATTTGTCCTTTTCGCGTTCGACTTCGATTTCGGCCTTCTTGACTTTTTCATCTGAATCTTTTTTGACGAAAATGCCCGCTACGGCTGTCAATAATTTGTTCTTTTTGTTTCGGTCTTTCTTTTTGTAGATGGTAAACTTCAGATCGTCATAGTTGACGCCAAACGTTCCTTTTGCACCATTGTCGTTACCGCGAAAGTCAAAATAGACCTCGTCGAGCACACCTTCGCCAATCGCGTTGATATAGGGCTTGCTAAAAGGAGCCAGTCGCTCAACCGGGAAATTCTTTATGCTTCCGACGATGCGAAAACCGTCCGATTTATCGAGTACGTTCAGACGCCAATCTGCTTTCAGCGGCGCCACGTCCATAAATTTCGCCTCGATGAAAATGCGCACGTCAGGCAGTTTCTTTTGTTCGAACCCGCTGTAAATGTGAAGCGCGGTAAGGTTAAACGGACTCCATCTCAACTTTCCGGGCGCCACGTCGTTCACCTGTTCTTCATATTCCAATATTGAATTGCGGATGGCCAGCGTATCAATCCTCAAATCGAATTTCAATTCGCGCAACAAGGCGTTGTACAGTTTTTTCTTGCGAAGGTCGTCGGTTTTGCGCTTGTCGCGGAAAATGTTGGCATTCACGCGGTCGAGCCGGACGGTTTTAGAATGTACGAACATCGAATCGTCCTCTCGGAAGCCCCAGGAAAGGTCGTCAAGACTGAGTTTTTTGACTTTTATGTTGTACAGGTCGCGTTCGGACGCAATCGATCGGACGAATGTCTTCCTGTCCATATCGCACAAATACTCGAGATCGTGAAGCGTAAATCCATTGTTTTTGGTTTCGATCCTGCCGGTTTTCACGTGATAGAAAATGTTCGGTTTGAAGAAAACGCTGTCACAAGTGAACGCATACGTCTCGTAGGAAAACGGCACTTTTCGCTTGAGTTGGGCGTCGTTGATCCCGATGCCGTCAAGCTCGATATTCACGTTGCTGGCGCGCAGCATTGGTTTTTCGTTTTTCGGATACAAGATCGTCACGTCGCCATTGCGGAGTTTCACGCTACTGACGCTGATGATTTTGCCGAATGGTTCGACGACGTCAGCTCCGATGCTTTTGGAATAGTCGATTTTCTTTTCGTCCTTTTTATAAAGCGTCACTTTCGGCCGGTTCACGACGATCCCGCTGGCCTTGATGCGGTCGCTGAAAATGAGGTTCCAAAGACTGACGTTGTTGACTTCCACGGATTCCACGGTGGCATAAATACCTTTTTTATGGATGCTGTCCGCGAGTGAAGCCTTTGGCACTAAAACGATTTCCGAAGCTTTGATACTGGATGAAAGCAAGGAAACATGCAGGTTTTTATACGTGATGTAATATGGCGACTTGTTGCGTTCGTTGATTATTTTGGGAAGTTCGGCATCTATCCAATAATAATTGAAAAAAAGGCCGAAGCCTAAAACGAGCAAAAGCAACACGCCAAAACCGACCAGGATTTTTTTCAGGTATTTTTTCATCTTGCTTAAAAGTAGCGAAATTCGGTCGTGGCACGGGATATATTGTGATATTATTACAATTGAAAATTACAGATTGCACGGGTTCGTTCACCCGTTTCGGTGTTGTAGTATGGCGATATTGCCGAGATCAGATGGAAGTCAAAACCGATATGCGGAATGTGGAGGCGCCAGGGAATCTTCACCGGATACATTTGTTCATTTCGGGCGACCGAATCCGATAAACTGCAAGGTAAAAAATTTCCAAAAAGATTAACATTCCATCGCTAAGCCTTACTGTCACAGCAAAGTCGCGGTTTGCGAGCGGTTTTATCTGTAACGATAAATGTTTTCCTGATAAAAAGCGCGGTAGTCTGAATTGCTAGCTTGCAAGAAAAACTAAGCATGAATACCCATACCGTCATCATAAAATGCCAGGGAACGGTCATACCAGATCTTTGCCGTCTTGAAGCCTGCGTCGACGCGATACTGAAAAATCCCAATATCGAATATTTTGGCCGCAACGGAAGACGCCTTTACTCGAATCCAAAAGCAATAATGGAAAACCTGAACGGGAAATTTTTTATACGGTTTTCATTCAAGCACCTGCTCCAACTCGACAGTTCACATGCTCTTGCGGTGATCAAAGCCGCGCTTAAAATGAATATGGTGAAGCGCATAAACAAGGACGGGGACGGAATCGATGTGGTGTTGCCATAGCCGTTTCCGATTATTTTTTCGCATCCTCTTTCCTCGCATAGTTTACGAGTGATTCGGGAATGCGTTCAAAACGAACCTGTCGACCGTCAAAATAAAGGGACTGCCCTTCGCTTTTGCTGTTTTCGGCATTCATGACATCGACCATTTTTTGGTCAAAGTCCCGAGCCAGTACGGTGTTTGAGATTTCCACGCCATCTTCGTAGCCTTTTTGCGTACCGACAGCCACCCAATTGAAAACGGCGTTGCTCCCGCCCGAGGCGTTCTCGGTCACATAGAATCCGTCTTTCGTAACGCGGCTCACAAATACGCCTTTGGTTTCCTGCATCGGCGTGATGGTAACATTGATGGTTTCGGGATCAGCAACCGACGTCGCGAATCCTTTCTTGAACGCCACAAACGCGGTTCCGTTTTGAAGCTGGCCGCGTCCCCTTGTCATGATATCGACGTCGGTTGAAGTAGGAACGTAGGTCGCCGTGCGTTCGGAAGCTCCGGTTTCAGTGAGTTTTACGATGGGTTCGTTTACGATGGTGTTCCCTTGGACATAAGCGCCAAATTCCTTTCCGTGAGCGACGAGCCCGAATTCTGAACCGGCGACGTAACCGCCCATGAATCCGCCTTTTATCCCAATCCCCACGTGGTTGTTCGGAGTTGGGGCGGTCGCCATCCGGTTTCCGTTGTTGAGGATGGTAATGCTGCCGCCAATTCCGCCGCTTCCGTAGACGCTGTAGATAATACCGCTGAGCCCGCGATAGCCGAGTATTCCGTAATTGTTCGTGCCTCCGAAGCCGAGAACGCCTCCCGTGCCGTCGGCAATAGTCCCGGAACCTATCGTCAGCACGTCGCCGATGACGCCAAACATATAGGAATTATTGGCGGCATTCGTGACGCGCGAACCGATATTTCCATACACGCCGCTGACGGCGCCGGCATTTCCGTTGTTGTAAGATCCGCCGGAAAATCCCAGGCCCGGCGTAAGATTATTGTTTTCGCCAAGTACGCCCGTAGCTTTCCAATTCCCGGCGACCGTCTCATCGATCACGCCATGTGTGCCGATTGGAATTACCGCATTGTTGGCTCCATCGGCTTGACCGACGACACCTTCACCTGTCCTGATAAACGACGATAGCGAGCCGGTTTTGGTAAGCCCGATGACGCCATAGCCCGTGTTGTTCGAATAACCCAGAACGCCTATTCCGCCTGCATCGGCATAAGCGGCAAATGCGCGTCTCGCCGAGGCATTGGGATAGCCGGTCAGATTGCTGTAAGCCGAGGCCGATGTGTGGACCGATAAGGCATCGCGACTGTCTTCACCACTGGCCTTGCCGATGACCGTCGCGCCCTGGACCCGCATTCCGTTCGCAGGGGCGGCGTCCGTAGATGCCCAGGCGCCTATCGTGACATTAGACGTAGCGCGCATCCTCCAGCCTTCGATTCCGTTTGTGGCGAATGCGATCTGGTCCGCAGCCGGACTGAACAATCCTGTATTTTGGTCAGCCTGGAACGAAAAAACGGGCAAAGCGGCTGTTCCGAGCGAATACGCCTGGAGCTGGCCGTTGTTGGCGTTGCTGATGTTCCAGCGGTCGGTATTGTTGGTTTTCAGGCGAAGATCGACGGCATCGCTCGTCCCGACATAATTCGTTCCTGCAACCGTCCCCGCATTTCCCGTAAGGGCCCAGTTGTTTCCCGTAGCCAGGCGGACCCATTGCGCCCCATCCCAATAATAAAAGGAAGGTACGACATTGTTCGGGGCGATTCCGGCCGTGGCAGTATTGTAGACCAGTTCGGAAACGGTAGGCGTAGTCAAAGGCAAAGCCGAGTTAGTTGCCGTCAGGGCCACTCTCGGGATCAAAACGCCGTCGTTCGTGCTGTTGATGTCCAAGGCCGCGTTTGCAACCGTAGCTCCTATCACTACCTTTCCGGTCGCATCTACGCGAAGTCGTTCAGTTCCGTTTGTGGAAACCGACAGGGCGTCGGCGGAAGGACTGAAAATACCGGTATTGGCATCGGAGGCGAAAGAGTAGAACGGAAGCGCCGCCGTTCCCAGCGTCAAGGCGTGGAGTTGATCGGCATTCGGGATGCGGAGCCTTGCATTTCCGCCAGTTCCGAAATCGAGTTGGTCGGCTCCCGGACTGAATATCCCGGTATTCGCATCGGTTTGAAAAGAATACGTCGGGGCCGTTGCGCTTCCCAAGGAATAGGACTGCAATTGGCCATTGTTGGCATTGCTGATGTTCCAGCGATCGGTGTTGTTTGTTTTTATCCGGAGGTCGACGGCATCGATGGTTCCGATAAAATTAGTGCCGGCGACGGTTCCGGTATTTCCCGTAAGTGCCCAATTGGCGTTGCTGCCAGTAGCCAGCCTGACCCAAATGCTACCGTTCCAGTAATAGTAGCCGGGCGTGACTTGGTTAGGGCCGGCGGCGGACGTCGAGGTGTTGTAGACCAATTCGGAAACGGTCGGAGTCGTTACCGTCGCAATGTTGGTCGCGGCAAGGGCAACCCGGGGAACCAATAATCCGTCGTTGGAGGAAGTTATGTCGAGTGCACCGTTAGGTGAGACGGTTCCGATGCCAACCTGGGCGAGAACTAAATTTGAGAGCAGCAATAGAAGCAGGCAGCTTCCGAAAGTAATCCTTTTCATAAGCGGTAGAATTAGGGTAAAGGTTATCACAACCCGATAATTCTTCGGCAAACGGAATTTATTAAATCGGTGTATAAGAATGGTTAAACATCAGCAGGCGAAAGAGTTGGGTTGTGTCTTACTAATTTAAGCATTAAAAAGAAACAGAAAAGTTAAATGTTTGCAATATGCGCATAATTATGATCTGTAATAATTCAAATTGCGATTAATTAAGGCATTTTGTAATGAAAATAGTAACAATTCGGAATTGCGAGGCGTGAGATCTTTCAATATGCGAATTATCCGCTAATTGAAACGTAAGACGAAGTTTATCCGGAGTTTGAGACTAGCCGAATCTTTCGGATAACGACAAAAAAAAGCCCGAAGAATGAACTTCGGGCTTTAGGTGGTACCTCCAGGAATCGAACCAGGGACACATGGATTTTCAGTCCATTGCTCTACCAACTGAGCTAAGGTACCTTTGCAGATGCGGGTGCAAATATAGAACGATTTTTAATTTACGCAAAAGAAATTTCCTGAAAAAAATCTATTCGTAACTTCGCGCCCTATGGTACTGACAATCGATATCGGAAATACGAGAACCAAAGGCGCTGTCTATGAATATGATGCGATGGTCGATTATTTCGTGACGACCGAGACGCAATGGCAAAAAAAAGTTTCGGAAATTTTAGAAAAGTATCCGAAAATAGAGGATTTGGTCGTCGCATCCGTCGGAAAAACGCAAGAAGCGGCAGTTGAAATCTTCCGTGGACGCGTCAAAATCCATTTTATATCCCACGAAAACCGATTTCCATTCGTCAATAAATACGCCACGCCTCACACATTGGGAATCGATCGGATGGTTTTGGCGGCAGGTTCGGTGCTTAAATTTCCGAAGCAAAACCGATTGGTCATCGATGCGGGAACGTGCATCACATACGATTATACGGACGCCGACGACCAATATCTCGGCGGCGCCATTTCCCCGGGCATCAAATTGCGTTACGAAGCGTTGCACAGTTACACGGCCCGCCTGCCGCTGTTGCAAAAAGAAATTCCCGATGACGCAATTGGCGATTCCACTGCCTCGGCGATACACTCGGGAGTGGTAAACGGCGCAGTAAATGAAATAGACGGCTTCATTGACAACTGCCGAAAACGCTGGCCTAACTTTATAATAATTTTAACGGGAGGTGATTCGGAATTTTTGGCTAAGCAATTAAAAAATACCATATTTGCCAATTCAAATTTCCTGCTGGAAAGTTTGCACCTAATATTTCAATTTGGCCTAGATGATCAATAAAATTCTGGTAAGCTTGTGCTTGCTGTTGGCTCTCACGTCTTTCGCCCAGGAAGGCAGTTATTCTCCATACTCTTTTTTCGGGATAGGCGACCAGCGCTTCAAGGGGACGATAGAGAACCGTTCGATGGGAGGCGTTTCGGTTTTCCCGGATTCCATCCATATCAACCTTCACAACCCGGCTTCGTTTTCGTCATTGAAATGGACGACGTTGACGGTGGGAGGAACAGGTTCATGGGCCAATCTCAGGACAGAAAGCCAGGAAGAAAAGGCAAAACGCTTTACGTTGGATTATCTTGCCGTGGCGTTGCCGTTCAAAAAAGGAGCGGTGGTCTTTGGGCTTGTGCCGTACTCGTCGGTAGGTTACAAAATCCAGAGTGAATTGCCTTTCGGGACCAGTGAAGATACGATTTTGAGGCGTTTTAACGGCTCGGGCGGTGTTAACCGTGTTTTTGTCGGCGCAGGTTACGAGATCACGAAGAATTTCAGGTTCGGAGCCGATGTGAATTTCAACTTCGGAAAAGTGGAAACCACGTCATTGGCCCAGCTTAGAGGCATACAGTTCGCCACCCGGGAAATCAATGAAACCGACCTTTCGGGTTTTAGTGCCAACGTTGGCGTTTCCTACGAAGGCAAGATCAACAATAAATTGAAGGCGTTCGGTAGTTTGGTTTATTCGCCATCGGCCAATTTGAACACCAAAAGTTACCGCAATATAGCAACCGTCCAGATTTTGCAATTGGGAGGCGTTGCGATCGTCGACCAGGACACGATTTTTTATAATAAGGAGCGCACGCTGAAATTGCCGTCCCGTTTTTCCGTTGGCGGCGGAATAGGGCAGCCTAAAAAGTGGTTGGCCGGAGCCGAAGTTACCTTTACGGGTGCGAAGGACATTCAAAGCCGTTTTTCCGAAAGCAGCAGGAACGCTCGTTTTGAGAACGCAATAAAATACAGTGTTGGAGGTTATTATATTCCGAATGCCAACTCGTTCAGCAGCTATCTCGAAAGGATTGTGTATCGCGGAGGACTGCGTTATGAAAACACCGGACTCGTGTTGAATTCCCAAACCATTTGGGATGCCGCCGGAACAATTGGGTTTGGGTTGCCGATCACCGGTTCGCTATCGAATATCAACATTGGCCTGGAATACGGAAAACGCGGAACCAAAGCCTACGGTCTTGTTGAGGAAAATTACTTCAACATATCCGTTGGATTTTCATTCAACGACCGCTGGTTCGTGAAGCGCAAGTACGATTAAGGCCCGCAATACAAGGGTTATGAAATGCACGTATTTGATTTTGGCGATGCTATTCTCTTTAGGACTGGCATCGGCACAGGAAAAAACCGACAAAAAGTGCAAGCAATTGCAGCATGTCGTGGACAGTCTCGTCCAAAAAAACGAATACGACAAAGCATTTGAATCCTGGACGTTGTTGCGCAAAACGTGTCCGACGTTCGATCAGCGCGTTTATACTTCCGGTGCGGACCTGCTCAAAATAAGGATCGATCGCGCAAAAGTTGAAGACAAAGCGCCACTTGTCAATGAACTCGTCAAGATTTACGACGACCTGAACAAAAACATCCCGGCGAACACGGAGCCCGTTTTGCTTCAGAAAGCGCTGCTTCAACAGCAATACAAACTGGCGTCCGACGCAGAAGTTTATGCGATGCTCGACAGGGCGTTCGCTAAAAATCCGACCCAATTCACCGACCACAAAGCGATTTATCTTTACCTGCAATTGTATTTCGACAAATTCAAGGCAGGAGACAGAACCATTACGGCGAACAAAATCCTCGGAAAAAGAGATGACCTGATCGCGCATGTAGAACGACTTGCGGCGGCTTCACCTGCGTCCGCAAACGACGCGACGCGTACGATCCAGGCGTTGCAGATGACCGTCAAGGAAGTTTCGACGTGTGAAAATCTCGACGCCTATTACGGGGAAGCGTTCGAGAAGCGCAAAAGTGATACGTTGTGGCTTGGTGTCGCGCTCAAGGCATTGTCTGATTCGCATTGCCGCACGAGCAAGATGTTTACCGAAATTACCCAACATCAGCAAAACCTGAAACCAACGGCCCAATCGGCTTACAATTTAGGATCGGCGGCTTACCAAAAGGCGAAATTTGACGAGGCCGAGAAGTATTTCGTGCAATCGGCTGAGCTTTCCAAGGATCCTATAGAAAAATCCGACACTTATTTTACGATCGCCTCGACGCTTTTTTCGGGACGCGACAAAGGCAGACAGAAACAGTATCTGGACAAGGCGCTCGAAGCCAATCCGAACCATCCAAAATCATATATCTTGCTTGCCCAGATGTATGCCGGGGCAGGAAACGATTGCGGAAAAAACCCGTTCGAGAAAAAGGCGCTGAACTGGCTCGCGGCCAATACGCTGAAAAAGGCGATCGCTGTCGACAAGACGAAAACCAGTCTTGAAAAGCTCGTCAGAAAGTATGAGGAACAGGCGCCATCCGATAAGGAAATCAAGCAGGCCAAGATGGGCGGAATGACCATTTATTACGATTGTTGGATCAAAAGTTCGGTAATCGTCCCAAAAAAATAACCGATGCAGTTCACGAAGACCATTTTGTTAGTTTGGTGCATTTGCCTTTGCGGATTGATGCTATCGTGCGAAGGCAATTTCAAGGACGTGCAGAAGCTCAAGTTTTCTGAGTTTACGCCTAGCGGGGAAGCCGACGACTTCAGCCTGAAATACACCGATTCAGGCCGCATCACATCGGTTTTGGTAAGCCCTAAAATGCTCGATTACGCAACAGCCCGCTACCCGTTTACCGAATTTCCGAAAGGCATCAACGTCACGCTTTACGACAAAAACCAGAAAAAGACCTACGTGCGCTCCAATTATGCCGTCACGTTCAAGAATACGGATCTCATCGATCTTCAGGGCAATGTCCAGATATGGAATGACGAGGGATCACGCCTCGAGACCGAACAATTGTATTTTGACCAGAAAAACGAATGGTTTTTCACCGAGAAAAAGTTTAAATTTACTGACCCGAAAGGAGTGTCCTTCGGGCAAGGCGTCGATTTCAGCAAGGACTTCAAGATTGTGAACTCACAAAAGATTTCCGGAGAGATCGAAAAATCCCAAGAATATTGACATGAACAGTTACCTCAAGATCATCCCGTACATTTACCTCGCCGCTGCTTTGTTTTTCATTTATTCCGGAATCGTGCGCTATGGCGAAGGCGAAGAAGGATTTTGGCTCTGGTTTGTGATCGCGGCCCTTTGCGTGTTCATGTTTTTTTTCAGGATGCGGTTTGCACGGCGCTTCAACGGAAGAAAGGACGAAAACTAGGTTATGGAAGTCGGTATCATCATTTCCAGCTTGATACTGGCCGCCTTCTTTTCAGGGATGGAGATCGCATTCATCTCCTCTAACAAGATTTATCTTGAGATTGAGAAGAAACAAGATGGTTTTTTGTCCCAGATATTGAGGAAACTCACCCAAAAGCCGTCGAAATTCATAGCGGCCATGCTCGTCGGGAACAACCTGGCGTTGGTCGTATACGGTTTTTTCGCTTCCCGCCTCGTCCTGAGATTGCTGTTGCCTTACGACCTTACCGGCATTTCCAATTTGATGATACAGGCGGCAGTGGCTACGGCGGTCATCGTATTTACGTCTGAATTCCTGCCAAAAGTTTTTTTCCATATTTACGCCAACAGCCTGATTCGTTTTTTCGCGCTTCCGGCTTATGTTTTTTACCAGATATTTTACTACATATCGGCGTTTATTCTTTGGGTTTCGGACACGGTGCTGAAGAAATTTTTTGGTACCGACAGCGATCCCGTCCAGGTTTTTTTCAGCAAAGTAGAGCTCGGGAATTTCATTAACGAGCAAATGAGCAGTGTGGACGATAGCGAGGAAATCGATTCCGAAATCCAGATTTTCCAGAATGCGCTTGATTTCTCTGCAGTCAAGGCGCGCGAGATCATGACGCCCCGCATGGAAATTTCCGCTATTGACATTTTTGCGCCGGTATCGGAATTGCGCGATCTTTTCGTCGATACCGGATACTCCAAGATCCTTGTGTACCAAGAGTCGCTCGACGATATCTTGGGTTATGTGCATTCGTTCGACTTGTTTCGGAAGCCGCGTACGATAAAGTCGATTATGATTCCGGTTGAGTTTGTCCCTCAGACCATCTTGATCAAGGACGCGATGGAACAACTTACCAAAAAGCGAAAGAGCGTCGCGGTCGTGCTTGACGAATATGGCGGAACCGCGGGCATCGTCACGATCGAGGATATCGTCGAAGAGCTTTTTGGTGAAATCGAGGACGAACACGATGAGCAGGAAGCGCTTTCGGAGCAAAAACTAGATGAGCAAACCTGGCTTTTCTCGACACGACATGATGTGGAATACCTTAATGAAACGTATGGGCTCGCAATTCCTGAAGCGGACGCTTATAGCACGCTTGGCGGGTTCATCGTGAATTCGTTGAACGAGATTCCTCAGAAAGGGGCGCAGTTTGAAATCGGGCGTTTTCGGTTCGTTATAGAAGAGGCTACCGTTAAGAAAATCGAGCTGGTCAAGCTGACGGTCGACTGAAATATACCAATCCGTGCCATTGGAATTTCTCAACCACGCATTTTGCTGGACGTTTGGCGGCTCCGCTTCGCTGCGCCGCTGCTCTTCACAAAAGATTTACGGATCACAGTTTCAAAATTGTGCTTTTTGCTGGACGTTTGGCGGCTCCGCTTCGCTGCGCCGCTGCTCTTCCACAACAAATCTACGGATCACAGTTTCAACATCGTGCATTTGCTGGACATTTGGCGGCTCCGCTTCGCTGCGCCTCACCTCGAATGCGACTCCAGAAAACAGGCGTGAATCACAAACAAATGCCGATTTGCGGAACGTCAATTTTTAAAGTAAATATTTCCCTCAAAATATGGTTATTAAATAGATAATTGTATTTTCGCAAACTGAATTAAAAATCAAGATTGTAAAATGGCAGTTTTATCAAAGATCAGACAGCGCTCCTTATTACTTATAGGTGTGATCGGGTTTTGCTTGTTGGCCTTCCTTATCGGGGATATCTTTTCGAGCGGAAACATCAACCTGGCGTCAAAAGACGTAGGTAGCGTCAATGGAAAAGACATCACGTTCGACGAATTTAGAGTAAAAGTGAACAACGTCGAAAAAAGCGGACAAGGTATGACCGCTTCCCAGGCCGCGAGCCGCGTTTGGGATCAGGAAGTGGCGATTGCGCTATTGACGGCGGAGTTCGACAAATTGGGAATCCGCGTAAGCGAGAAACACATACTCGACGCGTTCAAGAACGATCAGCAAATCGGTCAGAACCCTATGTTCAAAAACGAAAAGGGCGAATTTGACGTTGCCAAATTGCAGGAGTTCATCAAAACGAACCCGGAGGCTAAAAAAGCAATCGAGGATCGTGAGAAAGATGCTGTTTTGAACGCGAAATATCTGATATACAACACTTTGGTTAAAGGCGGCGTTTTTGTTACCGAAGCCGAAGGAAAATACAAATACGAAGCGGAGACTACGAAAGCGACTTTCGATTACGTTGGCGTTTTGTTCTCGACGATCAAGGACAGCGACGTTAAAGTATCCGATTCGGAGCTTACCGACTACATGAAGAAGCACGAAAAGCGTTACAAAGCGGACGAAAACCGTGAGTTGGAATATGTGTTGGTAGAAGATAAACCATCTGCTCAGGACGAAGCCGAAGTAAAGCAGGCAATCGATAAATTGCTCACAGCTGCTGACAGCACGGGGAATTTCCGTACGACGAATAACATTGCTGAATTCGTGAACCAAAATTCCGACATCCCTTTCGACACGACGTATATCGCCAAGAAGGATTTGCCGACGGAACATGCAGAAGCTTTGTTCAACTTGCCGACAGGAACCGTCTATGGCCCTTACATGCAAGGGAAATACTACGCCATTACACGTTCGTTGGGCCGCAAGTCCGGAGCGAACGCCAAAGCCAGCCACGTTTTGATCAGCTGGGAAGGTACACAAGTCAACAAGCGCGAGAAGCGTACGAAAGAGGAGGCCAAGGCGAAAGCCGAAGCGTTGCTCGCCCAGGCTAAAGCAAATCCGGCTGGTTTCGCGATGCTTGCCATTACGAATTCCGACGATTCATCAGCTCAGCAAGGTGGCGACCTCGGATATTTCGCTCCCGGCCAAATGGTCAAGCCGTTCAACGATTTCGTTTTCAACAACCCGATCGGAACCATCGGTTTGGTAGAGACGCAATTCGGATATCACGTAATTAACGTCACCGACAAGCAGGACGCCGTGAAATTGGCGACAATCGCTCAAAAGATCGAGCCGTCTGATGCCACTACCGATGCGCTTTACCAAAAAGCGGTAAAAGTGGAAATGGAAGCCACCGACAAAGATTTCGCATCTGTCGCAAAAGCCGAGAAGCTTGAGCTCGTCCCGTCTGTTAAAGTGAAAGCTATGGACGAATATTTCGGTAGCGTAGGGGCACAACGCCAGATCGTCCAGTGGGCGTTCAACAGCGATACAGAAGTAGGAGACGTGAAGCGTTTTGAAGTCGTGAACGTAGGAAACGTCATCGTGAAGTTGAAGAAAGTCAATCCGGAAGGACTTCTTTCGTTGGACGAAGCGCGCACTGCGGTGGAGCCAATCCTCAAGAACAAGAAAAAGGCGGAATTGATCCGCAAGAAAATGACAGGTTCGTCTTTGGCGGCAATCGCTCAGGCGTCCGGTTCGACGGTTCAGTCTGCTACCGATCTGACGCTTGAAAACAGCATGATCCCGAATGCGGGACCGGAGCCGAAAGTTGTCGGAACGGCTATCGCTACCGGAGTCGGTAAAATATCGAAACCGATCGATGGAAATTCAGGTGTTTACGTAGTAGCGCCAAAAGCTGTCGCGAAAGCGCCGGCGGTGAAAGATCACGTTGATTTCGTGAACAAATTGAAAGGCCAGGCGGCGGGATATTCCTCAAGAGTGATTCCTGCGCTTAAGTCGGACGCCAAAATCGTAGACAACAGAGCGAAGTTCAATTATTAAGAACATCTGTTCCCTTAAAAAAATCCCGGATTCGACGTCCGGGATTTTTTATTTAGGTGCAATGCGAAATACCGGTTAAAGAATCATTTCGGAGAATGGAAGCACGGTGTCATAGCCTCGTTCTTCAAAATACCGCGTTGGATTTTCACGGCTGACGGCCAAAACGAAATCGCCTCCCCAGGCACCGAGACTTTTGATGACACCGTTAAAATCCGGAAACAGCGCTTCCTTGACGGTTCTCATTTCGAGTACGTCGCTCATGATGCTTTCATGTCGTTCAAGTTCGTGGGCGAAAGTCCTGACGTCTTTGGCTGCGATAACGGCTTCGGTGATCTTTGATATTTTAGAGGTGATCCGGCCGATTCCATCCGTGCGATTGTGGTAATAAGAGGCGATCGCGGCTTTGCTGCTTTGTTTTTTATTCAGATAGACGAAGTACAATTGATCGCCAAAATCGGGTGCAAACAAAATCGGTGTTATTTTAGGCAATCCATTTTCCAGCTGATATTCCACAGCGGTATCGTTTTGCGCGCACGCAATGTCGTAGCCGCTGCCTCCGAAACTGTTTTGCAGCAATTCAAAAGCGTCGATACTGAGCCATTGGGCGATGTTGTTGATCAGCGTGGAGGAAGTACCCAATCCCCAGTTTTTCGGAAAGGTCAGGCGCGTTTCGATCGCGTAACCGTTGGCGTTGTTGATGAAATCAGGATTTTTGAGATAACCTTCGTGCAGAATTTCAAGCAATGTAGTCTTGACGGAATCGTACTTTTCGACGTAATCCGGCGTGCAGATCTCGTCGAATTCATACTTATCCTCAAACCAAACCGCGCCATCGTGATTGAAGCTTTTCCAGCTTATTTTTTTATCGGATGCCGGCATTATCGTCAGGTCCTGTCCGAATTTTGTCGGAAAGGCAAATGCTTTGGCGCCATCGAGTACGACATATTCGCCGGTCAGCAGTAATTTTCCGTTGGAGTAATAGTGTTTTTTCATAAAGAGAAACCTCAAAGTTTTTCAAAACCCTTGAGGTTGTGACAATTAGTTCTTTCTCAAACTTTCGATATAATTCACCGCCGCCGCGTGTGAGATCGCGTGTTTCTTGAAATGTTTCCGAACCATTTCGCGTTCTACGTCCGTCGCCCCGAATTGGTTGAGGATATTATTCAGGTGCATTTTCATGTGGCCTTCCTGGATGCCTGTCGTAGTCAACGATCGCAACGCAGCGAAATTCTGGGCAAGGCCGGTGGCTGCCACGATTTGCATCAATTCGGGTGCGGACGGTTTTTCGAGTACTGTCAACGCGAACTTCACAAGCGGATGCAATGAGGTCAATCCGCCTACCGTTCCCAGTGCGAGCGGCAGATCCAACCAAAAACGGAAAATTCCGTCGGTGACTTCTGCATGGGACAGACTCGAATAGCGACCATCTTTGGAGGCATACGCGTGGACGGCGGCCTCAACAGCACGAAAGTCGTTTCCTGTGGCCAACACTACGGCGTCGACGCCATTCATGATGCCTTTGTTGTGCGTTACGGCGCGATAAGGTTCTACCTCCGCAATTTTGACCGCCGTAATGAATTTTTCCGCAAAAGCGTGTGGATCCGGAATGTTCTTATCGGTCAATTCCTCGACTTTGCACGAAACTTCGGCACGTACTACACATCCTGTAACAAAGTTGGACAAGATGCTCATCACGATCCTGATGTTCTTTTCCTCGGCTGAAAAGCCATCGTATTCAGCGGCTTCCTCCTTAAGTGTTTTCGCGAACTGCTCGAGGCAGGAATTGATGAAGTTCGCGCCCATGGAATCTTTCGTCTCGAATGTCGCGTGAAGTTGGAAATATCCCGGAATGTCGGTAGACTTGTCCCGAAGTTCGATGTCCAGGATGCCGCCTCCGCGCTTTTGCATATTGGCCGTCAGCGGTTCGGTGTCGTAAAAAAAGTTCGGTTTTATCAGCTGGAAAAAGCCTTGTAGCTTCTCCTTATCGCCCGTAAATATAAAATGGACCTGGCCGATTTTTTCGGTGTTGAGGACAGTCGTTTTGAATCCGCCTTTCGTCGCCCAGAATTTGGCAGATTTTGCCGCTGCGGCCACAACCGAGCTTTCCTCGATTACCATCGGCACGGTGTAAGTTTTCCCGTTGATGTTGAAATTGGGCGCGATGCCCATCGGCAAGTAGAAATTGGAAACCGTATTCTCGATGAAATCGTCGTGCAGTTGCTGCAATTTCACATCTGAATTCCAATAGCTTTTCACAAGGGCTTTGGCCTCCTCGGGCGATTCAAAATAGTGGTTGGCGATCCAGTCGATTTTCTCAGCTTTTGACAATTTGGAAAATCCAGAAATCTCTTTGGTCATTTAATGTCAGATTGAGATACAAAGATAGCACTCTGAGAGATTTACGTCTTAGCTAGCCAAAACTAATTTGACTATGGAGATATTCCAAATTTAACATTGGATATTTTCCATTGTATTTGATTTGGTTTATCTTGCGGCATGGTTGGCGAAGAAGGAAACGAGTATATAAAGGGAAGGGGCGCGCAGAAAAACGTCAAGAATCGTTTCTTTGCGGAATCGTATGAGATTTCCGATGATTTCCTGAATTATTGCGCAGCCGAAGGCGATGATGCCGATCCAAACAAAACTCAATATCTCGAGGTTTTCCCCAAGACGATCGTCAATAAAGTGGAAAGTCCGGATGTGCGCATGGGTTGGTCGATGAACGCATACCAAGGCTGCGAACATGGTTGCATCTATTGTTACGCCCGAAACTCTCACGAATACTGGGGCTACAGCGCCGGATTGGATTTTGAGAGGAAAATTTTGGTAAAGAAGAACGCTCCGAAGCTGCTGGAGGAAAAGCTCTCAGGTAAAAACTGGAAATGCGAGACCATCGTGATGTCCGGCAATACAGATTGTTACCAACCAGCCGAAAAGAAGTTCCAGATCACACGCCAATGCCTCGAGGTGTTCCAAAAATACCGTCATCCTGTGGCCATCATCACGAAGAACGCTTTGATCAGTCGCGACATGGACATTGTTTCCAAATTGGCGGCGGACAACCTTATCGGAGTCAATGTGTCGATTACGTCACTGTCAGAAAAGACGCGCATGTTGGTCGAACCGCGCACTGCAACGATCAGGAAGCGCCTCGATACCGTAAAGCTATTGTCCCAGGCAGGAGTTCCCGTCAATGTGATGATCGCCCCGATAATTCCCGGTATCAACAGCCACGAGGTGTTGCCGTTGGCCAAAGCTGCCGCCGATGCCGGTGCGGTTTCCATCGCACACACTATCGTAAGGTTGAACGGGCAAATTGCGGAGATCTTTACCGATTGGATACATAAAGCCATGCCCGATCGGGCCGAAAAAGTGCTCAACCATATCAAGGCGGTACACGGCGGGACGCTAAACGACAGCCGATGGGGCCAACGTATGAAAGGAGAAGGAGAGTTTGCCGAGCAAATTCACGCCCAAATGAGACTAGCGCGAACAAAATTTTTTGCAGGAAAGGAATTTCCCGCTTTGAACCACAACCTTTACGAACAATATCGCGACGGACAGTTCCGCTTGTTTTAGAATTGCACAAATACAGGGAAGTGATGTCTACTCGCGAAGGATTTTTTCCATGGCTTTGCCTTTGGCGAGTTCGTCTATAAGTTTGTCGAGCTGTCGTACTTTTTTCATGATCGGATCTTCGATTTCTTCGACGCGATAGCCGCAGATAACGCCTGTAATTTTTGTGGCGTTCGGGTGAAACCGCGGAGCCTCGTTAAAAAACGTCTCAAAATCGGTCTTGTTGTCAAGTACGCGCGCAAACGACGCTTGGTCGTAGCCGGTAAGCCAGAAAATAATGGTGTCGACTTCTTGCTTCGTCCGGCCTTTTTTTTCAGCTTTTTGAACGTAATGCGGATAGACACCCGCGAAAGACATTCGGTAAACCCTGGTATTGTTCATGTTAACGAAATATATGGTATCATTTCTTCAAATATACGGATTTTGCGGGCTGCGATGATTTTGACGATAGTGTAACGAATCGCGATTTTAGAGACAAACTCCCATCAACCAAAACCGTATTTAACACCGAAAAAAATCGGTATCTGCATTTTTTTCACTAAAATTGACGGTTTTTATATTCCACAATAAAAATGACGAGAATTTTTAGAGTAACCACACTTTTCCTGTTGGTCAGTGCCTCGGTTTTTGCCCAAAAAAAGGTAACGGTCGACGAAATCTACACAGGTGCTTTCCGCACCAAAGGAATGGACGAGCTCCATTCGATGAAAAACACCAATCAATATACGGTTCTCAACTTCGACCGTTCGTCGCGTAGCATGCAAATCGACCTTTACGATTTCGCTACGTTGAAAAAGGTCGCGACGGTGCTCGACACTAAGAATCATAAGGAATTACAGTCGATTGACAGTTATTATTTCGATGCGTCCGAAAAGAAAATCCTGATCGCGACGAACTCAAACCCAATTTACCGCCACTCGTTTACGGCCGATTTCTACCTGTACGACATCGCGACAAAGCAACTTTCGAAGGTGCTCGAAGCCGTCCAGGAGCCTACGTTTTCGCCTGACGGAAACAAAATCGCCTACGCTAAGGAAAACAATCTTTTCCTGTACGACGTCGCCTCGAAATCAACCGTCCAAATAACGTCGGACGGCAAGAAGAACAGCGTCATCAACGGAATTACGGATTGGGTTTACGAGGAAGAATTTGCGTTTGTTCGCGCGTTCGACTGGAGTGCCGATTCTAAGAAAATCGCGTTTATCCGCTTTGACGAAACCCAGGTTCCGGAATTTACGATGACGGTTTTTCACAAAGAATTGTATCCGAAAGAAGAAAAATTCAAGTATCCGAAAGCAGGCGAAAAGAACGCTTTGGTAAGCCTTCACTTATACGATGTGACTTCGGCTGCGACCAAGAACGTCAACCTCGGGAATTACAGCGATTTCTATATCGCCCGCCTAAAATGGACGAAAGACGCCAATATTTTGAGTGCGCAGGTTCTGAACCGCCACCAGAGCAACCTTGACTTGATTTTTGTAGATGCGAATTCCGGGTCGGCTAAAATCGCGCTCAACGAAAAAGACAAAGCCTACGTCGATGTGACCGACAACCTCACGTTTCTCAAGGACAACAGCTTTATCTGGACGTCAGAAAAGGACGGCTTCAACCACATTTATCTGTACGACAAGAACGGAAAGCTAAAGAATCAAGTCACGAAAGGCAAATGGGAAGTCACGAAATATTATGGTTTTGATGAAAAGAACAAGACGATTTTTTACCAATCGGTAGAGAACGGTTCGATCAACCGCGACGTGTACAGCATTAGCCTTGACGGAAAGAACAAAAAGCGCCTTTCGTCCCAAACGGGAACAAATAATGCGACGACTTTCAGCCCGAACTTCGATTTTTATATCAACAGTTTTTCGAGCGCGACCGAGGCGCCGGCCTACACGTTGCGCGAATCCAAGTCCGGCAAGGAAGTCCAGAAAATCTCGGATAACGTCGCCCTGACCGATAAGATCAAAGCGTACGATTTGCCTGCAAAGGAATTTTTCGTGATCAAAACCGAAAAAGGCCACGAATTGAACGCCTGGATGATCAAGCCGAAAAATTTCGATGCGTCCAAAAAATATCCGGTTTTCATGTACCAATATTCCGGCCCAGGATCACAGGAAGTCTCAAACGACTGGCTCAGCGCGAACGATTATTGGTTCATGATGTTGTCGCAACAAGGTTACATCACGGTTTGCGTCGACGGTCGTGGCACTGGTTTTAAAGGAGCCGCATTTAAAAAAGTAACACAGAACAATCTCGGGAAATACGAAGTCGAAGACCAGATCGACGCAGCTAAAGTCATCGGGAATTATCCGTATGTCGACAAATCGCGCATCGGAATTTTCGGATGGTCGTACGGCGGATTCATGTCCTCGAACTGCATCCTCAAAGGGTCGGACGTGTTCAAGATGGCCATTGCGGTCGCTCCGGTGACGAACTGGCGATTTTACGATTCGGTTTATACCGAAAGATACCTTACGACGCCTCAGGAAAACGCTGCGGGTTACGACGAAAATTCACCGATCAATTTCGTGCAGAACCTAAAAGGGAAGTTCCTTTTGATCCACGGAACGGCCGACGACAACGTCCACGTACAGAATTCCATGCAGATGATCGAAGCGTTGGTCCAGGCCAACAAACAATTCGACATGGCGATTTATCCAGACAAAAACCACGGCATTTACGGAGGCAAAACACGCATCCAGCTTTTCAACAAAATGACCGATTACATCCTTCAGAATCTTTAACTAACTAACAACAGAATATAAAAATGGCAGAAATTCAGGCAAAAACAGGGCATCCCAAAGGGCTTTGGGTCCTATTCGGGACCGAAATGTGGGAGCGTTTCAACTTCTACGGAATGCGCGCGCTACTTACGCTATTCCTCGTAAACTCACTCATGATGAAGGAGGCGGACGCTTCCCTTATCTACGGCGGTTTTCTCGGACTCTGTTACCTGACGCCGCTTTTGGGCGGTTTCATCGCCGACCGTTTCTTCGGCAACCGCAACTGCATTTTGCTCGGCGGATTGATGATGGCGTGCGGACAATTGCTTTTGTTCTTCAGCGCCTCGGTTTTCGGTACGAATTTGTCGTTGGCGAACACCCTGATGTGGTCGGCCCTCGGAATCATCATCTTCGGAAACGGATTCTTCAAGCCGAACATTTCCTCGATGGTGGGAAGCTTGTATCCGAAACAAGAGAAAACGAAGCTGGACACGGCGTTCACGATTTTCTACATGGGAATCAACATTGGCGCTTTCCTCGGACAATTCATCTGCCCATTCCTTGGCGACGTCAAAGATGCCAACGGCGTTCGCGACATCCACGCGTTCAAATGGGGATTTCTCGTGGCGGCACTTGCGATGTTGATCGGATCGGCCACGTTCTATTTCCTCAAAAATAAATATGTAGTTACTCCGGAAGGCAAGCCAATCGGAGGCGTTCCGTCCAAAAACGACACCTCTGATTACGAAGAAGGAGAAGCACAAAAAGCACATTTTACGACAGGTTCGTTATTGTTTGCGGTGGTGTTGTTCGTCGGATTGTTCTTCGCGTTCAATTTCTTTACCGAAGGCGACAACATCGTAAAAACCTACATCTATCCGATGATC
This sequence comes from Flavobacterium selenitireducens, assembly GCF_014748335.1. Taxonomy (GTDB): domain Bacteria; phylum Bacteroidota; class Bacteroidia; order Flavobacteriales; family Flavobacteriaceae; genus Flavobacterium; species Flavobacterium selenitireducens. The sequence continues at coordinate 64,557 of NZ_JAAVIY010000007.1, forward strand.
TACGCAGCGGGAATCACCCTTGCGGCGCTCATCCTTACCGATAAAACGCTTACGAGAGTGGAGATCCAACGCATTTGCGTGATTTACGTGATGTCGTTTTTCATCATCTTCTTTTGGGCCGCATTCGAACAGGCGGGATCCTCGCTGACCTTTATCGCCGACAACCAAACCGACAGAAACTTCCTTGGAATCTGGGATATGCCGGCGTCGATGGTGCAAATCTTCAACGGATTGTTCGTCGTGATGTTCGCCGTTCCATTCTCTATGCTTTGGGACAGGTTGCGCGCCAAAAACCAAGAGCCGATTTCTACTGTGAAACAATCGATCGGTTTGGCGTTGATCGCGTTGAGTTACTTTATCATCGCCCATAACGTAAAGGATCTCGGCAACGGGTTGCTTGCGATCTACTGGTTGATCCTGCTTTATCTGATCCAGACTTTCGGTGAACTTTGCCTTTCGCCTATCGGACTTTCGCTTGTAGGGAAATTGTCTCCGAAGCGTTTTGCGTCATTGGCTTACGGCGTTTTCTTTATCTCGAATGCTGCGGGTTACGCGCTTTCGGGAACGCTCGGATCGATTTTGCCTCCGACAGGTGACAAATACCAATTGGCCGAAAACAACGATATCGACCTAAAAGCTATTCTCGACAAATCCAAAACGGCAGACGGTGCCGAGTTGTTCGCGCTTGCCAAGCTCAATCTTGCATCCGTCGACAACACTCAGGCCAAAGCGAACAACATTGACGTGGAAGCGAAGATCAAGAATGTAGCCGAGAAGAAAGCCGCGATCGAGACTGCCGCTAAGGAGAAAAAGGAATTCGTCGACAGTTTTACGGCCTCCGATACGACTTTTACGGCTTCCGAACTCAACCTGATCAAGGAAAAACAGATCATCAAAGCGGAATATCCAACCTTTGCCGGTTTCACGATCTCGAACCTCTATGATTTCTTCATGGTGTTCGTCGTGCTCTGCGGAATTGCATCGGTAATCCTGTTCGCGTTGACTCCGGTTCTCAAGAAAATGATGCACGGCGTCCGCTAATATTCGACTTATGTGGAACAAACACCCTAAAGCGCTCCCATATCTTTTCCTTTCCGAAATGTGGGAGCGTTTCGGTTATTATTTAATGATCGGAATCTTTACGCTTTATCTGAAAGACGTGGAAAAAGGTTTCGCCATGACCGAAAAAGAAGCATCCGATTTATACGGGACTTTTATCGCATTGGTGTTCCTGACGCCGTTTATCGGTGGTTTGATCGCCGACCGCTATCTCGGCTATAGAAATTCCATCATTCTCGGTGGAATTTTGATGGGCGCCGGATATTTCATGATGGGCGTGCATTCGCTTCCCGTTTTGTACACGGCCATGACGCTTGTGATCCTCGGAAACGGATTCTTCAAACCCAACATTTCGACGCTACTCGGCAATTTCTATAACGAAGAAAAATTCAAGGCCAAGAAAGACGAAGGATACAACATTTTCTACATGGGAATCAACGTCGGGGCGTTCATCTGCAACTTTTTCGGAGCCGCGCTTTACAACCTTTTCGGATGGCAACAAGCCTTTATGGCGGCCGGAGTCGGGATGTTCATCGGCGTGATCACGTTCATGATTGGCATCAAGCACTACGGCGTTCACGACCAAAAAAAAGGTGTGCAGGAAGGCGATATGCCGTTTTCGAAGATCGTCATGTTCATTTTGTTGCCGTCGATTGTTTTCGGCGTCATCGGATGGCTTATAAAAGGAACGGCTTCGGACGCGAATCCAAACAGCTATATTTTCGGATCGGACAGCACGGACGCCTTTATTTTCGCCTGTATTCCGGTCATTTTATTCTATTCGTCTCTTTATTTTAAAGCTAAGCCCGAAGACAAACGCCCGATTGGCGCGCTGTTGACGATTTTCGCCGTCGTGATTTTGTTTTGGGGCGTTTTCAAACTCAACGGATCGGCTCTCAACACCTGGGGCGACCGCTATACCGACCGTGAGATAACGGGAAACACCGAGAGCGTGTTTTCGACGTTGAAATTATCGGACAAGCTCGCGTATAAAAAAGATTCTGTCGGCGTGTACGACGAACAGTTCCGTCTCCAGAAAGTGGACGGAAAAGTTCAGAAAGAAGTCAATTATCCGGTTTATTTCCGAAATGTAGAACCCGAGAAATTGCCTCAGGAAAACGCCGAGGTTTCGCTTTGGTCGCCCAACCTGAGCCAGTCGATCAATCCGTTCTGGGTAATCGTTTTGACGCCTTTGGTCATCGCGTTTTTCTCGTTTTTGCGCATCCGCCAGAAAGAGCCTACAACGCCAACCAAGATCGCGTTTGGGCTTTTGATCTCGGCACTGAGCGTATTGGTCATGGTCGCCGCGGTCAAGGCGGGCAGCAACGGAACCGAAAAAGTTTCGGTTTGGTGGCTCGTCGCGAATTACGGCGTGATCACGATAGGAGAGTTGTTCCTGAGTCCGATGGGATTATCGGTGGTTTCAAAACTGAGTCCGGCCAAAATTACCTCGCTCATGATGGGCGGATGGTTTTTGGCGACCTCTATCGGAAACAAACTCAGCGGCGTTCTCGCCTCGATGTGGGACACGTATGAAGACAAGACGAATTTCTTCTGGCTCAACTTCGGGCTGTTGTTGGCGGCTACCGCTTTGATGTTCGTCGTCTTGAAGCAACTCAATAAAGTAATGGCCGAAAAAGGCATACGATAATGGCAGAGATTTCCCAGGCAAGCGTCGATCTGGAGAACATCCAGAATTTTAAGGGCAAATATCCAAAACAGTTATGGTATTTGTTTTTCAGCGAAATGTGGGAGCGTTTTTCGTTTTACGGAATGCGCGGCATGCTCTACTTTTTCATGGTGCACCAGCTTTTGATGAACAAAGAGGAAGCCAACCTGCAATATGGGGCGACCCAGGCGTGGGTGTATGCCTTCACATTCATCGGCGGTTTATTCGCCGACAAGATTTTCGGGTTCCGCAAATCCTTGTTTTGGGGCGGCTTGCTGATGATTGTCGGAAGCATCATTTTGGCGATGGATCCCAAGAATTACTTTTTCCTCGGCGTGAGTTTTACGATTGTAGGAACCGGGTTTTTCAAGCCGAATATTTCGTCTATGGTAGGGAAACTTTACCGCGATGACGACAATCGGCGTGATGCCGGCTTCTCCCTGTTCTATGCTGGCGTGAATCTCGGGGCCATCCTTGGCGGATATTTTTGTATTGCGATCGGAAAACGAGAAATCTTCGAAAATATCATTCCGGCGGGATCGGAATGGAATGTCGCTTTCGGATTGGCGGCGATCGTGATGGTCATCAGTTTGCTGACGTTCACACAGACGCAAAAAAGTTTGGGAGCCATCGGTTTATCGCCATTGGCTGGAGCGAGTCCGGCGCGGAAAAGGATGTTGGAATGGGTAACTTACATTGGATCCATCCTGATCGTCCCCATCATTATGATCATGGTTTCCAATACGGAATACACGGATTATTTCATGTACGTCATTGGCCCGGCATCGATCGTATATCTTGTTTATGAGATGCGGAACTTCGACTCCGCCCAAAACAAGCGCTTGGTTGCGGCCCTGATTTTTATGCTGTTTTCGATCGTATTTTGGGCTTTTTTCGAACAAAGCGGAGGGTCATTGAGCGACTTCGCAGCCGAGAACCTCAAAGACACCGTGCTGGGCGTCCATCTCGATCCAAACGGCGTCAACAATTCCGCGAACTCGGTATTTGTCGTCGCATTCGCTGCATTGGTAGGCATCGTATGGTTATGGCTCAGCAAGCGAAACCTCGAACCGAATACGATTGTCAAATTCGGATTGTCATTTTTGTTTCTCGCCGGCGGCTTCTACCTTTTTTATTACACCAAGTTCTTTGCTGACGCAGACGGAAGGACTTCGCTGGACATCTTTACCATAGGTTGGCTCGTGATTACGTTCGGGGAGCTTTGTCTGTCGCCAATAGGAATGTCGGCCATGACAAAACTATCGCCTCAAAAAACCCAGGCCGTCATTATGGGAATGTGGTTCCTGGCGAGTGCTTACGGGCAATATTTCGCGGGGCTTTTGGGAGCGAACATCGCAGGCGCCTCGGCCAATATGACCAATATTGAAAAACTCAATGTCTACGCCGACGGTTACAAACAACTCGGGATTTACGCGCTGATCGCCGGAGTGGTCATGATTGCACTTTCGCCACTGATCAAAAAACTCATGCAGGGAGTAAAATAAATTATTACCTTTCGGCACCGTTTTTGTCAAGGCGGGCCATAAATTTTCAAACATGAAAAAAGTATTTATAGTTCTGTTCCTCTTTGTCGGATCGTTAGCCGTCCAAGCACAGGAATTGCAATGGGAAACCGACATCCAGAAAGCGGTAAAACTCTCTGAGAAATCAAAGAAACCGATGCTCATGTTCTTTACCGGAAGCGACTGGTGCGGCTGGTGCATCCGGTTGCAGAAAGAAGTGCTCAAAACGCCTGAATTTGCAAAATGGGCGAAAGACAATGTAGTTCTGGTCGAGCTCGACTTCCCGCGTCGGACACCGCAAACTGATGAAATCAAAAAGCAGAACTTCGAGTTGCAGCAGTTCTTTGGCGTTCGCGGCTATCCGACGGTTTGGTTTGCTACGGCAACAAAAGACAAAACCGGTAAGATCAGTTTTACACAAATGGGCAGCACAGGATATGTTGCCGGCGGCCCTTCTGCCTGGCTTGACGGAGCGAACAAGATCATTAAGAAATCCTAAGGATCGTCTTTAAGACAATAGAATCCCTTTTCGGCAGTTGCGTGAAAAGGGATTTTTCGTTTTTGGCAAGTGCGCTTCCAATACTCAATTTGGGATCTGTAGTTCGATCCGTCGGCGACGACAATTTCCGGACGATATTTCATTATCATCCGATCAAGATTAACTCTTGAGGCATTCGTGAGCAGCAGGATTTGTGGATTTGCGGATCGCGGAAATATCGGAATGCTATCGAGGATGAGGATTTTCTTCCCCGCGAAGAAATGCAGGTCTGTCCACTTTCGGCTTCTTGCGCGCAAACCATGATGCGTCAGGTAAGGATTCAGTACAAATTCGTCCCTTTTGCGGTCTTCGCGTTTTTGAAACAACAAGGCGTTTCTACCGTTGCGCTCAAGGATTACGTTATCGCCTCTTGCATGGAATACGATCCATTCATTTGCATTTTCGGCTTTGTTGAAGTGATGTAAAAAAAGCAGCTGGATTCCCAACACGCAAAGCAGCAGCGTCAACACGCTTGCGAACTTTGGGCGCGCGAGGCTTCCAACCGAAAAAATCAGCACATAGCTAACACCCATCAACGTCATCGGAAACCAGATATCGGTAAAAACAAATCCGTCGAATTTCGCTACTTGGGCGATCAGGAAGTTGAGCAGCGCAATACCGTTTGACGTCGGCCAGGCCAGAAATTGTGGAATTGGCGCAACACATGCCCAAACAGATGAAATCAACCCTAAAGCCATAATAACTCCCAACAGCGGTATTGCAAATAGATTGGCTACAAGAAAAAGACCCGGAAACTGGTGGAAATAGTAAAGGCTCAGCGGCAGCGTACCAATTTGGGCCGAAAGCGAAACCGTCGTAGTGTCGCGCAAGTAAAGAAGAATACGGTTTCGCGTCTCAAAGAAGCTGTCAAATAACGGCTTCAGGTAGACGATAAAGAACAGCGCCACATAACTCAACTGGAATCCGACGTCGAAAAGTAGTTTCGGCTGGAATGCCAACAATACCAAAATTGATGAGGCGAGCGTGTTGTAGATGTTGCTTCCTCGTTTGAGGTGCAGGCCGAATGCCACAAACGAAAACGTCGCCGCCGACCGCATTACAGATGGTGAAAGACCTGCCAATAACGCAAAACTCCACAAACCGACGATAAGGATCATTAATTTCGCCGGCTTCCAGGTTGGAGAGTTGGGGAAGAATCTAAGAAACGCAGACAGGATCAGCATCACAAAACCGACGTGAAGCCCCGAAACGGACAATATGTGGACGACGCCTGTTACCTGGTAGTTTCTGACGGTTTCTGCATCGATTTCCTGTTGCTGGCCGAGCATCAACGCGTGAAATACCTCGAGTTCCTGTTTCCCGAAACCCTTTGCGGAGTTGGTCAATATTCGTTTTCGTAATGCGTCCGAGTAATACCAGATATCCTTGCTGATTCCACCGCGCAAGATCGTATCGGCGAACACCTGTGCATAAATACCTTTGTTGCGCAGGTAAGCGGAATAATCAAATCCGTGGGGATTCAACGGCGGCTTTAATGCCGTGCAGTACGAGTTGACATAAATTTTCTGGCCAACGGGCAAGTCAGCCGGATGATCGGCTTTTTTCAGATAGAGCAGAACTCTCCCGTCCGAAGCGTGTTCGTCAATATATTCTACTGTACAAACGAACTTTCTGAACCGTTCAGAAACCTTAAGTTTTTCACGAATCGTGAGCGAAAACTTGTGAGGAACGTTTGGATCCAGCATTTTCAGGAACCGTCCGGAATGGGCGTGGTCTGCGTGAACTTCCAGGTATATGGCACCGAGCAAGGCTATAATCGGATACGGTAGGAGCGAATGCAGCAGCTCGAACCGCTTCCATAAAAAGCCAGGCAAAACCAGAACCGACAATGCGATACAAATTGGCGCAAGTGAGTCGAGAGGCAAACGCAGGAAATGCCCGGAGGCGATCCCGACGACAAAAGCTAAGCTCAGACGGACGAGTGGAAAACGAAGAATCTGCATGGCGTATAGTAAGTAAAGGCAATACGTGTGTTCAGATCCATCGACTAAAATTTCCCGAAACCGCATTGCCTTTTAATGGGCTGTGAGGTAAAACTACAACGCCAAAAGCAGATGCCGTTACAGAAAATCTGTAATAAATGTTAAAAAAAAACAACCAGGTGTTGCCCGGTTGTTTTAGGTGACGATGTCCGTCTATGATGTCGTGATATTACAGCATTCGGTTGGCCTGCACGAAGTTGCGTTCGTAATACGGTTCTTTGGTCGAAGAAATGATCACACCTTTGCTGGTTGAGGAATGTACGAATTTGATTTCCTCGTCCGATGCTTCAACGACCAAACCGACGTGGTTGATGGTACGTCTTCCATTCGTGTGGAAAAAAACAAGATCGCCTTTCTTTACTTCTTTGCGGTCGATTTTTTGCCCGACTTTCGCCATCTCCGTAGAGCTTCTCGGCAATTTCAGGTCAAACAGGTTGTAAACGGCCGTGACCATTCCGGAGCAATCCATTCCCGACGCGGTCGTGCCACCTCCAAGGTAACGCGTGCCGATGAACGTCATGGCATTGTTGATCATCTGGACGGCGATGTAATTTTCTTCCGGTTCCGGAACGACATCCGTTTCGTTTTTCTCGTTGATCAGTCCGCGCTTGCTTTTCGACTTCGCAACCGTTTGTTTGGCAGGCTTTGAAGTAGCCGCTACGGTTTTCGAAGGTTGGACAGCCGGGCTGTTAGTGCTTTTTGAGGGAGTCGAATTGGATTTGGCTGTCTTGTCGGATTCTTTTCCTGAAAATGAGGCCACTGCCGATTGCACTTCCGAGGAGACTTCCGATGGTTTTTTGTAAACGCCTTTTTTGACGGCTTCTTTTTTTGAGGTTACCACCTGTGCGTTGCCAGATGCGGCAAGCAGTAGGAAAGCAGGCAGTAGAAAGAACAATGTTTTTACAAACATATTTTATTTTTTATTTTTCAGGCGAAGGGGCGTTCGTCTTTAGATTTATAAATAAAATTCTGTAGTAGAATTTTTTGGAACTTAAACGAGAACGCAAAGCCGACGGGCTATATTGTTCTGTCGGTGGCGAATATAGCAAGAAAATCGCGAAATTCTGTAAAATAGAAATATTAAATTGTTCACAATTTCAAAATTAACCGATGGAATATTTGGCAAACAATTGACTTTCAGAAGCTAAATCGCCTGTTTAAAGGGCTTGACGGATGTTTAGGTTATCAACAATCAATTTTGCGGTTTTGCCACTCGCGCCTTCGCCACCCAGCTTGGCTTCGAGCAAATCGTAGTCTTCGAGAATGGACTGCCTCGTTTTAGGATCGAGTAATTTCCTGAGTTCAGCCGCGAGATTTTTGGTAGTAAGTTCAGATTGGATAAGTTCCTTCACGACTTCCCGATCCATGATCAGGTTGACGAGCGAGATGAATTTCAGCGTGATCACGCGCTTGGCGATTTGGTAGGAAAGCCAGTTGCCGCGGTAGCAGACTACTTCCGGAACCTTAAACAGCGCCGTTTCAAGCGTGGCGGTTCCCGACGTTACCAAGGCTGCCGCGGAAATCGAGAGCAGATCATACGTTCGGTTCTGCACAAAGTAGATGTTTTTCGATTGGGTAAACTGACGATAGAATTCAGGCTCCTGTCCCGGCGCACCGGCAATCACGAATTGATGATCCGGAAATTGGGGCACAACCGACAACATCACGTCGAGCATTTTGGATATTTCCTGTTTGCGGCTGCCGGGAAGCAATGCGATCACGGGTTTTTCATTTAACTTGAATTCCTTTCGGAACGACGCCTCGTCGACTTTTGTCCGACCGTGGATGGCATCGATCAACGGGTGTCCGACAAACTCAACCGGAAAAGAATGTTTCTTCTCGTAAAAATCCTTTTCGAACGGAAGGATGACATACATCTGATCGACATCGCGCTTGATCGCCTTAATCCGGTTTTCCTTCCACGCCCAGATTTGAGGCGAAATATAATAAAAGGTCCTATATCCGAGCGGTTTCGCCCATTTGGCGATCCTCATGTTGAAACCGGGATAATCGATGAAGATCAACGCGTCCGGTTTGAAACGCTCGATGTCCTGCTTGCAGAATTTGATATTGCCCAGAATGGTTTTCAGATTCATCACAACTTCGGCAAAGCCCATAAAAGCAAGGCTCCGATAGTGTTTGACCAATGTTCCGCCGACAGATTCCATCAAATCGCCTCCCCAAAACCGGATTTCCGCATCTGGATCTTCAAACAGCAAACTTTTCATCAGGTTAGAACCGTGCAAATCGCCCGACGCTTCTCCGGCAATGATGTAATACTTCATATATAATAAAGGATTATCGTGGCCAACGTGATCACGAACATCGACAAAAGTACGCCTTTTGCCATAACGTCTTTTTTGAATTTGAGCAATCCGAAGAAAATCGCGAGATTCAAAAGCGCCCCGATCGAGAGCACTTTCGAGATTTGTCCTGAGTATTTTATCATGTGGATGCCGTCGCTCAGCGTGTAAGGCGTGAACAGCGCGATAAACAGGAAACTGCCCGCAAAAACGCCGGTTATGCCAATGAGGATGCCCAAAGTCAGGTCGTTGTCATTCATCGAGCTTCCACGAATTTAGCGTTTGCATCGCATGATGGGCGGTGAGGTCGAATTGAACCGGAACTACCGAAACATAACCGTGGGAAAGCGCCCATTCGTCTGTGTCTTCGCCTTTGTCGAGGTTCACGAACTTTCCGGTAAGCCAGTAATAATCGCGTCCGTGGGGTGATTTGCGCTTGTCGAATTCCTCTACCCACATCGCTTTGGCCTGCCTGCAGATTTTGACGCCCTTGAAGCTTTTCGCCCGGGGAAAGTTCACGTTCAGGATAACACCTTCTGGCAAACCATTAGCTAAAACCTGTTGCGCAATTTTCTTTACAAATGGCTTCACGACCTCGAAATCCGCGTTCCAGTCAAAATCCGAAAGCGAAAAACCTATCGAGGGAATGCCTTCGATTCCCGCCTCGACGGCAGCGCTCATCGTGCCGGAATAGATCACGTTGATCGACGAATTTGACCCGTGGTTGATGCCCGAGACACACAAATCGGGCTTGCCTTTAATGATTTCCTTTGTCGCGAATTTTACGCAATCGACGGGAGTTCCCGAGCAACTGTATTCATCGAAAGCGGCATCCGGTTTGGAAATTTTATTGAGGTGAAGCGTATTGTTGATCGTAATGGCATGGCCGGTCCCAGATTGCGGGCTATCGGGAGCCACGACGACTAGATCGCCCAAATCTTTCATGACCTCGATCAGCGCCCGTATTCCGGGAGCGGTGATACCGTCGTCATTGGTAATCAATATGAGTGGTTTTTTTTTCACGTTGTCACTTGTTCGTTCGGTATTGCTTTTTGTCTTGATGAAGCTGTTCCGGCTTCCGCTTTTAGCTTCCTCTCCAAAAACAGCTTGGAAATGCCATTGGTCGAGCTTCCTGCGGTCGCTGCCCAACGGCAATCCAATCACGTTTTTGGCATCGAAAGGCTAAGCCGCTTCATCCGGGCTTGGCATCGTAACAAAATACAAAAAACGCGTACTAATGTCGTATCTGCGAAAGTAAAAATACCTATTTTTAATGCTGTATTGAATTCGCCATGTTTAACAAAATATTATACGGAAGTCACTGCCTACGGTATAATTTTTCCATAACTTGGCCGTTTTAAGAACCCAAATGAATGCTATTGTGCGATTTATGAAAAGGAATTATAAAGTGTTGCTGGTCGTTGCTGTTTTGGCGGCGGCATTGTGGAGTTTCATGCCTAAAAAGAGCTCCGGAGATCCTGAAAAAGACAAAGCGCTGCTCGAACTTTTGCAATTTGTCATCGAGCGCGGCCACTACGAACCGGCCACGATGGACGACAATTTTTCAAAAGGGATCTACAAAGATTACATCACGGCCCTCGATCCGTCTAAGCGCTTCTTCCTGCAGGCGGACATTGACGAATTCTCGAAATACGAAACCCAGCTCGACGACCAGATCCGGAATAAGGATCTCGCGTTCTTCAACCTCACTTACAATCGGTTGATGCAGCGAATAAAAGAAAGCAAAGCCTATTATAAGGAAATCCTCGACAAGCCGTTCAATTATAAAGTAGACGAGTCGTTCAATACCGACAACGAAAAGCTGCCGTACGCCAAGAATACGTCCGAACTCAAGGAAAAATGGCGCAAGCAGGTAAAGTTGTCCACGCTTTCATCATTGGCCGACAAGCTCGACCTACAGGAAGGCAAGACGACGTCGGTCAAGCCATCAGCGACACTGGATGAAGAAAGCCAGGATGCGGCACAGGAAGCGCTCGAAAAAAAGAAAAAGGAAGAAGTAAAAATTGAGAAAAAATCTTACGAGGTCCTTGAAAAGGAAACGCGGGAAAATTCCCTAAAATCACTTAACGAATATTTCAGCTTCATCGACGACTTGAATCGCGAAGACTGGTTTTCGGTGTACATCAATTCGATCGCCTCGCGTTTCGACCCGCATACATCGTACTTTCCGGCAGACGAAAAGGAACGCTTCGATGTGAGCATGAGCGGTAAGCTCGAAGGTATCGGTGCCCGCCTGCAAAAGAAAAACGATTACACCGAAATCACCGAACTCATTTCGGGAGGCCCGGCCTGGAGAGGAAAAGAACTCGAACCTGGAGACGTGATCCTGAAGGTGGCGCAGGGCAACAAAGAAGCGGTTGATGTAGTGGGCATGCGTCTTGACGACGTCGTCAAGAAAATTAAGGGGCCAAAAGGAACCGAAGTGCGCCTGTCCGTCAAAAAAACCGACGGAACCATGAAAGTCATTTCGTTGATCCGCGATGAAGTAGAAATTGAAGAAACATACGCCAAATCGACGATCATCGAGAAAAACGGTCAGAAGTACGGCATGATTTACCTTCCGAAATTTTATATTGATTTCGATAACGCCAATGCGCGCGACGCCGGAAAAGATATCGCGCTTGAAGTCGAACGTCTCAAAAAAGAAAACGTGCAGGGAATCATCCTCGACGTGCGCGACAACGGAGGCGGATCGCTCAAAACAGTGGTTGACATCGCCGGGTTGTTCATCGAACAAGGCCCAATCGTCCAGGTAAAATCTTCGGGTAAAAAGAAAGAAGTTCTGTACGATAAGGATTCCAAGGTAGAGTACGACGGCCCGCTTGTGATCATGGTAAACAGTTTCTCGGCTTCGGCTTCAGAAATTTTGGCCGCCGCCATCCAGGATTACAAACGTGGAGTTATCATCGGATCCAAACAAACGTATGGTAAAGGAACTGTGCAGAATGTATTCGATTTGAATCAGTTCGTGAGAAACAGCGAATTCGGCGATCTGGGCGCACTCAAGACGACGACCCAAAAGTTCTACCGCATCAACGGCGGCTCTACGCAGTTGGAAGGCGTGGCCAGCGACGTTGTGATGCCGGATCGTTATTCATATGTAAAAATGGGCGAACGCGACATTGACAATGCCATGCCTTGGGATAAGATCGACGCAGCCGATTACAAAGTTTGGGACAAGCAAGCCAATTTCAACGAAGCAATTGCCAACAGCCGCAAGCGTTTACAGGCCAACGAGCAGTTCAAGCTGATAGATGAAAACGCAAAATGGATCAACGATCGCAGCGAAGAGACGGTTTACAGCCTCAAGCTCGACAAGTTCCGTTCTGAACAGGACGCGCTCGACGAAAAGGCCAAGAAATACAAAGTGCTTTCGACGTACCACAACGACTTGAAATTCCTGTCGCTTCCGTACGAACAACAGCAAATCGCAAAAGATGAATTGTTGAAAGAGAAACGTAAAAGATGGCATGAGCAGCTTAACAAAGACGCATATGTAGACGAAGCGGTAAGGGTACTTGACGACCTTCAGCCGAAGTCAAAAGGGGCGGTGTCGCTTAAGAAAGACAAGATCAAATCATAACAAAAGAAAAGCCTCGGGAAACCGGGGCTTTTTTGTAATTGCGCTTCTGGAGGTTATTGGGAATTCGGATGGCGGCAACAATCCCAATAATCGAATATTTTTTTGAGCAGGGATTTCACGTCGTCATACTTTGTGCCTTTGGTAAAAAATCCCTGTATCGTCAGGTTGATGTATGCTTCGTCAATATCTTCCTGACGCGCGACGGTGGAGAAGTAAACGAACGGAATACTCTTCCTGCGCAAAACGGGAGTAGAGTCGATGTGGCGCTTAAATTCCAAACCGTTCCGTCCGGGCATATTGATGTCGCAAAAAATAAGGAAAACGGGTTCTGTTGTGGTTTCCAGGAATTGGTAGGCGGCAGTCGTTTCGGGAAACCAATAGATCTCATTCGTGATGCCTAGTTCCCTTACGATGTCTTCGAAGATTTCTTTGTCGTCCTGATCATCTTCTACTAATACGATCGATCCTGGTTTTATCACGGTGAAGATGTTTGCGAGATTGAAATAATCGGTAAGTTAGGAAAAACTTTCCACCGTTTCCCGTTAAAGCAGATCCGGGTTTCGACAAGCGGTAAGAAAACGAAAAACAGATAGCTAAAAAGCTACCATTCATTTACTTTGTTCGCATCCATTTTGAGAAAAATAAACAAGAGGATGGTAAAGCCCCAAAGTCCTGAACCTCCATAGGAGAAAAACGGCAACGGAACGCCGATCGTTGGGAAAATTCCGACGACCATGGCAATGTTCACGAAAAAGTGAATGAACAGAATTGTGGCTACGCAATACCCGTAAACCCTCGAAAATTTGGTTTTTTGTCGCTCCGCAAGATAGATGATGCGCACAAAAAGCAGCACGAAAAGCGCCAGCACGACAATGCAACCTACAAATCCCCACTCTTCGCCCACAGTGGTAAAAATATAATCGGTATGTTGTTCAGGGACGAATCCGCCTTTGGTTTGCGTGCCTTCGAGATAGCCTTTTCCGAACCATCCGCCGGATCCGATCGCGATTTTCGATTGGTTGATATTATATCCGACGCCTTTCAGATCGACTTCTTTCCCAAGCAAAATATTGAAACGATCGCGGTGGTGCTGTTTGAAGACATTGTCAAAAACGTAATGAACAGAAAACGTAAAAATCGAAATCGCGACCAAGATTGCCGCGCTCATGATCACGTTGCGATCTACAATGCGGCTGCGATAATAAAAAAACGCAATCACGACGGCGGCAATCGCAATGATGATCCACGACTCCCAAACCAATGAAAGTACGAACACGACGATTGCGATGAAGCCCGTCCACAAATACCACGCAGGCAAGCCTTCGCGGTATAGTACCAGGAAAAATGCCGAATAAATCAGCGCGCTGCCGGGATCGTGAGGCACAATCAACAAGACAGGCAACAAAATGATGCCCATCGCCTGCCATTGACGGTTCTGGTCTTTGAGGTTGACTTGTACGTCGCTCAAATATTTTGACAGTGCCAAAGCCGTCGCCACTTTTGCAAACTCGGCGGGCTGGAAACTGATCGGCCCGATCGCATACCAGTTCGCCTGTCCTTTGACGACCTTTCCGAATACGAACAAGCCGGCGAGCAACAGCAGCGCGACGCCAAAAAAGATAACCGAATATTTTTCGTAAAATTTTCCGTCGAGTGCCAGGATCACGATGATCAGCGGAATGGAAAGGAAGATGAACATCATCTGTTTTCCGTACGTTTGGCTGAAATCGAACAGCGAACTGTCTTCGAGCGGCAATGAAGACGAATAGATGTTGAGCCATCCCAAAATGACCAACGTGGCGTAAATAAATACGCTCATCCAATCGATATGGCTTCGGATGCTCTGGTTCTTCATTAGTTCGTGGCGTCTTTGTCGTCTATGTCCTCGATCGTATCCTGCTCTTTCGGCTGCACGGCTTCCACTTTAGGGCGTTTGAGCAGCAAACTGTCGATCGTGTGTTTGCCGACGTATTTGTCGTATTCGCCCTGGAGACTTCCTTCGAGCATGCGCTTTTCAAGATCGGTGCGTGTGATCTTGCGCTTGATGTATTTTTCGAGCATGAGTGTCGCAATCGGGCCGGCCCAGCGTTTTCCCCAATACCCGTTCTCAACGAAAACGGCAATTGCGATCTTCGGATTGTCTTTTGGCGCAAAAGCGACGAAAATCGAGTGATCCTGTAATTTCACGCGCTTCCCGTTGATTTTGGCGAAGTTTTCCGCGGTTCCGGTCTTTCCGCAAATCTGTATGCCTTCAACACCCAGGCCGTAAGCGGTTCCTACATTGTAAACATCGGCAAGCCCCGCCACGACCGGTTCGAAATATTTAGGGTCTATCGTCGTATGGTGTTTCGTGCGGAATTTTTTGTCGATTTGTTCGCCTTCGATCTTCTTGATGATGTGAGGCGTGTAATACCAACCGCGATTGGCAACGGTTGCCATCATGTTCGCCAACTGGATCGGCGTTGTCGTGACTTCTCCCTGTCCGATGGAATTCGAAACGATCGTCGTCGGACGGTAATCCCAATCCGGATAAATGCGTTTGTACGTTTTGGACGTCGGAACTTTACCGCGGCGGCCTGTCGGCAAATCGTATCCCATGAATTCGCCAAGCCCGAAGCTTCTGACGTGCTTGCTCCAGATGTCCACCGCGACCGATGTTTTTTTGTACTTGCCCAGCGTCTTCATGTAAACACTCGCAAAGTAGGTATTGCACGAGTTGTAGATTCCGTTGTGGAGCTGGGAAACGCCTGAATCGTGGCATTTCATGAAGCGTCCGCGTGCGTAACTGAAACCGTGGTGGCACATAAACGACGTTTGCTCGTCGACGACGCCTTCCTGCAACGCAACCAATCCGGTGATGATCTTAAACGGCGATCCCGGCGGATATTCGGCCAAAAGGCCGCGGTCGAAAAGCGGTTTTGCGATCGAATCGTTATAGAGTTTCGTGTAATTGCGGGACCGTTCGCGCCCCACGAGAATCGCCGGATCGTAAGAAGGAGCGGTTACCAATGCCAGGATTTCACCGGTCGCGGGCTCGATAGCGACGATTCCGCCTCGTTTGTTGACCATGAGCTCTTCCCCGTATTTTTGGAGATCGCCGTCAATCGAAAGCGTAATGTCTTCCCCTTGCTTGGAGATCGTATCGAATCGGCCTTCTTTGTAAGCGCCGATGTCGCGGTTGTATTTGTCTTTTTGTATGTACTTGACGCCCTTGACGCCCCGAAGTTCTTTCTCGTAACTTTCCTCGACGCCCTGTTTTCCGATGAGGTCGCCGCTGTTGTAATACGGGTTTTGCTTGATGATGCCGTCGTTTACCTGCGTGATGAATCCGAAGACATTCGCACCGTAATTCACCTGGTAGTCGCGCAATGAACGCTTCTGAATATAAAATCCTTCGAATTTCCTGACCTTTTCCTGGAACGCGGCGAATTCCCGTTTGTTCAACTGCGGCAAAAAAACCGACGGCAGGCGAGGCGAGTACACGATCGCCTTTTTCATGCGCTCTTCGTAAAACGATTTCGGGATGCGCAGCAACTCGCAGAATTCGTCCACATCGACATTTTTAACGTCGCGCGGAATGACCATGATATCATAAGACGGCTGGTTGGCCACGAGCAATTTGCCGAAACGGTCGTAAATGTAACCGCGCTCGGGATAATCGTATTGGATCTTGATCGCGTTGTTGTCCGATTTCAGCTTGAGCGTCTCGTCCATGATCTGAAGGTAGAAAAGGCGCAGCAAAAGCAATATCGTCGCGATGAAAATCAGCGTTGGCAACAGAACTTTCCTCATCGTCTCGACGGCTTGAACATGTAAATCAAAATGATGCAGACCACGATCGAAAATATCGTGCTGCTGAGCGTCCTCAATAAAACGTCCCAGAAGAATACCAATCGGAACACTTCAAGTAAAAACAATGTGAAGTGATGGATGATGACCGCTATCAGGATAAACGAAAAACGCTCCGGTGTCAATACGTCGTCGAGGCGGACGGTCTGGTATTCATAGCTCAACCCGAACGCGAATTTGAAGATCACAGGTCGGAAATAAGCCAGGACGAGACAAGACGCCGCGTGGACACCACCGGAGTTGCTGAACATATCCATCGTGATCCCAAGCAGGAAACTCGTGAGCAACAGCACGTTCTTGTTTCCGTTGACCGGGAAAAGCATGACGAACAAGATGTAAGGATACGGGTTGATGAATCCGAACAGATTGAAATTGTTGAAGATCACGACCTGGGCGAAAATCAACAAAATAAAGCGGGCGATATTGACCAGAACCGTACTATTCATTCGGTTTCGATTGCTTTTCCAAAGTTTCGATTTCCTCTTTGTCCCTGCTCTTGACGATGTAAACATAACCGAGATTGGTCATGTCGTTGAACAACTTGATGTCGAGCGTGTAGTAATTCGTTTCGTTGTCGGTGTAGATTTTCGAAATGGTCCCGATGTTGATGTTCGCCGGGAAAATCACCGACTGTCCTCCGGTCACGATCGTATCGCCTTTTCTGACGGATGCCAGTCGCGGTACGTCGATCAATTGTACGTAACCCGTATTTTTTCCGTTCCAGACCAACGACCCGAAATGGTTCGATTTTTTGATTTTCGCATTTATTTGCGATTTTACGTTGAGAATCGAAATCACGGTGGCGTAATTATTCGACACCTTGTCGACTATCCCGATGATGCCTTGCGTATTGACGACGCCCATGTCAGGTTTGACGCCTTTGAGCGATCCCGAATTGATCGTGAGGTAGTTTTCGTGTACGTTATAGGAATTGTGGATGACCTTCGAAACGATCACGTCGACTTTCCTGACGCCGCGAATCGTGTCGATGACGGGTGGCTTCGCAGAATCTTTTTCGTTGAATATCATACGGCGCAAGTCTGCATTTTCCTTTGCAAGCGCGTCGTTTTGGGTTTTGAGGTGAAAATATTCGTTGACGTTGTTCATTTGGGTGTAAACGCCACCGGTCACGAAATTGGCAGAAGAAATCACTTTGCTTTTGTGAAATGAATGTGCCTGGATCGTCATGACCAACGAAATCCCTAAAAGCAGCAAAAACAGCAATCGGTGGCTGTTCTTAAAGATGAATTGGAATATCTGCTGCATACAAACCGAGGGTAAAAATCAAATTCAAAAGTTCAAATTAACTCCGTTGCGCCGCGTCCCGTTCGCTAATGGATAGATGCTTTAGCGAGCCCTTCTGTTTTATTCGCCCGGATCCAAATTTCAAACTCCAATCGCTTTTCAAAGAAAATTGGACTTTGGGATCTGGAATTTGAGATTTCAAAATTGTTATTTTATTAGGATGCTTCTGAATTTCGGGATGTTCTTCAACGCCATTCCCGTACCGCGTACTACGGCGCGAAGCGGATCTTCGGCAATGTAAACCGGAAGATCTGTTTTCAATGAAATCCTTTTGTCGAGCCCGCGCAACATCGATCCGCCCCCGGCAAGGTAAATACCGGTGTTGTAAATATCGGCGGCGAGTTCAGGCGGCGTCTGCGAAAGCGTTTCCATGACGGCGTCTTCGATTCGCTGTATCGATTTGTCGAGTGCTTTTGCGATCTCGCGATAGGAAACGTCTACCTGTTTCGGCTTGCCCGTAAGCAAATCGCGTCCCTGTACCGACATGTCATCCGGTGGCGTTTCGAGATCTTCGATGGCGGCACCGATCGTAATCTTGATTTTTTCGGCAGTGCTTTCCCCTACAAAAAGGTTGTGTTGCGTCCGCATGTAATATACGATGTCGTTCGTGAAGACGTCACCGGCGATCTTTACCGATTTGTCGCACACGATTCCGCCCAAAGCGATAACTGCGATTTCCGTAGTTCCTCCACCTATGTCGACGATCATGTTTCCTTTGGGCTGCATGATGTCGATTCCGATACCGATAGCCGCGGCCATTGGTTCGTGAATCAGGTAGACTTCTTTGCCGTTCACGCGCTCGCAGCTTTCTTTTACTGCACGCATTTCCACTTCTGTAATTCCCGAAGGAATGCAAACGACCATGCGCAGCGCCGGTGTGAACATTCTTTTCTTGAGCGCAGGAATGGATTTGATGAACATCGAGATCATTTTCTCGGATGCGTCGAAATCTGCGATGACGCCGTCTTTCAGCGGGCGGATCGTTTTGATGTTCTCATGCGTTTTACCCTGCATCATGTTCGCCTCTTTCCCGACGGCGATTATTTTCGAGGAAACCCTGTCTCGAGCCACTATGGAAGGACTGTCGATCACGACTTTATCGTTGTGTATGATGAGCGTATTGGCGGTGCCGAGGTCTATCGCGATATCCTCAGTCATGAAATCAAAAAATCCCATACTGAAATTGAAGGGTTTTAGTTATTAGTTGTAGGCTGCAAAGTTATGTAAATTGAACGACTTTGCAGCCCTGTGATTTTTTATTTTGGTTTTAAATCCGATAATTTTAAAACTGTTGGAATCAGTACTTTCCGACAGCCTTTGAAAATCAAAAATTTAAATCGCAGACATCATTTTAGTGCTTGAAATGACGTGTCCCGGTAAACACCATCGCGAGTCCGTTTTCGTTGCAATAATCAATGCTGAGTTCATCCTTGATCGATCCGCCGGGTTGGATGACGGCCGTGATTCCCGCGTTCTTTGCGATCTCCACGCAATCAGGGAATGGGAAGAACGCATCGCTGGCCATGACCGCGCCGTTCAGATCAAAATTAAATGAGTGTGCTTTCTCGATCGCCTGTCTCAAGGCGTCCACGCGTGAGGTCTGGCCTGTTCCGGAAGCGATCAGTTGGCCGTCCTTGGCGAAAACAATCGTATTCGACTTGGTGTTCTTGCAAATTTTGGACGCAAAAATCAGGTCGTCAATCTCTTTCGCTGTCGGAGCCGTAGTGGTAACGGTGCGAAGGCCGTTTTTATTGTCCGTAAGGTTGTTTCTATCCTGTACCAAAACACCGTTCAAAGCCGTACGCACTTGAAGTTGTGGCAATTCGACGTGGTGTTGCACCAAAATAATCCGGTTCTTTTTTTCAGATAATATCGCAATGGCTTCTTCGGAAAACTCCGGGGCGATCACGACTTCGCAAAATAGGGAATTGATCTCGGAAGCCGTTTCCGCATCGATCTTTCCGTTGGCGATCAAAACGCCTCCGAAAGCCGATGTAGGATCGCCCGCCAAAGCGTCGAGATACGCCTGTTTCATTGTCGGACGCGTTGCAAGGCCGCAAGCGTTGTTGTGTTTCAGGATTGCGAAAGTAGGGTCGTTGTCTTTGAATTCGAGGATAAGGTTCACGGCAGCGTCGACGTCAAGTAAATTATTGTAAGACAGTTCTTTGCCGTGTTTTTTGGTAAACATCGCGTCGAAGTTCCCGAAGAAATATCCCTTTTGATGCGGATTCTCACCGTATCTCAAAACCTGTCCGTTGGAATAGGATTGCTTGAAGAACGTATCGTCAGCATTGAAATGGTTAAAAATTGCAGCGTCGTAATGAGACGAAACGTGAAAGGCTTGTGTTGCAAACTGCTTTCTGTCTTCCAAAGACGTCTCTCCATTTTTCTCGTTAAGCAACTCCAGGAACGGCGCGTATTGCTCCATCGAAGGAATGATGACCGTGTCTCTAAAATTTTTGGCAGCCGCACGGATCAACGAAATGCCTCCGATGTCGATTTTTTCGATGATGTCTGCTTCGGATGCACCCGAGGCGACCGTATTTTCAAACGGATACAAATCGACGATCACCAAATCAATTTGCGGAATGTCGAATTCGGTCATTTGCCGGACGTCTCCCTCGTGGTCCTGGCGGTTGAGAATGCCGCCGAAGATTTTCGGATGAAGCGTTTTGACGCGTCCGCCAAGGATCGACGGATAAGACGTTACGTCTTCAACAGCTACGACAGGAATGCCAAGGTTTTTCAGGAATTCTTCGGTTCCGCCGGTAGAGTAGAACGTCACGCCCTGTTCGTGCAATTTTTGTACGATAGGCTCGAGCCCATCTTTTGAAAATACCGAAACTAACGCTGATTTGATGGTCTTGTTTGTGCTCATTTTTAGAAGTTGTGTTTGAGCGTGCAAAAGTACGAAATAAGTCGGAAGTCAAACGATCATTGTGAGATGCGAACCGTGAAATTTCCGCTGCTCAACGCATCACCTGCGCCTTTGTTCGACAGTGCGATGCTAAATCAACGAATCAAGCAACACCAAGTAAATACAGGCAAACAAAAAATTAGGTTTTTGCCCCAAAATTTTCCAATTTTACGCTTCTGAATCCAGGCCGTTTTCTACATTGATTGGAATTTGGAATTTGGGATTCGGGCTTTTCAGATGCTTGTTTACTTCAGACTACTTTCCGAGAGCTTCGGCTTTGCAATGAATGCGCTGCGCAACAACAAACTGCGCACGCTACTGTCGCTATTGGGTGTGACGATCGGGATTTTTTCGATCATTGCAGTCCTGGCAGCGGTTGATTCGCTCGACCGGAAGATCAAGAAGGACCTGAGCAGCCTCGACAAAAATACGATGTACGTACTCAAGGAATCGTTCGGGCCGTCGGAAGTACCGCGGTGGAAGGTAGAGCAGTTCCCGAACGTGACTTACGACGAATACCAGTTCCTCAAATCCTCATTAAACAACGTCGATGAAGTCGGATACCAGATTTTTGTCGGTCCCGAATCTGCAAAATACGACGACAAGACCGTCAGTGCGATCAATATTCTTCCCGTTTCTCACGAATTTGATGAAATCCAGGCCCAGGAATTTGAAAAAGGCCGCTTCTATAACGAATCCGAAGACAATTCTGGCAAGGCGGTAGCGGTGATCGGGCACGACATTGCCAACGGGTTGTTCGGCGACGTCGACCCGATCGACAAACAATTCCGGCTTTACGGGCTTCGTTTTACGGTCATCGGCGTGTTGCCCAAACAAGGCTCGGGCATGTTCGGGAACAGCAATGATACCAGCATCATCATTCCCGTGAATTTTATCCGGAACCGGTTCGGCGACAATAACGATTCCATGATGCCGGTCATTATCATCAAGCCTACGAAAGGTGCCGATATGGATGAACTTAAAGCGGAGCTTGCCCAAAAACTACGCAATTATCGCGGCATGAAAGTAGGGGAGATGGACAACTTTTTCGTAAACGTCCTTTCCGGATTTACCGAAATGCTCGACGCTTTTATCGGCATCCTGAATACCGGCGGTTGGATGATCGCGGGATTTTCGCTTCTCGTAGGCGGCTTTGGGATTGCCAACATTATGTTTGTTTCCGTAAAGGAACGGACTAACCTTATCGGAATCCAAAAATCACTTGGGGCCAAAAACAAGTTCATCCTGTTTCAATTCCTTTTCGAAGCGGTGATTTTGTCGATAATCGGAGGTTTGGTGGGGATTCTTATGGTTTGGGGATTGACGGCGCTGCTTACCAAAATGCTCGAATTCGAGTTTGTGCTTGGGTTCTTCAACATCATGCTTGGCGCTGGGCTATCGGCGGCGATTGGATTGGTTTCGGGTATTATCCCGGCTATTTCGGCGTCGAAATTGGATCCGGTAGAGGCGATCAGGACAGGGATGTGATACGACTTTGCTGTTGGCCGTTCTGTGTTTGCACTGGGAAGCTCGCTTCGCTCGCTATGTTTCAATAGTAAGCAAATTAAATTTTGGGGCTTTTGAGGCTCGCTTTGCTCGCCGTACTTAACAGCTTGAGAAAGTTGAGGGTAGTTAAGCTTTTTGGGCGTATTGCGGCTCGCTTCGCTCGCCACGTTTCGGCAATTAAACTAGTTCAAGTGGGTATTTTGCGGCTCGCTTCCCTCGCCGTTTTTTACAATTAAGAAAGTTAAGGGCAGTTAAGTTTTTGGGCGTTTTTGCGGCTCGCATCGCTCGCCACGTTTCAGAAATTGAACTAATAAAGTGGGTATTTTGCGGCTCGCTTCGCTGGCCTTTCTTTAACAATTAAGAGAGTTAAGGTAGTTAAGCTTTCTTGGACGTTTTGCGGCTCCGCTTCGCTCCGCCGCTGCTGTTCCTATACTATTCGAGCGTAACATTTTTAACTCTCTCAAGGTTTAAAGAGCAACGCATTTTGTAAAAAAAAAACCGTCTCCTAAGAAACGGTTTTAATATTCGGGATCTGTTAGCGAATCGTTTGGTTTAAAATCAAATCCAAATATAAATTCACCTTGTTTTTCAACTCTTTTCTGTGCGTGATGAAATCGAGAAAGCCGTGCTCCAAAACGAATTCAGCGGTTTGAAAACCTTCCGGCAAGTCTTTACCGGTCGTATCTTTGACCACGCGCGGGCCCGCAAAGCCGATCAAAGCGCCCGGCTCTGAAATGTTGATGTCGCCCAACATCGCATAGGAAGCAGTCGTTCCCCCGGTTGTCGGATCAGTACACAACGAGATATAAGGGATTTTGGCGTCGGCGAGTTGCGCCAGTTTTGCAGATGTTTTGGCCAACTGCATAAGCGAATACGCCGCCTCCATCATACGCGCGCCTCCGGACTTGGAAATCATCACGAACGGAATTTTGTTCTTGATCGAATGATCGATTCCGCGCGCAATTTTTTCACCTACGACCGCGCCCATCGAACCTCCGATAAACGCAAAATCCATACAGCAAACCACGAGGTCTTTCCCTTTTGATTTTCCTACTCCGGTGCGAACCGCGTCTTTCAACTTGGTTTTCTCCTGGGCGTCTTTCAAACGGTCGGAATATTTTTTGGTGTCAACGAAGTGAAGCGTATCCTTGGACGTCATGTTTTTGTCGAGTTCCTTGAATTCGTTGTCGTCGAACAAGATCTCGAAATACTCCTTGCTTCCGATCCTTACGTGAAAACCGTCTTCAGGGCTCACATAAAGATTGCGCGCCAGTTCATCTGCATCGACGATCTTTCCGGTAGGTGATTTGTACCAAAGCCCTTTCGGAACGTCTTTTTTATCTTCGGTGGCGGTTTGAATGCCTTTTTCCGTTCTTTTAAACCAAGCCATATTTTTTGTTTAAGGTTTAAAAGTTTAAGGTTTAAGGTCGAGGTTGAACGCATCAACTTTAGACCTTAAACCTCAAACTAAAAATTACAAAGTATTTACGTTGTTCAAATCTGCAAAAGCCGCTTCCAGACGCTTGTTGAACGTCATTTCGCCTTCGCGTATCCATTTGCGTGGATCGTAATATTTCTTGTTTGGAGAATCGTCACCTGTCGGATTCCCGATTTGCGTCTTGAGATAATCGATATTGTCCACCATATAATCGCGGATGCCTTCCGTGAAAGCGAACTGCAGGTCCGTGTCGATGTTCATCTTGATAACGCCATATCCGATCGCTTCCTTGATTTCTTCAGGCGTGGAGCCCGAACCACCGTGGAAAACGAAGTCTACAGGATTTTTTTCAGTATTGTGTTTTTGTTGGATGTATTCCTGTGAATCGCGCAAAATCGTCGGCGTGAGCTTCACGTTTCCAGGCTTGTAGACGCCATGTACGTTTCCGAAAGCTGCAGCGACGGTAAATCGCGGGCTTACTTTAGACAATTCGGTATACGCATAATCGACATCTTCAGGAGTGGAATACAATTCGGAATGATCGACGCCGGAATTGTCAACGCCGTCCTCTTCACCGCCTGTGATGCCCAATTCGATTTCGAGGGTCATGCCCATTTTGGACATTCTCTCGAGATATTGTTTACAGATATCGATGTTTTCCTCCATCGGCTCCTCGCTCAAATCCAGCATGTGGGACGAGAAAAGCGGTTTTCCGGTTTCGGCGAAATGTTTCTCGCTCGCGTCCAAAAGACCGTCGATCCAAGGAAGCAATTTCTTGGCGCAATGGTCGGTGTGCAAAATGACAGTCGCGCCGTAAGCTTCCGCTAAGGCATGGATGTGTTTCGCACCCGCAATCGCACCCGCAATGGCCGCGCTTTGCCCTTCGTTAGGAAAACCTTTTCCGGCGTTGAAAGCCGCGCCTCCGTTAGAAAACTGGATGATTACCGGCGCCTTCAGTTTCGCAGCGACTTCAAGCGTTCCGTTGATGGTGCTCGATCCCGTGACGTTAACTGCCGGAAGGGCGAATCCTTTTTCTTTGGCTAAGCGGAAGATTTCCTGAACTTCGTCCCCGGTTGCCACACCAGGCTTGATATTGTGGGCCATGTCAGTTTGTTTTGAATTAAAGGTTACAAAAATAAGTATTTCTGATTTTAGAAAGGATAGTTGATCCCGATATTTAGCACTGAGTTCGAGAAATTGTACTTGCGGAACCATCGGCTGCCTTCGTACACGGCAGGGTCGTAGGTCTTGAATCCGATGTCGAGCCTTACCACGAAAAAATTGAAGTCGTAGCGCAGTCCGAAACCGGAACCTACGGCGATATCTTCGAGCGACTTCAGGCCTTCGAACGTGTAGCGTGTATCTTCTACGTTGTCGAACGCATTCCAGATGTTTCCGACGTCGACGAAAATCGCGCTGTGCAAATCCCCGAAAAGGTTGAACCGAAATTCTGTCGAGAAGGCCAGTTTCATGTTCGCTTCGTTGAAATCGTTGATTCCTCCTGACGATCCCGGGCCAAGCGAATACGATTGCCAGCCTCGGTTGTCGTTCGAACCTCCACCGAAATAGCTTCGCGAGAACGGAACGCTTTTCGAATTCCCGTACGGAACGGCCAATCCGGCGAAAGCCCGCATCGCCAACACCTTTTTGCGGCGCAGATCCCAATGCTTGATGTATTCGAACTCGCCTTTGAGGTATTGGGAATATTCGATGTCGAATATGGTGTTGTTCCCGTTTTGGTTTTCGAGTTGCTTCGACAAACGCGCGATAAGCGACAGGAAATTCCCCGCCGATTCCACTTTTGTCCGAAACGTATAGAACGTATTGTCCTGCAAATCGGTCTTCGTGGTTTTGGAATAACTGTAATTCGTGGCGAAAATCAGGTTGTTTTCGGTAAGTCGCTTGCGCCGCTCTTCAATACTCCTGACGGTGCGCAAATCCTGGGGCGTCAACGGGATCGCGTCGCTTTCGCCCAAAGCGTCGGTGATGAACTGGTTCGTACCCGAATCGATGGCGAGATTGCCGCTGGTATTGAAATAAGTTGGATTGCTCGTGTCGAGATAATCCTGTGCGATGTCGTTCAGCGCGCCGTAAGAAGACGAATACACGTTGAAATAATTCTCGGGATTGAGGTTCTTGACGTATTGGATGTTGAATAAGTCGAATCGGGACGAATAAAAACGTTTAGGCGACCAGGTGTAACTGAAAGCGCCCGTGAAATTTTCCTTGTCAAGCCCGATGTTGCGCTGTTTGGCATAACCGAGGCTCATCGTCGTAACCGGAATCATGTTCTTCGGGATGATTTTTTCGGTTTTTAACGGGAACACGATGCGCGGGAAACTGAGTTTCATATCGGCTCCGTATTCGGACACGTTGAAAAACGTATCATTAGGGTTGGCCAAATCCTTTGATGAGCCGATGTTTCCGCGCGCGGCGATCTCCAAGGTCTCGGCTCCGTTGAAAACGTTTCGTATCGTGACCGAAGTCGTACCCTGAATCCCGAAATCCTGAATGTTGGAGTGGGTCACGTCGAGGCTGTAGCCGAAGCTGTATTTCTTCCTCGGAACCAGATAAATATTGGCGATAAGCGAATTTCCGATCGAATCCTTTGGATCGACCTCGTACTGTATCGACGGATAATTGAACACGCGAAGGTTGCTCAGGTAGCGCGAAGTGACCGTCGTCCGGATATCTGAAAACAAATTGCCTTTATTGATAAAAACCGCATCGGTAATGGCTTTCGGACGGTATTTGAGTTTATCGGTCGCATACAAATTGAAGCCGTTATACGTCACGCTGTCGTTTTTCGCAGGTTTGATCTTGCTTCCGGTGGCATCTGTGTAGATATTGACTTCGGAAATCCTGTATTGGCGGAACGGCGTCGTCTTCGTCGAATCGTTTTCTCGATATGTGTAATCGTCGATGATCATGTTGCTGTGCGCCTTGTGTCCGGTGTCGACCGTGTCGATGTCGAACTTGACGTAATTCGCCTGGAAATGATAAATACCGTTGTTTCGGTAAAGAGACGTCACGCGCGCCTTCTCCAAATCGAAATCCTGGCCGTTGAATTGTTTCCCGGAAATCAATGCGGATTTGTCTTTCGTGGCCTGGAACATGGAATCGAGAACAGGCGTCGAAATTTGTTGCGTAAGCGAATCGAGCAGGTATGGTTTGCCGGTGTCGACCGTGTACGTGACGCGTGATTTTTTGTAAGCGACGGAATCTATTTTCGAATAAATTTTGGCATTGAAGAAACCTTTGTTGAAATAATGCCCTTTAAGGCGGAGGCGCGACTTCCTGATCGAGGTCGTATCGATGATCACGGGCGCTTCCCCGATGCGTTTCAACATTTGGTGGAAACCGTAATAGTAAAAGGATTTGCCCAATCGGTTGACTTGTTTCTTGGAAAGCAATTTAGCCAGCCGCTCGTATTTTTTTGGGTTCCTGGTGAATTTTGCACGGTAGCTTGAATCCGGGTTCGGGTTGGCCAGGTTGTAGAGATTGAGTCGAAGCCGGTAGCGTAAAAGTTCGGAATTTGGCTTTTGGTGCATCAAATTCTCGAGTTCTTCGGTATTCTGTTTTTTGCCGTTGACGACGAACTCGTTCTTGGTGAGCAGGTTTTTGCTTTTCGGAACGCGTTTCACCGAATTACAACCCGTCAACAGTAATCCGAAAAGGACAATAAACACTATTTTTGCTGGCAGGCTTTTCAAAGGGTAGGCATATTTGACTTCAAAAATACAGATTTATGGTCAGTAAAAACCAAATAAAGCGAATAACGGGGCTTCACCAAAAAAAGTATCGTCAACAGGAAGGATTGTTTCTTGCCGAAGGCGCAAAGGTGATATCGGAATTGCTGGAGTCTGACTTTGAACTCGAGCATCTTTTTGAAACCGAGCCGCTTTTCCCGGAGATCGCCGATGCCCGGAAAACATCCGCTACGGCATCCGACCTCAAAAAAATGACCACGCTTTCGACGGCGAACAATTGCCTGGCCGTTTTTCATATCCCGAATCCGAAACCGATCGACAAAACCGGGATTATCGTGGCGCTCGACGATATTCGCGATCCGGGAAATCTCGGCACGATCGTGCGTCTTTGCGATTGGTTTGGCATTTCTGAAGTCGTCTGTTCCAGGGAAACGGCAGAACTCTACAACCCGAAAGTCGTACAGGCGACGATGGGTTCGCTCACGCGTGTCAACGTTTCCTATCTTGATTTGCCGGAATTTTTGTCTAACGCTGAACTCCCGGTTTTCGGAACGTTCATGGACGGGGACGATATTTACTCGGAAGCGCTTCCCCAAAACGGGATTATCGTGATGGGCAACGAAGCCAACGGGATTTCACGAGAAGTAGAAACGTTGGTAAACAAAAGAATTTCGATCCCGCGGTTCGGCAATCTGCAAAAAACCGAGAGCCTGAACGTGGCCACGGCAACGGCTATCGTGTTGAGTGAGTTCCGGAGGACCCGAAATGGTTGAGTTGCGGTTGCCGGATTTCAGTTGCCGCATCGAGACCGACGCTTGTTACTTCGCCGTTTAAACCGGGGCCGAATCTGAAAGACATGTGATCAAACGATTTTCTCTGATCGAATCGCGGATTAGCGCGATATAAACGGGCGATGGACCATTCGGAGACGCCATTTTTTCGGTTCAGATGTTAATTGTGAAAAATTACAGTTTTTCTGTATCGGATATTACGGCGTTTTGCTGAGCTTAGATATAACATATTTTGAAAATATGTTATATCTGGGAAAACATCCCGCGACTTAGCCCAAAATCCCATCAACTTTCACCTCATGCGCCAAAAAAAAAACTCCGAACTCATCGGAGAATTATCCAAACCGTATGCTGTGCGCGAGCGATACAAATGGTTAGTTTTTTTCGCCCGGTTACGCAATTTAATGGAAGGTAAAATTGATGAACACCGCCCTGGTCTTCATTGACGTTACGTTGCCCGTCCAAGGACTGTTCGGGTCGGCATCCGGAATGATTTCGTTGTCCATGCCGAAAACGCCGCGAATCGAGGGTGAAAACTTGAAATATTCAAAGTAAAGGTCGACGCCAAAGCCAAGTTCGTAGTTGTTCGTCCACTGTTTCATCCGGAAACGCTGTTGAGTGTTGTCGTCCCTCGATTTGAAGTTACTCGAAAGGTTAAGCGTCCGCGATACTCCGCCGGTTAAATAAGGTCGGATATTGCCCGTGCGCATCGAAGAAAACTTGAGCAACAGCGGGAAGTGAATGTATGTCGAGCGCACTTCGCGTTTGGCGTTCAGCGGATCGTCCTCAAACCCTACGAAATTCAAGTCGCGTTGCGTGTAATAAAGTCCTGGCTCAAAACGCAGGTCGATAAATTCGTGAAGTCTTAGGTTTCCGACCAAACCAACATTGAAACCCGTGGTTTTGTCAACCTGGATATCTTGCCCTGGATTTTCATAATCGAACTTGAAGTCGTAAATGTTGAATCCGAGGAAATAGCCCCAATGCACGCGTTGTTTGTCGAAATTCTCGAGGTTGACGATCGGGTCGCGCCCGAACATTTTTGTCGGACCTTGACCGAAACTCTGAATGGCGAAAAGGGCAAAAACTAAGACGATGATCTTCTTCATGCTATTTTTTGAAAGCGACGTAAATGGTGGCGACGCCAAAAGTCTGAGGCAACGCTCGCACGTCTATAAACCCAATTTTACGCAAAATATTGTTTAGTTCTTCGCCGAAAGGGAACACCGACATCGATTCGGACAAATATCCGTAGGCCGACCGGTCTTTCGAGAACAATTTGCCGATTGTAGGCAGTATGAATTTATTGTAGAACGTATAACCTTGTTTGAACGGGAATTTCTTCGGGTTCGACGATTCCAGGATCACGAAAATCCCTCCTGGTTTCAACACCCGCAAAATTTCCGACAAGCCTTTTTCCAACGTCTCGAAATTGCGCACGCCAAAACCGACCGTAACGGCGTCAAAGGAATCGTTCTCAAACGGAAGGTTTTCGGAATCGCCCTGAACCAATTCGATGCGGCCGTTGAGTTTTCTCTCGGCAACTTTTTTGCGTCCGACTTCCAGCATGCCTTCGCTGAGATCAAGGCCTACAATGCGTTTGGCTTTGGTTTCGGACATCAGGATCGCGAGGTCACCGGTTCCCGTTGCAATATCGAGGATGGTTTCGGGATTCGTATCGGAAACCAATTGAAGCACTTTCTTGCGCCACTTGATATCGATCCCGAACGAGATCACGCGGTTCAATCCGTCGTAATTGCCGGAAATGTTGTCGAACATTTGCGTGACCTGCTCTTTTTTCCCGAGAGCGGAATCTTTATATGGCGTAACTTTTTGAGGCTGTTTCATAATCGGGGCAAAGATAGGAAAAGGGTTAGTGTTTGAAGGTCGAAGTTAAAAGTTTAAAGTTTAAGGTTTAAAGTTTGAAGTTTAAGGTTTAAAGTTTAAGGTTTAAAGTTTAAAGTTTAGGATTTGAAGTTTAAAGTTTGAGGTTTAGGTTTGAAGTTTAAGGATTAAAGTTTGAGGTTTGTGCTGGGTCAACTACAGCGGAGGTTTTGGGTGGGCAACTTTGAACTTTAAACTTTAAACAAAAAAACCCGCCTCCCTAAAATCAGGGATATAAAAAATTTCACGCATTAACGGGATTGTGGTAACCGATCGGTATGAAGACCTTTACAAAAAATAATACCGATGGAAAACATGTTATCGAGAACCTTCTTCGCTGAACTTAAATGGATCTGCCTTGCACTGGCCCTTTCATTAGTTCTTGTGGACAGCCTGAATAACGGCTTTCTTTCCTTGTTTTCAGGGATCGAGGCCAATCATACGTTCTTAGGGTTAAATTTGTTTTTGGAAATTTTAGTTTTTTTCGTCCTTAGTATCTTTGTGGTATTTGGTATTAAGGGCTTTCTTGAGAGATTCTCTCAAAAATCCGCGAATGTGATTCTTTTGCTTACGGGCCTTAGTCTCGCCATCGCGGTTTTCATTTTAAGTTATCAGATACTGTTCCAGGAATAGGCGAAGATTTCTCAATAACATTTCCACCGGACAAGAAACATCTGCTCAAGCGGATGTTTTTTTTTGCTATTTCCGAACGTAGGTTTCGTAAGTGAAATCAAAAGCATGTCTTTCGTCCTTAGGATGATGGTCCGATTCCTGAAGGTCCCAATCTGCATCGGAGAAATCCGGGAAATACGCGTCTGCTTCAAGCGAAGTGTGGACGCGTGTCAGTTCTATTTTGTCAGCCAGCGACAGGGCAAGCGCATAAATCTCACCTCCGCCTATCACGTAAATTTCTTCGCTTTTCGGGCAAACCTTGAGCGCTTCTTCCAAACTCCCGACGACGATGCAATTGTCTGCCCGGTAATCCGGCTGTCGCGTAATAATTACATGTACACGGTTGGGAAGCGGCTTGGGAAAACTCTCGAACGTCTTGCGCCCCATTATAATGTAATGTCCCGTCGTGAGCGCCTTGAAGCGTTTAAAATCGTCCGGAAGATGCCACAGCAATTGGTTGTCTTTACCCAAGGCATTGTTTTCGGCGGCAGCGGCGATAAGCGTGATCATAAGGCGATTTTTGTGGTTTAAAGATACGGCATCGGCTCAAAATTGCAAACGCGCATTTATCGGATAAAAATATGAAATCGATTTCCTGATTCGGATCTTGTAATTTTCCGCTTCCGATTTGAAAAAAACGGTTTCAAAATCAATCGCGTATGAATTTATCGCAAAACGATCGTCGGGCGCGAAACCTGCTTTAAAAACACTTTCCTTTGTGTCGATAACGCTAACAATGAATCAATTATGCCTATCAAGAAACGGTTTGCCAAGACAAAGCCGGTTTGCAAAGTGACGTTTTCGATAGAGGCGAAAGACGCTCAAACGGCGTCGGTCGCAGGTGATTTCAACGGTTGGGATGCGAACGCCGGATTGTTGACCAAACAAAAGAACGGCGTGTTCAAAGGTGTTTTCGATCTTCCGAAAGACGCATCGTTTGAATTCCGATATGTCGTCGACGGTAATTATCGCAACGAGCCCGAAGCCGACGCTTTCCGCCACAACGACTTCGCCGGAACCAACAACAGTGTGCTCAATACATAAAAAAATCGCCTTTTCGGAGCCGATTCTCAGTTAGGATTATTTTCTGGTAAACAAAACTTTATACCGGTCGCGGTAGGCGTAAATCAGGAACAGATTCCCGATGAATAACAGCGCGGCCATTGCGATGGTTTCCGGGGCCAGGAACGCGTGGAACAGGAATGCGTTCACCGATATCGGCAGGATCACGAGATTGGCCAGGGCAACATATGATCGCGTCACGAAAAAGATTCCGCAAAGCAATTCCAATACTTTTACGAGCGGCATAAGGTAAACCGTGGCTTCCGCTCCGGCATTCCATTTCATCACGGCGTCAGACATTCCGTCGGTGCTCGGAGGCGGAATCACGCCAAACATAAAAAGGAAATACGTCACCGAGGCGAACAATAGGATCAGTCCGACAAGCACGGATACGACAATAGTGGCAATTCTCATAATTTAGTGGATTGGTTAAACGATTGGTCATCCGAATTTACGCTAAAATTTCGCATTCGAAACCATGCGCTTGCATGCAGGATATCACGGCACTAACTTCAAGTATAGCCGATTCGACCCGCAACACCTTGTCGCAATCCTCCAAATCGAACGTGATCGAGGAAGCCGGGGCGTAATCCCGAAGACGCGCGATCATGGCTTCGGCCTGAGCCGGTTCGGTGACGTCCGTTCTGAAAATCTCTACCATTTCAGGCTGGCCTGGCGGCGTTCAATTTATGGAAGCTGTTGTACGACAACGCCAGGATGACGAGCCATATCAACGGGAAAATCGCGAAAAATCCGAATCCGTCCACGCAAAAATGGCTGATTGACGCAAACAGGAAATCGAATGCGAAACCGGCGTAGGCCCATTCCTTAACGCGCTTCGGAAATTGTGGGACAATAAGGATCAGGCAACCGGCGATCTTGAAAATTACCAGCGCCGTACCAAAATATTCGGGATAGCCCAAATGTCGTATGCCTTCTTTCGCCATTTCGGTATGAGACGTGAACGCAGGGATTACGCCTTCGAAAATGGCGATGAGCGCGGTCGTGACCCAAAATATAATTCTGAGCGTTTTCATGCTAATACGATTTTAGTTAATGATTTATGGTTCGAAATCCAGATTATTTGAGCTCTGAAAGGATTAGTTTTTTCTGTTTGAACGTGTTGACCATCGCTTTTTCGCGCACTTTCGGATCATCGCTGTTGATGAGCTCGAAATATTCGACGGGAACGACTTGCCACGACAAACCGTATTTGTCCTTGCACCAGCCGCACGAGCCTTCCGCGCCTCCGTTCGCGGTCAAGGCTTCCCAGTAATAATCCACTTCTTCCTGATCTCTGCAATTGATGACGAACGAAACCGCCTCGGTGAACTTGAACATCGGACCCGCGGCCAAGATGCTGAATTCGCTTCCGGCAATTTGTATCGTCGCCGTCTCG
Organism: Flavobacterium selenitireducens; assembly: GCF_014748335.1. Taxonomy (GTDB): domain Bacteria; phylum Bacteroidota; class Bacteroidia; order Flavobacteriales; family Flavobacteriaceae; genus Flavobacterium; species Flavobacterium selenitireducens. The sequence continues at coordinate 97,789 of NZ_JAAVIY010000007.1, forward strand.
AAACTTCCGCCATCTTGGCCGTTTTCCATCGGCGGATTCTTGTATTTGCGGAACTCTTTGAGCTTCCCGTCCTTGAAAATAGAAAGATAGTAGTCCGCGACTGCTTTGGCGTCTTTCTCGACCCAAAGGCATGGCGTTATTTTTTGCATGATCGGATTGTTTTTTTCGGTTGAAGTTTTTATTGCGGTCGTGTCAGTCGCGATATTGTCCGTGGATTTCGGTTCGGCATTTCCACAACCCGTAAGCGTCGCGATTGCGAACATTACGAAAAATCTAAATTTGTATGTTTTCATCTGAAAATATTTAAACTAAACGAAATTGGGTTCGGATTTTTATTTCGGAACTTGGTTCATGTCCATATAGAAATACGACCAGATATGGCCATCGAGGTCGGTGAAGCCATATTCGTACATAAAACCGTGGTCTTTCGCGGGAATCGGAGTCGTGGCTCCGGCGGCAACGGCGACTTTTACGATTTGGTCTACGGCTTCGCGGCTTTCGCAATTGAGGGCGATGATCGACTCGTTGCATTTCGAGGTGTCGCAAATCGCTTTGGACGTAAAGCCAGTAAAAAAAGGCTCTACAAGCAACATGACAAAAATCGACGGTTCCTCGATGATCATGCAAGTGGCGTTGTCGTCGGTAAAATCGGGATTGAAAGTGTAGCCTAGTTTCGTGAAAAATTCGACCGATCGGTTCAGGTCTTTCACTGGCAAGTTGACAAATATGGAAGTCGGCATAACATTTTGGTTTAAGATGATATCCAAAAATAAATTACTTCATCGAATCAGGAGATGTGCGAAAGCGACGTATAAAAGGGTGAATCGCGCCAGTTTGGAACACGAGCGGTCCATGCATCAATAGTGTTGGGTGGCTTTTACCGCGATAGGCAAGTTTAAGACGATGCGCACATTTTTGCCGCGGCTTTTCGCAGGCGTCCACAATCCTGACTTGCGCAGCATCTTTCGGGCTGCCTCGTCCGTTTCCCTGTCGATTCCGTTGACGATCTTGATTTGCCCGATGCGGCCCTCTGCGGTAACCTCATAGGAAATCAGCAGTCGGCCGCCTTTTGTGGTCTCCGGCGTCTTAAAATTTTTTGAGACGAAATGAAAGAAATCAGATGTTTTTTCTTTGTAAGTCGGAGGATTGAAAAGCGAAGTGTATTGATAGCTTTTTCCGGAACTTTTTTCTTTGCTCTCGCCCGATATCAATTCCCCTTCGGAATCATATGTCTCTTCGAAGGTGATCCCGCGCCTGAAATCTTCGCCGACCCATTTCCCGGTGCGCACTTCATTTTTGACCTGCCCTTCCTCGTGCAGCCATTGCTGCCGATCTGAGTAGCGGCCGTCTCCGTTGATGACGGTTTGCTCTCCAGCTTCGTTCCAAAACTGGGAGATCAGCGCGCGCGAGACGATAAGTTTGTGGCCCTCGACCTCAATCATCTTTTGTATGACATAGCCCAAGGAGTGCGGTTTGCCGTTTTCGTACCAGGTTTGGATGCCTCCGGTGGGATCGCCCAGCTCAAACTGTTTTTCTGATTTTTTGGAGCCGTTTTCCCAAAATTCTTGGACGATGCCGTGGTACATCAGTTTTTCGTTGGAAATCGACCGCCCTTTTTCAAGCAATCTTCCCGATTTGTAGTACGTATTGGCCAAAAACGCCTCAGGCTTGGACGGATCTGGCGCAAAAGTGCGGTAAAAGCTGTGTTTGTCAGCCTCGGTTTCGGTCATTGTCGAATCGAGGTAAACCTTAGACAATTGTGCGTTGGCGCCAAACGACAAGGCCAGCAACGCCAGTAGAAATTTAGTCATATCAAACAGCGACGATTCCTTTAATGTGTGGGTGCGGATCGTAATCGACGAGCGTAAAATCTTCAAATTTGAAATCGAGGATATTCGTTACATCGGGATTCAGTATCATTTTCGGCAACGGACGCGGTTCCCGTGAAAGCTGCAATTCTACTTGCTCGAAATGATTGTTGTAAATGTGCGCATCCCCGAATGTATGGATGAAATCGCCAGGCTGCAATCCGACGACCTGCGCGACCATCATGGTGAATAGCGCGTAGGACGCAATGTTGAACGGAACGCCCAAAAAGATATCGGCGCTGCGTTGGTAAAGTTGGCACGACAGTTTCCCGTCCGCGACATAGAATTGGAAAAATGCGTGGCAAGGCGGAAGCGCGGCTTTTCCGTTTGCGACGTTTTCTTCAAACGACACCGACGTGTCCGGCAAAACCGAAGGGTTCCAGGCCGAAACGAGCATACGGCGGCTGTTCGGGTTTTTCTTGAGCGTTTCGATCAATTCCTCGATCTGGTCGATTTCCTCACCGTTCCAGTTGCGCCATTGGTAGCCGTAAACCGGCCCGAGATCACCGTTGGGATCTGCCCATTCGTCCCAAATTCTCACGCCGTTCTCGTTGAGGTATTGGATGTTCGTATCTCCTTTAAGAAACCACAACAATTCGAAGATGATCGATTTCAGGTGGAGTTTTTTTGTCGTTACCATGGGAAAACCTTCAGACAAGTCGAAGCGCATCTGGTAGCCGAAGACGCTCTTGGTCCCGGTTCCTGTCCTGTCTCCTTTTTGTACGCCATTCTCAAGGACGTGCTTGACGAGGTCGTGGTATTGTTTCATAGTGATTGTTTTGGTTCTATCAGGGCTTGCTCGCCCGAAAACATACTTCGGGACAAACATAATCAGCGTATAAAAGTAAAATAACGGGTGTTAATAGTGACCGATTCGCTTCAAAAGAAATGAACAACGGTTGTTGAAAGGTGGTGTTTTGGAAAGGCGCTTGCGTGAGGGATGGCAGCGGCATCCTTTTTTGCTTCGTCTTTGTTGCCGTTTCACCCGGGCGAAGACGGCAAAAAAGATAAAGCGGACAGCCCGACGGCGGCCGCTCTAAGTCGTTCCGGGCTGGAACAGCGGTGCCGCCGTCACGCCCCAAAAAAAAGCCCGGCAAAACCGAACTTTCCCTATATGACCAGGGTACAAAATTTAATAAACCTGATTAGATCACGATTCTCTCCTCGAAATCTCGTCGCGTATCTTCGCCGCTTTTTCGTAGTCTTCGTCACGCACGGCGCCGTCGAGCATTTCGTTGAGTTCGGACAGGCTATGCTTTGCATAACTGTCTCCGGCCTGGTTCGATTCCTCGCCCATGCCGAAAGTCTCCGGAGCAGACAGGACATCGTCGTGCTGCTCGCTTTCCGGTGTGGCTTTGAGGTAGATCCCGGCTTTGTCGAGAATATTTTTGTAGGTAAAGATAGGGGCGTTGAAACGCAACGCCAATGCGATGGCGTCCGATGTGCGGGCGTCGATGATTTCTTCGATCTTGTCGCGTTCGCAGATGATGCTCGAATAAAAAACGCCGTCCACGAGCTTGTGGATGATGACCTGCTTGACGACAATGTCGAAACGGTCTGCAAAGTTCTTGAACAAGTCGTGCGTTAGCGGGCGGGGCGGACGAATTTCCTTTTCGAGCGCAATGGCGATCGACTGTGCCTCGAATGCACCGATGACTATTGGAAGTTTGCGGTCTCCGTCAACTTCATTCAAGATAAGGGCATAAGCGCCATTTTGCGTCTGGCTGTACGAAATCCCTTTTATTGTAAGCTTCACTAAACTCATGTTGCAAAAATACAATTGCGTTTTGATTTCGCAAGGATTAGGTAATTAGATAATTTGTCAATTAGTCAATTAGGTGATTAGTCGATTAGATAATTAGCGAATTAGCGAATTAGCGAATGAGGTGATTAGTCGATTAGATGATTAGTCAATTAGATAATTAGTCAATTAGAGAATTAGCGAATGAGGTGATTAGTCAATTAGATGATTAGTCGATTAGATAATTAGCGAATTAGCGAATGAGGTGATTAGTCGATTAGATGATTAGTCGATTAGATAATTAGCGAATTAGCGAATGTGCGAATTAGCGAATTAGCGTATGAGGTGATGAGTCAATTAGATGATTAGTCAATTAGATAATTAGTCAATTTGACAACCAAGTTATGGGTCGGGTTACCGGGGCCTTATTCGCTAATTGTCACATTCATTAACTACCCATTCGCTAATTCGCTAATTCTCACATTCGCTAATTAAAAAAAAACGGCTCCGAAATTAATCGAAGCCGCTTCCTAAGCTAGTTTGGGTTAGTAAACTAAGCGTTATTTGCTTTGAATTCCTTGATCTTTTCGGTCAGTTTCGGAACGATTTCGAAAGCATCGCCCACGACACCGTAATCGGCCACTTTAAAGAAAGGAGCTTCGGGATCTGCATTGATGACGAGTTTTACTTTCGAGGCGTTGATTCCCGCAATGTGCTGGATCGCACCTGAAATTCCAACGGCTACATAAAGATTGGTCGCAACAGGCTTACCGGTTTGCCCGACGTGCTCGCTGTGAGGACGCCATCCCAGGTCCGAGACCGGTTTCGAGCAAGCCGTGGCCGCGCCCAAAGCCGAAGCCAGGTTTTCGATCAAGCCCCAGTTTTCCGGGCCCTTAAGTCCGCGACCTCCAGAAACGACGACTTCTGCGTCGGCGATCGTCAGTTTTCCGGCCGTCTTGTCTATAGATTCGGTTTTGATGTTGAAATCCGCATCGTTCAGGGACGGAGCAAAATCCTCTTCGGAAGCCGATGAAGCGCTCTCAAACACACCGTAAGAGTTTTTGGCAAGCCCGAGTACTTTCACGTCGGTAGCAATTTCGGTAATGTTGAACGCCTTCATCGAAAACGCGTTGCGCTTTACCTGGAAAGGCGAGGTGCTTACCGGCAAACCGACCACGTTCGAAGCGTAACCGGCGTTAAGCCCGACGGCCACCAAAGGCGCGAGGTACAAACTGTCTGTCGTCGACGACAACAAAACCAATTTCGTCCCTTCTTTCTGGGCCGCCTGCTTGATCACGTCGGCGTAAGCCTTCGCGTTGAATGCCGACAATTTGTCGTTCGTCACTTTCAGGACCTTGTCCACGCCATATTTCGACAATTCGGAAACATTGGCTGCATTCACGGTCACGGCCGTCACGGTAGTTCCCAATGACTCGGCCACTTTTTTTCCGTAGGAAGCCAGCTCGAAAGCCACTTTCTTGAATTTTCCTTCGGATGATTCTGCGTATATTAAAATTGACATTTTTTTAGTTTAAAGTTTAGGGTTTAAAGTTTGGGCGTGTCCCTCCGGGTCGGGCTTTCCGCTTCAATCTTTTGTTCCGCTCCGCTTCACAAAAGGATTTCCGCTTCAATCCCTCACGCAATCCCGTTCTTATATAACTTTCGCTTCGTTGTGAAGAGCGCTTACCAATTCGTCGAGATTGTCTACAGTGAACATTTTGACCGCGCTTTTAGGTGCCGGTTTCTCGAACTTCACAGTTTTCGTGTTCGCCTCAGATCCGACCGCTTCCAACACCTGGAGTGCCTTGGTTCGTGCCGTCATGATGCCGCGCATGTTCGGGATCCTAAGGTCTTTTTCTTCTACAAGACCTTTTTGCCCGCCCACGATTAGCGGCAACGAAGTCGAAAGGGTTTCTTTTCCGCCGTCGATTTCACGCGTGGCTTTCACGTTCGTCCCGTCGACAGTCAGGCCGATGCAGGAGTTCACGAAGTTCGCTCCCGTCAAAGCCGCCAACATTCCCGGAACCATTCCGCCGTTGTAGTCCAACGATTCTTTCCCGCAAATCACGAGGTCGTATCCGCCGGTTTTGACGATTTCCGCCAACTGCTTGGCTACGGAGAGGCCATCTGTAGGCGTGGCGTTTACACGTATCGCTTCGTTCGCCCCGATGGCAAGTGCTTTTCTAAGCGTGGCTTCGGTTTCAGGCCCACCGACATTCACTACGGTGACGTTCGCGCCTTGTTGCTCCTGGAACCACACGGCGCGCGTCAATCCGAACTCGTCATTAGGGTTGATCACGAACTGTACGCCGTTTGAGTCAAAATCGGCGTCACCGTTGGTGAAGTTGATTTTTGAAGTAGTATCAGGCACGTGGCTGATGCAGACTAATATTTTCATTTTTAATGATGAAGTTTAGAATTTTCGCTGCCGAAGGTAAGGAATAAAAATAAAAAATGTACTATGCATGCATAATAAATTTACCTATTATATCGATTTCGTAAACGTTAAACCAGGATCCTTGTCAAATAGCCAGGCCCAGCCTAAAGAATGTTGCTATTTTTCGAATCTTTAACGCGTACCGGCTAAACAAGGCAACCGCGATCGCCCGCCCGATTGCCAATTGTGACGTCGCACCCGCAAGTCAGGCGGCCACGCGCGCTTCCGACCCGAATTTCCTTAAAATCTTATAATGCGATTTGAGTGCGCATAAAAAAGTGCGGTTCTCTATATAAGGTATGTTGAATTCCGCAGCGGTTTCTTTCAAAATCTTCCCGATTGTGGGATAGTGGATGTGGCAGATCGTCGGAAACAAATGGTGTTCGATCTGTCGGTTGAGCCCGCCCAAAAGGAAAGCGGCGATCCGGCTTTGGGTCGAGAAATTCGCGGTAGTGCGCATTTGGTGTTCGGCCCAATTCTCTTCGATGTTGCCGGAGTCGTTCGGAGTCGGGAAATCAGTGCCTTCGACGACATGCGCCAACTGGAACACGAGTCCCATCGTAAGTCCCTGGGCAAAATGCAGCGCGACGAATCCGATAAGGAATTCATACCAGGCGACGTCAAGTACCAAAAGTGGCAGCACGATGAAAAGAAAAATGTACAACGCTTTGTAAAAAAACAGGTTGAAATACTCGATTTTGGGATGTTTGTTTTCAAAAGGGCCCAAATTGGCCTGGAAGAACTTCTTGAAATCTTTTCGGAACAGCCACGACAACGACGCCAGGCTATAAAGCGGAAAGGCATACAAGTGCTGGAATTTCTGAACCGGGTAGATTTTTTCTTCAGGCGTAATGCGTATCAGGCCCGGCGCGATCTCAATGTCTTCGTCATGCCCCGGAATGTTGGTGAAATTGTGGTGGACCATATTGTGCGAAATGCTCCACACATAAGGATTTGCGCCTAATAAATTAAAGATGGAGCCCAGGATTTTGTTCGTGGTTTTGTTTGCCGAAAAAGAGCCGTGTATGGCGTCGTGGCAAACGTTGAACCCGACGAATGCGCTTACCACTCCCAAAGCTACCGATAACCCGAACATCGCCCACGGTGAAAAAACGTTCGAGATGATCAACGCATACAATCCGAAGAACAGAAACAGGTAAATTACAGATTTGATCCACATGGCCGAATTGGCTTGCTTGGACAGGTTGGCTTCTCGGAAGTAAGAATTGACTCGCGAATTTGCAGTAGCGAGAAATCGGGATTTTGACGATCCCTGGAATTTGACAGCAGATGACATGGGGAAAAAATAATGCAGCGGACTGCGGTAAATATGAAAGTTGGGAACTATCCCTTTTATTATAACTCTTTTATACGTTCGATAGTATCGTCAGGTTCGGCAATGAGCAAAGATTTAACATGAAACGAGCTTTTTTTGGGAAAGTACGGCCTTTTAAGTTACTTGGCACCAATAAAAGCGCGTAATTTGAAGAAATTTCTTAAATATGGAAAAACCAAACTTCAATATAGCGGTATTGATCGATGGCGATAACGCCCAGCCGAAGCTGCTCGGGGCGATGCTCGAAGAGGTGTCGAAGTACGGAAAGGCGACGATCCGACGGATTTATGGCGACTGGACGCAGCATCAAATGAACGGATGGAAGGATATCATCAACCAGTTTTCGTTCAATCCGGTACAAAAATTCTCGTATACAAGCGGGAAAAATTCAACCGACGGCGCGCTCATCATCGATGCCATGGACATCCTCCACGGCAAAAATATCGACGGATTCTGCATCATCTCAAGTGACAGCGATTACACCGGCCTGGCCAAACGCATACGCGAACAAGGCATCTTCATGATGGGGATCGGCCAAAAACAAACGCCGAAAGCCTTTGTGCAATCGTGCGAGATTTTTACGTTCAGCGAGAACATCCTGGCCTCTACATTGCGCGAGGCCGATGTGGAAAATGTAGAGGTATCGCCTCAATCGAAGCCTGAAAAACTTGATACATCGTTTATCGATAAGGCCTTTGACATATCGTCGACGGAAGGAGAAGAAGAAGTATATGTGTCCAAATTAGGACTTACGCTGCGCAAAATGGATCCTAGTTTCGATGCGCGCGCTTACGGATTCAAGAATCTGACGCAACTTTTTAAAAGTCTTCCGCACTACAAAGTTTTGCGCAACGAACAGAATCCTGTCGTGCAACGCGAAGTCAATATAGAGCCGAAAAAAAATCAAAAATATTCGAGGACGTCGCCCCAAAAATTAAAAACTTTTAAAATAAATCACTAAAAAACTGATTAATATTAATTTAAGACTACCTTTGTCACTTAATATTTTTTACAAAATGAAAGAAGGAACAATCAAATTTTTCAATGAAGCAAAAGGCTTCGGATTCATCACTCAAGAAAACGGCGGTGAAGATTTGTTCGTTCACGTAAGCGGCCTTAACGGTCCGGTACGTGAAAATGACAAAGTAACCTATTCTGTTGAACAAGGGAAAAGGGGACTTAACGCAGTAAATGTAACGGTTATCTAAAAGATATTTGCTACCTGTACCAAGAGCCAGCCTGATGAGGTTGGCTTTTTTTTTATACGTGAAATCCGTAAGCGCAAAAATGACATTTTATCGGTACTTTAGCCTGACAAGTATTCAAAATGAAAGTAGAAGATTCAGCGTTGCAGCACGACATCGACAAAATCAGCAAGATTGCGATCGTTCCACAGTTACTCGACGTAATTTGCCGCACCACCGGAATGGGATTTTCGGCTATAGCACGCGTCACCGAAGATAAGTGGATCGCTTGCCAGGTAAAGGACGACATCGCTTTCGGACTGGAACCCGGCGGAGAGCTCGAGATCGAAACCACGATTTGCAATGAAATACGGCAGAGCGGGAATGCTGTCGTGATCGACCACGTATCCGACGATCCTGATTTCGCCCATCACCATACGCCCGCGATGTATGGCTTCCAAAGTTATATTTCCGTGCCGATTTTCCGGAAGGACAAGACATTTTTCGGGACGCTTTGCGCGATAGATCCGCATCCGAGGAAACTCAACAACCCACAGATCACGGGAATGTTCACGCTTTTCGCCGACCTGATTTCCTTCCATCTCGAAGCCGTCGACCAACTCGACACGAGCCGCAATGACCTGCTCATCGAACGCGGTTTCAACGCCGAACTCGAAGATAGGATCAGGGAGCGCACGGATCAATTGGAGCAAAAGAACGAGATGTTGCTCAAAACCAACCAGGAACTTCAGGAGTTCAACTACATATCGAGTCACGATCTACAGGAGCCGCTGCGCAAGATACAAACCTTCGTTTCCCGTTTGCAGCAAAGTGAATCCGACGGGTTATCCGATAAGGGAGTCCACTATCTGCGCAAGATTTCCCAGTCTGCAGAACGCATGCGACTGTTGATTGACGACCTGCTTTCGTATTCCCAAACCGACAGGGAGCGCATTCCGTCCGAAATGACCGATTTAGGGCCGATCGTGACGGAAGTTCTCGACGATCTGCACGAGCAAATTGCTGAAAAATCGGTTGAGGTTGAAGTGGGGCAGATGTGTTCGGCCAACGTCATCCCGTTCCAGATGTCGCAGTTGTTCTACAATATAATCGGGAATTCCGTTAAATATGCAAGTGACCAACGACGACCCAAAATCATCGTGCAGGCCGGGATCGTCGAGAATGGCAGCCTGGTCAATCCGACGCTCACGGCAAACCGCTACTGCCACATCAGTATTTCAGATAACGGCATCGGCTTTGATCCACGCTACAACGAAAAGATTTTCGGGCTTTTCCAACGGCTTCACGGCAAGCAGGAATATTCGGGAACCGGCGTCGGGCTTGCCATCGTAAAGAAAATAGTCGAAATTCACAACGGGATGGTTTTCGCCAGCGGGAATGAGGATCACGGTGCAAAATTCGATGTGTTCCTGCCCGTTGGATCGACACTCTAGAAGCTTCACCGGAATCTCCCGCTTTTCCTGCCAAACAAAAAACACCTGCCCTTTTGCAACAACAAAAAGAAACCCTATTTTTGCTGTTCGAAAATCAAAAAAAATAATGAGAACAATCCAATTCCGTGAGGCCGTTTGCGAAGCGATGAGCGAAGAAATGCGCCGTGACGAATCTGTATATCTGATGGGTGAGGAAGTGGCCGAATACAACGGCGCCTATAAAGCTTCCAAAGGAATGTTGGACGAATTCGGCCCTAAGCGCGTCATCGATACGCCAATCGCGGAGCTTGGTTTCGCCGGTATCGCGGTCGGATCGGCCATGAACGGCAACCGTCCCATCGTCGAGTTCATGACCTTCAACTTTTCCCTTGTCGGAATCGACCAGATCATCAACAACGCTGCGAAAATGAGACAAATGTCGGCCGGGCAATTCCCGATGCCGATGGTTTTCCGCGGCCCGACGGCTTCGGCAGGACAATTGGGCGCGACGCACTCGCAAGCATTCGAGAATTGGTTCGCCAATACGCCGGGCTTGAAAGTGGTCGTTCCATCTACGCCATATGACGCGAAAGGACTTCTGAAGTCAGCCATCCGTGACAACGATCCTGTTATTTTCATGGAATCGGAACAGATGTACGGCGACAAAGGTGAAGTTCCTGAAGGAGAATACACGATACCGCTTGGTGTTGCCGATGTCAAACGAGAAGGGAAAGACGTGACGGTCGTTTCTTTCGGAAAAATCATCAAAGAAGCGTTGGCTGCGGCCGAAGAATTGGCAAAAGAAGGCATCGAAATCGAAGTCATCGATTTGCGCACCGTGCGTCCGATGGATTACGAGGCGATCCTTACATCCGTAAAGAAAACCAACCGTTTGGTCGTGCTTGAAGAAGCCTGGCCGTTCGCATCGGTTGCGTCTGAAATTACGTACATTGTCCAGGAACGTGCATTCGATTATCTCGACGCGCCTATCCAACGCATCACGACTGCCGATACGCCGGCTCCATATTCTCCGACATTGTTGAAAGAATGGTTGCCAAACGCTCAGGATGTGGTCAAGGCCGTGAAAAAAGTCTTGTACAAGAAATAAACGAAATAACCGTTATATTTGAACTTCACCTTTTACGGTGAAGTTTTTTTTTCGATGAGCAACAAACATTCGGTTTTCAGCCTTTTCCTTTTACTGTTTTTGACGACTGCCTTTGGCCAGACCAAGGTTAGCGGAATCGTTATTGACGATACGAAACTCCCGGTTCCTTACGCCAACGTGCAGTTCAAGGGCACGACCCAATCTGCGGTCACGAACGAAGACGGGAAATTCTATCTCGAATCGCCCAACACTTATAAGACGCTCGTGGTCTCGTTTATGGGATACAAAACCAAGGAAGTCGAATTGGCCAAGTCCGTCAATTACGATTTTTCGATCACGCTGCTTCCGGACAACCAACTCAGCGAAGTGACGATCTATACCGGGAAAACGTCCAAGAAGAACAATCCGGCGCTCGACATTCTCCGCAAGATATGGGAACGCAAGCGCAAGAACGGCTTGTATATGTTCGACCAATATCAAATGGAGAAGTACGAAAAAGTCGAATTCGACATGAACACCATCGACAGCGCGTTCATGAAGCGCAAAATCTGGAAAGGCATGGAATTCATCTTCCAGCACGTCGATACATCGGATATTACCGGGAAAACCTATCTGCCGATTTTTATCAACGAACAACTTTCTGACGTTTACGGCGACAACGACAAAAGCAAAAAGAAAGAAGTCGTAAAGGCCACAAAGAATTCCGGATTCACCGGCAACCAGCAGATCCAGGCATTTATCAAGGATTTGTATGCCGAATACAACATCTACGACAACTATCTCCTGTTTTTCGACAAGAGCTTCACGAGCCCGCTTTCGCGCACCGGTATCGACGTTTACAACTATGTGTTGCGCGACACGGCCGTCATCGACAACAAAACCTGTTACAACATCGTGTTCTATCCGAGGCGCAAGAGCGAGCTTACGTTCAAAGGTGATTTTTGGGTAGCCGATACGACGTGGGCGATCAAATCGATCAATATGGCGGTCACGAAGTCGGCCAACATCAACTGGGTCAAGGATATTTACATCGAGCAGGAATTCGAGGTCGTCAACGATTCCGTGTTTTTGCTGACCAAAGATTATATGATGTCTGATTTTTCCTTCAGCAAAAAGGATGAGTCAAAAGGTGTTTACGGCAAACGGACGACGTATTACCGCAATCACAAATTCAACCTCAAAAAGCCTGAGGAATTCTATAAACAGGATGTCAATTTCCTAGACACCTCGATTTACCAGAAGGACGAGGAATATTGGCGAAAGAACCGCTTCGAGGAACTTAACAAAGACGAACAAGGCGTTTACAGCATGCTCGACACGCTGAAGACCGTCAAGAAATTCCGGCGTTTGTACACGGGCGTCGAAATTCTGGCGAGTGGCTACGTGAATTACGACTGGTTCGATTACGGCCCGATCTATTCGTCTTTCGGATATAACGAAGTCGAAAAGTTCCGACTGCGCGCCGGCGGACGTACTTATTTTGGTCCGAACGATCCGTGGCGACTCGAAGGCTACACGGCTTACGGATTCGGTGACGACAAGTTCAAGTTCGGTTTATCCGGAAAATGGATGATCGACAAGAAAAGCCGCGTCATCGTCTCGGGTGGTTATCGTCGCGATGTCGAGCAAATCGGCGCTGATTTGACGTCCACGAACGACGTCCTGGGCCGCAGCAACGCTTCGTCTTCGGTTTTTGCATCGGGAAGCAACGGGAAACTCACGAACATCCAGCTCGCGACGGCCGCGATAGAATTCGAACCTGTCAAAAACTTCCGTGTCAAAACCGGGATGTCGTACCGCACGTTGCGCTCGGCCAACAATTCGGACGAATTCAGCCTCGATTATTACACGACCTTGCCAACCCAGAACACGCCGGGCGTCGTCGCGAGCGAGGTGCGACAATCCGAACTTCAATTCGAGGTCGACTGGACGCCAAAGCGGCAAACCATCGGTTACGGCGTCGAACGCGACATCGTCGACAATCCGTACAGCCGCATTTTCTTCCGAGTCAGTTCGGGTATCGAAGGCATGTTGGACAGCGATTTCGAATACCAGAAACTGCAACTGTACTATCGTCAGCCTATCATTATTGGCGCCATCGGACGTTCGTTCATCACCACCGAAGTCGGGAAGACCTACGGAACGGTTCCGCTTGGCCTGACGAACGTCGTGCCCGGAAACCAAACCTGGTGGCAAATCGACAACACGTTCGCCAACCTTAATTTCTACGAATTCCTCGCTGACGAATATGTGACGATGCATTGGGAGCACAATTTCCAGGGCAAGCTTTTCGCTCGGGTTCCGGCTCTGCGCAAACTCAACTGGCGCGAGATCGTCGGTGTCCGCGCGGTGTACGGGACGATTTCGGACGAAAATAAAGCCATCAATGCCAGTGGTTTGATCTATCGCGCCCCGGAGAATGTTTATTACGAATACGGTTTCGGTATCGGCAATATTTTCAAGGTCTTCCGACTTGATTTTTCATGGAGAGGAAATTATTTGGATTTGCCGGATGCAAGACGGTTTGCGATCAAGGGTTCATTTGGTTTCTATTTCTAAATTTTTGTGGATGGTTTAAAAAGCCCCCACCACCCACCCTAAATTTACCGCGAGACACCATATCCTCCTTACAGAAAAATTGTACATTTTCTTAAAACCTAGCAACGCTCTCCAACCCCGGCATGAAAGACATTCTCAATCTGCTGTGCAACAAGGACCCGATCCTCAAATCTGTAATTGAAACCTACGGAAGTCCTGTCGTACAATTACGCGAACAAGGGTTTGCCGCGATGGTTCACATTATTTTGGAACAGCAGGTTTCGATCTCGTCGGCAAAAGCCACTTATCGCAAAATGCAGGATCACTTCGGGGAGCTGATTCCGTCAGAGATGCTGTCCGCTTCCAACGAGGAATTTCGGGCCCTTGGCGTTTCCCGTCAAAAAACGTCCTATATAAAAGACATGGCGTCCCGCGTAGAATCCGGCACGCTCGATTTTGCATCGTTCCCTGGGAAAACGGTAGAAGACGTCACCTCCGAATTGCTCGCGATAAAAGGCGTCGGAATGTGGACGGTGGAAGTTTATCTTATGTTTTGCCTGCAATCGCCAGATATCATCCCGTTCGGCGACATCGCGATCCGCAAAGCCATTCAGGAATTGTATGGCATCCGAGACGTCGATGAAATGTCCGAACTGGCCCAAAACTGGGCGCCTCACCGCACGCTTGCCTCTTATATCCTGTGGCATCATTACCTTGCCAAACGCAATAGGCTGTAAGCTTTTCCATTTTCTTAAAATTTGTTTCCCACTAATTTGTAAAGTAGGCTTTCCGTTCTTAAAAATTTCCTATTTTTGCAGCCGTTAAAAAAGATATAAATAACTAGATTTATGGAAGAATTTATAATTTATGTGCCGATTGCCATGGCTTTGATTGGGCTCCTGTTCATGTCCGCAAAGCGCTCATGGGTCCTGAAACAAGACGCCGGTGACGGTAAGATGAAAGAAATTTCAGATTATATCTACGAAGGCGCGCTTGCTTTCCTAAAAGCTGAATATAGATTACTCGCATTTTTTGTCCTCGGAGCGAGCGTCGCTCTTGCAGGGATTTCTTTCATTGTGCCAACGACACACATCCTGATCGTGGTCGCGTTTATTTTTGGTGCTATCTTTTCGGCTTTGGCTGGAAACATGGGTATGAAAATCGCCACCAAAACCAACGTAAGGACTACACAAGCCGCCCGTACGAGCCTTCCGCAGGCGCTGAAAGTTTCTTTCGGAGGCGGAACCGTAATGGGATTGGGCGTTGCCGGTTTGGCCGTTTTAGGTCTTACCGCATTCTTTATCTTCTTCTTCCACTATTTCATGCACGGCACCTGGACATCCACTGCCGACATGACCATCGTGCTCGAAACGCTAGCCGGATTCTCGCTTGGAGCGGAATCTATCGCGTTGTTCGCCCGCGTTGGTGGTGGTATCTATACAAAAGCGGCCGATGTTGGCGCTGACCTTGTCGGAAAAGTAGAAGCCGGAATCCCGGAAGACGATCCGCGTAACCCAGCCACGATTGCCGATAACGTTGGTGATAACGTGGGTGACGTTGCCGGAATGGGTGCCGATTTGTTCGGTTCTTACGTTGCGACGGTTTTGGCTGCCATGGTTTTGGGTAACTATGTCATCAAAGACATGGGCGGAAACATTGACGACGCTTTCGGCGGAATCGGTCCGATCTTGTTGCCGATGACCATCGCCGGTTTCGGAATCCTTTTTTCTATCATCGGAACGATGTTGGTGAAAATCAAGGACAACAACGCAAAAGAAAAAGAAGTACAAGGCGCTTTGAACATCGGAAACTGGGTTTCTATCGTGTTGACGGCGATCTCTTGTTTCTTCCTTGTAAAATATATGTTGCCTGAAACGATGAAGATGAGCTTCTTCGGAGAAGGACTGAAAGACATTTCGTCTATCCGTGTTTTCGGTGCGACGATCGTAGGTTTGATCGTGGGCGGTGTGATTTCATCGGTTACGGAATACTACACAGGTCTAGGGACGAAGCCGGTCTTGGCCATCGTCCAAAAATCATCAACCGGAGCAGGAACCAACGTAATCGCTGGTTTGGCGACAGGTATGATCTCAACTTTCCCTACCGTTTTGCTTTTCGCAGGCGCGATCTGGGGATCATATGCCTTGGCAGGTTTCTACGGAGTTGCTTTGGCGGCTTCTGCAATGATGGCCACGACGGCTATGCAGTTGGCGATCGATGCTTTCGGGCCGATTTCTGACAACGCCGGTGGTATCGCCGAAATGAGTGAGCTTCCGAAAGAAGTACGTACAAGAACCGATATCTTGGATTCAGTCGGTAACACGACGGCCGCTACAGGAAAAGGTTTTGCGATCGCTTCTGCAGCCTTGACGTCACTGGCACTTTTCGCCGCTTACGTTACGTTTACAGATATCGACGGAATCAACATTTTTAAAGCTCCTGTTTTGGCGATGCTTTTCGTCGGAGGTATGATCCCGGTGGTTTTCTCTGCTTTGGCGATGAACTCTGTAGGTAAAGCCGCAATGGACATGGTGTACGAAGTACGTCGTCAGTTCCGCGAAATCCCGGGCATTATGGCCGGAACAGGAAAACCTGAATACGGAAAATGCGTCGAGATTTCCACTAAAGCCGCTTTGCGCGAAATGATGTTGCCGGGTGTTTTGACTATCGGTTTCCCTATCGCGATCGTGTTGCTTGGCAAATTGATCTATTCAGACAACAACCAACTCGTTGCCGAAATGCTTGGAGGCTACATGGCCGGAGTTACCGTTTCCGGTGTTCTTTGGGCGGTTTTCCAGAATAACGCCGGTGGTGCTTGGGACAACGCCAAGAAATCGTTCGAGGCAGGTGTCATGATCAACGGGGAAATGACATATAAAGGTTCGGATGCTCACAAAGCGGCCGTGACCGGAGATACGGTTGGAGATCCATTCAAGGATACTTCAGGACCGTCTATGAACATCCTGATCAAATTGACGTGTCTTGTAGGTCTTGT
The DNA here is from genome assembly GCF_014748335.1 of Flavobacterium selenitireducens. Classification (GTDB taxonomy): domain Bacteria; phylum Bacteroidota; class Bacteroidia; order Flavobacteriales; family Flavobacteriaceae; genus Flavobacterium; species Flavobacterium selenitireducens. Next base: position 114,429 of record NZ_JAAVIY010000007.1, read on the forward strand.
CATCGCTCCGATTTTGGGCGGCCACAGCACATCTGAGGAAATCGTCGAAACCAAAGCGATCGAGGTTGTGGCTCCTGCTACAGGAAACACAAGCAAGGAAGTCTCCATCGAAAAGACACAAGCTGTAGATGGTACGGTAACTGCTGTTGTGAAAACGACAAGTTCAGTAGGAGATGAGGCTCCGGTAACTTCAGAAGTTACGTTCAAAGGAACAGAAGCCGAAATCCAGGCCAAGCTGGACTCGATCAGGAAGTAAATTCCGATCCGATAAAAAATAGAGGCGTCCACGACAATGGGCGCCTTTTTATTTAACTAAATGTCATCGTTGCGATCGCTATCATTGCTTTATATTTACGGCTTAACCCAATACCATAATTATGAAAAGAATTTTATTCGCCTTGATCTTCTCGGGCTGCTTCCTTTCCGGGTATTCCCAAACGGATCGGTCGTGGAAGGCGGTTACTACTTTAAGCGGAAAGGTAGCCAAGAACGCTACACGGCAATCTTTCCCTACGGAATTCAAGCTTTTCCAGCTTCAGGGTTCGGAACTGCGCCAGGTTTTACAGACGGCTCCCAAACGCGATCTTTCCCAAAGACGCGCCGGAGTTGTGATTTCCCTGCCGAATGCAAACGGCGGAGTCGAGCGTTTCGAGGTGTTGGAAGCGTCCAACTTTGACGATGCTTTACAGGCCCAATTCCCGGAAATCCGGGCCTACGTCGGGACTGGAATCGACGATAAATCGGCTACACTTCGGTTGAGTTCGGACACGAACGGTTTCAGCGGCATGGTAATGCGCGTGGGAAATCGCACCGAATTCCTTGAAAATTATTCCGAAGATGGAAGCGTTTATGCCGTTTTCCATTCCTCACGAAATAAAGGTGCCTTGCCTTGGACGTGCGGAACTGAAGACCAGGCCGTCGCGTCTGAAGTTAGCCGACAAATGGAATTGCCTCACGCTCCTGCATCAAACACAGGCGAATTGCTGACATTCCGTTTGGCGATGTCGTGTAACGGGGAATATACCCAATACCACGGCGGAACTGTCCCGTTGGCGCTCGCTGCAATAAACAATACGATCACAAGGGTTAACGGTGTCTTCGAGAAGGACTTTGCCATCCGCCTTTCGATCATCGCCAACACGACTTCCGTGATTTATATCAACCCGCTTAACGATCCTTACACAGGGATGGGAAGTTGGAACAATCAGCTTCAAACCACGCTGACCGCCAACATAGGCGAAGCGAATTACGACGTCGGACATATGTTCGGCGCTTCAGGAGGCGGCGGAAATGCAGGTTGTATCGGATGCGTTTGCCAAACCGGTAAAGGCCGCGGTATTACTTCTCCTGCTGACGGCGTCCCGATGGGAGACACTTTCGACATCGATTACGTCGCCCACGAATTAGGGCATCAGTTCGGAGCCAACCATACATTTTCCCACGCGGTCGAAGGCACGAACGTAAACGTAGAACCGGGTTCAGGTTCCACGATTATGGGTTACGCCGGGATCACGGGTTATAACATCCAAAACAATTCCGACGACTATTTCGTCTACGCCAGCATCAAGCAGGTTCAGGACAATATGGTGTCCAAGACATGCCCGACGCGCACACCGATCGCCAATCCGGGCCCGGTTGCCAATGCCGGCGCCGATTATACGATTCCAAAGGGAACGGCTTTTATCCTTACGGGTTCGGCTACGGATGCCAATGGGGACACGCTGAGCTATTGCTGGGAACAGAACGATTCGGCTACGAACCAAACAGGAGGCGCAAGTGTCGCTTCGGTTACCAAAACGGGTGGGCCAACCTTCCGATCCTACGATCCGGTAGCGACGCCATCGCGTTATATGCCAAGGCTTGCCACGGTTCTAGCCAACTCTTTGGTTACGACAAGCAACGGCGTTCCACAAGAGGCCGCCTCGAATGTCGCGCGTGATTTGAATTTTGTATTGACCGCCCGCGATGTGGCGACGGGTGTCGGACAAACGAGTTCGGACGCCATGAAAGTTACCGTAAACGCGACGGCCGGACCTTTCGTGGTCACGTCTCCGAACACGGCGGTTTCCTACGCTGCGGGAACCAACCAAAACGTAACGTGGAATGTCGCTGGAACTACCGCAAATAACGTAAACGCGGCTTTCGTAGATATTTTCCTCTCTACCGATGGTGGACAAACCTATCCGATACAACTCGCCAGCCAGGTGCCGAACGACGGGTCCGAAACCATTACGATCCCGAACAACACCGGAACCACCAACCGTATAATGGTCAAAGGATACAATCATATTTTTTATGATTTGTCGAACGCCAATTTTTCGATAACGGCTCCGGCTTCTACATTTGCAGTCGGTTACAGCCCGGCTTCAGGCGGACAGAATAAAAATGCATGCGCAAGTTCTGGCGTGACGTACACGCTTCCGTATACTGCTTTGGGTGGATTTTCAGGATCGACAACGTTCAGCGTGACGGGCCAACCTTCTGGTGCAACCGCTACTTTCGCTCCGGCGACGGTTTCGGCTAACGGAAACGTTACGTTGACATTAAGTAACATGGCCACTGCTCCAAGCGGTTTGTATTCGCTGGTCGTAACGGCCACGTCAGGCGGAATGTCCAAAACGATCCCATTGTACTTACAACTTTTCGGAGCTGATTTTACGCCATTGGCATTGACAGGCCCGGCCAACAATACCAATCCGACGGCCACGACCGTTAATTTGACATGGGCAGGCCAACCGAACGCTACGGCTTACAACGTCGAGGTTGCCATTGACGAGCAATTTACGTTGTCGGTCCAGAATTATACTGTCGTCGGCACATCATTTCAATTGACTGGTTTGGCGGAAGCTATGACGTATTTCTGGAGAGTCCGTCCGGTCAACGATTGCGCGGTGGGTGCATTCCCAGCGCCATTCAGCTTCAGGACTGGGCAGGTAAGTTGCGGAATCAATTATACCTCGACCAACGTTCCGCTAGCGATCAGTGCGGCAGGGCCGAACACGATCAATTCCACGATCACCGTTCCTGCAGGCGTGATCGTTTCAAGCCTAACGGTAACCGCAGCCGGAACCCACACTTGGGTGAGTGACCTGACGTTCACGCTCATCAGCCCTTCGGGAGTACAGGTGCCGTTGGTGGCCGAAGCTTGTGGCGATAACACAGCTAACTTCAACGTGACGTTTTCCGATGCCGGATCGCCTCTGGTTTGTGGAAACAATCCGGCGATTTCAGGAACGGTAAGGCCGTTGAGCCCGCTTTCGGCAGTTGCCGGGCAATCGGGATCGGGAGTTTGGACATTGCGCATTGCCGATGCCTACGCTCAGGATGGTGGAAGCCTTACCTCGTGGAGCATTTCGATGTGCAGCCCTCAGCTTTCGGCTCCGGAGAACAACCTCGAGGATTTTGCGATCTATCCGAACCCGAACAAAGGAAATTTCAATATCCGCTTTACGCCAAACGGTTCAAATGATATCGAGGTCAACGTACACGATATCCGCGGACGCCAGATTTTCGGCAAAAAATACCAAAACAACGGTTTGTTCAACGAAAGCCTTCAGCTTGATGGCGCTTCGTCCGGGATTTATCTTGTGACGGTCCAAAACGGGAACGCCAAAGTGACCCGCAAGATCGTGGTCGAATAATATTTCGTTTATTTCTAAGAAGCCCTGCACATCGCGGGGCTTTTTTTATTGCCAAAAACTTGCGTCGGATGTTTACATTTGTAAAAACCAACACTTCAGATGATCAGGAAATTCCTATTGCTTTTATTGATTTCAAACAGCTGTTTCGCCCAGGAACTTGCGCTCGTCCCAAAGCCACAGCATTTACGCCTTTTGGGCAACGGAGAAAAAAAAGTAGCGTTCGATTCAAAAGACCTGTTTTCAGATCTCGACGGGCTCCAGGCATTTTTCAACAATAAATCGGTGGTGATTTACAGCCTCGGAAATCCTGGAGCGATCGAGATACGAAAGTCGGATAAACTCAAAAAGGAAGCCTACGATCTCAAAATACTCCCGGATCTCCCAATCCAGATCGAAGCTTCGGATGCATCGGGAGCGCTCTATGCCTTGCAAACGCTTTTCCAGCTTTCCGCAACCGAAAATGCCAAAACGATTCCTCACCTTGAAATTTCAGACGAACCGAAATTCGCCTGGCGCGGCATGCATCTCGATTGTTCCCGTCATTTTTGGGATGTGAATTTCGTAAAGAAGTACATCGATTTCCTTGCGATGTACAAAATGAACACATTTCATTGGCATCTTACCGACGACCAAGGCTGGAGAATTGAAATCAAAAAGTATCCGAAGCTGACTCAAATCGGGTCAAAGCGCAGAGGCACGATGGCCGGACATTATAACGAACAGCGTTGGGACGACATTCCGTACGGAGGATTTTATACCCAGGAACAAATCAAAGAAGTAGTCGCCTACGCCAGGAAACGCGGCATCACGATCGTACCTGAAATTGAGATGCCGGGCCATGCCGTGGCTGCTCTGGCTGCGTATCCCGAATTGGCGTGCACATCCGGCCCGTTCGAAGTCGAAAGGACATGGGGCGTTTTCGACGATGTTTTCTGCCCAAAAGAATATACGTTTGAATTTTTGGAGAATGTCCTGGTCGAAGTAATGGCACTGTTTCCGTCGGAATACATTCACATAGGCGGTGACGAATGCCCGAAGACCCGTTGGAAAACCTGCAACCATTGCCAGAGCCTGATCAAACAGAAAGGACTCAAGGACGAACACGAACTCCAGAGTTATTTTGTCCAACGCATTGAAAAATTCGTGAATTCAAAAGGGCGCAAGATTATCGGATGGGACGAAATCCTTGAAGGCGGACTCGCGCCGAATGCGGCCGTCATGAGCTGGCGTGGCATCGAGGGCGGAATCGCGGCGGCCAGGCAAAAACACAACGTCGTGATGACACCGGAGTCCAACCTGTATTTCGACCGCTATCAGGGCGATCCTAGAAACGAGCCGTTGGGTTTTGGCGGCAACGTCACGATCGACAAAGTTTACGGTTTCAATCCTGTTCCGGAGGCGCTTTCTGAGGCAGAAGCGCGATACATTTTAGGCGTTCAGGCCAATTTATGGACGGAGTACATCGCAACCGAAAGGCACGCGGAATACATGGTTTTCCCGAGGATTGCCGCGTTGTCGGAAGTAGCGTGGGGAACGGCCCAGCCGCAACAGTTCGCCCAATTCCAAAAGCGGCTGGCAACCCATATGGAATTGCTCGATAAGCTCAAAATCAACTATAGCCGCGCCATGTTCGGGTTATCGGCGAAAGCATCGGCGTTTGGGCGCGACAAGATCGTGCTCGAATTCACTACCGCCGGCAAAAATCCCGAAATCCGCTACACGACCGACGGAAGCGAACCACAACCAGATTCGCCTCTGTTCCCCGGAAAAATCGTAATTCCCGGATCCGAAACCGTAAAAGCCGCACGGTTTGAAAACGGCGTCAAGATAGGAGGTACAACCCAACAGGAATTTACGTTCAGCAAGGCAACAGGCCACAAAGTCGAGCTTGCCGAGGCGCCGAGCAAACATTATCCCGGCGACGGCAACTTCACGCTCGTCAACGGGATTTTTGGGGACAAGGTAAAATTCGGGCGCGATTGGCTCGGATTCTCGGGCGTCGATCTCGATGCAGTCATCGATTTGGCCGACGTCAGGAAAATCCAATCGGTAACGGCGAGTTTTTTACAGAGCAAGGGAAGTTGGATTTATTTTCCATCGCAAGTGCGCATTTTGATATCGAAAGACGGACAGGAATTTAAACAGGTTGCGACGGTTTCCGCATCCGATATCGAAAAAGTCAAGGGAACGATCGACATCGCATTTAAAAGCCAGAAGGCGAGATTCGTGAAGGTCATAGCGAAAAACACGATAAAAATTCCCGACGGAAATCCCGGCGCCGGAAACGCGGCCTGGCTTTTCGCCGACGAAATCCTGGTCAACTGATGAGCGCAAGACGAGATTTTATCAAAAATGCCGCGATGGCCTCAGCAGCTTTGGCCGTAAAACCCATTCTTGAGCTGGATTTTCCCACCGGCGCAATACCCGGAAAACCAATCGTTTTGTCCACATGGGATTTCGGACTCAAAGCCAACGAAGCGGCCTGGAAGATACTCAGCTCATCGGGACGTGCGCTTGACGCAGTAGAGGCCGGAGTCAAAATTACCGAGGCCGATCCCAATGAACGCAGCGTCGGTTATGGCGGCCGCCCGGATCGCGACGGCCGCGTGACCTTGGACGCGTGCATCATGGACGATTTTGCAAACATCGGTTCGGTGGCGGCTTTGGAACATATCATGCACCCGATTTCAGTGGCCAGGGCGGTAATGGAGAAAACGCCCCACGTAATGCTCGTGGGCGACGGAGCGCTCTCTTTCGCGCTTTCACAAGGTTTCAAAAAACAGAACTTGCTTACCGAGCCTTCCGAAAAGGAATGGAAAGAGTGGCTTACAAAATCGGAATACAAGCCAAAGGTCAATATAGAAAACCACGATACGATTGGGATGATCGCCCTCGATGTGAACGGCAATCTCTCGGGAGCGTGCACGACGAGCGGCATGGCCTATAAAATGCACGGGCGTGTCGGCGATTCGCCCATCATCGGGGCCGGATTGTATGTCGACAACGAAATAGGTGCGGCAACGGCCACAGGTCATGGCGAAGAAGTGATCCGGATTGCGGGGAGCCATCTCGTGGTCGAACTCATGCGACAAGGCAAGTCGCCCGAGAAAGCTTGCCAAGAGGCCGTGATGCGCATCGTGGCGATTTCCAAAAAGCGGAACCAAAGCCTTCGCGACATACAGGTCGGATTCATTGCAATCAATAAAAAAGGCGAATTCGGGTCGTATTGCGTGCAGGACGGATTTAGCTATGCCGTTCACGACGCCAAAGGAAACCGAATGGCAAAGCCAGATTTCTACCTCAAATGAAACTCGAAATAGCGTGTTTCAACTACGAATCGGCAATTGTCGCTTCGCAATCGGGAGCTGACCGGATTGAGCTCTGCGCCGGTTTTGAAGTAGGAGGGACGACGCCGGATATTGCGCTTTTGCGTCGGTTGAAATCGGAAGTCGAAATCCCGATTTATGTCATGATTCGCCCGCGAGGTGGCGATTTCCTGTATTCGGATACGGAATTTGCGCAAATGAAATCGGCTATTTCGCAATTCAAAACTTGGGCCGACGGCTTTGTTTTCGGGATATTGACACAGGGAAACCAAGTCGATGTGAAGCGAAATTCAGAGCTCGTCAAAACTGCCGGAAAGCCGTGTACGTTTCACCGTGCGTTTGATGATGTCAGCGATTTCAGTTCAGCGTTGGACGCTGTGATCTGCTGCGGTTTCAGCACAATCCTGACTTCGGCCGGGATTAGAAATGCGATCGGTAATTTAGAGGCGTTGCTAAAATTGGTAAAATCCGCAGATGGAAAAATCACCGTCATGCCCGGAGGCGGTGTTCGTTCGTCAAACATCGGAATAATCGAAACATCCGGAGCGCAATGGTTTCATTCCGCTGCGATTGTCGACGGGAGCCAATATACCGATCGTTCGGAAATCGAAAAAATGAAAAAGGCCGCGAAATCCTGAACTTAAATGCTATTTTGGAATTAAAACTTCAGCATCTGGCTTTGGCGTTTGTGGATGCCAATGCTAAAAAAGCCCGTTGATTTCGGCGTCGATTCGGTTGTAGACCATTCCCAAATGCTCGGGATTGTTGACAAAATCGATGTTGTCTACGTCTATGATCACCAATTTTCCCTTGTTATATGTAGAAATCCAGGCTTCGTAACGCTCGTTGAGGCGGCTCAGGTAATCAATTGAAATGGAATTCTCGTAATCGCGCCCGCGTTTGTGGATTTGCGCCACGAGATTAGGGATGGAACTTCTGAGGTAAATCAACACGTCAGGTGGCGCCACAAGCGATTCCATGAGCTCAAATAAAGAAGAGTAATTGTTGAAGTCGCGGTTGGTCATCAAGCCCATTGCGTGGAGATTGGGCGCGAAAATGTGCGCATCTTCGTAAATCGTGCGATCCTGTATGATCTTTTTTCCGCTTTCGCGGATTTGTAAAATCTGGCGGAAGCGACTGTTGAGGAAGTAGATCTGCAAATTGAACGACCAGCGCTCCATCTGATGGTAAAAATCGTCGAGGTAAGGATTGTCGACCACGTCCTCGAAATGAGGTTCCCATTTGAAATGTTTGGCCAAAAGGCGTGTCAACGTTGTTTTCCCGGCTCCGATATTTCCTGCGACGGCTATGTGCATTAGCGTAATTTTAATTTGTAGAGGCTGATTCCTTCGGATGTAAAAATAGCTAAATTTTGGGCGCCGTACCAGAAGCCCAATACAGATTTTTCGCCCAAATCGACAAGCTGTTCCGTATTTCCGTCCAACGAAAAATGGCGCAGTTCCTTGTTTTTCAGGTAAAGGATCGAAGTGTCAGAAATGAATTGTGTCCTGGGCTCGACGGGAAACTTTCCGACCGAAATTATTTTGCCGAAAAGATCACATGAAAAGCGGTTTCCCGAATCGTCGATCCAGTAGAAATGGTTGAAATTTGTTTCATAATGCACAATGTCGCCTTTTATCGGCTGGGCGAGATACAGGACAGTATTTTTCAGGAAATCGTAAAGCCCGATTTGCTGGTTGATGCTATTGTAGATCCAAAGTCGGTTTTGGGATGCGTTTCCGGCGGCCGTCACGGTAAGCGGCTCGGGAAAATCGGAAAAATTGATGCGGCGGATTTCGTTGAGCTGGTTGTCGAGGAAGACGACCGCATTGAAATCTTTGTAGAACAACACGAGGTTCATCGGGTTGATGAGGTCGCCCCGGGCTATTTTGCCGAACGAAATGTTTTGGTATTGCAACAATTTCCGCTCTTTTTCTTTGTAGAACGTATTGTCGGTGACGAAATAATTGGCGCCGAGATTGTCGAACCCGACAAACCAATCGGCCTTAGCCGGAATCTCCGAATGCAATTGTGGAAATTGGGCCGAGACGACGGCACCGCATAAAAAAAGGAAGGCCAGCAGGAAATTTTTCATCGGAAACTAAGATACGATTAAACTTTGAATCCCGTAGCCGGTCTAACGGTGGTCGAAAACACACCGGACCGACCGGGCGATTTGACTGGAGATGCGGAACGACAACAACATTTAACAGATTCTTGGTATTAACCAAAACCCGAATCTGTCATCTTTGCCTTATCAATCAGAAAAATACGTATGAAAACAGTTATCTTAAGTTGTGTGTTCGCGTTGGTCGGATGTTTTTCCCAAGCCCAGGATTTTCAAGGCATGGCGGTTTACGAATCCAAGACGAGCACGGCCGATTTCCAGGCCAGGATGGGCGAGAACCGCGAAATAACACCCGAAATGCAAAAGCGCATACAGGAAAATATGAAAGCGATGTTCGAAAAGACGTTCGTGCTTCATTTCGACAAGTCGGCATCGGTTTATAAAGAGGAAGAAAAATTGGAAACGCCGGGAAAGAACGGCGGGTTCAATATGAGAATGGCCTCGTCTTTCATGGGCGGAGGCGGAACGTACTACAAAAACGTAAAGTCCAAAACTTACACGATAGACAAGGATTTTCTCGGAAAGGAATTCCTCGTGACCGATTCGCTCCCGAAACTCGAGTGGAAAATGGAAAGCGAAACCAAGAAGATAGGCGAGTATACGTGCTATAAGGCTACGGCTGTCGTCCCGGCGAGTAAATCGGATTTCCGGAATTTCCGTCCGAAAAAGCGGGACGAAGAAAAAAAGGACGACAAAGCAAAGACCGAGACGGAGAAGAAGACGAATTTTATGGACGAGGTCGAAATGCCCAAAGACATTACCGTAACGGCTTGGTATACGCCCGAGATTCCCGTCAACCAAGGTCCGGAAAGTTATTGGGGACTGCCTGGCCTGATCCTCGAGATCAACGACGGCAAGACCGTGATTCTTTGTTCCAAAGTGGTGCTCAACCCGAAAGACAAAGTGGCGATCAAAGCGCCTACGAAAGGCCAAAAGACGAGCCAGAAAGAATATGACGAAATCGTCGTGAAAAAAATGGAAGAAATGCGGGAAATGCGCGGCCAGGGCGGCCCGGGACAGAATCGCACGATGATCAGGATGAACTAAGGACAGTCAAAAAAGGGACGACCTCAATGAACAAACTAGCGAATCAGCGAATGAACACCCGAAGCGCAGCCGAATGCACCTGAGCTAAACAAATACACAAATAAACCCAACAAATAAACCGTCAAAAAACGGATCCCAGCCAAACAAATGAGGAACTTTATTTTTTTGCTTCTCGGATGCATTTCCCTTTCCGCATTTTCCCAAAACATCCGCTTTGAAGGCAATATCGTCGACAACGACGGCAAACCGCTCGAAATGGCCAACGTCATGGCCGTCAACGTCGCCTCAAAGGGCATGGACGCCTATGCGATCACGAACGACAAAGGCAAATTCGTGCTCAACCTGAAGGCGTCGACCGCTTACACGATAAAGGTCAGCTATCTCGGCATGGCGAGCAAGGAAGTCAGCGTGACTACGACGACCGAAAACATGACCCAAAAGATACAGATGGAAGCCGGCGGAATCGAGCTCAACGCGGTCGAAATCGTCAAGGAAATGCCCGTTTCGATAAGCGGCGACACGATTTCCTATAATGCCGATTCGTTCAAGACCGGAACCGAACGCAAGCTCGAAGACGTGCTCAAAAAGCTGCCAGGAGTCGAAGTCAATGCGGACGGCGAGGTGGAAGTCGAAGGTAAAAAAGTCCAGAAATTGATGGTGGAAGGCAAGGATTTTTTTGACGGAGATACCAAGCTCGGCGTCAAGAACATACCGGCCGACGCTATCGACAAAGTCCAGGTATTGCGCAATTACAATGAGATCGGACAGCTCAAAGGCCTTGAGAACAACGAGGAAAATATTGCGATGAACATCAAGCTCAAAGACGGCAAAAAGAATTTTTGGTTTGGCGATCTCACCGCGGGAACCGGGATTGGGCATGAGGAAAACCGCTTTTTGGTCAATCCGAAGTTGTTCTACTACAATCCGAAATTCAGCGTGAACCTTATCGGGAATTTCAACAACATAGGCGAACTTCCGCTTACGATGCAGGATTATTTCAAGATGACTGGCGGGTTCCGTTCTGCCATGCGACGCAACGGGACGAATTTCAACGTGTCGTCGAACGATCTCGGCATCGCAATGCTGCGCAACAACCGCGCTAAGGAAATCGACACGGATTTTGGTGCGGCCAACTTTTCGTATAATCCGACAAAAGCCTGGAACATTAGCGGGTTCGGGATTTTCTCCCGCTCCAAAACCGACATGGAAACGGATTCCCAAACGGAATATATCGAAGAAGACATTCAGGAAAATCGCGAAGACCGTTCGCGCCAACGCAGTAGTTTCGGGCTATTCAAACTCAGTTCGTCCTACAAGCCAAGCACGACGCTTCAATTCGATTACGATGCGTTGCTCAAGACCTCGAAACAGGATGAAAACGCACGATTGTTGCGCGAGTCGATTGTGGACGGCGTGGCCAACACCGAGAATATCTTTACGAACAAAGAACAGGATCCGATCTCGTTGAACCAAAACCTGAGTTTGTATTACACGCTCAACGAAAAGAATATTTTCGCCGTCGAGATGCAGCACCTTTATCAGAACGAAGACCCGTTTTACAATGCGAACCTCGCGACCCAGCCGTTCAATTTTACCGAATACATTTCGGGACAATTGCGCAACGACATCAACCAGCAACGCTTTGTCAAAACCAACAAGTTCGACCTCAAAGCCGATTATTACTATGTGCTCACGCCAAAATCCAACCTGAACGTTTCGATAGGGAACACCTATTCGTACCAAAATTTCGACTCGCGCATTTTCCAGATTCTCGACAACGAGCAAATCAACGAACTCGATTCGCCCGAGAACCGGAACGATGTGAGTTATGCATTCAACGACGCCTTTGTCGGGCTGCATTACAAACTGCTTTTCGGGGCTTTTACGATAAATCCTGGTTTTAGCGTACACACGTTTTCGATGGCAAACGACCAGAACGATTCGGAATTCAAGCGGGATTTCATCAAGATTTTGCCTGATTTCTATATGATGTGGCAAATCAGGAAATCGGAAACCCTGACGTACAACTACTCGCTCACGAACGATTTTACCGATATCAACCAATTGGCTGAAGGCTATGTTTTTTCGAACTACAACAGTCTTTTTCGCGGAAACCGTCAACTCGAAAACGCGACTTCCCAAGTGCATTCCCTGCGCTACTTTCGCTATAATATGTTCAATTTCGAGAATATTTTCGGAAACCTTATGTATACCAAAAGGACCGATGCGGTCAAGAACCAGGCGTTTTTCGACGGCGTCAACCAAACCAACACACCGTTCAATTCTCGCTTCGCGGACGAAACGATTTCGGGAATGGGAAGCTACGGCCGCTCTTTCCTCAGGTATTACAAAGCCCAGGTTAGCGCGTCGTTGAACTGGTCGAAATTCAACAACATCGTCTTAGTTCCGGACGTCGGCACGGGAGAGCTCGACCCGACGCGCCGCACCACGGAAAGCTTTACGCAAAACTACCGCATCAGTGCCTCGACACAGTTTCGCAAGTTGCCGAATCTCGAGGTCGGATACAATTTTACCGTCAATGAATTCACGGGGCAAACGTTTTACACCGACCGACCGTTTGCCAAACTCGACTACTATTTCCTCGATGCGTTTTCTCTGGTGACGGAATACGAATTTTACCATTATTACAACAAATCAGGTGCGAATACGGTAGACAACGAATACGATTTCCTGAGCGCGAGCCTGATTTACCAAAAGAAAGGCAGCAAATGGGAATACAAGGTGTCGGCCACCAACCTGCTCAACACGACGTCACTCAACGACAACAATTTCGACCAGTTCAGGATCACGAATTCGCAATATTACGTGCAGCCGCGCTATGTGATTTTGAGTTTGAGGTATAATTTGTAAGCTTTTTTGAAGCTGTTCCCGCTCTTCGCGACAAGCTTTATCACAAAAACGCTGTTTTTACTAAACGCGAAGCGGCTTCTTAGGTCGCCTTTCGCGTTTGGTAAAATCTAGCGTTTTCCAGCTAAAGGCTTTCTGCTGCGATCGGGGCTAGGCTCTCGTTCCGGTTCAACCGTTTATCACGAAACGCATCGCGGCCTTCCAGAATGCGGTCTGCGGCAGCACGATGAACAAGACCAATTCGCACAACCATATGAACGCGTAAAGCAAATAGGGGCTTTTGAGCATCGGCCTTTCGAGTTTGAACTTTTCGTAAAGCAGGATCGTGAACGCAAAAGCGAATGGCGTCGCGATCATTGCCAGTATGCCCGCGCCGTCCCCGACAAGATTTCCCATGAGACGGCCCAAACCGGGATTCAGGACGATCAGCGAGGCGCCTAAAATAAACGCGACATGCCAGCGCAGGTTGTTCTTTTTTACCATTGCGATCGCATAGCACAGGCTAAAGGTAATGGTGTCCAGAATCCCTCCGACAGATCGAACCGCCGCGTCCTCAGGAGAATTGGCGTAATTGCGCGGCAAGGCGTCGTAAACCAGCGCCAGTATAGAGAATACGAGCAAAGGCGCCAGAAAGTAGGAGAAGCGGCCCAGCGTTCGGTGCAATTCAAACTGCTTGTTCCGGATCAGGATGGGCTGCGTGATTACCAAGCCGAACCAAAGCAAGAACAAGATCAGGTGGAGGTGCGTCACGAAATAAAACTGGGACACGTCCGGAATTTTCGAAAGATAGGATCGGTAGAACCCGGCGATGCTCACCAATGCGATCACGGCGAACAGCCACGCCAGTAATTTGTTGTTTTTCTCCATTCCGCTTTATTTTGTCTGGCTAGTTCTCGTCTTGTCAGTTTCCGGTATCACGGTAACCACTCCATTACTTTTTCGACCACGAAGTTTTTGTATTGCCCTGAGCTCGTGCAATGTCCTGAGCTGTTGATGATCAGGCATTCGCTGTCCTGGGCTACACTTCCGTTGGCATTGTTGAGCAAACCGTTTTTGAAGTCGTTGGCGTTTTCGACACCCATCGTCGGGTCTACTTTGTTGGCCATGTAGGCAACCGGCACGAGCACCGCCGAACCTTTCCATTCGTCTCCTCCCGAACATTCCAGGATGGCGCCGCGAATGTCTGTTATCGGGTTGCCGACTCCGGGTTGACCGGGTAAAATCAACGGGAAAGTGTTGTTTCCGCCACGCGACAAGCCACCGATTATGGTTTTGTTTCTCGGGATTTGGAATTCACCACCCATCGCGGTAATCATGCTTTCAATATCGCCTTTGAAACGGGCGTTGATCTCTTCATAAGTGCCTGTTGGATTGCGATAAGAAGTCGTGACGGCGACATATCCTTTTTTGGCGAGCGCTTCACATTGGGAATTAAGCGTTCCGTCGGCTTCGTCGCTGTTGTCGCCGTGAGCGAGGATCACAAGGCCTTTACGCGTTTGTGGGGAAGCGGTTTCCTGGAAGAACACCTTGTAGCCGAATCCCGAAGCGGATTGTGCATTTAGGCTGACGACGGGCGTGTTGTCGTTGTCGCTTTGAGATGGGCCGTCGTCGTCTTTGGAACAAGAAAAAGCCAAAGCGAACAATAAAATGAAAGACAAAAGTTTGATCGTTTTCATAATCTGGGTTTTAGTTGACCCAAAGATGTAAAACTGCGCCCGAGGTTTTTTATGCCGATAATTGAGTTGCGGGTTTTGGAAAAGGAAATGCGTTTTTACAAAGATGTTGTTCAGGAAACGGGTGCGCGAGGGATGGAAGCGGCACCCTTTTACGAAACCTCAAAAGTTTTTAAGACCTTTGAGGTTTGGTAAAAGGTACAGCGGACAGCCCGGCGACGGCCAAAAAACATTTTATGTCCATCACTGTTTTTCCAAGCCGGCGCGCGCCAAAAAAAAGCGAAAAAGAAAAGCCGCAATCAAACGACGGCGGCTTTCTGGAATGATGGGCGATTGGCACATCAGATATTGAATTCGGCTTTGACCTTGTCTACGAAATCCAGTTTTTCCCAGGTAAACAATTCCACCGATACGGTTTTTTCTTCTCCATAAGGATTTTTGAATGTCTTGGAAACCGTCTGTGGCTTGCGTCCCATGTGGCCGTAAGCGGCGGTTTCACTGTAAATCGGGTTCCTGAGTTTAAGGCGTTGCTCGATAAAATAAGGGCGCATGTCAAAGATGTTCTCGACTTTTTTGGCGATTTCCCCGTCGGACAAACCTACTTTCGAAGTGCCGTAGGTTTCTACGAAAATTCCCATTGGTTTTGCAACTCCGATCGCATACGAAACCTGGACCAGGATTTCATCGGCGACTCCCGCAGCGACAAGGTTCTTGGCGATGTGACGCGTGGCGTAAGCGGCAGAACGGTCTACTTTTGAAGGGTCTTTTCCTGAAAATGCACCGCCTCCGTGAGCGCCTTTCCCGCCGTAAGTGTCTACGATGATTTTGCGCCCGGTCAGGCCCGTGTCCCCGTGAGGCCCGCCGATGACGAACTTTCCGGTCGGGTTGATGTGGTAGTGGATGCTGTCGTTGAACAAATGGGCGTATTGCGGATATTTGGCGATGATACGCGGGATCAAAATGTCGATGATGTCGTTTTTGATCTTGGCAAGCATCGTTTGCTCCTCGTCGAAATCGTCGTGTTGCGTCGAGATGACGATCGCGTCGATTCGCGAAGGCTTATTGTTGTCGTCATATTCGAGCGTAACCTGGGATTTCGCGTCAGGACGGAGGTAATCGATTTCGCGGCTCTCACGTCTTAGTTCGGCCAATTCCTGAAGCAATTTGTGCGACAGGTCAAGCGCCAACGGCATGAAATCGTCGGTTTCGTTCGTTGCGTATCCGAACATCATTCCCTGGTCTCCGGCGCCTTGCTCTTCCTTGCTCGCGCGGTCGACTCCTTGATTGATGTCGCTCGATTGCTCGTGGATAGCCGAAAGGATCCCGCACGAATTCGCCTCGAACATATATTCGCTTTTCGTGTAGCCGATTTTGCGGATTACGTCGCGCGCAATTTGCTGTACATCGAGATAGGTTTTCGATTTCACTTCACCGGCAAGCACGACCTGGCCCGTTGTGACAAGGGTTTCACAGGCAACTTTCGACTCCGGGTCGAAGGCAAGGAAGTTATCGATAAGGGCGTCCGAAATCTGGTCGGCAACCTTGTCCGGATGTCCTTCGCTCACGGACTCCGACGTAAAGAAATAAGCCATAGTGTCTTAACTGTTTAATGTTGTGAGGGATTGCGTTTTCGCGCGCTAAAGGAGAGAGATTCTGCTTTAGCATTTTTTAACGAGGTTGCAATCAGTCAAATTTTTCCTCTTATTCGGGTGCAAATATAAGAATTTGCTTTTAGAAACAACTAAAGTTGAATGGCTAGTTCACTTTGCCGCTAAGGTAGATTGCGATCAATTTACCCTGCCGTGGAAAAATGCCATGACGTAACCCAAATCCGGACCCTTCAAACCTGATATTTTCTGTCTTGAGCTACGCGCCGTTCACAGGTACAACGCATTTTTTATCGAACCGGCGCAGCTCTCGGAAATCTTACTGCAAATATTCAACGATCGATTCGCGTTAACCGGTAATTAAACATTTACTGTCGTTTGTAAACATTTGTAAACGTTTGTAAACGTTTGTTGTCGGATAATTTGCTCCTGCTCGCCATAAATTTGAAAACGCTTGCAAACTTTGGTAAAATGCCGTTACTTTGCAGCGTTCATACACATCATGCCGTTATCACGAAAGGCCGAGGGAATAGACCCGACGAAGCCTTGGCAACCCTTATCTTTAAGAAGGTGCTACGTTCTACCTGAATTTTCAGGACAGATAACTCGAGAAATTTCCCACTTTCAATAACGGTTTTATGTTTTTTTAAGAGCTGATCCGGCTGTTCGCCGTAGCTTGCTTGAACGCTCTTTTTTTGCGCTTCCTGTGCCCGGCTTCCGTTGGTCGCCGGCCCAACAAGGCAAAAAACAGTCGCGTCCTGCTCAAGGCTACCTGCGGCCATCCGGGCTAGACAGGAAAATCGGGTGAGGTTGAACGTTTAGTTGTTTAAAGTTTAAAGTTCAAAGTTTAAAGTAGGTAGGACGCAACCTTAAACCTTAAACACTAATCCTCAAACAAGAAATTATGACTAAAATACAACAAGCTATTTCTAAAAGAATCCTCGTGCTCGACGGCGCGATGGGAACTATGCTGCAGCGCTATAACTTCACTGAAGAAGACTATCGTGGCGAGCGGTTCAAAGATTTTCCACATCCGCTGAAAGGCAATAACGACTTGCTGACCCTGACACAACCCGAGGCGATAAAGGACGTCCACCGTCAATATTTCGCGGCAGGTGCAGACATCGTCGAGACCAACACGTTTTCGGGGACTACGATCGGTATGGCAGATTACCACATGGAGGATTTGGTGTACGAGCTCAATTATGAATCGGCAAAACTGGCCCGCGAAGCAGCTGACGAATTCACCGCCTTAAATCCCGAAAAGCCGCGTTTCGTCGCTGGATCGATCGGCCCGACGAACCGCACCGCCAGTCTTTCTCCCGATGTCAACGATCCCGGTTTTCGCGCCATCACGTTCGACGAGCTCCGCATTGCCTACAAAGAGCAGGTCGAAGCGCTTCTCGACGGTGGATCGGACATCCTGCTCGTGGAAACCATTTTTGACACGCTCAACGCCAAAGCCGCTCTGTACGCGATAGAAGAAGTCAAGGAAGAACGCAAATTGGACACGCCCGTGATGGTTTCGGGCACGATAACCGATGCTTCGGGAAGGACACTTTCAGGCCAAACCGTCGAAGCGTTCCTGATTTCGATTTCGCATATCCCGTTGTTGTCCGTAGGTTTCAACTGCGCCCTTGGAGCCGATCAGCTAAGGCCGTACCTCAAACGGCTGGCGCACAATACCGCCTTGAATATTTCGGCTCACCCGAATGCCGGTCTGCCCAACGCTTTTGGACAATACGACCAAACGCCAGAGGAAATGCAGCAACTGATAAAGGATTATCTCGACGAAAACCTGATCAACATTATTGGAGGATGCTGCGGCACCACACCCGAACACATTAAGCTGATTGCTGAAGTTGCGGAGATGTATGAACCGCGGAGTTTGGTAGTTGGGAGTTGATAGTTGATAGTTGGTAGTTGTTAGTTGTTAGACAGATAGTTGGAGATGGAATACGTCAAGTTGGAAGTTTGGGTTCAGGCGCGGAGACTGGCGAATCGCATATACGAAATTACAGATGGGTTCCCGAAAGTAGAACTGTACGGTTTATCTAATCAAATGAGACGATGTGCAGTCTCGATTCCTTCGAACATTGCAGAAGGTTGCGGGAGGCAAACATCAAAAGACACGATCAATTTTTTACATATTTCCAGAGGTTCGCTTTATGAATTGGAAACACAAACTTATTTATCCTTTGATAGAAAATACATTTCAGAAGAAGAACTTGATGACGTACTTCTTCAAATTTTGGATTGCAAAAAGCTGCTTAATGGATTCATCAATTATTACCGAAAACTGTAACCCATGAACGAAGGATCCGTCAACTATCAACCATCAACCACCAACCGATACCTCAAACTCTCCGGCCTCGAACCACTGATCGTCACGGCCGAGACCAATTTCATCAACGTTGGCGAGCGCACGAACGTAACGGGTTCGCGTAAATTCCTGCGTCTGATAAAAGAAGAAAAATACGATGAGGCCCTCGATATAGCACGCGGCCAAGTCGAAGGAGGCGCCCAGATCATCGACATCAATATGGATGAAGGCATGCTCGACGGCGTCGCGGCGATGACGAAATTCCTGAACCTGATCGCTGCCGAACCTGATATTTCGAGGGTTCCGCTTATGATCGATTCCTCGAAATGGGAAATCATCGAGGCCGGGCTTAAGGTCGCCCAGGGGAAAAGCGTCGTAAATTCGATCTCGCTTAAGGAAGGCGAAGCGTTGTTTATCGAACACGCCAAAAAAGTCCGTCGCTACGGTGCGGCCGTGATCGTAATGGCGTTCGACGAGGTCGGTCAGGCCGATAATTACCAGCGGCGTATCGAGATCTGCAAGCGATCTTACGATATATTGGTCGACATAGTCGGGTTTCCGCCCGAAGATATTATTTTCGACCCAAACATTTTTCCGGTCGCCACCGGCATGGAAGAACATCGGTTGAACGCACTCGACTTTTTCCGCGCCACAAAATGGATTCGCGAAAACCTTCCGTATGCCAACATTTCAGGAGGCGTGAGCAATGTTTCGTTCTCATTCCGCGGAAATGACAAAGTGCGGGAGGCGATGCATTCGGCATTTTTGTACCACGCGATCCAACACGGTATGACGATGGGCATCGTAAACCCGGAAATGCTCGAGGTATACGACGAAATCCCGAAAGACCTGCTCGAAGCGGTCGAAGATGTGTTGCTTGACCGTCGTGACGATGCCACCGAAAGGCTTCTCGATCTTGCCGAAAGCTACAAAGGGCACACGAAATCAGATGAAAAAGCCGTCCAGGAATGGAGAAGTGCCCCGCTTCAGGAGCGTCTGACGCATGCATTGGTAAAGGGAATCGACGAATTTGTCGAGGTCGACGTCGAGGAAGCGCGCCAACAATCGGAACGCCCGATCCACGTCATCGAGCAGAATCTCATGGCGGGAATGAACGTCGTGGGCGATTTGTTCGGATCCGGAAAAATGTTCCTTCCGCAGGTCGTCAAATCGGCTCGCGTGATGAAAAAAGCCGTGGCTTATCTGCTTCCATTCATCGAAGCCGAGAAAGACGGTGTTTCCCAATCGGCGGGAAAAATCCTGATGGCGACCGTAAAAGGCGACGTACACGACATCGGTAAAAACATCGTGTCGGTCGTGCTCGGCTGCAACAATTACGAGATCGTTGATTTGGGCGTTATGGTTCCGCCGGAGAAAATCATCGAAGCCGCTATCAAGGAAAATGTCGACATCATCGGGCTTTCGGGATTGATAACGCCTTCTCTCGACGAAATGGTCTATCTCGCCAGGGAAATGGATCGGCTCAACATCAAAATTCCAATGATGATAGGAGGCGCGACGACATCAAGAGCACATACGGCGGTAAAGATCGCCCCTGAATACAAGGAAACCGTCGTTCATGTAAACGATGCGTCACGAGCCGTTACGGTTGCGGGGAGTTTGCTCGGGAAAGACAAGATCGAATATGCGTTGGAACTTCGTTCGGAATACGACAAACTGCGCGACGGTTATCTCAATCGAGGGCGTGAAAAGGATTTCCTGACGATCGGGCAAGCGCGTGCCAATAAACTAAAACTGGAATTTTCTCCGGTCAGGCCGAATTTTATCGGAAGCAAAAAGATCGAGGTTCCAATTTCCGATCTCGTTCCTTATGTAGATTGGACGCCGTTTTTCCGGACGTGGGAATTGCATGGGAAATATCCCGCGATCCTAACCGATGAAATTGTCGGTAAGGAAGCCACAGAATTGTTTGCCGATGCAAAAAACATGGTCGATCAAATCCTATCCGAAAAGCGCTTGTCTGCGAAAGGCATTTACGGAATATTTCCCGCCAACACCGTCAACGACGACGACATCGAAGTCATCCCGACGGTCGACGGCCAACCGCCATTTACTTTCCTGACGCTTCGCCAGCAATCGCAAAAAACAAAAGGAGCGCCGAACATCGCGCTGTCTGATTTCATCGCGCCTAAAGAAACCGGAATCCAGGATTATTTTGGGGCATTTTGCGTCACGACAGGTTTTGGCGTTGACGAATGGGCAGCCGAGTTCGAAAAAGACCACGACGATTACAATTCGATCATGGTCAAAGCGCTCGCCGACCGTTTCGCAGAGGCGTTCGCCGAATATCTGCACGAAAAGATAAGAAAGGAAATCTGGGGATATGCGTCAGATGAGATTTTGTCGAATGAGGAGCTGATTTCGGAAGCTTACAAAGGAATACGTCCGGCACCAGGTTATCCGGCCTGTCCCGATCACCTCGAAAAACCCACGATTTGGAAGTTGCTCGACGTGGAGAACGAAATTGGCGTGACGCTTACCGAAAGCATGGCGATGTGGCCGGCTTCATCTGTCTCGGGATATTATTTTGCCCACCCGGAAAGCAAATATTTCGGACTCGGAAAAATAAAAGAAGATCAGGTGGAAGATTATGCCGAACGACGCGGGATTTCGGTTTTGGAAGCGACGAAATGGCTGAATCCGAATATTGCGGATTAATTGGCCAATTAGCCAATTAGCCAATTAGCGAATGAATTAGTAAATCGCAAAAGTCGGTGTAAACAGGAATGCGCTTAAGGTAAATATAGAGATGTAATTAGTGAAAGAATCCGGATTAGCTTTAGAATTAGCAAATTAGCGAATTAGCAAATTAGCGAATTAGCAAATGAATCATTAAACCCGAAAAAATCGGTGTCAACAGGAATGCGCTTAAAGTAAATATAGAGTTGTAATTAAAGGAAAGAGTCCGGATTAGCTTTAGAATTAGCAAATTAGCGAATTAGCGAATTAGCAAATGAATCAGTAAACCCGAGAAAATCGGTGTAAACAGGAATGTGCTTAAACTAAATATAAAGTTGTAATTAAAGGAAAGAGTCCGGATTGGCGTTGGCATTCGCTAATTCGCTAATTGACAAATTCGCTAATTAGACAGTCAACCGAAAAAATCGGTGTAAATAGGAATACGCTTAAGGTAAATATAGAGATGTAATTAATGAAAGAATCCGGATTGGCGTTCGCATTCGCTAATTCGCTAATTGACAAATTCGCTAATTAGACAGTCAACCGCAAAAATCGGTGTAAACAGGAATGCGCTTAAGGTAAATATAGAGATGTAATTAATGAAAGAATCCGGATTGGCGTTCGCATTCGCTAATTCGCTAATTGACAAATTCGCTAATTAGACAGTCAACCGAAAAAATCGGTGTAAACAGGAATGCGCTTAAAATAAATATAAAGTTGTAATTAAAGGAAAGAGTCCGGATTGGCGTTGGAATTCGCTAATTCGCTAATTGACAAATTCGCTAATCGATAAATGAAAGTAACCGAACATATCCAAAACGCCAACGGCAAAACCCTTTTCTCGTTTGAGATATTGCCGCCTTTGAAAGGCCAGAATATTCAATCTATTTTCGACGGGATCGATCCGCTGATGGAATTCGATCCGCCGTTCATCGATGTGACCTATCATCGCGAAGAATACGAATTCAAGGAACTCGACAACGGCTTGTTGCAGAAAAAAGTCGTCAAGAAACGTCCGGGAACGGTTGGGATCTGCGCTGCGATCCAGAACAAGTACGATGTAGATGCCGTGCCTCATGTGCTTTGCGGAGGTTTTACGAAAGAAGACACGGAAAACCTGCTGATCGACCTGGATTTCCTCGGGATCGAAAATGTAGTGGCGTTGCGTGGAGACGCGATCAAGTCCGAAATTTACTTCCGGCCTGAAAATGAAGGCCATCATTATGCCACCGAACTCGTTTCCCAGATATCGAACCTGAACAACGGGATTTACCTCGACAACGATCTGAAAAACACCAACACGACGAACTTTTGCATCGGTGTGGCGGGTTATCCCGAAAAACATATGGAAGCGCCAAGTCTCGATTCGGATATTTATTACCTCAAGCAAAAAATCAAGAACGGAGCCGATTATATCGTCACCCAAATGTTCTTCGACAACAGGAAATTCTTCGCCTTTGTGGACAAATGCCGCGCCAACGGCATCACGGTTCCCATCATACCGGGACTAAAACCGATCGCGACCAAAAAACAACTCAATCAAATCCCGCATCGCTTCTCGGTAGATTTGCCGGACGATCTTATCATGGCCGTCGTCAAGGCCAAGGACAATGAGGCGATCCGGCAAATTGGGATTGAATGGTGCATCGAGCAAAGCCGCGAATTAGTGAAAGCGGGAATTCCCGTGTTGCATTATTATTCGATGGGAAAAGCAGAAAATATCAGGTCGATCGCGACGGAGATTTTTTAGCGAAAGGCGAATGTCGGTATGCCCGGAATTTTTCGTGCTAATATCACAGGACTTTCGGCTTTCGACATTCGACTTTGCTATATTTGCGCTTTCCCTAACCAATGAAGCCAATCAGCCTGTGTCTTTTCCTGATGATCTCCTGCATCGCTTTTGCCCAGGATTTGTCGGTCGCAGCCGATTCCATCGCGGGACTGAAGCCGAATTTTGAGCTTCCGGATGAGACTGCGAACGTTGAGGTTTCCTATTTTCGTGGCAACGTCTACAAACATACCGACGATATTACGCACCTGATAACCGGTCATCCCGAAGGCGTCCTGATTTCGGTCAACCGACAAACTTTCGGGGCAAAAGAATGGGAACAAGCCTACAATTATCCTGATTACGGCATGTCGTTCCAATACCAGGAATTCAAAAACGAATATTTGGGCGAAGCACTGGCATTGGCGGTTCACTACAATTTTTATTTCCTCAATCGCCATTTGCAGTTCCGGATTTCCCAAGGCGTCGGATATGCGACGAATCCTTACGACAAGCACACCAATTTCAAGAACAACGCTTTCGGGTCGCGCCTGATGAGCAGCAACCTGTTCCTGCTCAACTTCAAGCGCCAGAATATCGTCGGGCGTTTCGGCTTGCAGGCCGGGCTGATGTTCACGCATTTTTCAAACGGGCGTTTCAAGTCTCCGAACAGCGGCATCAACACCTATGCGGCCAATGTCGGGATCAACTACAATCTCGATGCGCAACAGCCGCAATATCGCACCGGAGACACGCTTTCGAAGAAATCCTATCGCGAACCGTTTCGCTACAGTTTGTATTTGAGGTCGGGCGCGAGCGAGAGCCAGATCACGGGCAGCGGCCAGCATCCGTTTTACCACATAGGGCTTGCCGTCGACAAACGGGTAGGGCGCAAAAGCGCGTTGCAACTCGGAACCGACATCTTCTTCTCCCAATATCTCAAGGAATTCATCCGATATTCATCCGTTGCCTATCCGGACCGGCCGTATCTCGATCCTGATACCGATTACAAACGCATCGGGTTGTTCGCCGGACACGAACTGTTCATCAACCGCTTGTCGGTGGAAACCCAGGTCGGATACTATATTTACAAACCATTCAAATATGAATCGGATGTTTACCAACGACTTGGCGTGAAGTATTACGGCACAAAGAACATTTTCGGAGGCGTCGCCCTAAAAGCCCACGGCGGACGGGCGGAAGCAATCGAATTGGGCATAGGCGTAAGGATTTGATATGAAAAAACTAGTATACATCGTTTTGGTTGCTTTGCTCGCAGGCTGCGGTGCATCGGACGCTTGTTTTAAAAGCACGGGCAGTCCCGCCACGCGACAAATAGACGTTTCCCAGACGCCTTTTACCAAAATATATGTATTTCCCGGAATCGCGTTGGTCGTCAAGGAAGGCCCGGATTACGAAATTTCGGTACAATCGGGAGTTAACCTGATCGACGATGTGCAGGTTGACGTTTCGGACGGAAGGTTGACGCTCAAAGACAATTCCGGCTGCAATCTCGTTCGGGCTTACGGACAAACCAAAGTTTTCGTCACGGCTCCGAACATAGAAGAAATTTTTTCGAATACGGAAAAGGACATCACCTCCGACGGCGTTCTGCATTATCCGATCTTACGACTTTTTTCCATGGATTTCTTCGATGGCGTCGGCACGGGCGATTTCCATATCGAAGTCGATAACGCTCAGGTCGTCGTCGAAGCCAACCACGTCGCGGCGTTTTACCTTAGCGGACGAACAGATCAGGCGCTTTACAACTTTTACGACGGCGTCGGCAGGCTTGAAGCCGGCAGCCTGATGGCCGACGATGTGCAGGTTTTTCACCGCGGCTCGAACGACATGATCGTCCATGCGGTGCAAAGTCTCGGCGGCAATCTTTACAGTACCGGAAACCTGATTTCCACAACCCATCCGCCAACGGTAAACATCACCGAGCATTGGTCGGGGCGATTGCGCTTCGATTGATCAAAAATCCTCATCGATGAGTTCCCTGTTGATCATCGACCCGGCGAGGCTTCCCGCGAAAACCGAGCTCGGGACCGATCGCATCTGGAAACAATTATCGCCTGCCGCGTAAACGCCCGGAATCGTCGTTTTCTGGAAAGGATCCACCTTGATGTGGCCCGAAGGCTGGAATTCGCATCCGAGTTTTTCCGCAATGTCCGATTGTTGGATAAACGCAGGGCGCGTGTAAATTGCCTTTACCTCTTTTTTTGAGCCATCCGATAAGACCACCGACGTCATGTAACCCGATTCGTGCATGAGGGCTTCGACCTCAGTGTGTATGATTTCGATGTTTTTCGAATTCAGTTTCGCGATTTGATCGGCCGTCAATCCGGGATCGCCATCGGTAAAAATCGTTAAATCTTTCGTCCAATTCGAAACCAGGCGCGCCATCTCAAAAGCCATTTCTCCATTGGCCAGGATTCCCGTTTTCTCATTCCTGTATTCATAGCCATGGCAATACGGGCAATGGATCAGCGAGATTCCCCAACATTCGGACGCGCCGTCGACCTCGGGCATAATGTCCTCGATTCCCGTCGCCAACAACAGCTTTCGGGAGGTGAAGTATTCTCCGTCCCAGGTTTTGACGTCGAATCCGCAAAGCCCTTGCGTGACTTCGGTTGCCAGGCCGGAGACAAATGTGACGTTCGGATATTCCGACACCTGTTGTTTGGCCAGGCGCGCGATTTCGGCCGGAGGCGTCCCGTCGTGCGTCACGAAATTGTGCGAATGAGGCGTTTGCGCATTGCAGGGAGTCCCGCTGTCGATGACCAGGACGCGCCTTAGGGAACGGCCCAGCGCCATAGCTGCCGAAAGTCCGGCGTAACTGCCGCCGATAATGATAACGTCGAAGAGGATGGGTTTTGGCATTACAAGAGATTTAAAAAAGATATCAGGTTATTGGAAATGAGTCTGGCGAACAACGATATTTTTAAAAATGACGGGGCTCGATCTGAAAATCACGCTGACAAATGTAACGCAAAAATACACTAATGCGATGATGTCGCAATAATATTTTTTATCTTTGCCTCATGAACAAGCGCAACACCAAGTCGAAACAATTGGTTCTCGACTCGCTGAAGGCCGCCAAATCGGCCATGAGCCAGGAATCGCTCCATGAAAAACTTGGCGACTCGGTCGATCGCGCCACGATTTATCGGGTGTTGAACAGCTTTTGGGATGATGGCATCGTCCATAAAATCGTTGGTGACGACGGGAAACAGTACTTTGCGGTTTGCGTCAACTGCGGCGAGAAAAAGCACCAGCACAACCATTTTCACTTCCGATGTTTGAAATGCGGCGAAATGGAATGTTTGGTATCCGAAGTCGAAATCAAACTGCCAAATGGTTACGAGCCTCACCACTTTAACGGCGTGATATCGGGTTGTTGCGCCAACTGCCGGGAACAAACCGGGGCACAGCAACGATGATAGTATAACGGAATTGCCGAATCAAATTTTAAAAGGGACGTACCGCAGCAAATCGCGGTTCGTTTACTTTTTTGTCGTCATTTCCCTGAAAGCCGTTTCGAGGTTACGGTTTTGTTGGGCGATCTGAAGTGTTTTCAACCCATTTTCCTGGGCAAAATCGAAAATTGCCGGACGCATATCGCTATCTTTTACGAACGTCAGTTCCCAGTTTTTGTCCGAAATGCGTTTTGAATAATGCAGGTTGGGAATGGTATCGATGACATCCTGGGCGACGGCCTTGTCGAATTCTACTTCAATGACCTGTTGGGCGACTTCCTTGATCTTCGACAATTTGTTGTCCGCCTTGATTTGTCCGTGGTCGATGATGATCACACGGTCGCATATCGCCTCGACTTCCTGCATGATATGCGTCGAAAGAAAAACGGTTTTGTCTTTCCCGGCATTCCTGATGACGCTGCGGATCTCGACCAATTGGTTCGGATCGAGCCCGGTCGTGGGTTCGTCGAGAATCAGCACTTCCGGATCGTGCAAAAGCGCATTGGCAAGCCCGACGCGTTGGCGGTAACCTTTGGAAAGTTGCCCGATTTTTTTATGGCTTTCGGATGCGAGGCCGGTAAGCTGGATCACTTCTTCAATGCGATTTTTCCCAACCTTATAGACATCGGCGTTGAAGCCAAGATACTCGCGTACGTACAAATCGAGATACAACGGATTGTGCTCCGGCAGATAGCCAACCGATTTCTGGACCGACTTTTCGTCAGACGACACATCGAAACCGTTGACCGCTGCCGAACCCGAATCCGCATTTAGATACGTCGTCAGGATTTTCATCAACGTCGATTTTCCGGCCCCGTTCGGACCCAAAAAACCCACGATTTCCCCTTTTTTGATGGAAAACGAAACGTTGTCGAGCGCCTTCTGGCTGCCGTACATTTTGGTGATATTGCTGACTTCGATGGACATATCTCGGGATTTATCGCAAATGTAAACCAATAATTATTTTTGGTTGCTATATTTAGCATCTAAACGGACAAGTATGAAAAAAGTTTTGTTGCCGATATTATTTCTCGGCGTGGCGGCGATCGCGCAAAAGTCGGAAATCAGCCAAAAAGAAGTCACGCGCATCGAAACCGTACTGGCTTCGGACGAAATGGAAGGGCGAAAGGTCTTTGAACCCGGGATCGAAAAGGCGTCGCAGTTCATCGAATCCGAATTTAAAAACATCGGGCTTCGATTTTACGGCGACCTGAAAACCTATCGACAGGAATTCGCGATAAAAGGAAAGCCGGCCAACAACGTCATTGCAGTTATTCCGGGAAAATCCAAAGCCGATGAATTCGTCGTTTTTTCGGCTCACTACGATCATTTGGGCGTGAAGGGTTCAGGAGACGACAGGATTTTCAACGGTGCCAATGACGACGCTTCGGGTGTGACGGCTGTCATTGCGCTCGCAAAGCATTACAAGCAAAAAGGAGGGAACGAGCGCACGTTGGTATTCGTGGCGTTTACCGCAGAGGAAATCGGTGGTTTCGGGTCGCGCCACTTTTCGGAGTCGATAAACCCGGACAAAGTCGTCGCTATGTTCAACATCGAAATGATTGGAACCGAAAGCAAATGGGGCAAAAATTCCGCTTACATAACCGGTTTTGAAAAATCGGATTTCGGCAAGATATTGCAGAAGAATCTCAAGGGAAGCAAATTTCGTTTCGAGCCCGATCCTTATCCGGAAATGAAATTGTTCTATAGATCAGACAATGCCACGTTGGCGGCACTCGGCGTTCCCGCCCACACTATTTCGACTTCCAAAATGGACGACGAGCCCAACTATCACAAAGCAAGCGATGAGGTCGGCACGCTCGACATGGCCAACATGACTGAAATCATCAAGTCGATCGCGGTAAGTGCGGAAAGCATCATAAGCGGGAAGGAGACGCCGACGCGGGTTGAGGTAATTAGATAATTAGATGATTAGATAATTTGGCGATGGAGCTGTTGTGTCGACTTGACAATGAATGAACGATCAAATGATGCATGATTAAATTGACGATTGCACAAATTACGAGCCCCAAAATCCGATATTCACAAAAATTTCAAAACGCTTTGTGAGCGGAAACTTTTTTTTCTACTTTAGCCGACGAAGCAAGTACACAATGCAAAACAACTGGTTTTATTTTAGCAATTTCTTTTATTTCCGCAAGGAATCGGGATTGCTGTGTAGTTGCTCTAGTTGATTATTAATTCAGAACACGATACGATCCCGACCCACAGTCGGGATTTTTTTTTTGCTTAAATTCATCTGTTATGGAAACTGCTCTGACGATAGCGATACAAGGGATAAAAGGCTCGTTCCACCATCAGGTTGCCGGGGAATATTTCGGCGAAAGTGCGCTTGACGAATGCATGTCGTTCGAGTCGCTCGTGCGTTCGCTAAAGGAGAATCGCGCCCAAAAAGGCGTCATGGCGCTAGAAAACTCGATTGCGGGTTCGATCATACCGAACTACGCGCTCATCGACAAAAACGATCTGCACATCATCGGCGAGCATTATCTCAACATCCACATGAATTTAATGGCGCTTCCGGGGCAAAAAATCGAGGACATCAACGAGGTGCATTCGCATCCGATAGCGTTGTTGCAATGCGCAGTTTTCTTCGCCCAGTATCCGCACATCAAATTGGTGGAAAGCGGCGACACTGCCGAGACGGCCCAACGCATCAAGGAACAAAATCTGACGGGAATCGCCGC
This sequence comes from Flavobacterium selenitireducens, assembly GCF_014748335.1. Classification (GTDB taxonomy): domain Bacteria; phylum Bacteroidota; class Bacteroidia; order Flavobacteriales; family Flavobacteriaceae; genus Flavobacterium; species Flavobacterium selenitireducens. The sequence goes on from NZ_JAAVIY010000007.1 coordinate 143,700, forward strand.
CGTCGCGGGCCCGAAAGCAGCGCCTATGTACGGTTTGGAGATTTTAGCGCCGGCAATCCACACGGTAAAAAGCAATATGACGCGTTTCGTGATCGTCAAAACGCAGAACAAGGTCATTCCGAAAGAAGAAATCAACAAGGCCTCGATAAAGTTCGAGCTCGACGACATGCCGGGCGCGTTGGCGTCGGTCTTGAATATGATGACGACGTCCAAATTGAATCTCACCAAAATCCAGTCGATGCCGATTATAGAGACGCCTTTTCAGTACTCGTTTTTCGTAGATGTGGTGTTCGAGAAGTACAAACATTACGAGAAGGCAAAGAAAATCCTGGAACTCATGACGACACATTTTAAGGTGTTGGGAGAATACAAGGCGGGCGTTCGATGAGACAATTAATAATGAATAATTACGATGTGTTTGTGCATTACTGCGTGGCGACAGGTACACGTTGAAGAGCGACCGCGTAACAAATTTTAAGGTTTCGACAATGATACGAACAGCAAATAGACTGAACAGGGTCGAGGAATACTACTTTTCGCAGAAGTTGCGGGAGGTTCGGGAGTTGATGGCGGCCGGAAATCCGGTAATAAACATGGGAGTCGGAAGCCCTGATTTGCCGCCATCCGATGAGGTGATTTCCGCCATTAAAAGTGCGGTCGATGAACCGGGTGCGCATCAATACCAGAGCTATCAAGGTTTGCCGGAGCTGCGAAAGGCGATTTCGGATTTTTACAAAAATCAGTTTCGGATCGATGCGGATTTTAATTCCGAAATCCTGCCGTTGATGGGTTCCAAAGAAGGCATTTTGCACATTTCGCTGGCAGTTCTCGATGAAGGCGATGAGGTGCTTATCCCGAATCCCGGTTATCCGACATATACATCGGTGACGGATTTGGTCGGGGCGATTCCGAAGCTTTACGATTTGACGCAGGAAACGAATTGGGAACCGGATTTTGACGCATTGGAAAAACAAGATCTGTCAAAGGTAAAAATCATGTGGGCCAATTATCCGCACATGCCCACGGGCGCAAAAGGAAATTTGGACTTGTTGCGGAAATTGGTCGCATTTGCCAAAAAGCATTCGATTTTGCTCGTGAACGACAATCCGTACAGCTTCGTCCTGAACGACTATCCGATCTCGATTTTCGAAGCAGACGGCGCAAAAGGCGTAGCTTTGGAACTGAATTCGCTGTCCAAAACGTTCAATTTGTCGGGTTGGCGCGTCGGGTTCGTCATCGGAAACAAAACGTGTATCGACGCGGTGCTCAAAGTAAAAAGCAATATGGATTCGGGCATGTTTTACGGCATTCAGAAAGGCGCGGTCGCAGCCTTGAAATCCGATACGTCGTGGTTCGCCAGGCAAAATGAGATCTACGGCAGGAGACGCGAGCTGATTTTTGAGTTAGCCGATTTGCTCGGGTGTTCGTACGACAGGAATTCCGTTGGAATGTTCGTATGGGCGAAATTGCCCGATTCCATTGCGGACGCGGAGGTTTTCGTCGACGAACTGTTGTATAAGAAGCACGTTTTCATCACGCCCGGAAAGATATTCGGAAGCAATGGGGAACGATATATTAGATTTTCGCTTTGCCTGCCGGAACAGAAAATCCGCGAAGTTTTGAAGCGATTTGAAAAGTGACGAACTGATTTCTGCCGCGGATTTAAAAGATTTAGAGCTCGAGAGAAATCCAAAGAATCCTCCAATCCGCGGCAAAGAAAAAAAGAATAACGATAAGAAGCAATCGCAACCACCAATTCGCAAATTCGCGGCTAAAGATAACGACAGGAAGCAATCCAAAGAATCCTTTAATCCGCGGCAGAGAAAATAAGAATAGCGATAAAAAGTAATTAAGACCGAAAATTCGTGAATTCGCGGCAAAAAAGATTAGGTATAGCAATAGGAAGCAATCCAAAAAAACCATCAATCCGCGATGAAACAATCCGAAAAATTCTAAAGCGACTTAAAAAAAGAGAACTGATTTTTGCCGCGGATTTGCGGATTTAACGGATATGAAGCTCGAGGGAAATCCAAAAATCCTTCAATCCGCGGCAAAGAAATAAGAATAACGATAAGAAGCAATCGCAACCACCAATTCGCGAATTCGCGGCTAAAAGAATAGGCATAACAATAGGAAATAATCCAAAATAAGAAATTCTAAAGCGACTTAATAAAAGAGAACTGATTCTTGCCGCGGATTTGCGGATTTAACGGATATGAAGCTCGAGAGAAATCCAAAGAATCCTCCAATCCGCGGCAAAGAAAAAAAGAATAACGATAAGAAGCAATCGCAACCACCAATTCGCAAATTCGCGGCTAAAGAATTGGCATAACGACAGAAAGGAATCCAAAAAACCCGTTAATCCGCGATGAAAGAATCCGAAATTCTAAAGCGACTTAAAAAAAGCGAACTGATGTTTGCCGCGGATTTGCGGATTTAACGGATATGAAGCCCGAGGGAAATCCAAAGAATCCTCCAATCCGCGGCAAAGAAAAAAAGAATAACGATAAGAAACAATCGCAACCGCAAATTCGCGGCGAAACGAAAAATGAATATCAAAAAGACTAAAATGGAAAACGATAAATCCCTTAGAAACTGGCTCGATGCCCTGAATTTGAACCATCCGCTCGTGATCGCCGGCCCGTGTTCGGCTGAAACCGAAGAACAAGTCATGCAGATCGCGCGCGAGCTCAAAGATTCCGACGTGTCGTTTTACCGCGCCGGAATCTGGAAACCGCGCACGCGACCCGGCGGATTCGAAGGCGTCGGCGCGATCGGACTCAAATGGCTGCAAAAAGCCAAAGCCGAAACCGGTTTGCCGATGGCCGTGGAAGTTGCCAACGCCACACACGTAAAACTGGCATTGGAGCACGATATCGACGTGTTGTGGATCGGGGCACGGACGACGGTGAATCCGTTTGCCGTCCAGGAAATTGCCGATGCGCTCCAAGGCACGGACAAGATCGTGCTCGTAAAAAATCCGGTGAATCCTGACCTCGCGCTTTGGATTGGCGGGATCGAACGGCTTTACAACGCCGGAATCCGAAATCTCGGCGCAATCCACAGGGGCTTTTCGACTTACGAAAAAACCAAATACCGCAACATTCCCGAGTGGCAGCTTCCGATTGAACTGCAATCGCGTTTCCCTGATTTGCCACTGATAAACGATCCGTCCCACATCACCGGTCGCCGCGACATGGTCAAGGACGTCGCCCAGCAGGCGCTCGATCTCAACTTTGACGGGCTCATCATCGAAACCCATATTGATCCGGACAACGCCTGGAGCGACGCGGCCCAACAGGTCACGCCAACTGCGCTCAAGCAAATGTTCATCGATCTCAAGATGCGCGAAATGACGATTGCGGAGGACGATTTCAATTTTAAAATGGCAAAATTGCGCACCAAAATAGATGAAGCGGACACCAAACTTTTGGAAATCCTGGGCGGTCGCATGAAGGTCGCTGACGAGATCGGGGCGCTCAAAAAAGAGAAGAACGTCGCGATTTTGCAAAACAAACGCTGGAACGAAATTCTCGACAAGATGATTTCAGAAGGTTCCTCGAAAGGCCTGACCGAAGATTTCGTCCTAAAAATTTTCAAGGCGATCCACCAGGAAAGCATCACGCACCAGGAGAGGGTGATTAATGGTTAATTAGCGAAAGTGTCAATTAGCGAATTGAAAATAATTGGATGTTTTTTTCTGTACCAATACCGGGTATAAGTTTTTTACTGATTTTGGACATTCGCTAATTGTCTCATTCGCTAATTCGCTAATTTAGCCAAATGACAGGAACCGTCTACAAATCCACCGGAAGCTGGTACACGATCAAGACCGAATCGGGAGAATTTCTCGATTGCAGGATAAAAGGGAAGTTGCGCATTTCGGGTATCCGAAGCACCAATCCGGTTGCCGTGGGCGATGTGGTCGATTATGACATCGATAAAAGTACCGATGAGGTTCGCGGCGTGATTACCAACATTCACGATCGGGAGAATTACATCGTGCGCAAATCGGTCAACCTGTCCAAGCAGATCCACATCATAGCGTCGAATGTCGACCAGGTTTTCCTGATCGTGACGATCAACAATCCGCCTACGACGACGAGTTTCATCGACCGGTTTTTGGTCACGGCCGAAGCCTACGACATCAAAGCGGTTTTGGTCTTCAACAAAATCGACACGTTCGACGAGGCGATGCGGGACGAGCAACTTTACATGCAGCACGTCTATTCCAATATCGGTTACGACTGCCTGCGTGTTTCGGCAAAAGAAGGTACGGGAATCGACAAACTCAAGGCAATGATGGAAGGCAAGACGAGTATGTTCTCCGGGCATTCGGGCGTTGGGAAATCGACACTCGTCAACGCCGTCGAACCGAATCTCGACCTCAAGACAAAAGAAATTTCGTTGCAACACCAGCAAGGTCAGCATACCACAACATTCGCCGAAATGTTCGATTTGTCGTTTGAGGCGAGCATCATCGACACGCCCGGCATTCGTGGTTTTGGTATCATCGATATGGAAAAGAGCGAGATAGGGGATTATTTCCCGGAATTTTTCGCTTTGAAGCAAGACTGCAAATTCAATAATTGCCTGCATAGGGACGAACCACATTGCGCGGTAAAGGCGGCGTTGGAAAACGACGAGATCGCCTGGTCGCGTTACCGCAGCTATATCCAGATCCTCGACGGAGAGGACGAGCACTATCGCACAAACGATTTCGAGGACGAGCGCGCCATAAACGATCAGGAAGAATGAGGATTGTGGTGCAACGCGTTTCCGAAGCATCGGTAACCATAAATGAACAAATCGTCGCCGACATTCAAACCGGTCTTTTAGTTTTGGTTGGCATAGAAGACGCTGACGGGGACGAAGACATTGACTGGCTGGCACCCAAAATCGCGAACCTGCGCATCTTCGGGGATTCCGACGGCGTTATGAACCTAAGCGTTCAAGATATCTCGGGCGACATTATCGTCGTAAGCCAATTCACGCTACACGCCCTTACCAAAAAAGGCAATCGTCCTTCTTATATCAAGGCCGCCAGACCGGAGATCGCGATCCCTCTTTACGAGCGTTTCGTATCCAAACTTCACGCAGAGACAGGCCGCCAAATCCAAACGGGAGAATTCGGGGCAGACATGAAAGTCAGGTTGCTCAACGACGGTCCGGTGACGATTCTCATCGACTCGAGAAAGCGCGAATAAATTAAGTTGATATTCCGCAAATTCCATTACTTTTGCGGCTACCACAAATGTTAAAAATTTCCTAAGTTTTATTTGGTCGGATGAAAGTCCTGCCCCGCTATCGCTATGGATATGAAATCGCTTTTGTTGCTCTGCATCGCCTTTTTTTCGCTACAACTGAACGCTCAAAAACTTGAGTACGCCTCTGCGCTTATACCAAAAGAGTTGACGGATAACGCCAATGCGGTCGTGCGCTATAATGAGGAAAACTACACGGTAAATTCCCAGAATTCACTCTCGGCAAAGGTCACTACGGTCATAACCATTCTCAATGAATACGGCTTGCGCAACCTCAATACGCAACTTTATTATAGCCCGACGACGCGTATTTCCCGGGTCGAGGCGCGTGTTTACGACAAAATGGGTTACCAGCTCAAGGTTTTTAAAAAGAAGGATTTCAGGGACGTCAGCCTTGCCGACGGTTTTTCGGTATTCAATGACGACCGCATGCTTTATCTCGACTATACGCCGATCGCCTATCCGTTCACGTTTGTGATGGAAAGCGAATACCATACGTCCAATACGGCCCAAATGCCGCGCTGGTCGGCGCTTAGCGGATATTTTGTGAGCACGGAAAAGGACGTGGTGCGTATTTCCTATCCGGACGGCCTTGGGTTTGGATTCAAAGAAGTCAACTTCGATCCGAAATTCGATATCGCCAGGCAACAGGAAACCGGGACGCTGACCTACACCGCACGTAATATCGCCGCATTGAAGCGAGAGGAAGGCAGCCCGGAGTTTCACAAAATGTCGCCTATGGTTTGTTTCAGGCTCGATAAATTTTCCCTTGAAGGCGTTGACGGCCATGCATCAGATTGGAAGGAGTTCGGGAAATGGTACCACGACCGCCTTCTTTCGGGAACAGACGAGCTTCCCGAAGAAACGCAGGCCAAAGTCCGTGAACTGATAGGCCAGGAAAAGGATCCGATAAAAATCGCGCGCAAACTCTATCAATATGTCCAGGATCGGACGCGTTACGTCAGCATACAGGTTGGAATCGGAGGCTACAAACCAATGAAAGCTGCAGATGTGGACCGGCTCGGTTATGGCGATTGCAAGGCGCTTTCCAATTATATGCGTGCTTTGTTGGCTGTTGCCGACATCCCGTCTTATTTCACATTGGTGTACGCCGGCGACGATTCCCGACGCGGACTCATGCGCGATTTCGTTTCCCCTCAAGGCAACCACGCTATCCTGGCGATGCCAAACGGAGACGATTATATTTGGCTCGAATGTACGAGCCAAGTAAATCCGTTTGGGTTTCAAGGCATGTTTACCGATGGACGGGAAGTATTGGTAATCAAGCCTGAAGGAGGCGAAATCACGAAGACCCGAACTTTTGCGGAACAGCACAACAGCCGGCTTGCTTCGGGAAATTTTGCCATTGCTGAAGATTCCGGGATCACGGGTGCCGTCGTGACCAGGAGCAAGGGAGCGGCGTATGACGCGGTTTACCGGAACGAGCGTTTGTCTCCCAAAGACAAAGAAAAGTTTTACAAGAATTCATATGCAAACATTTCCAACTTAAAACTCGATAAGATAGAGTTCCGGAACGATAGGGAAAAGGTAGAATTTACCGAAGCGATTCAACTATCGGCTCCAGCCTACGGAAATGTAAGCACCGGGCGCATCATGTTTGCCGTCAACGCGCTGAACCCGTATTCTGAAACGCCGAAGCGCTATCGCAATCGCCAAAATCCGTTTGAAGTGGAACGCGGTTTTTTCGAGCAGGATGAGATCGCGATTTCGATTCCGGACGGTTTTGCCGTGGAAGCGTTGCCGTCTGACGCAAGCCTTAAAACGAAATTTGGCGAATACGAATGCAAGATCGTGAAGCAGGACGATAAAAACATCCTCTACAAACGCACTTTTTTAATGAAGGACGGAAGCTATTCGAGTGCCGAATACGACGAATACCGTCAGTTTTGTGAACAGGTTGCGAGATTCGACTCGGCTAAAGCCGTAATTTATAAAAAAGGCTAAGCGATGAACAAAATTCTACACTTGGTGACACTGCTGCTTATCGCGACACCGGCATTTTCGCAAAAGTTCGAGATACAAAAAGTCACGGTCGCCGATCTCGAGCAAAAAGCCCTTCCGGCCGATCCGTCTGCGCAAGCGGCCATCCTTTTCAGCATAGGCGAAGTCAATTTTCGGTATGACAAGGAAAAGGGTTTCAGGATTTACACCACCGTAAAGACACGTATCAAGATTTACGGCAGCGCGGGATACGAATGGGGCAATTTCGAGAAGAACTACTACGACGCGGCGAGCGCCAATCGCGAGCGCCTGACCTTTGGCGATGCGTGCACGTATAACCTCGTCAATGGCCAGATCGAAAAGACCAAACTCAGGAGTGACGGGATCTTCGACAGCAAACTCAACAAATATTGGGGACAAAAAAAGATTGCGATGCCCAACGTCCGCGAAGGGTCGATCATAGAATTCGAATACACGCTAGAATCGCCCAATATTGGCACCTTGCCACAATGGAATTTCCAGGATGCGATACCGGTTGTCTATTCCGAGTTCAGGACGATCATTCCCGAGTATCTCGTTTATAGCCATTACCAAAAGGGATTTTACACACTCGAGGTTGAGACCAAGATAGGTCGGAATTCCATCAGTTATCGCCAAAAGCACGAAGCCGAGGGCGTAATGATCAAAGCCTATGTCGAGGAAGTCGACGTGAAATTTAGTGAGACCACGACGATTTACCGGGCGAAAAACCTGCCGTCGATAAAGGAGGAAAAGTTCCTGTCGAGTTACCGCAATTACATCTGTGGCATTTCCCACGAATTGATGATGACGAAATTTCCCGGCAGTACGATCAAGTCGTATTCGTCCGATTGGGGCGATGTGGCGAAAAACATCCTGGAGGACGATGATTTTGGCGGGCAACTTTCCAAAAGCGGCTATTTCGAGGAGCAAATCAAGACACTTACCGCCGGAATGAGTAAGCCGCAGGACAAACTCTCGGCCATATTCCAATTTGTCAAGACAAACGTCAAGTGGAACGGCTTCCGGAATTACTGGTGCGATCAGGGCGTAAAGACCGCATTCAGGGAACACAGCGGCAACTCCGCCGAGATCAATCTGATGTTGACCGCGATGTTGCGCTATTCGGGCCTTGATGCCAATCCGGTACTTGTGTCGACGCGAAGCCACGGCATTTCGCTGTTTCCGGCCGTTTCCGCATTCGATTACGTCGTGAGTTCCGTCCGGATCGATGGCGCGATCGTACTTCTCGACGCCACCGAGGCCTTTGCGATGCCTAATGTGTTGCCAATGCGCGCCCTGAACTGGAAAGGCCTGCTGGTCGACCGCGAAGGAAAGCCCCAGGACGTGAACCTGTGGCCCGCCTCACCCGCATCAGAGAACCGGACACTTGCTTACACCTTATCGGCAGACGGAAAAATCGAAGGCAAGGTCAGGAGGCAACTGTCGGGGAACATAGCGCTCGACTTCCGCAACAGCAACACCGCCCGAAGCAATGAACACTATCTCGAAACACTCGAAAATCAATCTGGACAAATCGAAATAGTTGATTATAAAAGAGAGAACGAGTCCGACTATTACAAGGATGTGATCGAAACCTATTCGTTCAGCAAGAGCCAGGCGGCGGACATCGTGGGAGACAAGCTTTATTTTTCGCCTTTGCTGTTTTTGGCTGCGACCGAAAATCCATTCAAGCTCGAAACGCGCGATTATCCCGTCGATTTTGGGTTTGCGGTAAAGTCGAAGCACATCGTGCTGATCGAGCTTCCGGAAGGCTATGCCGTCGAAAGTATTCCGGCTGGCGTCTCCATGATCACCGATGGCAACTTCGGGAGCTTCAAATACACCATCGCGCAAACCGGGTCGAAGTTGCAGCTGGTCGTGAATTCCGAAATAGCACAGCCGCTCGTTCCATCTGAAGCATATCCCGTAATCAGGGATTTTTACCAAAAAATGGTTGACAAACAAAACGAAAAAATAGTACTGAAAAAAATATGATGACAAAGCAATTTTTGGCTGGCGCATTTTTGGCTTGCGCCGGACTTTTCCCGATTGCGTTATTGGGACAAAAGTTCCTTCCCGGAAAAGTCACCGTTGAGCAACTGAGCCAGAAACGGCACCCATCCGACACCTCGGCCGCGGCTGCCGTGTTATTTAAAAAGGGCTCGACGCGTCTCGAATACAAAGGCGGCCAGGGATTCAGCATGGTCACAGAATGTACCCAACGCATCAAGATCTACAAAAAGGACGGATACGAATGGGCCAATGCAAGCATTCCTTTCTACACTGGCAGCGACAATGAAAAAGTAGCTATTGACGACGCCGTGACCTACAACCTGGTCGACGGTAAAATCGAGAAGACCAAACTAAAGCGGGAAGGTGAATTCATCGAGAAGAGCAACAAATTCTGGTCGCGGAAGAAAATCGCGATGCCGGGCGTGAGGGAAGGATCGATAGTAGAATTCACGTACAGGATCACATCGCCTTATTTCCAGAACATGCCGGATTGGAGTTTCCAGCAGGCGATTCCCGTCGATTATGTCGAGTACGAAACGGGAATTCCGGAATATTTCGTGTATCAACCGCATTTCAAAGGCAGTTTGCAACCTCAGGTCGCGGTAAATTCCATCCGCCGAAAACACGAAGGCAAAAACCGCGTAAAAAATATGAGGACTGGTCACATGGAAGACGAAGTGTACAACGTCGATTTCCAGGAACAGGTCAAAATCTACAGCATGCAAAACGTACCGGCGCTCAACGACGAAGGTTTCGTAAACAATATTTCCAATTATACCTCGTCGGTGCTGCACGAACTGGCGTCGGTGCGAGAGCTAAACGGCGTGATAAGACCCTACGCGAACGATTGGGGAAGCGTGGTTCGGACGATATACGACAACTCGGATTTTGGGTCCGAACTCGCAAGGAACGGATATTTCGAAACCGATCTGAGCGTGGCCGTTTCCGGAGCTATCGACCCGTCCCAAAAATTGCAGGCGATCTACAAAACGGTCAAGGACAGGATGAACTGGGACGGAATGTACGGATATTACTGTGACAAGGGTGTCAAAAAGGCGTATCAGGAAAAAGCGGGAAATGTCGCCGAAATCAACCTGATGCTTGTAGCCATGCTGCGTTCGGCGGGAATCAAGGCCAATCCTGTTTTGGTAAGCACGCGCTCGAACGGCGTTTCGTTATATCCGGCGCTTTCGTCTTATAACTATGTAATCGTGCAAGCCGAGATCGGCGATTCGAAAATCCTGATGGACGCTACCGACAAATGGGCTTCCCCGGACATACTTCCCGTTCGCGACCTCAATTGGTTTGGCCGCGTGATCCGTGCCGACGGAAGCTCGGAAATCGTAGACCTCATGCCAAAGAGCAAATCGCGCGAGATCGTCAACGTCATGGCAAAAGTCGAAGCGAAAGGAAAATACAACGGCCAGGTCAGACGGCAATATTTTGATCACAACGCGATGAACTTCAGGTCGTCGAATGCGACACTCAACGAGGAAAGTTATCTCGAAAAGGTAGAGAAATCCCACAAAGGCATTGCACTTTTGGCCTACAAGCGCGAAATGGATGCCGATATGTCGAAACCTGTCACCGAATCCTTCACATTCGAGCACGACAACGGCGTAGAAGTGATTGGCGACAGAATGTATATTTCGCCTTTGACATTTCTTGTGCTGGCCCGCAATCCGTTTCGACAGGAAAAGCGCGATTATCCTATTGATTTCGTGTATCCGCACCAGGAAAAGATCAACCTGAATCTAACGCTTCCCGACGGATACGTTATCGAGAGCCTTCCGGCAGCGGTGAACCTGGCCATGCCTGACAATCTCGGGACATTCCGTTTCGTATCCCAAAAGGGCGAAAACACTATACAAATCGCGGCCAATTACGATATGAACGAAGCGGTAATCGCGCCTGATTATTACGATTCCCTAAAAGACTTTTACCAGAAAATGGTCGACAAGCAAAACGAAAAAATCGTACTCAAAAAAATATGAAGCGAGCCATTTTCATCATCGTCTTTCTTTTTTGCGGATTCGTATCTGAAGCCCAAAAAATGCAACTCGGAAAAGTCACCGTTGCCGAGCTCGGACAAAAAACGCATCAAATCGACACTTCGGCCGCCGCCGCGGTATTGTTCAGCAAAGCCAAGACGACGTTCAAAATCGACAGGGAGCACCATTTCAAAGCCGTCCACGAATACAATGTGAAGATCAAGATTTACAAAAAAGAAGGTTTGGGGCAGGCCAATCAGGAAATTGCATACTATATCGGCTACAAACAACTAAAGCCGGAACAGCTGAGAGTAGAGGATGCTGCGACGTACAACCTCGTCGGCGGACAGGTGAAAAGGACGAAAGTCAGTTCGTCTGAAGTTTTCAAGGAAAAAGTGAACGAATCCTGGAAAACGGCGACCGTCGTCTTTCCGGATGTGAAAATCGGGTCGATCATAGAATTCAAGTATACCGTCACCTCGGAAAATATCCACGCGTTCCCGAACTTTCGTTTCCAACGGTCGATTCCTGTCGACTATGCCGAATACGTCAGCGAAATTCCAGTCAATTACCAATACAAGATTTTGACGAATGGACTGTTTCCGATACAATCGAAAGTAGACACGAAATCCGGCAGCCAGAGTTTCGAAAACAAATACGGACAAACCAATTCGCTTCAGTACACGCTGAAAGTGGTAACCCTTTCTGCCAGTGAGCTGCCCGCGTTGAAATCCGAAGATTACGTGGACAATGTCGACAATTACCGGGCGTCGGTCGATCACGAACTCGAACTGATACAATTTCCTGACGCCCCGGTGCGCAATTTTTCCCAAACCTGGGAAAGCCTGACGCAAACGATTTACAAGGATGAGGATTTTGGTGCCCAGATCAAAAAAGCCGAGTATTTCATGGATCCGCTAAAACGTGCCTTAGCCGGAACCGAGCCGAAAGCGGAACGCATGAAAAAGGTGTTTTCGCTCGTCCAGGATCGCATGAGCTGGAACAACCGAAATGGATTTTACACGGCTGATGGCGTTGAAAAAGCCTGGCTAAACCAGACCGGAAACGTGGCCGAGATCAACCTGATGCTGGTTGCGATGCTCAACATGGCCGGAGTTGAGACCTATCCGGTGCTCATCAGCACAATCGATCACGGCGTGCCGGCATTCCCTAACCAAACGTCGTTCAACTACGTCGTGGCCTGCGCAATCGTGGACGGGCGAAAAGTGCTGATGGACGCCTCCAACAAGTACACCACGCCGGGAATTGTTCCGGCGAAAATCCTCAACTGGAGCGGAAGGCTTGTGCGGCAGGACGGCAGTTCCGAAGAAATGTCATTGACCAAACCCGAACTGTCGAGGCGCTCGTATTCGCTTATGGGCGAAGTGCGGCCGGACGGAACCGTTCAAGGCAAGACGCGCGTCCAGATGTCTGAATTGGCAGGGTTTGAATTTCGCGAACGGTTTTCCGGAACCAACAAGGAGAGTTATGCCGAACGGCTCGAACAGTTGTATGACAATATCGAGATCGACAATTATGCGGTTGCCAATGAAAACCGGTCGACCGATCCCGTTGTGGAAACGTTCGATTTTACGACTGCCAAACACTCCGAAGTCATCGGCGGAAAATTGTACATCGACCCGATGCTGTTCTTTTCGATGCACGCCAATCCGTTTACCACCGAGGAACGGTTGATGCCGGTTTTTTTCGGCTATCCGCGACAGTCGCGTTATATCATCATCCTTAAAATTCCTGACGGATTTGCCGTCGAATCGTTGCCGGAATCGGTCAACATTACCACAGGCGAAAATGTCGTATCTTTCAGGCTCGCCTGCCAGACCGCTGGAAATTCCATTACGATTAGCGCGACTTACGAGACCGGACAAATGCTCGTAGGTTCCGGTTTCTATCCTAGTATCAAGGGTTTTTTCGGTGAGATGGTAGCGAAAGAAAAGCAAAAAATCGTACTCAAAAAAGCCTGACATGGATATCAAGAATGCCCAAATCGATGTTGACAATTGGATCAAGGACCACGGCGTCCGCTATTTCAACGAGCTTACGAACATGGCCCAGCTCACCGAGGAAGTTGGGGAAGTGGCCCGCATCATCGCGCGTCGTTACGGAGAACAGTCCGAAAAGGAAAGTGACAAGGACAAAGACCTTGGCGAGGAATTGGCCGATGTGGTATTTGTCGTACTTTGCCTGGCCAACCAAACCGGCGTGGATCTCCAGGCTGCTTTCGACAAAAAAATGGACTTGAAAACCAAACGCGACCACGATCGCCATCACCAAAATGAAAAGTTGAGATGAGGCCTGCGCCACAATTTTTACATAAAAAAGCGAAAGGCCGTCCGGATGAGGCGGCTTTTTTATTTTTGTACCTTACTTTACGCTATGAAAATCGCCATTGAGAAGTCGCAAATCGCGATCGAATCACGTCTTTTTATCACGGGAAGCAAATCTGAAACCAACCGCTTGCTGCTGCTACAGGCGTTGTATCCTGAAATTGCTATCGAGAACGCTTCGGAATCCGATGATTCACACGCCATGAGAAACGCGCTTTCGGCCACATCCGAGGTAATCGACATCCACCACGCGGGGACGGCAATGCGTTTCCTGACCGCCTACTTTTCGATACAGGAAAACCGAACGGTAACCTTGACGGGATCGCAGCGCATGCAGGAACGTCCGATCAGGATATTGGTGGAGGCGTTGCGCCAACTGGGCGCTCAGATCGACTATGTGAAAAACGAGGGTTTCCCGCCGCTAAAAATTGTCGGCAAAAAGCTCAACGCGAATAAAGTGACGCTCGACGCCGGAGTCAGCAGCCAATATATTTCGGCTTTATTGCTTATCGCGCCCAAACTCGGGAACGGGCTCGAGATCAGACTTGAAGGCGTCGTGACATCTGTCCCTTACCTTAAGATGACGTTGGCGCTACTTAAAGAGCTTGGCGTGGAGTGCGCTTTCGCGGATAACCGAATCGCTGTCAAACCGGCAAACGAGATCAAAAAAACCAAACTCGTCGTGGAATCGGACTGGTCGTCGGCCTCTTATTTTTATTCGATCGTGGCGCTTTCGCACATTGGGACGCGAATCGAATTGTCCTCGTTTAAAGCCGATAGCCTCCAGGGCGACAGCGCACTTGACAGGATTTATCAAGACTTTGGCGTCGTCACGTCGTATTCGGCGAACAGCATCGTTTTGCGAAAAGCAGCCGAGTGTCGTTTTTCTGAAGTCAATTACGATTTGAGCCCTACGCCGGACATCGCCCAAACCATTGCCGTGACCTGCTTCGGGTTAGGTATCGGTTGTAGGCTCGAAGGACTTCACACGTTGAAGATAAAGGAAACGGATCGGCTCGAAGCCCTCAAAACCGAGCTGTCGAAATTTGGTGCCAAGACCGAGGTGACGCACGACAGCTTGTCGTTGGCCGCATCGCAAACGATTGTCCCGAACGTAACCGTGGACACTTACAACGATCATCGCATGGCCATGGCTTTCGCACCGTTGGGCCTTCGCACGTCTGTGGCGATCAACGATGCCGAGGTCGTCACCAAATCGTTCCCGACATTTTGGAGTGATTTGCAAAAGCTGGGATTTACGTTGGAGCGCTATATCTGAAACTGGCTTGAAACTGCATTTGCGAGTGTCCGAAAAAGGGATACTTTTGCGCTACCAACCAATATCCGAATATGAAAAACACTGTTTTAACTGCCTTGATGCTAGGCGCGTTGCCTTTGTTTGCCCAGGACACGATCGTCAAGCGCAATAATGAAATCATCCTTGGGAAAGTAATTGAAGTGCGCGCCAGTGATGTGCTTTACAACAAGCATGATAACGCCGGCGGAGCCAAATTTGCGATCGACAAGAAACAACTTTCGGAAATTAATTACGCCAACGGGACATCTGAGGATTATTCCGGATTCGAAGGCGAGACCGGAGCATTAAAAAAGCGATCGGAAAGCGATACGAGAGACTACATCGTGCGCATGATAAACGAGTTCGGGTTTCAAAGAGGATCGGACAAAAGACGTCTCAAAGCCTCTTTTGAAGGCGATGTGATGCGCATCGTGGTCATGAACAAAAAAGGAAAACCGGTTGACGAGGGCGAGCTTTACGATATTTCGACAGCATTCAAATTCCAGGCTATCGACAGGCGGGAAAACAACATCGGCATTCTCAATATATGGGTGAATGAGGTGGACGACGTCAGGAAAACGGATCCGAGAAAAGTCAAATTGCTCATCGAGATGCGCGACCAGGACGCCGCACACGAATTGCGACAGGCCTTCGTACATCTGCGTCAGCTCCAAAAGGAATCCAAAGTCAAAATCGAGAAATTTTAAGCTGTGCGCACCTGCGTTTGCTGACATTTCCAAATTACTTGCGAAAACACTTGACAACGCCTATCCGGCAGCCGTATATTTGCATCCGCAAGTTTAAGCCTTTTTGTAACCTTAATCCTTAAACGGCGCCTCCTTACATGAAATTATCACATTTCAATTTCAATCTTCCCAAAGAACTTTTAGCGGAATATCCGGCAGAGAACAGGGATGAGTCACGCCTTATGGTCGTGGATCGCAAGAAAAAAACAATCGAGCACAAAATGTTCAAGGACCTTATCGACTATTTCGATGACGGCGACGTGCTCATTTTGAACAATACCAAAGTTTTCCCGGCGCGTTTGTACGGAAACAAAGAAAAAACGGGAGCCAGGATCGAAGTGTTTTTGCTGCGCGAACTCAATTCGGAGCAGCGTTTGTGGGATGTTTTGGTCGACCCGGCGAGAAAGATCAGGATCGGGAATAAATTGTATTTCGGTGACGATGATTCGCTTGTGGCGGAAGTTATCGACAATACGACGTCACGCGGACGAACGTTGCGTTTCCTTTACGATGGATCGTACGACGAATTCCGCAACAAACTGACGGAACTCGGTGAAACGCCGATCCCGAAATACATCAACCGCGAAGTCGTTCCGGAAGATGCCGAACGCTACCAGACGATCTACGCCAAGGAAGAAGGTGCCGTTGCCGCACCAACAGCAGGATTGCACTTTTCGAAGCACTTGTTGAAGCGTCTTGAAATCAAGGGTGTCGATTTTGCGGAAGTCACGCTACACGTCGGTTTAGGGACGTTCAACCCGGTTGAGGTCGAGGATCTTTCGAAACACAAAATGGATTCGGAAGAACTTAAAATCACACAGGAAGCTTGCGACACGGTAAACAACGCGATCGCAAAACGCAAGAAGATCTGCGCAGTCGGAACAACGACGATGCGCGCTATCGAAAGTTCTGTTTCTTCGAACAGGACGCTCAATCCTTATGACGGTTGGACGAATAAGTTTATTTTCCCTCCGTATGATTTTTCGATCGCCGACTGTATGATCACGAATTTCCACACACCAAAGTCGACGTTGTTGATGATGATTTCCGCATTTACGGGACACGATTTGATGAAAAAAGCATATGACGAAGCCATCAAGGAAGGGTACAAATTTTACTCTTACGGAGATGCGATGTTGATTATTTAAGCGTCTGGGCGGTTGAGTTACCGCGCTAAACCAATATAGAAGTCCCGTTCAATTGAGCGGGATTTTTTTTGGATAAGGGTGGCGACCTTGAAAAGTTAAAGTTTGGTTTGTAAAAAAAGCCGCCACCACCCACCCGTAAATTTCGCCGGATTTCCACTTACTCCGCTACAGAAAAACTGTAAAAAATCTTAAAAAAACGCCACCAATCAGCACAAAAAATCCCGCCTGTTAAACGGGATTTTCAGCTTATAATCAAATCAGTAACTCATCTCAAGGCCAAGCGCCTCGGATCAAGCCTCCATCGCTCACTTTACCACCATCTTAACGGTATACACCTTATTCGACTGGATCTTCAACACATAAGTTCCCGTCGGCAAACTATTGTTGATGAGCGAGTAATTATAGTCGTGGATGTTGCTCGAGGTATAAAACAAATTCCCCATCATATCGAAAATATCGATTTTCTCAATTGGATATTGCGACTTGATAAAGGTGCGTTCCCCAGCTTTGGCCGGATTCGGGTAGACGCGAACGCCGTTTTGAGAAGATGTGTCGGGAATGCCCAATTGATCCTCCACGACAAACGCAATGCGGTTCGAGACTTCGTTATAAGAATCGTTGGTAAACATCACGATAAAGTAAGCCCCTTCCTGGGTTGGTAAATATTCGTCCGGAATGGTTTTCGCGCCCTCGGCCAAACCGTCAAAATAGGTATAACTCACCAACTCGTCCACATTCGGATCGTCGCCTTCGTGGTAAATGCCGAGCCAATCCTTGATGATTCCCGGTGCGTCCGTCCAGGTCGCGATGATATTCTCGTTGAGGTTGTAAACCGTTTTGTTGATCGCCAGTTCGGTAATCTGGTCGCCAACCTGGAAGAACACTTTTTCTCCTACGGTATCGTATCCGTCCTGAAGAAAATACTGCACGTAATAATAGCCATCGGCCAATCCGTTGAACGTAAAACTACCCGAAGTGCCGTTGCAATAATTCCATCTGGTAGAATTTACCGAGCCAGGAGTTTGTCCGACTTTATAAATCCCGATCCAATCCAAATTCAGGTTCGGGCCGTTCGAGAAAGTCACCGTCACCGCGCTTCCCGTCGGATATGCCGCCTGATTCGTCGACACGTTGACAAATGGCCCTACATAAAATTGTTTGCGCTCGGCAATTTCGGTATAACCATCGTTCTCCATCAAGGTCGCGTAATAACGGCCAGGCTGCGTCAATCCTGATGTGAAGATGTGGGACCCGCTGATATTTCCGTTTGTGTAAGCCCAAATCGTAGAAGGCGTCGCGCTTCCCGGATTTTGTCCGTTTTTGTAAATCCCGATCCAATCCGTGCTGTTGCCAGGCGTATCCGAAAACGAAACTTCTATAGGCGTATTCGGCATATAGGCAATCGTATCGAGCTGGATTTGGGTGTTGGCGAATGTACTGTTGATGATGTTGAACGACTTTGTCGTGCTCCACGGCGACCAATTCAGGTTTTTGTCGCGATGGCGCGCCTTGATGAAATACAAACCATTCGGGAGCGATCCCGTCGGAAGCGTCAGTTTGGTGATGTCGACGCCGAGATTGACGTTCGCCGTTGAATCGACCTGGGTTCCTACCGAGCCGAACAAATCCTCGAAATCGCGATACACGTCTTTTTCGACGATGCTGAAGTTTTCGGTTTTCCCGATCATAAACTGGGTCGAGTTCAATTCCTGGTTCGTAGTAGTCGCATAAGCGGACGTTTCGACCGTCAGCGGCAACTCGACGTCGTTTCCTGAAAGTGCCGACGTGATCTCCGGTTGGTTTGGAGCGGCCAATCCCAAATGACGGTGGAATTCGTCCATCAATTGGTTGTCCTTGTGTTGGTAAATGCTTCCGATGGAATATGCTTCTACATTGAAAGTGCCGTTTGCCACGTCGATATCGATAATTTGGTAAATCCAGTTCGAGATCGTTTTTTGAACGTCTTCGAAATTCTGCTCCACGGCCATTCCCCAATATTGGTCCCAAGCCACGCCGCCTGAAATGATCTGGTACGTCGGCGTGTTTTTCAATTGGCCGCGGTGGTACAAATGATGATGTGCCCCAATGTGAAGAATGTGTTTCGGAGATGTCGTCAGGATCGGCATAGCATTGTTGCGTACCCATTGTGAAATGTCGCCCACGTATTGCTCCGCCTGATACGGACGGTGTCCGAGCGAAATGATCCATTGCACGGTCTCATCGTTGTTGGCCGCTTCCACGACGTTCGCCACCCACGCCAATTGCTGGGCGCTGGTGTGTTCGGTATCCATGGCGATGAACAACGTATTCCCGACTTGGTTGGCGTAGTAATTCTCGGTTCCCGAGTCGATGCCCTGATATGTCATGTCGTCGAGAACATAATGGTTGTAATAGGCGTTCATGCCAAGCGTGCCGTAGGTTTCGTGGTTCCCGACGAGCGTCGAGATGGGCAAATAACCGGACAATTGCTTGTTCTTCTTGAAATGGACGTTTTCGTAGTGATCCAACGTTCCGACATCGACCTGGTCGCCCACCATGACGGTCATCGCAATGTTGTCGGCAGGATCGAGGTTCGCGCCCCATTTCTGCGCGATCTTGCGTTTTGCGGCACTCACGAGTGTATCGAAACGCGGCACGTTGCGCATTTGGTTGTCGCCCAAAACGAGAAAGCGCAAATGGCCGTCTGCCGTAGCGGCTTGCCCCGGAAGCGGCATCGTCTTGAACGAATAGACCTGGGATTCCATAGCGCCCGTTTTGATCTTGTAGAAATATTTCGTGTTCGGCTGGAGGTTCTCGATTTTAGCCGAGTGGAAATAATAATTGTTGTTGTAACCCGTATCGTTGAAGATCTGGTTCGTGCCCGTTACGGTATTCGTCAGCGCATCCGCGGAAGCGCCGAACATCACAGTGGTTTCGGGATTCTCGGATGTTTTCCAATTGACGTAAATCGAAGTCGGTTTTGCCGATTGCAAATACGGAAACAATTCCTGCGCCTGCACATAAGCGGAGCAAAGCAGTAAGAGAGCGTAAATTTTTTTCATGTAGTTGTGGATTTGGCGGCAAAAGTAGGAGGGGCGTTTTCCGCAACCGTTAGGTTTGGATTAGCAATTCGTTAATAATTACTAATGACTGGTAGTGATATTCAAACAAAAAACGACAACCAATTCGTAAATTTACGCCCACAACAACTACAAACATGTTCCAGAACACACGCGAATTCGCACAACAACTTGACAATCAGGACGCAATATCAAAATACCGGAACGAGTTTATTTTTCCGAAAGTAGACGGCAAGCAGGTCATCTATTTTACCGGGAATTCCCTCGGATTGCAACCCAAACGCACCAAAGCTTACGTAGACGAAATCATGTCCGACTGGGCTAATTTGGCCGTCGAAGGGCATTTTTACGCTGAAAAGCCGTGGTGGGATTACCAAGAGCGATTTGCAAAGCCGTTGAGTAAGGTCGTGGGTGCTTTGCCGAGCGAGGTTACCGTGATGAACACGCTTACCGTGAACCTCCACTTGCTGATGGTGTCGTTTTACCGTCCGTCAGGAAGGCGAATCAAGATTTTGTGTGAGGAAAAAGCGTTTCCAAGCGATCAATACATGCTGGAATCCCAAGTCAGGTTCCGGGGCTACGATCCCAGAACGACGATCGTCGAGATCAGGAGGAGGGAAGGCGAGCACAATATCCGGCACGAAGACATTTTGGCCAAGATTGACGAAATCGGCGATGAACTCGCACTCGTACTGATCGGAGGCGTCAATTATTACACGGGCCAGGTTTTCGACATGAAAGCGATTACCCGGTACGCCCAGCAAAAAGGCGCGTTCGTCGGATGGGATTTGGCGCACGCCGCGGGAAACATCAAGCTCGAACTTCACGACTGGAACGTAGATTTCGCTGCGTGGTGCTCTTATAAATATATGAACTCGGGCCCAGGAAACGTCTCGGGAATTTTCGTTCACGAAATGCATCACTCCGATCCCGAAATGCCGCGATTTGCAGGCTGGTGGGGACACAATAAAGAACGCCGTTTCAAAATGGAGCCCAAGTTCGATGCCGCCCAAGGTGCGGAAGGTTGGCAAATATCGAATCTTCCGGTGATTTCGCTTGCGCCTTACCTTGCCTCGGTTGAGATGTTCGACGAGGTCGGAATGGACGCACTGATCGAGAAACGCGACCGGATTACGTCTTACCTGGAGTTTGTGTTATCCGAAATCCAAAGGGAAGTGAACGGCAATTTTGAGATCATCACGCCTACGAATCCATCGGAGCGGGCTTGCCAGTTGTCAGTCTATTTGCATGGGGAAGGGCGCAACCTATTCGATTATCTCATGAAAGCCGGCGTAATCACGGACTGGCGCGAACCCAACGTGATCCGTCTCGCACCGGTTCCGTTGTATTGTTCATTCGAGGACATGTACGAATTCGGCCAGGTTCTCAAAAAAGGCATTCAACAGCTTCACTGATCGTCGTCCGGGGCATCCGCCATGTCCATTCCCAGATCTTCTGGATCGTCAACTTCAGTCGACGGCTGCGTCATGATTGGAATTTCGGATAACGGAACACCGCCTTTGACGCCAAAATCCAACGTTCTCGTAGGAAACGGAATCGTGATCCCGGCCTTGTCGTAGGCTTTCTTGATGCGTTGGATAGCCTCGCTCCCGACCTTTGAAAACGTTCCCTGTTCGGCGCTGTCGATCCACATCCTGACGCGAAAATTGATGGAGTTGTCGCCAAATTCCCGAAACATGATCGTAGTAGGCGAGGTTTTGGAGATATCTGGAATATCTTTCACGGCGTCGAGCGTGACCTGTTTGACAAGGTCGAGATCGTCCCCATACGATACGCCAATGTCGAGGTCGAAACGTCGTTTGTTCAGCGTCGTATAGTTCTCTATCGGATTCTGGAAAACATCTTTATTTGGAATCGTGATCAGATGACCTTGAAATGTTTGGATGACCGTATCGCGCAAATTGATTTCTTTGACCTTGCCCATGTAGCCTTTAAGTTTGACGACATCTCCCACTTTCAACGGCTTGCGGAACGACATAAAAATTCCCGACATAAAGTTTGAGGCGATGTCCTGAAACGCGAAAGCAAGCGCCAACCCGAGTATCCCGGCCCCGGCGAGAATAGACGTGACGGCCTTGTCAAGCCCTAACACACTCAATCCTATGAACAGCACGATCCCGATCGCGAACACGTAAACTACGGTTGCGAACAAGCGGTTAAGCGTGACGTTATGCGACACTTTTGCGATGAGCCGCAGCGCAAGACGCTTGATAAGTTTGGAGATGAAGAAGCCGATGACGAACACAATGGCCGCCATGGCGATATTGGGAAGCATTCTAACGAACTCCCGTCCCCAAACCGATAGTTTGTCGATAATCAGATTGATCGCGGTGTTGATGTCGAATTCCATAAGGCGTATATCTTGGTGAAATCCGAAGTTAGTTTTTTAATAATCGGATGCGTTATAGAAATTTTAGCTTGACTTACATAATGTTTAGCAGCAATGTCGGACACGCCAAAAAAAGAAAAATGTGGTCGACGGGCATTTTATAATGCTTACTTTTACGTCGTTTTAGCAAGAATACCATGCATTCACCTCTAAAAATCGCTGTGGTAGGCTCTGGTTTAGTGGGCTCGCTGTTGGCGATTTACCTTCGGAAAGCGGGTCACACCGTACATGTTTTCGACCGCAGTCCCGATATTCGCACCATACAATTCTCTGGTCGTTCGATCAACCTGGCCATGTCGACTCGCGGCTGGAAGGCCGTTGACGCGGTGGGTATCGGAGACGATATTCGCGAAATTGCCATTGCGATGGACAAACGTGCGATCCATGTATCGGACACATTGAAATTCCAGCCGTACGGCAAAGAAGGCGAGAGCATTTACTCGATTTCGAGGGGAACGCTCAACCGCAAGATGATCGACCTGGCCGAAGCCGCGGGGGCCGAATTCTTTTTCGAGCAACGCATTTGGGATATTTCCCTTGCCACGGCAACTTTACATATTGGAGAGACCGAAAGAGGGGAGTGGACCGATCTGAAATACGATATGGTTTTCGGGGCCGATGGGGCTTTTTCAAGAATCCGCCATCGCATGCAACGACAGAGCATGTTCAATTATTCGCAGGAATTCCTGAGCACGGGTTATAAGGAATTGAACATTCCCGCAAACCCCGACGGGACGCACAAACTCGACAAAAATTCGTTTCACATCTGGCCGCGGGGCGAATATATGCTGATCGCGCTTCCCAATCTTGACGGGAGTTTTACCTGCACGCTGTTCATGCCGTTCGAAGGCGACAATTCGTTCGCGTCCCTGACCGACAGGAAATCGGTAGAGGATTTCTTTGCTAAAAACTTCCCGGATTCGATTGACGTAATTCCAAAACTCGCCGAAGATTTTTTCAAAAACCCAACGAGTACGCTTGTTACGATGAAATGCTATCCGTGGACGTTCGAGGACAAAGTAGCGTTGATCGGCGATGCGTGCCACGCCATCGTACCGTTTTACGGGCAAGGCATGAACGCCGGTTTTGAAGACATTACGGTACTTAATGAGTGTATGGAAAAACACGGAGACGACTGGCTTTCGGCGTTTCAGGAATACCAAACCTTGCGAAAACCGAATGCCGATGCGATTGCAGAGCTTTCCTACCGCAATTTCATGGAAATGTCCTCAAGTGTAGCCGACGAAAAATTCCTGCTTCAAAAGAAAATCGAAAAGCGTTTTTCCGAAAAATATCCTGAAAAATGGCTGCCGTTGTACAGTCGTGTGACTTTCAGCGATCGCCCATACAGCGAGGCTTTGGCCGAAGGCGATAGACAAAAGGCGATTATGGATGAGGTCATGCAGCTTCCTGACATCGAGTCCAAATGGGACAGTGAGGAAGTGGAGACAAAAATATTCGAGTATTTGTCGTGAGCTAGTGTTGATCCGGCTTTATTCCGTTTACTCGCGCCCGGATATCAGATGTGGACTTCGTGTAAATAGAAATCTCATTCACTAACCTCCCCATTCGCTAATTCGCTAATTATCCATTCGCTAATTAACTAATTCGCTAATTGCTTTTCCGATCCGGCGCATCCATCAAAACCCTTAACGTAGAGTCGTTCGTAAAATAGCTGAACGCCCAGTTGATGAAAATCAGCAACCTGTTTTTGATACTTAAAATCAACATCAGGTGAACGAACATCCAGGTAAACCAAGCCAGTCTCCCCTGAAAGCTGAACTGCGGCAAATCGACGACCGCCTTGCGTTTCCCGATCGTCGCCATCGAGCCTTTGTCATGATACTCATATGGTTTTGGCATGACGCCTTTGGCCATCCGGATGAAGTTTTTGGCCAGGACTTCTGCTTGCTCGTTTGCCACGGCGGCTAGCTGAGGATGTCCTTTCGGATATTTGTTGGTTTCCATGTAAGCGATGTCGCCAATAGCGAAGACATCTTTTATCTGCAATAGTTCGTTTTGCCTGTTGACGGGCAATCGGTTGCCTCTTGAGTAGGCTTCCTCCGGGATTCCGTCGAGTTTGACGCCGGAAATTCCGGCCGCCCAAATCACGTTTTGGGACGCGATCGTCTCTCCGTTTTTCAACGTCACGGTTTTTCCGTCGTAATTGGAAAGCAAGGTGTCGGTTTTGACGATCACGCCGAGATCCTGAAGGTATTTACGTGAATATTTCTTCGATTCATCGCTCATCGCATTGAGCAGGTTCGGCAAGCCTTCGAGCAGGAACACCCGAAGTTTTGAAAAATCCTTATCCGGATAATCGCGCGGAAGGACGTTTTTCTTCATCTCCGCAAGCGCTCCGGCAAGCTCGACGCCTGTCGGGCCACCACCGACGACGACGAACGTCAGCAAGGATTCGAGCTGTTCGGCAGGCGCGATTATGGCATCTTCGAACGTCTGTAAAATTCGGTTGCGCAGTTGGATGGCCTCAGGAACGGATTTCATCGGATAGGCATATTTCGCCAATTCCTCGTTTCCGAAGTAATTTGTTTCGGCTCCGTTGGCAATCACTAGATAATCGTAGTCGTATTCGCCTATCGTGGTTTGCAGGTTTTTACGGTCGAGATCCACTTTTTCGACTTTCGCCACGCGAACATGGACGTTTTTGCAATGTTGGAACACTTTCCGCAGCGGAAAAGATATGCTCGACGGCTCGAGTCGGGCGGTCGCGACCTGATACATCAAAGGTTGGAATTGATGATAGTTGTGCTTGTCGAATATCCAGATGTCGTAATCGGAACGTTTCAGGCGTTGTGCCAGCGTCAAACCGGCGAACCCGGCCCCGACGATGGCGATGCGTTTTCTTGCCATGTTGTTGTTATTGGTGCACTAAAGTTACCTATAAATGACAAGAAGAAAAACCGTGTTAACGTTTCTTAGGGACAGGCGCCCGGAATTATTTTTTAAAGATGAAATACACCGCCAAAATCAAGAAACAAAATCCCAGGGCATGGTTCCATTTAAAGCTCTCGCCTTTGAAAAACAACATCGAGAATCCGACGAAAACCACGAGCGTGATGACTTCCTGTATCACTTTTAGCTGGAGCAGCGAGAATGGCCCTCCGTTTTCCTTGAATCCGATGCGGTTCGCCGGAACCTGGAAAAAATATTCGAACAGCGCCAATCCCCAACTTATGAATACGATGGCAATCAGTCCGGCGCTCTCAAACCATTTCCATTCCTTAAATTTTAAATGGCCATACCAGGCCAATGTCATGAAGATGTTGGACAATATCAGGAGTCCGATGGTGGCGAACGCTTTCATTTGCGGAACATTTTATTTAGCACACTGAACGCGCCCCTGATAAACGTTGCGCTTGTCAGGACTTTCACGACCGATTTGGTCACCTCGCCAACCTGATCGCCCGACCGTTTTTGTTCTTGCTGCGCTTTTTTGTTGTCGACTTTGGCTTGTGCCTCCTGTTGTTTTGCGGTTTCGGCCTGTTGTCTTTGGGCGGAGGCGATTTCCTCGGCTTCGGCAATTTTTTTGTTGAGCAGTTCGTAAGCGCTTTCGCGATCGATGGGATCTTTATATTTCTTGAAAAGTTTCGATTTGCCGTTAATTGCGTCGATCTCATCTTCGGTCAGAACATCCATTCGACTCTGTGGAGCGCGCATCATTGTGGCGGCAAGCGGTGTCGGGACGCCTTTCTCATTGAGTGCCGTGACAAGCGCTTCCCCAATTCCAAGGCTGGTGAGCACCTCGTCGGTTTTGTAGAATTGGGATGTCGGATAATTGTCGGCCGTTTGTTTGATCGCCTGCCTGTCGTTCGCGGTAAAAGCCCTTAGTGCGTGTTGTATTTTCAGCCCCAATTGGGCAAGCACGCCGTTTGGGATATCCATCGGATTCTGGGTCACGAAATAGATTCCGATTCCTTTCGAGCGGATGAGTTTCACTATGGTTTCGATTTGATCCAAAAGCGCCTTGCTCGCCTCGTTGAAGATCAGGTGGGCTTCGTCTATGAAAATTACCAATTCGGGTTGGCCGGCGTCTCCTTGTTCGGGCATTTGCTGATAAATTTCGGCCAGCAGGCTGAGCATGAACGTCGAGAAAAGCTTCGGCTTGTCCTGAATGTCGTTGAGTCGGATGATATTGACATAACCGCGTCCGTTCTCGTCGAGGCGCATCAGGTCTGAAATATCGAACGAAAGCTCGCCGAAGAAAATATCGCCTCCCTGTTGTTCGAGCTCGATGATCTTACGAAGAATGGTTCCGGTCGTCGCCGTGGAGATTTTGCCGTAGCTTTCTTCTATTTCGGATTTGCCGTCATCGGTAATATAATTTAGCACTTTTTTGATGTCCTTGAGGTCGAGCAGTGCCATTTGATTGTCGTCGCAGTATTTGAAAATGATGGACACCACGCCGGATTGCAAGTCATTGAGCCCCAAAATGCGCGAAAACAGCACGGGCCCGAATTCCGAGACCGTTGCGCGCATCTTTACGCCGTTCTGGTCGGACAACGTCATAAGTTCTACCGGAAATCCCGCCGGCGCAAACGGCAAGCCGATTTTTGAATGTCGTTCCGCGATGAAAGGCTGTTCGGTCCCGGCCTGGGCAATCCCGCTGAAATCCCCTTTGATGTCCATCATGAGTACGGGAATGCCAAAAGAGGAAAGTTGCTCGGAAAGCACTTGGATCGTTTTGGTCTTGCCGGTTCCGGTCGCGCCGGCAATCAAGCCATGCCGGTTCAGGGTTTTTAGCGGAATCCTGACGTGGGTATCCGCGATTGGTTCTCCATCCAACATTGCGGCGCCAAGGATAATGCCTTCTCCTTTTAACGAATATCCCTCGTTTATGACGGCTGTTAACTGGTCTTTCGTACCCATAATTTTATGTTTTGTTTAGCTGGAGGTTGGTTTTGCGAAAGGTATAAATTTCGGATATAGATATTTACAAAAAAAACACGGTGCCAACGCAACCTTTTTGCAAAAAAACGCATCCTCAAAAATACGATTGCAAACGTTTGGACGTTAGGTGTGACAACGGTTTGCGGCAGATTAAATTAATGCTAATAATATTAAAAAAAGTTTTTTTATTTGGAAGTAACATATAAATTTGCCGTTCATGGTTTTTACCGAAAAATTAAAAAAACTATAAGATAATTTATTAAAAACTAAAAATTGTAAAAATGGCAAACGCTAAGAAACAAAGCAGTTCAAACGGTGGGAGTGTCTTCTCCGGTATCGTAATCGTTCTATGTATTTTTGTTGGGTGGTTAATCTGGCAATTCGTAATGGGTAATGGTTCTAACTTTGAAGGCGGAACGAACGAAGGTCACCCACTACCTGGAAATTACTTGGCGATGGTATACAAAGGAGGTCCTATCGTACCGGTTCTTATGGGACTGCTTTTGATGGTGCTCGTTTTCTCTATTGAACGCTTCATGGTTATCTCGAAAGCTGCAGGAAAAGGAAATCTTGACACGTTCATGAACAATGTTCAGACAAGTATCAAAAACGGTGACATCGACGCGGCAATCGCAGCTTGTGACAAACAACAAGGATCGGTTGCAAATGCGATCAAAGCTGCACTTGTCAAATACCAGGAAGTTAAAAAAGAAGGGTTGAGCAGCGAGGAAGCTTCTGAAACCATCCACAAAGAAATCGAAGAGGCTACTTCTCTTGAGATGCCGATGTTGGAGAAAAACCTTACAATCCTATCCACTTTGGTTTCACTTGGTACGCTTGCGGGTCTATTGGGTACGGTAACCGGTATGATCAAGGCCTTCGGTGCTTTGGCTACTTCAGGAACACCAGACCAGGCGATGCTTGCAAACGGTATCTCCGAGGCACTTATCAACACGGCTACAGGTATTGCTACTTCAGCTGTTGCGATCGTGACTTACAACCTCTTTACTTCTAAGATCGATACGTTGACTTACTCAATCGACGAGGCAGGTTCTACGATCGTGAACACTTACAGAAAGTACAGAGGTACTTCAAGAAACTAAATACTAATTAAAGGTTGTTTCCGTTTGGATACTAAGCGGAAACAACTCTAAAATATCTGATATGGCTAAAGTAAAAATGGCTAAGAAAGCGACGAGCATCGACATGACTGCGATGTGTGACGTTGCGTTTCTTTTGCTGACGTTCTTTATCCTTACCGCGACTGCCAAACAGCCGGAACCGCTTCCGGTAGACACGCCTAATTCCACGAATCAAACCAAATTGCCTGACAGCGACTTGGCTACGATAACGATCGGACAGAAAGGCAAAGTGTTTTTTGGCGTTACAGGTCGTGATTTAAGGGTGAGCACGTTGGAAATGATGGCTCAGAAATACAATGTGACCTTCTCTCAGGAAGACAAGGACAAGTTTGCGCTTATCGAGAATTTTGGCGTCCCTATCGAGAATCTCAAGCAGGTAATTGACATGAAGGCGGCCGATCGCAACTTAGAGAATGTTCAACCGGGAATCCCTAAAGATTCGTTGAACAACCAATTGGCAGACTGGATTCAGTATGCGCGCCGCGCGGCGATCGACAACCACAATGTGGAGTTGACTATCGCAATCAAAGGTGACGCTAAAGAGGAATATCCGGAAATCAAAAAGGTAATGGACATTCTCCAGGATCAAAAGGTCAACAGTTTCAATTTGGTGACTGGTCTACGTGGTAAAGATTTTTAATTTAAAGAAAAAGAAATGGCTGAATTAAATACCGGCGACGGTGGAGGCAAGAAAGGCTCGAAGAAAGTCCGTAGTAAGAAGCTCAACTCCAAGGTTGACCTTACGGCTATGGTTGACTTGGCGTTCCTTTTGATCACGTTCTTTATGCTTACCACGTCGTTGTCGAAGCCTCAGTCCATGGACTTGAGCTTGCCGGACAAGGATGAGGATCCTACTAAAAACAAGGATGTCAAGGTAGATGAGAACCGAACTATGACACTGCTTTTGGGTGATAATGACCAATTGAAAGTATACATGGGTATGCTGGCCAATCCAAAAATGGCGCCCAAAGATATCGCTTACGGGAAAGCCGGCCTTAGAGCCGAAATTCTCAAGCGAAAGAAAGAAGTCGAGCAATATACCGGAGATGCTAAAAAAGGACTGATCGTAATCATCAAGCCAAGCAAAAAGTCGAACTACAAGAATCTTGTGGACGTTTTGGACGAAATGGCGATCGATGATGTCGGAACTTACGCGATCACTGATATTTCTCCTGAAGAAGTGAAACTACTCGAAGGAGCGGCCCCGGCAACTCCTCAATAAAAAAGAACAATCATGAAACTGGATTTATTAAAACATCAGTGGCTTGATATCGTATTCGAAGGGCGTAACAAGCTCTACGGTGCCTATCAGTTGCGGAAGGAAAATCCGAAGACGACGATGACCGCTCTGTTGATCGGCGCTGTAGTTTTCGCATTTTTGGTGAGCACGCCTATTTTGGCGCGACTCATCCCCGACAGTACGGTAGAAGACGAGGTTAAGCTCGACAAAAAAATCACAACGGTGAAACTGCCTCCTAAAAAGGAGATTCCGAAGAACCTTCCGCCACCACCGCCGCCACCGCCAAAAATCGATCAGGTGAAGTTCGTGAAGCCGGTTGTCGCCAAGGCTGAGGAAGTGGTTGAAGAGCCACCTAAAATCAAGGAAATCGTCGACAAGAAAGTCGGTAACGAGAACATCAAGGGTGATCCTGATGCCGAATTGACCGTCGATCCTGTAGGAACGGGGCCTAAAGAGGTAATTGAGGAAGACAACACCATCTACAACTCTGCCGGTATTGAGGTAAAACCTGAATTCCCGGGCGGTATGGAGAAATTCTACAATTACGTGAAAAACAATTACCGTACGCCTGACGATGCCGTCGGAGGTCGTATGATCGTTTCTTTCGTTGTTGAAAAAGATGGGTCACTCACAGATATTAAAGTGCCACGTCCAGCAGGTCCTGGTACGGCTGAGGAAGCGATTCGCATCCTGAAGCGCTCCCCTAAATGGGCGCCGGCCGAGCAGAACGGTAGAAAAGTGCGATGCGCCTTTACGTTGCCAATCGTCATTGCCGCGGCAGAATAACGATGCGACACAATAGTTTAAGACAGAAGAAATCGCCAAAACAGCGATTTCTTCTTGTTATAGGGATATTCTTTTTTCTGGTCTATCTGTTCCTGGGATTGGCCGTGATCTTTTGGGAAAGCCTGCCTTTGGCCATGGAGTACAAATACCGCGTGGCGTTGGGCATCGTCCTTATCGTTTATGCGCTCATCCGATTTTACAGATTCTACAAATCCGAAACATCCGAAGAATGAAAAAAAGATGGATACCTATCCTGGTAACAATAGGCGTATTTTTTTTGGCCATGTGTTCACAAAGGCAATCGGACAAACCTGAAGACGAAACGATCCTGACAGGCAAAGCTTCGGTTCTCGTCGACGAAACCCTTCTGCCGATAGTGGAAGACCAAGTACAGGTTTTCGAGAGCGACTACCGGGGAACATTCAACCTGATCCCGAAATCGGAAGCGGAAGCGGTACAGGCGCTTTTGAAGGACTCGGCAAAAATCCTGGTCATGGCCCGCAAATTATCAGAAGAAGAACTTAAGTTTTTTACTTCCCGAGAACGCTACCCTAAACAGACGCAGTTCGGCAGTGACGGCATCGCCCTTATCGGAAGCGCGCAGTCAAGCGACACGCTGATCGCATTGAAAGATGTCGTGGAGGTCATGAAGGGAAATGTAAGCCCGCGTGTCAAAGGATTGGTGTTCGACAATCCGAATTCGGGCACGGCTGCATACATGATGAAACTTTCTGAACAAACAGAATTGCCGTCAAAAGGTGTTTACTCGTTTAGGACAAATGCGGAAGTCATCAAATTCGTTTCGGAGAATCCCGGCATGGTGGGCGTCATTGGAATCAATTGGTTGTGGCAACCAACGCCGGAAATAGAAAGTTATCTTAAAAAAATCAATATCCTTAGTGTTAAAAGTCTTACAGGTAGTAGCTTTGTATATCCGAGCCAAAACAACCTGGCGGAGAAGACCTACCCGCTGGCACGCGATTTGTATGTCGTCAACACTCAAGGTTATGAAGGCCTCGGCATCGGACTAGCTTCATTTATGGCCGGTGAACGCGGACAGCGGATTATCCTCAAATCAGGATTATTGCCGATTCGCATCCCATCCAGGAAAATCGTAATCAAGAAAAACTGAGAAACAACAAGTAACATAAAATCAGCAAAATGACTAAGACCAAAATCCTAAGTATTGCTCTTGTTGCCATGACCGCTTCGGCTGTTCAGGCGCAAGATGTCGAGCAGGCCAAAAAAGCCATTGACGCCGAGCAGTACGAGAAAGCCAAAAACATGTTGAAAGCTGCAGTCCAAGCCAAACCGGGCGATGGGCGCGCCGCTTTTTTATTGGGGAAAGTGTACCTGAAACAAGATATTGAAGATTCGGCAAAAGTTGTATTTCAAAAAGGGCTCACGGCAAAGGATGACGCCAATTTGAATTACATCGGATTGGGCCAGATCGACCTTAACAGCGGAAACGCAAGCGCGGCTCAGGCAAACTTCGCCAACGCGATAAAGGACGCCCGCAAAAAAGATACCGAAGAGTTCGTTTTTGTCTCCCGTGCTTATATGGACGCGGACAAGCCGGACTACAAATCGGCATTGGCGACACTTGAAAAAGCCAAAGCTGCCAATGCTGCGGATGCACAGGTGCAATTGGCGCTCGGCGATGCTTATTACGGTAGCAAAAACCAAAACGATGCCTATGCTGCTTATCGTGCGGCACTGGCTGCCGACCCTCAACTTACGCGCGCAAAAATGCAAAGAGGCGTGCTTTTGAAAGGTGCTCGCGCCTTTACGGAAGCGGTAAAAGAGTTCGACGGGATCGTTGCATCGAATCCGAATTACGGCCCGGTATATCGCGAACTTGCGGAAACCTACTATTTGTGGGGAAACAACGACACCAAGAAATATACGGAGTACATCCAAAAAGCACTTGGTTACGCCAAGAAATACCTTGACCTTACCGACTATTCCCTTACGTCCCGTATGCGTTATGCGGATTTCCTGATCCTCGCCAAAGACTACAAGGCTCTCGAGGCGGAGGCTCAAAAAATGCAACAACTTGACAAAGTGAATCCGCGTATCTTCCGTTACCTTGGGTATTCGGCTTACGAAAACGGAAATACCGATGTGGCCATAGAATCGCTTAACAAGTTCATCTCCGGACCGAACAATAAAGTGATCGCTCGTGACCATATGTACCTTGGGCTTGCGAAACTGAAGAAGGCTTCCGGAAATGGAGCCGAGGGTGCTGCCGTAGACGCCGCTGCGTTCGATGCTGCTGTGGCTGACATCCGAAAGTCCGTTGAAATGGATCCGAACATGACATACGATCTCAGCGAATTGGGCAAAAAGTTCTTTGACCAGAAAATGTACCGCGAGGCGGCTGCAATCTATGAAATTGCGGTAACCAATACGGAATCAAAAAATTACACACAGGATTTGTTTTATTACGGATACGCGCTTTACTACGCAAACAACCGTAAAGATGTGAAGCCGGATATTGAGCAAATCAAGAAAGCCGAGGCCGCATTTGCGAAAGTTGCCGAAAGTTCGCCTACGACACAAGATGCTTACCTGTTCCGCGCCCGCGCTAACAGCTTGATGGAAGCTAATGAAGCGATGGCAAAGAGCTATGAGGATTACATTCGCGTAGTTACTGAAAAAGGAGCTGAGGAATTGGAGAAAGATGCAACCAAAAAGAAATTGGTAGAAGCCAACAACAACATCGGTGCATTCTACGCCGCCATAAACGACAAGGCAAAAGCGAAAGAATATTTCAATAAAACCTTAGCGATCCAGCCTGGCGAATCGTTCGCGACGCAATCGTTGAAGCAACTTTAATAATAAAACGAATAAAATAAGAAACCGACGGGCAACCGCCGGTTTTTTTGTTTTGGTACACAGGCAAAGGAATTGCGTATCTTTGCACTTTATTTTTTTGGAGATGTTGACACAGGAAGTACAGGATTTGGTAAACAAAGGCGTAATGTTGCCGCTCATGGAGGAGTTCTACACCATTCAGGGCGAAGGTTATCACACAGGCACGGCCGCTTATTTCATCAGGGTTGGAGGATGCGATGTCGGATGCCACTGGTGCGATGTCAAGGAAAGTTGGAATGCCGAACTCCATCCGCCGACGCATATCGAAAATATTGTGTTGCACGCCAAGCAATATTCAGATACGGTCGTGGTTACCGGAGGAGAACCGCTGACGTGGGATATGAGTCCGTTGACTTCCGAACTCAAAAGCAAAGGAATCAGGATTCATATTGAAACTTCGGGAGCATACGAGCTTTCCGGCCAATGGGATTGGATCACGCTGTCGCCCAAGAAAACCAAACTTCCGACCCAATCCGTCTACGATGCTGCCCACGAGCTCAAATGCATCGTCTTTAACAAGCACGATTTGATTTTCGCCGAAGAGCAAGCCGCCAGGGTCAACCCGAATGCGATTTTGTTTCTTCAGCCCGAGTGGAGCCGACGCGAGGAAATGACTCCGATTATCGTCGAATACGTAATGAACAACCCAAAGTGGCGAATTTCCCTTCAGACGCACAAATACCTGAATATCCCATGATAAAGAATTTGTTGTTTTTTTTGGTTCTGATAGTGGCATCCCCTGCATTCGCGCAACTTGGAGGAGAAGACGAAGTTTATTTGTCCGGGGAATTCATTGAGCCGAAATTCCAAGGTGGAAATGTGTTGAAATTTCACCAATACGTACGCGAACATTTCGATATGTCAAAACTCGAAAAGCCCGGTAAGATGGTGGCCGTTTTTACAGTCGGGGAAACGGGCGTCATCGAAAACCTGAGGATTACGGAGTTCATCGGCGCTACGTCTGCCGGAGAGTTCATCCGTGTGATCAAATCTGCGCCAAAATGGGAACCTGCCAAGAAAGGCGGAAAACCCTATGCGCTTAAAATTACGCTTCCGTTGGTATTTGGGAAAGGCTAAATCGCGGACGCATCCTCTCCGCAGTATTTTTCTGATGTGCGTCCGATCAATATGCAACTTCGACAGGACAGGAACAGTTATAACTTTGGAACGTTTAACGCTATGAATGGGTAAGGCGCGCCAAATAGTCAAAGTGTTCGCCTTCGACGACGAGTTCGCAACCGAGGCCATTCGCCCAAGCCGCGTTCTGAAGTGTATTGTAATCGAGGTATAACCACGGGAAAGCGTCTTCCTGTTCCCCTTTGTACGTAACGTGGAACGTCAGCTCCCCATAATAGGAATCGGCGGGAACGAGGTAAGCGCCGTCTTCGTCTTCATCAAACATATAAATGATGTCGGACGAATCGATAAGGATTTGCCCGTTCGGACTCAAAAGCGCTTTTAACTTCTGAAGAAAAACGGTTGTGCGGTCGAGTGTTCCGAAAATTCCGGTTCCGTTCATGAGCAGCAGTATCGTGTCGAATTCTTCGCGTTCCAAATCCAATATATCGGCGACTTTGACATTATCAACACCTCTCAACGAACAAGCCGCGATGGCGTTTGCCGATATGTCGATCGCACTTACGCTGAGTTTTCGCTCATTTTGGAGATACAGACTGTGGCTTCCCGCCCCGCAGCCGACGTCCAACACTTTTCCCTTGGCGAGGTCAAGTGCCCTGCGCTCGATTTTGGGCATTTGTTCGTAATTGCGAAACAACCAGGCTACCGACATTTCATCCGGCTCCGAGATATTGGTTTCGGTAATGAGGTCTTCCGGGGCATCGCCGGTTTGATAGTCGAGAATGGCTTTGCCGAAGAGATCTTTCATCGTTTTTTGAATTTTAGAATCTGAGGTTTAAAGTTGGCAAACATTGAATGTCGGACTTTAAACAAATCTTTACCTTTGCAGCATGCAGGATTTCCTCAAACAATTGCCGCGACTCGCCAAAGATAAGCATACCGAAAACAAAAAGTATTTCGACAAGCTAAAGAAGAAGGCGCCCAAGAATATCGACTATGTAATGCAGGAACTGCACGATGCCGAATTCAAACGGACCGACTGCCTGACGTGCGCCAATTGTTGTAAGACGACGGGCCCGCTGTTCACTTCCGCCGATATCGAACGCATTTCAAAGCATTTTCGGATGAAGCCGCAGCAATTCATCGACCAATATTTACGCGTCGATGAAGATAACGACTACGTATTGCAATCTGTGCCTTGCCATTTTCTCGACGCCGACAATTACTGCATGATTTACGACGTCCGGCCCAAAGCCTGCCGCGAGTATCCGCACACCGACCGCAAGAAATTCCAGCAAATTTCGAATCTCACTTTAGAAAATGTCGCACTTTGTCCGGCAACATTCAGGATCGTGGAAGAAATGAAGAAAAGAATGCCGATGTGATTCCAAAAATGAGCTTTTGGTGGATAATAGGGCGAACGGTTCCGGAAAAGAAATTCCAAATCGACATCTCTAAAATAACTCAATACCTGGGACACGGCCGGGCAAAGCAAAACTAATTTTAACTACAAAAAAAAAACCTCCCGGTCAGGAGGCTAATTTTTAAACGAACATATAATCGTCAGATTCGACGAGATGATCCGGTTTCTTTCGTCCGCCGACTGCACTTACCAAATAGTCTACGCCCCGGCCGATGTACTCGATTATCTTCTCTACCCATTCCTTCGCTTTCTGGAAGAGTTCGAGACCCTTGTCAATATAGGAATTGATTACCTCGATTATACGCTGTAACTCATCCATGTAGCTTAAAAGTATTTCAGCGCCTTTCATAATGTGTGTGTTTTGTTGATAAGTTGGACTCTATATTACTAAAATACGCAATGGATTTCTGAGCATTCTCAATAAATCTCATAAAGTTTTCTTATTTTTCTAAAAGCCTCGATTCCCGGACGCCAGGTTGAACGAATCTCCTCTTCGGTCATTCCGGCCTCGATTTGCTGTTGTAATATCTTGCTGCCGGCCAGATTCGTAAAATAGGGAATAAAGAATTTTTGTTTGTCTTCAAAGTTTCGGTACGCTTCCAGCAGCCATTTCAACTCGATGCGGTCGAGTCGCGGTTCTTTCGACAGATCTTCGCCACAGCATATTTTCCCGTTGAGCGGCGGATTTTTAGATCCCAGGTTCGGACGCGGGACGAATTCGTAGTGATACGTCGGCAAATTGGGAGAACCATAGATTTGGAACTGCTTGTCGGTGCCGCGGCCTATGCTCACGTTCGTCCCTTCAAAAAAGCAGAGGCTGGGATAGAGGTTGATCGCCTGGTCGTTCGGGAGGTTCGGCGACGGCTTCACAGGTAAGTGATAGGGCATGCCACGTCGGTAATTCTCGCATGGCACGATCTTAACGTCGCATTGGATGCTGTCTTTGAGCCACTTCTCTCCGTTTATCATCAATGCATATTCACCGATCGTCATACCGTGCAACACCGGTATCGGATGCATGCCGACGAAACTTTTGTGGTTCGGATCCAAAACAGGGCCGTCGATCGCATACCCATTCGGATTCGGGCGATCGAGGATGATGAGCGGAATCTTATTTTCGGCGCAAGCCTCCATCACATAATGCAGCGTCGAAATGTACGTGTAGAAGCGTGTCCCGACATCCTGAAGGTCAAAAAGCATGACATCTATCCCGTCGAGTTGCTCCACAGACGGTTTCTTGTTGTTGCCGTAAAGCGACAGGATCGGAATCCCGGTTTTGGCGTCTTTTCCGTCCACGATATCTTCCCCGTCCGGCGATTCTCCACGAAAGCCGTGCTCAGGAGCATAAATCTTCTCAAGCTTGAATTTCGCTTTCTGTTTCAGATAATCCACGACGTGCATGGTCTTGGTGGCCGTTGCCTCGCGGTGCGTCAGTTCAAGCGTGTCCGGAAGCGAGTATACGGAATCGTAGTCGATGAGGCCGGTTTGGTTCGTGACGATTCCGATTTTCTTGTCCCGGATCAAATCGAAATAACTCGATGTGTTGTCGGCACCGGTCATAAAACGCGTCGGGCGTATCTTGCTTTTTATGGTCGTTTTGGCGGGCTTTGAAAATCCGGCCATCTTTGCCTGTGGCGTCTTACACGATGCAACCGACAATAAGATCGCGATCGCGACTGCAAATCCAGGTTTAAAAACGAACGAAATTGAAGATTTTGGCAAATGGGTGACATCCCGCGTCATAAATTCTTGTGATATTTTAAACGGCCCGCGATTTTAATCCTGCCGAAAGTGTATTTTTGGAGACCGCAACTTCTATTGGAACGACATTGAATCTCGAATATTTCATCGCAAAACGACTGATTGCCGCCAAGGGCCGTAAAAGTACTATATCTGCCCCAATTATAAAAATTGCAGTCACGGCCATTGCGATCGGAATGGTGATGATGATCCTCTCGGTCGCGACCGGAATCGGGCTCCAACAAAAGATTCGCGAAAAGGTTTCGGCCTTCAACGGCCATATCATTATTTCGAACTACGACGACAATCAATCCGAAGTAAGCAGCAAGCCCATTTCGACGCGACAGGATTTTTATCCGAAATTTAAAGGCGTCACCGGCATCGAACACGTTCAGGCCGTGGCTAGCAAGGCAGGGATCATAAGGACAGCCGATGCATTTGAGGGCATCATCTTCAAAGGTGTCGGAAAAGATTACGCCTGGAAAAATCTCGACGAATTCCTGCTCGAAGGTAAACTTCCCAATGTTTCCGCCAAGCTGAACGACGAGGTCATCGTTTCCCGATTCCTTGCAGATCGCCTGAAATTGAAACTTGGCGATCGCTTCAATACTTTTTTTATGAAGGAAGGCGAAGGCAACCAAAAGCCGAACCTTCGCGTGTTCCGGATTGTCGGGATTTACGCCTCCGGATTGCAGGAGTTCGACGCTACCTATATATTAGGTGATATCCGTCACTTGCAACGCATCAACAAATGGAGGCCGGATCAGGTCGGATCTTTCGAAGTCTTCGTTCGGGATTTTACCCAGATCGAACAAAAAGGGCGCGAAGTGTACGAAAGTACGTTCGACGCAACCGATCCTACGGCAGCGCTCGACACCAAAACCATCATCGAGAAATATTACTACATATTCGACTGGCTCCAGCTTTTTGACTTCAACATTCTCGTGATCCTCGTCGTGATGATTCTTGTGGCGACGATAAATATGGTGGTGGCGCTTCTCGTCATCATTTTGGA
Organism: Flavobacterium selenitireducens; assembly: GCF_014748335.1. Taxonomy (GTDB): domain Bacteria; phylum Bacteroidota; class Bacteroidia; order Flavobacteriales; family Flavobacteriaceae; genus Flavobacterium; species Flavobacterium selenitireducens. The sequence continues at coordinate 182,164 of NZ_JAAVIY010000007.1, forward strand.
GCGCACCCAAATGATCGGGATACTTAAATCGTTAGGTACGACAAATTGGAGCGTGCGCAAGGTTTTTCTCTACAATGCTTCCTATATTATAGTAAGGGGATTGCTTTGGGGAAATACAATAGGAATACTGTTGGTTGTATTGCAGCAGCAATTTGGCCTTATCAAGCTCAATCCGGAGAATTATTACGTGAGTGTCGCTCCGGTGTATTTTAGTTTCGGATATATTTTGTTGCTAAATCTCGGTACGATGCTAATTTGTCTTTTGGTGTTGCTGCTGCCGTCCTACATTATTACGAAAATTTCACCTGTGCGCGCCATTCGCTTCGACTGATGATAGAACTCGACAAAAAACCAGGCGACTACATATTATATAAGGACGAGCGCGGCCAATTGATTTTGCTTGTGCTCGATGCTTTGGGCATATTCGAAATCGAGTATGAGTTGACCTCGGGCGAGAAATACTCATATGAAAGTCACGGTTCTCAAATACTCCCGTTGATTTCACGCCGTGTTCGCGACGAAAGATACATTGAATGATCAGGGCGTGTCGGCGGCCAGGCAAAAGCTGATCGCATTTGCCTTGGCCGCCGTCGGGCTCAAGGCACTCGCTTTTTGCGGAAACCTCAAAGGTTTGAAAAACCGTTGAGTTTCCGCAAAAGAGCTCAAACAATGCCGTGATCCCTCACGCGAACGTTCGAAGTCCAGTGTCCAGCGTGCGACATTCTCTGGTAAACACTCCCTGTTCGACGTTCCTTGCCCGACATTTCGTATTCCAACTCCAATTCGGGCTAATTGAAAAAGCAAGATTTCTACAATTGCGACGCCTTCCTGTCACATTCACGACAAGCCGAACCCGTCATCTGAGAGCAAACTGACGAATTGCCCGGCGCGATCTTTCCTATCTGATAAAAGTTTTTCCAAACGTAACGCTTTCGTTATCTAAACGTTACGGATTATCGCGAAAAAACTTGCAAAATTTCCACATTTAAAACTTGTAAATACGAAAAAAGCGGCTACTTTTGCACCCGCATTGACAGCGAAGTTCATCGACATACTGAGGTAATAAGGGGCAAAAAAAAGTGAAAAAAAGTTTTGTCGGAGACGGAAAGACTTTTTATCTTTGCCGTCCGGTTTGAAAGGGCCGGATGTGTTTAAAGTTCCTTTATTATTGATGTGCCGGGCGGCAGGAAAAAAGATCAAAATATTTTTCGCAAAAAGCTTGGCAGTTTAAAAACAAGTTGTACTTTTGCACCCGCTTTGAGACACAAGCGAAAGAAAAGAGATTGACAAGTTCATAGACATATTGGATTGACAGCACTTCAGAAGTGATTCTGAAGTAAGCAGAGAGTA
>NZ_JAAVIY010000026.1 GCF_014748335.1 Flavobacterium selenitireducens
CAGGCCAAGGAAATGCCTAAATTATAAAACACCGAAATATATTTTGGAAAGAGAGATTGCCGCCTCAAAACATCGATTAAATTAGCAATAATATTAAACATCAAAAGACCTGTTGCAATTAGGTCTTGAATCCACCTCGAATCCATAAAATATGAAAGTCACCTTATTAATAATCTTTGTAATTGGTTATACTGTCGCGTACTCGCAAGTAGATGCTGCAGAATCAAGTAATTGGTGTAAGTCAGAAAAATTTATTGAACTAGAGAACGAAATTAAAAAATTACCTGTCTTAGTAAAGACTGTAAGCACTTGCTCAACGAATCCTAGTTTGTGTGGGTATCTTGCATTCGGATCTTCTACCCTTGTTATAATTCTCGAAGGAAAATATAAAGAGCAAAAATTATATGTGTCCGCGCTTTGTAAAGAAACAAATTATAAAGTTGATTCACTTTACACATTATATTTCAGTAAAGAACCAAGTTTTGGAGTTGGATTTTGTAATGATCAATACTATTCACCGAATTGGATAAATGATTCAGAAAGTAAAAAATATCCAATGATATATGGTGAACTAAGACAATAGAAACCGCCGCTAACCGCCGCTAACCGCCATCGCTGGTTCAGAGTAAATAGAAACTGAAATTTCCAAAAGTCGCGAAAACAAGATTTTTCTGCTTTGGCAAGCTAGAAAAAATCGTTGATTTCGCTACCTTTATTCCAAAGCAGAGAAAATTCTCTCCGGAAGACCGCGACGGCGTTTAGCGGCCTCACGTTGTGCGAAATTCTTGGCCTATTTTAACCGCTAAATCGCTTTAGATGATAAATCAGAAAAATATAATTTACATACTGATTACTTCTATAATCCTGGCTTTTATGTTTGGCGTTTTTCGTGTCTACCGAATTTTCTATGCTAGCTATTTCAACACAATTGAATATAATCAACTAGCTTTTCTTGGAAAGCCACAAACTAAACTTCAAATTCTATTTTCTGGTTTTACTAGCTTTCAAATTTTACTAGTATCACTTGGGCTTTCAATTGCATTTGTCTTTCTGCTCAGAAAAATAAAAAATATTAAATCAATTAGAACTTCGCACAACAGCGGGTAGTCGCAATTGTTGGTTAAGACGAAGATTGAACTTTTTGAGTTAGATTTACGTCCAGAGTCGCGGAGCATACTCAGTTTCAAAACCCAACAACTGCGACTGACCCGCGAAACGTTAGTGGCAAGCGCCCCAAGATTGCGCATAAAAACAATCCATTATGAACGATTTAAATTTAAGCGAGAAAATCATAAAACTTTCATTCAATTTTTCAGTCTGGTTTATCGAACAATTTCACGATATGAAACCGTTTGAAAGTAAAGTTGCCGAATTAAGAGATCTTCCAAAAGATACTTTTGGATATCAAATTGCGGAATGTCTTGACTCACACAATTTAAAATTAGTTCCAAAATATGAAAGTCATGATTTGAAACACGTCTTGTTAGGTTATAAAATGACGCCTTTTGACGAAATCAGAATGCAAGCCTTTATGTTGGGCAATGGAAATCACACTATTCCATGTTTTGCGATATTAATTTTTGGCGCAATTCTTTTACCAAGAAAATGGAAAATACTTTATAGCGATTTTGAAAAAGGAAGAAATACAAAAGAAGTTTCAACTTGGACAATTGAAAAATACGCTAACCAAAAAATAGAAAACTTAAAATTGATGATTCAAGAAGACTTAAAAACTGAAAAAATATTATCGACTCAAAGCATTACAAAATTTGGAGCTCTCGCTTCGATAGTTGCAGGAATATTTGGAATGTTATTTTGCCTTCCATTTTTATTCTCTTCGTCAATTGAAGATTTAGTTGGTGCAGGACTTCCTTTTTTCGCAGGAGCTGTTTTAGCGGGTTCGGGATTTCTGGCTTTATCAAATTTGTCAAAATCAAAGGTAAATCCTCAATTAGGTTAAAGCGCCAGCCACTAACCGCCGCTAAACGCCATCGCTGGTTTAGCGTAACTAGAACCTGAAATTTCCAAAAGTCGCGAAAACAAGATTTTTTCCGCTTTGTCAAGCTAGAAAAAATCGTTGATTTCGCTACCTTTATTCCAAAGCAGAGAAAATTCTCTCCGAAAGGCCGCGACGGCGTTTAGCGGCCTCACGTTAGCAGAAAGCTTTTCACAAAACCGTATAAAAACTACTTATGAAAAAAATCATTTTAATTTTATTAGTACTCTTAATTGGACAAAACTTTGCAAATGCTCACACTTGTGAAAATGAAACTGTAAAATGTCCAATAGACGGTAAAAAAGTCACATTTTGTGTAACTATGAGTATGTCAACTTTTGGCTCATTTAAAGATTTTCAAAAGAAAGGTGCTATCGGAGAACATTATGAAGAATTAATAAATTCATGCCCAAAATGTCATTTTTCAGGTTATATTGATGATTTCAAATCAAAGTTTACTGAGGAAGAAAAAACTAAAGTCAAAGAATTACTGGCAAAGTTTAGTGACGCCACGATGGATAATGCTCAACAATGTTTAATCGCTGCCGAAATTAAACTATCACGGAATGTATCCAAAAAGGAAATTGCTTTTTGTTATATAACAGGTTCGTACTTATTACGTGAAAATGATAAAAAGGTTGAGTTCAGAAAAGAGCTACAACGAAAAGCAAAAGATAATCTAATTTCCGCTTTAGAAAAGGATGAGTATGACGACAAAACCGTAATTGCAAACATTAATTATTTAATTGCTGAAATGGCCAGAAGGACCGGAAACTTTGATGAAGCTATTAAACATTATGATTTAGCAATAAATGATCCTAATAAAAAAGATTGGATTGAATCTGTGGCAAAAGAGCAAAGAGAATTAGCTGTAAAAAAGGATGATAATAATAAAATATAAAGCCTTCTGCTAACCGCCGCTAACCGCCATCGCTGGTTTAGAGTGATTAGAACCAGAAATTTCCAAAAAGTCGCGAAAACAAGATTTTTTCCGCTTTGGCAAGCTAGAAAAAATCGTTGATTTCGCTACCTTTATTCCAAAACAGAGAAAATTCTCTCCGGAAGACCGCGACGGCGTTTAGCGGCCTCACGTTAGGCGCAAGCCGCGTACGCGCGAGGAACAAACCGAATATCGAAATTAACCAAAAATATTACATGGCTTTAGAATTTGAGAATGAGATTGAAATAATTGAAGTTATGGAGAGCTATCTTATATCTGCACGACCTCGAGAAGAAATTCGAAGCCAGTTAGATATTGGTTATAAAGTGGATGGCCAAAATGTAATCATATTTGAAATTCGTCCGAGTTGGACTAATCCTAAAGAAAAAGCAGAATATTATGTTGCAAAAGCTACATTTGTAAAAAAAGAAAATACGTGGAAAATCTTTTGGCTAATGTCTGATTTAAAATGGCATAACTACAAACCCTTGCCAAGGGTAAAGAGCCTTAAAGAATTTGTAGATGTTGTAAAAGAGGATAAACTCGGATGCTTCTGGGGCTAGAAATTTGAATTCGGCCAGCGCCTAACTGCCGCTAATCGCCATCGCTGGTTTAGAGAAATTAGAGGCTAAAATTTCCAAAAGTCGCGAAAACAAGATTTTTTCTGCTTAGGAAAGCTTGAAAAAATCGTTGATTTCGCTACCTTTCGTCCAAAGCAGAGAAAATTCTCTCCGGAAGGCCGCGACGGCGTTTAGCGGCCTCATGTTGGCTGCAATAGCACAAATCAAAATCGATAACAATTGGACATTAAAGATTGGACAAATTCAGAGGACTTCTTGACAACGAGCTTATTCCATTTGTACAAAAATCAAACTAGATCTTTGTCACCGTCAGAGCAAATTCTTTTTTTGAGAAAAGTTTTCAGGGAAATCCAACTTGGGAGAGTTACTCTGACATTATCCGAAATTGCAGAAATCAAAACTTACAGTTTAGAAGCATTTCAAGAATTTGGTGAACCCGAAGAGATAGATTATAGTTTAGATTTAATAATCCACGTGCTTAAGTACATTGAAACAAAAAACGAATTTCCCAAAAACTCAAGTGATGTTTATGAATTGGTAAAGAGTATTGCAGATTGCATTTGTCAATATCTTCAAAACAATATTGAATACCTTACTAAAATTGATTTAATCTTTGAAGAGTGTCCTGGGCGTACAGCTATTGTGCGCAAATCTTACGACGACTTTTACATAAACCTTCGTGGAAACAATTATAAAGTTTATGATATATATCAAGGTTATTCTATTGTTGACAAAGATAAAAACGGAAACGGCCTACTAATTCAGCATTTCGAAAAAGGAATTTACGCAAAGGGCGAAATTTGCATGTTAGAAATCGTTAAACGAAACTCTCGACACAGACAAGATGACTTTATCCAATATGGAAAAAATATAGTTTATTTCGAAAAGCGCTATCCATTCGAATGGAAAAAGGATTCAAATGAATTTCTTATCACACCAGAAAAATCCCCTGTTAAATGTTGTGAGGGTAGAAAATCAGATAAAAATTGCGAGCTATCCGGGAAAGAATTTTGGTGGTGTTATGGACGTAAATGTTTTAATGCTAATCAAAATTACCAAGAAAGTTCTAGCTGGAAAAAGTATTCTTTAAGAGATTTTATAAAGATTCTAAATCTACCATTTGATGAAAACGGTTACTATATTTTTGTAAGCGAAATAAACCGGCTTAACCGATTACTTGAAAGAATAAAGTGTGTAGATTGCACTAAGGTGCTAAGACCTTCAAAACAAACAAATTTCGGTTTTTATAGGGTTTCACATTTCAAGTGTAATGACGAAAACTGTGTGTCACACAGTAAAGAAATATATTTAACTCATTGCCTAAATAGCAAATGTACAAACGTTATTGATGAACGGGTGGCCAAGAGATGTCCAAATGGATTTATAATATGTGATATTTGCGGAAGTTGTTGCTCCAACCAACAGTTTGTTAGAAGAATAGAAAACTTAGAATCAAATGGTCAAAAACCTCCGCAAAAATTAGTTGACTTAAAAAGTGAAGAAAAGGGTCATTGGGAAAATGCTGAGTGTTTTTGTTACAAGTGTCAAAATGAAATGAGCGAAAAAGGAGATAATTATTATTGCCCTAATTGCAAAGTTTCTTATAGCAGGAACAATGTTTATGTCAAGTTTTTTAAAGGCTATCAAATGGCTAAGAACAAAAAAATGCAAGCTAGGCAAAATTCAGAAAAACCACCAAATTAAAAACTACCGCAGCCAACCGCCGCTAACCGCCATTGCTGGGTTTGAGGTAAAATGAAGTGCTTTTTCCTAAGCCGTAAAATTAAGAATTTTTCTGCTTTTCCAAGCTAGAAAAAATTCATTAGTTTTACTTCGCCCGCGTTCGGCAGAGAGTACTTTCTCCGAAAGCCAGCAACGCTCGGTTAGCGGCCTAACGTTAGCAGCGAGTTTTGAAATCCCCAACAGCAACACCTTCTCGAATGAAACACATATTAGTTCTTTATTTGCTATTCTTCAAAATACTTACGGTTGCGCAATGTAGTAATCGGGTTAGCCACATTTCTAAAACTTTTTTAATAAATAATGTCTGGGTTAACGTATCGTCAATAGGAATTGTCGGTGAAAGTAATTACTGTAGCGCAGTAAAACCATACTGGATTGGATCAAACGGAAAAAAAGAAGGACCAGGAGAGTATACTTTTTCCTTTTCACCTCCAATTTCTAGTTTATCATTAAATATTATAGCAATAGACAATTCGGCAACTGGCGAAGAAGAAGTCGAAATTCTACTGAATTCGAATAAAGTAAAACTAGGCTTTTTTGCGCCAAATCAAAATGTCGGTAAATGTATTGATGAATTGGCCGTATTAACGGAAGAGGGGAATCTATCGGGAAAACGAAATTCTCCAAGTATCTCATTTGGTGCAAAAAATATACGGATTGAAGGAATAATAAAAGAGATAACAGTTCGCCAAGACGTATAACGTTTCGAGAAGCTCGATTGATTATTGGATGAAAAAAATGCTTTCCTTTGAACAAAGAGGCAAAGCCATGTCGAGCAAAGACGAGATAAAAAAATTGAAACAGCGTATCGAGGAACTGGAATTTATAAAGAATTTCCAGCAGGAGATCATCGCGGAAGTAGAACTGGAAAGCGGCATCGATATCGCAAAAAAGTCATTACCCGGGGCATTGGCAAAGGAAGTGGAGAAAAAAAAGCAAGACCTTATAAAACAAGGCTTCTCTACGAATGCCTCGGGATATCAAAACAAGCCTTCTACCA
>NZ_JAAVIY010000019.1 GCF_014748335.1 Flavobacterium selenitireducens
AGAAATTTCCAAAAGTCGCGAAAACAAGATTTTTTCTGCTTTGGCAAGCTAGAAAAAATCGTTGATTTCGCTACCTTTATTCCAAAGCAGAGAAAATTCTCTCCGGAAGGCCGCGACGGCGTTTAGCGGCCTCACGTTGGCGGCAATGCTCGAAAATCGTATATGACTCACAAATTTTCAATATATAAACCCTCGAAAGATTTTGTCTGGACCACAAATAAGGTCGTGTACTTGCTCCTTTTATCATTAATTGGCTTACGAATACTAATATCAACCTTCCTAAAGATAGAAGGGACTTTATTTGAAAAAATTTTATACTTTACAATTTCGGCAATATTCGTAAGCGCGGTTATCTTAAAAATTATTAATCTTGGTAAATATTTGCCATTAAATGGAGAACTAGACGGCTACCTTATTTTCAAAAACGATCTAGTACAAATTGGTGACGAAAGTTTTGAGCTAGATAAAATAAGATCAATAAAGATTTCCAATGAAGATTATATTGGTAGACTTTTCGGTTCACAAAAAGGAAATTTTGGACCTGCATTATCAAACGGAACTGAAAATTTTCTGAGCTTAATTTTCATGGACAATTCGACAAAAAAGTATCAATTTGAATTGGTTAGGTCCGATGACTTTCAAAAAGTTAGAAAAACATTGATCATATATTATATTGAAGGCAAAATGAGCTATCACGAACTTATTAATGTATTAGGTGAAAAAAGTGAATCTGATCAAAGACAACTAGAATTCGAAATTGAAAATATTAGCACTGCCGCCAACCGCCGCTAACTTCCATTGCTGTTTTTCGTTAGCGATAACCTTTTTTTTCCATAACTTCGTCTGCGTTCGGCAGAGAATATTCTCTCCAATTGCCGCAACGAGAAGTTAGCGGCCTCACGTTATGTGAAACTTATATAGAAACTATGGAGTTTGAAGAGCACATTAATGACCGAAGGGATTTAGATAAATTGTCGTTGGACAATTTTCTATTTAACAAAATCAACATATTAGATTTCGATATAGACAAACTCATCAAAGCAAAACTGGATGAGATTGAAAAAATTCATCTTGAACTTTCCAAAATAAACGAAAGTCCAGAAAAGTAAAATGAAATAAACGAGCTGTACGAAAGCCAAGGAAACAGCTTAAGAGAACACGAATACTATCTAATTCAGGAAATGCAATACTACGAAGATGATGCATTTGTGCTTTATGAAGTCAAAATTGCTGAACATTTTGCGTTACGAATGGATAAAAATGTAGCGCTAAGATTTACAGAAATACTAAAAGAAATTTACAAATAAGCTTCACATAACCGCCGCTAACCGCCATGGCAGCAAGGTGACTAAGACGAAGAGTTTTGTCCCGAAGCCGCAAAACTTAGATTTTTCCTGCTTTGCCAAGCTAGGAAAAATCATAAGTTTTGCTACCTTTCATCCAGGCGGAGAGATCCGTCTCCGGAAGGCTGCCACGATCGGTTAGCGGCCTCACGTTACAGGAAAGTTTTAACGAAATTAGACTTCAAATCATCATCAACATGGAAAAATCACTACAAAAAGCTCAAGAAGTTGCACACTTTGCATTGAGCGTTAGTAGCCAAGCTAAAGAACTTGCTGAAATATCTGACGAATCAAATTCACAGTATCAGGAGATATTACAAACATCGATGGAGATTATTCACAGCCTATCAAGTTATGAATTGGAAGTAGAGGATGTGAATGGTTTAGCCACTTTATTAGAATTTGTAACGAAGCTCTGCACGGAAGGTTCAGAAAATTATCAAAGACAAATTTCTCTACTAAATTGGGCAAATGAAAGAACTGACAAATATGTCTCAGAATATGAAAATCTAGCAAGAAATCTAGGCTATGATTTATAAAAAAATTATCTGGTAAATTAAACCTTCCTGTAACCGCCGCTAACCGCCATCGCTGGTTCAGAGAAATTAGAGACTGAAATTTCCACAAGTCGCGAAAACAAGATTTTTTCTGCTTTGGCAAGCTAGAAAAAATCGTTGATTTCGCTACCTTTATTCCAAAGCAGAGAAAATCCTCTCCGGAAGGCCGCGACGGCGTTTAGCGGCCTCACGTTACTTGCAAGCCGGCGCTGCGCGCGAGCGCCCGATTTGACACTATTTTTTCCAAAAACGACCGTTTTTCAAATCGGGCGCCGTGGCAATTTTAGAACCAACCTTGTAACAGAGAGTACCAGGTAAATTGCCACGCCAATCTTTGTGTTTTCGGCCTGCAAGTAACCGCCGCTAACCGCCATCGCTGGTTTTAGGTAGTATGAACCAACTTTTTCCAGAAGTCGCAAAACCAAGATTTTTTCAGCTTTGACAAGCTAGAAAAAATCGTTGATTTTGCTACCTTTCGTTTCGGCAGAGAATATTCTCTCCGGGAGGCCGCGACGGCGTTTAGCGGCCTCACGTTACCTGCTATATTAAGACCACAACGAAATGATTGAGACTTATCCAAATCCTTGGGATTTTCACAATAATGACAAGAAACTTGTTTCGGCAGACCAATATCAAAAAGTCGTGTATTACGACCTAAACGAAATTGCAATGGGAGCTCCACTCGGAGGAAAATGTTTCTTAGAAACTGCTAATAATAAGAAATTAAAAATACATGACTGGTGTGGCGGACCTGCTACTTGGGAAACAAATGGACAATTGGTAGCAATTCCTATTTGGACACGAAAATTTTTAAAAGGAACTGTTCAACAAATCGGAGTTTTAGACACAATGAATATGGAACTTAAAATATTTAGAAAGTCATTCAGCGTTCTTGACATTCGTTCATTTGATAAAACTACAATCTATGGTTACGATAGCCCAATTCACAATACTAAAACGGTTAATTTTGACACTGATAAAGAAAAAATTGAGGTGTTAATTAAACTGACGCAATGAAAAATACAGCAGGTAACCGCCGCTAACCGCCATCGCTGGTTCACGGTGAATTAAACCATCAGTTTTTCAAAAGTCGCAAAAACAAGATTTTTTCTGCTTTGGCAAGCTTGAAAAAATCGTTGATTTTGCTACCTTTAGTTTCGGCAGAGAATAATCTCTCCGGAAGGCCGCGACGATCGGTTAGCGGCCTCACGTTGGCAGTAATACTAAAATACACGTAACATGAAATATGTATTCTATTTGATGCTTTTGGCTTTTTCGAATATGGATGCTCAGACAAAATTCAGCGTGAAAGAAGTTGAGACACCACATTGGAAGTCTATATACCATTTAATTAACGAAAAAGGAGAAACTATAAAAGTTCTTGATTCCTCAAGGTATGCGGTTTCTTTCAATGGAGACAAATTAAGTTACTTCGCAATTTTCCTAATAAAAGGAGAAAGTGGCTGGACGGCTATCGACAGTGATGAAAAAGTGTTATTCAAAGTTTACAATACAAGCTTTGGTGAACCTTCGCCAGACGAAATAGTCGAGAATAAGATAAGAATAGTGGGTCAAAATAATAAAATCGGATTCGCCGATCATAAAGGAAACATTATAATCAAACCGCAATTTGAAATCGTAACATCGTTCAGTAACGGAAAGGCAATTATCGGTGAAAGTTGTGAAAAAAAACCTTGGGGCAAACATGAGGATAAAGACGATTGCCAACACTATTCGATTGTTTGCACTAAACATGGATACATTGACGCACACGGAAAGATTCTGGAGATAGGAAATTTAACGTTCGAAGAAGTGATGAAAAAAATAAACTGGAAATCACCAGAACAATAAGTACTACTGCCAACCGCCGCTAACCGCCATCGCTGATTTGCAGTAAATAGAACCAATTTTTTCCATAACTTCGCTTTCGTTCGGCAGAGAAAATTCTCTCCGAAAGGCCGCGACGGCGTTTAGCGGCCTCACGTTATCGCATACTGCAAACAAAAATCGGTTTGAATTCACCGATAGAATAGTAAAATATAATATTCTACAAATGGAAAAGGACATAATTTTTGCATTGGGAAATGTCAATATTCTTTCTCGAATGATTCGAAATGCATTTAATACAAACGTTGAAGAAAATATTTTTGGAATAGTGATCGAACACGTAGAAAAATTTAGGGATGGGACATTGGAGAAAATCAAAATCAAACAAATTCTCGATCTAAAATCTTATCTCAGCGATCCTGAATACAATGGCTTTCACGAAAGGATAATTAATATTCATAATGATTTTACCACGATAAAATTTGTTGGAAGAGATAAAGATTATAGATAATGAATTTAAACTATCACATTGGACATCTACAAAATCACTTCAATTCAAATGAAAAGCGAGGTAGAATTTCCTTTCATTTGAATGCTATTCTGAATAAATATCACTCAGGGGAAATTCAAATAAATAAAGTTAATGAAAAGATATTTAAAAAAATAATCTCTCGAATGATGAAATATGATCAAGGCTATTGGATTAAAGAAAATTGGGAATTTAAAATTCTTTATTATGCTTTGACATCAGTTTTAAAGTCTTAAGAATAGTGAAGGCAGCAGCGATAACCGCCGCTAACCGCCATGGCAGCGAGCCGACTAAGAGGAAGAGCTGGTTCCAAAAGCCGCAAAACTTAGATTTTTCCTGCTTTGAAAAGCTAGGAAAAATCATAAGTTTTGCTACCTTTCGTCCAAGCGGAGAGATCCGTCTCCGGAAGGCTGCCACGATCGTTTAGCGGCCTCACGTTGTGCGCTATTAGTGAAAACCACAAACATGAAACAGCTTTTCTATTTCCTATCCATTACTTTTCTTTTCATTGGGTGTAAAGAGGAATACATTGTCAAAGGTAATCAAGTATATCACAAAGGCTGGAATGAAGGCGTGGGCAATTATGAGAGATTGTTAGACGGTGCTGACGCAAAGACGTTTGTAAATCTTAAGTATTCCGGTGTAAATGCAATCTTTGGGAAAGACAAATTTCACGTTTATATGGATGGTAAAATCGTCCCATATTCCGATTCTAAAACTTTTAAATATATATCAGACCATTTTTTTAAGGATAAAAATTCGATTTACTTTTTTGGCTTTTATAGCTCAGAGCAAGATTGGAAAATTGATTCAATAGTTCCATCACAATTTAAACTGATTAAGTATCCTTGGGCTACAGATGGGAAGTCATTAATTTGGGGCTATAAAACTTTAGAGGTTGACGATTTAAGTTCATTTAAACCGTTAAATGAAAACTGGGCAAAAACCAAAGACAAAGTTATATTTCAAGCTAAAGTTTTAAATAATGTAGACTATGACTCATTTGAAGTTATAGACGATTATAATGCTCAAGATAAAAACGGAAAGGTTTTTAAATTCTAACAGCGTACAACCGCCGCTAACCGCCATCGCTGATTCAGAGTAATTAGAACCTAAAATTTCCAAAAGTCGCGAAAACAAGATTTTTTCCGCTTTGGCAAGCTAGAAAAAATCGTTGATTTCGCTACCTTTATTCCAAAGCAGAGAAAATTCTCTCCGAAAGGCCGCGACGGCGTTTAGCGGCCTCACGTTACTTGCAAGCCGGCGCTGAGCGCTAGCGCCCGATTTGACACTATTTTTTAAAAAAACGACCGTTTTTCAAATCGGGCGCCGTGGCAATTTTAGAGCCAACCTTGTAACAGAGAGTACAACGTAAATTGCCACGCCAATCTTTGTGTTTTCGGCATGCAAGTAACCGCCGCTAACTTCCATTGCTGTTTTTCGTTAGATAGAACCACTTTTTTTATAACTTCGTTTTCGTTCGGCAGAGAATATTCTCTCCGATTGCCGCAACGAAAAGTTAGCGGCCTCACGTTACTTGCAAGCCGGCGCTGCGCGCGAGCGCCCGATTTGACACTATTTTTTCCAAAAACGACCGTTTTTCAAATCGGGCGCCGTGGCAATTTTAGAACCAATCGCGTAACAGAGAGTACAAGGTAAATTGCCACGCCAATCTTTGTGTTTTCGGCCTGCAAGTAACCGCCGCTAATCGCCATCGCTGGTTCAGAGTAATTAGAACCTGAAATTTCCAAAAGTCGCGAAAACAAGATTTTTTCCGCTTTGACAAGCTAGAAAAAATCGTCGATTTCGCTACCTTTATTCCAAAGCAGAGAAAATTCTCTCCGGAAGGCCGCGACAGCGTTTAGCGGCCTCACGTTACTGGAAATGGCGGCGAGCGCGAAACCTGAAAAAACGTCACTCCAAAAAAAAATCTGAACTCCTCTCTAATTTTTTACCATTCAACGAAGGAAAAATATTAGTCGGCTGATCGCGATCAAACGAGGAACATCATTATATTTAAATCTAGGCAAGCAGCAAAGATTAGTCTTTGATCAGCATGGCGTTTTTAACAAGCAGTCATTGGTCGGCTTTAGGCATTTTCGATAATTATCATTCAAAGTTCAAAAGTTTTGGTTGGTATAAGATTCCAAAACAAACTATTTTCGTCGATGGATATTGAACCATTCGTTGACTCAACATGGCTGGCCTGCTAAAAGAAAAAAGATTAACGAATAAAACAAAATCGTCATTTGATTTGCCAATAGGACGTGCCGCCACTTCCAGTAACCGCCGCTAACCCGCCATCGCTGGTTTAGAGTGATTAGAACCAGAAATTTCCAAAAGTCGCGAAAACAAGATTTTTTCTGCTTTGGCAAGCTAGAAAAAATCGTTGATTTCGCTACCTTTATTCCAAAGCAGAGAAAATTCTCTCCGGAAGGTCGCGACGGCGTTTAGCGGCCTCACGTTACCAGACATTTTACCAAATACGTCGAACAATCAAATCACACAATATGAACAGTAATGCACTCATTATTCTCGAAATAAAAGAACCAAACAAAGCTCCGGATTTAAGATATATAACGATCAGTAGCTCGCTAGTAAATAAACTTGATTCGGAATTTGGGCAAACGGCACTTGAAATTTTTAAATCCGAAAAAAAATATTCATCCGAAACAACAATTACGGTTAAACAAGTTATTCGATTCGGAGATTATGATTCATACAAAACGTTTTTCAATTCTCAAATTGAAGAATATTTAGGGATGGAAAACGAGGTGGAAATTCAAAATAAAAAAAATGTGCTAATGCATTTAGGGAACATAATCACTTTTGAAGGACAATCTTTGGAAACGTTGGCAGATTCAAAAGAGAAGACAGAACTTTTGAATCTCCAATTTAAACTAATGCCAATACAAGATGAAATTGCATCTCAACCAGAGGGAAGAATTGAATTAAAGAAGTCGGGAAATCTTTTCATTACTGGATTTTCAGAAAATGTAAGAAACTTGATATCCAATCACATAAATGGCCAATAAAAACGTCTGGTAACCGCCGCTAACCGCCATTGCTGGGTTTCAGGTAAAAAGAAGTGCTTTCTCCTTAACCGTAAAACTAAGAATTTTTCTGCTTTCCAAGCTAAAAAATTCTTTAGTTTTACTTCGTCCGCGTTCGGCAGAGAGTACAATCTCCGAAAGCCAGCAACGCTCGGTTAGCGGCCTCACGTTAGTGGTTATTTCCAAACCCAAATTCGTTTATGAACAGGTTTCTCCTAATATTTCTTATCACAGTCACAACGGCATATTCACAGCCAAAAAAAGATTCAGTTGAACATTTTAAACTTAAGAAACTTGAATTACGGCGAGATATTTTTGCTTTAAATATTCCTAAAAGAAAAAATTGGGTCAATGATTTTGAAAAATTATTTAGTGACGAAGAAAAAAATAATTTGAACAATATCATCACTAAAGTTGAAGGTGAAACCTCATTTGAAATTGTCATTGTCACTCTCGACACAAACAACGTATCTTCTGAAAATTTTGAAGCCATGTCGCTGAAAATTGCACAAACGTGGGCAGTAGGAAAACACAAAAAAGAGAATGGAATACTTATCGCAATATCGAAAGGTTATCGCCGTTTAAGAATTCAAAATGGAAACGGGATTGAAAAAATTTTGACAAACAACCAAACCCAAAACTTAATAGATAACTATTTCATTCCCGAATTTAAAAAAGGTAATTATTATCAAGGCACCTTGGACGGCTTAAATGAAATTATTAAGCTGTTGTATAAAGAAACAACCACTAACCGCCGCTAACTTCCATTGCTGTTTTTCGTTAGCGAGAAACACTTTTTTTCATAACTTCGTTTTCGTTCGGCAGAGAATATTCTCTTCGATTGCCGCAACGAAAGTTAGCGGCCTCGCGTTAGCTGCAATCATAAAATCACGACTATGCCTAAATTTACGGAAGATCAATTGAACAATTTTCGATATCCGCCAAGTGATACCGAAGAGCAAAAACTTGCAAATAGTGAATTTGCAGTTAGAGAAGCTATTAAAAATTCTGCTGCTTTGAAAGATAAATCAACTAAAATTTTTGGACAAGGCTCGTATGCAAATGATACGAACGTTAGAAATAATAGCGATATTGATATTAATGTTAGATTGGATAGCGCTGATTTTGTAAAAATTCCTGACGGTAAAAATGATAGTGATTATGGTTATTCTGATAGCTCATACTCCTATCCGGCCTATAGGAAAGATGTTCTAGATGCTATGATATCCTATTTTGGACTAAAATACGTTGTTGATAACGATAAGTGTATAACTATTCTTCCCGATTCCACGAGGGTAGAAACTGATGTTGTCCCTACTCTCAAATATATTAGATATGACTCCGAGACCGCAAAAGTTGAAGGCGTTAAGTTCATTTCAAAATCTGGAAAAAGCATAATTAATTTTCCATTACAACACATTGAAAATGGAAAAGGAAAAAACAGCAGAACTCAAAAGAGATTTAAGAGATTAACCCGGATTTACAGACGAATTAGATACAAAATGATTGACGATGGAATTGATGTTAGCGATAATGTCACATCATTTCTTCTCGAGTGTTTAGTATGGAATGTTCCTGACAAAATTTTCAATGACTACGATAACTGGACTGATAGATTAAAAGAATCAATTAGATACATTTACAATAAAACTCAAAATGCTGAAGATTGCAAACATTGGGGCGAGGTATCAGAACTACTTTATTTATTTGTTGGACGCAAATGGTCAGAAAAGGATGTGAACAATTTTATGTTACAAATGTGGAACTATTTACAATTTTAGGAAATGAACTTTAGATATTACAATTCAAGTAACCTAGTTATACTAATTCTTATTTTAATATTTTTAATTTCTCCGCTATCAGCATGTATTGAAAAAAAAATATCCGAGTATGAAGACCTTAATATTTTATACGGGTACGTTGGTATTTTTTCGACAGTTACAATTCTTACTGGTGTGTTGTTGCTTATTGATCGGTTTCTTTGGAGATTTTCCCTTTTCAATTGGCTAATAGATGTTCCAAACTTAAATGGCCGTTATGAAGGCGAGCTCACTTCATCATTTATTGATCCTTCGACAAATTTACCAACCGTTAAAAAATGCGTGATGGAGATATCACAAAATGCATCGAAAATATGTGTTCATTCATATTACGGTGATATCGCAACTAACAATCAAACTTCTCAAGGCTTTAGCTTATCTGAAGAAATTGTAAAAAATAATAATGGAATCTTTGAAGTATTTTACATTTTTTCAAATACTCCAAATGCACTTATAAATCAGCTTCACCATCATTTAGGAACTTCTAACTTAAAATATTTTCCAGATATAAAAGTTTTGGAAGGTGAATATTTTAATCAACGAGGACTTAAGGGGACAATTAAAGTAAGTTTTGTGCAGAAAGAAACGGTTGGACGGTTTATAATATAATGACTGCAGCTAACCGCCTGTAATCGCCAGTGCTGGTTTCGGTAAAAAGTTCGCTCAATTTCCATAACTTCGTTTGCGTTCGGCAGAGAGTACAATCTCCGTTTTCCGCACCGGCGGTTACAGGCCTAACGTTAGCGGTTATTTTCGATCGTCGGCTGCGAAGATCCATTTCTTAAGTTTGGTTATATTTGTAAATGCAAAATCAATTGAAGTATGAACTCTACAATGTCATTTCAGGAAAGAGCCAAGTTAGGTTCGGAGCAATTATCCAAACAATCGCCGGTTACATTGGCGATGGCACGCAAACAAGCGGAGCAATTGAAAACGCAAAGCAACTCAAAGAACAAGAAACAAAGAGATTAGAGTATTTTGCTACTGAAAAAGAATTTTGGATAAATGACATTGACTTTACGCAATACGTAAGCGAAGGTGCTGAACAAAAAGTATATCTAAAAGATTCTGATCACGTTCTTAAACTTAATGACGCGATATATTACAATTCCTGGAGGGATTACTTCTTCAACCTGTTGCTTCACAATTTCTTTTTCCCGGATACAGCGTATGAACTTGTAGGATTTACAAAGGAGAATGATATTTTATATTGCGTTGTTAAGCAGTCTTATGTTTCTATCACAGAAAATACTGATTTGAACTTAGTAAAAGACTTTATGAAATTGAACGGCTTTGAAAACGTCAGGAACAATGATTATCAAAATATAGAACTGGGAATTATTCTCGAGGATTTACATGATGAAAATGTTTTGACAAGAAATGGAGTTTTATATTTTATTGATACTGTCTTTTATTTGACAGAAGTTTTTTGGAAAACATAAAATCGGAAGAAATGGCACATAAGAAGAATGGGCAATTAACGACTTCGGGAGAATGGGCAAAACACTTGAGAAAATTCATGCGGCGAAAATTCTGGAAAGGTGAAAGAAAAGCTGGAATTAAATTTATTCATAAAACGATAAAAGAGAAAAACAACCGCTAACAGCCGCTAAAAAAAAGCGCTACTTTCAGGTAGTTGAACTAATCATTTTTTAAGTAGATTTACGTTCTGCAGAGACGACTATCTCTGATAGACGCGCCTTCTTTTAGCGGCCTCACGTTATGCGAAAGCTTTGCGCCGATTCAGAAAACTGACACAAAAATGATTACATTGCATCAAAAATACAATTTGTGAGTGATATACATTTAGCTAATTGGCTCGACAAAATGGATGTAGACTATTATGCTATGTTCATAAAATCTTGGATTCCTTTTAACGCATGGTACGTTAAAAATTTTCATGATGAAGACCTAAATAGAACAAGCGACCGCTCGTTAATTGATTACGTTAAACAGGTTGACAATCCTTATAAAACCAAATTGAGGAATTTACTTCTTGGCAATACCATTGAAGCGTTGGATTTTAAATCTGAATTGAAATCTTTACATGAACAACTAGAGGCCAATTCAATTCCGAATGAAGAAAAGAGAATAAAACTAGGCAGTATTACTCTTTCGCCGAATCCCGTACGACAATGGACGCAAACCTATAACAAACGAACTTATAAATTTGAGTATTTCTTTAATCAACCAAGAACAACAAAACGGTTTAAATGCACCATATTGAAAAATAATCCGGCCCAAACAACAGTTTGCATCATTGAGCTTCATAAATGTAGCATTCCTGAATTAGAACAAGATATTTCGTTTCAAGGACTTACTTTACAAGTGCAAAACTTTGTAAAAAAAGGATTTGGTGAGATTAATCCTCAAAAGCCGGTAAGCATTTTGGCAGATGACAAAGGTCTGCTCATAAAGGACAACCTCTATTTCATTTCCAATATCGACCTTTGTACTCAGGTGTTAATTGAACTAATTTATCAACTTAGAAATAAGATTTTTCACGGAGAGATAAACCCAAACAAAGCATTAACTTTAACTTATAAGCACGCATACAATTTAAATCGTGTTTTAGTAAACTCACTAGAATAATATGGGGCATATCGCTAATAAAATAGACGCTAAAGACAAAAAGTTATCTGAAGTTCTTAGTGGACAACGATATCGCATAGATTCCTTCCAAAGAGAATATAGATGGCAACGGAAACAGATTGAATCGTTAATAAGCGATTTATCCATTAGCTTTAAAAAAAATCACAATGAAGGACATTTGATAAAAAATGCAAATGACTACGACTGCTATTACATGGGTCCTATTGTATTGTGTGATACAAATAATGAATTGTCCATAGTTGATGGTCAGCAGCGATTAACTTCTTTTACCTTACTATTAATTTATTTGTTGCATGAGCAAGAGAAGCTCAAAGAAGACAATCTCATTCTTCGCGATTTAAAGCCATACCTTTATGTGACTAAATCTGGTGAAGTGTCGTTTGTTTTAAATGTAAAAACTCGCAATAAGGTTTTAAGTCATCTAATCGAAAATCCTTCCACTATTTTCGAAGATGCTGAAGAATTAGAATCTAACTTAGAACTGGATTTTGACGATAGTATTAAAGTAAAGAAAAATGATGAATCAATAAATAACTTGATTGAACGCTATGAAGACATAACATTGCTTTTTCCTGAAGAATTTAAGACTAAGAACGTCTTACCAATATTTATCGAATGGATACTGGAGAAAGTTGTTTTGGTTGAAGTTAAAGCTTACAGTCTAGAAAATGCCTATACAATTTTCGAAACGATGAATGATCGAGGATTAACTTTGAATCCTACCGAAATCCTAAAAGCCTTTCTATTACACAAGATTGATGATGACGACAAAAGTGATGAAGCTAATGATTTTTGGAAAGAAAAAATATTTGATATTAAATCGAAAATCGGAAGTGAAAGCGAACTTGATTTTTTCCGCGCGTGGCTAAGGGCAAAATATGCTGAAACCCGACGTGACACTAAGCAAGGCGCCGAGAATGAAGATTTTGAACAGATTGGAACCCAATTTCACACTTGGGTTAAAAACAATTCTGATAAAATATATTTGAATACTTCTGAAGATTACTACTATTTCATTAAGTCCGACTTTGATTTCTATTCCAACTTATATATAGCCATAAATTCATTTAAAAATCATTGGATTCCTAATTTTGAAACACTCTATATTTCAAACTTTTACCCCATTGCCGATTCGCTTTCTTATCCACTAGTAATTTCTCCAATTTCCAAGGCAGATTCAAACATGGAAATCGATGAAAAAATAAATGTAGTTGCTCGATTTTTAGATATTTATACCATTAAGCGAGTCTTGGTTGGCCGAGCAATAACTCAAAGTACCATTAGAAACAACATTTATGAACTGATTAAATCCACAAGGAATCAAAATATTGAATCAATTCAATTACGATTTCGGTCCGAATTAGATAAATTATCGAAAACCTCTCCTTTCATTCTTCTACATCGGATGGATAACTGGGGATTTTATCATTACATTTTCGCCAGAATAATGTATGCTAATAATAATCGAGACGATTTTAGTTCACTTTTGAGAAACAGAAAACAAAGTTCTTATATACTTTATAAATACTTTGAAAATGAGGATAAACCAGCGTCATTTTCAGAGACAAATTGGAACCTTTGCATAAATTCTGTAGCAGGCCACTGCCTTGTTCGAAGACATGAGTTAGAAAAGATCCATTCTAAAAAAGGTGTAAAAAGATTACAATACTTAATCAAGCAAGGATATTTACAAGGTACCGTTGATAATGAAGATGAAATTGAAGATTTTATTATTTATCGAGACGAGATAATTAGACAACAAATTGACGCACTCGTTAAGTACTAAGCCTTCGCATAACCGCCGCTAATTTCCATTGCTGTTTTTCGTTAGCCAGAACCCCTTTTTTCCATAACTTCGTCTGCGTTCGGCAGAGAATATTCGCTCCGAACGCCGCAACGAGAAGTTAGCGACCTCACGTTACTTGCAGGCCGGCGCTGCGCGCGAGCGCCCGATTTGACACTATTTTTTTCAAAAAACGACCGTTTTTCAAATCGGGCGCCGTGGCAATTTTAGAACCAACCTTGTAACAGAGAGTACAAGGTAAATTGCCACGCCAATCTTTGTGTTTTCGGCCTGCAAGTAACCGCCGCTAACCGCCATCGCTGGTTCAGAGAAATTAGAGGCTGAAATTTCCAGAAGTCGCGAAAACAAGATTTTTTCTGCTTTAGCAAGCTAGAAAAAATCGTTGATTTCGCTACCTTTATTCCAAAGCAGAGAAAGTTCTCTCCGGAAGGTCGCGACGGCGTTTAGCGGCCTCACGTTGTGCGAAATTTATCAAAATCTGATTATGAAGGACGAATATTACCTGTTGAAAATTTGGATTACGTCTTTATCTATATCACCCCTTTTAGTATTGCTATTTGGCAATTTCAAAAATTTGGAATTATCTGGTTTATTGTGGCTCATGTTCTTATTAGTAATAATGAGTTTTTTTACGCTGATTCCAATAATGATAATTTTAGCCGTCGTAAATCACTTTTTGAATAAATCAGATAATATATCAGAAATTAAAAAGCTCATAATCTTAGCATTAACAGCAATAACAATAATTAATTTATCTTTCATTTATGTTTCCGAAACCAAAGTATATTCTTTGTCGTCCCTAACTACTGGTATCATCTATTCTTCGATCATGACCATATCAATTATTTACTTTAATTTCTCAACCAAGCGAAAAATCTAAACTTCGCACAACCGCCGCTAACCGCCATCGCTGGTTTCAAGTCAAATGAACCAACTTTTTTCATAACTTCGCTCTCTTTAGGCAGAGGAAATTCTCTCCGGAAAGCCGCGACGGCGTTTAGCGGCCTCACGTTACTTGCAAGCCGGCGCTGCGCGCGAGCGCCCGATTTGACACTATTTTTTCCAAAAACGACCGTTTTTCAAATCGGGCGCCGTGGCAATTTTAGAACCAACCTCGTAACAGAGAGTACCAGGTAAATTGCCACGCCAATCTTTGTGTTTTCGGCCTGCAAGTAACCGCCGCTAACCGCCATCGCTGGTTCAGAGTAACTAGCACCTAAAATTTCCAAAAGTCGCGAAAACAAGATTTTTTCCGCTTTGACAAGCTAAAAAAAATCGTTGATTTCGCTACCTTTATTCCAAAGCAGAGAATATTCTCTCCGAAAGGCCGCGACGGCGTTTAGCGGCCTCACGTTACCTGCCATAATTTAACAACCCACCTTAATAAAAAATCAAAAATTGTACATATATTTGTACAAAATTATTTATTATGGTAGTCGCAAATATTTCTGATTTTAGAAAAGACATAAAGTCTTATTTCGATCGTGTCGCGAAGAATTTTGATACACTGATAATTAATCGTGGAAAGGAATCTGGAATAGTAGTTATGTCCTTAGAAGAATATAATTCTTTGATGGCAACTAGCTATGAATTGTCATCTAGGAAAAATGAGCAAAGATTGGATTCCGCTATTGACAAGTTGAAAAATGGTAAATCATTTCAAAAAGATTTAATCGAGGAATAAAATGAAATATGTATTCGTAGATGAATCTTGGGAAGACTATCTGTATTGGCAAAAAATAGATAAAAAAAAGGTCAAGAAAATCAATGAACTTTTGAAAGATATTTCTCGAAGTCCGTTTGAAGGGTTAGGAAAACCTGAACCACTAAAGCATAAATATTCTGGATTTTGGTCAAGGAGAATTGATGACGAACATCGACTGATCTATAGATATCAGGATGAAGAAATACAGATTGTAAAGTGTAGACATCACTACGATTGAACATTATTACGGCAGGTAACCGCCGCTAACCGCCATCGCGGGCTCACAGTTAATTGAACCAACAGTTTTCCAAAAGTCGCGAAAACAAAATTTTTTCTGCTTTGACAAGCTTGAAAAAATCATTGGTTTTGCTACCTTTCAAGTCGGCAGAGAGAATTCTCTCCGATTGGCCGCGACGATCGGTTAGCGGCCTCACGTTACTTGCAAGCCGGCGCTGCGCGCGAGCGCCCGATTTGACACTATTTTTTCCAAAAACGACCGTTTTTCAAATCGGGCGCCGTGGGCAATTTTAGAACCACCCTGGTAACAGAGAATACAAGGTAAATTGCCACGCCAATCGTTGTGTTTTCGGCCTGCAAGTAACCGCCGCTAACCGCCATCGCGGGTTCACGGTTGAATTGAACCATCAGTTTTTCAAAAGTCGCAAAAACAAGATTTTTTCTGCTTTGGCAAGCTAGAAAAAATCGTTGATTTCGCTACCTTCGTTCCAAAGCAGAGAAAATTCTCTCCGGAAGGCCGCGACGGCGTTTAGCGGCCTCACGTTATAGCCCATTTTATAAAAAATCGAGTGAAAATTTCAAATAAAATTACTAAACAACTTGGAACATTAATTGCCGGCGATCGCGGGCCAACTCCATATTTAACTGGTTCAGACTTGGTTGATTTTTTTAACGAGTGTGGTGCAGATGATATTTATGGAGAAGGTTTCCCTACTCGATGGCGATACGCAACAGAGAAAATTATTGAATCAAATGGCTCGGATCAGCTTAGAACAATATTAGAAGAATTCGTCGATCCAAGAAGATATGAAGGTAATGAAGAACAGGTTCAAGCAATAGTAAAAGAAATTAATGGGCTCATAAAATTTGACGGATTTAACTTAGCAAAAAAAGGAAACTTTTATAAAATTATAGATAATCAAGGAAATTATATCGAACCACAAGCATTAAGTGAAGTCGATCATAAATTTGTCTCCGAGCAAATTGAAAAATGTCAACAGAAAATAACAACTAACGATTTTAATGGAGCAATTACAAATGCTCGAACTCTCGCTGAAGCAGTCTTGATTCACGTGATCGAAAATATTGAAAAAGTTGAAGTAAAAAATGATGGAAATATTCTCGCGCTTTGGGCGAGAGCAAAAAAAGCATTGAAGATTGATTTGAAAAAAGAAGATATCCCAGATTTCGTCTTCCAAATATTAGCCGGACTTGACACTTCGCTAAATGGCTTAGCAGCTTTAAGCAACAATGCTGGAGATAGGCACGCTAATAAATTCAACACAAAAAAACATCATGCAAAATTAGCTGTGAATGTGTCAATGACATTATCTGACTTTCTTGTTGATGTCCTAAATGAAAGAAATAAAAACGGGCTATAACCGCCGCTAACTTCCATTGCTGTTTTTCGTTAGCGAGAACCACTTTTTTTCATAACTTCGTCTTCGTTCGGCAGAGAATATTCTCTCCGGTTGCCGCAACGAGAAGTTAGCGGCCTCACGTTACTTGCAAGCCGGCGCTGCGCGCGAGCGCCCGATTTGACACTATTTTTTTCAAAAAACGACCGTTTTTCAAATCGGGCGCCGTGGCAATTTTAGAACCAACCTCGTAACAGAGAGTACCAGGCAAATTGCCACGCCAATCTTTGTGTTTTCGGCCTGCAAGTAACCGCCGCTAACCGCCATCGCGGGTTTAGAGTGATTAGAACCAGAAATTTCCAAAAGTCGCGAAAACAAGATTTTTTCTGCTTTGTTAAGCTAGAAAAAATCTTGTTTTCGCTACCTTTATTCCAAAGCAGAGAAAATTCTCTCCGGAAGGCCGCGACGGCGTTTAGCGGCCTCACGTTAGCAGAAATATTTTTTTTAACCCGGTAAATTCAAGAACTTAACGCAACAAAATCTTATCAATAGATTTGTTGTAAATGAAGAGAACATTCAACCATTTAAGTCATAAGGAAAGGATCGTAATCGAGACGTTGCTCGCCGAAAAAAAATCCGTTTCATATATC
>NZ_JAAVIY010000036.1 GCF_014748335.1 Flavobacterium selenitireducens
CCAACGCGGCCGATCTGGCCTCCAATACGCCGATTGCCGATCCAACGGCCTTCCCGAGCGGCACGGCCACGCTGTATGCGGTGGTCTCCAACCTGGGCACGGACGTGACGCCTGACCCGGCGCCATGCCGCAGCGATGCAGTAACGGTGGAAGTTACCGTGGAGGCACTCGTGACTCCTGTGATCACAGGGGAGACGACGATCTGTATCGACAACGGTTCGGGAGTGGCCACGCCGATTACCCTGACGGCTTCCCCTGCGGGTGCCTATACCTACCAGTGGTTCCTCGATGGCGTGGACACGGGCCTTACCGGACAGAGCATACAGGTGGACCTTGCCGGCGAGTACACGGTGGTGTTGACCTCCACCAGCGCCTCTGCCTGCGTCTCGGGACCTTCACAGGCTTTTGAGGTGGTGGAATCAAGCCAGCCGTTCAACCTTAGCTATACCGTAAGCGGTGCCTTCCAGGACAACCAGTCGATCCAGGTCAGCGTTGAGGGTGTCAACCCTGATGCCTTCGAGTACAGCCTTGACGGCGGGCCATGGCTTGCCAACGGCGGTCTCTTTACCAATGTAGGCCCGGGCGAGCATACCGTTGCCGTGCGCAGTGCCTGCGGTGAGGCCTCGATCGTGG
>NZ_JAAVIY010000035.1 GCF_014748335.1 Flavobacterium selenitireducens
CCAACGCGGCCGATCTGGCCTCCAATACGCCGATTGCCGATCCAACGGCCTTCCCGAGCGGCACGGCCACGCTGTATGCGGTGGTCTCCAACCTGGGCACGGACGTGACGCCTGACCCGGCGCCATGCCGCAGCGATGCCGTAACGGTGGAAGTTACCGTGGAGGCACTCGTGACTCCTTTGATCACCGGGGAGACGACGATCTGTATCGACAACGGTTCGGGAGCGGCCACGCCGATTACCCTGACGGCTTCCCCTGCGGGTGCCTATACCTACCAGTGGTTCCTCGATGGCGTGGACACGGGCCTTACCGGACAGAGCATACAGGTGGACCTTGCCGGCGAGTACACGGTGGTGCTGACCTCCACCAGCGCCTCTGCCTGCGTCTCGGGACCTTCACAGGCTTTTGAGGTGGTGGAATCAAGCCAGCCGTTCAACCTTAGCTATACCGTAAGCGGTGCCTTCCAGGACAACCAATCGATCCAGGTCAGCGTGGAGGGTGTCAACCCTGATGCCTTCGAGTACAGCCTTGACGGCGGGCCATGGCTTGCCAACGGCGGTCTCTTTACCAATGTAGGCCCGGGCGAGCATACCGTTGCCGTGCGCAGTGCCTGCGGTGAGGCCTCGATCGTGG
>NZ_JAAVIY010000034.1 GCF_014748335.1 Flavobacterium selenitireducens
TGGTGGCTTTGTAGAGGTAGACCTGTCCCTGCTTGAGCCTGTTCTTCTTGTCCTTATCGAACTCCTTCTCCTTGAAGCTCTCACTCGAGAAGTAGATCGTGTTGCCATCGGCAGATACCGTGGCCGGGCCTTCGTGGAACCTGCTGTTGAGGCTGCTCACCGGGGTCGGCTCGGCAAAGGTGCCGTCGGCGTTCATCACGGCCGAATACAGATCCAAAAACGGCTCCTCGTTCCAGCCGTAGGTCTTGCGGGCCTTGTTGCGGGCCGAGGCGAAGTACAGATGGTTGTCGTTGCTCAAAACCGCCCCGAAGTCCGATTTGTCGCTGTTGATGGCAAGGGCCTTGTCGTCAAAGAGTTTGGCCTGGGCACGCAGCTTGGGCAAATAGTTCGGATCGGCCCTGTATTCCTTGGCCCGGTCGTCGTTCGGGGACAGCTGGGCGAACTTGGCCATCTGCCTGTTGGCCTCCTCGTATTTGCCTTCGGCCTTGAGCATCTGGGCATAACGGAAGTACGTCTCGGCATCCTGCTGGCCCTCGACGGCCCTGGCGTACCAGCGCACGGCCTCCTTGGAGTTGAACACGTTGTAGTAGCTCTCGGCAAGCTGGCGGTACACATAAGGATCGCCCTTGCCCTTCTCGGTGAGCT
>NZ_JAAVIY010000033.1 GCF_014748335.1 Flavobacterium selenitireducens
CGGTTTTCCTTACTCTCGCTGTTCAATTCAAAATATTACAAACACAAGTAAAACAGAGTCTCGTAGCTCAGCTGGTTAGAGTACTACACTGATAATGTAGGGGTCGGCAGTTCGAGTCTGCCCGGGACTACAAATTTGAAGATGTGATGATTTGAAGATTTGGAAATGGTTTTCAAATTTGCAAATTTTCAAATTTCCAAATTGACTTGTTGTTTGAAAGGAAATTCTGGAAGTTGGGATTCATCGTTCTTGGATTCTGAAATCAGATTCTAAAACGGGGGATTAGCTCAGCTGGCTAGAGCGCCTGCCTTGCACGCAGGAGGTCATCGGTTCGACTCCGATATTCTCCACTGTTTAATTTGAAGATTAGACAATTTGGAAATTTGAAAATTCCATTCGGTTCGCTGAATCATTTTCAAATTATCACATTTCCAAATTTTCAAATTAATTAAAGTTCATTGACATATTGGGATAAGAAAAATACAAAGTAGAAAGCATAGTAGTGTCCGCGTGAGCGGATACGACAAGCACAATAAGCAAAATAAGGGCGTATGGGGGATGCCTAGGCTTCTGCAGGCGAAGAAGGACGTGATAAGCTGCGATAAGCTTCGGGGAGCGGCACACACGCGTTAATCCGAAGATTTCCGAATGGGGCAACCCAGTACATTGAAGATGTATTACCTCGTTAGAGGGGCGAACGCGCTGAACTGAAACATCTAAGTAGGCGCAGGAGAAGAAAACAAAAGTGATTCCGTAAGTAGTGGCGAGCGAACGCGG
>NZ_JAAVIY010000031.1 GCF_014748335.1 Flavobacterium selenitireducens
AGCCCAAACCAGTGTTGTTACGGCAATAGTGGGGTTGTAGGACCACGAGATTGTATGTAAACTGAACCGGAACTTTCTGGAAAGAGAGACCATAGGGGGTGATAGTCCCGTACGGGTAAGGAATATAATACATAGTGGTATCCTGAGTAGGGCGGGGCACGTGAAACCCTGTCTGAATCTGCCGGGACCATCCGGCAAGGCTAAATACTCGCAGAAGACCGATAGTGAACCAGTACCGTGAGGGAAAGGTGAAAAGAACCGTGAATAACGGAGTGAAACAGATCCTGAAACCATACGCCTACAAGCGGTCGGAGCCCTTTCGTGGGGTGACGGCGTGCCTTTTGCATAATGAGCCTACGAGTTAACGATGCCGGCAAGGATAAGCTGTTAAGCAGTGGATCCGTAGCGAAAGCGAGTCTGAACAGGGCGCTTTAGTCGGTATTGTTAGACGCGAAACCGTGTGATCTACCCATGGGCAGGATGAAGCTGTGGTAACACACAGTGGAGGTCCGAACCGGTTGACGTTGAAAAGTCTTCGGATGACCTGTGGGTAGGGGTGAAAGGCCAATCAAACTCGGAAATAGCTCGTACTCCCCGAAATGCATTTAGGTGCAGCGCTGAGCATAAAGTTATATAGAGGTAGAGCTACTGATTGGATGCGGGGGCTTCACCGCCTACCAATTCCTGACAAACTCCGAATGCTATATAATGTTTCTCAGCAGTGAGGGCTTGGGTGCTAAGGTCCAAGTCCGAGAGGGAAAGAACCCAGACCATCAGCTAAGGTCCCCAAATGTATGCTAAGTTGAAAGAACGAGGTTTGTCTGCCCAGACAGCTAGGATGTTGGCTTGGAAGCAGCCATTCATTTAAAGAGTGCGTAACAGCTCACTAGTCGAGCGGACGAGCATGGATAATAATCGGGCATAAGCATACTACCGAAGCTATGGATTTCATAGTAATATGGAGTGGTAGGGGAGCATTCTGACAGGGTTGAAGGTGTGTCGTGAGGCATGCTGGACCGGTCAGAAAAGAAAATGTAGGCATAAGTAACGATAATGCGGGCGAGAAACCCGCACACCGAAAGACTAAGGTTTCCTCAGCTATGCTAATCAGCTGAGGGTTAGTCGGGTCCTAAGGCGAACCCGAAAGGGACAGTCGATGGCCAACGGGTTAATATTCCCGTACTACTTACAGTTGTGATGGAGCGACGCAGTGATGAAAGTACCGCGAACTGACGGAATAGTTCGTTGAAGCACCTACCTATATCTTCTATAGTCAAATGCGTAGAGGATGGGGAAATGCGATAGTACACGGAGCCTTCGGGCAAAGTGATAGTGTACCTAAGGGCTGCCAAGAAAAACTTCTAAACTTAGATTGTAAGTACCCGTACCGTAAACCGACACAGGTAGTCGAGGAGAGAATCCTAAGGTGCTCGAGAGATTCATGGCTAAGGAATTAGGCAAAATAGACCTGTAACTTCGGGAGAAAGGTCGCCCACAGCGATGTGGGCCGCAGTGAAAAGATCCAGGCGACTGTTTATCAAAAACACAGGGCTCTGCAAAATCGTAAGATGAAGTATAGGGCCTGACACCTGCCCGGTGCTGGAAGGTTAAGAGGAGATGTCATGG
>NZ_JAAVIY010000037.1 GCF_014748335.1 Flavobacterium selenitireducens
GCGCCCCTGACTGCGGTGCGGTGGCCCCGGTTACGGTCATCGTGGATGCACGTCCGGTGGCCAATGATCCGGTTGCGGACTTCTCCAAATGCGACACCGATGCCAATCCGGGTACCGAGGATTTTATCCTGTCCGACCATATTCCGGCCATCATCGCCAATACGGCGGGACTGACCATTACCTTCTATACGAGCCAGACGGGTGCCCAAACCCAGAATGCCGCCGAGCAGATCACGGCCTCTCCGTACACCAGTGCCGGGGAAACTATCTGGGTGCGGGTCGAGAACGCCGCGGGCTGTACCGATGTGGTGAGCTTCGAGCTGGTGGTGTGGCCGCTTCCTGCGGTTGCCGACCCGCTTCCTTCGCGCACCGAGTGCATCGGGGCCGACGGTCTTGCCCAGTTCGACCTGAACAGCTACATACCGGGGATCTCCCAGGGCATACCGGGCGTTACGGTAAGCTTCTACGCCAGCCAGGCCGATGCCAACGTGCCGCAGTCGCCGCTTCCGAGCCCGCATGCCTCGGCCGGAGGTACGATCTGGGTGCGCCTTGACAATGCCAATTGCTTTGTGGTGGCCCCAATGCAGCTCATC
>NZ_JAAVIY010000024.1 GCF_014748335.1 Flavobacterium selenitireducens
AGATGAGATTTCTTTTAAGGGTCGTGGAAGATGACCACGTCGATAGGCTACAGATGTAAAGGCAGTAATGTCATAGTCGAGTAGTACTAATAACCCGTAAGCTTATGTGCACTCCACTCCGCCCGCAAGGGCGGAGGGACACTTTCTAACACACTTTGTCTATTTTTATCCCAGTTTGTCAATAATATAATGTGATCGAAAATCCGATCGCGTAACGACTTAAGGTGGTTATTGCGGCGGGGCTCACCTCTTCCCATCCCGAACAGAGTAGTTAAGCCCGCCTGCGCAGATGGTACTGCAATTTTGTGGGAGAGTATGTCGCTGCCTTTCTTTTAGAAACCCTTCCCGGAAACAGGAAGGGTTTTTTGTTTTATACCGTTGCTCCAAATGTGACGGGAGGGTTGTCAGCGCGAACGGGCAAGGCAAACAAAGGATTTTTTGTAGAAAAATGACCGCCAACTTCTTGTCCTGGCGCATCCGGACGGGTTGCGTGAGGGATGGAAGCGGCATCCTTTTGCCTAAACCGCAAAGGTTTTTACCCGAAAAAGCGACGAAAAAGAGGCTGAACCTTTGCGGTTTGGCAAAAGATACAGCGGACAGCCCGACGGCGGCACCACCGCTTCTTCTACTTTATTTGCTCGTGAAGACGCCGCCGGCACGCCAAAAAACAATCTCATAACATATTGGGACGCAACCTTTTTACCGAGGATGACTCTAAAGTCAAAACCGACCAATGAAATACAAATGTACACTTTTAGCACTGCCGCTATTTTTTGCCGGCTGCATCGGATGGAATAACGTCGACGATTCCGTTCCCAATTCGAGAAACTACGAACCGCAAATCATGGAGCGGGAAATTTTCGAAAGTTCGGTACAACTGATGCCGGCACAGAATGTCCAGAAATCCGGAAAGATTTATATTCAGGGCAATCTGCTCGTCGTAAATGATGTAAATCGCGGGTTCCACATTTACAATTATGCGAATCCTTCCCAGCCGCAACCTCTTGCATTCCTGAACATTCCGGGCGCGACCGATGTCGCCATACGGGAATCCACGATCTACATCAACCAAGCGGTAGATTTGGTTACCGTACAATACGACGCCGACAACAATACCTTATCGCTCAAAGACCGCAACCGTAATGTCTTTCCTCAAAAAATGGCACCTGATGCGAGTTATGCCGCACTCGAAGAAAACGAAATCATTATCAACTGGACACCAATCGACTGACATGAAAAAAATAGTACTACTCCTGTTATTTGCAATCGCGTTGGTGGCATGTTCCTCAGACAGCGACGGCTTATCGCCTGGAAAAGGTGACGGACAAGGCGGCTCGCTTGCCATTTTTGCGCTAAAAGGCAATTATCTGTATACTGTAGACCACAGCACGCTCAACGTGTTTTCGGTCATCGATCGCAACCATCCCGTAAAAGTGAATGAAATCCAGATAGGATGGGACATCGAAACACTGTTCAGCTTTGGTGAGAATTTGTACATCGGTTCGCGTGACGGCATGTATATTTATTCGGTCGCCCAGCCTGAAAACCCGACTTTTTTATCGAGTGCTCAGCATATGAGGGCTTGCGATCCGGTCGTTGCCAATCAAACCCACAGTTTTGTGACGCTTCACTCCGATGCGGCGTGCGGCGGCCCGTTGAACGTGCTGCAAGTTTATGACACACAGAATTTGTTAAGTCCCGTACTTATCCATCAACGAAATCTTACAAAGCCGCGTGGATTGGGACTTTATCATGATTACCTGTTCGTTTGCGACGATGTTATCAAGGTGTTCGACATTGCGAATCCTGGCGAGCCCGTTTTGGTGACCGCCATTCCGAAAAATTGTTTTGACGTAATCATCAAAGGTGACGCGCTTTTTGCAATCGGCGACCAGGCGGTTTTCCGATATCAACTGAATCCTGCAGATATCGAAAATATTACGTTCAAAAGCCAGGTTACTTTTTGAGAATCATATCGGAAATAGGTTTGCCGACGGTGGCATTGGGAAAACTGATGTGTAACAAATCGCTTACCGTTGGCGCGATGTCGCTGATGTAGACCGGGGCCGACGACGATCCGTTCCTGATTTTCCATCCGAGCCACAACAACGGAACGTGGGTGTCGTATGACCATCCACTCCCGTGCGTCGTCCCTTTGTGGGCGGAATATTCGCCTTCGAGCCATCCGGGTTGCAGCATGATGGCGATATCGCCCGAACGCTTCGGATGGATGCCGTTTGCGATGCGGGAATGATGCTCGTTACCGGATGTTACAATAGCCTCGGGATCGTGAATATCCCAGACTTCCTGTATGCCCGGCAATTTCTTTACATATTGGCGCAACTTCTGTACGATGGCAGAAACGTCGGCTTTTTTTTCGTCGATAGTCTTGTAGTTTAGATAGATTTGCTGGCTTCCGTAATCCTCAATCCAGTCGCCTTTCCCAAAGTTTTCGCTCACGAATTCGTTGAGTTGTTTCTTAAATTCCGTTTCCGGAAGAAATCCTGCCGGGACGCCATTATCGGTCAGGTAGTCCGGAGTTTGGGCGGCTCCGTGGTCTGCGCTGAGGAAGATCAGCACGTTTTCCATTCCGATATTTTTGTCGATATAGGAAAATAAACGTTCGAGATCCTTGTCTAATCGGACGTATGTGTCCTGCAATTCAATGGCATTGATGCCGAACTGGTGCCCGACGTAATCCGTGGAGGAAAAACTCAACGCCAGGAAATCCGTGTATTTGCCTTTTCCGAGATTTTCCTTTTGGATGGCCTCGAGCGCAAAATCGAGCGTGAACGTATTGCCCATCGGAATCTTCCGCAGTAGTTCATATCCCAGGTTCTTCCGTATTTCAGGCAAATTATGAGGGAACTTCCCCGTTGTTTCTCCTTTGAAATTGTTGCGATAGTCATCTCCGTCCGCAAGGCCCAATTTGTAACGCTCGATCGGGTATACCGTTTCCCATGGCTTTGACAGATAAAAATCAGGAAGCTTTTTTGCGTTAAAATCCTTTACCCACTGCGGTAAGTCATCGGCATAAAACGAACTCGTGACGAAATTTCCGGTCGTGTTGTCGAACCAGTACGCCCCGGTTGGCATGTGACCGGCCGGCAAAACCGATCCGCGGTCCTTGAGGCAAACGCCGATAACTTTGGATTGTTTGTTGTTCGAAAGTCGCAATTCGTCGGTGACCGTCGTCGACAGTAAACTCGCCGGAGACATTTTTCCGGTCGAGGCCTCAGTCCCTACAGATTTCACGTTCGGGTCGCTCACGCAATACCGCACTTTGCCCCAACTCCTGTCGTACCAATCGTTGGAAATGATGCCGTTGAACGCAGGAACGCTTCCCGTATAAATGGCGGCGTGTCCCGGTCCCGTGTAGGTCGGAACATAATTGTAATTTGTGTTGCGGCAATCGAATCCCTGTCTTAGAAATCGTTTGAAACCGCCTTCCCCATAGTATTCCGCAAATCGGTAAACGTAGTCGGCGCGCATTTGATCTACGACGATCCCGATTACAAGTTTTGGTCTTTGAATTTCCGATTTTCCTTTTTTTTGGGCCATGGAGGCGAGTCCGAAAAACAAGAGAGCAATCGCAACAAACGATTTTGAGACAGAAAAATGCGTGGTGGGCATAAGCAGGTTTTTGGATGGCAAAGTTACGACATAAGCCGGAATTTCTAATTTCTTTGTGCGTCGATACGCTGTTGGATTTGACGCCAGTCATAAAGGTGGAAAACCATACCATTGCTCATGGCCACCAAAAATCCTTGAGGAAAAACACTGTTCAGCGGTAGGCTGATCGCGTCGGCTCCGTCGCATTCGATCGTCGAAACGGGAACTTCGGCAAGCAACGGGTGTTCATTCGGTTTTCCTGGAATTCCTTCTCGCGGATACACCATGAAAGTGTTGGCCTGTTGGTTGGAAATCAGGATATATCCGGTTTTCTCGCCCGTTTTGTAAATGGCAATGCCTTCGTGGTCGCTCGCAAAACCGGTTTGCCCGAAAAACGCCAGTTCCTCGTTGGACGCTTTCGGGTCGGCGTAATATTTCCGGATTCCGACGGTTTCGTCCGAACAATACACAAACTTGGCTTCATTGTCTACAGCGATCGCCTCGATTTCTTTTTTGCCGCTGAACTTTCCGAATTTTCGCACGACCGAAGCTTTTACGCCTCCGTTTCCGCTATCGGACAATTCGTATTGCCACAGATAATGTTCGGACGGGCCGGTCTTTCGACCGACGATGGCGTAGATTTTTCCGTTTTCCGAAGTATAGAATGCGATTCCCATAGGGCTTCGTTCGGTTTCTCCGTCAAAAAGCGCGATTCCGCCGTTGTCGACGGGTGTCAAATCGGGAAGGCTGAAAACGCGCAGGGAATTCGTTTCGCGCTCCGTCGTGGCGACGATGTCTGTTTTTTGTCCGCTGATTTCCAGACCGTAAGCCACATCGACATTGTTCGGCCGTTTCAAAGGGATCGATTTTCGGATAATTTTCCCGCTCAGGTCATAAACGTACAATCCTCCGTCTGAATCCTTGTCCGTGCCAATAATCAGGCTCGCCGACGGATTTTTGGGATCTACCCAAATTGCGGGATCGTCCGTATCGTGAGGCGTTTTTTGGGTTACGACGGTTGGCGCGACCGCATCGGGACGCACAGCCGCGAGTTTGCTTCCCGAACAAGCTGAAACCGTTACGGCAAATCCTATGTAAACTATTTTCTTCATAATAAATGGCAAGCGCCGACGAAGATCACCGACGCTAATTTAGTCAATATTAAAAATCCAGTTTGAGCCCAAGGTTGAAACGCGACTCGTAGAATTCGAGCTGTCTCAAACGCGACGACGTTCCTTGATAATAGCGCAACGGCTGATTCGTAAGGTTATTGGCTTCGGCGAAAATGCGGAGGTTCGGCGTGATCTTGTACGAAGCGTTCGCATCGAGGAAGAACTGTCGGTCGTAATAGGAATCATTGAATGGTTCCGAGCCAAGCTCGTCGAGGTAATCGCTTGTGAAATTTCCGGAAACGCGTATCGAAAAGCGCTTGTTTTCCCAAAAGAGCGACGCGTTGAACATATGGGGAGCCGTCCCAGGAAGTTCGGTATCGAGGCGTTCGTTTCCGTCTTCGTCCGTGATGCCGTCGGCTTTTGAATGGGTGTAAGTATAGTTAAGGTAGATGCCGAAATCTTTAAGGAAGCGGCCAGGCAAGAAGTCGAACTGGCGTTGGAACGACGCTTCAAACCCATAAACGTCCACGCGGTCGCCATTGCGCGACTGGATGAACTCCCATTCTTCGCCAACCGGGATCGGATTGGCCTGGTCCGGGAAACTGTTGGCGAAATCGTCAGATGTGAATCCGGAATTATTGAACGTGTAGATAAAATCGTCGAGTTTTTTATAAAACGCTCCTGCCGACAATATTCCGACGGATTTGAAGTATTTCTCCACCATAAAGTCGACGTTGTAGGCGAACGTGGCATCGAGGTTCGGATTGCCCGCCGCTATTTCGGAATCTTCGGCGATGATGTCGACATAAGGCGCCAATTTGTAATAATCGGGACGCGCCAACGCGGTTGTAAAGGCGGCTCTTAAGACGAGATCGTTTGCCGCTTCGTATCGGAAAGACAAATTTGGAAGCACATTCGTGTAGGAGTTCTCTGTATTGATCCTGCCATCGAGTTCCGATTCGTCAAGCACACGGTTTCCAGTGTAATCGATTTTTGTATTTTCTATGCGGACGCCCAAAATCATCGACAATTTGCCCGTCAGATCCTGATCCCATCTCACATAACCCGCGTAGATATTTTCTTTCGCGTTGTAATTCACAGCTAGATATTCCGACGGTTCTGCCTCCGATTCAAACAAAGCGGTATTTCCCAAATCAAGCCCGCCAAGGTAATTTGCGGAGACGAATGTTCCCGACGCAAACTGGCTTCCCGGATTGAACCCGTTGCCGTCGTAAAACACCGTTTGCACGTCCGCCAACGATTCCATTCCGGCGATTGGCGTGTAGGAGAAGAAGCGGTTATTGCGGGTTTTTTCCTTTAAGCGCAAACGCCCTCCGATGCGGATTCTGCCTTTTTGATCGGGCATGATCGAAAACGGAAAACGAAGGTTTAGGCGTGCGCCCCATTCTTTTTCTTCTGTGTCATCCGTATTTTGCGTAAGTTCATCGAGTTCGGACGCGGCCAAATCTTCACCAATCGGTGTGAACACTGGTTTCTTAGGATCACTCAGATCGGAAAGAATTTCGAGGTCTTCCAGTACATAGCTGATGTAGCGTTCGTTCGGACGATATTCGCGCGCTTTTGCGAAATTCACGCTCCAATCCATGTCGACCGAAGGCGAAATTAAGTGTTCGCCCCGAAGCGAATAATTCTGCACACGCTGGTCTTCGAGACGCCTGCTTTTGTTGCGATCGTTGTCAATACCGCCTTTGGTCTGACGCGTGACGCTTCCTGAAAATCCGACGAGAGTTTCTTCGTCCTCACCATAAATAGGATCGAGGGAAACCGTTCGTGCGTAGCGATTTTCGCGGTCGTCCCTCCAGTTGTAGATGGCGCTGGCAAAAAGGCTATGGTTGTCGTTGAACTTGTAATCGGCGGCGGCCGAAAAGCTCCTTCGGATGCGTTGTACGTCGTATTTGCGGATATCGGCCTCTTCCACGTAAGTGTTGCCGAAATCATCGCGCGACCAGGCAGCTTCGATGTTATCGGACCCGTAATCGTTGCTGTTGACCGAACCGCTGAGGACGATCCCGAATTTGTTGTGCAGGAAACGGTTTCCGTAAACCAGGCCGGCCGTGTAAATTCCCTTTTCGCGAATCGGGCCGTAGCCGCCAGCGACCGTGGCTGAAATGCGCTGACCGTTTGGAGTCGCTCTCGTCACGAGATTGACTGAACCTCCGATTGCGTCGGCGTCCATATCCGGCGTCAGCGTTTTGTTGACCTGAATCGTAGCGATCATGTCGGAAGGGATCAAATCCATCTGAACGTTTCTGTTGTCGCCTTCCGCGGACGGAATCCTGTCGCCGTTTATCGTAACCGAATTCAGCGAAGGTGCCAATCCGCGAATGATGATATTGCGCGCTTCTCCCTGATCGTTCTGCATGGTCACACCCGTGACGCGTTTCAAGGCATCGCCGATATTGGCGTCAGGGAAGCGCCCGACCTGGTCCGATGAAATCACGTTGGTGATGTTGCGGTTGTTTTTTTGCTGGTTGAGCGCCCGCGATTGTCCTTGCGCCCGGTCGCTCGCCACGACGACTTCTTCGAGATTTTGGGTATTCGGGCTCAGTTGAAGATTCAGGACGGCAGTTTTGCCGGATTCGACGGTCACATCGCCGGTTTGGGTTACGTAACCGATATAAAGTACTTCGACCTGGTATTTTCCGGCGGGAACGTTGAGGAATTCAAAGTCCCCGATCTGGTCGGAAATCGTATAGCGGTTGTCGCCCACGATTTTCACGGTGGCGCCCGGAAGCGAGAAATTGTTGTCTTTTTCTGTGACTTTGCCGGAAATCACGCCGTTTTTTTGTGCGTGCGACGCCAAAGCGGACATCGACAGCACAAAACAGAGTAGCCATCTTTTCATGGAATTGGTTGTTTAGGTTTCGGGTGCGAAATTATCGCCACGGTTTAAACAACCCGTTAAGGGCATATTGTGATTAGGTTTTGGAAAGTGGCCCAAACGCTAAATTTGGGTTAGCGAAGGCTCGCGAATGTCAATTTCAGATGTCTTTGATAAAATCTTCAAACTCGAAAAAGAAGCGTTCGAAGACATCCATTTTGTCGTTGAAGAAATCGAAAATCTCGTCCCATGTCGCGCGGTTGTTGACACTGATCCCGGACTTTTCGACCCAAACCTTACTCAGGGTTTTGTTTTCGAGGTAGACATCTTTTTCGAAAATGGCTTCCGGTTCGTATTCGTCGAGCAGAATCGCTTGCAACGACAGCAGTTTATCGAAGTAGGCGTAGCGCTTTTCCGTATCGCGGTTCTCCATCGAGAACATGACTTCGGCTTTTTTGTTGTCTACATGGAATTTAAGGGAGAAATCTTTGATTTTGGTGTCGTACAAAACCCATTTGCGTGGATACTTTTCGGCAAAAGCGATCCAGAATTCGTGTTTGATGCGTTGGGCTTCTTCTTTTGAGTACATGAGGCAAAGATAGGCAATTAGCGAATGGGGCAGTTAGCGAATTGGTGGGTGAGGTGATTTGATGCGAAAATTAGATGATGAGATAATTGGATTAGGTTGGTGTGTTTTGCGGCTCCGCTTCGCTGCGCCGCTGGTCTTTTTTTTTGCCGCGAATGCGCGAATCTTCGAAGATTTTTTGTTGGGCGTTTTGCGGCTCCGCTTCGCTGCGCCGCTGGCTTTTCTTTTGCCGCGGATGCGCGAATTTTTTAATGATTTTTTGTTGGGCGTTTTGCGGCTCCGCTTCGCTGCGCCGCTGGCTTTTTTTGCCGCGAATGCGCG
>NZ_JAAVIY010000016.1 GCF_014748335.1 Flavobacterium selenitireducens
TTTTTTGTTGGGTGTTTTGCGGCTCCGCTTCGCTGCGCCGCTGGCCTTTCTTTTGCCGCGGATTGAACGATTTTTGGATTAGGTTGGTGTGTTTTGCGGCTCCGCTTCGCTGCGCCGCTGGCATTCTTTTGCCGCGAATGCGCGAATTTTTCGCAGATTTTTTGTTGGGCGTTTTGCGGCTCCGCTTCGCTGCGCCGCTAGCGCAAATTTATTATCTTAGCGTTTTGCCCAAACTTGGTAACGCTTTATGGATTTCAGCACGTTTCTTTCCCTTGTCGATGCGATAAAAAATGCCTCACTTCCAGCGGAAAACGCACACACGAAAATGTCGCCTCCGGAGCGCATGACCGTGATGGAGAATCTCGATTGGAATACCATCGACGCTCGAAAGGCGGCCGTTTTGATGCTTTTGTACCCGAGAAACGACAAGACTTTTTTTGTTCTGATCCTTAGAAACGCATACAAAGGCGTCCACTCTTCCCAAATTGCGTTTCCGGGCGGGAAATGGGAAACAAGCGACAATTCTTTCGAGGAAACCGCCTTGCGAGAAACTTGTGAAGAAGTCGGAATCAGACGATCGCAAATTACGGTCATGCGCGAATTGTCCAAGGTTTATATCCCGCCGAGCAACTTCGTCGTCTATCCTTTTGTGGCTTATTGTGGCAAACCGCCGATTTTTGAACCTGACCCGCGCGAAGTGGCCGGCATCATCGAAGTTGAACTCAACGATTTTCTCGACGAGGCCAACGTAGTGGATATGATGCGGGACGTTTCGTATGCAAGCCGGATCAATGTTCCGGGTTTCCAAATCGGGGAGCACGTCGTTTGGGGCGCTACAGCCATGATCCTCAGTGAGTTCAAGGAAGTCATAAACGAGGTTGCGCGCGCATGAGTTTTTCGTAAGTTTGCAGCTTATGTTTTTGGGCTAATGGGCTTATTCAAAAGAAATCCTTTCGGACACATCTTGTTTTTGAAGCGTTGGATGATCCTCGTCTTCGGACTCCTTACGCATCGTCGTTACCAC
This sequence comes from Flavobacterium selenitireducens, assembly GCF_014748335.1. Lineage (GTDB taxonomy): Bacteria > Bacteroidota > Bacteroidia > Flavobacteriales > Flavobacteriaceae > Flavobacterium > Flavobacterium selenitireducens. The sequence goes on from NZ_JAAVIY010000016.1 coordinate 1,025, forward strand.
GGTTTCAATGAACTTTATATCGACGGATCGGAAATCATACCTACGCTCCCCGAACGCAATGTGCTTTTTATCTCGAACCACCAGACGTATTTTGCCGATGTCGTGGCCATGTTCCACGTCTTCAATGCCAGTCTCAAAGGAAGGCAGGATACGATAAAGGGCGTCGGATATCTGTGGAAACCAAAGCTCAATATTTATTACGTCGCGGCCAAAGAGACGATTTCGGAAGGCTTGCTTCCGCGGATACTGGCTTATGCAGGAGCCATCCCCGTTCAGCGCACCTGGCGTGAAAAAGGGAAAGAAGTCAAACGCGAATTCAACCCGGCCGATACCGAAAATATCCAAAAAGCGCTAGAAGACGGCTGGGTCATCACATTCCCTCAGGGTACGACGCGTTCGTTCAAGCCTGTCCGCAAAGGCACCGCCCACATCATCAAACTGTACAAACCCGTCGTGGTTCCTATCGTCATTGACGGTTTCCGCAGGTCGTTCGACCGCAAAGGGCTGCGTATGAAAAAGAAAGGTATACTTCAGTCCTTTATTATCAAACCACCTCTCGAGATCGATTATGAAAATGAGACGATCGAGCAGATCGTGGAAAAAATCGAATGGGCGATCGAGCAGCACCCGTCGTTGCTCAAAGTGATTCCGGCCGAGGAACGCGCCGCGGAGGAAGAATTGAACAAGAAGCGCGAGTGGCATTACTAGTTTCGGATGCTGACGACGCCGACCGCTTAAGACGTCATCTTGATTGGAAGGGGAACTCTTGTCGCAAAACTTTTTGCCTGTCCGATTTATTGCCGATATTGCGCGCTCAAATCGCCTAACCAGTGCTTTTTAATTCACTTGCTTATCTCGCGTTTTTGCCGGTCGTCTTTGTCGTTTACTGGCTTTTGAACCGCAAGAGTTTGCAGCTCCAGCATCTTTTTTTGCTCGGAGCCAGCTATTTTTTCTACGCATGTTGGGATTGGCGCTTTTTGTTTTTGCTGATTTTTTCTACGGGGCTCGACTATTTTACCGGGCTGAAGATGGCGAACGCCAGAAGTTTGTGGACGAAAAAAACCTGGTTTTGGATCAGTATCGTGATCAATCTTGGATTTTTGGGCGTTTTCAAATACTATAATTTCTTTGTCGACTCGTTTGCGGATTTGCTTCGGAATTTTGGATTGACGCCTCACTTTTACACGCTTCAGATCGTATTGCCTGTCGGGATTTCGTTCTACACGTTCCACGGGCTCTCGTATGTGATCGACATCTACAAGGACAGGATCGAAGCCGAGAAAAATCCTGTTGATTACGCGTTGTTCGTGAGTTACTTTCCACTGTTGGTAGCCGGCCCGATTGAGCGCGCCACGCATTTGTTGCCACAACTCAAGAAACGACGGGTTTTTTCGTCCGAAAAGGCAATCGACGGCATCAACCAAATTGTTTGGGGATTGTTTAAAAAAGTAGTGATTGCAGACAGTTGCGCGAGTTACGCCAACGCCGTTTTCGCAGACAGTGCTTCGGCCAATTCGCTTTCACTTTTTTTGGGCGCAGTTTATTTTGCTTTCCAGATTTACGGGGATTTCAGCGGTTATTCGGACATTGCCCTCGGCACTTCGAAGCTTTTCGGAATCGACCTGCTCCGCAATTTCAACTACCCTTATTTTTCGCGTGACATAGCCGAATTTTGGAGGCGCTGGCACATTTCGCTTTCGAGCTGGTTCCGCGACTATTTATACGTTCCCCTTGGCGGAAGTCGAGGCGGGATGTGGATGAAAGTCCGGAATACCTTTATCATTTTTATCGTAAGCGGATTCTGGCACGGTGCCAAATGGACGTTCATCGCCTGGGGATTCCTGAATGCCTTGTACTTCCTGCCGCTGTTGCTATCAAACAACAACCGGAACCATCTCGTGATCGTCGCCAAAGATTCGATTCTGCCGTCGTTCCGCGACTTCCTGCGCATTTCGATCACGTTCTTTTTGACGACTATCGCATGGATTTTCTTCCGGGCCGACTCCATAACCGATGCGTTCCAATACATAACGCACCTTTTCAGCGCCGATTTTGCAGGAGGCGTCCAGCAATTGAGCATCGAACGTTATTCGGTGGAACTGTTGCCGTTGTTGCTGCTTTTCATGGTTTTCGAATGGCATTCCCGTTTGCACGAGCACCCATTTTTCGGACGGTTTTCGACAGCCAAAATGGGAATGGTACTCATCGCGCTGTTGCTTTTTGGCGTGTATTCGGAAGCCGGTAATTTTATTTATTTCCAGTTCTGATGCGAAAGTTCCTGAAATATGTATTGGCAATCGCGGTTTTCGTGACCGCATCGGCCGCTGTCCTGGACGGCTTGTACACTTATATTTACGCGCATTCCAAGCCGCGTAATAAATTCCAGTACCTGATGCAAATCAAGCCCAGGCATTATGACAATATATTTTTAGGCTCATCGCGCACGGCCAATCATATCAATTCCGAGACGTTTACGAGATTGACAGGCCAAAGTGCGATAAACCTTGGAATCGACGGGGCGATTTTAGAGGACAGCTTCCTCGAACTCAAGCTGCTTTTGTCGAAAAATGTCACTGTTTCCCGCGTTTATCTTCAGGTCGATTACCTCTTTGAAAAAGAAGGAGTTTCGTTTGTCGCGAATTCATCTGCATTGCCATTTTTGCGAACTCCTGTAGTAAGGGAGCATTTGCGTCCGATGTTGCCGGACTTCGAGCGTTCGCTTTACTTGCCGTTCTATCGGTACGCCACTGCCGATTTCGCCACGGGTTTCAGGCAGGTCACGCTTTCGGCTGCGGGCAAAAAGGCAAAGGTCGACTTCAATAATGGCTATAGTCCGAAAGAGGGAATGGGTAAATTTACACCGTTTTGGCTACCGAAAACGATACGCGAGCGAAATACGGCTATCGATAAATTCAGGAAAATCTGCGCCGAGCATAACATCGAACTCGTGTTTTTCATCGCACCCGTCTGTTCGGAAACCGGAAACCTCGATTATGTTTCGAAACTGAAAACGAAGATTCCGGAATTGAAGGACTATTCCCGGATTTTTCCGGACTCGGAGTTCTTCAACTGCAACCATTTGCTTCCGCAAGGAGCCGAAGCCTTCACGAAAATTTTGGCCCAGGACAGGATTACTTCACCGCCTCGACCTTAAATCCTTTTTTTCGCAGCAGTTTGATTACGCCGTTATCGCCGGCAAGATGAGCCGCGCCAACGCCGAAAAAAGTTGGTTTCTGTTTTGCGACCTCGGCGATTTTCGGAATCCAGTTCTGGTTTCGTTTGGTAAGCAACTCGTTTTCGTATTTTGAAGTGGTAACGTTATCCGATTCCCTGGCGGCCTTGAGCATGCCCTCGATATCCTGCGCCTTGTAAAGATCAACGAGCATATTGGTTTCTTTTTTGTCGTTTTCGAGATTGGATTTTACAGATTTCACAAGCTCGTTCATCTGCTCTTCGTAAGGAACGGCGTCGAGAACGGCCATTTGCTGCTCGACGGTTTCAAGGCCAAAGACTTCTTCTTTTTGCGCTGCCGATAGTTTCATCAGGTTATCTTCTACAGATTGGATCGGGCATTCGAGCAGCTTGGTCAGGAACATCATCGAAATAAATATCGGTTTTACCTGATCCATCATTTGGAGCGGCATGCCGAGGTTGGCCTTTACGTAATCGTCGACAAGCCTGACATCGTCCGGTGAGGCAAGCGTCGACATTTTTTTTCCGCCGGACATCATCATCACATTCATCATTGCCGATTGCATGCCCGGGTCGTCCATGTCGATTTCGAGATAAAGCTGTTGCGTTTCGGCCATCGCTTTTTCGACACCGGGATGCAGCGTCGCATCGCAAGTGATATGGATCGTACCATACAGGTAAGACGGTTGTTTGAGACCGTTTCCGGATATTTTCCACAACAGTGTCTTTTCGAGTGCCTGGGCATTTGTAGCGGCGCAGGCAAACACCAATGCGGTCAAAAACAGGTTTTTCATAAGTCGATTTTCTTGAGTTCTTTATAGTTGGAGAGCAGTTTTCTAAGGAAGATGCCATAGACCAATCGGTAAAACAGCCACGACAGGCAGCCCACGATGGCGACAAAAAGGATCATCAAAAAGATAAGGACCGCGAGCGTCGCTCCATCCTCGTTTGCTTTTTGCCTTAGCTGGTCGATCTCCGGTTTGGTAAGAAAGGCCAGAACGAGGCCGAATACGAAACTCAGCATGATCATCGCCAAATTATACCACACATAGTAATTGACCGTTTTTCGCGTCCGGATAATATCGTCCATCAACTGTCGCGTAGAGGCGGTCGTCGAAATCCGGACGTAGTTTCGGTAAAACAGGTAAATGAACACGAGAATGACGGCATAGTTGAAATACGTGAAGCATTCAAACGGCAATGCATATTCGGGATGGCTTTTCTCCAGATAGTCATCCGCAACGGGCAAAGTGCCGAGAACCGTCCAAAGGATGGCCTCCAAAACGCTGATGATCAAAATCCATTTGACGATACTCGACGACTTTTTGTGGATCATCGCGTAAATTTCTTTATCGGTCACCTGGTTGAACGAATTCTCGTTTCGCTTCCAGTCTTTCTTGAGCAAATCCAGTTCGTCCATTTCTAAGGGTTTAATATTTTTTTCAATTTGGTCTTGATGCGGTTCATCTTCACGCGTGCATTCACTTCACTGATTCCTAAAGTTTCCGATATTTCCGCATAATCCTTGTCCTCGAGATACATGAAAACCAATGCTTTCTCTATATCGTTGAGCTGGTAGACGGCCTGGTACATGAGTTTGATCTGTTCCTCTTCTTCGTAGTTGTAATCTTCCTGGCGGATAAAGTGACGCGAGCTGTCATATTCCGTCGTCGCCACTGAGCGCGTGCTTTTGCGGTAGAGCGTGATGGCCGTGTTGAGCGCTACGCGATACGCCCACGTCGAGAATTTGGCATCCCCGCGGAATTTTGGGTACGCCTTCCACAACTGTATCGTGATTTCCTGGAACAAATCCTTATGCGCATCCTCACCGGAGGTGTACAGACGACAAATCTTGTGGATAATGTTCTGGTTTTCCCGCAACTGCTTTACGAAATCCTGTTCGAGGTGGTCACTCATGTGAGCGTTAGTGGTTGATTGGTGAAATTTGTTACAAGATACGTTTTTAGTTTAAGCTTTAAAGTGTAAGGTTGCGCCGCCTGCGAGCACCGCGCTTTCCACGTCAATCTTTCCCGGAAAACGCAATTTTGCAAGCGGTTCAGGCCAGCTTCTGCGGTCGCTGCCCCAACCGCGCAAAAGTTCCCGTTTTCACGTGAAAGGATTTTGTTCCAATCGCTGGCGGAATCGGCTCCGAACTTAAAAATTGCCCACAATCATATAAAAACGTTTTGTTTGAAAGCCGTAACTTTAACACAACCGACTTCGTCACTCCGGCGCTCAGTCAATTCAGTCACACCACGAATGAACATCCCAAAATCCAACCTTCCCCGCATCGTGATCATAGGCGCCGGTTTCGCCGGAATCGCACTGGCGCGCAAGCTCCGCAACCAAAACTGCCAGGTCGTATTGCTCGACAAGCACAATTTCCACAACTTTCAACCGCTTTTGTACCAGGTCGCCACGGGCGGTCTCGAAGCAGGATCGATCGCCTATCCCGTGCGCAAAATCATACACGATTACAAAGATTACTATTTCCGTTTGGCCCGCGTGAGCGAGATCGACACCAAAAATTCCTGCGTCGTTTCTGATATCGGTTCGCTTCAATATGACTATCTCGTGATCGCAACCGGTTCCAAGACCAATTTTTTCGGGAATAAGGAAATCGAGCGGAATTCGATGCAAATGAAGACGATTTCACAATCGCTCAACATCCGCAGCCTGATCCTCGAAAATTTCGAGCAGGCCGTCTTGTCGAAGGACGAACGGGAACGCGCGTTCCTGATGAATTTTTCACTCGTCGGAGGCGGGCCGACAGGAGTGGAGCTCGCAGGTGCGTTGGCCGAAATGAAAAAAGCCATTCTCCAAAAAGACTATCCGGATCTCGACATCTCCAAGATGCAGATCAACCTGATACAGTCCGGCGACCGGATTTTGAATACGATGAGCGAAAAGTCGTCGGCGAACGCAGAAAAATTCCTCAACAGGCTTGGCGTAAACATCTTGAAGAACGTACGCGTGACGGGTTACGACGGGCGGACCATTTCCACCAATACCAGTCTATCTATAGAATCGGCCACGGTGATTTGGACGGCGGGCGTAATGGGCGCATTGGTCAACGGCTTCCCGCCGGACGCGATAGACGAAAAGGCGAAACGGCTAAAGGTTAACGAATTCGGGCAAGTTTCGGGATTTCCAAACGTTTTTGCCGTCGGCGACATCGCCCAGATGGAAACCGAAAAGTACCCGTTCGGGCATCCGCAAATGGCTCAGCCGGCGATACAGCAAGGCACGCAAATAGGCGAAAACCTCATACGGCTTATGGCCGGTACGGTTTTGAAACCGTTCGAATATTTCGACAAGGGTTCCATGGCTACGATCGGACGCAATAAAGCCGTCGTCGATTTGCCAAATGTACACTTCCAGGGTTTTTTCGCCTGGTTCGTCTGGATGTTCGTTCACCTTTTTTCCCTTATCGGATTCCGCAATAAAGCTGTGGTGTTCCTCAATTGGGTTTACAACTACGTGCGCTTCGACCGCGAAGGCAGGCTCATCGTGAGGCCGTACAAGAAAAAGAGTTTTGTGACCTTTACAAGCGATGAAGTCTAACAGGGGAAACGGGCGCAGAAAGCCCGGAATAAAACACATCTAATATGATTCGGCCGATAATGGGGATTCCTAAAAATTATATGGGAATCGTACAAAGCCAACGCCCGGCCGAATCCCGACTTTTGTAATTCGAAATTCTTGCCGACCCAAGCTCCATAATCCGGCGAAAAAAGCGAATGCCATGAAAGACAGATTTGAATACTTCCCTATAATTTGCGGTGCATTTTCAATAATGCTCATTACGTATTGCCTCTACGAATTGCTGAGAGAAGTGCGCTGATCGATAACGTCGGAATTTTATTTGCAAAACGGAACCGTTGGCGGGGTCCTAGTACTTTGCGGGCAACCGTATATTGTTAGTGTCGCTGATCTTTCTTCGGAAAATAAAGCGAAAAGGTACTGCCGGATCCTGGCGTGCTGTCTACGCTTATACGCCCTTGGTGATTGTCCATGATTTTCTTGCAGATTGCGAGTCCTATCCCGTTCCCGGCGTATTCCCCACGGTGATGCAGTCGTTTGAATATCGTAAATATTTGCGAGAAATGATTCTTTTCCATCCCGATTCCGTTGTCGGTTATTGAAATCCCTACAAATCCGTCGTCACTGTCTTCCGCTTCGATTTTTTCGATGCGAATGACCGGATCATCCGTTTTGCGGTACTTGATCGCATTGGAAATGAGGTTCGAGAGTAATTGCCGCATTTGTACTTCAGATCCCGAAATTACCGGGAGATTTCCGACGTTTATCGTGGCATTGTTTTCCTGTATGGAAATTTCAAGGTCTTCCACCACTTCGTCGATAACGAAATTAAGGTCTACCGCAGCCCCGCTTTCCTGAACATCCGTAAAGGCATACTTGACGATATCGTCCAGCAGCGAATTCAGCCGGAAAGCCGACGCATTGACGATGTTGAGTGATTTCAGGTCGCGATCCGTCAGCAATTCTCCTTGTTTTTTGCTGATCTCGGAAAGGTAAGTCAGAATTTTGCGCAACGGTTCCTTGAGATCGTGCGAAATCACATGGACAACCTGTTCGAGGTTGGTGTTGGTCAGGTGCAGTTCCTCTATGTTGGTTTTCAGTTGTTCCTGATATTGCAAAAGCGCTTGTTGCTGCTTCTTCTTTTCGGAAAGATCCGTAATGACGATCCCTATCGCGGGAACCATTGGATTGAGATCGGTGAGCGAGAGGTAAACTTCGAGCATTTTCCCTGAAAACGAAAGCGACAGCTCGGCCTTTGCCGGTCCGTTTTGAAGAGCCGAAAGCAGGGCGTCAAAAAGGGTCGGTACCTCGAAATAGTCGCGAAAATTCGTGCCGAGGATTTCCTCCGACGGCAATCCGGCAAGGTCCGAAAATGAGCGGTTGGCGAAGAGGATCAGCCCCGTTTCATTGATGCTGAGGGCACCTTCGCTAAATTTTTCGATTAGGATACGATAGGTGTAATCGGCGCTTTCAATCGCATAAATCTGAGGAGAACCCGAGCCGTCGTTGACTACCAACGCATCGACGGCTCCTTCCCGGATGGAGTCGATGATCTGGTTGGCGTCGCTGAGCTGCTGCCTCAGGTTTTCATTCTCAAGCTCCAGCTTTTGTATGTATGGGTCTTTGTCCTCCATCGTTACTTCTCTAAAATACCGAGATATTCCAATACCTTGCTTGTATCCGACAAATCGCCCACAATTGTCCTGACGGGAATCGGATTCGAGCGTATCAACGTAGGAATGGCGACAATCCCGTATCGAACCGCGTATTCCTTCTCCATGCTGATGTCGATAATCTTGAGCGTTGCCGAGTCTTTCAGGTAATTGAGGTAAATCGCATTGAAATTCTCGATCGCCCTAAGCGACTTCACCGACATTCCAGATACAAATAATAGGTATTCCGGTCTGCCATCTATCGGATGGTCTTGGGCGTTATCATTGCCAGGCGCTACGATAACGGTTTGATGTTTAGCCCGACAAGCACGCGTTCTTCATTCGACAGATCGCCAATTATTTTGCGTATCGGTTCCGGAAATTTGCGTACCAATGTGGGAACGGCAATGATCTGGTCGCCTTCGGCCAGTTTTGGGTTTTTCAACAGGTCGATGATCTCGATGCTGTAGATTCCCTTGAGATGTTCCTCGGCGTATTTTTTTATGTTGCCCAATGCCTTTACGGATTTTGGCGTTTGACCGGCTATATAGAGTAACAATTGCCACTCCTTGACTTGTTTTTTCATCGTTTTTTCTTTGGTGGGGCGTCGGTGGCGTTCAATTGTGGGACGTCGTTTTCGATGCCGAGGTTGTCCGTCAGGGAATCAAACTCGCTTTTTAGTGCAAGTATGGACGCCTCGAGAACCTGCCTTTTGCGCTCTATCTCGCGCAAATTGCGTTCTTTGGTCATTTCGATTTTGCGTTTGTTCTCTTCCCGCTTGGCCTCGTGCGATTGTCTCGCGGTTCCTGTCAGCACGCCTTTCGGACCGACTTTTACCTCGAGCAGGTCGATTCCGCTTTTGCGTATCAAAAATTCGCGTACCTGGTTGGAATGTCCCATCCCGCGCGATTTAATGATAAAAATGCCGCGGTTTCGTTCGCCTACGCCTTCCATATCGCGGACGGTGATCCAGGTGTCGACAAGAGACGAAACCGATTCTTCCGCAAGGTCAGGCCGATGGCTGTCGGTTTGCTTACTCAGCGAAGTGAACATGGCGGTGATATTGTTGAGTTTGAGCATGTCGATAAGCCGCACGAGCATCGATCGCACCTCCTGGTCGCTTCCGACCGATATCAGGTTGCTTATCGGATCGATGATCACCGTGTTGGGCGCGAATTCCCGTATCACTTTCCTGAGCGTGAGCAGGTGGAGTTCCAATCCGTTAAGCGACGGACGGGAGGAATGGATCTGAAGCAACCCTTTTTTGATGTGGGCCGCGAGGTCGATCCCAATCGATTTCATATTCCGGATCAACTGCTGTGGCGATTCTTCAAATGCGAAGAATACCACCTTTTCCCCGCGCAGGCATTGTTCGTTGGCGAAATAGGAGGCGATCGTAGTCTTTGCTGTGCCAGCCGTGCCGGAAACCAGGATGTTGCTTCCCCGGTAAAATCCGCCGCCGTCGAACATCGAATCGAGTCCGGGAACACCAGTGGAAACGATATCTGACGAAACTTCGTTGTCGAGTTTGAGCGATGTTATCGGCAAAACCGAGATTCCGTCCTCGTCGATAAGAAACGGATACTCGTTCGTGCCATGGGTGGATCCGCGGTACTTGACGATCCGCAATCGCCTTGTCGAAACCTGCTCGGTGACGCGGTGATCGAGTATGATGACGCAATCCGACACATATTCTTCGAGCCCTTGGCGCGTTAGTGTCGCTTCACCTCGTTCACCCGTGATGACCGCCGTGACGCCTTTTTCCTTTAGCCAGTGGAACAGTCGGCGGAGTTCGGCTCTCAACACGGCTTGGTTGTCGAGTCCGGCGAACAACGATTCGATGGTATCGAGCACGACGCGTTTCGCCTTGACGGAATCTATCGCATACGACAACCTGACGAAAAGTCCGTCGAGATCGTATTCTCCGGCTTCTTCAATTTCCGACCGCTCTACGCGGACGTGATCTACGACAAGTTTTTTTTCTTTTTTCAGCTTTTCGAGATCAAAGCCCAACGATTTCACGTTTTGGGACAAATCATCCGAAGGTTCTTCAAACGACATAAACACGCCATTTTCCTCAAATTCCGTAATACCTTTTATCAGGAATTGCATTGCCAGCAACGTTTTACCGCAACCAGCCCCACCGCAAATCAGCGTTGGGCGTCCCTTTGGGAATCCGCCTTCGGTAATGTCATCGAGCCCTTCTACGCCGGTAGGTGTTTTAGGGAAACTAAAATTTTTCAGGATTTGATTTTTCTTCTCTTTCGGCACATCTTGAGGTTTAGGAAGATAAATATAAGCGATTTGCATTTCACAATTTAGCGAATGCTCATGATTTGGGTTATGTTTAAGGTTTGTATACGTAGACAAGATACACACAGGAATTCTGCAATCTTTGATTTTCCTGACGTAACATGCGCCGACAACCTTGCCTTACATTTGGTAACGCCTTATGAATGAGGCAAAAATCAAATAATTATGAGATCACAACTATTTTTGCGCCGTCCGCAAGCACTGCTATACTTTTTCCTCTTCGCTTCTGTTTCTGTCTTAGGACAACAAAATTTGGGCGACATCGCGCATGACAGCCTGAAGATAGACGGCGTTCCTTCTTATCCATTGCTCAAAATCCTATCCGTGAGTTATGACTATGCGGGCAAAAGCGATTACAAAATGCGTTATAAGGGCGCTCCTGACGAGGAAGGCGAATTTACCCGCGGGCGCACCCAGGTATACCTTTGGATCCCGTTTTACAAATCGAAGCGTTTTACCTGGAGTGTCTCCGAGACTTACACCCGTGAAGATATTGTGACAAGGGATGTGGTCAATCCGTCCGGGATATACGTGAACGGCAACCAGACACTGGAGGATTTCAACACGGCGCTTAACGTCAATTATCGTACGAAGCTTTTTTCGCGCCAACTCGTGCTCAACGCCAGCTTTTTTGCAGGAACGTCGCCTGCATTCAAATTCAGGAAGGCAAGCGGACAGGTTTATGCGTTGCTTATCCTGAAAGATACTCCGAATACGATCTATTCAGTGGGCGTGGCCGGTCTCATCGACCCGTCTTCTCCGATTCCGGCGCTTCCGATAGCACAATACTGGCACCGCTTCGACAACAGCCTTTGGGAAGCGGACGTCGTGGTGCCGCAAACGGCAAAAATCCGTCGCTCGCGCACATTGGGAGGATGGGTGTCGGCCGGTGTCGACTTCACGCCCCAAAGCTTTTTCATCAGGAATGTTCCGGGCCAGGACGTGACCTATGAAGCGGCATTCAGTGAATTGACGCCAAATCTCGGCTACGACAAAATGCTGTACAACAACATCATGCTGACTGTTCAGGGCGGCTACCGTTTTGCGATGAAAGGCAGGCTTGTCGAAGTAAATGAGCCATCACGCGACAGGATCGCCCATGTGGAATTCGGGTCGGGGCTATTCGTGAAAGGCGGGATTTCCTATGTGATTCCGAATGCCAAAGTCAGGAAGACAATTGACGATGCGCGGTAATATTCAGACACTGCACCATAAAAAAAGAGGGAACCTAACACAATTCCCTCTTTTCCAATCTAAGTAAATAACTTATCATAAATCCGGTAAAAGGACTTTGTCGATCGCATGGATCATACCGTTGGACGCCTGTACGTCGGTTGCGATGATGTTGCTTACCCTCGAGTTGAAATCGGTGATCTTTGGGCCTCCGGTCAAGCCGATCGTGAACGAATCGCCTGAGAATGTCGCTACCGTCATGCCTTCCGTCAAACCAGATGCCAATACATTGGCTCCCGTAACCACATGATATTTGAGCGTTTTTTCCAACGTCGCCTGCGGAACGTCTGCCAATCCGGAGAGGCTGAGCTCGCTCAACAACGAAGTAAATGCGGCGTTGTTCGGAGCGAAAACGGTAAACGGCGAATTGGCGGTGCCTGACAATATCCCGGCGAAATCAGGTTGGTCATCTCGCGTCAGAGCCTGAACCAAGACCGAGAAATCAGGATTTGCGATTGCGTGGTTGACGACCGTAGGAAGCGCGATTACGCCGTCGACGATATGCACGACACCGTTGCTTGCCTGTACATCGGCGGTAGTCACTTTGGCTCCCGAATTTGCCGTACCTCCGTTAAGGGTCACTCCTCCAGAAGTATTGACAAACATACTCAGGTTGTTAGTGGCAGATGCGCCTCCTTTGGCCATTGTTTTCACGTAACCTGTCGTCAATTGGGTAGCGGTCGACTCTCCGGCAACGACGTGATTGAGCAATACTTCCTTAAGTACGTTTACCGGCACTGCGTCGATGTTGGCGAAACCGTTTGCCTGCAGGAACGAAGTAAATGCGGCGTCGGTCGGGGCGAATACGGTTAACTGGGTAGTGCCGTCCAATGTCGCGGTAAGATTGGCACGCTCAAGTGCATCCGTAAGCATGCTGAGGTTAGCCGTTCCTGAAGCGATTTCAGCAATCGTTTGCTGAGGCGGGTTGTTGTTGCCGTTGTTGTCGTCGTCGCTATTGCACGATATGAAGACCGTCATCAGCGCCAACCCGGCGATTTGTTTGAGGTTTGTTTTCATGATGTTGTTTTTTATTTCACATAAAGTTAGGGCGCACTTTTTTTTGTTCAATTTCTTTTACAAAAAAGTTAAACAAAGTTTATGTGATTCTTCGTACAAGACATTTCATGTCAGGTAGTTATGCTTGTAAAGGCCACTGTTGGCGCGACTTGTAGAGAAAGGTCAGATGGCGACGGGAATTTTCCCCGTTAAACAAAATCAGTTTATATGCGTTGCAATCGTACATCGATTCCGCACAATCCGATAAGCTATCTCTGTTGAGGTTGGCTAACTTTAGTCATCTAAAAAATAGCATCATGGAAGATAAACAGAAACTCAATCACTCCCAGACCGAGGAGGGCGCAACATCAAAATCCGGTTCCGTTGATAAAAACAACGCTGTTACGGATAAGTCCGCCGGCAGCGAAGCATCGGTAGAACCTGTCGACAAGGATAAGTTGCGACCGTTTGACGAAAGTTGGGAAGAACAGGAAAAGTTCAGGGCAGATTGACGGTCGATTCTAATGCCTATCGACATCCACAATTAAACAATTACGTATGAAAACCTTATTTTTTGCATCGCTGGCATTGCTTTTCGCTTCGGCAGCTTCGGCTCAGACCGATACTACAAAAGCATCGTCAATCGACAACAAAGTCAAACAGACCAACCAGGTACGCAAGCAACAGAACCAGGATGCGGTTCGGTCAGATCCTACGCCTCGACGTAAAATGCAGACTCCTGATACTCCGACGTCAGTCAACAATCCGACCACGACGACGACGCCCACAAACAACGGCAGCAATAAATCATCCGGGAACGCCCAGCCAAGCACGACACCCGATGCCGTGAATACGCCTCCGCCAAGTGGGTCGAATCCCAATCCTGTGACAAGGCCGTAATCGGTTATTATTTACGGGTAAATGATAAAGAATATAAACGCGAAAAGGTTGACCAGAAGCACTACGCCGTAGATGAGGTTGGTGCGTCCGCGGCTTAGCGAAAGCATGACCGTAAACACCGATAAGGCCAAAAGCACGATCGCTTTTATATCGAGTCCCAGCACGATTTTCATGTCGAAAAGGATGCACACGAGAGACACGGCCGGAATCGTCAGCCCGATACTGGCAAGAGCCGATCCAAGCGAAAGGTTCAAGCTTGTCTGCAATTGATTTTTTCTTGCTGCGATAATAGCCGCGATGGCCTCTGGCAACAAAATTATCATCGCGATGATCACACCGACGAGCGCGAGCGGCAGGTTATATCCCACAATGATACTTTCAATGGTCGGCGAAAGCGTTTTGGCCAAAAGCACCACGATTCCGAGACTCAGAACAAGGAAAATCAAACTGGTAAACAGGATTTTGTTGCTGATTACGATACTCGGTTTCTTTTCCGTCGAGGTGTCCTGGCTTTCGCTGAGGAAATAGTCCCGATGACGCGAGGTCTGCGCAAACAGGAAGAACCCGTAAATCACGATACAGGAAATCGACGCGAAAATGAGTTGGGGCGTGGAGTAGTACGAACCATGCACGCTTTCGGTAAACGTCGGGATCACGAGCGTAAAGACGATGATCGACACCAGCGAGACCAGGGCGATCGTAACCGAATGTTGGGAAAAGCGTTGTTCGTGGTGCTTCATGCCGCCTATGAACAAGCAAAGGCCGACAATTCCGTTTAAGATAAGCATCGTTGCCGAATAAACCGTGTCCCGTGCCAATGCTATCGTTTCCGTACCGCCAGACATCATCAGCGAAACGATTATGGAAACCTCGATTACCGTAATGGCGATGGCGAGAATAATGGTTCCGAAGGGTTCGCCTACGCGATGTGCGACGATTTCGGAGTGATGCACGGCGGACATCACGCTCAAGATAAGTAAGACACTTGCGACGATCTTGAATACGTCCCCGGATTCAATAAGGTTGGAAAAAAACAGGATCCAGGCAAGAACGGGGATGATGATCGTCCATTGTAAAAATAATCTCATATTAAGGCTTTGAGTGCGGAATATAGCGATTATGCTCCAATTTCTTGGTTTTTCCGACGCGGGATAACATCACTTTAACGTAAAAAGCAAAATAGCCCTTCAAAAAATTACAACTTTTCCGACTTGTGATAATTTACCATGAGATCCACGAAACGGCTGTAACTTTCCAGGCCGTCTTCCTGTTTGTTTGCTTTCAGGAAATTGTCGTAGAAAAATTTGAATCCGATCTCGACAAACGATTCGTACTGCTCCCAAAATATCCGACTTTCCTTGAAATTCTTGCGGATGCCCGGGTTTACCGATTGCAAAAGCGACAGGAACAGCTTCTCGTCCCGCGCTTCTACGCTCCTGAGGCAATATTTGAGCGCAAGGGTATAACCCGAATAAGCCAGCATTTCATCATTTGAATTTATTGCCGCGAGATAGCCTACGAAATTGGCTTCGCTCTCACTTGCATATCCGATTTGGTGCGCCATTTCGTGTGAAGCGGTGGCCGGGAACGAATACATCGGTACCATGTCGTTGACCTGCGCTTCGTTCGTAAACGGATTCAGGTAACCCGAAAATCCCATATACGATAACTGAAGGCTGATCAGTGATTTTTTCGAACTCGGCCTGCCTAACACGAAATACGGATAGCGCTTCGAAAGTTCGGAATATGCATCGTGATTGATTGAAAAAACTTGTTCCTGACTGTAGCGATTGACGACTTTCGAGGCCGTGTCGCCGGTAATCGCAACCTGGACCGCATTGGTTTTGACGATGAGCTTTCTCGTAAATGCGATAAGTTCTTCATCGGAATATTCTGTGGCGAAACCCATTTTTTCGGGCAATTTCATGCGATGGTAATTCATGGCCCAAAGCAAGTGGAACAGGAAATAAAATATCGAAAGGAATCCGGCGAAGCGCAGCAAATTGTCTTTCCATTTGATTTTCCAGCTCTTGCGAATCATCCACAACCAGCGAATCAGTAACAATATGACGAGCCCGTACAAAACGTCGCCGACGGAAAAAGGAATCCATCCGAAAATCCAACGCTGCGCAGACGAAATCCAGGTGTATAGGCCGTTGCTGTAGTACTTTTCGACGATTCCAGGGAAGAGCGAAACGATTTGGATCACAACGATTTGAACAAGCAGGAATAGCGGCAGTCGATATTTTTTGGGCATACGTCAGTGATGACTTTGGGTAAAGATAGTATTTTTGTAATTGACGCTTAACCGAATGGAGCACCTGGTGACCAGAAAAGCGCGCAAATAACCGAATGAACAAATCAAATAACAACTAAAAATGTCCGAAATAAGAAACCTTGAGCCCCAAGCGCTCTGGAACAAATTCGCCGACCTGAACGCCGTTCCGCGTCCGTCCAAGAAAGAAGAACGCGTGATCGAATTCATGAAGAATTTCGGGGAGTCGCTTGGACTGGAAACCTTTGAGGACGAGATCCGCAACGTGATCATCCGCAAACCTGCGACACCGGGAATGGAAAACCGCAAAACCGTCGTGATGCAAGGCCATCTCGATATGGTGCACCAAAAAAACAACGACACGGTTTTCGATTTCGATAGCCAGGGAATCGATATGTATGTCGACGGCGACTGGGTAAAGGCAAAAGGCACGACGCTCGGCGCAGACAACGGACTCGGCGTGGCCACGATCATGGCGATACTCGAATCCAAAGACATCGCCCATCCGGCCATCGAAGCACTATTTACAGTAGACGAAGAAACCGGAATGACGGGAGCGCTCAACCTTAAAGGCGGCATTTTGACAGGAGAAATCCTGCTCAACCTCGACACCGAAGAAGACGACGAAATCGATATTGGTTGTGCCGGAGGCGTCGACGTTACGGCAAAAGGAACCTACGAGCGGGAATATTCGCCTTTGCACGATTCGGGCTTCACCATTACGGTGAAAGGCTTGAACGGCGGCCACTCCGGCATGCAAATTCACGAAGGTTTGGGCAACGTCAACAAGATCATGAACCGGTTGTTGTTCGAAACCTTTGAAGAGTTCGACTTGCGCGTCTCTTCGATAGACGGAGGCAGTCTGAGAAACGCGATTCCGAGGGAAAGCGTCGCAATCGTGGCGCTTCCGCGGACGAAAGTGTCCGAATTCCTTACCGATCTTGAAAAGACGATTTCGGATATCAAGGCGGAATTTGCCACGACCGAAAAAAACCTCGCGATCACGATCGAAAAAACCGACACGCCCGATAAAGTCATGGCCGTGGGCGATCAGCAAAAATTGATTTTGTCGCTTTACACGGCGCACAACGGCGTTTACCGCATGAGTGCCGATATGAAAGATCTCGTCGAAACCTCGAACAATATCGCAAGGGTCGTCGTCAAAGACGGGGAAATCCTTATCGGATGTTTGACGCGATCATCGGTTGAAACAGCGAAATTCGATTTGGCCAACGCACTTAAATCGGCATTTTCGTTGGCGGGATACCAAGTGACCTTTACCGGAAGCTATCCGGGTTGGACGCCGAACGTGAATTCGGAAATACTCGAAGTGCTTGTCGACATCTATAAGAAACAGAACGGCAGCGAGCCGAAAGTCGTCGCCTGCCACGCGGGTCTCGAATGCGGGATCCTGGGCACGAATTATCCCGGAATGGACATGATTTCGTTCGGCCCGACGATACACGGAGCGCATAGTCCCGATGAGCGCGCGAGCATTTCATCTGCACAAAAATATTGGAAATTCGTGTTGGAAATCCTGCAAAATATCCCGTTGAAGAACTGATGAAAAAATTGGCACTTGCGTTATTTGTGATCGTGGCGTCCTCGTGCTCGGCAGCGATCGACTGCCTCACGGACAGCAAACCGGAATGGGAACGCAAAACGTTGTCGGACGGCATGCGTTTCCAACCCTATGAACAAACGGTGGAATTGTACTCGGACAATATGGTCACGATACGCGAATTCGACGTCGACGGTAATTTGCCCGACGGTTTGATGGCGAATTTCGACGGCAGTACGGCCCGGATTTCCGGCACGCCGAAGGAACTCGGGAACTTCCAGCTAAAACTCGTCGTCAAGGTCGTAAGTGAAGATTCCGACGGAAACGCGGGTTGCGAACGGACCATTTCGAAAACGTATAAGCTCCGGATAAATTAAGAGATCAGATAAGGTCGGATGGAAATTCCGGCCTTTTTAATTATAAATCACACTTCCCGGGCATAATTCCTTATTTGAACATTTCGGATTCTTCCGCGCGGATATGGGAAATCGCGTAGTGCCTGATAGCCGACCGCGTCATTTCGTCCAAAATTGCGGTCAAGACTTCGTAATTCCCGTCCTTATTGACCTTGATGAGCACGTTGATTTGCGTATCCGATTCGCCTTTCTGGGACGATTGATCGGCCACGGTGCGCTTTAGTTTTTCGATTTCTTCGTGAAGCGGTTGCCCGGTTTTGGTGTCGCTTACCTTTTCAGGATTGAACTTTCCGAAGTAGTATTTGAGGTTGTTGTCGCTCCCGACCAAAATCGTCATCGTGCGGAATTCGTCTTCCGGCTTTATCGCGATTTCGTCGGTCGCATCCGGCATCGACAGCGTCACAGCATCCGGTTTCTGGAAACAGGAAACGGCGAGCGTGAACGAGAAGAAGCAGAGATAAGGAAGAAAGGTGCGGCTCATCGAGAGAATGGTTGTTTTGTAACGTAAATATAAAAAACACGCCCGGAAGCGTGTTCAACGTATCAGTTCATCGTCAGCAGGCGCGACTCCTCGGGTATGAGATCGGTAATGGCGTATGTTTGCACGTCCGATATCGACATTTCATCGAGAACGTCGACGAGATTTCTATAATTGGATTTGTCGCCGGGCTTGATGAGCACGATAAGGTTTTTTTCAGGTTTGCCGATGGAACGCGCATAATCTGCCACCTTCTTTTTGTTGGAGGCGATTTCGTTGCGCAAGGCTTTGTTGTCGGTCAACCCGATTTCCTTTGGAATATTTCCTGACAGCAGGCCCATGTAGCATTTCAATTTGTCGCCTTTGTCGATCAGGATTGTCATTGTGAGATTTTCGTCTACCGGCATCGGTGGGTTTGGGCCGTTATCCGGCAAGGTCAAATCCAGGGATTGCGGTTTGGTGAGCGAGGTCGTCAGCATGAAAAATGTGATCAACAGGAAAGCGAGGTCGACCATCGCGGTCAGATCGACCTTCGAATTTAGTTTGCGGCTCCTGATTTTGCGCGATGGGACGCTTTTTCCAGCGTCGTTGTTCAATTCGGCCATGACAGTTTGTTTTTGGTTAGAAAAAATGTGAACGTCAGTGTAGGTTAACATTTTTAACGCAAAAGCGATTTGTCATATTGCGTATTTTCCCTCAGAACCGCAGAATATCCTGCACGCACGTCATTTTACTTTTTTCATCGGGAATTCCTCTTTGCTTTCGACTCCCAGTTTATTGCCGCTGATGCGTGCCTTGATCGAATCTCCGTAGTTTTCATAGACGATCTTGTTCGGGTAATCGTGCTTCGGATTCTCGAAAATGAAATTTCCTCCTTCAAGTGCAGTCAAAGCGAATTCTACAGGTTTCTCGTCGTTTTGTCCTGCCGCCTGTGCGATGTAGACTAGGTTTCCGTTTCGTTCCACAAGCCTTACGAATTCGGAAAACGCCGTATCCTTTCCCGTAATGAAAAATGTTTTGGCGGAATAAGAAGAATCCGACTCTTTCATCCAGGTCTCGGTAAGCGTGCCTTCGTCGGATACGTTTTGCCATTTCCCGATAAGCCATTTCGCATCGTCCAGACTTGACGTAATGGCATTTTTGGGTTCGGCCGTCTCAATGGCGTCTTTTTTCTTGTCCGAACACGCAATTACGGCAAGCGCTGCGAAAGGTAAAATCAGTTTTTTCATATTATTGGATGTATTGGTCTGACTAAAAGTACGTAACGATTTTAAAACAGGCGACCTTTCGGACGGGAAACATTCTCCTGACTGAAAGGTCGTGTTTTTTACGAATCTGTGGGATCAGTTGTAATTGTGCTCCCTCTTGTAATCGTCTATATCGGTTTTGATGTCGTTCGCGCTCTTGTCGACACGCGCTTTGAAAGCATCCCATTTTTCATCGACTTTGTCCCCGAATTGGTCGAGATCCTGTTTAAGTTCGTTGTTTCGCGCCTCAAGCTTGTCGATCTGGGCGTTGAACTTCGCTTTGTTTTCCGCCGTTTCCGAATTTGCTTTTACCCTGATTTCCGCAATTCGTTTTTCGTTGTCGGCGATGAGTTTTTTGGTTCCCGCTTTCAAAACGGCGTAATCTGACGTATCTGCGGCCTTGGTATTTTCGTATTCAGCGGTTGCCTCGGCTTGTTCCTCTGTCGCTTCGACTACTTCCTGTTGGTCTTTTTCGGCGTCGTTCTTGCAACTCGTCATGCCCAAAGTCAGCATCGCGACAGCCGCGATCGATAAAATTTGATTTGTTGATCTCATGGTTCTATAATTTAGGTTATCGACATAAAATTACGGTTTTAAGCCTCGGCTGTTTTACAGCTTCCCCATATCATTTTTCATTTCGACATATCATTTTTCTTAGAATTCGATGGAAGGCCGTCCGGATCGAACGTGAACGTAAATCGTTTTCCCGTGAATTCGTCGACGCGTATCGGCTCGACATTCAACCGGGATTCCAGTAATAACTGGATGGTTTCGTCCGGATCATCGGTTTCGAAGGCCAGATGTCGCAATCCCGCTGCCTCCGGATAGCTCTTTCGCTGAGGCGGATTCGGGAACGAAAAAAGTTCGATGAGGTAGGTTCCATTAAGCGCAAGATCCAACTTATGGGAGTCGCGTTCGCTGCGGTAGGTTTCCGCCACAATCTGTAAACCGGGAACATCGACATAGAAAGCTTTCGATTTCGCGTAATCCGAACAAATTATCGCAATATGGTGAATCTTATTTAACTTCATTTTTTGGACTTTTCAGGCATACGATCGGAAGCAACTGATCCTGTATTTCAATTTTCGTTTTCAAATGCTTGCAAACGTTTTTAATTGTTTACAAATGGCGTGAAACGGTTGTCTTTGCCTCTCAGGTCAAGTCCGCCTTCACAAACCGATTTGAGGTTCACGAGATAAAAACTCCACCCGTTGTGGCAGCCCAGGCGGATGTTTTTCTTCGAGGCTTCGTCGGTAGGGATGTTGCTTTGGGTAAGCTCCACAAGCGTATGTTCGTGTTGGTCGGAAAGCCTGATCTCGACAAGGCAATTCCCTGCGAACGTGAACGAGAACATGTCCGAGCCATTCGCATTCCGTATCTCGCCGGTTTCGGTTTCGGAATAGAGAAACCATTTCCAGCAATACGAATTTCCCTCCGCTGCCGCATCATTTTTGTCGATAAGATGACCGCCGGACAGATAATCGCACTGCCTGAGAAACCATTTTTCAACTTCGAACGGTATCGTCCATGCGTCGTATACTGTTTTCAGATCGCATTTGATGGCGATCCTGAGCGTAAACTGCGTCCAGTCGAAATTTTGCATAGGCGTAATGTTGTGGACTTCCTGACTGAGAGATCGGGCGACGTTTTTTTTTGGTTTAGGCCGCTTTCTGCAGACATAACAGATTTTTCAAAATCTGTTATGTCTCATAAAAATAACGATTTTCCACCCAACCCAAATACAGTTTTCCTGTACATTTTCCTAAATTTTCGACAAACGCCTTTAACAAAACAACAAGATTCCCAACTGTCGCCCAATCAACATTTTTCACTAAATTTGCGCCCATTTGAGGCCAATGGCCAAACTCACAGTTAAAATTCACGAGAAAGAAACCCAATGTTAGACCGTTTACAATATGTAAAGCAGCGCTTTGACGAGATTTCGGACCTGATCATCCAGCCCGATGTCATCGCCGACCAAAAGCGTTACGTCCAATTGAACAAAGAATACAAAGACCTTAAGGCGCTCGTCGACAAACGCGATGAGTATCTCAATGTGCTTGGCAATATAACGGAAGCCAAGGAAATCATTTCGGACGGAAGTGATGCCGAAATGACCGAAATGGCCAAGCTCCAACTTGAGGAAGCCAACGGACGCCTGCCGCAAATCGAAGACGAGATCAAATTCATGCTGATTCCCAAAGATGCCGAGGACGCCAAAAACGTCATGGTAGAAATACGGGCCGGAACCGGTGGGGACGAGGCTTCCATATTCGCCGGCGACCTCTACCGCATGTACACCAAATATTGCGAAAACCGCGGCTGGAGGACTTCGGTCGTCGATTTGAACGAAGGAACATCGGGCGGTTTCAAGGAAATCATCTTTGAAGTTACGGGAGAAGACGTCTACGGAACCCTGAAATTTGAAGCCGGTGTCCATCGCGTCCAGCGCGTTCCCCAAACCGAAACACAGGGCCGCATCCATACGTCGGCGGCAACCGTAATGGTTTTGCCGGAAGCCGAGGAATTTGACGTACAGATTGACATGAACGACGTCCGAATCGACCTTTTCTGCTCGTCGGGCCCTGGAGGACAATCGGTCAATACGACCAAGTCGGCAGTGCGCATGACGCATATCCCGACAGGATTGGTGGCGCAATGCCAGGACGAAAAATCCCAACATAAAAACAAAGACAAGGCGCTGACGGTTTTGCGTTCGCGACTGTACGAGATGGAACTGGCCAAAAAGCAGGAGGAGGACGCGGCGAAACGTTCGTCACAGGTTTCGTCGGGCGACAGGTCGGCTAAGATCCGTACTTACAATTATCCGCAAGGGCGCGTGACCGACCATCGCATCGGGCTCACGCTTTACGATCTCGACAACGTGATGAACGGGGCGATCCAAAAAGTGATCGATGAACTTCAACTCGTCAACAACACAGAAAAATTGAAGGAAGCGAGCGAAGTGATCTGATTCCCCTCGATAAGTCTGAAGAGCCAGGATTTTTGCGATCCTGGTTTTTTTTTGGGCGTGCCACCACGCTCGTGCCTCGCGCGCTGTCGGGCTGCCGCTTTTATCTTTTGCTCGTTCCTCACAAAAGGATAGCCGCTTGCATCCCTCACGCGGGCATCCGGGTAGGAAAGGTCGTGTCGGCGGATGCGGTTTTAACAAATGGTGTAGGAAAACTGTAGGTGTCGGGTTGGGAAATTTGATATTTTTACGACGGGAGGGCACGAATGTGCGCCGCTCGCCAACCTTACAAAAAGCAACATCATGAAGCAGTCGTTTATCGCAATATCGCAGCTAAAAGAAGAGGAACTTCAGGCTGGCTTGATGGATTTTGCCAACTTATATGCGCAAGAGGAATTTGCACAACAAATCGAGGTTTTCAGGAAAAAGGGCGAGCTGGAATATCTGGTCGTATTTCCCAACGAACCTGATTTCCTGAGATTTTCATTTGCGGTCAATTACGTGCGATACCTTAACCCAAAAAGTCCGCAAAAGCCAGACGTAGCCGGTTATTTCAATAGTGAGTCCGAGCGTCATCAAAAGCCGTTTCTAAACGGTGAATTCGTCAAGGTATATGTTTCCGAAGGCGACGGCCAACACGATAATGTCAATATTATCACGTCTGATCATGAAACGTACTTTTTCGATTTCAACCTCAATTACAAAAAAGTGACAACGGCCGAAGCCCGTTATGATTTGCCAGCGGTCGACCTGAACGACTATAATTACCTGATCACGATTATCCCCGCTCCGTCCGAAGAAAAACCGTGGTGGAAGTTTTGGTAGTACCTTCCGGATAATCCGCTTTCGTGAAGAGCCGTCCGCTTATGCAAAACCGTTCCGCTCCGAAAATTAATTATCTTTGCGCCACAAAACCAACTGCTTTGACGACACAACAACTTTTTTCCCAAATCCAACGCAAAAAATCGTTTTTATGCATTGGGCTTGATCCCGATCTCGACAAGTTTCCCCAACATTTATTACAGCTTGAAGATCCCATTTTTGAATTCAACAAAGCCATCATCGACGCTACCCACGACCTGGCCGTCGCTTATAAACCCAACGTCGCCTTCTATGAGGCATACGGCGTGAAAGGGTTGCAATCCTTGCGTAAAACCATTGGATATCTAAACGAAAATTTCCCGGAACAGTTCACGATAGCCGATGCCAAGCGGGGCGATATCGGCAACACCTCGTCGATGTATGCCAAGGCTTTTTTCGACGATCTTCAGTTCGATTCGATCACCGTGGCGCCTTACATGGGCAAAGATTCCGTAGAGCCGTTCCTCGCGTTCGAGGACAAGCATACGATTCTGTTGGCGCTGACTTCGAATCCCGGCGCATTCGATTTCCAAACACAATTGGTTGACGGAAAGGAATTGTACAAAACAGTCCTGGAAACCTCGAAAACCTGGAAAAATGCACAGAACCTTATGTATGTGGTGGGTGCAACGAAAGCGGAATACCTTGCCGAAATCCGCCAAATCATTCCCGACAGTTTCCTGTTGGTTCCCGGTGTTGGCGCTCAGGGCGGAAGCCTGTCCGAAGTTTGCCGATTCGGTATGACCGAAAAAGTCGGGTTGCTGGTCAATTCCGCACGCGCCGTCATTTATGCCTCATCGGGTAAAGACTTTGCCGAAAAGGGACGGGAAGAAGCCCTGAGGATGCAATCCGAAATGGCGCAGATACTCAGTTCGTCTTCAATCGTTCCGTAAGATAGGTGTAGGAAAGGATGCCGTGATGTACGAACAGCGTCGAATCGTTGTCCGGGAATTTAGCGAAATATTCCTCGTCCGGTTTCAGGATCACGAAATTGCCGCATCGGACATAATTCGTCGACTCATAGAACTTTTTGGGCGCTTCAAAACCCTTGGCGAGCTTGGAAGCGACCATTTTTGAAGCTATCGTTCCCAGGAAAAGCTGGTACTTCCGCAAGGCTTTGCGGTTGTGTTTCGTAAGTTGTTTGTGCAGGTAACCCATCACGATGTTATTCGGGAAAGGCGCCTGCTCTATCATTTGTGGTGCGAGCTTGAACGGATTGGTCGTGTTGAAATCCTTTAGGGTTTGGACGCTCACTGGAACTTCAGGTACCCAATCTGCCGAGTTGACCACCGACACCGACCATCCCACCTGTGTCGATTCCTCGTAATCATACGCAAAATATAAATTGCCCGGTTTCGGAGCGGCGCTGCAATAGGTCTTGAACTGTATGTCTTTCGGTAGAACGCCCGACCGTTGGTAATAGCGAAGCTGAGCCGTAACGAAATAAGCGATACCGGCGCCCTGGCTGTGTCCGAAGATGATAAAGTCCTTTCGTTTTTTTGAATACCGATCTTTTACTTTCTGTACGATATCGGGCAGCAGGTAACAAGCGGCAACCGCCCAACCTACGTGCACCGCGGCTTCGGGATGATCGGCGAAATGATAATCTACCGAAAGGCTATCGCTGAGTTTCATCGTTCCTACCGCAGGGATCATTGCCGCATAGAAGTTCGCCATCCAGCTTATGGCTTCCTTGGTGGAACCGCGTATCGAAATCACGGTTTGCGAAGGCGTTTCGTACATCTCCCAACTGTTCTGGAACCCGGTGTCTTCCGAACGGTATTTCCTGCCTTGTTTTTTGTAAATCCGGCTTTCCGGAATCTGATTGTAAAAAGCGCTGTCGCCCCAACGTGCATAAGCGCGCAAAAGTTGGAGGTATTCAAATTGGTCGAAGCCCGGCTTGAGCTGCTGGGCATCTGAAGCGAAAAAACAAAATAGCAATAGCGCGAGTAGCGTTTTTTTCATGTGATGGCGGGAAATGTCCGTTAAATTGCGAACTAAAAGTAGCCGATTTGACTACCTTCGCGTTATAAAATTTCTGCTCAATCTTATTCTTTATGGAGATTCTGTTGCGCGACCAAGTGGGCATCGAACACCGTTTCACCTCAACACCAAAACGCATTGTGTCGCTCGTGCCTTCCCAAACCGAATTGCTTTACGAACTCGGGCTCGAGGCCAATATTGTCGGCATCACCAAATTTTGCGTGCATCCGGCTCACCTCAAAGCTACAAAAAAGATCGTCGGCGGTACCAAAAAGCTTCACGTCGAGCGCGTTGCGTCGCTTGAGCCGGACATCATCATAGCCAACAAGGAGGAAAATACGCTCGAGATCGTCGAATCGTTACAGCGAATCGCGCCAGTCTGGGTAACCGATATCGCGACGATCGAGGACAATCTCAAGATGATTTCGGACTTCGGGCAATTGTTCAGCGTGCGAACTGAAGCCCGAAAGTGGATCGACAAAATAGAATTTGCCCATGCCAATTTCAAAAAGTTCATGTCAGGTCGGCCGTCTCATCGCGTGGCGTATTTTATTTGGAAAAACCCGCATATGGTCGCCGGCGGCGGAACGTTCATCAACGAGATGCTCAAACTCAACCACTTCGTAAATATATACGAGGAACGCGAACGCTATCCGGAAATCATCATCCAGAAAATGCGTATACAGGGCGATCCCGAAATCGTGTTATTGTCATCGGAACCTTATCCGTTCAAGGATGAGGATGCATTCGAATTAGGCCGTTTCACACATCACGCCAAGACGATTTTTGTAGATGGGGAAATGTTTTCGTGGTACGGAAGCCGACTCGTAAAAGCGTTTGACTACTTTAAGGTTTTACAGATGCGTTTGGGTGTAGCGTAAATCTTTATTTTGAGGCGACCGCGGCTTAAGACATAACAGGCTTTCCAAAACCTGTTATGTCTAAGGTAAAATTTTATCCGGAAACCGAGTTCTAGTTTTTCTGTAGTTTTTGTTAAACTAAACGAGTATCGCGATGTTCCGACAAATCTGAATTTTCGCGATCGGATTTTGTCGCTTAAGACATAACAGGCTTTCCAAAACCTGTTATGTCTAAGGTAAGGTTTTATCGGGAAACCGAGTTACAGTTTTTCTGTAGTTTTTGTTAAACTAAACGATTATCGCGACGTTCCGAACAAACCCGATTTTCCGCTATCGAATTTTGTCTGTTTAAGACATAACAGGCTTTCCAAAACCTGTTATGTCTAAGGTAAGGTTTTATCGGGAAACCGAGTTACAGTTTTTCTGCACTTTTTGTTAAACTAAACGAGTATTGCGATATTCCGACAAATCTGAATTTTCGCAATCGGATTTTGTCGCTTAAGACATAACAGGCTTTCCAAAACCTGTTATGTCTAAGGTAAAGTTTTATCGGGAAACGGAGTTCCAGTTTTTCTGTAGTTTTTGTTAACTAAACGAGTATCGCGACGTTCCGAACAAACCCGATTTTCCGCTATCGAATTTTGTCTGTTTAAGACATAACAGGCTTTCCAAAACCTGTTATGTCTAAGGTAAAATTTTATCCGGAAACCGAGTTCCAGTTTTTCTGTACTTTTTGTTAAATTACTTCAGCCGGACATTGGCAGTCGTGTGAATTTCCCCTTCATCCGAAACTAAAATCCCTTGCAATTCAGGGAACTTCGCCAGCAATTCCAGTCCTTTCTCTTTTCCCAAAACCATGATGGCCGTCGAAAACCCGTTCGCTTTTTCGGCACTGTCGGCCAGAATCGTAACGCTCGCCAAACCGCTTGCCGGATAACCCGTTCTCGGATTGATGATATGGGAATACCGCTTGCCGCCAATCATCGCGAATTTTTCGTAATTGCCGGATGTCACAACTGCCGTGTGCAGGTCCAGGGACAAAACAGCGAACACCTTATTTTTGTCCAGCGGATTTGAAATCGCGGCGTTCCAGGGTGAGCCGTCGGGTTGGGCGCCCCAGGAATTGAGATCGCCGGACGCGTTGACGATTCCCGACGGGACGCCTTTCGAGATAAGCAGTTGCTTGGTTTTGTCGGCGGTGTAGCCTTTCCCTATAGACCCGAATCCGATCTTCATGCCTTTTTTTCTCAGATAGATCGTCGATCTCTTGCGGTTGATCCTGATGTTTTCGTATCCGATCCTGCGTACCGATTCGGCGATTTTTTGCACAGATGGCAACTCGGTCATACTGCCGTCGAACTTCCATATTTTGTCCGCGGAAGCGAAACTGATGTCGAACGCTCCGTCCGAAATCTTCGAAAAATACAACGCGCGCTCGGTAAGGTCGAGCAGTTCTTTGCTTACTTTGACCGGTTTGATGCCCGCATTTCGGTTCACTTTCGAAACTTCCGTGTGCGGCCGCCATTCGGAGATCACGTTTTCGATGCGCTCAATTTCTGCAATTGCGGTGTCGATGTAAGCTTCTGCTTTTTCACCCGATTCGTGAACGATCGCGAAATCGAAACGGCTTCCCATTAGTGTGACGGTGCGTTGTCGCAACTGTTGGGCGTTCGAGATTCCAAAACAAAGCAACAAACAGATCCAGCAGTTTTTCATTCGCCATAAGTTATGATCCAGTCGGCGTGCCCGAAATAATTCCACTCGGCGGCCGCCAAATCCACGCTGGGATCGAGGAGCGTTTTCATCGGCGCCCGGTTAATGGAATTCCTGACATCGGCGTAAACCGCGACCTCCCTTCCGTTTTTCGCCATTTGTCGCTTGATGCGCTGCGCCATCTGCCAAATCATGTCGGGATGGGTTTTTAGCCCGGACAATTGTCTTTTGGTCAGTTCCGACTGAAGCTTGTACGGAATATGAGCTCCGGTTTTCTTGTCGATCACGGTCATCGTCAGCTCGCCTTTGCGATCGCGCAACATCATGCGCCAGGCCAACCGATGGCCTTCTTCGGTCCAGAGCACGTCGCCTTTGATGAACCAATGGCGCAGCGGAAGAAATAACTGGACGGCGAGGTAAGTACCGATTAGAGCCATCGTCACGTTTCGATTTCCGGGTGCTTCGGATGCGATTATGTCGGGTGTCAACTCCGGTTTCTTCGGGAAAAAAATCCGTCGGATAAAATCAGGCTCGAAAAAGAAAACAACCATTGAAAGCGCCAGGAACGGGAAAATGCCGATGTCGAGTGTAACCGAATTGAACGCGTGGAACACCAACAGCAGAAGTATCGCCGTGATCCGGGTGCGCTTCCAGAGCAACATCGGTATGATCAGCAAATCGAATGCGATGCCGCCCCAAGCCAGCAACAGATGCACCCATCGCTCGCGCAACAATCCGATTCCGTGGAACTGGGCGTATTTGCCGAGCATGATTTCAGAAAATGTCCCGTCCAGCCAACCTGGGTAAAATTTGGCGAGTGAGGCGAAAACGTAAACGACCGCCATTTGGGAAACCATCAGCCATCGGCACCAATCCGGCATCGACAGAGACGATTTACCGGACCGGTTGGCATCCGCGGAAGCGTAACGATTGGCGGGCATGCACAATAGCAAAATGCAAACAAGTATGATGAGGTAGTGATGGTTGTTGTAGGTGGTTTTTTGCATCAGGTAAACGCACGTCCACATCAGCGTGAATATCGTAAGTGAAATCCTATAAAAATATCCGAAACAGAAGGCGATCGCGCACAATCCCATAATAGCGAAATAGTAGTACATACCGTCTCCCGGAAGCGGCTGCAGCCATTCGAAGCCGATGTGGGCAAACGTGAATTTCGGACGGATGAGGTTGCGCCATATCCAGCCTTCGTAAATGTAATAGAAACATTGATAGGCGAGCAATCCCCCGAAAACCATACGGAAAACGATCAAAGGAGCATTGTCGACACGTTTGTTCAAAAAGGCACGCATATCGCAAAAGTAGGAAGTAAAATGCCAAAAAAAATGCCGATGCAACTTTCGCTGACCGGCACATTTCATTATAACTAACCCTAACCAAATGTGAGAAAACCATTAATCTCTCTGCAAATATCCGACATAAATCCCGTGGGTGATGTTAAGGCAATGTTATTTCTTGTGTCTGATTTTGAAATTGTTAGACGGGTTTGGTTTGGAGTTTAAGGTTTGGAGTGTGAGGTTTAAAGTTTAAGGTTTAAAGTCGGGAGTTTAAAGTTTGACCTATCGGATTACAAAATCATAGGTGTCGCGGAAATCGTTTATTTTCATCGGGCTTCGTATTTTTAGCAAACCGAACGTTATGGCCTGTTTCGCTAACCAACGTTAGTACGCCTGAACTAAACCTTAAACTTTAAACTTTTTCCCACTATTTCTTATCCTGTAGCGCAAAAACCCGTTGCAACAAATTAGAAGTTCGCGCCGCTAGATTGTTGCGGATGTCTTTTTCCTCGACGGCAATCATCCTGAAGACGCCTTCGAGCGCTTTGTCGGTTACGTAGTCGTTGAGGTCGGGATTCACGTCCTGGACGAGCGGCAATGCGTTGTACTTGTTGATGATATTGGCCCAGATCTGGTCGGCGCCGACTTTGCCCAACGAAGATTTTACGACCGGGTTGAACTTGGCATACAAAGGGTTCGTCGTTTTGGTCTGCAAGTACGAAGTAGCGGAATTATCGGCACCAAGCAAGATGTTCCTGGCATCGGTAAATGTCATCTGGCGCACCGCATCGACAAAAATCGGTGTCGATTCCTTTACGGCATTTTCAGCGGCGCGGTTCAATGATCGGATACCGTCGTCGACCAAGCTTCCCAAACCTACTTTTCGCAATGCAGTTTCTACTTTTTGCAGTTCAGGCGGCAACAAAATCTTTACCGCTTGGTTTTTGAAAAAGCCGTCGGTGGCCGTCAATTTCGAGACTTCTTTCGAAATGCCGTTGTTGAGCGCTTCCTTCAGTCCGGCGGCGATGTCGGCGTTGGACAACACGCCCGAAGTTTGTGGGTATTGGCTGGCGACTTGTTGTAATTCGGCACAACCGCTGAACAGTAAAATGGATAGTGAGGCGATTATTTTTTTCATGGATTCATTTTGACCAAAAGTACCGACAAACCTAAGATTCGCTTTATATTTTGTCCGCTAAATTTTGAACCATTAGAATATTTTAGAACAGTCCGGTTTGCAGTTTAAAGTCCTAAGTCCATAGTCGAGACTTCCGAACCGAACGCGTCATCGGAACCATATAAATTCCAATCACCAATTATCTAATCATCTAATTATCTCAATTATCTCAATTATATAATTATCTAATTATCTCAATCATCTAATTATCTCAATCATCTAATTATCCTGCATCGCAAACACTTTCTTCAACAAATCAGAAGTGCGCGAACTCAAGTTGTTGCGGATGTCTTTTTCTTCCACCGCTATCATCTTGTAAACGCCCTCGAGCGCTTTGTTGGTCACGTAATCGTTGATGTCCGGATTTACTTTGGCAACCAACGGAAGCGAATTGTATTTGG
Source organism: Flavobacterium selenitireducens (assembly GCF_014748335.1). Taxonomy (GTDB): domain Bacteria; phylum Bacteroidota; class Bacteroidia; order Flavobacteriales; family Flavobacteriaceae; genus Flavobacterium; species Flavobacterium selenitireducens. Next base: position 32,092 of record NZ_JAAVIY010000016.1, read on the forward strand.
AGATGATTGTCGCCCATATCTTGTCGGCTCCCACTTTTCCTATCGATTCCTGCACTTTCGGGTTGAACTTGGCATAAAGCGGTTTTGAAGTTGACTTTTGCAGATAAGCCGTGGCCGCATTGTCGCTTCCCATCAGGATATTCTTGGCGTCGGTAAACGTCATGCCTTTGACGGCGTCCACGAAGATCGGTGTAGATTCCTTGACTGCGTCTTCCGCGGCGCGATTGAGTGACTTGATGCCTTCGTCGGCGAGATTGCCTAATCCGACAGAACGCAGGGCTTTGTCAACCTTTTTGAGTTCTTCGGGAAACAAAATCTTGACCGATGGATTTTTGTAGAAACCGTCCAACGCGGTGAGTTTGGTGACCTGTTTGTCGATGCCTTTGTCGAGCGCTTCCTTGAGTGCCGAGGCGATATCGAGATTTCCGATAGCCGAATTTTTTGTCGTTTTAGTCCCAACGGCCGACTTGGCCTTGTTGAGAATGCCGTTAAACTGAGCCGTTGCGATAACTGGGAAAAGCAGCAGAAGCGCCAATTTTTTGTTCATGGGGAAAAAGGTTAGCAGGTTTCTAAGATGCGCAAGTTAGCCATTATCATGCCGAATGGGAATAGGCAGGCAGTTTCGGAGTGTTAAAAGTTTGGACGTAAAAATGTCGTTAGTGTCATTTTTCGTGTGTTTCAGCACTAGAAGTTAGTATCGCGATTAGTGCCGTCGGATTGTTACAAATAGGACGTTACAATTTTTTGTGTCACAATAAAATGCAATGAAAAATGTCGAAAGCATTTCGGCGAATCATTTCCCGATTTTTTCCGCAGGTTAACCACAATTAAATGTGAGTCTTGGGTCTGTTTTCGGTATCGTTGAAATGCGCTCTAAAAGAAAGAAAAATACTATAAAAACAAACAAAATATGTATTTCATCGAAAATATCTGCTTTTAACAGATCATTATTTAATCAATGGATTACTTTCGCACCCGCTTTCAAATAAAAATGATTAATGACTTGAATGGGATGAAGAAAATTTACCTACTAAATTTCTTTTTCCTGACTGCAGGCGGTGTGCCCAATCCGCTCGTAAATCAGGAAAAAAACCGACGACAAAAACAAGGCTTATCCTTGAATTCCGCGCTCTTGTGGTTCGTATTCGTATCGCTTTTCAACATTGCGGCATCGAACGCTCAATACGTGCTCAACAACGGCAAGGTAAGGATCGGAAACGGTTATGAGGACTCCGTCAACGAATATGGTAACCTCAAGCAACCTTTCCTTTACAACCAATCGTTGTCTGCATGGCAGCAACTTACCTATGCCGATTATCCGTTGGACAACGCGTTTGCCGTAGGCGGCAGTGGTGCTGCGATCTGGAACGCCAACGGAAGTTTTGAAGAAAATCCGTATCCGTCGAACTATACTGTCGATTATTCCCAGTATATCAGTACGGGCGTCGGTATGGGTCACGGAAAAATTATTTCGAAAGGAAACATCAACGTCGGCGGCAATATGTTGCGGGTCGAGAATACCTATTCGTTGACGCCTTCGGCAAGTTTCGTACAGATCAGTTGCAAGGTAACCAATATCGGTTCCACAAATGCGGTCAACGTTAGGACCTGGATCGGAACCAGGGACGACTATATCGGATATAACGACGGGCCTACCAAAACAAGAGGCAACCTGATCAACGACCAATTCGTCCCGTTGGCTTCGGCCACCCAACAATCCAAGGCGCTTAAAGTGGAGTCGGGGAGCGAGGGCGTATTGTTTTATACGACATCGTCAAAGGCCTACACTATAATTGCAGATTGCTGTTCGTTCAGCAATGCGACAGATTCCGACCCGTTCACGAATGCCATTACCCACCACTGGGATGGGTCGTACGCGCTTTATGTGAGGTTCAACGATCTCGCACCGGGTCAAAGCGACGATTTCAGCACCTATTATGCAGCAGGTGCCACCGAAGATCTTGAGGACATCATCGAGGAAGTCGCCCAGGCCAGCGGAGCGTTGACTAATATTACTTCGAGCTCGGCCGTATTTACGTCTTCTTCGGCCACGGCCGCTACTGGATATTATATTGCAGTGCCTGCGGGCTCGGCGGTTCCGACGCCTCAACAGATAGCAGCTGGGGCCAATTACGCAAACGTCGTCGTGGCCAACAGCGGTTCTGCTGCAATGGCGGCAAATGCGCAGGTGGCTTTCAACCTTACCGGATTATCTGCCTCGACCACCTATACGTTGTATTTCGTCACTCTTACCGGATCGACTTATTCGACAGTGTTCAATGCGAACTTTACCACGATTGCGGGCCTTTCTACCAGCGGAAACCAAAATAACGTGACGTGCCATGGAGGCGCCAACGGATTTGCCAATGTGACTGTCACAGGAGGTACGGCTCCGTTTACCTATTTGTGGAACACTACTCCCGTTAGGACGACGGCTGCCGCAACAGGACTGACTGCGGGAACCTATATCGTTACCGTCACCGACGCTAACAACCTAACGGCGACGCGTTCGTTCACGATTACCGAACCAAATGCTTTGATATTGACACCAAGCCAGACTAATGTTTCGTGCAACGGCGGATTCAACGCCACAGCTACGATTTCAGCGACGGGCGGAACGGGCGCTTACACGTACTCCTGGTCGCCATCGGGCGGAACGAACGCTACGGCTTCGGGTCTCACTGCGGGAACTTACA
>NZ_JAAVIY010000030.1 GCF_014748335.1 Flavobacterium selenitireducens
AAATCATGGGATACAAACTCGATACCAACATGCGCGCCACACTGGTCATAGACGCCCTTAAAATGGCGCTGGATGCACGATCGTACCAAAATCAGCAGATCATCCATCACAGCGATCGTGGAATACAATACTGTTGCCCACAATTCGCGGAGTTCGCCGCCGCCAACAATATTCTGCTGAGCACCACACAACAATATGATCCCTACGAAAACGCAGTGGCCGAAAGGGTAAACGGAATCCTGAAATATGAGTTCGGACTCATCAAAACTTTACCTAATTTAGTCACGGCGCAGAAAATGGTAAAACAAGCCATCAAGATCTATAACTCCGAGAGACGGCATTACAGCCTGGACATGCAGACACCGGATTTTGCACATCGGAACCAACGACATATTTATAAAAAATACAGCCTGAATTAATAACCAAAATGGTCAACGTATTTCAGGACAAGACAACGACACGATGAAAAAACAACATTTTATCTACACAACGATATCATTTATTCTGATCAATATTTGGACACTATATAGTTTTTTCGATTACTATGAAAGCGCAACCAAATATTCAACTGGGTCAATAACATTACTTTTTAATTTTTTAGATGCAGTTATGTATTCGATTGGAATTGGAATTCTGCTTATTTTGATGCGTTTGTTTTATTTTAGAAAAAACAAAAAATCAAAATTGAAAAATAATTTTTTCTATGTTTTTGCGGGACTGTTTAATTTAAATATTTCAGCAATTTGGGTAATTTCAATTTGTCAATCTTTAATCAAAATTGAAAATGAAAGTTTATATTTCGTATTAGGAAATTTTACAATTGCAATATTCATTTTGTTTGATCTATATATTTTTAACCAAAAAGAAAATAGAGGTTTACAAATTGAAGGGAATATTATTAAATCATAAACCTGCTGGTAACCGCCGCTAACCGCCCCGGCTGGTTCGCGGTAAATAAACCTCTATTTTTCATAACTTCGTCTCGGGTTGCAGAGAATACTTTCTCCGTTATCCGCCGCCGCGGTTAGCGGCCTCACGTTACTTGCAAGCCGGCGCTGCGCGCGAGCGCCCGATTTGACACTATTTTTTTCAAAAACGACCGTTTTTCAAATCGGGCGCCGTGGCAATTTTAGAACCAACCTTGTAACAGAGAGTACAAGGTAAATTGCCACGCCAATCTTTGTGTCTTCGGCCTGCAAGTAACCGCCGCTAATCGCCATCGCTGGTTTAGAGAAATTAGAGGCTAAAATTTCCAAAAGTCGCGAAAACAAGATTTTTTCTGCTTAGGAAAGCTTGAAAAAATCGTTGATTTCGCTACCTTTATTCCAAAGCAGAGAATATTCTCTCCGGAAGGCCGCGACGGCGTTTAGCGGCCTCACGTTACAAGCTATTCTAAATCATCTCTCGTCCTAAAATAGGTTGACTAAAAATTAAACACTTTTAGCAATCTATGAACTTACCGAAGAAAGGACCCTGTCCAAAAAAAGAGTACCAGAAGATCTCCTACGATCTTAAACTGTCCATCATTGACAAAATCTCGAATGGTCAGATTTCCGCCAATCATGCCGCCAAGACGTATAACGTTTCGAGAAGCTCGATTGATTATTGGATGAAAAAAATGCTTTCCTTTGAACAAAGAGGCAAAGCCATGTCGAGCAAAGACGAGATAAAAAAATTGAAACAGCGTATCGAGGAACTGGAATTTATAAAGAATTTCCAGCAGGAAATCATCGCGGAAGTCGAACTGGAAAGCGGCATCGATATCGCAAAAAAGTCATTACCCGGGGCATTGGCAAAGGAAGTGGAGAAAAAAAAGCAAGACCTTATAAAACAAGGCTTCTCTACGAATGCCTCGGGATATCAAAACAAGCCTTCTACCA
>NZ_JAAVIY010000010.1 GCF_014748335.1 Flavobacterium selenitireducens
GCGGAACGAACGCCACGGCTTCGGGCCTTACGGCGGGAACTTATACCGTCACCGTTACCGATGCCAACAGTTGTTCGCTTACGCAAAGTTTCACGATCACCGAGCCGACGCCCCTTTCTGCAGTCGCTTCACAAGTAAGCACGGCAACGTGTATCGAGAGTGCGGACGGACAGGCCGAGGTGTTGGCTGCGGGCGGAACTGCGCCTTATACGTACCTTTGGGATAACGGCGTGACAACGGTCGCGAACAACATGCTGTCGGTTGGTACACACAACATCATTGCAACAGACGCGAACGGATGTACGTATACGGCCAGCGTCGTCATCGGCTTCAGCGATACGGTCGCACCGGTTCCGACACTTGCTGCCTTGCCTAATATCACGGCCGAATGTGCGGTAGTTGCCTCGGATATCCCGGTTCCATCGGCTACGGATAATTGTGCAGGTTTGATTTCGGTAACGAACAATGCTACTTTTCCGATCACGGCCCAAGGCACCACCGTCATCACATGGACGTATACGGACATCAACGGCAACACCGCGACACAAACGCAAAATGTAGTCATCGACGATGTCAGCGCACCGGTGCCACAAATCACATCGTTGCCTACAATCAGTATGCAGTGCGCGGTTTTGGTTACCGATATTCCGGTTCCGACCGCTATCGACAACTGTGCGGGTTCCATCTCGGCAACGACCGTCGATACGCTTGTTTATCAGGCTGTCGGAACTTATTCCATTCTTTGGCAATACGATGACGGGAACGGCAACGTCAGCACCCAGACCCAGATGGTCGAAGTGACGGAATCTGCGATCGCATCGGCTACGTTTGCCAGCCAGGAAGTGGTTTATAACACCCAGCCGCAAAGCATCAGCGTGGCCAATTTGCCAGAAGGCGCTTCGGTAAGTTATTCGATTGTCCCTGAAACCGGTCTTGGCAATGCCGCGGTGAACACAGGCGTCTATACGATTACAGCTGCGATCACACCGGCATCGGATGCGCCGAACTGCGGGCCGATAACGTTGACTGCGACACTGACGATCGTCCGCGCTCCTCAGCAAATCGTTTTCGACGCGCTGCCTGTCAAGCATCTTGAAAACGATCCAGACTTCCAGTTGACGGCCACGGCTACATCGGGATTGGCGGTCCACTATACTTATTCGTATACGTCAACCAACGTTCCGGCCACGGTTAGCGCCACTGGCTGGGTCGACATGCTCACGTCCGGTACGGTGCAAATTACGGCCCATCAGGACGGGAACGCCAATTATCTGCCGGCGGAGACGGTCGTGCAACCTTTGACGATCATCAGCAGCGACGCCTCGATCCATTCGGTGAATATCGGAGGGACAACATATGCAAACCCTTCATCGGAGATTTATTATCTGATGGAATGCAACAACACAGATGACGCGGTTGCCGTGTCCCTCACTACTGAAGCCAACGCCGAGGCGAATCCTGGCCACGAATTTACGATTGCCACTCCGAGGCCGGGCATTTACAGCCAATCCGTTTTCTTGACCTCCCAGGACGGCACGGGGACGAGCCAGTATACGATCGTGATCGAAAAGCGATTCAACTTCTTTGATATCGTCGAGCAAAAATTTGACAATGTGTTGTTGGCCAACAACAATCCGGCGACCAACGGAGGTTATTCGTTTGCCGAATACGAATGGTACAAAAACGATGTTTTGGTGAGCCGCAACCAGTATTTGTCGGCAGGCCCGACGCAAAACGACCTTTTGGACCCGGAAGCCGAGTACCACCTCAAACTGACCACGATAGAAGGAGACGTGCTGCAAACCTGTATGGGACGCATAACACGGGAGCACGATTACTCGATGTCGGTATTCCCGAATCCTTCGCGATGGGGCCAACAGATCAACGTAGTCGTCGATTTCCCGTCCGAAGAAATCCAGGACATGCAGATCGAGGTATTCGACCTCACGGGACGCAAAGTGTACGGAATGGCAAGCAGCGAGCGCAAGACGGCGTTGCAGCTTCCGGGATCTGTACAGGCCGCGACCTATATCGTCAAATGCACGACGAGCCGCCGTCAGAAAACTTTTAAGATTATTCTAAACCGATAGTTCGAATACAATGAAAAGCAACAGTAAATTGAATGGGCTGATCGTCGCTTTGGCACTGGCCGGCGCCATCGAGGTAAACGCGCAGCAAAGTGCCGGGTCGAGACATGAATTGTCCATCGTGGCGGGCGGCGTGACGTCGTCTTTGGATTACGATCTGAATGCGGCCAACAGCAAAGAAGGGATCGGCGGAAGCGCAGGTTTGGAATACACGTATTATTTCTCCGGGAATTTCGGAGTGTCGCTTGGAGCGGAATACAGCTTGTTTACTGCAAAGACGAAGCTGGAAAGCCTCTCGGGAGCTTACAACACGGTCGATTTCGAACAGGAATCGTTTGAGTTTCGCTATAAGATGGAGAATGTCCGCGAGAAGCAAACCATCGGATTCGTAACCATTCCCGTGATGCTGACTTACCTTAATAACGCCAATGGGTTTTATATAAAGGCGGGAGGAAAAATCGGCTTGCCCGTCAACAGCAAGTTTTCGAGCCGGTTCAATTTGTCCACGAGCGGGTATTATCCTCAATACAACGTCGAACTCATGGATCCCGCGTTTATGGGATTCGGCACATTCGACGGCATCAACGCTTCGGGCAACGACATCGAAACGGAGATCAACTATATCGCCTCGGTAGAGCTTGGTGTCAAACTTCCGATTGGAAAAGACAATGTTTACGCCGGTTTTTATTTCGACTACGGCTTGACCGACATCTCGAAAACCACGGGACAACCCGTAGGTTACCGAACCAGCCCGGATGGCGTCGCGTTTGCTTACAACAGCTTGTTGAATTCGGGTTATGCCGATGAAGTCAGGACGTTGTCGTACGGGCTCAAACTGAGATACGCGTTTAGTTTGTAACCCGAAAAAAGAGTAATGTAACAATCCCCGGAGCGCATCCGGGGATTTTTTTTGGTGACGGTTCAGCTTTTACCCAGGTAAATTTCCGATGCGATCCGGAGGTAACGCCGTTCGACATCATAAAAGATCACAAGCCACTGTAGTTTTTTCCGCTGCTTGCCGATAAGGTGCTCGATGCGCGTTCCTAGCTTTCCGTCATACGTGACGTTATTGGTCTGGATGCGCCTGCCGATATCGTCAAGGGTAATGCCGAGTTGCTGGATCAGGACGCTTTGGGCAAGGTTGATTTGCCGGTCGACGAAATCGTCCGTGATTTCGTTGGGCTTTCCGATATATTCAAAGGTGTAGTCGTACATGTGAGATTTGGTCTTGGAATTTCAATTTGCCGGGTCAGATGGCCTCGTGCTGTTTTAGCGGAAGCCGTATCGAAAATGTCGCGCCGTCGCCGGGACGCCCGGTAGCGGAGATCGTGCCGCGGTGCCTTTCGACGATCTTCTTGCACAACGCAAGGCCCAGTCCCGTTCCGTCGTACTGGTCTTTGGAATGCAGGCGACGAAAAGTCTCGAAAATATACGAAGACTGGCTGTTCTCGAACCCGATGCCGTTATCTGTGACTTCTACGTCCACGGCTTCTTCCGACATGCGAGACGTTATTGAAATGCGCGGTGGAACGCCGGGGCGGGCAAATTTCAGCGAATTGTTGATGAGGTTGTAGAACAATTGATACAACAGCACAGGCGCGCCTTCTATCGTCGGCAGGCCGTCGTGGATGATTTTTCCTGAGGTATTCTGCAAGGCTACCTCGAGGTCTACTTCGATATTATTGACGATATCGTCCAGATCTACTCGTTCGGGCGCCCTCGAGTTCGAGCTGACCGTCGAATAACCCAGCACGCCCTCGATCATCGTGTACATGCGGTCGGTGGCTCCGTTGATTTTTTCGATGAATTGCGATAGCGAACCGTCGGCATCGGAACGGTGGCGCCCGATCTTTTCCTCAAGGCGGCTCACGAACATCTTGATCTTCCGGACCGGCTCCTTGAGATCGTGTGAGGCGACATGTGCAAATTGTTGGAGGTCATCGTTGGAGCGCTGGAGTTCCTGAGTGCGTTGCTCTACCTGTAACTCAAGCGTTTCGGATAACTTGCGGTAGCGGTTTTCGCTTTCCTCAAGCTTTTTACGCGCTAGGACATGCGCGGTGACGTCGACGGCTACCTGTATCATGCCTACGATTTCCCCGGCGTCCCTGAGCGGACGGTAAGAGAGGTTGTAATAAAAGTCCTCGATTTCGCCACCGCGTGTATGCGACACACAAACTTCCGGATGATCGAATGTAATGCCGTCGTCGTACACTTTCACCACTTGTTCCCAAATGTAGGAGCCTTTGAGTTCGGGTAGCACCTCTATGAGCGGCAGACCGATCACTTCCTCTCCGTGGCCGATCATCTCCAACATCGGTTTGTTGATCTGTTCGATCACAAGGCGGTCGCCCATGAGCACCAACGTCGGGGCAGGCGTCTGGTCGATCGTCATTTTGAGCCGGGATTCGCTCTGGCGTATTTTTTCGGCGGACTCTTTTAATTCTGTAATGTCGCGTGTCGTTCCTGCTACGACTTCCACCTCTCCCGCTTCGTTCAAAACAGGCACCAAAATATAGTCGTAAACACGTTCGCCAAGTTCAGCATGCGGAAACGATACGGTTCCTCTCACATTCTTTTTAGTGGCTGCGACCTCGTCGATTTCACGCTCGTGCATTTCGGCATGCCATTCTTCGTACCCATTTTCCCTTAAGCCCTTCCCGATAGCTTCCGCGGCCGTTTTGCCCCACATTTCGAGCAAGGCTTTGTTGGCATACGTAAATCGGTAATTGAGGTCGAACACATACACAAGATCAGGCGTATTACTGGTAATGCTTTCGTAGAGTCGCCGTTGTTTTTCGGCTTCAGCCATCGCATTTTCCAACACCGTTTCGACTTTCCTGACGTCGCTGATGTCGTAAGTCGAAACGATCAGGAAATCGTCCTGGCGGCTAACCTCATATCGCAGCCAACGCGCTCCTCCTGCGGTTTGCAGCGAATCGACGAACCGGGACGGTATTCCCGTTAGCGCTACGTCGGCAATTTGGTCGAGTGCCGTGCCCCGGGCAAACATTGGCACTATATCACTCGCTGTGAGATCCGGGTAATCCGCAATGGAATACTCGTCCCGGAAGCGTGGATTGAGATATTGTATATTGAAGGTTTTTACATCGGAAGGGTGTTCCGCATCTATCTTCAGGATGGCGACCGCATTGGGCGAAGCGTCGTAGAGCGTCCGGAAAAGGTTCAAATTGTCGGCTGCACTCATCGCGGAAAGCTGTCTTTTGTCATTGTAAAATTAAGCGGATGTATGGGTTCGCATCGTTTATTAAATATAATCAAACTAATCATCACCACCAATTAAATTGCATATTCATCCGTAAAAAAGGTTGGGCGCCTGCCGTAAAATTCCTACGGGACGATGTCGGTCACGGCAAAATTTCATTCGTGCATTTGTCGCTTTTCGGGACATTCCGCTCCATCATCCCAAGCTATCCTCGGCGAAAGCGACGCAAACCAACGGCTGTCCAAACCAAAACAAATCCGTAAATTTAAGGCATGAAAAATCTTGGATTTTTATCGTTCGGCCACTGGGCCAATCATCCGGCTTATGCCACTCGCACTGCCGCCGATACTTTGCTGCAATCGATAGATTTGGCCGTTGCTGCCGAAGCACTGGGCCTTGACGGAGCTTATTTTCGCGTGCATCATTTCGCGGCCCAACTGGCGTCTCCGTTTCCGTTGCTGTCCGCTATCGGCGCCAAAACCTCGAAAATTGAAATAGGGACAGGCGTGATCGACATGCGCTACGAAAACCCGATGTATATGGTGGAAGATGCCGGAGCCGCAGACCTAATTTCAGGAGGGCGACTGCAACTCGGCATCAGCAGGGGCTCGCCGGAACAAGTCATAGACGGTTGGCGCTATTTCGGATACGAGCCCAACGAAGGCGAATCCGATGCCGACATGGGCCGGGTCAAGGCGCTGGAATTTCTCGACAAACTCAATGGTGTCGGTTTCGCGGAGCCGAATCCCTATCCGATGTTTCCCAATCCTCCGGGACTGCTTCGGCTTGAGCCACATGCTCCGGGCCTGCGCGACCGCATTTGGTGGGGAGCCGCTTCGAATGCGACTGCGATTTGGGCGGCCGAGAATGGCATGAACCTCCAAAGTTCCACGTTGAAGTACGACGAAAGCGGGAAACCGTTTCACGAGCAGCAAGCCGAGCAGATCCGGCTTTATAAAGACGCTTGGAAAAAAGCAGGCCATAAGCGCGAGCCAAGGGTTTCGGTGAGCCGGTCTATTTTCGCGCTCGTCAACGATCAGGACAGGTTGTATTTCGGGCAATCGGGCAAATCGGATTCCATTGGGATGATCGAGCCGGGCAAGCAGGCCATTTTTGGAAAGAGCTACGCCGCGGAACCCGACAAACTTATCGAAGAATTGGCCCGTGACGAAGCCATCCGGGAAGCCGATACGTTGCTTTTGACGATTCCCAATACGCTTGGCGTGGACTATAACGTTCACGTATTGTCTTCAATTTTGGAACACGTCGCGCCTGGTTTGGGCTGGCGTTGACCGTCAAACAGCATATTTATAAAGGAAGTCTCATAGAAAGGCTTCCTTTTTTATTTCCTAATATCGTGATGCGAAATAGACAACGCCCTCATACGGTCAATCAAGATAAAAGGTTGATAGCGGAAGGAAGTGGCAAAAAAAAAAGGATCCGACACTATAGCCGGATCCTTTCGAGTTGAAGACGGTCTTCGTTACCTAAGAAGTCGCCTCACAAGCGTCGGACAGTAACTTCTCCATCGCCTGCAAAAGTCCGTCGATAGGCGTATCGCTTGTATTGGTCAGGCAAAGCGAACCGTTGCTGGTAATGACGCCGACCGTTTGCTCTTTGCCCTTTCCGGAACGCACCATAGGGCCGTAAAGTGCGTTGAGCCGCAGCGCCCCGAAGTCGGTATCATATTTTACGCGTCCGAGGTTTGTCACCATGATTTCCTGGTTGAACGCTTGCTTGAGGATTTCAACAACCTCTCGCAGATCAGGCGTCTTGAAGGTAAGGTCCCTAAAAAAGCCGATGTAGTTTTGGACGTGTTCGGCAGTGTCGGTACCTGCGAGTCCTGCTTTTGCCAGACGCGCGATATCCCAGAACGGCAAATGTTGTTCGCCTTCGAAATGAACGGGATGTGTAGTGATGTTCAACCCGTAATTGTCGTCGAGGCCGAGTGCGCGTCTTGAACAAATAGGAGAGATCAGCTCGATTTTTTTGTCGGTCCAATCCGCTCTCATTTTGCGTGAGGCGATCAAAACGGCAGCACAAATGGCGGCGTGGACCGTCGTTTTTTCCTGTCTCGATTTGTCGATGATGGATTTTGTAAGGCTTGGCGATAGCCGCAGACTCGCAATTTTTGGGGCGAACGTCTTGTTGTCGTCCGCTTTCAGATGCAAATCGGATGGATCGCCAACGCCATCGTATTCGGCAAAGCCCAGTGTTTCGTCGTTTGATTTCTGGGGCTGCATAAGCGGCAAGTCAATGCCGGTAATCGCGTTCAGTATGTCGCGGAACAGGTAATTGATCGAAGTGCCGTCTGCGATTGCGTGATGTCCGACGAGGATCAGCACGGTATGTTGCGGTTTTTGGACGAGGACCGCACGAATCAACGGGCTTTTCGAGGTGTCGAATCGGATCGCGAGTTCTTTTTCGACCTCGGCTTCCCAACGATAATCGTCCGGAACATCGACGACACGCAATGGGATTGGCGTCGATTCGACATGTTCCAGAACGGTTCCCGCAGAGGCGTCGGACGTTATTCTCACGGAAAGATTCGGATGGCGCCGCTGTACTTTTTCAAGAGCCGATTCCCATTCTGAAATCGCTTTTCGGCCTTCGATTTCCCCGGCCAGGGCGAAGTCTTTGGAATCGATGAGGTCGAGCAGCCAAAATGTTTTTTCGAATGCGCCAAGACGGCGGTTTTGCTGTTTCATTTGCTTGTTTTTTTTGATGAATACTAAATCTGATAAAAGGTGGGAAATGCAATGATTTTCCGCTCGGCAAAGTTCATGATAGTCAGGCGGCGCGGGAATGGACAAATGGCGTCATGTGTTGCAGGATTTTCCTCTGCAAGCCAATCTGATCGGAATCAGAATTGAGCGGTGGCCAGCAACACAAGCGTGCAGGCACGTTCGGTGACGATTCCGTTTGCGATTGCAAGCCGTTCGAGTCCGGGATTTTCGGAACCGGGATTGAAGATGATCCGCCTCGGTTTTGTCTCGAGAATGTAATCGTAAAGTAACGTTTGGCGCGCAGCACCGATGTACATCGTGATGGTGTCGATGTCTTCGTGGATGGCTTTTGGCGCCTGGATCGGAATGCCTTCGATTTCGCCTTCCACAACGCCGATATTGACGATCGTATGTCCCGAAGCAATCAGGCGGGTTGCGGCAAGGAAGGCATAGCGTCCAGGGTTGTTTGTCGCGCCGAGTATCATGGTTTTTTTGTGTGCCATTTCGAAAGGTTGTATGGATTTGGCAAAGTTGGAGCGGATTTCCACATTCGGAAATGGACGAAAGTGCAGGATTGCCCCACGATATTCCCGCGGTCGCATTGGCAGGGCATCGGAAGAATCCATCGGCGGCCTAAAGCAGGGAAAATGATGCAACGCGCGTCCACTAATGTGCGTTTTTTAGCGATGGCGACCGGGCCATCTTTGCAACGTCGGAAAACGGTAGGAGTGATTCCGAAATATCACAAAAATGTCAGCGATTGATCTTAACGAATTTGTAGTATGTCTGAAAATCTGTTCACGAGCGATCTTAAAACCCTTGGGCTGCTTCCGATAGCCCGCGAAAATGCCGATAAAGTCAACGATGCGTGCTTCAGGCCGTTTATAAAAGTGTTGTTCCTGACCGCGGGTTACGAATTGCAGATCGACCTCAAGCGCTATTCGGTAGAGCGGCCGTCGCTGTTTTTCGTCAGCCCGGATCAACACCTGACCCTCGAAAAATCAGGGAGCGGCCAAGGATATTTTATTTTTTACAACCGCGATTTTTATTGCATACAGATCCATGACGACGAGGTGGCTTGCGACGGGTTGCTGTTCAACAACACCCACGATATCCCGATGGTGGCACTCGACGAAACCGAAAAACCGTTCTTTATTAGCCTTTTCGAACAGATGATCGGGGAGTTCGGCCTTGGCGATGGGGCGCTTGAGGAAATGATCCGGACCTACCTCAAGCAATTGTTCATCAAAGCGGTGCGGTTGTGGAAAAAGCAAAACATGGACAAAGCCTTCCTGCAAAGAAACGGCGATCTCGAATTTTTCAGGAAATTCACAAGGCTCGTCGAGCAGCATTACAAACACAAACACAATGTTTCGGACTATGCCGAACTATTATTCGTGGCGCCCAAGACGATTGCGCACAAGTTCAAAAAACTCCGTTTGCCCCAACCCAACGACGTCATCAAGAACCGCATCGTGCTAGAAGCCAAACGGTTGCTCGTCCATACGAATCTAAGCACAAAAGAAATCGGGTATAAGTTGGGTTATGACGATCCGGCTTATTTCAGCAGGCTGTTCGTCCAGAAGACGGGCCAGACAACATCCGGTTTTCGATCGAAATTCTTGGCTGAAGTGGATGCCTGATCAAAATTCCGACATATTTCAAATATCATAAATTTGCAAAAGTACCTTCAACGATGAAACAGTCCAGATTTTTCGCCATCATTTTCAAATATTTTATCTTCTTATTGGTTTCCACCGCAGGCTACGCGCAAAAGCCCGAAACTTTCAAGCTTTCCGAACAAGCGCGGCCTGCGCCGGAGAGCGTGTTCGCCAAATTCAGGAAGGCCGGTATGGATCCTGTGGACCACGTTTTGACGCCTTCGGAAAAAGTCAAGGTCGACAACGCCTTTGCGATGCTGCCGCTTTTGCATCAAAAAATCCTAAAACGCCATTTGCACAGCATCAGTTTTATGGACAACATGCCCAATACGGCCCTTACGTCTCCCGTAGAAACGACGGGCGCTGTTAAGAAATTCAACATTACTTTCCGGGCCGAAATTTTGGACGAAACCATTTCAGAGTGGGCGACTTGGAAAGAAAAAACCTGTTACGATTTCGCTGCCAATAAAGAGTATCAGCTCCTCATCGATGCCGGCACGCTCGATGCCATTTTGTATGTGCTGTTGCACGAAGCGACACACGTAGTCGATGTCGTACGTGATCTCACGCCTCATCCTGACGACGCCGATGCCTTGGTAGCGCCCACCGCTTTCACCTCAAACGTCTGGGAAAAAATGAATGTGCCCGTTCCCGGATTTATCAAGCCCCTGCTGGAGAAGACGCGTTTCAGGGGAGGCCAACTCATCGATATCGCCCGTGCGCCCGAGGTTTATGCGACGCTTGAACAAACGCCATTCGTTTCGCTTTACGGTACGGCGTCCTGGTCTGAAGATCTCGCCGAACTCGTTACGATTTACCACCTGACGGCGAAATTGGGACAGCCCTTTCGGATTTTGATGTTAAAAAACGGAGTGGAGCTTTACCGATTCGAGCCGATGAAAAACCAGCTGGTCAAGAGGCGGGTGGATCAACTCGATAGTTTTTATAAATGATGTGTAAGGTGTATCGTAGTGGCGCGATAACTTTTTCCGGTAACGCCGACATCTAACGGATTGCAAAGAAACGAGGTCGTTTGTTACGAAACCCTGGTGTTTTACACGGTGTCCGAAAAAAGAGATTACCGTGGTTACCTTCATTCTTCAATACCGGGATATAATACGCCGGAACCACTGTTAATTATCGATTATCAATTACCATTTTCGTAAATTGCACGCTCAAAATTCCCATCATTTCTAAAATGGAGCAAGCAAAACCATACATTCCTGTAAATAAAGTAAGAATCGTAACGGCCGCGTCGCTTTTCGACGGTCACGACGCCGCGATCAACATCATGAGGCGCATCATTCAGTCGACAGGCGTCGAGGTAATCCACCTGGGCCATGACCGAAGCGTAGAGGAAGTCGTCAATACGGCCATCCAGGAAGATGCGAACGCGATCGCGATGACGTCGTATCAGGGCGGGCACAACGAATATTTCAAGTATATGTATGACTTGCTCAATGAAAAAGGAGCGGGCCATATCAAGATTTTTGGCGGCGGTGGTGGCGTGATCCTGCCGAGTGAAATTTCGGAACTGCACGAATATGGCATCGAGCGCATCTATTCCCCTGATGACGGCCGCGCCATGGGATTGCAGGGCATGATCAACGATCTGGTCAAGCGTTCCGACTATCCGGTCGGGGATTCGCTGAACGGGGAAGCCAAACATCTCGAGGAAAAATTCGCCCCGGCGATCGCAAGGGTCATTTCGTCTGCCGAAAATTTTCCGGAAGTCGCCATGCCGACGATGGACGAGATCCGCACGAAGAATGAGAATTCCACGACTCCCGTTTTGGGAATCACGGGAACCGGAGGCGCCGGAAAATCGTCTTTGGTCGATGAATTGGTACGTCGGTTTTTGATCGATTTCCCGGAGAAAACGATCGGATTGATATCGGTAGATCCGTCGAAGCGCAAAACCGGAGGCGCACTTTTAGGCGACCGCATCCGCATGAACGCCATCAATAATCCGAGGGTTTACATGCGATCGTTGGCCACGCGGCAATCGAATCTCGCACTTTCCAAATATGTGGCCGATGCGATCGACGTCCTAAAAGCCGCAAAATACGACCTGATCATTCTCGAAACTTCGGGAATCGGACAATCGGATACCGAAATCATGGATCATTCCGATGTTTCGCTTTATGTGATGACGCCGGAATTCGGCGCCGCGACCCAACTCGAGAAGATCGACATGCTCGATTTTGCAGACCTGGTCGCCATCAACAAATTTGACAAAAGAGGCGCTCTCGATGCGTTGCGCGACGTCAAGAAGCAATTCCAGCGCAACCACCAATTGTGGGACGCCGACCTCGATACATTGCCCGTTTTCGGGACAATCGCTTCCCAATTCAACGATCCCGGGATGAACACGCTTTACAAGGCGATCATGGATAAGGTGCACGAAAAGACAAATTCAGGGCTCGAATCGTCGTTCAAGATCTCGAAGGAAATGAGCGAGAAAATTTTCGTGATTCCGCCGGGACGTACGCGTTATCTGTCAGAAATCGCCGAAAACAACCGAAAATACGACGCATCGGCGAATGCCCAGCAAAAAGTCGCCCAGACGTTGTTCGGGATTTACAGGACTATTGCCTCTGTTTCAGGACAGGAACTGGCGTTGACAAAGTTCGGGCTAGATTCCGACGGCGTAAATACTAATGACAATGCAGAATTCATAAAACTTCTTCTAGGCGAATTCGACCGCGTCAAAATGAACCTCGACGCCTACAATTGGGAAATCATCCTCAACTGGCAGGAAAAGGTCACGAAGTACAAAAATCCGGTCTACTCGTTCAAAGTGCGCGACAAGGAAATCAAGATACAAACCCATACCGAGTCGCTTTCGCATACGCAAATCCCAAAGGTTGCCTTACCGAAATACGAGGCCTGGGGCGACATTCTGCGTTGGTGCCTCCAGGAAAATGTGCCCGGAGAATTCCCGTTTACGTCCGGATTGTATCCGTTCAAACGCGAAGGCGAAGATCCGTCGCGCATGTTTGCAGGCGAAGGCGGGCCGGAACGTACGAACAAGCGTTTTCACTACGTGTCCAAGGGAATGCCGGCCAAGCGACTTTCGACGGCTTTCGATTCGGTGACGCTGTACGGGAACGATCCGCATATCCGGCCTGACATTTACGGGAAAATCGGGAATGCCGGCGTTTCGATCTGTTGTCTTGACGATGCGAAAAAGTTGTATTCCGGTTTCGATCTGAGCCATCCGCTGACATCGGTCTCGATGACGATCAACGGGCCGGCACCTATGTTGCTTGCGTTTTTCATGAATGCGGCCATCGACCAGAATTGCGAGAAATACATCCGTGAAAACAACCTCCAGGATTCCGTCGAAAATAAGATCAACGAAATTTACAAGCTTCGCGGGACCGAGCGTCCGAAATACCAGGGCGACCTTCCGGAAGGAAACGACGGTCTCGGACTGATGCTGTTGGGCGTCACGGGAGATGAGGTGCTTCCGAAAGAAGTGTACGAGGAAATCAAGAAGGTCACGCTGACGCAGGTTCGCGGAACGGTCCAGGCCGACATCCTCAAAGAAGACCAGGCGCAGAATACCTGTATTTTCTCTACGGAATTCGCGCTGCGCATGATGGGCGACGTCCAGGAATATTTCATCACGAACAATGTCCGGAATTTCTATTCGGTGTCGATTTCGGGTTACCACATTGCAGAAGCAGGAGCAAATCCGATCACGCAACTAGCCTTTACGCTCTCGAATGGCTTCACTTACGTGGAATATTACCTGAGCCGCGGCATGAACATCAACGATTTCGGGCCGAACCTGTCGTTCTTTTTCTCGAACGGCATCGACCCGGAATATGCCGTCATCGGACGCGTGGCCAGGAGAATCTGGGCAAAGGCGCTTAAGAACAAATACGGGGCGAACGAGCGCGCACAGATGCTCAAATATCACATACAGACATCGGGACGGTCGCTTCACGCCCAGGAAATCGACTTCAACGACATCCGCACGACATTGCAGGCGTTGTATGCGATTTACGACAACTGCAATTCCTTGCACACGAATGCGTACGACGAGGCCATTACGACGCCTACGGAAGAGTCGGTGAGACGCGCCATGGCGATTCAGCTTATCATCAACAAAGAACTTGGATTGGCCAAGAACGAAAATCCGATACAAGGCTCGTTCATCATCGAAGAACTGACCGATCTTGTCGAAGAGGCGGTGCTTTTGGAATTTGACCGTATTACGGAAAGAGGAGGTGTTCTCGGAGCAATGGAAACCATGTACCAACGCTCGAAGATACAGGAAGAATCGCTTTATTACGAGACATTGAAACATACGGGCGAATTCCCTATCATAGGCGTGAACACGTTTTTGAGCTCCAAAGGGTCTCCAACAGTGGTGCCTATGGAAGTCATTCGCGCGACCGAAGAAGAAAAGCAATACCAGATCAGGATGCTCGACAACCTTCACAAGGTGAATTCCGGAAAAGAGCAAGAGTTAATCGCTACTGTCCAGGAGACGGCAATCCAGAACCGCAACATTTTCGAACAATTGATGGAAACCGCCAAGCTGTGTTCGCTTGGGCAGATTACCTCGGCTTTGTTTGAAGTGGGAGGCCAGTACAGGCGTAACATGTAACTTTTTATGAAGAAGCTATTTTTTTTAGTTGTGGCGATGATTGCGGCTATCGGCTGCAGTGATGACGACCGCCCGTCTGCGAACTTCAATTCGACTACCGTTCTCGACGGGACGGAATTCAATCCTGTTCGCGGCACGTATTTCGAGGCCGTACCCGATATGCACCGCCACGTCATTTTCAGGATGGATGAAGGGCAGGGATCGGTCTCCAATATGTCGATCGACCTTTACATTCCCTTTACGCAATCGGGAATCACGGGCCAGTACGATATGGGAATCGGTGAAGCCGACGACGCATTGGCCAGTGTCTATCTCAGCAACGGCATGCAAAGCTATTACATCAGCAGCATCAACAGGCTAAAGGTAACCGAATTAGGAAACTCGCGTTTCAAGTTCGAGTTCATCGACGCATACGGCCTCGTATTCCAGGGCGGGACCGTGCCTTTTTCGGGTATGATAGAAGGCAGGTTCGACCTGACCGCGAATTAAGACAGAGAAGCTTCCGAAAACGGGAGCTTTTTTTTTGCAATCCCGGCAGAACGTTAAAATTTTCCCAATACCGTTACGCCATAAAAGTGCCGGCGTCTGACTCGGCAATCATCAATCAATCACAATCAAATGAAACAATCAATCACTGCTCTTGCGGCTTTACTGGCCGTATTGTGTTCATGCTCGTCAGACGACACTTCGAGTCCGCTAGTCATCGGGCCGGAATGCACCAACATCGAAATCACTTCGCACATTGTCTCACCGACGGTTTGGGAAACCGGAAACGTCTACATCGTTCGCCAGGATCTCGATGTCACGTCTCAACTCACGATCGAACCCGGCGCCATCATCAAAGTATCGGGCGCCCAAATCGAAACGGTCGGTCAAGGTCGGATAATCGCGAACGGCACGGCTGCGAACCCGATCATTTTTACTTCGTTGAAAGACGATAGTGCCTGCGGGGATTCCAACCACGATGGCGTTTCAACCCAACCCGGGAAAGGGGACTGGACGGGAATCTATCTCAACGGAGGCCAAAATCACCTATTCAGTCACTGCAAAATAACGTACGCAGGCAAAGACCGAGGCGGCTGGCACAATGCCGTCGTCATTTCGGAAAACGGGAAATCATTCCACTTCGATCGCTGTACTTTTGCCTACACGGCTACGGGAACATCCGCATCCGACTTCGCGTTTTACGGAAGTTACCACATGGCCGATCCCGCTGTTTCCAAATTCACCAACAACGTTTTCTTCGGCAACGACCGACCGCTTTACGTCGATTCGAATTATACGCTGGATGTGACGAACCAATTCCACAACCCGGCGAATGCGTTCGAGAAAAACAAACGCAACGGCATTTGGCTTATGGACACTGCCAGGAACGATCATCAAACAACATTCGCGATAACCGAAGTCCCTTACGTTTTCACGTCATTCAACCAAGGTGGACTCCACAATTCGCTGTCGATTTCGGCCAATGTCGTGGTCAAATTCGACGGAGCGACATCTGGGTTGCTCACGCAGCTCACGCGTCCTGTAGTGATTCATGCCACGGCAACGCTGACCTCGTTCAAGGACGATCAACACGGAGGCGACACGAACGGGGACGCCGACGCGACTGTGGCTCAGAACGGAGATTGGGACGGGTTTTTCGATTCCGATGCCAATCAATACGTAAACGCATCCAATATCCGCTACGCCGACAATTGATCTACTGCAACTGTTCCATCCGATGAAAAATCTCATCATGTGGGCCCTGATGTGTACTGCACTAAGCACCGCGGCCCAAACTAAACATTTCGACACGCCTTTCAATTGGATCGGCCAGGCCAAACAATTGGCGACCTCTGACACCATTGCGGCCAAAGCTGCGATCGAAAGCGCGGTCAAAGCCGGACTCTTCGACGTTTCGGCGATTTCCGCAAAATCGCTTTCGGGAATCGTGAAAGGAGACTTTGGCCACCGTATGGCTTCGGAGATCAGTTCCAATCGAGAAAAGCTGCAGGATCCTGAAACATTGGAAATCAGTACCGGGGATATCGACCGGTTCTGGACCGTGTTCGACCAAGGTACGAAAGAGGCTGAAGACTGGTTTTCGCGTTATGTAGCGCAAGGTTCAAAAGGCCTCAGGACGTTTTTCGATGTCCGGATGAGGAGCAGCACGTCTCGTTTAGCCGAGGCGGTCGTCGCCAAAAAGGATTTTTATGCCAGCATTCGCAAGCCGTCTCTCGAAATCAAAGCGTTGCGTCCCGAATTCGTAAAGGCGGCCAAAAAACTTGAGGCGATCTATCCGGAGGCGATTTTTCCTCCCGTGTATTTTTTTATCGGAAGCCTGAACAACGTAGGCACACCCGATGGATTTGCCGGCATGCTCATCGGAACCGAGCATCTGTGTCGAACCAGGGAAACCGATCTGGGACCGTTATCCGATTTTGAAAAATCGATCGTATTCGACAAAAATCTGATCGTCCCCATCGTTGTCCACGAGTACGTCCATATGCAGCAAAAGAATGTACCCGAAGCGACGCTGCTCGATTTCGCGATAATGGAAGGAGCTGCAGATTTCATTGCGTTCCTGATTACCGGGAGGCATACCAATCCCGAGGTATTCGCCTATGGCTCTGCTAACGAAGCGGAAGTCTGGCGGAAATTCAACTCACAAATGGACGGAGACAACCTCGACGAATGGCTGTTCAATTCCAAAGACGAGCGCACCGGAATGCCGGCCAATATGGCGTATTTCGTCGGATTCAGGATTTGCGAAGCCTATTATGCGAAAGCGCCCGATAAGCAGCTGGCCGTGCGCGAACTTCTGGAGATACAGGATTTCAGGAAAATCCTCAAGCGAAGTGGATATTCCGGGCAAACGTCACGGTAAACAATCATCATCAATCAATAAATCAATCGGATTCTCGCCGGAATCAAAAATCAATCATCATGAAGAAAATCATCCTATCCTTTTTAATGGCGCTGCCGTTGTGGGGAACAGCACAAAATGTGGCAGGGGAAGCGGACGCTTTCGTCTCCGACCTCGTTTCCAAGAACCTGTTCAGCGGCAACGTACTTATCGCGAGAGACGGGGAGCTCTTGTTCCAAAAATCCTACGGTTTCGCCGATCTCGAAAACAAACGCCTGAATGCGACCGATACCGAATTCCGCGCCGGTTCGCTGACCAAAATGTTTACGGCGACCCTTATCCTGCAATATGTCGACAAGGAGAAAATTTCGCTTTGGGACACGCTCGACAAATTCGTGCCTCATCTCGCGAATGCCAAAAACATCACGATCCGAAATTTGTTGAGCCACAGCTCGGGGATCAAAGGCAGCATTCCCCAAGGCGCTAAAAACCTTGAGGAAATTGTCCAGGGTTTTGAGTCCGAGCCCTCGGCCTTCAAGCCCGGGACGCGTTTCGAGTACAACAATTTCAATTATATGCTGCTTGGCTACATAGCCGAAAAAATCGGTGGCCGGCCGTATGCCGAACTCGTCTCCCGCAATATTTTCCGCAAACTGGGAATGGCCGAAAGCGGCATCGACCACAACGGACGCGTCTCCCAAAAATCAGCGTTGGGTTATATGGTAGATCCGGGCACCGGCAGTCTAGCGCGCATGGAATCGGGAAACGTCGATGTGGCCTCGTCTGCGGGCGCGTTATACACGACGACAGGCGATTTGCTTAAATGGTCGCGAGCGATCGAAAACGGCAAATTGTTGTCCGAAAAAAGTTGGAAAATGGCGTTGGCCGAAGTGCGTCCGGGTTATGGACTGGGCTGGATGGTAAGGCGCGACGGAGATCGCACGAAGTTCGGGCACACGGGATCGATTGAAGGTTTCATGTCCGATTTCCAGTATTTTCCGGAATCGGGTGTCACCGTGATCTTTCTGTCGAATGTATTGCCGCCGCGAAATACCCAGATCAGTTCGGCTTTGTCGGCAATTGCCTTCAACCAGCCGTTCGAATTGGACAAGCCCAAGGAAGAGATTGCACTTTCTGCCGAAACGCTTCGAAAATACGTCGGCACTTATGAGCTCGAAGGGCAAAAAATGGTCGTTTCCCAAAAAGAAGGCAAGCTCCTGGTGTTGGCCCCGATGGGCGACACAGCTGAACTCGGTGCCGTCGGACCCAATAAATTTTTTGTCAAAGGCCCGCAAATAGGCGTGGAGTTCCTCGAAGAAGACGGCAAGGTTACCGCGATGAACCTCGACATGAGAGGCGGGCAGCGTTTTGTGAAACTGCAGTAATATAGGTTGTTGTTTAGGGGAAAAGGGCGTGGTTGAGAGACTGCGCCTTTTTTTTGGACATAAAAAAATCCTCCCAGACAGGAGGATGTCAGTGGACGCCGTCGGTCCGATATCATGTCAGACTTCCGCCGTTGCAAGAGGGAATTTTGCCTCAATAGTACTCGAACGATACATTGGTTCCGTTCTCAGTTGCGGTAACCGGAAAATTTTGGCTGTTATACTGGTAAGAATAGATTGTATTGCCTTCGCTAAGTATATTATTTCGGGATGTCGGGGCCGCTTTCGCAAATGATTCCGGCATCATGTAATAAAATGGGTTTTTCTTATCGTCGTAGGTTATCGGGCCGCTTTGATACCCGTCCGTACTCGAAATGGAACTGATATTTCCGTTATTGGCGTAATTGTAATTGGTGGTGGCATACAACACACCGTTGTCATATTGGGAGTCGCTGATCAATTGACCGGCGTTGTCGTAGGTATACAATCGTTCGATGGTAATTCCAGATTCGACACTTGTCCGCTTTGTGATGCGTGTTCCTTCATATTCAAAGACGGCGTCCTCACCCTGGCGATAAATGCCATTTTCGTAATGTTTGATCCTAGTCAACTTGTTTTCGGAAAAAACGAATACACCGCTGTCTATTACCGAACCGTATTCGCGCTCTGCGTAAGCCGAGATCCTGCCGTCGTTATCGTAGTAATACGTTTCGAAACCTGTCGGATACGAATATCGTCTGAGTTTCCCGGCTGCGGAACCCGAAGTAGCATCTGAGGAATCGTCGCCACTGCAAGAAACGAAAACGAAGGATAGAAGAAACAGCAATTTTTTCATAATCAAAACTTTAGGCGATGCCGTTATTGTAAAAATGGGTTTGACACAAGTTCGCTGGAGCTCAATTAGCGTCACAAAAAAATCCCCTTAGCGGACCAAGAGGATTTCAATAAGTGGTCGATACTGGGTTCGAACCAGTGACCCCCACGTTGTCGACGTGGTGCTCTGAACCAGCTGAGCTAATCGACCGTTGAGACTGCAAAGTTAGCAGTAGAATCGGGATTTGCAAGTGTTGCGCAAAAAAAATCCCCTTGGTGTTGGGGATTCTTTTGAATTTCAGGCTTGTATCAGTGCAGAATTTTCCAGGAACGCTTGGTTTTTTCACTTTCAAGCTGCACGATATAGGTTCCTTTCGGGAGTCGGTCGAAGCCTGAAAGCGCGACGCGTCCTGTGTTTTGGGACGATTTTGTCATCAGCGACCGGCCGGTGACATCGTAAACCGTTACGTCAAATTCCGAAAGGTTGGCCGCTTCCACGGAAAGTGTCGAAGAAACAGGATTCGGGTAAATGCTGACATCGGCAGCCGAATGCCCATCTACCGAAAGATTCGGTTCGACGGTGTAACGCACCGCGGTAAAGCCGGCCTGGCCGAAGTTTCCGGTGTCTCCGGTGGCTAAAATCTTACCGTCGGCGAGCTCGAATATATTCATGAGCATGTCAAGACCCGAAATATCAGTCGTTACCAGGCCGTTGACGCCAAACGAGGTGTCGCGCGTCCCGTCGGCATTGAGGAACAGCAATCCAAAGTTCTCATATGCGGTACTGTGACGGGTGTAACCGCCCAATACGTATTTCCCGTTGATGCGTCGAATCACACCGTTGGCACCGTCGTTGTCGCCTATGGCATAGTTGAAATGGTTCGTTCCGCCGTTTCCGAAGGTGGTGTCCTTGCTTCCGTCGGGATTGAGTCGGCAAACCGAAAAAACGTTCGCCTGGCTGTTGACCCACGTCATTCCGGCTACGACGATCTTCCCGTCGTCCTGCACGAATTGGCAATACGGAATATCGGTCTGGCTCGGAATTCCCAGTATATCGATGCGTGTATTGCCCTGATTGCCGAAGGTGGTGTCGATCGCACCGTTCGCATCGCACTTTACGATCACATAATCGACCCAGGTCCCGAGGGAGACGATCATATTGGAAGTTGAAAAAACGATACTGCCGTCCGGGAGCTCGTTGATCGGAACCCTGTCGCCGTTCTCGAATTGCGGAAAGGTTTTGATTCCGTTCACGCCGAATGTCGCATCGAGTGTCATGTCCGCATTGAGCCGGATCAGCGCAAAGGCGTGCTGTACCGCGGCGGGTGCGTATTGTACTGCGGACAACAGGAATTTGCCGTTTTGCAGCGCGATGATGCCGTAAGCGTTTTCCACAAGGGATGGGCTTCCGATGACGTAAAACCCGTTGTTTCCGTAAGTGGTGTCGAGCGTGCCATCCTGATTGAGCATCACCAGCACAATATCGTTAAGGTTACCTTGGAAATTGTTGCCAACGCCGAGGATTTTTCCGTTGGGAAGCTGGATGACCGTCGTGAGCATATTGTCGCGATTGAGCATGTCGTAAACCGCGCGCCCCTGATTTCCAAACGATGTATCGAGGGACCCGTCGGCGTTGAGCCTCAAAAATGCAAAATCGTGCTTTGCCGTATTGTTGATGTAAACCTGTCCGACGATGATGATCTTTCCGTCCGACTGCAGGCAACTTCCGTAGCCCCAGGCCGCCGCGTTGGTAGTCGGAGCCATGTCGAAAGTGGCGATGCCGTTGACTCCGAATGTTGGATCGAGCCCGCCGTATTGGGCGGATGTGCTGAAATAGAGTCCGATAAGAAAAAGCAAAAGCGTAGTTTTTTTCATCTGAAGTAGTTTTTATAAAAATATAGGATTTTTCGCTGGCTGGTTCGGCCGTGGAGCAAATGACGGTTCCGGATTAGAATTCGAAGAATTGCCCAAAACGCCAGTTTCAATGCTAAACGATTGTTAAAATAGGGCTTTAATCTGAAAATCAGATGGTTTTGTCGAGTAAACGAACCACCGAAAAACAATTTTCCTAATTTCATCCAAGCGGAATGCCACTACCCGTAATTGAGCTAAAACGAATTGCCGTCCAAACTAGTTTATCGAGACATGGAACCTTCGGGTAAAACCGTTTTATGCAGTAACCAAAACATCAAAACAATACGCTTATGAACAAAATTACACTACTTTTCGCCGGTTTGGCGTTCAATGCTTTATCGGCACAAATCACGTACGAGGCTTCCGATTTCAATCAGGCCGGGGAGGAATTCACGATGAGCAAGGCATCGAATTTCATCGGGATGAACTTTGCGGCCTCGGGTGCCGGGCACAACTGGAACTATGCGAGCCTTAACGCGGGCTCCCAATCGGAATTTGCCTGGCAGAATCCCAATAACGCCGGATACAAACTCGGCTGGTGTCTGTCGCACTTTTATCTTTTTACGTGCAATTCCCAATTCAATTCCAATTTTACGCACGCCTCGCTTTTGTCCGAAGGGTTTGAACTCGAGGAATACGGCGTAAGCAACATTGTCGAACACGCACGCGCCAACAATTCCGGATTTGCCAATCGCATGAGAGGCTTTACCGCTACGATCCAGAACATCCCGCTTCCGGTAACGGTCGATTATGACGATCCTGACGAAATTTATGTGTTCCCGATGAATTACGGAGATAATACGGTAAACACGGGCCACATGGCGTTCGATCTCAACAGCGTCGGACTGAATTTCCAATACGAACTCGACGTGACGCGGACCAACAACGTAAACGGATGGGGCTCGTTGACCACACCGATGGGCACGTTTCCCGAGGTGCTCAAGTTGAAATCCAAAATACAAAAGACGGAAACCATGGTGTTCATGGGCGTGACGATCCCGATCCCGACAACCATGATTTCGTATCAATGGTTTGCCAAGGATTACGGCGTTCCGGTGCTCCAGGCCGACGGATTCGAAGTGTTCAGCGTTTTTATCCCGACGTCCGTTACATATCTCGACGAGCCGATGTGCCTGACGCCAAACGCTTTGTTTTCCTATCTTCCGACGGCAGATTACAACCCGGAAACCCAGTCTGCGAGCGTGACGTTCAGCAACGGAAGCCTTAATTACGACTCCGTGCTTTGGGATTTCGGAGGCGGCAATACATCATCTGACCTCAATCCGTCGTTTGACTACGACTGTCCGGGCGACTATACGGTTTCCCTGACTGTGACGAACTCGGTATGCTCGCCCGTACAAACTGCGACGTTTTCGCTTCCGGTCACCATTACCGATTCCCAAAATGCGTTGACAAGCGAGGTGACACTCGATTCTAACACCTTGACGGCCGTTCGCGATTTGGCGGGCACGACCTATCAATGGGTCAATTGCGACAATGGAAATGCATTGATCGAAGGTGCGACTTCCCAAAGTTTCTCACCGACCCAGGACGGAAATTACGCCTGCATGCTCTCAACAAACGGTTGCGAGAGCCTTTCGCCTTGTATGGAAATGACGCTGCTGGGCGTGAACCACAATGCCATCTCAGAAGTGCAGCTATACCCGAATCCGACAAGCGGAAAACTCGAACTCAGCGGATCACTTGACATAAAGAGTGTCAGGGTCTACAATACATTGGGAACATTGGTTTCCGAAAAACTTGACCTTAGCGGACAATCTTCAGGTGTGTATTTCGTGGAAATCACCGCCGGCGAAGGCAAATTCGTACGCAAAGTGGTCAGGCAATGATGACATCCATTTAATTTTTTTCTCAAGGCCCTCAAAAGAGGGCTTTTTTTTTGTAACAAAGTTGCGGTTAAGTATAAAAAAATTTGTCGCGACGTGCGTACTTTTAGGAAAAGTAACGATATGATTTCCAGAAATTTACTCGCCACGCTTGTGCTCGTCGCTCCGCTGATGGCATGTTCGCAAAAAAAACAAGACAAGGCTGCCGCCAAACCGGACGCCGAAATAAGCGACAACAAACTTCCAGAGCCGTTCGCTTCGAAGTCCGTGACCAATTACTCGAACGTCATCGGATGGAAGGAAAACGAGACGCCGAAAGCTCCAGCCGGATTTACCGTCGCCAAATACGCAGGCGGTTTTGAAAATTGTCGATGGATGTACGAACTTCCCAACGGCGACCTGGTCGTGGCCGAGAGCAATTCAAATTATAGTGTCCCGAAACAGGTCGGAGCCAAGATAATCGGAGCCGGAAAAGCCAACAACGTATCCAAAAGCGCCGATCGCATCATCTTGTTGCGCGATGCCGACAAAGACGGAAAGCCCGAGATCCGAGAAACGTTTTTGACCAAAGAGGACGGGCTCAACCAACCGTTCGGTATGCTCGTGATAGGCGATTGGTTTTACGTGGCCAACACGAATGCGGTAATGCGCTATCCGTACAAGTCGGGTCAGACAAAAATCACCGAAAAAGGCCGCAAACTTGTCGATTTGCCGGAAGGTAAGGTCAACCGCCACTGGACGCGCAACATCATCGCGAATGGCGACAACACCAAAATTTACATCGCCGTAGGTTCGGCCAGCAACATTGCCGAGGAAGGCTTGGACACCGAAATACTCAGGGCTTCCATCCTCGAAATGAATCCGGACGGATCGGGACTCAAAGTTTTTGCCTCAGGCCTGCGCAATCCTGTCGGAATGGATTGGGCGCCGGGAAGCAACACGCTCTGGACAGCCGTCAACGAACGGGATGAGCTCGGGAACGACCTGGTGCCGGATTACCTGACATCGGTCAAAGAAAACGGCTTTTATGGTTGGCCGTATTCATATTGGGGCAAGATCATCGATCCGCGCGTCAAGGATTCGAAGCCGGAACTCATCAAGAAATCGATAGCTCCCGAAGTCGACCTAGGCTCGCACACCGCTTCACTCGGATTGGTTTTCAATAAAGGAAACCGTTTCCCGGCCAAGTACAAAAACGGGGCATTCATCGCACAGCACGGTTCCTGGAACCGGGAACCGCTTTCCGGATACAAAGTTGTTTTCGTACCTTTCAGCAACGGGAAACCATCGGGCAAGATGGAAGACTTCCTTACCGGGTTCATCGTCGATCCCGGCGACAACAAAGTAAAAGGGCGACCGGTCGGCGTGACTTTCATTTCGGATGGCTCGCTGTTAGTCACCGACGATAAGACCGGCAACATCTGGCGGGTGTCCGCATCGAAATAATCCAATAAAAACAAACTCAATATGGAACGCAAAACCTTTAAAACTACGATTGACGCCACACGGCAGAAAGTCTGGGATACGTTATGGGGAACGGAAACCTATCCGAAATGGACATCGGCATTCGCGCCGGGATCAAAAGTCGAAACCGATTGGCAACTGGGCAGCAGGGCATTGTTCCTTGACGTGAACGGAGACGGGATGATCTCCGAAATCGCCCAAAAAAGAGAACCTGAATTTCTGTCGTTCCGCCACATCGGCGAAATCATGGACGGGAAGGAAGATACCGAAAGCGATAAAGTCAAGGCTTGGGCGGGATCGACCGAAGATTACACGCTGACTGAAATTGACGGGCAAACCGAGGTCAGCGTGGAGATGGACGTCGATGGCGAATATGCCGAATTTTTCGAGAAAACCTGGCCACGCGCCCTTGACCATCTAAAAAGCCTTTCGGAAGAAAAAGGGTCCGGCCATTAAAGGCGCATTCATTCCGATGTCGAGTCAATTGGTTCGAGCTTCGTCTGATTTGGGCGAACCGGAATTGCAATTAAATTCAACCAGTCACGCTTCCCGTTTCCAGGAGGCGTTTTTTTTATGACTTGAGTAATTTTTCAATCCTGACGTACCCGATGTGGAGCTCGTCTTCGGCCGGTTCATCCGCTCTGGTAAAACGCAGCGAAAAACGTTGTTTGCTCTCGGGAGAAAGAATGTCGGAAACGCGGAAAATGTCGTCAACGTCAATTCCGTATTTGTCGTCTATGTGGGATTCGGCTCCCTTGAAACCGAAATGTTTGTAGAACGCGGTCGATTTGGCGACTTTCGATGCGGTGGCCATCGTATCGGCAACGGCCAGCACCTTATAGTGGTATTCTTCAAATTCCCCTTTTCGATAACCGCCGAGGTTGATGAAAAAAAGATGTTGCTGGGATTCGGCCGGTTCGCGTTCGATTACTTCGACTTTAAACCCGTCGACAGCCGTGACCTCGCGCCAGGCATCGATATGGAGCTGAGTATCCGGCCAGAACGCTTTCATTTGAGGAACCAATTCTTTCAATGAAACCGCAATGCCGAAGAAAATGTCGTGCTGTTCGGTAAGCCGGCCTTTGGGAGTAGCACCGAGCATCACCATGAAGAGTTTTTCGTCCATCTCACAAAGATAGCGAATTCGGTTTTTTCGAGGTTTGCAAGTGTGCGTAAACGGCTCTAAAATTATCAAACCTATAACATTTTATTTTTTGGTACGGTTTGTGAAACGCGTACTTTTAGAAACAATCGATAACCATAAATTTAAAAATCATGAAAAAGTTACTTTACCTCTTCGCTCTCGCAGGAGTGACCGCTTTAACTGGTTGCGAAGGCGACCCGGGCCCGGCTGGCGCCCCTGGAGAAGAAGCCTTCGTTTACGAAATTACCAATGTGAATTTTACGCCTGCTGGCGATTTTGGCGTGTTCTTTGACTTTCCGGATAGTTTTCTAGCTTCAGATCACGTTCTTGTTTACCGACTCGCCAACGTCGTCAACCAGGAAGATGTCTGGAAGCCGCTTCCGGAGACGTTCTACTTTGACGACGGGACGCTTGATTTCATGTACGGATTTGACCATACGCAATTCGACGTAAACGTTTATATGGAAGGATTTGACCTTGCAGGCGTTTCTCCCGATTTTCGTTCCAACCAGGTTTTCCGGGTTGTGGTGATTCCCGGGCAATTTGCCAAGTCTGCGGTCAAAGTAGACCTGAACGATTACAAGGCCGTTATTAAAGCCTACGGAATCGACGAAAGCAAAATTATTGAATTGGAAGCCAAAGCGAAAGCTAAAAAGTAATAACAAGTCAGACAAAAAAAAGAGAGCCGTTAAAGCTCTCTTTTTTTATTTAGTTGACGGCCAACTTTTCTTTGTACGAACGCGATTTCCGTCGGTGGTACAATTGGTTTTCGTTGCCGAAGTACTTGTCGATCATCATGCGTGCCATCAGATAGCTCACGGTAGATTCGGCTCCCTGGTTGAGGTTGACGTTGTGCTCCTCGAGCCCGTCGAAGCAGCCGCCTGTACATGGATTGTAAATGGTCTGTTGCAAGTGGTTGTTTCCGAGGAACCAATTGAAGGCCATTTCCATTTTGACAAGATATTTGCGGTCTTTGAAAATGTCGTGGAATTTGCGCAAAGCGATGACCGTATACGCGACATCTATTGGCTGTTCGCCATATTCTTCGCAAATTTCCCCTTTCATCATCCAGCTTCGGTTCGAGATCACTTTGATGCCATCTTCGCAGAATGTCTTGTCCAAAAGGAAATCAAATGACTTTTTGGCAACATCCTTATAAACATCGTTTCGCGTTACAGAATAGGCGCAAAGCAAAGCTTCGGGAAGCACGCTGTTCGCATAGGTAAGATATCCTTCGAACCATGCCCAGTCTGAAGAGGCTGAGTGGTGGTACAGTTTTACCAAGCGGTTCGCGAGCAGACCAACGATTGCCACGGTATCCTCATTTTTGACCGATCGGTTGTAATAGTACAACCCTTTGATCATGAAGGCCATCGAACGCGGCGAATGCGTCTTGTGGGCGCACAGAATCGCACGCTCGAAAATCGCCGTGGCTTTTGCAATGTAATCGGCAGGCATGATCTTGGCCTGGGAAATCAGGTAACCCAATGCCCACAATGCGCGGCCGGTAGAATCTTCAAGATTTTCGTTGAAGTTTTGCTCCGTAATGTTTTTGTTTGCATCGACGTAATTGATGAATAAATCATCCGGACGCTCACAATAGGCAATATAATCGAGGTAAATTCCTATATATTTCAGGTCGGACGAATCGCGTCTGAACTTGTAATGCTGACAAAGCGCGATCATGGCGCGGGCATTGTCGTCAATCGTATATCCTGTGTGGATGTCGGGTTGATTGAGTTTAGAGAATTGTACCATACCGAAACCGGTGGTCATTTTCTTGATGTGCTCCAGATTGATTTTCGGATTTCGGTAATGCAATTCCATTTCGTCTTTCGAAATTTTCTGCAGAAATTTGGCATGTTTCACGGCGGAATTTTCCCAAGCCGTTCCCGTAATTTTGTGCAATCCGTTCGAAATCATTTCCTGTCGTAGTTCCACGTCAAAAATCAGACGGTTTACGGCTTCGGCCAACTGTTCGGAGTTTCCGAAATCGAACACAAGTCCAGCGTTGTCCGACAAAAATTCTTTTGCATGCGGGATCGGAGTCGAAACTACCGGACAGCCTGAACTCAAGGCATACGAAAACGTTCCGCTTACCGCTTGGTTAGGGTCTTTCGAGGTAAATAGATAAATATCGGTTAGCTGGAGGTATTCAAGCAACGTTTCAAGCGGAAGGTATTCGTTGACGAACCTCACGTTGTTTTCGAGTTTCAGGTCGACGATTTTCTGCTCGAGGAATTCCCGGTATCGTTCGCCTTCGCTGAGCACTACCGTTGGATGCGTTTTACCGATGATGAGAAATAGCACATCAGGAGTTGTTTTGGCGATAGTCGGCAGGGCGTCAAGCGTAGTCTCTATGCTTTTTCCAGAACTCAGCAATCCGAAAGTGGAAAGCACCGTGCGTTCGCCAATTGCATATTTTTCTTTGAGCATCGCCTTGTCGAGGTGGGGAACAAGGTGCGTTCCATGGGCGATTACGGTAATTTTTTCACGGGCAATCACGTAATCGCGGACGAGAATTTCGGCGGCATCGTCGGTCATGACGATGATGCCGTCGACCGTATCGAGAATATGTTGGACATTTGCCTTGAATGCATCATCCGGTCGCGGTAAAACGGTGTGGAATACGACGGCTACCGGTTTTTTGACGTCGGTCAGGAATTTGTTGAAAGCCGGAACATTATCGGCAAACAAACCGAATTCGTGCTGAATGAGCGTCACTTTAATATTGTCGTCGGAATTGATCTGGGCGACCAAATCTGCATAGGACTGCTCGTTGGACGTATTGAGGACAAATTTGACTTTCGGGTCGTTGTAGGTATGTTGCTCCTTATTAGTTTCCAAAGCACACACCTTGAGATCGAAAGAATAGACGAACTGCTTCTCCATTGCCTGGATAAGGTCTTCAGAATACGTAGCGATACCACATTGTCGCGGCGGGAACGTCGTCAGGAATAGGATTTCAGGCAGTGCATCATCTTTTTTGGACTTTTTGCTGTCCAAAAAGAAATCCTGGGGCAAATAGAAAGGGAACTTGCTGTTGTTCCCTGTTTTGTTGTGCATATTCGAATTTTCCATGGCTGTGTACGGTGTGTTGTTATAGTTGTGTCCCTGGTTGTATTTTCGTACAATTTCAGGTTTTCAAATTTCTTGTAAATACCATGAATCCCATTATACAATCGTTTGGTTTCGTTGCATAATTATGTGTGAAAAAAAAGCGACCCGAAAGTCGCTTAAATCTATAAATTGGCGCCAGCCTTGTTGGCCCACTGAGAGGCCCGTTCTTTTGCCTTGTTGGCGAAATCTTCTCCATCTCCGACGATCTGGGCGTATTCCTTTTTCGCTTTTTTCTCGAGCTTGTTGAGTTTCGACCTGAACTTATCGGAGTAATCTTCGACGGTTCCCTTGATTTTCGCTTTTTTGGATCGGTTGCGATATGCGATGATGCCCGCGGCTGTCAGTGCGGCGACTCCTATCGCGACACCTGCAATAATTGCTTTCTTATTCATGACTATGTTATTTAGTGGTGTTATTTCCCTAAAAGTACCCAATTTAAAATAGGGACTGGGTGGAGTTATGACGGTTTTAACCTTATTAACGTTGGGTTAAGAATCGATGGCGTCGAATCGCACATTTATGTTTTGTAATGATTTTATAAGTGGGTATCGGTTAATTTAAAGGGTGTGGTTGGTGAAAACTATCTATTTTGTAAAGCAGCCCCCTTTAAAAAAGGGTATTTTGGTTTTTGAAAATAAAATGACGTATATTTGCCATCGCAATAATCAGCGTTTAAACTAAAAAGCAACTTATGTCAACTTTCCGTTTTCAATCTTTGAAAGAATCCTCGCGAAGACAAACCGTCGAAGTGAAAGAACTCGACAGAAAATCCATCATTTTCGGGAGCAACGTATTCAACGACAAGGCGATGCGCCAATTCCTGACCTCAGAAGCCTACAAGGCAGTCAAGGGCGCCGTGCAGCACGGGTCCAAAATCGACCGCAAGCTGGCTGACTACATCGCAATGGGTATGAAGGAATGGGCCCTTTCCAAAGGCGTGACGCATTACACGCACTGGTTCCAACCTTTGACCGGCGCGACCGCAGAAAAGCACGATGCATTCTTTGAAACGTCTTTCGACGGATTGGACCCGGTTGAAAAATTCGGCGGAAGCCAGCTTGTACAACAAGAGCCGGACGCTTCGTCTTTCCCCAACGGAGGAATCCGCAATACGTTCGAGGCACGCGGTTATACGGCTTGGGATCCGACTTCCCCGGCATTCATCTACGGAACCACGTTGTGCATCCCGACGGTTTTCGTTTCCTATACGGGTGAAGCACTCGACAACAAAGCGCCTTTGTTGCGTGCGTTGAGCGCAATTGACGACGCGGCTACCGAAGTGGCGCGATATTTTGACAAAAACGTAAAGAAAGTCACACCCACTTTGGGTTGGGAGCAGGAATATTTCCTTATCGATTCGGCCTTGGCGGCATCGCGTCCGGATATTTTGTTGACGGGACGAACGCTGTTGGGGCATACATCGGCAAAAGGTCAACAATTGGAAGATCACTATTTCGGATCGATCCCTACGCGCGTCCTTAACTATATGCGCGATCTCGAAAACGAATGCATGTTGCTCGGAATTCCGGTAAAGACGCGCCACAATGAAGTTGCGCCCAACCAATTCGAGCTTGCGCCGATATTTGAAGAGACGAATCTCGCCGTCGACCACAATTCACTGTTGATGGATGTGATGCAGAAAGTTGCCGAGCGCCACTTCTTCAAAGTGCTTTTCCACGAGAAGCCGTTCAAGGGAGTCAACGGTTCGGGGAAACACAACAACTGGTCATTGGCAACCGACACTGGCATCAATTTGCTTGCACCTGGCAAGACGCCGATGAGCAACCTGCAATTCCTGACATTTTTCATCAACACCATCAAGGCGGTCCACGTCTACGAAGAATTGATGCGTGCGTCCATCGCATCGGCCTCGAACGATCACCGTTTGGGTGCCAACGAGGCGCCTCCGGCCATCATTTCGGTCTTTATCGGACAGCAATTGTTCAAAGTCCTTGAAAACCTTGAGAATGTAACCGACGGAAAGCTTTCACCTGAAGAAAAAACCGACCTCAAACTCAATGTCGTAGGCAAAATTCCAGACGTCCTGCTCGACAATACGGACCGCAACCGCACATCGCCTTTCGCGTTCACCGGGAACAAATTTGAATTCCGCGCAGTAGGTTCGTCCGCGAACTGTGCCGTCTCGATGACGACGCTGAACTCGATCGTGGCAAGACAGCTGATCGACTTCAAAAAAGAAGTAGATGCGCTAATCGAAGGAAAAGACCTCAAGAAAGACGAGGCGATCTTCAACGTTTTGCGCGAATACATCAAGCAAACCAAGGCCATTCTTTTCGAAGGCGACGGATACAGCGATGATTGGCAGGTCGAGGCTGCAAAGCGAAAACTGAGCAACCACAAGACGACTCCGGAGGCATTGAAGGCTAAAGTGTCTAAAAAGGCAATGGACTTGTTCGAAGGCCTCGGCGTCATGAACCATGTCGAAGTGGAAGCGCGTTACGAGATCGAACTCGAGGAATACACGAAAAAAATCCAGATCGAAGGGCGTGTCCTGGGTGACATCGCCCGCAACCACGTCATTCCGACGGCCATCAAATATCAGAATACGTTGATCGAGAACGTAAAAGGCCTCAAGGAAATCTTCGGCAACGAGTTCGAGCAAATCGCCAAGGAGCAGATCGTACTGATCAAGGAGATTTCGGCCCATATCGAAGGTATCAACTCAAACGTGGAAGCCATGACCGAAGAACGCAAAACGGCCAACAACCTTGCAAGTGCCGAACAAATGGCCGCTGCGTATTGCGATACCGTAAAACCGTATTTCGACGTTATCCGCGAACATTGCGACAAGCTGGAGCTTTTGGTCGACGACGAAACCTGGACACTTACCAAATACCGCGAATTGTTGTTCACGCGATAATATTTGGTATCAGATAAACAAAAACCCGCTTCTTTCGAGGCGGGTTTTTCTATTCAAGGAAAATTCAGGTCAGTTATTGGACGGGGAGAGCTCAGGCGAACCCGAAGATGAGAACTGCTGGGATACCCAAGTTCCGTTCGCCGGGTTAAAAACGTAGGCCTTGTCGGTTCCGAAATCCAAGAACGCAAACGAGCCGATGCCGACAACCAAAGTTGGAGAACCCGACGCACTGAATTGCTGATTGTGCCATGCTCCGGTTTTTGGGCTGAATGCATAGGCTTTGTCGCTGCCAAAGTCGATGAACCCGAAGGCACCATCGACGCCAACCAGTTCCGGAGAACCCGACGCGCTGAATTGTTGGTTGCTCCAAGTTCCGGTCCTGGTATTGAAAACGTAAGCTTTGTCGGAACCGAAATCGATGAATCCGAAGTTGGCTCCAGAAATGAACAATTCAGGCGATCCGGTAGACGAAAATGGCTGGCTCACCCAAGTTCCTGTCGCCGCGCTGAATGCATATGCGGTATCCGATCCGAAATCGATAAACGCAAAATTGCCTTCGGTCGAAACTAATTCAGGCGAACCTGAAGCCGAAAATTGCTGGTTCGTCCAGGCTCCTGTCGTGGCGTTGTAAACGTAGGCAGTGTCAGATCCGAAATCGATGAAACCGAAATTCGTGTACTGGCTCTCCTGGACAAGATCCGCCAAAGTGGAACCGCTCGAGGTGCCTGCCAACGTTCCCGCTGCCATCGCATAGGGAACCGACAACAACTGTGTCGTGCCCACCAGGGCATAGTTGGTTCCGCCTGCCGCGTCCATTTCTACTTTTAGGAATTTCGATCCAGTCGCCCAGTTGATGCCCGCGAAAGTTCCTGAGATTGGTGTTCCCTGTCCGATCACAAGATTGAACAAACCTTGCGCATTCGTCGTTTTGGTATGCGTTTCCGAATAGGCGACCGTTCCCGTAGCCGAAGTATTGAGCACCGAAAGGCGCAGCCCGACGTTGGAACTCACGACCGCATTCCCAGATCCGTTAAGGGCGATGGCCTGATAGGAAACGCCTTGAGGGACTTGAGCGAACAATAACGAGGTTAAAAAAAGTGCGCTTGAGAGTAGTATTTTTTTCATTTTAACGTTTTACGATTTTAAAGGAATTGAATGTTTTATTGTCGAAGCGGATCATATAAATCCCGGTTCCGAGACTGCTCAGGTCGAGGTTGTTCTCGCTCCCTATGAGGCGCTGCAATACCAATTTTCCCGATTGGTCGAAAATCGAGACTTTTTCGCCTATGAGGTTGCGCTCGGTTTTAAAGGAAATGCCGGCCGTCGTCGGGTTAGGGTAGGCCACGACGTTGGGTGCAGGAGAGAAGTCGGTCACTTCGAGCTGGCTGTTTTGGGCCAGGATGCCGATCAGTCCGCTTTGGGATTGGTTCGGGCTGACCGGCACGACGACGATTTCGCCAACAGAAACCGAGCCGGATGTCCCAATGATACTGCCCGAATTGACGGATTGCACCACCGACTGTGCTTCGGCGTAACCCGCTGACAGTAAAAGGAGGAGTACTGCTTTTTTCATAAAAATGATTTGATTTGGCGCAAATATATAGAAATCGATTTCGTACCTGATTTTTATTTTATGTATCTTTCGAATATCCCAAACAATCCCCGATGAAATTCTTAAAAACCCTGTTATTCCTGTTGTTCGCCGGTTCCGTCGGATACGGACAGCAACAATTTTCGGTTTACTTCGAAAGCAACAAGCACGATTTAAAAAAGACCGAATCGGCACGGCTGCAAAAATGGATGGATGCCAACAAAGACGTCAAAATCGTCGCCATAAACGGCTATACGGACGAAGATGGCACGACGACCCACAACGATTCGCTTTCCCAAAGGCGTGTGAATGCGATCTTCAAATTCGTTTCCGGCAAGATCAGCATACGCAAAGACTTCAAGACGCGCAGTTTTGGGGAACTTCATCAACACTCGAAGAACAAGGCAGAAAACCGCAAAGCCACGATTTATTATCTCGAGGCCAAAGATTTGCCGCGCGAAAACGAAATACTCGGCATTAAGCCGGAAGCCGTCGCCGAACCTCAAAAACGCGTAGTGACGTATCCGGAAAAAATTACGGTAGACAATCCGGACGGCACCAAGTCCGAGTTCAAGCTCGACGTAGCGTTCATGCGCCAGATGACCAACGCCGTGAAAGGCGACAAACTCACGATCGCCAACCTGAATTTCGTGATCAATACGTTCGCGATCGTCCCGGCCTCTCGCAGTAAATTGTACGAACTGTTGCTCGTGATGCAACGCAACCCGAATCTCAAAATTGACATCCAGGGACATTTGTGCTGCAGCCCGAAAGATCACACCGACCTTTCGACCAAACGCGCATTCGCGATTTACAATTTCCTGATGTCGCACGATATAGAAAAATCGCGCCTTTCCTACAAAGGTTTGGGCACGACGGCGCCGTTGCATCCGATTCCCGAAAAAGACGAAGCCGAACGCGCCGCCAACCGACGCGTCGAAATCGAGATCATTTCAAATTGATTTTTTGGGCGTTTCGGCGGCTTGACAAAAGCTGTCGCATTTGTTCAAGCCGCCGCCGCGCTTTCCGCTTCCATCTTTTGCTGCGCAGGCTACGCAAAAGGATGTCCACTACAATCGCTAACGCATCCGTCCCACGATGAAAAAACTATTTGGCACCATTCTGTTCCTCGCTTCGGCGATCGCATCGGCACAAGACAAGACCGAAGTGTTCTTCGCTTTCGACCGCCACGATCTCGAACTTTCCGAAAAGCAAAAGCTCGACAACTGGATTTCGCAGCATCCGAATTCGCAAGTGGATGCGATTTATGGCTATTGCGACCGCATCGGCAGTTCGCAATACAATGACAGCCTGTCGGTAAAACGCGCCAATGCCGTAGCGGAATATCTCAAAAGTCGCCAGGTCGCAACATCGGGAAACCTTTTGATAAAAGGATATGGCGAAGATTTCGAACAATCCCGCGATCTCAGCGACAACCGCAAAGTGGCAGTGCTTTACACAATCGCTCGCGATCAGGAAACCGCCAAGCCGACCAATGGACTGAAAAAGAAAATGATCGACGCCAAAGTCGGGGAAAAAGTCCGCCTGCCGAATTTCAATTTTTTCAACATGAGCGACCAGCTCGTACCCAAGTCCCGTCCCGTACTCGACGAGCTGCTTGCGATAATGAACGACAACCCTAACCTCCGGATAGAAATTCAAGGACATATCTGTTGCCAAACCGTGAAGGAGAAAGATTACTCGTTCGTTTCCACACAACGGGCCAAGTCGGTTTACGATTTTTTATTGCGCAATGGCGTCGCTGCCAAACGGCTTTCCTACCGCGGATTCGGCGTTTCACGACCACTGCATCCGATTCCGGAAAAGAACGAAAAAGAAATGGATGAAAACAGGAGGGTTGAGATTGAGATTCTTTTTAATTAGTGAAGCGGTTAATTAGCGAATTTGATAATTAGATAATTAGACAATTAGATAATGAGGGACGCAAAAACAAGTGACATGATCGGAGAATTCAAAGTTCCGAACCTGATTGAGGACACAAAAGTTCAAACGAACAAATAAACAAAACAACCGATCGACAAATCGACAACCAATACTTATCTTTGCGCGAACAACACAAACCATGACAGATACTTCCAAACGCTACGCCCAGCGCGGTGTTTCCGCCGAAAAAGAGGACGTTCACGCCGCGATAAAAAACATAGACAAAGGGCTCTTCCCGAAGGCTTTCTGCAAAATCGTGCCCGATCATCTGACCGGAGATGGTAATTATTGCCTCGTGATGCACGCCGACGGAGCCGGAACGAAATCGGCTTTGGCCTATATGTATTGGAAGGAAACCGGCGATCTCAGCGTTTGGAAAGGCATTGCCCAGGATGCGTTGATCATGAACATAGACGATCTGCTTTGTGTTGGCGCGACCGACAACATCATGCTTTCGTCAACAATCGGACGCAATAAAAACCTGATTCCTGCCGAGGTTTTGGCGGCCATCATCAACGGGACCGAAGAACTCATCGAAGAACTCAAAACTTTTGGCGTCACGATACATTCCACCGGAGGCGAAACTGCCGATGTGGGCGATCTCGTCCGCACGATCATCGTCGATTCGACGGTCACGGCGAGAATGAAACGGTCTGCAGTGATAGACAATGCCAGGATCCGTCCCGGAGACGTTATCGTTGGGTTGGAATCTTTCGGACAGGCGACTTACGAAAAATCGTATAACGGTGGAATGGGTTCCAACGGACTGACTTCCGCCCGACATGATGTCTTTGCGAAATACCTTGCGGAGCGCTATCCGGAGAGTTTCGACGCCGCTGTTCCATCC
Organism: Flavobacterium selenitireducens; assembly: GCF_014748335.1. Lineage (GTDB taxonomy): Bacteria > Bacteroidota > Bacteroidia > Flavobacteriales > Flavobacteriaceae > Flavobacterium > Flavobacterium selenitireducens. The sequence continues at coordinate 36,114 of NZ_JAAVIY010000010.1, forward strand.
GACCTCGTTTATTCGGGCAACGTAAAGTTGACGGACGAAGTCGAAGGTTCGCCCATCGACGCCGGAAAGCTCGTGCTTTCGCCAACCAGGACGTATGCGCCGATCATCAAGAAAATACTTTCGAAATACTATCCAGAAGACATTCACGGCATGGTTCACTGTTCCGGCGGCGCCCAAACCAAAGTGCTGCATTTCGTCGACAACGTTCATGTCGTAAAAGACAATCTGTTTCCGGTTCCGCCTTTGTTCAGGCTCATACAGCAACAATCTAAAACCGACTGGAAGGAAATGTACCAGGTGTTCAATTGCGGCCATCGCATGGAATTGTACATTCCTGAGGCAATCGCCGAGGACATCATCTATATCTCAAAATCGTTTGGCGTCGATGCTAGAATCGTGGGACGCGTCGAGGCTTTCGAAGGTAAAAAGTTGACGATCAGCAGCGAGTTCGGCGAATTTATTTATTGATTTTCTTTGGTTGATGCTGTTTTCGTGCTTTTTAACCATTAGGGGAATTAAGAAGTGTTAAGCGTTTAACTTTTTTAAACCATTAAGGGAATTAAGGAGAGTTAAGCATTGACTTTTTTAAACCATTAAGGGAATTAAGGAGAGTTAAGCATTTACTTTTTCTAAACAATTAAGGGAATTAAGGAGAGTTAAGCGTTGGACTTTTTTAAACCATTAACGAAATTAAGGAGAGTTAAGCGTTTGACTTTTTTAAACCATTAAGGGAATTAAGGAGAGTTAAGCATTTACTTTTTCTAAACAATTAAGGGAATTAGGGAGCGTTATTGTTTATCTATTTTTAAAACAATTAAGGGAATTAAGGCTAGTTAAGCGTTGGTTTTTTTTAAACCATTAAGGGAATTAAGGAGAGTTAAGCGTTTGACTTTTTTAAACCATTAAGGGAATTAAGCATTTACTTTTTCTAAACAATTAAGGGAATTAAGGCTAGTTAAGCGTTGGCTTTTTCAAAACCATTAAAGGAATCAAGTTGAGTTAAGCATTTGACTTTTTCTAAACAATTAAGGGAATTAAGGAGAGTTGAGCATTTGACTTTTTTTTAAACAATTAAGGGAATTAAGGCTAGTTAAGCGTTGACTTTTTCTAAACCATTAAAGGAATCAAGTAGAGTTAAGCATTTGACTTTTTCTAAAACAATTAAGGGAATTAAGGAGAGTTAAGCGTTTGACTTTTTAAATCATTAAGGGATTCAAGCGTAAAGCGTACGCAACACTTAACTAACCTTAACTTCCTCAATTGTTTAATTAAATTTTTTTCTATGGTTTAAACCAAATTTCGTTTCTGATTTTTTATAAAAAATATTATGCAACTTATACCCAAAAAAGGCATCGCCAATTTGCTCTTCGGAATGAAAATCAGCGATGTAGAAAGCGCCATCGGCAAATCCGACCTTCACTTCAAGGACGACGACAACAACGCCATCCACGTTTACAACGCGCTCAAACTGCGCCTGACGTTTTACGAGGACGAGAGTTATCGCTTCGGCTACCTTATTTCGGGAAATCCCGAACTCGAATTAGGCGGACAAAAACTGATAGGGCAAACCGTCGAGAACGTAAAGCCACTGCTGCCCAAAGCGTTCAAAACCTGGGAAACCGAGCGTTTCGATCTTGCCACGAACCACTTCAACGAAGCAAACTGGCTGATCTTGCAGGAAGAATTCGGAACCATCGCTAAAGTCGAAATGGGCGCCGTTTTCAACGACAAAGACGAGGTCGAATGGGCGTTCAGATGATTTGGGCGTTCCGGCGGTTCTGACTTTTTTCCTAAATCGCACTTTCTGGCCACCGCCGTCGGGTCTTCCGCTAAAGTCCTCGTGCCTGCGGGCTATCGCTTCAGCCCCTAACGCGGGTACGGTTTTCGATAGAAGATGCGATTTAATTAAAGATCCGCTTCCAAAACCAACCATAAAAAAAGTCCGGCACATGACCGGACTTGCTATTTCATAAACGACTATGCTTACTGCTTGTCGACCATTTCGATCTCGAACACCAAATCCGTATTGGGTGGAATCGGGCCGCGTCCGCCTTCTCCATATCCAAGTTTAGATGGGATGAACACTACAACTTTGTCGCCCATGTTCATGTTTTCAATGCCTTCGATAAAACCTTGGATCATACCGGTCTTTGTCCCGATCTTGAACGGAAAAGGCTTGTAACCTCCGCCAGCGGCACGGTTGGCGTCGAACTGGCCGTTTTCCTGGGCGACTTGCTCGTAATTGCTGTCGAACAGTTTTCCGTCGGCGAAATAACCAGCGTAATAAATGTAAACCTGGGAATCGGCAGCTGGCTTGACACCCGTTCCCGTTTTGATCACCTTGTACGACAGCCCGCTCGGAAGCGTGGTTGCCGTTGCGCGCAATCCGTCGAGATATTGCTTTTTTGCGGCCGATTGGGCAGCACTTTTTTCGTTTTTAAGCTTTTCTTCGTTGGCTTTGTTGGCAAAGTAGTCACCAAAAATTTTCGAAGCGTTGAATTTTTTGGCCTCTTTCCCTTTTCGGACAATCGTGACTTTGGTAATGATATCGTCCTGGGCGATGTTGTTCACGACGTCCTGTCCGCTGACCACATGTCCAAAAACAGTATGCTTGCCGTTGAGCCAGCTCGTTTCTTTGTGCGTGATGAAAAACTGGCTGCCGTTGGTTGTCGGGCCTGAATTGGCCATTGAGAGAATTCCGGGACCGCTGTGTTTTAAATCCGAGACAATTTCGTCTTTGAACTTATAACCGGGATCGCCCGAACCGTTTCCAAGCGGATCGCCTCCCTGGATCATGAAATCTTTGAGTACGCGGTGGAATTTGAGGCCGTCGTAGAACTTCTTCCCTTTGTATTTTTCGTTCACCTGGGGATTGTCGCCCTCGGCCAAAGACACGAAATTGGCAACCGTTATCGGTGTTTTCTGGTATTCGAGCTGGAGTACGATCTTTCCTTTCGAAGTTTCCATTTCAGCAAAGAGACCTTCATCGTTTTTCGGGGCAACCGACTTCGTTGCAGCAGTCTTCGCCGCCGTCTTGTTCGTCGTTTTTTTGACTTGTGCCTGCATCATCGAGAACGACAGCAGCAACAACAACATCGCTTTACGTTTCATCTTTTTAATTTTTATGGATGATTATTTTTGGGTTGGTTCTGGTCAAGTTTTAACATCTCGATCTCAAAGATCAGGTTCGCGTTCGGAGGAACTACGCCTCCAGCACCCGCGGCTCCGTACGCCATTGCCGAAGGTATGAAAAACACCGCTTTGTCGCCATATGACAATTGCGACATTCCCTCCTTGAATCCCGGAATGAGTTGTCCCTGCGGCCCGTAGACGAAACGCGCCGGTAAATAGCCGCCGCCTTGTTCGCGGTTGCGGTCGTATTTCCCGAACTGTTCCGCAATGGTCATGATATTGGAGTCGAACAACAGCCCGTTTTCAAGAAAACCGGCGTAATTCATGAGCGCCATCGCCCCGTTCTCCGGTTTCTCGCCCGATCCTTTTTTGATTATGGCAACTTCAACGCCCGACGGCAGCTTTTTGGCGGTTTGGCGCAATTTGGCGAACGATGCAAGCTTCTCGTCAATTTGGGCCTTGTATTTTTCGGTATAGGCTTTTTCGAACTCGGCAGCCTGGGCGGCTTGCTTTTTCTGTCCGTCAAGTTCCTGGGAAAAGTAATCGCGGAAGGTCTTGACCGCGTCGAAACGCTTTGCGGCTTCCCCTACGCGAATAATTTTCACCTGCTCGATTTCGTCTTCCATCGCAATGGAGTCGACGATGTCCTGGCCGGTCACGACATATCCAAAAACCGAATGGCGGCCGTCGAGTTGTTGGGTGGGCAAGTGGGTGATGAAAAATTGGCTGCCGTTGGTTCCTGGCCCGGCGTTGGCCATGGAGAGTGTCCCGGCGCGATCGTGCGTCAGGTCCGAAAACTCGTCGCTGAATTTGTAACCAGGGCCTCCGGTACCGTTGCCCAAAGGATCGCCACCCTGTACCATGAAATTGGGCACGACCCTGTGAAATTTCAAGCCGTCGTAAAAGGGTTTGCCTTTGAACTCGTCGGAACAAAATGCATTTTTACCTTCGGCCAGCGTCACGAAATTCGCCACGGTCACAGGTGCTTTCTGGTATTCAAGTTCGCACAGGATTTTGCCTTTATTGGTCGTGATTTCGGCGTAAAGCCCGTCGGCGAGGTCGCTTTTTTCGTCTTTGCAGGAAGTCATCGCGCAGGAAATGGCGAAAAGAACGAGAACAATTTTTTTCATTTATTCGGTAGTAGTTTGGTTTTCAGGTTTGATGTCGGTCAGGGTGACGGTTGCAATCAGCGGCTGGTTGTGGCCGATGCGTCTGTTGTCGCCGTGATAGCCGTATCCCATATGGGACGGGAACAGGAAGCGCACGGTTTCATTCTTGCGCATCAGTTTGATGCCGTGCCTCAATCCCATGATGATTTTTTGTTCCTTGTCTACATGGTATTCCTGGGGACGCAATTCGAGAGCGCTGTAAATCACGTTGCCGTCCAGATCGCTGAGTTCGTAAGTGTAAAACGCGACGTCCCCTTTTTTGGGACGGATCGTGTCGGTAGTATTTTGCTTGATGTACGTATACCAATATCCCTTTTTGGATCCCGTGTATTTGCGGTTTGGCTCGCTTTTGATGATGGAGTCGATTTTGTCTTCTTCCCCGGCGATCAATTTTTTGTTGCGCTCCGCCGATTCTTTCATGAACGTGCCCGAAGACTGGGAAATCGGGCGACGAGGCTGTTGTTGGCTGCAGCAAACGGCGAATACCGAGAGCATTAAAAGCAGCGCTATTTTGGTCTTTTTCATAGTGTCAGATTGAGATTTGGGAAACCAGTCCTTCGAATTTGTGGACTGTTTCTTCGAGGGAACTGAACGATTTTCCTCCGGCCGCGTTGATATGCCCGCCTCCGTTGAAATGGTTGCGCGCAAATTGGTTCACGTCGAAGGTTCCTTTTGACCGGAACGAAATCTTGACGATGTTCTCATCTTTGTGCTCGATGAAGATCGCGGTAAATTCGATTCCCTTGAGGCTCAGACCGTAGTTGACAATGCCTTCCGTGTCGCCTTTCACGTATTGGAAGTCTTCGAGTTCCTGAGCGGTCAACGAGGTATAACTCGTTTTTTTAGCTGGAATGATCTTCAGCTTCGAAAGCGCGCGACCCAACAATTGCAGGCTGTTATACGTGCTGCTGTCGTAAACCGAGTTGTGTATGTAGCCGTTTTCGACACCCAGGTCGATAAGGTCGGCCACAATGCGATGCGTTTTGCTCGTCGTAGACGGAAAGCGGAACGATCCCGAATCGGTCATGATGCCGCAGTAAATGCAGGTCGCGATCGTTTTGTCGAGCAGGTCTTTTTTGCCAAGGCCCGAAATGAAATCGAACACCATCTCGCAAGTGGAGCCGTAAGCCGTGTTTGAAAACGTGTACGTGGCGTAAGCGTCTGGCTTTTGGTGATGGTCGATCATGATGAACAACGCCTTGAGACGTGCCAGGGTGTGTTCCATTTCACCGGTGCGGTGCAAGGCGTTGAAGTCGAGCGTAAAAACGATGTCGGCTTCTTCGAGGATTTTGGCGACGCCCTCTTTGTCTTTTTCAAAAATCCGGACGGTTTCGGAGGCCGGCAGCCAGGCCAGGAAATCAGGGAATTCGTTCGGGGCGATCACCGTAGGGTTTTGCCCCAATTTTTTCAAAAAGTGGTAAAGCGCTAAGGTCGAGCCCATGGCGTCACCGTCTGGGCTGCGATGCGGGATGATGGCAATGCTTTTCGGGGAAGCCAGCAAGGCGTTGATTTCTTGAAAATCACGTTCGTTCATAGGTTGCGAATTTACATTTTTTTTGAAATTTGGAGGATGTTTTGGGAATTCATTGTGAGTGCGATTTTAGAACGTTGACATGCTGACAACACAGATTTGCTTAGGGTTACGCTTTGTAGGTTCAGGAACCGCAGTTCCCTGATTCGGCTCACTTCGATTCAGGCATTCACGTCTTGCAACGCGACCACGCGAAAGTTTTGGTGTAGTTTGCAGATTGGCGAATCAGCGGTTCATTTTCGACGGTTGTAACGGAATATGATCCTGCTGTGGACCGTCGGCCTAGCCCCGATAGCAGCGGTTAGCCCGCAGGGACGAAAGCTATATTTTTGGGGCGGGGCGCGGCGACCGCAGGAAGCCGCGCCCCGCCCTAATAAAATAAGCTTTTTGGACCGAGGACTAAGAGCGTATAGCGGGATCGGCTCCTTACAGTTTTACGCCCGAAACGCAAAGCCCGAGCCAAACCGCGCCCAAACCAACGACTACGCTGGAGGCGATATAGGCGAAGGCCAATGCGCCGTTGCCATTTTGGAATAATGTGATGTTTTCGTGCCCGAATGTGGAAAAAGTGGTGTATCCGCCGCAGAAACCAGTGACGAGCAGCCATTTGTAACCCGAGTCGAAGAGGCCGTTTTTTTGAAGTTGCCCGACGAAAAACCCGATCAGGAAACAACCGATTATATTCGTCACCAAAGTTGCCCAGGGAAATACCGTCGGGAAATATTTGCTGACGAAAATCGACGTGAGATATCGCAACACGCTCCCGATGGCGCCACCTAAAGCGACGAGAAGCAGGTTTCGTATCATTAATTCTTGGCTGTCGCGATCACGAAATTGAGTTTGAGCCGCACTCCGATTTGCATCAGGTCGACCAAATCCTGGACCATGAGGTCGGCAGGAATCCTGATCACGACGTTTTTGTCGCCTGTGGTTTGCGTGCGCGCGGCCAGTTCCATTTCGAGTTGATCGAACGGTATGTTGTCTTTATTGAGAAAGTATTGTTTTTCCGGTGTTACCGACAACGTCAGGTGATCCTTTTTCGTGGTTTCGGTCGATTCCGCTTTCGGGAGCGTCAACTTGATCACGTTAGGGTTGGCCAGCGTCGAGATGATGAGGAAAAACAGGAACAAAAAGAACATGATGTCGCTCATCGAAGCCGAGAACAACTCGGGATGGAAGCGCCTTTTTCGTTTAATTGCCATCTGGAGACTGGATTACGTTGATGATTTCTAAGGTTTGGGCTTCGGCTTTGACCGTGAAACCGTCGATGACCATGTTGTATAGGTGATAGCCCGAATAGGCGATGACGCCCACGACAAGGCCGGCTCCCGAGGAGATCATCTTTTCGTAGAGACCGCCTGATATGGTTTGTATGTTCAGGTTTCCTGTCGTCGAAATCGAGTGGAAGATCTTAATGACTCCGGCGATCGTTCCGATGAATCCCAGAATTGGCGCCACACCGGAGATCAATCCCAGATAGCCGAGGCCTTTTTCCATTTTGGCGATTTCAATGTTTGCCGTTTTCTCCATTGCAGATTCGATTTCCGAGATCGGACGGCCAATGGTCTGGATTCCCGATTTCAGGATCGCAGCTGTGGAATTCCCGTCGCGGCTGCACAACATCAACGCGTTGTCGATGCGACCGGCGCGAAGCTGGGCTTTGACTTCGCTCATGAGGTTCGGGTCTTGCTTGCCGAGTTTCTTGATGGTCATGGCGCGTTCGACGATGACGTAGATGCAAAAGAAAAGCAAGACGATAAGCGGGTAGATCATCGCTCCGCCTTTGAGCACGAAGTCGAGATAGGAGACGTTTTCAGTTACGGCTACAGTGGCGGCGCCGGCGGCATTTTGCGCATTAGCGATGGTGTCTTGGACCGGTTGCGGATCTTGGAGCAGTAAAGTGAGGAATTGCATAGAGAAAATTCGGTTTTAATTTGTCTTGAACAAAAATGCACATTTTTTAAACGGGCAAAATCGCGCTTTAGTGTTTTTTATTAACGTATTGCTGTTGGTAAGGTAACGGGGAAAGTCGGGGCGTAGTATAAGTTTCGGACAGGTGGGTTGGTTTTTGCGATGTTTTTCGACCGGTTCGGCTTGAGACCTAACAGGATTTGGGATACCTGTTAGGTCTGCCGAAGTTCGGGTTTTTACACGACGTGAGACGCTATATTTTCTGCCAAAAAAGTTAAATCACGCCATTTTGCGAAATGTCAGGTTGATCCTTGCTTCGGTAATTTTTGAAGACTTGGGAACGGCATGCAGCCAACTTTCCTGGGTTTCGCCTTTCATGACCAACAAACTTCCGTTTTGGAGTTCCAGCGAGACGGATTCTTTCGACGCTTTGTGTTTCAGCGCGAACTTTCGGGTGGCTCCGAGGCTGACCGATGCGATGGCGGAATGGCGTACGATTTCCTTCTCGTCGTCGCTGTGCCAGCCCATGCCTTCCGATCCGTCGTGGTACAAATTCAGCAAACAGGAGTTATAGGTTTCGGACGATATTTTTTCTACGATGGCCTTGAGTTGCAGTAATTCTGTAGTCCACGGCAAAGCGGTCCGCATAATTTTGGAATACGTATAATCGAAAGGTTTGTCGCCATACCAGGCGGTTTTGCGTTTGGTGATGATGCGTTTCCCGAACATCGAAACTTCGTCGTTTTTCCAATCGATGGTTCGCAGGAGGGCAGCGAAATACGCGTCGGGATCCGGGATTGCCGATGCGAAATAGTGCACGACGCCATCTTTCGGAAGCAGGTTCGTCATTTTTTGAACGTTGATTTCCGGACGGCATCCGCTAATTTCTTGCCTTCGGTTGCATCGGCATACGTCAAATTGATACTGACCGCTTTTTTTCCGAAAACCCTGGCGTATGTGACGGTATAGATCGAAAATGTGGCATCGAGCGTGACCTTTGAGGTAAAGACTGCGAATTTTTTCCCGTCGATGGTTTCCTCAGTCTCCGTCGTGATTCCCGATCCCGGAAGCTGCTCGTTCACGGCATCGGTCACGTCTTTTTTGGCCGAACGCAACGCATCTACGTATTTGCCGTCTTTCGATTCATCGAATTCTTCCCAATACGCCTGTATATTGTGCGACTGGTCTTTTTCGTAGGCCAACAGCATGTCTTCTTGATCGGTTTTCATTTTTTTATAGTCAGGAGGGATCGAAACCGTCCATCCGAATTCCTTAAAAATGAGCGTCAACGGCTTTTCCTGGGCGAATCCGGCACTGAAGATTGAGGCGAAGAGAAGGGCGAAAAGTGTTTTCATAGTGCAATGATAACGGATAATCGAACGATTTCGCCTGCAATTTCCATCTGTTAAGAAAAATTTATGCGAGGAGTTTCCCAATCTAAATTGTTGAAGTATTTTTGCGCATGCAACACATAAATAAAATTTATTCTGCTTGTGTGTTTTTAAATCCACTCAAAAACAATGATTTAAATAATTTGCGCATTCGACTTAAGATGTTAAAGTGGGTAAATATTTTACCCACTTTGTGCCCACCGTCATTTTTACTTTCTTATTTTTACGTCCAAGATCAGATATTATGGATGTAAAAGCGTCAGTTATATTCAGCGAGAAGAGAAAAGGAGACGAAAAAGGTTATTTGCATGTTCTATACAGGAGAGGAGCAGAGCGTACCAAAGTAAGTCTGGAATTTACATTGACTAGGGAACAATTTGAAGATCTCTATGATAAACGATTTCAAAGATTCATTCCGACCAAGAAAATCGATTACAAATCGATTAATGAGAGGATCGAGGTAAATCTAAAGCGTAACCCATTCGACAACAAAAAAACGTCTTACACCTTCTTATCTTACTTTGAATATAAGAAAAGTATGCTATCCAATCACAGCACGATCAATATTCACAACACTTGTTTGGCAAATCTCAAAATTTATTTATCATCGATTGGTAGGAAAGATATTAGGTTTGAAGATTTTGATAATGACTTCATTTTAAGAATGAGATCGTATTTCAAGCAAAAAGGATTGCAAGACTCTTCCTTAAGATTATATCTTAATACTTATTCAGCTATTTTTAATAGTGCTGCAAAGGACAATATTTATACTCAAGTCAATCCGTTTTATGGACACAAAATAAAGGTTATCGGTAAACCGAAAAAAATACTGACAGAGCAAGACATTAAAGCTTTACAAGCAATAAAACCAACTGATGGATATTTTATTGAAAGTAGAATGTTCTTATTTTCTTTTTTAGGGAATGGTCTCAGATGTTCGGATATGATGCTTTTGAAGAATAGCAATTTCACAAACAGAAACGCTATCGAATATATCCAAATGAAAACCGGAACTTCAATGAAGTTAAATTATAATACTCAGTTGGTGAAAGTGATCTTGGATGTTATTGGGATGGGAGATTTAATCGAAAAGCTAAAGCAAAGTTATGAGGGCTATTTCGACAATCTTACTTACAACGAATGTATTAGAAAAATTTACGCTCATATTGGAGCAGAAGGTTATTTAGACAAATTAGAATCAGATACTTTACTTAGTCCTGATTCACCGTATGAGAAATACAAAGGTTTCGTTATTAAAAAGTCAGATGAAGAGATAAAAAATCTAATCGGATATTCTTATTCATTACTTAGAGAAATTAGCGTAACTGCGAGAATGAAAATAGTTGAATACTTTAAAAAGCAAAATCCTGATGAATTGTTATTTAAGGATTTTATAAAGTCTAACATTTTCAACGGATACGATAAAAAGCAACCATTTACAAAAGAGCAGTTCGATCTTTATAAAAGTAAGTTTACGTCTTACAACGCTAAAATTAAAAGAATGTCAAAAAAGTATGATTTGACATTACCGAATCCAACAACACACTCCGCACGATTTACGTTTACCAATATACTTTTAACAATGGATAGTATAAACCTAAACGATATAAGAATCGCTCTCAGTCATACAAATCTAGCAACAACTCAAAAGTATTTGCAGACGGGATTTGACTTTAAAAAATCGGATGCACTTAATGAACGATTGAATAGTATTTTTGAATAAGAGTTTTTTAAGTGGGGATGTGTGCAAAAATTTTATTATGCTACATCGTTGTTTAACTATCGTTATTATCAATCGATTTATTGATTGCATCTAATACTGGTTTAGATTTTACTAAATAAAAATCATATATCTCTTTCATTTGCGAGGTAGTATTCTTTTCGTAATGTTTACTCAATAGAAAAGAGAAAAAGTAATTTAATTTTGAATAGTAAACAAATGCAAGAAGTTCTTCTAATTCCTCTTTAAAATCTTTCTTCAAATCAGAATTATATACAGCTTTCCAAACTTTGTAATAACTAGAAATTGCGGAATTGATTTGTAGTAATACACCAAAAGAAGAATCATCGATTTTTACAGTTTCCTTTGTACCATTTTTTTCGTGTTCTTCTTTAATTCTAAAGAACTCAATCAAGAATAAATTGATAGCTTGCCCTCCAATAAAGTTATATTTCTTATCAGTTCGTTTTGCTAGTAATTCAATTTTTGAAATTAAAGTATTACCATGAAATGAAACATTGAAATTGTTAATTTCATCTGCTATTAGTAGAATGCGAGACTTATAATTATTGAAAACAAAATCTATATGTTCGTCTTTCTTGTTCTTTTTAAATTGTTTTTTTAAAATATCATTTGCTTTCTTCTGCATATAGAATGCTAAGAAAGTAAGTATTGCAGAAGCAATACCGATTATTGGACTAAGAACACCACCGAAAGCATCACCGACAACACCGTAGGTTGGCGATATTTTATCTGAAAAAGCTATTTGAAGAAAGAGTATAACAAAACCAAATATTGCAAACCCAATAAACCAAAAGCTATACCAGGTTGCATTATTTAATCTATCATTGCTGAACTCCTTTTTTAACATATTTAATTTTCTATTTGCTTTGTTCTCAATTATTTTCGTTTGTGATTTACTCTAAAGTCAGAATCTTTTTCCGAAAAAGAAGAAATATATCTTTTATTCGCTAAAACACTTAATAGTTCCCAATTGTCATGGTCTTTTGGAATTCTTGCTTTTGAACTTGTATCAGTAATCCACGCATAATTTCCTCCTAAATTTGTCAAGAAAGATTCAATGAAAGATAGGTCATATTTGCTTGAATTTTTAACAAATAACCTTATTCGCTCTTTTACTGGAACTTGGTTGTTTACAAGAATAGAGTTTAAAACATTATCACTAACGACAAAGGAACTATCTGATATAAGAATAGAACTCAATAGTTTTATATTGCTATTCGTGATAATTGCTTCTTCAGAACAATTATCCAATATTTTCAATTTGTCAGAATTGTTTAAGATGGAAGACTTTAAGATCAATTCCAAATCATCGCTGTCAAATGTAAGCTGATCTAAGATTTTAAAATAATCGTTCTTTCTTTTTTCGAGTAGATAGATATTTAATCCATCAGATTTTTCTTTTAATGAATTAAAACTCTCAACAGTAGGATTAACACAATTACTATTAATAAGTGACTTAATTTTGTTGTCGGATATTTCTTCAAAGCTTAAATCACTATACCACCAAGGACTGGATTTAGTAATTAAATCGTACGATTGATCTTCTATCTCGTCCTTTTGAAGTAGCTTTTTCCAAAATTTGCCATAAACATTTGTAGAATTTACCTCTTTAGGAATTTTAACCTTGGACAATTCTTCTGCATTTTGAATTAGATTGATGAATTCAATACTCGATTCTGATATTTCTGATTCAGTTTTTTCTTCGTCTCCTTCTTCAATAATTTGGTTATTATAATCGAAAAGTAAATTTTCCCAAGAAGGAAGTAATTTATTGTTTTCAAGTAATATAGGATACAATCCAGAATCCTCAATGGTTGAGAGCTTTGCAATCTTAGTTTCTATTTGTGAAATAACAGATTTTTTGTTATCAATTTCTATATTTTCATTGTTGAGTAGAGCGATAAGATACTCCTCTTTCTCATTTACATTGGTAGATATTTTTAAGTACACGTTTTCAATATAATCATCAATATTTGCTTCAACATATTGAATTAATTGATCTGCTTTTGATGTCCTAATTGCAAAGTAGTTTGAGTTATCAAATTCTACTTGGTTAAATTCTCCGAACTTTTTAATTACGGAAGCAACTATTTCAATATTTAACTGATAATAGTTACCCTTGTATATGAAAGACAGCATTTCATCAGAAGAATTTTCAAAATCAATTTTGCTAAAGCTTATTTTTAATTCTTCAATAACTTTTTTAAGCTGATCATGATTCTCAGTAATATTTAAAAATAATGGATCGGAGAGAATAAGCTTTGTTAAAGAAGATTGTTTTGAAATCTCAATTATAGCTTTTACATCCCCATACTCAATTATCCTTTTTAGAATAGTATTTTTTAAATCTTCCGAGAAATCAGGATTAGATTCTATGAATCCCCATATATTGCTCCACTTGTTGCAGAGCATCTTTGTAAATTCATCTAATTTTTGTGATGTTTCAAAATATCCTTTAATGAACTCGATGGAGATTTTTGATTCGTCTTTCAGTTTGTTAAAAATTGATTCTAATTGAGAATTATATTTATTGGAATGATAAAGTAAGTAATCTAAAATGTCATAATTCAATATATACTCTGTCTGAAAATCAAGCGGGTTAATTTTTAAAAGTAATTTTTCGATTTTAGACAACTTATAATCAAACGGTTGTTTTATCGAGTTCTTAATGCTGATATGAAATTGATAGTCAGAACGCGTTAAGCTTTCTTCATGGAATAGCGATATATAGTCTATATAATCTTCTGCGATATAGCCATTTCGTAATAGAATGGTTATAAGATTTTTGTTGAGGTTGTCGCTTAATTCTATATCAGAGAATTGATCAGATCTCAGCAAATCGGCTATTTTAGAGATTCTAGTTTTTTGTTTTTGCTTTTCTAATTCCTGAATTTTATTTTTTAACGAAGCAATCTTGCCATTTTTAATATCCGTAATCTCTTTTTCCTTCTCTAAATATGATTTATTTTGGTCAATGAGCTTTTCAATTGTACTAAATTTTGTGGTGGAATTTAGATTTCGAGTATCAGTTCTTCCATAGTATTCGTTGAACCTAATTTGTTCATATAGAAAATTATTTGTTTTTAAATATTCAAAATTTGCTGTTTCGACAACTTCATCTATTGATAATATATTGTTATTAATAACAAATGATTTGAAACCTGGTAAAGTTTCAATTATTCTAACTACATATAGTAATCTTAAATCTTGTATATTACTTATGAATAAACTCTCATATTCTTTAATTTGATCTTTATATTGCTCTATTTCACTCTCTATTTCACTAACTGAATTTTTTATAAAAATCGCTTTTGAATTAAAAATGGTATAGAGATCACCTTCATTATAACTCAGCTTCATAAAATCATTAGGGTATATGTTTTTATAAGTGATTATGGCGAATAACTTATCTTGATTTAGAGTTTCATTTAGCTTATTACTATATAAATAAAATTCGTTAGAGATATTATGAAGCAAACGCATATCATCTATGAAAAAGGATATATCTTCAATTAAATTATCACTCAGGTTATATTGAAACTTGTTTTTCTTTTTAAGTAGTATTTCACTTGAATTAGATGAATTTATAACCGGAATTACAGGTATAATAAAATCAAAGAACTTAGTTCGCTCTTTATCGGTAAACATATCGTCACGAACAGCATACACAAAAACAATCTCTTTACGTTTTGTTTTTTCCGAATTATTGAGAAGTAAGTTAACCTCTCTAAGTTTAGTAAAGATTTCAGTTTCTCGAAATCTGTCTAAGTCTTCAATTATGACAACGTTATAAGGTCTTATGGAAAAGAAATAAAGAATTTCATCGATATGATGATTTAAAACCGACTTATTTAAATTTTCACCAACACCGATTTCAGCATTTTGTATTTTGAGTTTATTAATTGTAACAGCACTAATAATTCTAACTGATTTTAATATTATAAAGAATGTACCTAATGCTACTATGAAAATTCCGCTATAGTGGATAATATCGCATACTTTATTACTGATTGCAATATCTTTAAAGATACTTTGAATGAAATATGGATAGAAATAATTACAGATCGCTAACAAAAACAATAAGTATCCTATAGAAATGAAAATTAGCTTTTTTACACTATAACTTTTTATTTTCTTGAACCTTGAATCAGGAATTTTGTTGTCTTCTTCATGGTAAAAAATCTGTTCTAATATACTTGTTTCGATAAGTCTTAATAGCTCGGTTTTGTCAACTTTAATCTCTTTACCTTTTTCGTCGAACTCAGGTTTTTCTTCTTTAAAAGTTGCCAAAGAAATATTTAGAAATTTTAAATCATTTCCCTTATAATTTTTTTGGAATGTTTTCAGGATACTACTTTTTCCAGATCCGTATGAACCCGTTAAGGCAATATTCTTAATGTCTTCTTTCTTTCTATTTTTTAGTGACCATAATAAAGCTTTTGAGTAATGTCCATTCTCATCACCATTGTCGATAGGGGATAGGGAGGAGTAAGCTAAATCATCAATACTTTTAATAGAGTACTTAAAATATATTGACTCTAACCATTTGATAATTTTTTCTAACAGTTGAAGTATCTTTTTTCTCATACTCTGTGTCTTAAACATTTCAAGTGATTAGCTAAGTATCCAAGTAAATTCACTTCTAATGAGCTTTCCTAAAGCATATTTTTTATAAAGCTTAGTAAAAAATTAGCGCTTGTGTACGAAGCATATTGTTGATAATCATCTCCCTTATGTTTGTCTCCGAAGTCGCAAACCGATTTTACTACAAGAGGTTTAGTTTTATTGAAAAAATGACACGCGAGATATACACCGTACCCTTCCATATCAATTGCTGAAAGCTTGCGATTTTGGGCAATTATGCTTTGTACCAATCCCTCACTAGAAACGACATATGATCCAGAGGTAGTGGGAGCAATTTTAGCTTGTAACACAGTTGAAGGTTTGCTACCACGATATTTACTTTGAATTTTTACGATTTCATCATTCTCACGGATAAAATTACTTAACTTAGAAATTAAAGTTTGATCTGTTGGAATTTGATGAGGTTCGGGTTTTAGTACAACATCACCAGCATCCGTTTCCACCATTTTCCCTGAACCAAAATCTGTGATGTTTTCTGAAACTATTATGTCCCCATAGTTTATGTCTCTGTCCTTCACACCAGCGCAGATTCCAGTCATCGCAATATATTTTGGGCAAAACTTTTCTATGATTTTCGTTGTTACGGACGCAGACGCTTGCATACCCATTCTTGTAATGGAACAAGCTATTATTTTATGTTTATTACCATTTAGAGTGTTTATTTCACTCGAGTAATATACCAATGGATCTCCTTCAAACGATATTTTTTTCCACGGTAAATCTAACTGAAGTATTTCTGAAAATTCTGGTGTCTCAAGTGCGCAGATTATTCCTATATCGTAATAGTTTTTTGATTCGATTGCTTCTTTAAACCTTTGTTTCAGGGAAGTGATATAACAGACTTTACTCTTGAGCTTATCTTTCCAAGAGTTTTGCGTAAAGCTAAAATTTATTAGATGCCATAATTTGTCATCGAAAGTTTCTTGATGAGCATTTATTAAATCGTCAAACTGAGAAAAGCCAATTATATGAGCAGGTATATGAATTGAACTATTATAGTATATTTCATCAAGAAACTTTACACTCTCTTCTGCATTAGGTTCCGTTTCGTGATCTCGGGGCATAACTAAGTCGAGTAGTAGTAAATCAAAATCTCTGTCATATAAAATTTTCCTTCCGTCTTTTATGTTCTTCTCCTTAAAAATATTTGTTTGAGGAATATTACATTCTTCAAGTAAGTATTTCTCGATGAGTGAAATTTTCTCATCTGAATCATCCAATATTAGTATATCAATCATAGCTTTAACATCAATTCTTTAAGTTTAATCGACCATTCTTTATTTGAATGCGAAAAGAAAATATATCCACAATAATTTTCGCCAAAGTCATTAGAGAGTTCTTGATCCAGTTCTTTTATTCTGGTACCATCTACATAATTTTCATACATAGTAACTACGATTACTTTAGTTGGAATGTTTCTTAGATATATCTGCTTTAAAATGTTTTTTCCTGCTAATGGTTCTGGTTCACCTCCAGATTCATCGTCTGAAATATCGTAAGTCTGCATACTCATATCTAACAAAATCAAATCATATTTATCAAAGTTTAATACGATTTCTTTGGAAGCAGAATTGTATGAAGTTCGTTCCTCAATTATAATGTTAGGAAAATCTCCTTCTAAAAACGTTTTAAGTTTTTCAAGTTTTTTTTGATTATCCTCTACAATTAGTATCTTATTCATCTTGGAGGAGATTTTGAACTTCAACGCTAACTATAACTTCAAAAACATTTTCATGGTCAGGGGACTTTACTTGAATCATGTTACTCTCATTATCCAAATCATATTTTACAATTTTAATAGCTTTTGATATGCCTGATTTGCCCTCGGATATAAGTTTGGCAGTATCTACAACCGCTTGCCCATTTTTTGTTTTAAACGGTAAATCAGTTATTGGAAACTCTATAGCATTTATGAATTTGAATTTTAAATATTTGTCTTCTTCATATGAACTAAATTCAAAATTTTTAATATCATCAATAGAATAGCCATACTTAAACATATTGTCCAACAATATTCTAAATAGGTCTGTAAAGTGAATATAATAACATGATTTTATTGTTGGATTGGAGTCGTAGTTTACTTTACATCCAACATTCATTTTAGGGTAGCATTTTTGAGTATTGTTCCAAACAATATCAAAGATTTTCTGGATATTGAAATCGTCAATTGTCGATCCTGATCTTCTAAACCATGAACTAATTTTTTTAATCTTATTTTCTATTACTGTTGAACTATCTGCAAGATTTGTAAAAATTTTGGGTAAATCTTCATTACTCAATATTGACCTCAATCTTAAGTCTAAAGCGTTAAGTTCTTCCGCAAATTTATTTTTTATGTCATTATCAATATACTCCCTAATTACCGCCAAATTTGCATCCGTTCGTTGCCATATTAGGTCAATTACGTTTTGACAGAATTGCCGAGAATCAACATCAATTGAAAGTTCAGCTATATAAGCTGAAAGTTCTAACTTGTCGAATTCATAATTAAAAAGTCCATTCTCATTCTTTCCATCTTTCTTTATCTGAATTTTAGTTTTTATAATATCTTCAATCAAAGTGTCAATTTTGAAAGAGAAATTTGTAAGTACAGAATGCAGATCGGACTTCTTTTTATCATTTAAATTAAAATACTGTGAGTTCCAAGATGAATTTTCTTCATATTTGTCTGTTTCTCCAATGCGATTAAGGATTAAGTTTTGCTTTTCAAGTTCTGGACGTAATTCTCCTAGTAAAACCCCATGACGAATCCTGGTACTCAGATAAGCAACAATACCAAAATTGCTGAATAAATACTTGTCTAATATAGAATCAAACAATTCTGAGAAAACGTCGACTAATGCACTTTCAGAATATTTTACCTCTGAGGTGTCGTAGTCTTCCATTCCATTAAACTTCACAAGAGCAAAACTATTTTCACTAATGAGAAGTATTTTTTTGTCTTGTAACGAAAGATTATAAATGGTTTTGTAACGGTTGTAAAGACCGTCAATATCCTTGAGTTCTCTAGTAATAATCGCTTGGTCATTTGCATAAATTTTGCTTTCCTCTAATTTCAAAGTTCCCTCGTAAACGATTAGTTCGTTTGAAATTAGATTTAATTCTTCCTGATATTTCTTTTCGTTTTCACTAAATATTTCTTTTAGATAATTTATAATTTTTAAACGTTCGTTTAATCTGTCAATCGTGTTATTTAGATATATCGAATGCTTTAATACCTCTGAACTGCAAACGTCAAAATAAAAATATTCGATTTTTTTTCTGTCTGAATCAATTTCATGTTCGAAAAGATTGGACGGAAGTGTCTTATCATAAATTTTACAAAATTGTTCTATTATAAAACTTTTCTCTAAGTCATCCTGAGAGCAAAGACTTATAAATATTGGAAGATCAATTGTTCGTCGTACGTCTGTATATCTTTTTCTTCTTAAAATGTCAATTAATTTTTTTGAATCTATTTTTACAATAGAATTTTCATTTTCTTTAAAATTATTGACATATAATTTTATCGCAGAGTTGTAATTTTCAAGATTTACTAGTGATTCGAAGAGATACTTCAATGCTGTTTGAAGAATTGGAATGTTGTCTTCAGTTTGTTTAATTACGTCTTCCCATAGCATTGTGCTCTTTTCGTAATTTCCCTGTTTAAAGTAAATTTTTGCTTTATTGATAAATGAAAATTCAGGACTTAAGTTCTTATTAGTAGTTATATTCTCAGTCAAATAATCTTGCCAGTAACTTATCGATATCGAATTATTATATATTTGTAATCCACTATTTAAGTAGTTTTGTCCCGCTTGTTTATCCTTAAAGTATTTAGAGAAGTAGGGATCAAATTTATTTAGAGATAATAACTTGAGCGAAATGTCCGCATCTAAACCTTGTTCCTTCTTTAGAAAATAATTTAGACTCGGACCTATGTCAAAACTTAGTGTGTTTTTATTGATCTGGTAAAGATTATAGATAACTTCACTTCTATTTTCACCTTTATTCATCAATTGAAAAATCTTAGTGGTGATTTGATTTAACAAAGAAGGAATATCAGTAATAGGAGTAATTGCCATCTTTAAGTTTATATGGCAACGTACGTAAAGAATAAGTAAATCAAAATTCGATGGATCTATCTTAATAAAAAGTCTTATTTCTTCAATAGCTTCATCATAAAGACCAGTATAGTAAAGATCAATTATCTGTAGATATTTATTATCAAAATAATTTTGACGATCCGACAATTTTGGTATTTCGTTAGTGCATAGGATTGGAATTAGATTACGGTCACTCGTTTTTTTGAATAAATATTTCGATTTTAAAAATGCGAAATTGAAATTCTCTTTTTTTAAAGACAATATTTTCAAGATGTCTCTCGCAAATAAATACCTGTCTATTAGTGAATTGCAATTTTCAAACACTAAAAGCATGGAAAAGTCACTTATCTGATAATTTTCAAAATAGTTTAATCTAAAAAGATAGTATTGCCTTATTTCCCGCTCATCCTCTTTTTTATTTCTACTGAATAGACTTTTGATATCGTAGTCATATTTGTAAGCGGATAAATTTCTTTCGGTTCTAAAGGATAGAAAATGCGCAAGTGTACTGACGAAAAAATTTTTATTTACCTCATTTATTTTTGATAAAAATTCCTTTTGCTCTTCTGACTTGTCTTGGTATTCTAGCAAAAGAAACTTAGCTTCAATGTACCAAATAGAATAGCCAAATTCGCCCAAAATATTTTCTAAAGTCTTTTCAGCACTCTCATAATCGCCAAGTAGAAAAAACTTCTCAAATTCAATTTTAAAAATTAAGAAAAGACTTATCTGCTTTGAAAATTTTCTAATAGATAAAAAAGTCCATTTGAATTCATTTTCGAGACTTATAGGTTTAAACAACATTTCACCTTTACCAAGTACATCTAACGTTTTGGGAAACGCATTTCCGTAAATTGAAAAATTTGTGGGACTAATAAACTTCGATAACGAATCTGTCACATCGGACAGATTGTCAAAATCTAAAAGGTTTTTAAGTGTGTTTAAACTACTAGGACGTTTTCGTGAAGACATAACACGACCTAGCGAACTATGATATATGTTCTGTTTTGTTTTTTTATCCATGAAATGAAAATAGATCGTAAAAATATCAAAAAATTGTTATTTTTTTTACAATCCTTCACCTTTTGATAGCATTTTTTTGATCTTTTGGACTGTACCACTGCTTTTATCAGTCAATTTCATTGTCTTTCTAACGGACATACCTTGCTTCAATAATTTGACTACATCTTTGTGTTCGCTTAATAACGTTTGGGGACTTTTCCTAAATCCGTCTTTACGACCAACTTTCCCACCATTCTTACGAAAGCTATCATACCCCGACTTAATACGTTGACGAATTTGTGTTTTTTCCATTTCGCTAACTGAGGTAAGTATTTGGATAAGGAACTGGGACATCGGATTTATTTCACATTTATCATTAAACGTTTCTATATTGTGATTTTTAATGTAAAGGGAAATATAATTCTCATTAAGCAGTTGAATTGTTTTAAGAACTTCAATAGTATTTCTTCCAAGTCTGCTTAATTCCCAACAAAGAATTTTGTCAATTTTATTCGACTTGATAAAGTCTATCATTTTCATTAGTTGAGGTCGTTCCTCATTGGTCTTTCCACCTGAAATCTTTTCTTCAAAGATTTTCACGACTTCATAATTTCTAGTTTGGGAAAATTCCAATAATTCTTCTGTTTGTCTTTTGTAATCCTGACTGTTCGTCGAAACCCTGGCGTATATCACTACTTTCATTTTGTATCGTTTTAATATTTTATATTTCAAAGATACAGTTATTGTATCAAATAACCTTCGTATTTAAAATTAAAATGATACGCTTTGGGTAATGGTACGTTTATAATAAAAAAGAGCAACTTTAAGTTGCTCTTGATAATTGAGTCATACGGTATTCAATTGTTATGTAATCAAATTTGATTAGGTCCTATTTCTATTTAGCTTCCCAATAATTGAAAGGAGGCAATTCATCTTTCATACATTTTAGGGATTTAATAAATTCGTCTGCTGACATATCATTTTTTACCCATTCCATTTCGTTGTTCGCACCTTTCATCAATTCAGGATTTCCTAAACATTTTATTTTTCCTTTGGAACTGTGACCGCCAAGTGTGTCTTGCTCTGACCACCAATTTAATGGTTCTCCCTTTTCGTAATATCTTGAAACAGAAATTCGATTTGTTCCGAAATCATTTGTCGCTCCAATTGCCCATTTATCAAACACATTCCCGTTTTTATAGTCTTCATAGTCGGAAATGTATCTGTACTTATCGCCAGATACGAGTAACGACAAACCAATTGTAAATCCTTTACTTTTCTGCAACTGACTATATTCCATGTCATTCGTCACGATGTAGATTTTATCGATTACATTTTCTTTCTTCACTTCTCGGACTACCCAGCCATTTTTAATTTCCAATTTCCTGATGATTGTGTCATTCTGGTCTTTTTCAGTACAATTACCAGTATAAAGATTGCCGTCTTTTTTTACATTCTTCCAGACTTCTACTTCGTCACCGTTTTCGTTAATCTGTCTTAATTGAAGCTCTGCACAGTTACAATCGCTTTCATTTAGAAATTCTGATGTACTTTCATTATTTTCCTTCTTACCGTTACAGGATAATAGCAATCCTGTGAAGCATAAAATTGCTGTAGTTCTTAAATTCATGTTTGTCGCTTTTTTTTGAGTTGTTAATTGAATATTTAAAATTTTAACAAACATACACATAAAACTTTATCTAATCATACATGATTAGATAAATCATTGATGATTAGCGGAATTTTACAGACTAAATTTAGTTTGTAACGCATTGATATACACAAAGGACAAAGAATACTTAATCGAATTTGGCAAGAATTTAAAAAGACTAAGGGAGCAAAAAGGATTTTCACAGGAAGAACTCGCTAATCTCGCTGAGGTGTCATTGCCTCAGATTACTAGAATAGAGCGGGGAGTAATCAATCCGACAATTTGTACGATTAAATCTTTAGCTGAAGGGTTAGGTGTGGAAATGTCTTTGATGTTTGTATTTGAAACTAAGTAGTCTTCAATTTTACGATCAGATCTATTAAGACGATGGTGGGTACTGAGGAGATTGAGGGGAAACTTAGATACAAGAATCCCAACAAGGGTCGCCCCAAGTTGGTTAGCCAAGTATCCACCTCGTATGTCTGATACAGCATATCGGGTATAACTTAACGTACTATCGTCTTTGATGTACGTTTGGGAAAGCTACTGTCAATGCTCTAAGACACACCGTTATACTTACCACTTCTTTCCTTCTACTATGGTTGCACTTTGTATAAATCCCCTGGTAGTGCGTTACGATATAGAACCCAACGTATAGTTACCCGCCATTCTATAAAGGTTCGTTTTTTTTTTAATTCAGTTGTTCGATTTTTATCTTTAATCCGTCAATTTCTATTTTATATCTCAATTTCTGCTTTTTCTTGTAATCCGTTTCAACCGTTAATTTTGCCTTGTTCTTGTTTATATTTTCGGTCAATTTCCTGATAATATTATAGTCGATCATTTAACCTTGGTTTATTTTTTCGATGACGATTTGTTCCATTAAAATGAACAATGTCATTTCGGGATAGAGAAAGAAGTTTTTATACCGTGTGATTTCAACATTATGCTTTTTTAATTCCCGTTGTAACTTCGCTTTTGGGGCATTTAAGATTTTACGCATTGTTTCGACATCGTAAAGTATCTTATCGTCTTTTAAAAACTGCATCATATTTCTTGTCCTCAAATTTTTTATACAGATTCTTGTATTCAGCGATGAGGTCTTCAATCGGTTCATCATCATCTTCATTTGTTTCTTTATTCTTATTGTTTGCCTTGTCTTCTGGGAGATCAGTTTTTTCATCTTTCTTATTGTATTTCTCCACCAAAAAATTAATGAAGTTGGTATGTAAGTATCTCTTTTTTTTCATTTTGCAATTCTTTTTTTAGATCGATTCAGATCAATCTTTAATTATATATTTTAAATCATTTTCGACTTTTTTAAAATTGGGGATTTTTTATAGTACGAATGACGCTTATGTATATACAACTATTTACAAATCACGACATAATTCTTCTCGTTAAAAGCACTTGATTATGTTAAAGAAAACACAGATTTCTTACCTTATTTTTACTAACTTTGCGCTTTCTTTTTCAAATAGTGCAAATTAATTGTTCCCACTTTTGTTCCCACTTTCTGGAATTGATAACGCAACTAACTAAACAACAACATATTACAATTAAATTGTATTTTTGCGCATGCAACACAACGTACTTATCCTTGATTTCGGATCGCAATACACACAGCTTATTGCGCGCCGCGTTCGCGAACTCAACATCTTTTGCGAAATTTTTCCTTACAACCATTTTCCTGACGATTTGTCGAGCTATAAAGCGGTCATCCTTTCCGGGAGCCCGTTTTCTACGCGTGCCGACGATGCGCCCCATCCTGATCTTTCCCAGATCCGGGGAAAAATGCCATTGCTTGCCGTTTGTTACGGAGCCCAGTATCTGGCGCATTTCGACGGAGGGGAAGTCGGGGCCTCGAGTACACGCGAATATGGTCGCGCGAATTTGTCTTACATAAAAGAGGGAGAGGATTTCTTTAGCGATGTTTCGGAGAATTCCCAGGTCTGGATGTCGCATTCGGATACCATCAAGAAATTGCCTACAGGCGGAATCAAGCTTGCAAGCACTCACGATGTCGAAAATGCCGCCTATAAAATCGAAGGCGAAACGACCTATGCGATCCAGTTCCATCCTGAAGTTTACCATTCTACGGACGGCAAGAAAATGCTCGAGAATTTTCTCGTGAAGATTGCAAAAGTTCCGCAAAATTTCACGCCAAACGCATTCGTGGAGGAGATCGTGGCCGAACTCAAAGCAAAAATCGGAGACGACAAGGTTGTCTTGGGATTGTCCGGAGGCGTCGACTCTACGGTTGCCGCGGTCCTGCTGAACAAAGCTATCGGCAAAAACCTCTACTGTATTTTTGTCAACAACGGATTGCTGCGCAAGAACGAATTCGACAATGTACTGCACCAATATAAAGATATGGGTTTGAACGTCAAAGGTGTCAACGCCGAAGACCGCTTTCTTTCCCAACTCGAAGGTATTTCGGATCCGGAGACCAAGCGCAAGACCATCGGTCGCGTTTTTATTGAGGTTTTCGACGATGAGGCGCACCAACTGACCGATGTGAAATGGCTGGCGCAGGGCACGATTTACCCGGACGTCATCGAATCGGTTTCGGTGAAAGGCCCGTCGGCGACGATCAAATCGCATCACAACGTTGGCGGCCTGCCTGATTTTATGAAACTGAGCGTCGTGGAGCCTTTGCGCATGTTGTTCAAGGACGAAGTAAGACGCGTCGGAAAATCGCTCGGGATCGATCCTGAGCTTTTGGGGCGTCATCCGTTCCCTGGTCCGGGCTTGTCTATCAGGATTTTGGGCGATATCACGAAGGAAAAAGTTCGTATCTTGCAAGAGGTCGATGCGGTTTTCATCGACGGTTTGAAATCGTGGGGATTGTACGACAAAGTCTGGCAGGCCGGAGCCATATTGCTCCCGGTGAACAGCGTTGGCGTGATGGGAGACGAACGCACTTACGAAAAAGTGGTCGCCCTGCGCGCCGTCGAATCGACAGATGGCATGACGGCCGATTGGGTGCATTTGCCATACGACTTCCTGATGAAGGTCTCGAACGACATCATCAACAAGGTCAAAGGCGTGAACCGCGTAGTATACGACATCAGTTCCAAGCCGCCGGCCACGATAGAATGGGAATAACCTAAACCCGCTTATATGAGAAAAGCAATTCTGATTGTACTACTAATGATCGCCCCGAATCTTTTCTCTCAAGACAACCAAGGACAGGAAGTCCGGATCGTCAGCCATCAGGTCATGATGGGCGAGACGGTCAGGATGCTGTCCAAAAAATACCTTGTTCCACCCTCTGAGATCTACCGGCTCAACAAATTCGCAGTCGACGGGATAACGAAGGGCATGGTGCTCAAAATCCCGGTTCCTATACGTGAAGAGCCTGTCGCTCCCTCTCAGCCCCTCGTCATGGAAACCGGTCGAGAGGTGCAGCCTGAAGCGGCTGTTTCGCCTGAGAGGAATCCGGAAACCGCGGCAGATAACGCGTCGGCTCCTTTTTTGGACTCGACGATGATGACGCACAGGGTCGTTTCGGGCGAGACGCTTTCGGGGCTTGCGAACCAATACGGCGTGAGCATCGATGCGATTAAAGAAGCGAATCCGAAAGTTGCCAAACGTGGGCTTAGGGCAGACGAGAACGTGAAAATCCCGACCTCAGGAGGCGTTGTGCCGCCAAATGAAAATGCAGCGTTTTCGCAATCGAAGGAAACTTCGGATGCAGGCGTTGCCGCTACTTCGGGCGAAACGGTCAGCCACGAGGTGCAGCCTGGTGAAACGCTTATCGGCCTGGCCAGAAAATATAATGTAACCGTAGACGTTATCAAACGTCAGAATCCTCGCGTGGCCAAAAAAGGGTTGCAGGCGGGACAAGTTTTAAAAATCACGGCAGAGTAATTGATAAGCCGTACCTTTGGGAAACCTATTAACGCAACACACATGAAGTACTTTTTTTTATTGGTGATAGCCGTTTTGTCCATTAATTCCGGAAATGCCCAGGATTATGCGAAACACAAGGTCGCCAAATCGGAAACCGTAACCCAGATAGCAAAAAAGTACAACGTCACGCCCTTCGACATCTATCGGTTGAATCCCGATGCCAAGAACGGCATAAAGGAAAACGATTTGTTGCTGATCCCGTCGGCAGGAAAATCCGTTTCCACGTCAAAGGCAAAACCCAGGACACATCTTGTAGCGGCTGGCGAAACGCTTTACAGCATCGCGCGAAAATACGACGTCAGCGTCAAAGACCTCGAGAAGGTCAATGCCGATCTCGTCAAAGCGGGACTCAAGACAGGGGAGACGATCAGTATTCCGGGAGGGACGGTCGATGGAGTGACCGAGAAAGCTACGGAATCGGCTCCGAAAACAGCAAATGACGGCACCCACATTGTCCAGGCCGGAGAAACCAAATATTCGATTGCGAAAAAATATGGAATTTCGGTTTCTGAGCTGGAGAAGCAAAATCCGGCTATCGCGTCGGGATTGCAAAAAGGAGCAACGCTTCACGTCAAGTCTGAATCTGCTAAATCCGAAACGCGCGTCGTCGAGCGTCCGAAGCCCACGATCCAGGAAATCACTGTTCCCGCAAAACCGGACGTTGAAGTTGTCCGAAAGCCCGTCAAAGGCGGTTTCGCCAACTACGAAGTCAAGACCGGAGAGACGCTTTTCGGGCTTGCCAAAATGTTCAGCCTTAGCGAACAGCAACTTGTGGAGCTCAATCCGACGTTGAAAGATGGCGTGAAAACCGGCATGATCCTGAAAGTGCCAAGCAGAGGTTCGATGGCGATGGCAGAGCCGCGAAAGGATTATACGGATCTCACCAAAATAGCCAAAGGAGGCGACAAGAAAAAACTCGTGTTGCTTCTCCCGTTCAACGCTGCCAAAATCAGCGCCGATACCACGAAGGCGACAGCCGAAAGACTCAAGAAAGATGCGTTTATGAACCTTACGCTCGATTTTTATTCGGGTGCGCTGATGGCGATCGATTCGGCTAAAACGCTGGGACTGAACCTCGACGTAAAGATTTTCGATACCGAGGAAAGCAAGGCTTCTTCAAAAGTGCTCGATATCATCAAGCAGCACGATCTTAAAAATGCCGATGCGGTGATCGGTCCGTTTTACCAGCAACATGCCGAGAAAGCGGCCGAGGAGCTCAACGCTGCCGGTGTCCCGGTGATCTCGCCACTTTCCAAGGAAGCTGCCAAAAAATTCAGCAATCTGTACCAGGCCATGCCGTCCGAACAATATACAAAGCAAATGATGCTCGATTTCCTGACGGGCAAAGGCGGGAACATAATTGTCGTGAGCGATCCCAAACGCACCTCTAACAAAGAGTTTATCGGCGCCAACTATCCGAATGTGAAGTTTGCCGAAGTAGACGCATCGGGTTCGGTCCCGGCCGATAAACTGCGGGCACTGCTTGTGAAGGACGTATCGAATTACATCATTCTCGACACCGAGAAAACGGGGATGATTTTAGGCACGACGAACCTATTGCTCAACGAAATCGCCAATTACAGGATCCAGATCGTCATCATAGAACCCAACGACACGCTTGATTTCGAGGAAATCTCGATGAAGCGACTTACCGTATTGAAACTCATTTATCCGTCGATGACGCGCGATAACGAATCGGCCCAGGCGTTTCGCGACGCGTATAAAGCCAAGAACCGCGTTTTTCCCAATCAATTCGCCACAAGAGGTTTCGACGTGACGTTCGACACCATGCTGCGGCTTTCACAAGGCAAGCGTTTTTCGGAATCTGCGGCGGAGCAAAAGACGGAACAGGTCGAGAGCAAATTTGACTACGGCCCCAAAGACGGCGGTTTTGTCAACAAGGGAATTTACATTTTGCAATATAACGAGGACCTTAGCGTAAAAGAAGTCGAATAATGACATCAAAAGTGACCTACCTGGGCGAATTGAGAACATCGTCCGTTCATATACAATCCGGCAGCGAAATCATTTCGGACGCGCCTTTGGACAACAACGGCAAAGGAGAAGCGTTTTCCCCGACAGACACCGTAGCCAACGCATTGGCGAGCTGTATGCTGACCGTCATGGGCATCAAGGCACGCGCGCTTGACGTCGATTTTGCCGGAGCCACCGCCGACGTGACCAAACACATGCAGGCCGAACCGAGAAGGATATCCAGGATCGAAGTTCATTTCGATATGGGAATTTCCGTAGACGAAAAGACGAAAACCATCCTGGAACGTACGGCTATGACGTGTCCGGTCTACCTGAGTTTGCATCCCGATATCGAAAAGGTGGTGTCGTTTGCTTGGAAAGGGTAAAGACTTTTTTATAGTCATGGATGATAATTAGTGAAATGAATCTCCAGGCTGGACTGCAGCTTGAATAACAGAAGCCTTTCTTCCGAAGGGCTTTTTCGTTGATAAGTCAAATTGGATGTGGGAAAAATTTCCAGCCGTTTTGGTTATACTTGCAGCTTCAATTTTCAATTATGTTCAAAAATCCGTTTTCGTTCCGGGGCCGCATCCGCCGCACTGAATATGGCTTGAGCCTGATCATCTACACAATGGGTGCCTTTATGATGTTCATGATGGTTTTTGTGTTGTCGAAGATCAATGTCTGGTTTCTTGGTTTGATCCCATTCGCATTTTTGGCAGCGGTTTGGTTCCAATTCGCCCAAGCCGTAAAGCGTTCGCACGACATCGGCAACAGCGGATGGCTGATATTGATTCCGTTCTACTCGTGGTTGCTATTGTTCGTCAACAGCCAATTCGGAGAAAACAAATACGGTCCGAACCCGAAAAACGATGGAAATAACACTGCTGAGATGGACCAGATCGGGCTTTCGTGATGGAACAGGATTACAAGAAAAACCTGCTCAAAATGGCCTATGCCAAAATGCCTTACGGAAAATACGAAGGCCGATATCTGGGCGATCTTCCTGAATATTACGTCATCTGGCTGAAAAACAATCGCTTGCCGGAAGGCTTGCTAGGCAGGCAGATTCTCGAGGTTTACGAATTGAAACTCAACGGAATGGAGAGCATGTTGCGCGATTTGCGCGGTCGGTATCCGAAGCCGTAGCTTTGCGCAGAATTGTGATTTCCCGATGAGGATTCTCGATTTATAATCGTACTTTTGCCCCGTTTTTACGCAACACAACTACTTTACGATTTATGGACCAAACGAAATATATTTTTGTTACCGGCGGTGTGACGTCTTCCCTCGGAAAAGGGATTATCGCGGCGTCGCTTGCAAAATTATTACAAGCCCGCGGTTATCGCACCACCATCCAGAAGTTCGACCCGTACATCAACGTCGATCCCGGAACGCTCAATCCTTATGAGCACGGGGAATGTTACGTTACCGATGACGGAGCCGAAACTGACCTCGACCTCGGACATTACGAAAGGTTTCTCAACGTTCCGACGTCACAGGCGAATAATGTGACCACAGGCCGTGTCTATCTTTCGGTCATCGAGAAGGAGAGGCGAGGGGAATTCCTCGGGAAAACCGTCCAGGTCGTGCCTCACATCACGAATGAAATCAAGGAACGCATGCAGTTGCTCGGAAATTCGGGCAACTATGACATCGTCATTACGGAAATCGGAGGGACGGTCGGTGACATCGAGTCGCTTCCGTACATCGAGTCGGTGCGCCAGCTGGTTTGGGACCTTGGCGAAAGCAACAGCATTGTTGTCCATCTGACGCTTGTTCCGTACTTGGCAGCGGCCGGCGAATTGAAGACAAAGCCGACGCAGCACTCGGTAAAGACGTTGATGGAAAGCGGTATCAAAGCGGATATTCTCGTTTGCCGTACCGAGCATGAACTGTCCGATGAACTGCGCCAGAAAATGGCCTCGTTCTGCAACGTCACGCGCGATTCGGTGATCCAGTCGATCGACGCATCCACGATTTACGAAGTCCCGAACCTGATGCAGGAAGAAGGCCTCGACGTCGTCGCACTAAAAAAATTGGAGCTTCCGCTGAAAAATACGCCCGATTTAAAAAACTGGAACGTGTTCCTGCACAGGCTCAAAAATCCGAAACACGTCGTGAACATCGGCCTTATCGGAAAATACGTGGAATTGCAGGATTCCTATAAGTCGATCCTCGAGGCGTTCATTCACGCCGGAGCGGCAAATGAAACAAAGGTGAACGTGGTTTCGGTACATTCGGAATATATCGATACGCACAACGTAGCCGAAAAATTCAAGGATCTCGACGGCGTCCTCGTCGCTCCCGGATTCGGGGAAAGAGGCATCGAAGGCAAGATCGAAGCGGTGCGTTATGCGCGCGAGCATGACATTCCGTTCTTCGGGATTTGTCTTGGCATGCAGATGGCGGTCATCGAATACTCGAGAAACGTGCTCGGACTTAAAGATTCCAACTCGACCGAGATGAACGAAGGCACGGCCAATCCTGTGATCGATCTTATGGAAGAGCAGAAGACGATTACCGACAAAGGCGGGACAATGCGCCTCGGAGCCTGGAAATGTGACATCAAGGACAATACGCTGGCGCGCAGGATTTACGGGAGTGCCCAGATCCAGGAACGCCACCGCCACCGATACGAATACAACGGCGAGTATGCCGAATCTCTTGAAAAAGCGGGATTGAGATCGTCCGGCACCAACCCGGATACCGGCCTCGTCGAGATCGTCGAATTGCCGGAGCACCCGTTTTTCATCGGCGTTCAGTACCATCCGGAATATAAAAGTACAGTAGCTAATCCGCACCCGCTTTTCGTGAGCTTTGTGGAAGCTACAGTGAAAGCGAAACAGAAGTAAATTAACGCACGCCTCGTGCATTGCATTGCAAATGGAAAAAAAGAAATTTGACCTGAGTTCGATGATCGGTTTTGTGCTGATTTTCGGGATTTTGATGTGGATCATGTACCAGAATCAGCCTTCGGAAGCGGAAATCGCCGCCGAGAAAGCGAAAAAGGAACAAATCGAGAAAGCCAAAACGGCCAACGCCGCAAAAGTGGCCAAAACCGAGCAGATCGCCGCCGATACCACGGCAACCGATTCGTCTAAGATCGCGGCGCTGAAAGGCACGTTGGGAAGTTTTGCGTATTCGGCTACGTTGCCGTCCGCAAAGGAAACGTCGACCACGCTTGAAAACGATTTGATAAAACTCGTCATTTCCAACAAAGGCGGTTTTATAAAAGAGGCCGTACTCAAGGATTTCGAGCGTTTCCACAAAGGTTCGGGCGAATTGGTGCAGTTGATCAACAACAACAACGCCAGCCTCAATTTGCAGTTGCACACGAGCGACAACCGCGTATTGGATACGAAAAACCTTTATTTCGAACCGACGGTAACCAAAATCGGCGACAGCCAGGTGTTGACGCTTCGCCTGAAATCAGGGCCTGAGCAATTCCTCGAATATCGCTATGTGTTGAAACCGAACGATTATATGCTCGATTTCGACATCCGCACACAAGGCCTGGCCAAAGTGCTCAACACGTCGAAACCCATCGATTTGAATTGGGACATGAAAGCGTTCCGCAATGAGAAGAGCGTCTCGTACGAAAACCGATATGCCGAGATCGTCTACGAATATGAAGACGGAAAAGACGACTATCTCGCCCAGGGAACAGACGAAAAGGAAACGGTCGAAGAGGTGACGTACACGGCATTCAAACAGCATTTCTTTACATCGATCCTCCTTACCAAAACACCGTTCAAGACCGTTGATCTCGAATCGAAGAATTTGGTGGACGACGAAAAAGTCGATACCGTCTATACCAAACAGTTCGCAATGAAAGCTCCGTTGGCCTTCAACAGTGCCGGCGAGCTCGATTATAAGATGAATTGGTATTACGGTCCTGCCGATTACAAATTGCTTTCGGCTTACGATCGCAACCTCGACGAAATCATTCCGCTTGGATGGGGCATCTTCGGATGGATCAACAAAGGGATTTTCGTGCCGCTGTTTGGGTTCCTCGGATCGTTCATCGCATACGGACTGGCGATCATCCTTTTTACATTGCTGATCAAACTTGCGATGTCGCCGATTACGTACCGCTCTTTCCTTTCCCAAGCCAAAATGCGCGTGTTGCGTCCGGAAATTACGGAACTCAACGAAAAATTCAGCAAAGATCCGATGAAGCGCCAGCAGGAAACCATGGCGTTGTACAACAAGGCGGGCGTGAATCCGTTGGCCGGATGTATCCCGGCGTTGATCCAACTGCCGTTCGTGTATGCGTCGTTCCAATTTTTCCCTTCCGCCATCGAATTGCGCCAAAAGAGTTTCCTTTGGGCAGACGACCTTTCGTCTTTCGATGAGATCGCGAGATTGCCATTCACGATTCCGGTTTACGGAAACCACGTGAGTTTGTTCCCGATCCTGGCGGCAATTGCGATCTTCTTTTACATGAAGATGACTTCAGGTGACCAGGCCATGGCGCAACCGCCACAGGAAGGCATGCCGGATATGAGCAAGGTGATGAAGATCATGATCTACCTGTCGCCTTTGATGATGTTATTGTTCTTCAACAATTACGGATCCGGTCTCTCGTTGTACAACTTCATCTCTAACCTTGTGACGATCGCGATCATGTTCGTCATCAAGAAGTATGTCGTGGACGAGCAGAAAATACATCTGCAAATCCAGGAAAACAAGAAGAAGCCAAAAACACAAGGCAAGTTCCAAAAGCGCATGCAGGAACTGATGGAGCAGGCCGAGGCCCAGAAAGCCCAACAAAACAAAAAGAAATAGTCGTCCGGATTATATCAAATAAAAAAGCTTCCCCTCAAGGAAGCTTTTTTTTATAATGGCTGCGCAGATTACAAGCCCGGTTTCAATCCGTTGTCAATAAGGTGGATGACGCCGTTCCAAGCCTGGATATCGCGGGTCGTGTTATTGCCGAAATTCGCGATCCGGTTGCTCACATCGGTGATTTTCTTTCCGCCTCCGGTGTTGAGTACGGTAAAGCTTTGTCCGGAAAGTGTGGTGTACGTACCGTCTGCGATTTGCGTGTACGAAAGATTGGTGCCGCCAAGAATATGGTAAGACAACAATTCTTCAAGCGCCGCCGCCGAAAGATCGCCAAACCCATCCACATCCAAATCGTTTAGCAACGTATTTACTCCGGCATTGACCGGCGCCAAAACGGTAAAGGGCGACTGGTTTCCTGTTCCCGACAAAGTCTGGACAAATTGTGAGGCCGGATTGGTTTGCAGGGCAGCAGTGAACATCGACAAATCGGAATTTGCCTGGATGTGAGCGAATACGGTCGCAAGCGGGATTACCTTGTCGACGATGTGGATCCTCCCGTTGGACGCCCGAACATCGGACGTAGTGATCGTCGAAACGCCGTTCAACTTCACGGCCGATTCCGTCTTGACGTATAGGCTCAGCGTTGCCGATGCCGATGCCGGTCCGTGGGCGAGCGTCTTGCGGTAGCCCGTTGCCAGTGCTGATGCCGCAACATCCCCTGTCATGATGTGGTTGAGCACGACCTCTTTGAGCAGCTCGACCGGAACCGCATTGATGTTCGCGAATCCGTTTTCTGAAAGGAATTGGTCGAACGCGGCATTGGTAGGGGCGAAAACCGTGTGGTCGTTATTCGCGGTGAGCCTGCCTCCGACACCGGCCAGTTCCGCCGCAGCGACGAATGTGGTCAAGCCGCTGCCATTGGCCGTAACAGCGAGATTTTCACGGCTCGTGCCGCCGCCGTCGTCGCTTCCGCAGGAAGTCAGCCCCGCCCCGAGGAGCGTCACAAAAAAGAAACTCTTGATAAGATTGGATTTTTTCATAGCATTACAATTATTTAATGTTAACAGAAGTAAAACTAAAGAATTCAATCGTCTCAAATTTTAAAATTTTATTAAAACCTCTGTTGCGTACCTTTGCATCGATTTTATCAAAATAAATAGACCTGAAATCAGTTATAGGATAAAACAGGAAATACAATATGAAAAAAGCAGTGTTCATAAGTTTGGCGGTTTTGTTTTTTGCAGTTGGCGCTTTCGCCCAGGAAACTAATAAATTGGATGCCGAGGGTAAAAAACACGGTCTTTGGAAGGGCGTTCACGACGAATCGAAACGTCCGAGGTTCGAAGGGACTTTCGACCATGGTAAAGAAACGGGGACCTTTAAGTTTTTCGATGATACCAAAGCGGGTTCGCTTATCGCGACGCGTGAATTCCGGGCAGACGGAACGGTCTACAATATTTTCTTCAATCAAAAAGGAAGTAAGGTGAGCGAAGGCAAGCTCGTCAATAAGCAATACGAGGGCGAATGGAAATATTACCACGAGAATTCCCCGGCGGTAATGACCCTTGAGAATTACAAGAATGGCAAACTCGTCGGCAAACGCACCGTTTACTATAAGAATGGCAAGCTGGCCGAGGAAACCAATTATTCCGATGGCGTAAAAAACGGGCCGTATAAAAAATACGCCGAAAACGAAAAAAGCGTCGTACTTGAAGAGGTCAACTTCGTCAACGGAAAGGAAGAAGGGCAGGCCGTTTACCGCAATGCCGATGGAACTTTTGCGTCGAAAGGGCGTTATGAGAACGGCCAGAAGAAAGGCATTTGGGAATTTTACAAAAACGGAAAGCTCGACAGGAAGGAGAAATATCCGCTTCAGCGTAAATTCCAAAAGTTGCCGCCGAGAAAGGATTATTAGTTGTTAGTTGATAGTTGATAGTGGACAGTTATCAGTTTTAGTTGATAGTTATTAGTCGATAGTTATTAGTTGATAGTTATTAGTCGATAGTTATTAGTTGATAGTTAATGGTGAGAGGTGGATCAGATTAGATTTTTAACTTCATTATGGGATATCGGGTAATAAGTGAGTTGTCGGCTATAAAATTTTAAGTTCCTTTTTAATTGGTAGTTATTATTTCGGGTGAAAATCCTGAGTATTATCGATTATTAATTTTAATTCAATGAAAGTAGTAGTAGGGTTATCGGGCGGAGTGGATTCCAGTGTCGCGGCTTACCTCTTGCAGCAACAAGGATATGAAGTGATTGGCCTTTTCATGAAGAACTGGCACGACGAGGGCGTCACGATCTCGAATGAGTGCCCATGGCTGGAAGACAGCAATGATGCGTTGTTAGTTGCCGAAAAACTTGGGATTCCGTTCCAGACGGTTGATTTGTCCGAACAGTACAAAGAGCGTATCGTCGATTATATGTTTGCCGAATACGAAAAAGGGCGCACACCGAATCCGGATGTACTGTGCAACCGCGAGATCAAGTTCGACGTGTTCATGAAAATCGCGCTTTCGCTCGGTGCGGATTTTGTCGCCACGGGTCACTACTGCCGTAAATCCGAACAGGAAATCGACGGGAAGACCGTGTACAGTTTATTGTCCGGAAAGGACAGCAACAAAGACCAATCGTACTTTTTATGCCAGCTGACGCAAGCGCAGTTGTCAAAAGCGCTGTTTCCGATAGGGGAATTGCAAAAATCCGAAGTGCGCAAAATCGCCTCGGAAATGGGGCTCGTCACTGCCGAGAAAAAAGACTCCCAAGGCTTGTGCTTCATAGGGAAAGTGCGTTTGCCGGAATTTCTCCAACAGCAATTGCAGCCCAAAGACGGCATCATATACCAAATCGACGAATCATCGGAAATTTATTCGGGCGACGACCCGGAATTCGATTCGCTGGAGAAACAACTCGCGTTCGCCTCACACAATATTCCGTATAAACCTGAAATGGGAAAGGCCGTCGGCAAACACGTCGGGGCGCATTTTTATACGATCGGCCAACGCAAAGGATTGAACGTCGGCGGGACCAAAGAACCTTTGTTCATCATTGCGACCGACGTCGAATCGAATGCGATTTACACCGGAATGGGTCAGTCACATCCCGGGCTTTTCCGCAAGGCGCTCTATATCCGCAAGGAAGAAGTGCACTGGATTCGAGAGGATTTGCGTCTTGCTGACAACCAATCGATGGCACTCATGGTGCGCATCCGATACCGCCAACCGCTGCAAAAGGCGACGCTGCACCAGTTCGAGACCGGCATGTACATTTCGTTTGAAGAGCCGCAATCGGCGATAACCGAAGGACAGTTTGCGGCTTGGTATGTCAACGACGAACTGATCGGATCAGGAGTTATTTCCTGAACTCTGGTTTATGCTGACTGAATTTGCACAACCAAAACCGTTATGATAAAAGTGTATGCTTGCGATTTTTTGTGCGCTATTCCTTGACTGTTCTTCAGACGATTGACGCTAGTGCAGTCAAAGTTTCCATTGCGCTAAATCAATCCCGGACGAATTGCCGCGTTTACGATAAATCGGAAGGGTACTTCAACAATGAAGACGAGTGGGTCATAACTGAAGTATCGGCCCGCAATTGGCATCCCGACGTCAATTTTCAGATTGGGGACAAAGTCATGGCCATGACGCCGACTTCCGGCCGTGGTATCTTCAGGCAGAATGAGGATTTCACGTCGAGTGTCGCCCGGCCTGGAGGAATTGTGAAAGGCGATTTTGCCGGCACTTTGGAAAGCGTTTCGGGCGAACAGGAAACGGTGAGCGGAATTTTTTCCATTAAAGATGAAATGACTCGATCGAGCGGGGAAAGACGGACGTTCGGAAATTTAAACTGGATAATCGGCGATTTGGAGTGACAAGGCGTTGCGTCCAGATGATGATCCGGACCGCGTTAACAAAAAGTACAGGAAAACTGTAATGACTTTTTATTTGGAAGTGCGAACTTTGGGAGACCTAACAAATCTTCAAGATTTGTTAGGTCTGGAAAAATCCCGCGTCAAACACATTTCCCTTCAGCTTCATTATCGTCCCGGAATAATTGCAATACCGACATCATGTCGCCTAACGAACTACGTCCAACAACACAAACGATTTTTTTAGCGTTCCGTCCTTTTGGATTTTCTTGACGTTTTCGAACGATATCGTTCCGGTGATATAACCCGCTTCCCCGTTGAGATACGATTCGGAAATATTCTTGAAGAACGGCTTTAGCGTTTCCGCGTCGGGCTTTTCATGTCTCAGGAAAACGTTCAGGTCGAGGTCGCTCGTAAGGCTCACGGTTTCGCCCCGCGCAATTTTCTTATACTCGTATTTATAGTCGTACGTCAAGGCGGAAATGTCGCTCAAAACCGCACTTGCCGTTGGGTGCGCCCCGGCTCCGCGACCCACGAAGAACTGCTCGTCGGCGAAACTCGTCTTGGTCACTACTCCGTTAAAGACGTCATCCACGTTATACAATCGATCTTCCGCAGAAACGAACTTCGGCAGGACGAATGCGCCCACATTGCCGTTAGCGTGTTTGAACGCTTGGGCGACGAGTTTGATCTTCAGACCTTTTTCAGACGCATATTTCAGTTCGAGTCCGCCCAAACCGTCGATCCCGATGTTGAGGATGTCATCCGGTTTGGCAATATGGCCGAAGGAATGGGCGAGTAGGATCAGCAACTTGTATTTCGCGTCGAACCCGCCCGTGTCGAGAATCGGGTTGCTCTCGGCGAATCCTTTTTCCTGGGCTTCTTTCAAGGCGTCTTCATATGACAATTTATCGCGCGAGGTTTTCGTCAGAATATAGTTCGTCGAGCCGTTGACGATTCCCTGGATCGATTCCAAAAGATCGTTGTCGTAGTATTCTTCGAGGTTGCGGATGATCGGCATGCTGGCGCAACACGCGGCTTCGTACAAAAGCGGAACGTTGTTTTCGCGTTGTAGCTGCAACAATTCCTCGAAATGTTCGGCTATCATTTTTTTGTTTGCCGAAACTACCGCTTTGCCGGATTTCAGCGCTTTTTTTGTGATTACGAATGCGGCATCGGCGTCGTCTATGAGTTCCACGATGACGTTGATTTCGGGATCGTTGAGCAGATCGTCAGGATTGAACGTGAAATTCTCTGAGGCGATTTCGCGGACTTTATCCGGGTTTTTGACGCAGATGTTCTTGATGTTAGCTTTGAGGCCGGGCGTTTTTTGCAAGACTTCGTACAATCCAAAGCCGACGCAGCCAAAGCCGAACAGGCCGATATTTAGGGTTTTTCTTGACACTTTTATTGAGTTGTGAAATATGATTATGAATTTTTGGAACTGTTTCCGGCTGTTGCTATAAGTTCTCGGGAAAAGAAGTTTCGGTTAAAGCTTACCTGTCTTTAACTATTTAATTGGCAAAATAAATTGCAACCAATTTGTTTTAAACAATCAAGATAGTTAAGGGAGTTAGGTTCGGGAAGCTTTTAAATCACTTCCGAAGTCAGTTCGACGTTCGTTTTCCATGCCGGTACAAAAGACTCGGCAGTTGCAGCAGCGGCTTCGAACGCTTGTTTCAGATCGAAGATCAGGTCATCGGCGTCTTCCAATCCTACCGAAAGCCGTATCAAACTGTCGGTCACACCGCTTTGGTAACGCTTCTCGGCAGGAATCGATTTGTGCGTCATCTCACAAGGCAAACACAACAGCGATTTTACGCCTCCAAGCGATTCGGCCAACTTGAACAATTTCGTTGCCGTCACGATCTTGATGGCGAGTTCCTTATCGTCAACGACGAGGTCAAAGGTTACGACACCGCCAAAATATTCTTGTTGGGATTTCGCGATCTCGTGGTTCTTGTGCGTCTTCAATCCCGGATAGTAGACGTTTTTGACGAGTTGTTCCTCCACCAAAAACTCCGCAATTTTCTGGGCGTTGTCCGCATGTTGCCTGATTCTCAGCGAGAGCGTCTCGATTCCGCGGATGACAAGCCAGGAGTCAAATGGCCCAAGTACCGCACCGGAAGCGTTTTGTATGAATTTGATCTTGTCGCCCAATTCTTGGGTCGCCGTCACGACGAGCCCGGCGATCAGATCAGAGTGACCGGAAATGTATTTCGTTGCACTGTGCACGACGATATCGGCTCCAAAATCAATCGGCTTTTGGGAAACGGGCGATGCGAACGTGTTGTCGACGCACAGAAGGATGCCATGTTGTTTAGCGGTTCTCGCAATCGCCCGGATATCAGAGATCTTTAAAGTTGGGTTCGTCGGAGACTCGATCCAGATCAGCGCAGTTTTATCGCTGATGGCGTCGGCAACGTTTTGGGCGTCGGTCGAATCGGTGTATTTCACGCTAATCCCGAATTTTTCGTAAACGTGGGTAAACAGGCGGAATGCACCTCCGTAAATATCATCGACTGCGATGATCTCGTCTCCGGCTTTGAGCAATTTTACCACCGCGTCAATGGCCGCGAGCCCTGAAGCGAACGCGTAGCCGTTGGTTCCGTTTTCGAGTTTGGCGATCAGGTCTTCGAGCACTTTCCGCGTCGGATTATTGCTCCTGGCGTAGTCGAAACCTTTGTGGACGCCGGGTGCGTCTTGTACGAAAGTTGAAGTTTGGTAGATCGGCACTGAAATCGAACCTGTAAGTTCGTCAACCGGGATGTAGTTCAGGATGGAAGTTTGCTCTTGCATGATTTGTGTTTTTTAAAGTTTGAAAATAGTTTCTGCTTAAAAAACATTCTTACACAGTCTATCGGGGAAGCGCAAAAAAAAAGTGCTCTCCCGATAAGTCAGAAGAGCACCTATATGATGAAATATAAATAGCTTTTTCTTACTTATCTTTCCCGTTTCCGGGTTGAATGTGGCACCTTATCGTGAGACAGGTTGCCAAGACGTCATAGGGTCAAATCCCTCGGTCTTTCTGGATAAGAATAATTTCTTAGAACGCAGTGCAAAGATAGGGGCACAAAATTGGTTTGTGCAAGTCAATTTGGAGATTTATCTGTGTCAAAATTTTTAATATGTTGATATACAAATGTTTAATGATTGAATTTTAACACATATTTTTATTTTATATTTTCGATTTTACAATCTTTCGGACGATTAGTCAATCCAATTCGTATATTTGAATCGGCCAAAAAATGGCGTACAACTACATGAAAAAGCTACTGTTCATCGTCGCGTTGTTTTCCGGTTTCGCGTGTTTTTCACAACAGGATGCGTGGATTTATTTTTCCGATAAGCAAAACGCCCAGTTCTATTTCGACAATCCGCTCGAAATGCTCTCACAACGCGCGCTCGACAGGAGATCGGCCCAAAATATTGCCCTCGATATAAAAGACGTTCCGTTAACGCAATCCTATGTCGACCAGGTCGATGCGGCTTCTGGCATTACCATCCTGTCGCGTTCGAAGTGGCTCAACGCCGTCCATGTGCGCGGCTTCCAACAAAGTATCAACGCGTTGGCCAACCTGAGTTTTGTGTCGTCGATCGATTTTGCGAACGATGCCCTCGATGCCACGTCAGACAGGCGATCGCAAAAGCCTGACCGGCAAAAAAATGCTGCCGCCAAAAGCGATATAGCCAGGCAATTCGATGTCCAAGCCGATTTTTCGTACGGCAATTCTGCCAACCAGATCCAGATGCTCAACGGCCAGGTTTTGCACCAGCAGGATCACACCGGAGCAGGAAAAATCATCGCCATAATGGACGCCGGTTTTCCGGGAGTCAATACGGCCGCGCCTTTCCAGCGTTTGTTCGACAACAACCTGATCCTTGGTGGATACAATTTCGTCGACCGCGACCAAAACATTTATTCGCGCAATGACCACGGGACGTTGGTGCTTTCGACCATGGGTGGTTATTCGGAGGGACAACTCGTCGGGACGGCGCCCGATGCACAATATTACCTTTTTATCACCGAAGCCATCGAATACGAGAATCCGCTGGAGGAATCGCTATGGGTCGAAGCTGCTGAAATGGCCGACAGCCTCGGTGTGGATGTAATCAACACTTCTTTGGGCTATCCGGATTTTGACAATCCTGCCTATAATTATTCCTATGAAGAGCGGGACGGGACCAAAGCCTTTATTTCCAGAGGTGCCGACATCGCGTTCAGCCGCGGCATGGTTGTCGTGGTTTCGGGCGGAAACGAAGGAAACGGCGATGACAATCACGTCAGTGTGCCCGCCGACGCCCTCGACGTATTGTCTGTCGGGGCGGTGACGGCTTCAGAAAATTACGCCTCGTTCAGTTCCATCGGCCCGACCGCGGATGGTCGCGTCAAGCCAGACGTCGTGGCCCAGGGCGTTGCCGCGGTAGTATCGGATGAGACAGGGGAAATCACGTTTGCGAACGGCACGTCATTTTCGGGCCCGATCATCGCAGGAATGGTGGCGACGTTTTGGTCCGCCGTTCCGGAACTGACGAACCGTCAAGTCGTGGATTTCATCAGGCAATCGGCTGATCTTTTCAACAATCCGACGCCACAAAAAGGATATGGCGTTCCCGATTTCAGCCTGGCTTTGCAAAACGCTTTGTCTGTAGAGGAAAGCCGCGCGGACACTTTCGTGCTCTGGCCGAATCCCGTACGCGATGCGCTTTATCTCGAGCGTCCCCAAGCCGACACTGTCGCGTTGGAAGTCTACGACCAGCTTGGACAAATCGTCCTCAAAGGAGAATTCGGCCCTCAAAGCCGAGGTGTCGATTGCAGTAAATTGACGTCGGGCATTTACCTTTACAGCCTGTCGGGCGAAAGCGGAAAACAGAGGGGCAAATTCATCAAAAATTAATGAACAGGATTACCGATCTTTTTAAAATCAAATATCCGATCATCCAAGCCGGAATGATCTGGAACAGTGGATGGCGCCTGGCAAGCGCCGTTAGCAATGCAGGCGGTTTAGGCCTGATTGGCGCCGGGTCAATGTATCCCGAGGTGTTGCGCGAGCACATCCGGAAATGCAAAGCGGCTACCGACAAACCATTCGGTGTGAACGTGCCGATGCTGTATCCGAATCTCCAAGAAATCATCGACATCATCGTCGAGGAAGGCGTCAAGATCGTGTTTACCTCGGCGGGAAATCCCAAAACCTATACGGCTTTCCTGAAAGAAAAGGGAATTGTGGTCGTGCATGTGGTAAGCAGCTCAAAATTCGCGTTGAAAGCCCAGGACGCCGGCGTCGACGCCGTAGTGGCTGAAGGTTTTGAAGCCGGCGGTCACAACGGGCGC
Source organism: Flavobacterium selenitireducens (assembly GCF_014748335.1). GTDB lineage: Bacteria > Bacteroidota > Bacteroidia > Flavobacteriales > Flavobacteriaceae > Flavobacterium > Flavobacterium selenitireducens. The sequence continues at coordinate 78,257 of NZ_JAAVIY010000010.1, forward strand.
GAAGAAACCACGACCTTTACGCTGATCCCGATGGTGCGCGAGAACATTTCAATTCCGTTAATTGCCGCGGGAGGAATTGCTACGGGAAAAGGGATGCTTGCGGCCATGATCTTGGGTGCCGATGGTGTTCAGGTTGGAAGCCGTTTCGCCGCATCTGATGAGTCGTCGGCTCACGAAAGTTTCAAGCAGGCGATCGTGTCGCTCCAGGAAGGGGAAACACAACTGACACTCAAGGAACTCGCACCGGTTCGTCTGATCAAAAATAAATTTTTCGAAGATATCGTCGATTTATATACTAAAACACCGTCGGTTGACGATTTAAAGGCATTGCTGGGACGCGCGCGCGCCAAAAAAGGCATGTTCGAAGGCGATATGCACGAAGGAGAACTCGAAATCGGGCAAATTGCCGGACTCATACGCGACATCAAGCCCGCAGCCCGTATCGTGGCCGATATGATGGCCGAATACGAACAGGCAAAAAATGACATCAAAAACGTGTACTGACATGAAACGAATATTGAAATTTGCAACGATGATGGTGATGATGGTCGGATTTTCGGCACACGCACAGCAACCCAACAAGCCGGTTGACGATCCTGGCAACGTTTTCAAATTCCTGACGACCGGTTTCAGCGTCATGGAGCGCGAGGCCAACGGGAAATGGGGCAAATGGTCAGATCTCAAGCCTGCGTCTATCGTCGTGACGTTGGATACCAAAAAAGGAAGAATTTTGGTTTACTCCCAGGAAATCCAATTGTACGACATCCTTAATTACGAAAAAATCGAGGAGACCGAAAGCGATCTCATTTACCCTTTTACGTGCACTGATGATGACGGGCGGCCGTTCACCATTTCGTTCATCACGAGAAAAAAGCAAGGTAACCGCAAGCAATTATATATCAATCAGCAAGATGTGATCGTGATGTACAACATCGAGAATTTCCCTGACAAGAATATAAAAACAAACTAGAACTTTTTTTGTTACTTTTGGCGGCGACGGCGAGGGGATTCTATATCCGAACCCGCCGTTGGCTCGCGTTGCGGTATATTCCAAAGACCATTTCTGTTGATGAATTTGTTCATAACATTGGGTTATCGGACAGTCGTCGACGTTTATTTTAAGTAATATTATGCTGCGTTTTGTAGGTAATCGTGCTATTTTTCACGATTCCGTACATTTCGCGCAGCGCGGGTTGCGGTATTTTGTACTTTTGTACGAAAAAGCTGCACAAAGATGGGATTTTCGCCGTCCTTTTTTGCTTATGAGGAAGACTACATTTGCTGAACTGACATACGTTTTTCTGATAGGGTTTCTGGTTTTTGCCGGATGCCTTCCTGCGTTTGCACAATGTCCGACGATTGCCGACAACACCCAATCGTTTTGTGACGTTCAATCGCCTACGATCGAAAGTCTTGCCGTGACCAATAACGGAGGCGGCGTCGTTTGGTATGCCACGGCCACTTCCACTACGCCTATTCCTGCGGGAACGGAACTCGTCAACGGAGAGGATTATTTTGTGGATAATTCCTCGGGAAGTTGTTCGCCCAGGCAATCCGTTGTCGTAACAATCTACACAAGGCCGACCGGATTGAACTTCCAGGGTGTCTGTGTGGACGACCCGGCCAATGCGACGATTGCCAATCTTCAGGCGACCGGCAATAACATCCGATGGTATTCTTCGGTAACAGGAGGTTCGCCTTTGCCATCGACGCACGTATTGACCGACAATACGTTTTATTACGCCAGCCAGACCAATCCCGACACCGGCTGTGAAACATCGCGCTTTTCGGTTTTGGTCAACATCGGGATGGTTCCGGTTCCGGTGGGTCCGGCGATCCAGCAATTTTGCAACTTGCCGGGCAATACGCCTACGGTGGCCAATTTGACGCCGAACGGATCGGGTTACAATTGGTATGCGACGCCTACATCGGTAGTGGTTTTGCCGCCAAGCACGCCACTGGTGAACGGAGGAACCTATTATGCGACTTCGGTCGATCCGCCTTGCGAAAGCATCAACCGACTGGAAGTGACCGTCCAATTGATCAGTCCGAACAATGCTGGCACGGATGGTACTTTCCAACTCTGCCAAAGCGAGACGACGACTTCCGGTCCGGTCAATCTGTTTAACTTTTTAGGCGGTTCACCTAATGCGACGGGAAACTGGACCGGGCCTTTCCCGACGACGAACGGACACTTGGGAACGCTTAACTTATCCGGCCTGACCGTTGCAGGAAGCCCTTATATTTTTACTTACGCCGTCGGCTCGACGCTATGTCCGCAAGACGATGCGACGGTAACGATAACGGTGCTGCCGATGCCGACCGCGACGGTTGCCGCCAACCAGAATATTTGTTCGGGACAGACCGCGACGGTAACCTTTACCGGAACGCCAAATGCGACGATAACCTATACAGTCAACGGAGGCCCGAACCAGACCATTGTGTTGAACGCTTCGGGAACGGCCACGATTACCCAGGCTTATACCATTACTACGACCTATACGCTGGTGAGCGTGACCTCGACAGGCGCTACGCCATGTTCACAAACGTTGTCCTCTTCAATTACTATTACCGTCCAGCCGACGCCCACGGCCACGATCGCATCTGACCAAAGCGTGTGTTTGGGTCAACCCGCAACCGTTACGATAACGGGGACGCCAAATGCGACCGTTTCCTATACGATCAACGGCGGGGCTGTGCAAACGATCGTGCTCAACACTTCCGGCATTGGTACGATCACCGGAACCTATTCGGTCAACACGACCATAGCGCTGGTGGGTATCGTAACAGCAGGAAGCCCGAGTTGTTCGCAGTCGTTGACAGGGTCGGTTCTTATTACGATCATACAACCTCCTACAGCTTCGATAAGCAGTTCCACGAACGTTTGTCCCGGAGGTCAGGCGACGGTTACATTCACCGGAACGCCTAACGCGACCGTCGGTTATACTGTAAATGGTGGGCCGGTGCAGACGATTCTGCTCAATGCGCTCGGAACGGCCTCGATCACGACGACTTACACGATTACGACGGTTTATGCGCTGGTAAACGTGACAACCGGAGGAGCCACGGCCTGTGTCCAACCCGTTTCGGGAACGATCACGATAACGGTTTTGCCTATCCCGACGGCTTCCATCACAGCCAACCAAACAGTTTGTCCAGGAAGCAGTGCTACGGTCACGTTTACAGGAACGCCGGGGGCTACCATCACTTACACGGTAAATGGAGGCCCGAATCAAACCATCACACTTGATGCATCGGGAACGGCAACATTGACCAATACGTATTTCGTAACTACTACCATCACACTCGTCAGCGCCGTTTCTGCGGGTACGCCAAGCTGCAGCGGTCCCATTTCAGGATCGGTCGTGATCATGGTGGTTCCGCCTCCGACGGTCAGCATCGCTTCCAACCAGACGATTTGCTCCGGCCAACAGGCGACGATTACCTTTACGGGGACTCCGAATGCGGTAGTAAGTTATACAGTTAACGGTGGCCCGGTTCAGACCATCACACTTAGCGCGTCGGGTGTCGCTTCGATTACGCAAACGTTTAGCGCGACCACTACTTTTACGTTGATCAGCGCCGCTACTGGCGGAAGTCCTAGTTGCAGCCAGGCCCAGAACGGTTCGGTCACCATTACGGTGATCCAGCCTCCGACGGTTTCGATCACGTCGAACCAAACGATCTGTTCGGGTCAATCTGCTACGGTAACATTTACCGGGACACCTGGTGCCACGGTAACGTATACGGTTAACGGAGGACCGAATCAAACTGTCGTACTCAACACTTCGGGTGTGGCGACGATCACAGGAAATTATACGGTCACGACGACTTTTACGCTGGTGAGCATAAGCGTCGCGGGTCCTACGACGTGCGTGCAACCCATCTCTGGCGCTATCGTGATTACCGTTTTGGAATTGCCCGTGGCGACTATAGCTTCGAGCCAGACGATTTGCTCCGGCCAGTCGGCTACCGTCACGTTTACGGGAACGCCTGGCGCCATTGTGACCTACACGGTAAATGGAGGTCCGAACCAAACTATTATCCTTGATGCGAGCGGTACGGCGACCATTTCCCAGGTTTACACCACGACGACCGTTTATGCGTTGGTCGGTGTTTCGACATCAGGAACGCCTGCCTGTTCACAACCTCAATCGGGAACCATTACCATAACAGTGGTCCAGCCTCCGACGGCATCGATCGCGGCAAATGCAACGATCTGTCCTGGCGGAAGCGCGACCGTCACCTTTACCGGAACTCCGAATGCTACGGTCTCGTATACCGTTAACGGAGGATCCGTCCAAACGATTTTGCTCAATGCCGGAGGCACTGCCTCGATTACCGCAACATATGATGTGATGACCGTTTTCCAATTGGTGAATGTTGCAGTAGGAGGAACGGCGGGATGTTCACAACCGATTTCAGGGTCTGTTGTGATTAGCGTCGTGCAACCACCTGTCGTCACGATTTCGAGTAATGTCGCTATCTGCCCGGGCGACAGCGCGACGGTCACGTTTACGGGAGATCCGAATACGGTAGTGAGTTATACCGTGAACGGAGGTCCGATCCAAACCATAACACTCGACGCGTCGGGAGTCGCGACGATCACACAAACCTATTTGGTCACAACGGTCTATACGCTTGTGAACGCGACTAATTCGGGAACGCCTGCCTGTACGCAGCCTGTCTCGGGAACGATCACAATCACGGTTCTTACCGCGCCGACCGCGACCATTGCGGCGGACGCGACGATCTGCCCCGGCGAATCCGCTACGGTAACTTTTACCGGAACGCCTGGCGCCATTGTTACCTACACGGTAAACGGAGGTCCGAACCAGACGATCACACTCGATGCAAACGGATTGGCTACAATCACACAAACCTATTCCACTACGACCCTCTACGCTTTGGTAAGCGCTGCCACGCCGGGAACTCCGGGCTGTTCGCAAGCGGTTTCCGGCACGGTCACGATCACGGTTTTGACGCCGCCGACCGCATCTATTGCTTCCGACCAAACGATTTGCGCCGGGCAATCTGCTACCGTTACCTTTACGGGTACGCCTGGAGCAATTGTTACCTACACCATAAACGGTGGCCCGAACCAGACGATTGCACTCAACGCCCTGGGAACTGCGACCATCACTCAGGTTTACACAGACACGACGGTGTACACCTTGATCAGCGTATCCGTTACAGGCGGGTCGGGATGTCCTCAAAATATCGGCGGAACCGTTACGATAACGGTCGTTCAATTGCCGACGGCGGCGATCGCGATTAATGGAAGCGCTACAATCTGCTCCGGCACTTCTGCGACGATTGTCTTCACGGGAACGCCAAATGCCATCGTGACCTATACCGTCAATAACGGCCCGAACCAAACCATTATCCTTGATGGTACAGGTTCGGCTACGATCACACCGACGCTGACGGGAACTTCGACTTACACTTTGGTCAGTGCGAGCATCGGAAGTTGTTCCCAGCCATTGACCGGAACCGTTACTGTTACCGTCACGCCATCCCCGAATGCTGGCAATGACGTCGCCAGTGCCAATATCTGTTCAGGTGGCAATCCTATCGATCTTTTCACATTGCTCGGATCCCAGGCCCAACCAGGAGGAAGCTGGTCTCCCGCTTTGGCTAGTGGAACGGGCGTTTTTGATCCGGACGTTGATGCGGCGGGAACTTACGTTTATACGGTAGGAGCGAGCGGACAATGCCCGGCTGACAGCGCCTCGGTGACCGTGACCATCGTTCCTCCGGTAAATGCCGGAGATGACGCGGTGCTTGCTGTTTGCTCGAATGACGACGTTGTCGATCTATTTACCTTGTTAGGGACTAATGCTCAAACCGGAGGCGTTTGGTCGCCGGCGTTGGCAAGTGGGACAGGCGTTTTCGATCCATCGATAGATCCATCCGGAACCTATACTTATACGATTTCCGGCAATGCAAGTTGCGGAAACGACAGTGCTTCTGTAATCGTCACCGTCACACCAGGGCCTGACGCAGGCGAGGACGGCAGCATCACATTTTGTCTCGACAGCGCCGCGGCCGATCTTTTCACGGCTTTGAACGGCACGCCTCAAACAGGAGGAACGTGGTCACCTGCTTTGGCGAGCGGCACGGGCGTTTTCAACCCGGCGGTTGACGCTCCAGGCGTTTATACCTATACGTTTGTCGGAACGCAGCCTTGCGACAACGATTCGGCTACGGTAACGGTAACCGTAAATCCGATTCCCGACGCGGGCCAGGACGGAACGGCGATTTTGTGTACGAGTTACGCACCGGTCGACCTGATCACTTTTCTTGGAGGAACGCCTCAACCGGGCGGTGCCTGGACGCCGGCACTTGCAAGTGGAACCGGAGTTTTCGATCCGGCGGTGGATGCTCCCGGACTTTATACGTATACGATCGGCGGCGGATTGTGCGCAACCGATACGGCGACGGTCAATGTCTCAGTGTTTACCGCACCGAATGCGGGAGCCGACTCAAGCGCCGCGGTTTGTCTGACGGTAACTTCGCTTGACCTGACTACATTGCTCGACGGCACACAGGATGCCGGAACTTTCACGGATGATAATGCCACGGGCGCTCTCACCGGGACGATTTTCAATCCATCGCTGGCCGGGCCGGGAACTTATCAATTTACGTATTCGGTAGTTGGAGGTACGGCGCCTTGCGATTCGGATACCGCCATTGTAACGGTAACCGTAGATCCTCAACCAAATGCGGGAACATCTACCGGAACTGCCACGGTTTGCGCTTCTTTCGGGCTGTTCGACCTCTTTACGTTGCTCAATGGCGAACAAGCCGGGGGAACCTGGACCGATCAGGACGGAATAGCGATAATCAACCCTGTCGACCTCACACTTGTCGCTCCGGGAACGTACAGCTTTACCTACACAGTGACGAATTCTTGCGGAACCGATTCGGAAACCGTCGAGTTGACGATCAGCCCGAATCCTAACCTTACGAATGCCAACATACAAGTCGTAACGCCTGTTTGTGCCGGACAACCGGTTGTGGTAAATTTCAGTGGCATGTCAGATGGCGCTTACACGATCAATTACAGTTTGACGGGAAGTAATGTGCTGGCCAACCAGGTCGCGCTTTTGACGATAGCGTCGGGCAATGGCGGCATTTCTGTTCCGGGATCGTCGGTGCCGAACATCGGAAGTACGACGATCACGTTCAACAGCATACTCAATAATGCCACGGGTTGCGACGTGACGCTCACAGGAGTGTCGGCAACATTTATCGTGAACCCGCTGCCGACGTTCGAAAACGCCACGATGACCGCGACGACGGTGTGTTTCGGCAACGACGTCATCGTGACTATCGCCAACGCTACTGCAATTCCTGACGGACAATACGTATTCAATTACACAATCGTAGGTTTGACGCCTCCTGACGGAAACTCCGGTATCGTAAACGTCATCGGCGGACAGGCAACCTTTGCGGTTCCGGCCGGGTCGATTGATGTCGCAGGTAATTTTACTATCGTGATCACGGGAATCGTCGGACAAGGAAATTCATGTGGAAACAGTTCGGCTACGATTTCGGCCGATTTTACCGTGAATGCGGTTCCTAGCCTTGCCAATGCCGACATGAGCGCCACCGACGCCTGTTTCGGTTTCGGGTCTACCGTGACCATTACCGGAATCGATGCTGCCGACGGAACATATTCGATAACCTATGCCATTTCCGGTGCCAATACCGGAACCGCAACGCTTGATGTCGCGATCGTATCGGGAGAGACGACATTCGACATTCCGGCGAACACGCTTGTGAATCTCGGCCAGACGAGCATAACGGTCACGGCAATCATCGGCGCGTCTTCACCTTGTGCTGGCATCGTCGACCCTACGTTTGTCGCAACTTTTGAAGTCACGCAACCGGGAACGCCGGTTTTGGAAGACAAGGGCAATGAATTCTGCGGACGCGACAATCCTACGATCGCCGATCTGAGCGCCAATATCGAAGGCGGACAATCCGTGGTTTGGTATGATGCTTTGACCGGCGGGAATGCATATGCCCCAACGGATTTGCTGGTTCACGGCACGACTTATTACGCCGAGTTTGCTGACTCGAATTGCAGCGGGGCCGTACGTCTTGCCATAACGGTAGACCTTACCGTTTGTACCGATTTGCTTATTCCGGACGGGTTTTCGCCCAACGGGGACGGTATCAACGACGATTTTGACATCGTGAACCTACGCGATTTGTATCCGAATTTCAAACTCGAAATTTTCAACCGCAACGGAAACGTGTTGTACAAAGGCAACGCGGGAACGCCAAACTGGGACGGAACCGCGTCTCAGGGCGGGATTACGGTAGGGAATGGCGTTGTGCCGACAGGCGTCTATTTCTTTATACTGAATTTCAACGACGGTACGCGCAAACCGCTGCAAGGAAGGGTTTACCTTAACAGATGACGAGTAAATGAGTCCAAGATTCAAACATATAATCCAAATCCTTATCGCATTTTGCGGAGCGGCCGGTTTTGCGCAACAAGATCCCCAGTTCACGCATTATATGTACAATATGAGCGTGATCAACCCGGCTTATGCGACCGACAATCCCGGGACGATAAGCCTTGGCGGATTATATCGCACGCAATGGGTCGGTGCGGTGGGAGCGCCAAAAACGGTAACGGCTTTCGTGCATGCGCCGATCGCGAGTAGGCTTGAGGCGGGAATTTCCGTTGTCAGCGACGAGATTGGGGACGTGGTCAAAGAAAACAATCTGTTTGCGGACATCGCCTATGTGATTCCGGTTTCGGAAAACAACAAATTGTCGTTTGGCGTAAAGGCCGGCGCGACGTTTTTCAACGCCAACTTCAACGGTTTCCAATATTCGGATACCGATCCCGATCCCGCTTTTGCGAACAACATAGACCGTGTTTTTCCGAATGTCGGAGTTGGAACGTATTTCTTCGGGGAAAATTATTACCTCGGATTGTCTGTCCCGAACTTATTGCGCACCAAGCACCTCGAACACCAGGACGCGATCAAGACGATAGGCGTTGAGGAAGTCCACTATTTTTTTACCGGTGGTTATGTTTTTACGCTGTCCGACGACTGGCGACTCAAGCCGGCCACGATGGTAAGAGCGGTCAAAGGCGCCCCGATGGCATTTGACGTCACGCTGAACACGTTGGCTTACAATCGCTTTGAATTGGGAGCAGGTTACCGCATTGGTGATTCGGTAAGCGGCCTTGTCGGATTTTACGCAACTCCGGATCTTCGCATCGGATACTCTTACGATTACACGCTGACGAACCTCGGCAATTTCAATTCCGGGACGCACGAGATATTTTTGTTGTGGGATATCAATCTCGACGACATTTTTGGAGGGAAAGGCTTCGATAAATCGCCTCGATTCTTTTAAAACCTATGAAGAAAATAGTTTTAGCCATATTGACTCTTTTGATAAGCACCGCTGCCGTCGCCCAAAAAGCCAACAAGCGCAAAGCCGACGCATTGTTCCAAAAGCGGTCGTATCTCAAGGCGGCCCAAATGTACGAGCAGCTTAAGCCTACCGTTGAAATCCTCCAAAACCTCGGTGATTGCTACTACAACAATTACATGATGAAGGACGCCACGCGCGCCTATGCCCAATTGTACCTGACCAAAAAAGAAACGGACAGTATCGATAAAGAATACCTGTTTAAATATTCCCACGCTTTGATGGGAATCGAAAGTTACCAGCGAGCCGATTCCGTGATGGCGGTTTACCTCGGTTTTCCTGTCGACACGCCAAAGTTCAAGGCGAACCTCCAGTTCAACGTCCCTTATGATTATGTGATCCAGCCGATGGCCAAGAACACCGGCAACGGCGATTTCGGATTGTCGTTCAACGGCGATAAGGTGGTGTTTGCGTCGTATCGGACAGCCCAGGGAAATTACACCTGGAATGAAAAACCGTATCTCGACCTGTTCGAGGCCGTCGTCGACGAAAACGAGCAACTCAAACGCGTGACGCCTTTTCCTAAGGAGATCAATTCCAAGACGCATGAGAGCTCGGCTACATTTTCTCCCGATGGACGTTTTATGTATTTCAACCGAACCGGCGACAAACAAGTGGAAGTGGGAGACGATAAATTTGCGACGCTTCGTTTGATGCGGGCCGAATTCGTCGAAGGAAAATGGACGAACGTGACCGATCTCCCAATCAACGACAATACGTTTTCGACCGAACATCCGGTGTTGTCCAAAGACGGCAGGCGATTGTATTTTTCGAGCGATCGTCCCGGAGGGGAAGGCTCGTTCGATATTTATTATTCGGAGGTAGCCGAAGATGGAACGCTCGGCCAGCCGCAAAATCTCGGAAACGTCATCAACAGCAAACACCGAGAACAATTTCCGTTTCTTTCGGAAGACGGAAAGGTGTTGTATTTCGCCTCGGACGGTCACCAGGGAATGGGCGGCCTCGATATCTTTTACAGCCGCAATTACGAAACCGGATGGGACAAACCCGTCAACCTCGGGGAAACCATCAATTCCAGCGCCGATGATTTTGCGTACGTCGTGAACGAAAAAACCGATAAGGGTTATCTTTCCTCAAACCGAAACAAAGGAACCGACAACCTTTACAGCTTCGTGAGGTTCGAGAACGAGGCCAGTTATATGGTCGAAGGCGAAGTGCGCGACAAGAATACCAAAAACCTGTTGCCGGGGACGACCGTCTCGTTGTTCGACGAAAACAACAATCTCGTCGGAACCATGGTCGTTGGTGAGAAGGCCGACTACGTGTTCAAGACGCAGCCCAATAAAAAGTATCGGATCGAGGCCGTCAAGGATTTCTACATTCCGCATAGCGAAGAATTCACGACGAACGAGGAAGGCAAGATGCGCTACACGATCGAGCTTTTCGTCGAGTGTTACGACGATGCCGAGGAAATCATCACGAGACGTGACGACGGAAAGGTGCAAATCCAGATGGAGAACATCTACTTCGACCTGAACAAATGGGAGATCAAGCCGGAAGCAGCGGGCGTGCTCAATACGTTGTACGATTTGCTCGTGAAATATCCGTCGATGGAAATCGAACTCGGAGCACACACCGATACGCGTGCGACGAATACCTATAATCTTGTCCTGGCCAACCGACGCGCGAATGCCGCCGTTGATTATCTGGCCAACAAAGGCATCGAACGCAAGCGCATGAAAGCCAAAGGATACGGAGAAGAACTGCCGCTGATCAAATGCGGGGACAATTGCACCGAACAGGAACACTCGATCAACCGCCGTTGCGAGTTCATTATTCTGAAATAAGAAAGTTGTTGTTAATTTATAGTAGTTTAAAGTGAAAGGCCGCCTGGGAAAGCGGCTTTTCTATTTTTGATGTTCGTTATTTGTCGAATTTTTTATGTTCCTCAGACGAACAAATTACCAACCAAACCGAACGGAACCAAGCCTTGCCGAAAAGTCATACATGAAAACAATCGATACAATTTATTTTTTCTTCGGATTGTGGATGTTGCGCAATCTCGTCGTCTTGCTGCATGAAATCGGGCATGCTGTTCCTACTTTGCTGTTGACGCGCCAAAAGACGACCATTTTTTTGGGCTCGTACGGCATTCCGACGAAAGGAGGACGGCGGTTTTCCATAGGTAAACTGGAAATTTGGTTTACGACCGATTTTCTGTGGAATACGGGCATGTGCAGTTCCGAGGCGACGGACATGAGCCGACGCGACCAGATCATCCAGACTTTGTGCGGGCCGCTGCTGCCGTTAGCGATCGCAACTGCGGTTTTCTTTACAGCCGGACGCTTTGCGATAAGCGGCGTGACATTGGGATTGCTGTTCTTATTTCTCGTGATCGCCGTAATTGATACGTGCTACAACTTGTTGCCTCGCGAAAGACCGGTTCGGCTCACGGACGGAACAACGACCTTCAACGACGGGAAACAGCTGCAGCAAGTTTTTCGCGAAAAAAAATTCCAAAAGATCTATCGGGACGGAATATCGGCTTTCGAAACAGGAGATTATGCGCGGGCATTGCATCTGTTCGGCATTTTGGTCAATGCTGACTATACAAACATTTCCGTTTTCAGGTTGCTTACGTACGCGGCCTTGGCGCTTAGACGTCATGAAAATGTGAAAAGTTGGGCCGAGAGAACGCTTGAATTCGACGAAGTGGAGGCAAACGATTATATCAACGCGGGCCTGGCACATTCCCGTCTGGAGGAAATGGAGCAAGCCATTGCGTATTACGACAAATCGTTGGAGCTTTTACCGGGAAATCCGACCAGCCTCAACAACAAAGGGTATTCGCTGGCCGAAATGGGTCGGTTCGAACAAGCCGAAGCGGTCTTGTCTCTTGCGATTGCCGCTGACGCCGACTATGCTTATCCACACAATAACCGGGCATACGTCAAAATCATGACCGGACGTTTTGAAAGCGCTTTGTCCGATCTCGAAAAATCGATGCGACTCGACGATTCCAATGCGTTCGTTTACCGAAATTTCGGGTTGTATTACTTGAAAAACGGGAATAAAACCGAAGCGCTGCGTTTTCTTGAGAAAGCCAGGTCGCTCAATCCGGAAACGGAACGCGTCGATTTATATCTGCAGGAAGCCAGCCAGTTTTAAATGGCCACTTCTACCTGGTTCCTGATCAAATCTTCGAACGTTTCGCGTTCCCGGATCAAGATGCCCTTGCCATCCATCCACAACACTTCCGCAGGTTTGAAGCGGGAGTTGTAGTTCGACGACATAGAAAAGCAATAAGCACCCGCGTTGCGGAAGGCCAAAACGTCTCCTTCGTGAATTTCGGAAATACGGCGGTTCGTGGCAAAGGTGTCGGTTTCGCAAATGTAGCCGACGACGGTGTAGAAGCGCTCTTTCGCTTTGGGATTTGAAATATTTTCGATCGCGTGCTGGCTACCGTAGAACATCGGCCGGATCAAGTGGTTGAAGCCGCTGTCGATTCCGGCGAAGACCGTTGAAGTCGTTTGTTTGACGACATTGACTTTTGCGAGGAAGTAACCCGCTTCGGACACAAGGAATTTCCCCGGTTCGAAAGCCAGCGCGAGCGGACGGCCGTATTCTTTTTTGAATTCGTTGAATCGCTTTGAAAGTTTTTTGCCGAATTCTTCTACATTGGTTTCGATATCGTCTTTTTTGTACGGCACCTTGAAACCGGATCCGAAATCGAGGAAGTCCAATTCCTTGAAATGGGTCGCGGCTTCGAACAGGATCTCGGCTGCGTAAAGAAAAACTTCCACATCGAGAATGTCCGATCCTGTGTGCATGTGGATGCCGTTGATGTGCATTCCCGTATTTTCGACAATGCGCAAAATATGGGGCATCTGATGGATCGAAATCCCGAATTTGCTGTCGATGTGCCCCACCGATATATTCGAATTGCCTCCAGCCATGACGTGCGGATTGATGCGGATGCAAACCGGAACCTTAGGATGTTTTGCCCCGAAATGCTCGAGAACGGAAAGGTTGTCGATGTTGATCTGAACGCCAAGCCGGGCTGCGATCTCAATCTCTTCAAACGAAACGCCGTTTGGCGTATAGATGATCTTATCTGCAGGGAAACCCGCGTGCAGGCCGAGTTCGACCTCCTGGATCGAAACCGTGTCGAGGCCGGAACCCAACTTTTTGAGCAACTTCAAAATCGTCACGTTCGACAAGGCTTTGACCGCATAATTAATGCGCAGGTCGTCTACCTTATTGAACGCGTCCGTCAGGCGTTTGTACTGTGCCTCGATTTTCGCGGCATCGTAAACGTAAAGCGGGCAACCGAACTGGTCGGCCAGAGAGAGAAGTTCTGTAGGTTTCATAAAGCGTTATTTTTCCGCGACCCGAGGTAAACGGGCCGGATTGGCGGCGCAATTTACCGAACAAACGGCGCAATGCCAAACCCGTGCGCATAAATGCGGATTTTCCAAATTCGGGAGCGTTTGTTGTGAATTCGTCACTACCGCTTCAACGTAATGTCAAATCCGTCTGCGGCTGCCTGCGAAAATTTTAGTGTGGTTCCGTTGAGCGTAATGCAGCCAAAATCTGTTTGGGCGATGGTCGCGCTTGTATTGCAGTTGCCGGGTTGGCCTGTCGTGACCATAGAAAAGTCATAAACGCCGGTCTCAAAAAAATCGTATTCGGATTCGGGTTGGCTGTTGACGACCGTAACCGTGCTGTCGCTGAGATCGAACGTCCAGGTTATGGCACCGGGTTCGAAGGTCTCGTTTGCGCCTCCGAAACCGCCTTGCACGTTGCGAAGTTTCCAGGTGCCTTCGAGCGTCGTGTTGTTGTCGCCTTCATCGTCGTTTTTGCAAGAATAGGAGAGTGCAAGCAGCAAGGCCAGTGAAAGCAATTGAAGTTTTTTCATGTCTTTATTATTTAGCGTGTTTAGGTCAGATGGCAAATCGTGGGACGGGTTGCGTTGCAGACGGATGTTTCTATCCACGAGACTTTTAGCCCGGATGCCGCGGTTAGCCTTTTGCAAAAAAAACGCTCGTTTTGCGCCTTTGCGGATGCGACCGAAGGAAGCGCTTCGCAATGGCCGCAAAAACAGTTTTTTTTAAAAAGCTAGAAGCAGGCAGCCGGATTGGCTACAGATAAGTTTAAAAGTCGCAAAAAAACCAACGTTTTACAAAGACCGTCTACGCCCAGCCGGATGGAGCCAACCTAAATGATGATCGCCAGCAAACACCAAACCACCGGAGGCGCGCCTCAAACCAACACCGGGGCTCAGCCGAACGCAGCGATGCTAAATGAACAACGGAACACGAACAAATGAACAAATGAACAAGCAACAATCAACAATTATCGCTATTTTTGCCTCACCTTACAAAATAACCTATTATGGACATACACGAATATCAGGGAAAAGAAATCCTGGCCAGCTATGGAGTCAAAGTTCAGCGCGGCCATGTAGCCAATAATCCTCAGGAGGCCGTTGCGGTCGCCAAGCAACTCACAGCCGAGACCGGAACGGGTTGGCACGTCATCAAAGCCCAGGTTCACGCCGGCGGACGTGGAAAAGGCGGTGGTGTAAAGTTGGCCAAAAACCTGCAACAGGTAGAGGAAATTGCAGAACAGATCATCGGGATGCAATTGATCACGCCTCAAACGCCGCCTGAAGGGAAAAAGGTAAACAAGGTTTTGATCGCTGAAGACGTGTATTATCCGGGAGAAAGCGAAACGTCCGAATTCTATATGTCGGTACTTTTGAACCGCGGAAAAGGACGCAACATGATCATGTATTCTACCGAGGGTGGCATGGACATCGAGGAAGTTGCCGAAAAAACGCCTCATTTGATCTTTACCGAAGAAGTCGACCCAAGCGTAGGACTTCAAGGTTTCCAGGCGAGACGCATTGCGTTCAACCTTGGCTTGTCAGGCAACGCGTTCAAGGAAATGGTGAGTTTCGTTACGGCATTGTACGCTGCTTACGTCGGTTCTGACGCCACGATGTTCGAGATCAACCCGGTTTTGAAGACATCCGACAATAAAATTATCGCCGTCGACGCGAAAGTAAACCTTGACGACAATGCGTTGTTCCGTCATCCGGTTTTCGCTGAAATGCGCGACATCCGCGAGGAAAATCCTATCGAAGTCGAAGCGAAAGCGGCCGGTTTGAACTATGTCGACCTTGACGGAACCGTCGGTTGTATGGTAAACGGTGCCGGTTTGGCCATGGCGACGATGGACTTGATCAAATATGCCGGATTCGAGCCTGCGAACTTTCTTGACGTTGGCGGAACGGCCGATGCCAAGCGTGTTGAGACTGCTTTCCGTATCATCCTGAAAGATCCGAACGTAAAGGCGATCCTAATTAATATTTTTGGTGGAATCGTGCGTTGCGACCGCGTTGCGCAAGGTGTGATCGATGCTTACAAGAACATGGGAGATTCTATTAAAGTGCCAATCATCGTTCGTTTGCAGGGAACCAATGCGGAGTTGGCTAAAGAAATGATCGATAACTCGGGAATGCCTATCCTTTCGGCAGTTTTGTTCCAGGAAGCGGCCGACCAGGTAAAAGCGGCTCTTGCCTAATTGAATATAAAGGATACGTCCGACATTATAGGAATCCCGGTCAAGCGACCGGGATTTTTTTGTTTTTCGGAAAGTGTTCCCGCACGTCCGACGTTTTTAAGAAAGATAGAATTTTCTCATATGATGACCGATGTTGCAGCGATCATTTGCCAATGACGGTTGAATTTCCACATACGCGTCGTACTGTAAAGTCCTGAAAATGGGATGCCCATAAATGTGCCCTCTCGTTTCTCGATCGCGGTAACGATTGCAACGCAGTTGAAAAAAGAAATGTTGCGTTCCAGTGTTTGCAGGTGGCTGATGCGGTACACTCCGGGACTGTTGATTGGGAGATTTTTCGCCCCGGAAAAGACTTCCCCGTGCGGATTCGTATATACCGCCTCCGGATGAAGCAAGTGACGCAATGTGTCAAGATCAGCGTCAACGAGTGCGTCGGAGAGACGGATGTCTGCGTCTTCAACGACTTCGAAATGCGTTTTATTCATAGATTTAGGGATTGAGTGTTACTTAAAGTTAGCAAGGATTTCCCAAATATTCGCATTTTGGACAATTTTTCGTCGAAATGCAACATCTTAACACTTGTTGTACGAAAACGTTATAGCTTAACGTTGTTAGCCTGAATATTCAATGTTACAGACTGAATGTTCCGAAAACTTAGTAAGCATTGATTGTCCCGGCGGAAACTGTTTTACAAAAAAAATCCCGGACGTATCCGGGAACTTGCTTTTGTTTATTTAACCTTTGGCACGACATCACGAATTCGGCATTTTGGAAGGATCGTCGTAATTGACCATCCAGCTGATGCCAAATTTGTCTACCCACATCCCGAAGTAAGCGCCCCAAAACGTATCGGCTAGAGGCATCGTTACCTGACCGCCAGCCGAGAGCCCGTTGAAAAAGGCAAGCGCCTGTTCGCGGTCGTTTGCATTCAGGGAAATGGCGACATTATTGCCTTCAGTGAATTCGAATCCCGGCATTGATCTGGTCGGAACGTCCGATCCCAACAAGAGGCTGCCATCGGCTGTTTCGAGTGACATGTGCATCACGCGGTGGACGTCCTCGGCGAGATTGTTCGCGGAGTATTCGTCCGTTTGCTTGGGCATGTCGCCATAGCGCCCGATATACGGAATTTTGCCGCCAAGCACGGAATGATAGAACTCAAAGGCTTCTTCGCATTTTCCGTCGAAATATAAGTAAGGGATAATTGATGCCATAACGAACTGGGATTGGGTTAGTTGGATTTAACTTTTCGGATGCAATATCCGTTTCATTTCCTCGAGCAGCAACGGATAAGCCGGATCGGCCATCATGTGGCCATAGCCGCCTATCTCCACAAGTCGCGTATCTTGGTGCCCGACGAGCTTCATCATACGCGCCATGTAAGCATTTTCTTCATACCGTCCCAGCATTTCGAGTTCGCGATCGCCTGTGATGAGCAACATAGGCGGGGCGTCGGCCCTTACGTGAAACAATGGAGCCATATCGTCGATCGTGGGTTGCTTTTCCTTAAATCCTTTTTCCTGTCGCGCGGTAAAGTGGGTGATCATCTGTCCGCTGAACGGAATGGCCCCGGCGATGCGGTTGGCGTCGATGCCGTGCTTGCCCAGCCATTTCTTATCGAGTACGGCCATTGAAGCCAAGTAAGCGCCGGCCGAATGTCCCGAAATAAAAATCTTTTTGTCGCTTCCGCCGTATTTTGAAATGTTTTGAAATGTCCAGGCAATGGCCGCAGCCGCGTCTTCTATGCAGTTTTCGGCCTTGACTTTCGGGCTCAATCGGTATCCGACGCCCAATATCGCATAGCCTTTGTCTTTCAACGCCTGTGGGATTTCTTTGTCGCCTCCGGTCAAACCGCCTCCGTGAAACCATACGATAACCGCAAAATCCTTTGTGTTTTTCGGATAATATAAATCCAAAACGCAGCGCTCTTTGGCGTAAGCGTCGGGAGCAGTGGCGTAATAGGCAATGTTTTTTTCGAGTGCGTATTCGGTCTTTTGGGCAAATGCCGTAACCGAAACGAAAAGTATCAACGCAAGTCGTGTAATGTAATTCATGATAGTGTGAATGCGCTAAGGACGCATCATCCAAATATAATCCAAAATAAGCAGAAGCAAAAAAGCGCCCGTATTGACGAAGGCGCTTTTTTCATTATTTCGATTACGATCATTTCTTTTTGATCGTATATTTCACTCTTTCCACCGGGCTAACTTCTTTTCTCTTTGGGGAAAAATTCTTACCTGGTTTTTTTGCAGATGCATCCTTTGAAACTGTTTTGTTCGGACTCACGCCCTTGGCCGGCGCCTTTCGGACGGCTTTGAACGAGGTTTCGGCTTTCGGTTGTTGCGGGGCTTTGTGTCCGGCAATTACTTCCATTGGGACTTTTGGATCATCTTTCGTGCCCCGCAAATGGATGACGAGTCCGTTAAGGAAGTTGCGCAACACCTGGTCGCCGCACGAAACGAACTTTTCGTGATCCTCGTTCCTGAAAAAGTTCCCGATCTCACCTTTTGAAATCCTGAAATCCACAAGTTCAAGGATTTCTACGATTTGATCGTCGCGCAGTTGAAGCGCTACACGTAGTTTTTTGAAAATATCGTTGTTGTTCATAGTATCAATTTTTGTGGCGTTCGGCGCTGGAAACGCATGGCCAAAGGTACGTTATTTTTTTCGGCCGCATCGGGCTGTCCGCTTTTAGTCCGCCGCGTTATGCTTCGACAGCCTCAACTGAATGCTCGATTCTCGCGCCTGTCAGTTTTTGACGAACAGCCATTCGTAAGCTCTCTGGAAGTTTTCCCTCCATAACTTTTCGTTGTGTTCGCCTCCATCGACGATCTTTTCTGTGGTTTCTGCGCCTTTTTCGACGACTTTCGATACCATCTTGAGCATGTCGCCCACCATTTTATCGTCTTCCCTGTTTCCACATAGAAAGTAAAACCGTTTTCCCTTCAGGCTTGAAACGCCATCGGTAAAATCATAAATTTTGTCCGAGAACCAAAACGAAGGCGAAAAGACGCCTGCCTTGCCAAATACTTTCGGGTATTTTAAAACAGCATAGAATGAAACCAGGCCGCCAAGTGAACTGCCCATGATCGCCGTATTTTGAACGTCTTTTTTCGTTCGGTAGCGCTTGTCGATTTCGGGTTTCAGCGTAGAGACGATAAAATCGAGATAAGCGTCGGCCTGACCGCCTTTGTATTTTTCGTGAGGAAACGGCGTGAGTTCGTCGAGGCGTTTGTCGTTGCCGTGCGCTATCCCCACGACGATGATCCTGGAGTCGAGCTTCTCCAATGATTCATCGACGTTCCATTCGCCTGCAAACGAGGTTTTGGCGTCGAAAAGATTTTGGGCATCGTGCATATATAACACGGGATACTTTTGCGTCGAGCGATCGTAATCGGCGGGCAACCATATCCATATTTTTTTTGTGACGCCCAATTGAGGCGACGGGATTTCGACTGTCGTAACCTGAGCGGACGCCGTCGTTTGGCCGGAAGCGAATATCGGAAACAAGAAAAAAAGCAAAAGTTGTAAACGCATGTTCGGGAAAATTTCGCCCAAAATGGGTATTTTAGCGCAAAGTACGATTTCGATGGACAAATACGAAGAAAAACTGGGACTGCTGATGGACATGATACAATTTTCGGTCGTCGACGGCAAGCTCGACGCAAGGGAATACCAATTGCTTTCGCTTATCGCCCAGGAATTGCGTATCGAAAAGCAGGCTTTTGACGATCTTTTCCACCAGGAACCAAGGCCTCATGTAATCAAATCGGAGGCCCAACGCATCCATCAGTTTTACCGGCTGGCGCTGCTCATGCATATCGACGGGGAAATTCACGAACGCGAGCAGGCGGCCATCAACCAGATTGCGATCGACATGGGTTTGAGCCCAAATGCGACCAAGCGAATTCTCGGCCTCATGAAGGAATCAGAATTTAAGATTCTCGATCCGAATTTGGTTTTTGAGATTTTTCGGGAACAGCATAATTAGTCGATTAGTCGATTAGCGATTAGCTAGCGAATTTAGCGAATTGATGAAGTGTCGAGATCGGGAATTTTGGGAGTGGCGAAAATCAGGATTTTTTCTTTGCCAGATATTCAGTGAGCCCGATTACTTCGGTGCGGATTTCGCTTCGCCAGCCGTTTCCGAACTTTTTTGAAGATGATCCAAAACGACACTGTTGTAGGCCGAGACGATTTTTTTATCGGGAACACGTCCGAAATCGTGGAATTTCACGCCATATCTTTTCTCAAACGCCTTTATGCGGCTGGGAATAGGCGATGGGAGCGAACCCGCCTTGCAGGTAAAGAAGCGCTTTTTTTGATGCGATATCTTCTAAGGCGGTTTTTCTCGCCTCTGCTGAATTCGTCGCGTTGCGGATCTGCCCGAAACTTATCGTCGAGACGAGCACAAATACCAGGCAAAGCAGTGTTTTTATATTGAGTTTTGATGTTTAGTGAGAATCATGCGAGGTTGTCCTGAAGTGTTTTGATTTCGTCCCTAAGCTTGGCGGCCTGCATGAAATCGAGTTCCTTCGCTGCCTTTTCCATGGCTTTGCGCAATTCCCGGATCTTTTTGTCGGCATCTGTCTTGGAGAGGTATTTCGGTTCGGGCTCCGATGCTTTCGCCGCCTGGTTAGCCACGTATTTCGTCGAAACCGAGTTCTTGGCCAGCGCGTTATCAAGACTCTTCTTGAGCGCTTTTGGTTCGAGGTTGTGCGCCCGGTTGTAATCCATTTGCTTTTCGCGACGGTAGTTGGTTTCGTCTATCGTGCGTTGCATGGAATTGGTGATGACGTCGGCATACATAATGGCCTTTCCGTTGACGTTTCGCGCCGCGCGACCCACCGTCTGCGTAAGCGATCGGTTGCTTCTCAGGAACCCTTCCTTGTCGGCATCGAGAATGGCTACGAGCGAAACTTCCGGCAAATCCAAACCTTCGCGCAACAGGTTTACGCCAATCAGTACGTCGAACAATCCCTTGCGCAAATCCTGCATGATCTCGACGCGTTCGAGTGTGTCTACCTCGGAATGGATATAACGGCAGCGAATGTTGACTTTCGTCAGATATTTTGTGAGCTCTTCCGCCATGCGCTTGGTCAGGGTCGTCACGAGCGTGCGTTCGTCCAGCTCGACGCGCTGCTGGATTTCTTCGATAAGGTCGTCGATCTGGTCCTTGCTCGGGCGCACCTCGATGACAGGGTCCAAAAGTCCAGTCGGGCGAATGATTTGTTCGACGTAAATCCCTTCTGATTTCTGCATTTCGTAATCGGCCGGTGTAGCCGAAACATAGACGACCTGATTCTGCAACGCCTCGAATTCGTCGAACTTAAGCGGTCGGTTGTCCATGGCGGCGGGCAATCGGAAACCATATTCGACCAAATTTTCCTTGCGCGAGCGGTCGCCTCCGTACATTGCAGAAACCTGTGAAATCGTGACATGGCTTTCGTCCACGACCATAAGGAAATCGCTCGGGAAATAATCGAGAAGGCAGAATGGCCGCGTACCCGGCAAACGCCGGTCGAGGTAGCGCGAATAATTTTCTATCCCGGAACAATAGCCGAGTTCGCGTATCATTTCGAGGTCGAAATTCGTGCGTTCCTCAAGTCGTTTGGCCTCGAGGTGTTTCCCGATCGACTTGAAATAATCGACCTGTTTGACCAAATCTTGTTGAATGTCCCAAATCGCGCTGTGCAACACGTCGGGCGAAGTCACGAACATATTGGCCGGATAGATGTTCAGACGCGAATATTTCTCCAACACTTTCGACGTCTTGGCATCGAACGCTTCGATTTCCTCGATCTCATCCCCGAAAAAGTGGATGCGGAACGGTTCGTCCCCATAGCTCGGAAACACTTCTACCGTATCTCCTTTGATGCGGAACGTGCCCGGCGTGAAATCGGCTTCGGTGCGCGCATAAAGACTTTGGACGAGGCGGTGCAGCAATTTTGTCCTTGAAATCGCCTCGCCTCTGGCTATCGAAATGACGTTCTTTTGGAATTCGACCGGATTCCCGATTCCGTAAAGGCACGAAACCGAGGACACCACGATGATGTCGCGGCGGCCGGAGAGCAAAGCAGATGTCGTGCTGAGCCGCATCTTTTCCAACTCTTCGTTGATCGCCAGGTCTTTTTCGATATAGGTTCCCGTGACCGGGATAAATGCCTCGGGTTGGTAATAATCGTAATATGAAACGAAATATTCGACTGCGTTGTTCGGGAAGAACTGCTTGAATTCGGAGTACAATTGGGCGGCCAGCGTCTTGTTGTGTGCCAGCACCAAAGTCGGGCGTTCGACTCTTTCGATGACGTTGGCCATAGTGAAAGTCTTACCGGAACCGGTAACGCCCAAAAGGGTTTGGTAACGCTCGCCGTTATTGACGCCCTGAGCCAGTTTTTCAATGGCTTGCGGTTGATCGCCCGTGGGCTTGTAATCGGAAACTACCTGAAATTTCATAGCATAAAAGTAAGGGAAAATAGCAATCGGGCGTGCTTAAATTAACAGATGCTTATCCCAAAAGCCGGTTAATCTGAGCGTATTGCAACAACATGATCGTCTTGGCGTCCGTGATTTCGGAATCCTTTACCATCTGGAGCGCCTTTTCAAACGGCATCTCGAGCACCTGGATGTTTTCATTTTCAGATGCCAGTCCGCCGCCTTGGCTGAGCTTCATTTCCTTCGTATATTCCGCCACATAACAATGCAGGATTTCGGTCACGGCTCCGGGCGACATATAAGCGGAAAACGCTTTTTCGACCTTTTCGATATGGTAGCCTGTTTCCTCTATCGCCTCGCGTATTACCGTGCCGGCGGGATCGTCTTCTTCGACGAGTCCGGCGCAAGCCTCGATCATCATTCCCGTCGGATTGCCGTTGAGATAGGTCGGAAGCCGGAATTGTGCGATCAACACCACGTTGCCATAGTCCTTGTTGTACAAAAGCACCGCAGCGCCGTTGCCACGGTCGTAAACTTCGCGTTGGTGCCGCTCGGTCATTTCGCCATCGGCATATTCGTAAGTGAACTTGTGGAGTAAATAATGGTTATCCGAAAGCAATGTTTTGTCAACGATGCGGATGTCGGGTTTTCGCATGAGAAAGGTTTCTTCCAAAAGTAATCCATAACCGACAAAGCGCCAACTGCAAAGCTCAGAAGGAAACGTTAATTTACCGTCAATCGAAACATTCCATCATCAAAAGATCGCCGGTCTTGTATGAGATCGTGACGGTTCCGTCTTTTTTTGCGCTGTTGCTGTTGCCTACGCGATAACCGATTTGGAGCGTGTCGTCGTCAAGCTCGTATTCGAGGTTTTCGGACGAGATGCCCGTGACCGTTCCCACGGGAATCAACGAAATCACCGTGCCCGCCGTATACCATTTCTGGAATCGTTCCGGAAGCCTGTAAATCTTGGAATTATCGTCAAGCACCACGATCTTGAGTTCGTTTTTATGGCGGACGATATTGGTCATGTTGGCGATGCTGTGATCGGCCCGACGTCCAGTGGCCCAAACCACGTTTGCCGCCGGTATTCCGCGGTCTACGAGATAATCGAAGGCTTTCTCGAGATCGGTTTTGTCCTGGTCGGGCGTGTAAACGATTTCTATCGGATATTGATAATTGTCGTGAATGACGGGATCAAAGCCTCGGTCGAAATCGCCGAGCAAAACGTCGACTTTGATGCCCAACGGCGCCACGCGGTCCATAGCCGAATCCAGCACAATGACCAAAGGCGACCATTCAAGAAGCTGGTTCAGCAATTCCATGGAGCAGGCTTCCCCGTTTGCAATGATCAATGCGGGTTCCTGGTCGTCGCGTACAATGTGGTGTGATGACATATTGGTCGTGGCCGAAATTAGTTCGCGAAATTACGGATTTATCGCTTAAGCGAAAAGTGGCCGCGTACTTCCTTGCCCGAATCAAATGTCCCGCGGAACCAATAATCCGTAGCTGGAGCCGGCTTGCCGTTGAGCGTACCGTCCCAGAAAGTATCGGCAGGCGTGAGCATTTTGATGAATTTTCCGTAACGGTCGAAGATCGCTACCTTGGACGCCATTGTCAATTCGATGCCGCGGATCGTAAAAACGTCGTTGTAACCGTCGCCATTCGGAGTAAAATAGGCGGGAGGAAGCACCAATAGGAAATTTTCGGAATCGCCTCCACAATCGTAAATGTCGCGCACATAGACCGTAATCATCCCGCCTTCGACATTTTCAAAGACATTGGACTGCTGCCAGAAAAATCCGTCGAGCGAATATTCAAAACTGCCCGTGTACGTTGTCGTTACCGTTACCGTCGAGCCTTGGTTGGAAACGCTTGCGATCTCGGGCGCGCGATGTACGATCACGCCAAAGTCGCGTGTCGCGCTGCAGCCGTTGGCCGATGTGACCGTCAGAGTGTAAATCCCGGCGTTGGTCACCGAAATGGATGGTGTCGTCGCGCCTCCCGGTTGCCAGTTGTAGCTTATCGCCGGAATGCCCGCTCTCAGGACGGCCGCGCTACCATCGCAGATTTCGATGATAGGTTCGGGTGTCGCCGGGAATTGAGGAGCCGGATAGAGCGTCAAGGTGGCAGGCGTCCTGGACGGGCTTTTGCACGGGCCGTTGACGGCTTCGGCATAGTAGGTTCCTGCCACGTCGGTTTGGTAGTTTACGCTGTTCGCAACGAGAAGATTGCCTCCGCTCGCCGCATCGTACCAATTGACGGTCGTTCCCGCCGGAACCGTAACCGACAAAATAGGTATGGACACATCATTGGCACACGCCGCGATGTTGGTAGGGTTCGTAGGATTCGCAGGTTGGGGAAGCACAAAGAAATGGAAGCTGTCCGACAACGTATAACAATACGGGTTGTTCATATTGGCGATGTCTTCGGCAATCTTGACCCGAAAATATTGGGAAGTCGTCATTGGAGGCGTCATGTAGCCAGCGGTTGTCTCACCGGGAATGTCCGTGTACGTCGTCCCGTCAAAACTGGATTGCCATTGAAAAACGTGAGGGTTCGATCCTGAAATGTTAAGCTGGAGGTTTAGTTGGGCAGGAAGCTCGTTGTTGCAAGCCTCCACGACGGCACTCGCGCCCGAGGTAACCGAGGCCACATCGCCGCAAGAACGAAACGCTATGTCGTCAATCGCAAGATCGTTCCCGCATCCGCCAGCACCGTTGTTGAGCATTTTGAGCACAACGGAGGTCTGGCCCGGCAAAACGGTGAACGTCATGCCATATTGGACCCAGTCCGCGTTTGCCGAACCCGGAATGTCTCCCGTGTCGCCTTCCTTAAGTAGCTGTGTCTCGGTCTGATCCCAAATCTGGAACCTGACGTTGATGGGGATTCCGGTACCGCCGCAGGCATTGCTCGACGGATTGTAGGCGTTTATGAGCCAGGCTGAAAATTCAAAAGTGGTATTTACGCAAAGGCCGTTGACTTCGCGACGGTAAAATTCGCCGGCCGTGAAACTGGCATTGACGATGAGCGCCTTGCCGTTCGTGTCTCCTGGCGTGCGATCCTGACGGCTTACCCAGTTGCCGTTCATCCCCGTCGTATTGCTCAGCGTATATTGCCCGTCATCGGGGACGCCTGAGACAAATGCGTAGGATGTCGTCCCGGCCGGAAGGGCAGGGCCAAAGCCAGTTCCCGTGCCGAAATCTTCGGTAAACACAGGATCGCCTTTGCTTCCCAAACAAAATCCGAGTTGGGCGTAAGCATCGGCGACAAGCAATAAGAGAAGCGCAATGAAAACGGTTGGTTTCAAAGACGGTGATTTTTAGAGTCTCGCAAGGTACTTTTTTTTGCGTCCGATACCAATCGCAATCTCCTCAAAACAGCGTGTTTTGTACGATTTTTACGAATTTATTTGCGAAACTGTAATTATGACAGTTTTCTCCGGCAGTTTTAACGCAATCGACGAAAATCTATTCGATCACTACCTGTCGGCGGTCCACTTCGGCCAACCGGAAATAGCCCAACGCATAATTGGATTCTTCAGCCTGGTTGACGATGTTTCCGCGAACCGTTGCCGGAGACGTTCCGAAAGGCCCGCCGCCTCCGGCTACCGAAAGCAGTTTTTCCATGTATTCGAAATAGCGTTTGGTGATGCCGTAAAGTCGGATGTCAATCACATCGCCCGCTTCGAGATCCTCGTGGCTGAAAATGCCGAACGATAGGTTGCCGTTGGAGAATTCGTCCGATGAAGGGCTGAAATCCGGATACGGAACCACCGGGGCGTCTTCGCGTTCGAGGTAATAATTCTCGCTATTGGGATCGTCCTGGTAATAGTAGCGGAGCTCAATGTCCTCGCCGAGGAAACCGCCGTCATTCGTCTGTACGATGTCAGTGATGCCAGGTACGCCGACCAGGTTTTCCTGGGCCGTATACGTCTGCCCTTGATGGATGACGGTAAGCGTATACGAAAGGCCGATTTCCGGTATGAAATTGTCGCAAATGTAGTTGCCCGTTCCAATCGATTCCACAAAGTCAAAGACCTGTCCGTTGGCATCAGTGACGAACACGGTGGCTCCCGTCACGGGCGGCACATTCGGGTCGTAATAAGCCGTTGTCGTGGTAAGGCGTATGGTTTGCTGGCTGCCGTCGGTTCCTTTTGTCCAATCGATCCCGGCGTCGATGACGAGCCTTGGTTTCTGGGTACTGAGATCGACCTCCACGACTTCCTCACATCCGTAAAACAGAATGGATAACAGTATAAAAAGTGCGCTTATTTTTTTCATGGCCTAGAATTTAAAATTGTACGTAACGCTCGGGATCATCCCGAAAATAGAGAGGCGGACCGCTTCGTTCTGACCCGTATCCTCGTTCTGCCTAAAAGAGATCGACGCGGAATTCATGCGATTATACAAATTGTAAACGCTGAATACCCACTCGCTCTGCCAACCTTTCTTCTTTTCGGGTTTCGGAACGTAGGTAGCCGAAATATCCAAATGATGATAGGCCGGAAGACGGTTCTCGTTTCTCAGGCCGTAGCTAGGGATCTTGATGCCCTGATATTCGTAATAGCCGTTCGGATACGTTACCGGCTGGCCAGACTGGAGTGCAAAATTGGCTCCGAATGTCCATTTTGTGGTCAGGTCATACGACGCCGTCACGGCAAGATTGTGCAGTTTGTCATAACCGGTTTTATACCATTGGCCATTGTTGATTCCCGGCTCGGAAGCGTCGCGTCCCGGCGTTTGCTGTTCGGAGCGCGACAAGGTGTAGGAAATCCAGCCGTTGAGCCTGCCACTGTTCTTGCGCACGAGCAGTTCAAGCCCGTATGCGCGCGCTTTTCCGGGAAGCACGACCTGTTCGATGGCTTCGTTGGCGATGAGGTCCGCTCCGTCGATATAGTCGACACGGTTTTTCATGGTCTTGTAGAACACTTCCGCCTCGAGCGAGTAAGCGTCGTTTTTGAAATTCCGGAAATAGCCCAGCGCATATTGGTCGAGCAACTGTGGTTTCAGGTAATCGTCGCTTGGCGCCCAGACGTCGAGAGGCGTAGGCGAAGACGTGTTCGAGATCAGGTGGAGGTATTGCGCCATCCTGTTGTAACTCGCTTTTACCGATTGGTCATCGTTGATCTGGAAAGCAACCGAGGCGCGAGGTTCAAGATTGTTGAAATCGGCTATGGTTTCGCCTCGCCCGTAACTGCGCGTGCCTATCGGATCTGCTTTTTCGTAAATTTTAAGCATGTTGTCGAATATGACCGGGCGGTTGTCGGCATAAACGTTCAGGGTTTGGGAACCCATTCGGTAAAACATGCTGTAACGCAGGCCGTAATTCACGGTGATCCGGTCGGTCAAGGTTTGCTCTGCTTCGAGATAAAGTGCGGGTTCGACGGCATATTTTTGCTCCAGCTTGCGCGGATTTATCGGAGAATTTGAACCCGAAGGCATGATTTCGCCGGGATTGAAGTCGTAGTAAATTGCGTTCAATCCGTAAAAGAGCTTGAAATCGTTGTTGAGGTAATGCTTGAAATCGTATTTCAGATTGAAATTCTTAATTCCGGAATCCCATTTGAACCCGATGTAGTCAAGTTGCAAACCATAATAATAATCGCTGTAGATCATCGAAAGATTCGTGAACAGCTTGTCGGAAAATAAATGATTCCAACGCAAATTCAGTACGGAATTCCCATAGGTATTCTCAAAATTTTCGTTGATGCGGAAGTTGTCGCGACCGAAATATCCGGAAAGGAACAATTTGTTGTTGTCGTTCAGCGAATAACTGAGCTTGGTATTGAGGTCGTAGAAATAAGCCGAGTTTTCGTTGTCGGTCAACTTCAGGAAAAGATGAGCGTAAGAAGCGCGTCCGGCAACCAGAAACGAGCCTTTTTCTTTCACGATAGGACCTTCGGCGAGCAACCGGCTCGATATGACGCCGATTCCGCCGCTGGCATGGAATTCTCTATTGTTTCCTTCCTTTTGGTAAATGTCGAGAACGGAGGAAACGCGTCCGCCGAAACGGGCCGGAATACCGCCTTTGTATAACTTGAGGTCTTTGATGACATCCGAATTGAACACCGAGAAAAATCCGAAAAGATGGGACGAATTGTAAACCGTCGCTTCGTCGAGTAGTATGAGGTTCTGGTCAGCAGCCCCGCCGCGAACGTTGAAACCGGATGCACCTTCTCCCGCGTTGGTCACACCGGGAAGTTGTAAAATCGATTTCAGGACGTCCACTTCGCCCATGACCACAGGCATTTTCTTTATTTCGGCCACGGTAAGCTTGTTGACGCTCATTTCGGGCTTTCGAATATTTGCCCGTGGCGTATTGGCCTCGACGATAACTTCGGTCAACTCTTGGCTAGAGGCCGCCATCGTTACGTTTTTGCGGACGTTTCGATCGAGGACGACGGTTTCTGTAAAATCCGAAAAACCGTAATAACTGATTTTTAGCGTGTAAGTGCCGGCGGGAAGCGTGACGGAGTAAAAACCGTATTCATTGGTGACCAAACCTCTGTTGGTCTCGACGATGAATACGCTTGCGCCGATGAGCGTCTCGTTCGTGTTTTGGTCGGAAATGGTTCCCGAGATCGTAAATTGCTGGGCGCTGAGGTCATGGCAGACCGCAAGAAATAACCCGAGAATCCACAGTGTGAATTGTCGTTTCATAATTGATTGATGATTGATTGGCTGCAAACCTACTGATTTTGACGTATTGAAAACGTTAAGAAAAAATTAAGGCTGCCCGAAGACAGCCTTTTGTGGATTATTGGATTGACGCCAGTGCATCGTTGAACGTTTGACTCGGTCGCATCGCCTTGGCCGTCAGTTCGGCATCTGGCTTGTAATAGCCGCCGATTTGCTGAGGTTTGCCCTGGGCGCTGATAAGTTCCGCATTGATCCTGGATTCGTCTTCGGTCAAACGTTTTGCCACGGGCTCAAAAATTTTCTTGAGATCGGCATCTTTGTTTTGAGCGGCTAACGCCTGGGCCCAATACAACGCCAGGTAAAAGTGAGAGCCGCGGTTGTCGATTTCGCCTACTTTTCTTGCAGGTGATTTGTCGTTTTCGAGGAATTTTTCATTCGCGCTGTCCAAAGCTTCAGATAACACCAGCGCCTTTGCATTGTTTTGCGTCTGGCCCAAGTGCTCGAGGGAAACGCCCAAGGCGAGAAATTCACCCAGCGAATCCCAACGGAGATAACCTTCTTCCAAAAATTGTTCGACGTGTTTTGGGGCAGAACCGCCGGCTCCGGTTTCGAAGAGGCCGCCTCCGTTCATCAACGGAACGATGGAAAGCATTTTTGCCGAAGTTCCGAGCTCGAGGATAGGGAAGAGGTCCGTCAGGTAATCGCGAAGGACGTTTCCGGTCACCGAGATCGTGTCCTGTCCCTTGCGTATCCTGTCAAGCGAAAATTTGGTCGCGGCGACCGGGTCCAGAATCTGGATGTCGAGGCCGTCCGTGTCGAAATCCTGAAGGTATTCGTTTACTTTTTTGATGATTTCGCGATCGTGGGCCCGTTTGTCGTCCAGCCAGAAAATCGCAGGCGTGTCAGACAACCTAGCGCGGTTTACGGCGAGTTTCACCCAATCCTTGATTGGGGCATCTTTGGTTTGGCACATACGGAAGATGTCGCCTTTTTGGACATTTTGCTCGAAATAAACCTCGCCATTGGCGTTGATTACTTTTATCGTCCCGTCTGCTTCAGCCTGGAATGTTTTATCGTGGGAGCCATATTCTTCGGCTTTTTGCGCCATGAGCCCGACGTTTGGAACAGAACCCATCGTTTTCGGGTCGAACGCACCATTTTTCTTGCAATCGTCTATTGTCGCGACGTAAACTCCGGCGTAACAACGGTCCGGGATAATGGCTTTGGTATCTTGTTGTTTGCCTGCCTTGTCCCACATTTGTCCGGAGGTACGGATCATGGCCGGCATAGAAGCGTCGACGATGACGTCCGATGGAACGTGGAGGTTTGTAATGCCCTTTTCGGAATTGACCATGGCGATCGCCGGGCCGTTCTCGATGGCTTGGCTCAGGGCCGCTTCGACTTCGGCTTGTTCGGGTTGCCCGGAGATTTTAGCGTAGACATCGCCGAGCCCGTTTTTGGTATCGATACCAAGTTTGGCGAAAAGAGATTCGTATTTGGCGAAAACGTCTTTGAAGAAGACTTCGACTATGGCTCCGAAAATAATAGGATCGGAAACTTTCATCATCGTGGCTTTCAAGTGGACAGAAAACAGCACATTTTTCGATTTCGCATCTTCAATTTCCTTAGCGACAAAATCTTTCAAGGCAGAGAGGCTCAGTACGGATGAATCGATGATTTCGCCGGCGCTGAGTTTGGCGGCGGCTTTGAGTTCTTTTTCTGACCCGTCGTTTCCGAAGAATCGGATCGCAAACGTATCGGCCTGGCCTACCGTTACCGATTTTTCACTCGCATAGAAATCACCTGATTCCATGCTGGCCACATGGGTTTTGGAATCTTGCGACCAGGCGCCCATCGAATGTGGATGGCTTTTGGCGTAATTCTTTACCGCTCTTGGCGCGCGACGGTCTGAGTTGCCTTCGCGAAGTACAGGATTTACAGCCGATCCCAACACTTTTGCGTATTTGGCCTTGATGGCTTTCTCGTCTTCTGTTTTTGGATCTTCGGGATAATCGGGTAGGGCGTATCCCTTCGATTGAAGTTCCTTTATCACTTCTTTCAATTGTGGAACCGAAGCGGAGATGTTGGGCAATTTTATGATGTTGGCTTCGGGAGTCGTGGCGAGTTGTCCGAGTTCGGAGAGGTCATCGCTGATGCGTTGGTCTTCTTTGAGATAATCGGATAGGTTGGAGATGATCCTGCCGGCTAATGAAATGTCGCGTGTTTCTACCGAAATCCCTGCCGGGGCCGTAAAGGCTTTGACAATGGGAAGCAGAGAATGTGTCGCGAGCATTGGGGCCTCGTCCGTGATGGTGTAGAGGATTTTTGCTTTATCTGACATTATTGGAATTTTATTTCGCGGCGTTCCATATTGTTTGGCTGCGCCTCGGTTGTTGGTTTGTAAATCCGGCCTGAAATGGCACAGCTACAAATATAGCGAAATGGGTGTGTTCGGAACGATATTTTAAAAGGCGAAAACGATGTATTTTGGAAATTCGGAAAATGTTCACGAGTTTTTTCGTGATTTCGTAAAACGGCGATTTTATATTGTGGAATCGGTAGTAAGTGATTTGGGGATGCGTTAGGGATGGAAGTGGAAATCCTTTAGGTTCGGGGCGGCGCGAAGCGCC
>NZ_JAAVIY010000014.1 GCF_014748335.1 Flavobacterium selenitireducens
AGATCGCCCCGGATATCAATGGAGCCAACGGATGGGACGGAACCTTCAACGGAAGCCAGATGCCATCGACCGATTACTGGTTTACCGTGGAATACCCGGACCCGAATGCAAACGGAGCCATGAAAGAATTTAAAGCCCATTTTTCATTAAAACGATAAACCCCATGAATCTTAAAAAGAGGTATTTATTAGTAGTATTATTCATAACACAATTTGCAGTATCACAGGAGGGAATAGCAGTTTATTCAGATTATCTTACCGACAATTATTACCTGATCCACCCATCGATGGCGGGTGCGGCGAATTGCGCCAAAGTCAGGTTGACGGCGCGAAACCAATGGTTTGGCCAGGAGGATGCACCGGCACTCCAAACCTTGAGCTTCAACGGACGGGTAGGGGAAAGGTCCGGAGCGGGTATTATCGTTTTCAACGACAGGAACGGTTACCATTCCCAAACCGGTGCGAAATTGACGTATGCTCACCACCTTATGTTTTCAAGGGATGAAGTTGATTTGAACCAATTGTCGTTCGGTATCAGCGCGGGGCTTATCCAAAGCCGACTTGATGAGACGGATTTTTTGAACTCGGGCGATTACGATCCGAACGTGGACGGTACGATCGTACAAAAAGATTCTTATTTCAACCTTGACATCGGAGCCTCTTATAATTTTCTGGACTTTTACGCCCACTTCACGGTCAAGAACGTGATCGAGACGAGGAGAGAAATTTATTCGGGTTACGAATCGGATAACCTAAGAAAATTCCTCTTGAGTGCAGGTTATGTTTTTGGGAATGAGGACAGTCTTTTATGGGAGCCATCGGTATTATTCCAGTATACGGGTGAAACTTCTGAGAAGTCGATCGATGCCAACCTAAAGGTATATAAATCGATGGATTGGGGAAGAATATGGGGAGGTTTGTCTTACAGAAGACAATTTGACGGGGCCGAATACCTTGACGGAAACAGCCGCGAAGAACAGCATCTGCAATTCATAACGCCACTTGTAGGAATCAACTACAAGAACTTTATGTTCGCTTATACGTATTCCGCCGTTACAGGCGCGATCAAATTTGACAATGGAGGCTACCACCAAATCACTTTGGGTATCAACCTCTTCTGCCAACGCGAAAAGTACCATTGCAACTGTCCGGCAGTAAACTAATACAAACGGTCCCGATTTTATCGGGACTTATTTTTTATAGCTATGTTGATTAAATCAGTAAACGGAAAAAGCCCGGTCATTCCGGAGGATTGCTACGTCGCCGAAAACGCGACGATTGTCGGAGATGTGACATTCGGCGACTCGTGCAGCGTTTGGTTCAACGCCGTCATAAGAGGCGATGTTCACTTTATAAGGATCGGAGACAAAGTAAATATTCAGGACGGCGCTATCATTCACTGCACCTATCGAAAGCATCCGACAGTTATCGGAAATAATGTATCGATAGGACATAACGCCATTGTTCACGGGTGTACGATCCATGACAATGTGTTGATCGGGATGGGCGCGATAGTGATGGATAATTGCGTGGTCGAAAGCAATTCCATTATTGCTGCCGGAGCAGTGCTGACCCAAAACACGGTGGTGGAATCAGGCAGCATTTATGCAGGCGTACCGGCCAAGAAAGTAAAAGGTATCGACCAATCGGCATTTGCAGGCGAAATCGGTCGTATTTCAAACAACTACGTGATGTATTCTTCCTGGTTTAAGGAAGATTAGAAGTCAACGCGCTCTACCGGATATCCCGATCCCAGGATTTTCGACAATACGGTCGGATCTGAATTGGTGAAGAATGTGGAGGTGCCGATACGTTTTTCAGCGGTTCCGGTAACCATTTTCAGTAAGTGCTGCGTCTGGCGGGCGACGGCACTCCCGGAATCGATGATTTGGACGTTTTCCGGAAGAATCTTCCTGATTTGGGGAATCAGGTACGGATAATGACTGCAACCCAACACAAGGTGGTCGATATTGGCCTCTATCATCGGTTGGAGATATTGGTTGAGAAGCCGCGTCATCTCTTCGGACTCCATTTGTCCCCCCTCGATCAGGGCGACGAGATTATAGCCAACCTGCTCGATTATATTGGTGTCTTGAAACGTTTCGACGGCTTTACTGAAAAGTTCGCTGCTGAGCGTTCCTTTTGTGGCCAAAACGCCTATAGAATTGGTTTTGGATTTCAGAGCGGCCGGTTTGATCGCGGGTTCTATCCCAATGAACGGAACCTTGTACTGCTGCCGAAGTTCTTGTATCGCATTTGTCGTAGCGGTATTGCAGGCAACGACGATCAATTTGCAGTCGCGGTCCAAAAGAAAGTCCACGTTTTTTTCGCTAAGTGCTACGATTTCCTGTTTCGGACGCATTCCGTACGGAGCGTTTTTACTGTCGGCGAGATAGATCGTATCCTCGTTTGGCAAGAGCTGTCGGATTTCGCGCCAAATGGACGTTCCTCCAATTCCGGAATCAAATAGGCCAATCGGCTTGTCGTTCTGCATAAAAACAAAAATAAAAAAAAACTGCCCGTTTCGGAGCAGTTTAGGTAGTAGGATCGGTGTTAATTAAAACCCTAGATCTTTTTTGATGTCAGCTGTGATGTTCGGGCCATCTGCAACCAAAAGGTCCGCAGCGTTCAAAACATATTGGTACCCTTTTGCTTTACCAACTTTTTGGATAGACGCTTTTACTTTGTCCATGATTGGTTTCACCAGGTCAGCTTCTTTCTTTTGAAGTTCTTTCTGTGCGTTGTCGCGGTAATCGACGATGCGCTTCTGCATGTCCTGAACCTCTTTGGAACGCTCCTCGTTTACCTGCTCGGTAACTTTGGTAGAGTCTTCTTCGTATTTTTTTACTTTCGCCTGAAATTCTTCAACCATCGTTTTGTATTCCGTATCGTAAGTAGTGCTCAATTTCTCCAATTGTTTTTGCGCATCAAGCATTGCGGGCATCTTCTGCATTATCTCGCTAACATCTACGTGAGCTACTTTGGCTTGGGCGTTCATCGCCTGGGTTCCCAAAAAAGCAACGGCAGCTATCAGCAAAGTTTTCAATTGTTTCATCATTTTTAGTATTAATTATTATTTGTTTTTAATTTGTTTTGGTGGAATCTTTCGATTGAGTCGCTTTTTGTCGTTCCTCCTCTTTTTGCTTCTTGAGTGCTTCTCGTGCTTCAAGAGCTTTTCTTCTCCTGTCTTCAGCGGCTTTTTTTCGTTCCTCCAGCGCTTTGGCGCGAATCTCGGCTGAGTTCGTTTTCGGCTCGGCTGTCGTCGAATCTGCGGTTTTTATGCTTTCGGATAGTTCAGATTTTGGCTGCGTCTTTTTATCGGTCGTTGTTTTGTCCGATTCCGTTTTCGCATTGTCTTTTTCAGATGGAGGCGGAGGCAACGCAGTTCCGTTCTTTTTGGCTTCGCGTTCCGCTTTTAGACGTGCGCGGTTTTCTTCCCATTCTTTTTTCTTGGCTTCCTGGGCGAGTTTACGGTCTTCGACAATCTTGTCGCGTTCGGCTTTTTTGGCTTCCAACTTTTTCTGGCGCTCTTCCTGGGCCGGATTTGCCTCAGCCATATCCTGGAGCGCTTCCTGTTTCTGTTCTTCCTTGAGCTCTTTGGGAGACAATTGGGAACGGCGGTTTGCGCGACCTAAAACCCGGATAACCTGATCGCTTATGTCAAATTTTTTGGCCGCGAAAAGCATCGTGAGGTCCGAAGATTTATCGAAAATAAAATCGTATTTCTTTGCTTCAGCAATATCTTGGGCCGCTGTAAAAACCTGGTCTTGTATCGGCTTGATCAAAACAGCCTTTTGGGTAACGAGATCGCCGGTTGGTCCGAATCGTTTTTGCTGATAATCAAGCAATTCTTTCTCCTGGAAAGCGATTTCTTCCTCGCGTTCCTCGATCAATTCTTTTGTCAGGAGAACGCGTTCGGTTTTGAGGGTTTCCTTGAGTTTATTGACGTCGTTCTGTTTGCTTGCTATTTCCTGTTTCCAGCCTTGTGCTTTCTGCTCGAGCTGATTTTTTGCTTCCGCATAATCCGGGACACTTTTCAGGATGTACTCCATATCGATGTAACCGATGCGGATTCCACGGCTTTGGGCGTTGGCGCCAGCCGTAAGCAAAAGCGCAGGGAAGAGTAAAAAAAGAATTCTTTTCATAGCTAAAAGTGCTTTACTAAATATCGTGCCAATTTAGAACTGCTGACCGATAATGAAGTGCGTTTCCCATCCGTTTCTTCCGGTTTGACCAGGAATGGCATCGAATCCATGTCCGAAATCTATACCGAGTAATCCGAAAGCCGGCATGAACACGCGCAATCCGAAACCGGCAGAGCGTTGCAATACAAACGGATTATATTCCCTAAAATTGTCATAGGACGCACCGCCTTCCGCAAAACCGAGCACGTAAATCGAGGCGGTTTGGGCGAGAGAGATCGGATAACGCAATTCCATTGAGAACTTGTTGTAAATCGTACCACCGTCCGTAGAGGAAAGCGAATAATTCGGGTAACCGCGCAACTGAACGACTTCCCTTCCGTCCATCGAAAAGTTCGCCAAGCCATCGCCACCAAGGAAGAAACGTTCGAACGGAACGAGCCCGCGTTGGTTGTTATAGGCGCCCAGGAATCCGAATTCGCCTAAGGTACGAAGCACTAATTTATCATAAATTTTGGTATACCAGTCGGCTTTGAACTTTATTTTGTAGTATTCCAGCCAGTCGAACTTCTTCTGGTCTACTTTCGATTGGTCGACCGCAGCGTCCGTCAAGGCGTTGTTCGGCGATACGTAATTTCCGTTGGCGTTGATATAAGCGCCCTCCGGAACCCAAACGTTGTTGCTGTCGAAATAGCCGGATCCGGTTTGGTTCGTCAATTTGTAATCCAACTGGTTTTTTAGATTGCGGTAATCGATGTCGTTGAACAACGAATACGGTGGCGTAAGCTTGGCCGTGAGCGAGAATTCGGAACCGTACATCGGATAGATCGGGTTGGTTCCTTTGTTGTTCCTCAAAATACCGAACGTGTATGCGAGATTTCGCGCCGATCCGTTACCAAATGTGAACAATCCGGTGTTGTAATTGTTCAGATCATAATATTGGAAGCTCAACGAGTGGGAAATGTAGAAGTTGTCATCCGGAACCGTCAAACGCTTTTGCAAGCCGACGGAAACCGACGTGATGTTGAAACTCTTGTCCCGGTCGACGTTGGCCGATCCTCCGGAATAATTGGCAAGGAACTGTTTACTATGCGAAACCGAGGCGCTGAACTGGATTGGTTTTTTTCCTCCGAACCAAGGCTCTGAGAACGAAGCGCTATACGTTTGGAAATAAGAGCTTCCCTGCAAACGCAACGACACTTTCTGGCCGTCGCCCATCGGTAGCGGATGGTAAGCGTCTTTCTTGAAAATGTTGCGCATCGAGAAGTTGTTGAACGAAAGTCCTAAGGTTCCGATGAAACCGCCACCTCCGTAACCACCTTGCAATTCGACCTGGCTTGATCCTTTTTCGACAAGGCTCCAGTCGACGTCAACCGTTCCGGCCGAAGGGTCTATATTTTTAAGGTCAGGACGTATGGCTTCCGGATCGAAGAATCCAAGAGCTCCCAATTCACGCATCGTACGCATGATGTCTTCCTTGCTGTACTTTTGACCAGGCTTCGTACGCAATTCTCGGTAAATCACCTCGTCGTTCGTACGATCGTTGCCGCGAACAGTGATTTTGTTGAAGTAGGCGATAGGACCTTCGATGATTCGGACTTCGAAATCGATCGTATCGTTGTAAGTGCGCGTTTCGACCGCGTTGACAGATGAAAACAGGTAGCCGTTGTTTTCGTATAGGTTTTTGATGCTTTCCGCTTCAGGATTCGGATCCGCGATTCGTTTTTCGAGCATGACGCCGTTGTACGTATCGCCTTTCTGAACGCCGAGCATGCGTTGCAGCATCTGATCGGAGTAGACGGCGTTGCCCAGGAATTTGATGTTCCCAAAATAATATTTACGACCTTCCTCAAGCTTGATCTTGATGTTGATGTCGTTGTCCTTTTTGTTATAGCTTACGGAATCGGATACGATACGGGCGTCGCGATAACCGTTTTCCTTGTAAAGATCCGTAACTGCCGCAAGGTCTTCCTTGTATTTTTCCGGGATGAATTTGGACGCTTTCCAGACGCGAAGGAAATTGCGCTCCTTCGTTCCCATTTTTCGCTTGAGGCGTCCATCGGTAAAGACAGTGTTCCCGTCAAAATCGATATCGTCGATCTTGATTTTCTTGCCTCGGTCTACCGCCACCACCATTTTCACGAGGTTGCCCGCAGTAGTGTCAGGAATCGTGTTGATGTTGACTTTAGCGCTGTAAAAGCCGTCCTTTTTGTATTTGTTCTCGATGTAGTTTTTTGTCGTGGTAATCAGGTTTTCATTGACGACTTTGCCTTTCGTGAGACCCGTCTCTTTGAGCAAATCTTCCATTTTACCTTTCTTGACTCCCGTGAGTTTCACCTCGCTGAGCTTCGGAAGCTCGTTGATGTTGAGTTCGAGCCAGATACTGTCGTTGCTTACGCGATCGACGTAAAAATCGATGTCGCTGAAGAGGCCAAGTTTACCTAATTTCTTGATCGCGTTACTGATTTGTTCCCCGGGAACCTGTATCTGCTGGCCTTTCTGAAGTCCGGTAAAGGTTACGACAGTTTGCTCGTTGAAGGTAATTTTCCCGGTGACGGCGACGTCGGCCAAGATGTATTTTTTACCCTGGAGCCGGTCTTGGGCGCGGAGCGAAAAAGTTCCGAAAATCAATACGATAAGAGCTAGCCCTAAGTTTTTTTGTAACACTAAGAAATTATTTAATTTGTTCGCTGGTTTTACCAAATCTCCTCTCCCTTTTCTGATAGCTGATAATGGCCTGAAACAAGTCTTCCTCCTTGAAATCGGGCCACAATACATCCGTAAAGTAAAGCTCCGCATAAGCGATTTGCCAAAGGAGGAAATTGCTGATGCGGTGCTCTCCGCTGGTGCGGATCAACAAATCTACATCGGGTAAATTATGCGTGTAAAGATGCTGATTAATAATTGATTCGTCAACCTCGTCAATTACAATTATATTATTTTTAACTTTAGTCGCAATCTGCTTTACGGCGCTTGTCAATTCCTCCCGGGAACCGTAGCTCAAGGCCAGTGTCAGTGTCATCCGGCTGTTGTTTTTTGTCTTTTCGATCGCGTCTTCGAGCTCGCGTTTCGTGCCTTTGGGAAGCATGTCCAAATTGCCGATACAATTCAGTTTTATGTTGTTTTCCTGAAGTGTTTTGAGTTCGGATTTCAACGATTTCATCAACAGCTTCATCAGCATGTCGACTTCGAGTTTCGGGCGGTTCCAATTCTCTGATGAAAAAGCGTAAAGCGTAAGGTTCTCAATGCCGAGTTTCGCGCAGGTTTCGACCGCCATCCTGACCGATTTCGCACCGTTTTCATGCCCGAAGGCCCGCATCATGCCTTTTTGTTTGGCCCAGCGTCCGTTGCCGTCCATGATGATGGCCAAATGTTTTGGAAGGTTTTCGTTGTTAATGTGGTCTGAAAGTTTCATTTATTCTGCGCAGTAGCACGGTTTGTTGCCGAAAGTATACGTTAGGGTCAGGCCCGAAAACATATACCAATCTTTGTTGTTCAGGTTTCCGAAGGCCAAAGTTTCGAGATCTTTGTTTTTCGGATTGCTGCCGTCGAGATTATCGGTAAATGTCCATCTGGCGCCAACTTCCGCTCCAAGCACCCAATGGTCGGCGATATTTGTCTTGATTCCGACAACCATCGGAATAGCGAACGAAAAATCGCGGTGATCCACTTCGTAACCTTCCTGCAAATGAAACAATTCATCGTAAATCAGGAAGTTAAGCCCCGTAAAAACGTAAGGCGTCACCAGTCGCTTGCCATCGTGCAAATTAAAATCAAAAAAGTTGAATTCCAGTCCGGCGGACAGTTCTTTAACATCGTTCTCGAAATTGAAACCTCTTGTGTTGCGGGCTTTCATATCCGATTTCTTATCATCGGCCGTAAGCTTGGTTTGGGAATACGAAAAACGCCAGCTGTGACGCGGGCTTCGATTCCATTTGTAAAGAATGCCGTAAGCGAATTCGTTCGGGCTGATGTAATTGGTTTTTCCGACATCCCCAATAAAATTACTGCCGCCCAAAAACGCTCCAATTTCGTGGATTTGCGCGTTAGAGGCGGTCAGACCAAAAATGCAAACGATAAAGACAAAAATCCTGTTCATCGATTTGAAAATAGCGTGCAAATATAACAATTAAGAGCACTCCGAAAGGCTTTTAGGAGTATTTCTGTCAAATTATACCTGACTGTTAATGAATAAATTTCCTGTAAAGAACTACTAGGAAACGGCTGGCGTAGCGTTAATAGTATCGGCGGTGGGAAAATTCGCTTAATTTCTCTTGTCTTCTCCCCACAAAAGTTTGTTGCGCAAGGTGTTGAGAAACGTTTCGCTCGGCACTTCAACCATGTTGATGCGGAATGGTGTTTTCCGTATCGTCAGGACCGATTCGTTTTTGACTGACGCGATACGCGAATCAAGCGAAACCAGGTATTGTTCTTCCCGACCTGAAACGCGTAATTTGATTTCGGTATTGTCCGGGATCACGAGCGGGCGGGCGTTCAGGTTATGGGGCGCGATAGGTGTAATGACCAAACTTTCGACGTTCGGCGTGAGGATAGGTCCGCCGCAGCTCAGCGAATATCCCGTGGAGCCGGTCGGCGTGGAAATGATGAGGCCGTCAGCCCAATACGAATTCAGGAATTCCCCGTTGAGCCAGGTGTCGATCGTAATCATCGAGGTGGTATCCTTTCGGCTCACAGAGACTTCGTTCATCGCAAAGTTGATTTGGGTCACCGATTCGATTTCGGGTTCCACTTCCAGGCTTAGCAGCGTCCGTTCGGAAATCGTGAAATTGCGGTCGATGACATATTGCATGAATTCGTCTATGTGGTCTTTTTGTACGCTGGCCAAAAAACCGAGGCGACCCGCGTTTATTCCCAAAATCGGAATGCCGAGATCGCGCACCAATGTCGCCGCGCGCAAAATCGTGCCGTCTCCGCCTATGCTTATCAGGATGTCGAAGTTGGAATCGAGATCGGCATAGGAGGTGAACGTTTTGTACTCTTTTTTAACGATTTGCTTATCGTACAGCAGCTTGAGGAAATTCGCTTCTATATAAAGATCAGCCTGGTTGTTGTTGAAAAACACGAAAATGTCCTTAATGATAGGCTCCGTGCTGTTTTGATAATATTGTCCGTATATGGCGACTTTCATTGCTTAAGTCGGATGTCGAATGCCGGATGCCCTTTCAGCGGCTCGACTGTTATCGGGTTAGAGGTCGGGTCGGTAATCGCGTAAATAAGGGAAGGTCGGCGCATCGGATTAAATATTGAGGTATTTGTCCAGATAATCCGAACGGTCGCGCAAACTGTTCAGGTAATTGTCTTCCTGATGTTCCGAAATGATCTCGTAGTTATAGCGTCGGAACGTCTGTAAAATCTCATTCATGCCGCCAATCGTAATTTTTATTGTCACCTGTACCGTGTCGACGCGTGCTTCGGAAATGAACATGCCGAGAATTTTGCCGTTGTTGCTTTCGACAATTTGCGTGATCTGCCCGATGGAATAGTCGGCTATGCCTTTTTCGACGATGATGATGCCGCCTTGTTCTTTCAAAAACGGTGTGTCGTTGAACAGTTTTATGATGTCCGCACTTTCATAATATCCGACGTAATTGTTGGACTCATCCAAAACCGGAACAACGTTGGTCTCATAACGTGCAAAAAGTTCGAGCACGTCGAGCCACAACATCGTGGTGCGGGCAAAAAAGCCTTCGAGTGCGTAGCGATAATGCGAAATGTCTTTTGCGTCTTCGAACGTATCGACATCGTCGGCGCCTATCGATCCTATATAAACGGATTCTTCTACGATAGGGAAATGCGTGAAGTGTTCCTCGGCGAAAAAGTCCTTTATCGATGCGACGGTTTCCCGCGAATCGATAGGTCTGTAATCGTTGTTGATATATTCGGAAATCTCGCTCATGGGGCCAATCATCGTTATTGCACGCAAATTAATCAAAAAATGGGACAATCGCCCTTGTCTAGTTTGTATTTTTGTAGGGAAAACTACGATGATTACCATGACGAAACTTAGTGTCAACATCAATAAAATTGCCACTTTGCGCAATGCACGAGGTGGAAATGTCCCTGACTTGCTCAAGGCGGCAAAAGACATACAGGGATTTGGCGCCCAGGGTATAACGATACATCCGAGGCCGGACGAACGTCACATCCGATATCAGGATGCGCGTGACTTGAAATCGGTTGTTTATACGGAATATAATATCGAGGGGAATCCTGAGAAGCAATTCGTAGACCTTGTGCTCGAGGTCAAACCGGATCAGGTTACGTTGGTTCCGGATGCCGTCGATGCGATCACTTCGAATTCGGGTTGGGATACGATCAAGCACAAAGATTTTCTAGTTGACGTCATAGCCGAATTCAAGCGGAATGGAATCCGGACCTCGATATTCGTCGATCCTGTCATTGAAATGATCGACGGTGCCGCTGAAACAGGAGCGGATCGCATCGAACTCTATACCGAAAGTTTTGCCACCGAATACGCAAATGGGAACGAACAGAGCGTCATCGTGTACGCCGCTGCGGCAAAAAGGGCAGGCGAGTTGCACATTGGCGTGAACGCCGGACATGACCTTAGTCTCGACAATCTGAAGTTTTTTAAACAAAACGTTCCGAATTTGCTCGAAGTTTCGATTGGGCACGCGTTGATTTCGGAAGCGTTGTATTTAGGCCTGGAGAACGTCGTAAGCATGTATTTGCATCGCTTGAAATAATTCGGACCGGTCTTAAAGGCTTCTTCAGGTTTATCGACCAAAAAAAATGCCGCCGCCACCCACCCGTAAATTTCGGGCGTTCACCTTTTCGCCCAATACAGAAAAACTGTACAAAATCATAAAGTTTCACAACCCATGGACATGTTATATTCACGAATCGAAGGAGAAGGAAAACCACTCGTCATCCTACACGGTTTTTTAGGGACTTCCGACAACTGGAAAAGTCTCGCCGGGCAATATGCCGCCGAAGGCTATCAGGTACACGCGCTCGACATGCGCAACCACGGGCGCAGCTTTCATTCTCAGGAATCTACCTATGAGGCGATGGCTGAAGACATTCAAGGCTATGTGGAGCATCACGGCCTCAAGTCGTTCGATCTCATCGGACACTCGATGGGCGGTAAGATCGCGATGTTTTATGCGGTTGCTCATCCCGGATGGATAGACAAATTGGTGGTTGCCGATATTGGCACAAAGTATTACAAGCCACACCACCAGGATATTCTCCTTGCACTCAACGAAGTCGATTTTTCAGTAAAGCCAAGCCGATCAGATGTGGAAGCGATCATCAAAAAACATTTGGGCGACGACCAAGGCACCATACAATTCCTGATGAAAAACCTGTATTGGGTCGAGCCCGGACAACTCGGATTCCGGATGAACCTTCCCGTACTTACCCAAAAGATCGAGAACATCGGGCAAGCGTTGCCGAGAGATGCCGTTTTTTCCAAGCCGACGCTATTTTTGAGGGGAGGTGATTCTCGATATGTCAAAGACGAAGACATGCCGCAAATCAGAGAGCACTTTCCCAAAGCGGTTTTTGCCACGATCAAGGATGCGGGACACTGGCTTCACGCCGAGAAACCAAAAGAGTTCTTCGATGCGACGCTGTATTTTCTGAAGCAATAAAAAAATCCCCACCTTTTACGGATGGGGATTTTTGTAAATCGTTTAAAACTGTTTTAGTTGCGTACGATTTTCTTTACAGCGACGCCTTCCGGAGTTGCGATGTTCATCATGTAAACGCCAGCCGAAAGGTCAGAAACGTTGACGCGAGCTTCGGAAACATTGTCGAATGAATTTT
Organism: Flavobacterium selenitireducens; assembly: GCF_014748335.1. Lineage (GTDB taxonomy): Bacteria > Bacteroidota > Bacteroidia > Flavobacteriales > Flavobacteriaceae > Flavobacterium > Flavobacterium selenitireducens. The sequence continues at coordinate 11,954 of NZ_JAAVIY010000014.1, forward strand.
GTTTTACCACGCGTCCGTTCAAATCTGTGATGCTGATTTGGTTTACGGCGATGGCGTCCGTACTTGAAACGGTGACGAAATTATTAGCCGGGTTCGGGAATACCGAGAATTTAGAAGCCAACACATCGTTTACGCCAAGATTTGAAGATGTAACGGTTACGTCGTCGATCATCAACATATAGGCATCTGCGCTTCTGTTAAGGATAGCGATACGGACAGACCCATTTGCGAAAGAAGCGGGAATGTTATACGTTTTTTGCTCCCAGTTTACCGTTGCGCTAACGCTTCCTGGAGGATTTCCACCGATATAGGTAAACACAGTCGAGTTGTCGATTGTCGCCGTACCGGAAACCACGCCAACGCGGAAGCTCTCAACGCCGTAGCAAGAAGAAAGTTGCTTTACCCAAAAAGAAACCTGGTTGTTGGATGCTCCGATGTTGATTGGAGGGCTTACCAACCAATCTTCGTTTCTCGTAACACCGGCGGCCGGGCTTCCCGCCCAACTTGCAGCAAATTTTGCACCTCCGTGAGGATCGAAATTACGGCTTTCAGTACCTAATGTAGAATTACAAGCGTCCGTACTGTTGGTAACGCCGGAAGTAGAAGGATTGAAAATCTGCCATGCCTGTGGATCGTAAGCGTTCGGCCACGGATCGACTCCTGGTTCAGTATCGAGACCTCCTACATAGGTTCCCAAGCCGTCCTTATCTAGTGTGATCCAGCCTCCATAGCCCGTAATGGCGAAGTCTTCATAGGCTTCAAAGCCATCCTGGAATACGGTAACCTGGGCTGCAGCGCCGAAAGAAGTTACCGCAAAAATCGAAAGTAATAGTTTTTTCATATGATTGATTTTATTTTAACAAACTCAAATTTAGTAATTTATTTGGTTGCTTTGCCAAGACGAAGCATGTTTTGCTACCATTTTTCGTACAAATTTGATTTCCGACTTTCAATCCTTGCCTTAAATCGCTAATTTTAAGAAAAACTTCGATTATGAATATGATACTTCGCTTGATCGTTACGGCTTTGCTGGTCATGATACTTTCTTATTTTTTGCCGGGAGTCCACGTAGATGATTTTGTCACCGCTTTGATTGTAGCGGTCGTTCTCGGATTGCTCAATATTTTTGTAAAGCCGATATTGATCCTGTTCACGTTGCCCGTCACTATCGTGACCTTCGGTTTGTTCCTGCTGGTCATAAATGCCGTGGTCATCATATTGTGTGATTATATCGTCGGCGGATTCGAGGTGAGTTCGTTTTTGACCGCACTGTTGTTCAGCCTGATTTTATCGGTCGTGCAATCGCTGATATTTTCTTCCGGTAAGGATTGACGCCAAGAAATTTACCGTTGCTTTAACTTGTCGCTCAAGTAAAAAAATATTACTTTTGCCGACCAATTTTAGTACGTACACACATGAATATCACGAGAAATAACGTCGATGCTTTGAATGCAGTCGTTACGGTTGAAATGAAAAAAGCCGACTACGAGCCAGAAGTAGAGAAAGTCCTTTCCAATTACCGCAAAACGGCCAATGTTCCAGGTTTCCGCAAAGGCCAGGTGCCGATGAGCCTCATCAAAAAACAATATGGTAAAGCGGTCTTGCTCGAAGAAGTGAACAAGCTTTTGCAGGCGAAACTCAACCAATACATGCAAGACGAGAAACTCGAGATTTTGGGCAATCCGCTTCCGAAAGCAAACGAAGATTTCAACCTTGACGGAGACGATTTTACGTTCGAATTCGAGTTGGGTCTTGCTCCGACTTTTGACGTCGATCTTGCGACGGTAAAGAATCTTACACAATATAAAATAGTTGCCGACGATAAATTGCTTGACGAACAGGTGTTGCGCATCCGCAAGCAGTACGGGAAAATGATCCAGAAAGATACGGTCGAAGAAGGTGACGACATTACCGGAACTTTCATCAACGAGGAAAAAGGCATCAACAATTCTACCTCGATCACGACAGATATTTTCAAAAACAAGACTGAAGCTGCCAAATTCAACGGCAAAAAAGTGGGCGATGTTGTCACGTTGTCCACAAAAGGGCTGTTCGACGACGATCACAAATTAATGGACTACCTGAAAGTAGGCCACGACGATGTGCACGGTCTTGATATCGACGTCGATTTCAAAATCGAAGAGATCACCGCTACCGAACCAGCCGAATTGAACGAGGAATTGTTCAAGAAGTTGTTTGGCGAAGGCGATGTCGCCGATCTTGACGCACTTAAAAACAAAATCAAGGAAGATGCCGAGAAGCAATTCGCTGTACAGGCCGACCAAAAATTCCTGAACGACGTAACCGAGTCGTTGCTGGCCACGACCAAGTTCGACCTCCCGGCGGAATTCCTGAAAAAATGGATACAGCAAACCGGCGAAAACCAACTTAGCGCGGAGCAGGCTGAAGCCGAATACAACAAATCCGAGAGTGGTTTGCGTTACCAACTAATCGAAGGCAAGATCATCACGTCAAACGGTTTGCAAATCACGTTCGACGATTTGAAAGACTATACAAATGGATTGATCCGCAAGCAAATGGCGCAGTTCGGGCAAATGGACCCGACGGATGCAGATGTCGACGGGATCGTGATGCGTGTGCTTTCGAACCAGGAAGAGGTCAAGCGCTTGAGCGAACAGGTCATGAGCGAGAAAATGCTCAATTTGTTCAAAGAAAAAGTATCGGCTAAAACTAAGGAAGTTTCTTACGAAGAGTTCGTTAAAGCTAGCTACGGAGAATAACTTTGTAAAAAAAGTATTATCTTTGAGCGCCGAAATCGTTGTGGTTTCGGCGCTTTTACTTTCCTTAAAGCATTTAACGCTCAGACAACTATGAACTACGGTAAAGAATTCAGGAAATTCGCCACCAAGCATCACGGCGTAAATTCCTTGTATTACGATAAAATAGTCGGTGCGATGACGCCGACGAACATGACACCCTACATTATCGAAGAAAGACAACTCAACGTTTCGCAACTTGACGTTTTTTCCCGTTTGATGATGGACCGGATTATCTTCCTTGGAACAGGGATAGACGACCAGATCGCCAACATCGTCCAGGCGCAGTTGCTGTTTCTGGCCAGTGTGGATTCCGCGAAAGACGTCCAAATTTATATCAATTCGCCAGGCGGTAGCGTTTATGCAGGCCTCGGCATTTACGATACGATGCAATTCATCCAACCCGATGTCGCAACGATTTGCACCGGAATGGCCGCTTCCATGGGAGCTGTTCTGCTTTGCGCGGGTGCTGAAGGGAAGCGTTCGGCTCTGCCGCATTCCCGCGTCATGATCCACCAACCTTCGGGAGGAGCGCAAGGCGTGGCTACCGATATGGAGATCAATTTGCGCGAGATGCTCAAGTTGAAAGAAGAATTGTACAAGATCATCGCCCAGCATTCGGGTCAATCGTACGACCGCGTCCATAAGGATAGCGAGCGCGATTATTGGATGAAAGCCGACGAAGCCAAAGAATATGGCATGATCGACGAAGTATTGAGAAGAAAAGTGTAAGTGAACGTCGAATGTCGAATGTCGAAAGTCGAACGGGACTGTAGGGATAGTTATTTATCCTACTTTTCGTTCGACATTCGATTTTGGCATTCGGCATACTTTATAACAGTCAAGAGTTTGGTCGCACCTTCGTTCGACATCAGACTTTCGACACTAGACAAAACAAATGGCTAAAGAAGTATTGGATTGCTCTTTTTGTGGAAGGAAAAAGCCTGAAACCAATCTGCTGATTGCGGGAATCAACGCCCATATATGCGACAAATGCATTGAACAGGCGCACGGTATCGTCTTGGAAGAACTTAAATCGAGCGGACACTCCAAGTTGTCCAACGATCTTGTTTTAAAGAAGCCGCGTGAAATCCGGGCTTTCCTCGACAATTACGTGATCGGGCAGGACCAGACCAAAAAAGTCATGTCCGTGGCAGTGTACAACCACTACAAAAGGTTGATGCAAAAGAGCCATGAAGACGATGTCGAAATTGAGAAGAGCAACATCATCATGGTCGGGCAAACCGGAACCGGTAAAACGCTCGTGGCGAAAACCATTGCTAAAATGCTGGACGTCCCATTGGCAATTGTCGACGCGACCGTACTGACGGAAGCCGGATACGTAGGCGAAGACGTCGAAAGTATCCTGACGCGTTTGTTGCAAGCCGCCGATTACGACGTGGCCAAAGCCGAAAGAGGTATCGTTTTTATAGACGAGATCGACAAAATCGCGCGCAAAAGCGACAATCCGTCGATAACTCGCGATGTCTCCGGTGAAGGCGTTCAACAAGCGTTGCTCAAATTGCTCGAAGGCACTGTCGTGAACGTTCCGCCAAAAGGTGGGCGAAAGCATCCTGACCAGAAATTTGTCGAAGTCAATACGCAGAACATCCTTTTCATAGCAGGCGGCGCGTTTGACGGAATCGATCGCATTATCGGCAAGCGTTTGAATCGCCAGGCTGTCGGATACGGAGCGTCGAAAAACCAGGATGCGATCGACAAAGATAACCTTCTGCAATATATCATTCCGAAAGACATCAAAGACTTCGGGCTCATTCCTGAAATCATAGGCCGTTTGCCGGTTTTGACGCATATGGATCCGCTTGATCGTGCCACGCTTCGCGCCATCCTGACCGAGCCTAAAAATGCCCTCATCAAACAATACCAAAAGTTGTTTGCCATGGACGACGTCGACTTCAACATCACCGAAGAGGCACTCGATTTCATCGTAGACAAAGCCCTCGAATACAAGCTAGGCGCGCGCGGACTGCGATCGCTTTGCGAGGCTATCCTAACGGACGCCATGTACGATCTGCCAAGCTCGGACGAAAAAGTGCTTCGAATCGATCGCACCTATGCCCAGGATAGTTTGTCGCGAAACTTGCTCAAGCGACTGGAAATAGCATCGTGAACGACTTGTTCAAAATAGAAAATCCCGCTATATCGCGGGATTTTTCGTTTTCATTCAGTCGAGGTTTGTCGTTCGGAGGCTTTACAAAGCATCTTCTGTAGGGACCGCATCCAAGTCGGCGGGGACCACACGAACAAATCAGGATTGCAGCAGTAAATAGTAGGGCAATGTTTTTTTTCATGCCTAACTAACGCAATATCAAGATGCTTATTTTATTTTCGAAACATTTTTTTTTGAAGAAAGCTTAGGTTCAGGGACAATGTCGGCAAATGATACAAGTCGAAACCAACGAAATTGCGATGTCGTCGGAAATAGAATCGCTATATGATACGCCGCCACCTGTATCCGAATCGGATAAGATGGTTGATGTCACGCTGTGGTAAGCTGCATGGACTTCAACTGTTCGAGATAGTCGCGTTGGTTGGAAAGCCGAGGTATTTTGTGTTGTCCGCCAAGTTTTCCTTGGTCGCGCAGCCAATCGTAGAAAAGTTTAGGCCTGGCGACGTTGAGAATCAAAGGATTTAACGTCATATTGTTGTAGCGCTTCGCCTCGTAATCGGAATTCAGCGATTGAAGCGCTTTGTCGAGTGCATTTACAAATTCTGAAGAATCAATCGGCGGATTGCGGAATTCCACCATCCACTCGTGCGCGCCTTTCTCTTTGCCATCCATAAAAATCGGGGCGACGGTGTAATCGATGACTTCGAGGCCGGTGGCTTCGCATGCTTTGGCCAGCGCGGCATCCGTATTTTCAACCATCAACTCTTCACCAAAAACATTAATATGGTGTTTGGTGCGTCCGGTAATGCGGATGCGATAAGGGCTAAGCGAAGTAAATCTGACCGTGTCGCCAATCAGGTAACGCCACAAACCGGAATTTGTCGTGATGACCACGGCGTAATTTTTTCCGGTTTCGACATCAGACAGACGAACCGTTTTTTGATTTTGAGTTCCAAACGTGTCCATCGGAATAAATTCGTAAAATATGCCGTAATCCAACATCAACAGCAGATCGCTTGAGCCGTTTTGGTCCTGTATCGCAAAAAATCCCTCGGACGCATTGTAGATCTCGTAATACTTGAAGTCGCTTTTCGGAAGCAGTTTTTTGTATTGGTCGCGGTAAGGCTCGAAACTGACGCCACCGTGAAAATAGACCTCGAGATTGGGCCAAAGCTCGTGAAGCGTTGTTTTGTTGTTTTCTTCGAGGACGCGGTTCATCAGCACCAAAAGCCAGGAAGGAACGCCGGCAAAACTTGTGACATTTTCGTTTCGTGTCTCGGCGACAATGGCTGAGAGCTTGCTTTCCCATTCGCTCATGAGCGAGGTTTTGTTGCTTGGCGTGGAACTGAATTCGGCCCACATCGGCATATTTTCGATCAGTATGGCCGACAGGTCTCCAAAAAACGTATTGTTGTTTTCATAAATCTGGGAACTTCCGCCAAGGCGAAGGCTCTTCCCAAGGAACAACTGGGAATTTTCGTTGTTATTGAGGTACATGCACAACAAGTCTTTACTGCCTTTGTAGTGACAATCTTCGAGAGCTTCACTTGAAACGGGAATGAACTTGCTTTTTGCGTTCGTCGTACCGCTTGATTTTGCAAACCACTTGATCGGTGTGTTCCAGAATACGAACTGTTCGCCCATACGGGTGCGCTCGATCATGGGTTGCAGATCTTCGTAAGTTGAGATAGGAACGCGGTCGCAGAAGGCCTGATAAGATTTTATGGATGAAAAGTCGTATTGCCTTCCGACCGCTGTCAGTTCAGCCGCGCGTATCAGGTTCAGCAACAATTCCTCTTGTACCTCATTGGGATATTTGAGGAACAATTCAATCTGGTGGATGCGCTGTTTGAGTACCCAGGAAGCAATTGAATTGATGATCGGTAGCGGCATTTGTTCTATATTTACGCACTAAAATACTACTTTTTACATGCAGTACGAAGGCACGCTTTCGAAAATGCCGACTGAAATCGGCGAGCCTATCCAATATTATCTAGTGTTCGAAGACAGTTTCTTGAACGTGAACCAATTGCTTGGCCGTGAGATGTCGATTAGCTTTAAAGGGTATCAATGCCTGAATTGTTCAAAGCGCAAGAAAATTTTCCGACAAGGATTTTGCTACGATTGTTTCTATTCGAGTCCTCAGGTAGGCGATTGGATCATGCGTCCCGAACTTAGCACGGCCCATCTTGGAATTGCCGACCGCGATCTCGATTACGAATCCCGCGTGCAACTACAGCCTCATATCGTTTATTTGGCACTTTCAAGCGAAGTAAAAGTGGGCGTCACGCGCAAAACTCAGGTTCCGACGCGTTGGATCGATCAGGGTGCGTGCGAGGCGGTTTCTATTTTAGAAGTGCCGAACCGTTATCTCGCCGGGATTACCGAAGTGGAACTTAAAAAGCACTTCGTCGACAAGACCAACTGGCGCAAAATGCTGCAAAATGAAACGTTGACGCTGGATTTGTTGGAAGAGAAAACGCGCATTTTCGATTTTCTTCCGGATGAGGTAAAGCCATACTTCAATACCGATCTTCACGAGCATCTGATCATCAATTATCCGGTTGTGGAACATCCGAAAAAAGTGCATGGCCTCAATCTCGATAAGACCACGTCCTACTCGGGAAAACTTGTCGGAATCAAGGGGCAATATTTGATATTCCAGGACGGGACGGTATTTAATGTGCGATCTTTTGAAGGATATGTAGTGAATTTATCGGTTTAGTGGCCGTAGAGTTTTTTTCTGGGAGTTGCGGAAGTTGCGGGAGATGCTAAACTTGCGGAGATGCAGCGGATGGAGTTTCGGAAGTTGCGGGAGATGCTAAACTTGTGGGAGATGCAGGCGATAGGAAATTCCGAAAGTTACGGAGAGGCTAAACTTGCGGGAGATGCAGGAAACGCAGAGATGCGGAAAGGCGCGGTAAACATAACATATCTTTTAAGATATGTTATGTTTGTAAAAATAATGCGCTTCAGGAAAATCCGCTTACAGTTTTTCCGTACTATTTCTTAAAAAATTTTCTCGCGAATTGGTGTTAATTTGCTTTTTTAGGTTCTTCCTTTTTCTTTTTTTTGCCGAATAAATTTATCACGCCCTGAGCGGCATTCTTGATATTGTCGTTCTTAGTGTTCGTTTTCGGCTTTGTGGTATCGGAAGCGGACTGGTTCTTTTCTTTGTTTTTGTTCAACAAATCCGTCAATGCAGATGTTCCCTGATTGACCAACTTTTCCTTTTGCGCTTTTACGATTTGGTTGGTAAGGTTCGACATCGCAGATTTCATGTCGGTGGCGATTTTCGGATTGCTGAAGTTGCCCGTCAACAGCGCGGTCACCGGGATATTCTCAATCTTGTTCTGTTCGCCCGGAGACAATTTCGCAAGCAGGTTGTTTACCTCTTTCCCAAAATACTTCGCCGGAACGTCGAATTTGACATTGTAATTCATCGTTTGGTCGAATCCGTGGGAACCGGCGATATCCACCTTGACATCCTGATATTTCAAAGTGAACGGCTTGAGGTTGACACGTCCGTCAGTAAACGTAAGGGCCGCCTTAAGATCGTTGAGGTTCAGCTTCTTTAAGTCGATGAAACTCACGCTTTCGTCAAGTTTGTTGAGTAAATTGGAATTTTTCTCGTTTACCGTCGTAGACAACAGTTGTCCCATGAGATCGCCGTTGATTGTGTTCAACACCGGTGTCATTTCCTTTGCGTCGAGTTTGCCCGAAACGTTGATTTTAGAATTGAGCTTACCATTGATCACACCCGCGATAGGCGCAATGCTTTTCATCATCTCAAGTTGTGTGAACGTTTGTTGGATGTCCACCGAGTTCAGTCCAAGATCGACGTTGAACGTCGGAACGGTCTCTTTCGTAGAAACATTGCCTGTAACAGCTACCATTCCGCCGAAAATATTGGTCTTGACATCCTGGAGTTTGGCCGCCTGATCCTTGATGATGACTTTCCCCGACACATTTTTCAACACGAGATTGTCGTATAAAACGGTGTTCGCTTTCGCGGACAAAGTGCAATCGAGAAATGCCGGGATTTTGACGGCTTCTTTCGGTTGTTGGGTTTTCTGTTCCTTTTTAGGATCGGATTCCGTCATGAAATCGGAAACCGCAAATTGATTCGACGACAAATTGAAATTGCCCTTGAGCGTCTGGTTTTTGAGCAGAAATCCGTAAAAGTTATCGAGCGTTCCCGAGAGTTTCATATCCGTTTTACCCGTCGTGGCATCGAGTTCCTGGAGATTGATACGCGACGGATTGAACTGCACGATCGCCTTGTTCACATTGATGGCTTTGTTGTCTTCACCTACATATTTGAATCCGGTCAGGGCGAGGTTTCCGGAATTCTGCATGTTTTGGTACTGGCTGGTTTCCACTGATTTCATGTCGAATTTCGTCTGCACATTCGCATCGAGTATTCCCGAAAGCGGCTTGTCGAGTTTGACCGGATACGCTTTTGTGAGGTTGGCGAGATTGATCCGGCCGTCGAGTTTTGCGTCCACGAGCGGGTTTTCCGATAGATTTCGCACATTCGCTTTCGCATTGAACACGTCCTGGTCGATTCGGAACGAAAGCTTGTCGAGATTGACGTACGTATCGTTTATCAGGCCGGTCTCATTGATGATTTTGGTATCGATGACGATGTTCTCTACCGATTTCGGCAAATCCGGATATTTGAAAGAGGCGTTATTCGATGCGATGGCAATGTTGAATTTCGGGATCGTCGTGTCGGTCAACGAACCTTTGGCAAACCCTTCCACCTTAAAATCACCTGTCGTCTGAACATTGGCGAGGCTTCCCGAATAAGCCGACGGAATCAAACCGAGGAAATTCTGGAATCCTGAAACAGGCGTTTTAAACGTCAGGTCGTATTGTTGGCCATTGTCCAAAAGTTGGATGAAACCGTCGAATTCGAGCGGCAATTTGTTGATTAAAGCCTTGTTTTTCTTAAACGAATATTTGCTGTTTTCGAGATCGATCCCCAAAATAGCATCGAGATTGAGTTTGACCTTGTTCAGATAATTGACTTTGTCCATATCGAGTGAAACTACGGTCGACGATTTTGTGTCCAAATCCAGCTTTTTCGCGGTGAAGTCGCCCGTCCCGGAATGGTTAAGGCTATCGAACACTAATTTTACCTTCGACCGTTCGTCAAAATATTGAAAGCGGTAATTCTCGATTTTGTATTCTTGCACTTTTAAGGACAGCGGGTCGCTTTCTTTCTTGTCCTTGTTTTTTTCTTCGGCGTTTTTGATTGCGATGTCGAAATTTCCCAAACCATCTTTGTTGAAGAGAATGTTCACGACGCCATTTTTCGTAGCTATCGACTCGATGTTCATACCTTCATTTGCGTCCTTAAACAATTCCTTTACAAACATTTTGAGGTTGACTTCGCCCAGATAGACCAGCGTATCACCGTCGAACGGCGCTTTGTTGATGATGCTGAGCTTGTCTACGGTAACATTCGCCTGAGGGAAACTTTTGAGCAGGCTCAGGTCGACATCTTCAAAAGCGACTTTCGCATCGACATTTTTGTTGATGGTCTCGACGATCATCTGTTTGATCTTGTCTTTGAACAGGAAAGGCGTGGCGACTAAAAGCGCAATGAGGACCAGGAGGACGATTCCGGTCCATTTGAGGATTTTCTTTACCATAACGAGCGAAATTTGGGATAAAAGAGAACTCCCGATACGTCGGGCATCGGGAGTAAACTTAGCAGATTTATTTAAATTTTGCGAAGCGGCGGCGTTATTTTTAAGAACAATTTAATGTGTCGCGCTTTGAAAATACGATCGTCGCGAAATGTTTATTGCGCCGGTGGTCAAATCCTTTATTCACCATCTTTTTAGAAATGGCAAATGATAGGAAATGCGCGGAATGTTGAGCTGTCGATACTTTCCATAGCGACTTTCAGCACTTAGTGAATGTCAATCTTTACGGGAAGCAATGCCTGGACACCTTTGCGCTGCGTCATCCGCTTGGCTGCCTGGAGGATTTCATAATTTTCAGTCCCGAGTTCTTCCTTAATCAATTGTTCTTTTGACTTCGCGAACGGGAAACCGGCTAGCAAATCGGCGAATTTCTTGTCGTATTCCGGATAGTCCTGTGTGCGATAATCTGTGGTTTTTCCGAGTTTAGCGGCTTCTTTGATCGCATCGTCCATTCCGCCGATTTTATCCACAAGCCCGATTTTCAACGCTTCGGCTCCTGTCCAAACACGGCCTTGCCCGATAGAATCCACTTGGGCGACCGTCAATTTCCGGCCTTGAGCCACTTTTGTCGTAAACGTCGTATAAATACGTTCGATCTCGCTTTGTATCGTATTCCTGAAATTGTCGTCGAGCGGCACAAACGGGCTGTAACCTGAGGCGTTCGTATGTGTCTTGACCTGTACCGAATTGATTCCGACCTTGTTCGAAAGCTTCGTCAGGTTAGGCAAAGTTCCAAAAACGCCTATCGAACCCGTAATCGTTCCGTTTTCGGCAAAAATCGTATTGGCGTTGCACGAAATGTAATAGCCGCCTGAGGCCGCATAATTCCCCATGGAAACTACGACGGGCTTTGTTTTTTTAGTCAGCTCAAGCTCGCGCCAAATCAAATCCGAAGTCAGCGCACTTCCACCGGGACTGTCCACGCGAAGTACGACAGCCTTTACGTTTTCATCTTTTCTCGCTTCCTGGAGCGCGCGCCTGATCGAACCTTCGCCAATATAACCAACGTCTCCTTCGCCACTCAGGATTTCGCCCTGTGCGTATACGATCGCAATCCGGTCTTTGGCGAAATTAGATGGAGAAGTGGCTACATTTCGGGCATAGTCAAGCAATTTTACCTTGTTGTACTTTTCATCTTTGTTGACCTTGAGACGTTTGCGGATAGCGTCGTGGTATTCGTCTTCGTATGCGATCCTGTCGACGAGCTTGTTGGCTTTTGCCATTTCCGGAGTTCGCGCGCCGAGATTATTGGCGAGTTCGTTGAGTTTTTCGACGGTAACTTTGCGGCTTTGCGATATTTCGGTAACGATTGAGCTCCAAATTGAGTTGAGCATCGCCGTCAATTGGGTACGATTGGCCTCGCTCATCTTGTTGTCGAGAAACGGTTCGACGGCGCTTTTGTATTTGCCGTGGCGGATAACTTCCATCGTGATGCCTGATTTTTCCTGGAAATCCTTGAAATACATAACTTCGGTAGCCAAACCTTTGAAGTCGACTTCTCCTTGCGGATTAAGGTAGATCGTATCGGCCACAGAATTGAGGTAATATTCTTTTTGCGTGTAGCCGTTTGAATAGGCGACGATGAACTTCCCGGATTTTTTAAAATCAATCAACGCGTCGCGAAGTGCCTTGGTTTGGGCAATTCCGGTGTTCGTGTTGTCGTTCAGGATGGAGATTCCTTTTATTTTGTCGTCTTTTTTGGCTTCGGAAATCGCATTCAGGATGTCGGAAACTCCAATGCTTTTCCCTTCCGAGAACATCGTTACCAAAGGATCGGTATACTTTCCGCCGTAGTCGTTCGAGACGTTTTCCATATCGAAAACCAGAACGGAATTGTCGTCGACTTTTACGACGTCGGGATCGCCTCCAAACAACGCGCTGAACAGTATCAACATAAAAAAGGAAAGCATGAAGAACAGGAAAAGGCCGACAACAGTCGCCATTACGTTTCCAAAAAATTTCATAGGAAGGTTTTTTCGTTAGAAGTCCGGGTAAGGGATTTGTTACAAATCGGTTGCGATTTAGCGTCCGACAAAATTATCAACAGTTGGCCCAAAGATAAGCCTATTCTGATTTGTTTTATTTATTTTGTGGCGGATATGAGCAGCGAACATCACGTAGTTTTGGCCATTGGCAGCAACCAGGGCGATCGATTGGAAAGGGTCAACGCTGCCATTGCGCACATTCACCGTCATATAGGTACGGTCGTGAAGGTTTCAAAGCTTTATGAAACGCCGGCCTGGGGCTTTGACGCAGACCCTTTTTACAATTGCGCGGTCCTTATCCATACGGGTAAACCGGCTCACGAAATCCTTGACCTGGCGCTTTTGGCCGAGGAAGCTTTAGGGCGCGTCCGCAACTCTGAATCCGGTTACCAGTCGCGAACCATCGATATTGATGTGATTGCATTTAACGAAGACATCATCACGACCGATAAACTTCATGTGCCGCATCCGCTTATGCAGGAGCGACTGTTCGTGTTGCTTCCGATGCGCGATCTCGAGCTCGACTGGCGCCATCCGATCTTTCAAAAATACCTTCACGAATTGCTCGATCTGTCGGCCGATAAAAGTGTGTGTAAAGTAATTGGCGAGCTGCATTGGCCTTTAAACGACATCCCGCTGGACCGCTTCCGATACATCGCCATAGAAGGCAATATTGGCGCCGGGAAGACGACGTTGGCGTGTAAGATCGCCGCCGATTTCAATGCCAAGACCGTTTTGGAGCGCTTTGCGGATAATCCGTTCTTGCCGAAATTTTACGAAGATCAGGGGCGATATGCGTTTCCGTTGGAAATGTCGTTTCTCGCCGACCGTTACCAACAAATCTCCGACGACTTGGCCCAATTTGATTTGTTCAGCGATTTTGTGATTGCCGATTATCACATTTTCAAGTCGTTGATTTTTGCAAAAGTCACGCTTCAAGAAGACGAATACCGCTTGTATCGCAAGTTGTTCGAAATCATTTACAAGGAAATGCCCAAGCCGGATCTTTACGTGTATTTGTACCAGAACACCGAGCGTTTGCTTGAGAATATACGAACACGCGGTCGCGGTTACGAGCAGGAGATTCCCGCGAAATACCTCGACAATATCAACCGGGGCTACCTCGATTACATAAAATCACAAACCGACCTCAATGTCTTGATCATCGATGTTTCCGATAAGGACTTCGTGAAGAATCAGGAAGACTATGTTTTTATTTTGCAACAAATCCAATCGAAAATTCCGTAAATTTTGCTGCAAAAAGGTAAGGTCAATGAATTCGTTGAACGATTCGGACGAAAAAAAAGCCGCCACCACCCACCCGTAAAAATACCGGATTTACCAATTCCCCAAATACAGAAAAACTACACTAATTCTTAAAGTTCATCAACCCAACCACCGCGTCCATACGCAGCAACATCCCTTCAACAATCGCCAACTATCCGCAATTTTAAGCCAAGCTCAATTCCTCATCTTACAAAACAAATCCCAAACGACGATCCCCGCCGAAACCGAAATATTCAACGAATGCTTGCTTCCCAATTGCGGAATTTCGATCGTCCCGTCACAATTCTCGATTGCGGTCTGATTGACGCCAAAAACCTCGTTTCCGAAAACCAACGCGTAAACACCGTCTTTTTGAGGTTGGAACGCTTCGAGAGAAATCGAGTTTTCGACTTGCTCTATGGCAAATACCTTTGCGCCCGTTTGTTTGAGCTTTTCGATTGCCGACACTACATCCTTCTCATGTTCCCAATCGACGGTTTCTGTGGCGCCGAGCGCCGTTTTGTGGATTTCCTTGTTTGGAGGAACGGCCGTTATGCCGCAAAGCACGATTTTTTGTATCAGGAACGCATCGGCGGTACGGAACACCGAACCGATGTTATGCAGGCTGCGGATATCGTCCAAAACAAGGATCAACGGTGTTTTTTGCGCCGCTTTGAAATCCGTAACGGAGAGTCGGTCGAGCTCGCTATTGGCAAGTTTTCGCATAATGAAAGTATAAAAAAAGCCTCCCGTTTAAGGGAAGCTTTCCAAATTATAAGTAAGATTGATTAGCCTTTTGGAGCTTCGTCAGAAAGTACGGTTCCTTTGATGGTCAGTACTTTTGGAGTCTCAGAAGCATTGGAGTTCACCGTTACCGTTTTGGTAAAAGCACCGATGCGATCTGTAGCATATTTTACACCGATGACACCTTTAGCACCCGGCATGATAGGCTCAGTTGGTTTTGTAGGAACCGTGCAACCGCAAGAACCGGTGGCGCTTGTAATGATCGTAGGCTTGTTACCGTTGTTTACGAAAACGAACTCGCGTTTTCCGTCGGCATTTTTGTTGATCGTTCCGTAATCGATGGTTTCGCTCTCGAAAGTCATTCCCGGCCCGTCAACTTTTGGAGCGTTCGCGGCAGCATTGGCTTTCTTGGCTGTGGTCTTCTTGGCCTGAGCCTGGGAAACCGTTAAACCACCGATAGTTAGCATGGCTAACAACAAGTATTTTTTCATGATTTTGAATTTTTTTAAAAGTGACGGACAAATCTATTGAAAAATTGCAAACGCGTCCGAATTAAGGTCTTAAAATTAATTTAATTTTTGATTCCAAATAAAGTCGGGACGAAAATCTTTAAATTCGCCCTTCCAATTTTATTGATAAAATCCCCTCTATTTTGGCAGCAATAAAGCAAAAAGAAGCGAAGGAAACGCCGTTGATGAAGCAATACAACGAAATCAAACGCAAGTATCCCGATGCCTGCCTTTTGTTTCGCGTAGGCGACTTTTACGAAACGTTTGGCGAAGACGCCGTGCGCGCTTCGAAAATCCTTGGGATCACGCTTACCAAAAGAGGAGCCGGGTCCGATTCTGAAACCGCTTTGGCTGGTTTTCCGCACCATTCCCTAAACACTTATTTGCCCAAATTGGTAAAGGCAGGCTTGCGCGTGGCGGTTTGCGATCAGCTCGAAGATCCCAAGATGACCAAGACGATAGTCAAGCGGGGCGTCACGGAATTGGTGACTCCGGGTGTTTCGATGAACGACGAGGTGCTGCAATCCAAATCGAATAACTTCCTGGCTGCTGTCCACTTTGGGAAGAAGTTGCTCGGTGTTTCATTCCTGGACGTTTCCACAGGAGAATTCCTTACGTCCCAGGGCAATTCGGAATATGTGGACAAACTGCTGCAGAATTTCAGTCCGAGCGAAATTTTGGTTCCGAAAGCGTGCAAACAAGATTTTCAGGCGTTGTTCGGCGACAAGTTCCACACGTTTTATCTTGAGGATTGGATTTACAAATCGGACTATGCCTCGGAATCGCTCAACAATCATTTCAAAACTACCTCCCTGAAAGGTTTCGGCATAGAGGAATTACAGGAAGGCATCGTGGCATCGGGTGCGATCCTGTATTACTTATCCGAGACGCAACACAACAAGCTGCAACACATCACAGCGATCCAGCGCATAGCCGAAGACGCTTATGTCTGGATGGATCGGTTTACGATACGCAATCTCGAATTGTACCATAGTTATAATCCGAATGCGGTGACGCTTCTCGATGTGATCGACCGCACGCTGTCGCCTATGGGAGGACGCTTGCTCAAACGCTGGCTCGCGCTTCCACTCAAGGATGCGGACAGAATCAGGAACCGCCATGAGATCGTCGGATATTTGAAAGGCAATGCCGGGGTGTTGGATGGCATGCAGGTTCAGATCAAGCAAATGTCCGACCTCGAACGCCTGATTTCCAAAATTGCGACCGGTAAAGTCTCGCCGCGTGAAGTGATGTTTCTCAAGGAATCGCTTGACGCCATCGTCCCCATTAAAAAGTTAGCTTCCGAAAGCGGCGATACATCCGTCAGGAAAATGGGCGAAAGCCTGGAAAGTTGCGATGTATTGCGCGAGAAAATCGCTTCGATGCTCAATCCGGAAGCTCCTGTGGCAATAGCGAAGGGAAATGCGATTGCGAAGGGTGTCAATTCCGAACTCGACGATCTGCGCGCGATTTCGACTTCCGGCAAGGAATTTCTGGAGCGTATCGAACGACAGGAGTCGGAACGGACGGGTATCACTTCTCTCAAGATTTCGTTCAACAACGTGTTCGGATATTACATTGAAGTCCGCAATACGCATAAAGACAAAGTCCCGGCGGAATGGATCAGAAAACAGACGCTTGTCAACGCCGAACGCTACATTACCGAAGAACTCAAGGAATACGAATCAAAGATTCTGGGCGCCGAAGAAAAAATCCAGAAACTCGAATCTGAACTGTTCGAACAATTGGTTTCGTGGATAGCGGGTTATATAAAGCCGGTACAATCCAATGCGAATCTCGTGGCCCAGATCGACTGTCTGGCTTCGTTCGCGCAACTGGCCATCGAAAACAAGTATGTAAAACCGGAACTGGACGATTCGTTTGAGCTCGAAATCGTGGAAGGGCGCCATCCGGTTATCGAAAAGCAACTCCCGGTGGGAACGCCGTATATCGCCAATGACGTTTATCTCGACCGCGAAAAACAGCAAATCATCATGATTACGGGTCCGAACATGTCGGGTAAATCGGCGATTTTGCGGCAAACCGCTTTGATTGTCCTGCTTGCGCAGATGGGAAGCTTCGTTCCCGCGAAAAGCGCAAGGATGGGCGTGGTCGACAAGATTTTTACGCGTGTCGGCGCGTCCGATAATATTTCGATGGGCGAATCGACATTCATGGTGGAAATGAATGAGACCGCTTCGATCCTCAACAATTTGTCGGACAGGAGTCTGGTTTTGCTCGATGAGATCGGTCGCGGAACGAGTACCTACGACGGAATCTCGATTGCGTGGGCGATTGCGGAATATCTGCACGAGCATCCCGGACGCCCGAAAACGTTGTTTGCCACGCACTATCACGAACTCAACGAAATGACTGATATTTTGACGCGGATCAGGAATTTCAACGTATCGGTCAAAGAACTCAAAGACAATGTGCTTTTCATCAGGAAACTCGTAGAAGGCGGGAGCGCCCACAGTTTCGGGATACACGTTGCGAAAATGGCCGGAATGCCTCAGATGGTGATCCAGAAGGCGCAGAAATTGCTCAAAAAGCTGGAGAAAGATCATTCTGGGGAGGCGCTCAATGGCAACATGGTAAGGGAAGATGATTTGCAACTGAGCTTTTTTAATCTTGACGATCCGCTTCTGGAAGAAATAAAAGAAGAAATCCTGAACACGAACATCGATAATCTTACGCCTGTGGAGGCATTGATGAAGCTTAACGAGATTAAACGAATGCTGACAGGAAAATGAGAGGTTTGCGTTGTGTTCTGGCGGATTGGGCGTTGGAGTAGAGAAGTGTGGTTGTGGAGAGAATGCAGGTTTAACAATTTCGGCAGAATTAGTGTAATGAGGTTTGTGAGGGAAGCGTAAATTGTTGGGTGGCGGGTGGGGGCCGCATCATCAAAAAAAAAAACAAATTTTTTAGGGAACAATCTTTTCAAACGCTTATCAATTGCAATCATATAAGACCTTGCCAGCGTGCCCTTTTTTTGAAGAACGCCTCACTATAGGCAATCGAAAAATCCAAATAGACCGATGCGCAAATAAACGATCGGGCAAAATTCGAAAAATCAACCACTTATAAATTTGCTCCTATTTTTTTTCTGGAAACACTTGCATTTTTATTTTATTGTCTTAAATTTGCCCTCGCAATACAGCAATGTAACGCACTTGACATATTGAAATAATGCGAAAATAGCTCAGTTGGTAGAGCGCCACCTTGCCAAGGTGGAGGTCGCGGGTTCGAATCCCGTTTTTCGCTCCAAGGTGACTACCGCTCGGATGGTGAAATCGGTAGACACGCTGGACTTAAAATCCAGTGGGCAGTAATGCCTGTGCGGGTTCAAGTCCCGCTCCGAGTACAGAACAAACCCGTAACGAATTAATTGTTAATTCATTACGGGTTTTTTGTTTTTGGCTGTATAGCCTTTGCCTGGTTTTGTTTGGACGAGAATTTCAGGCGTTGAATTCGGTTTGGATGTATCGGGAAATTCGCATTTGTTTGCTGCGGAAGCGATTTCGATGCCGTACTCAACTCTTTTTCTTGGAGTGATTCTTAGACCGTAACTGTTAATCGTGCTTTAACTACAAAAGCATAGCGGATGCTGGATTACTTTCAATCGTTTTTGGATTCGCAAGGAAGTGCGATCGCTAAACAGGAGTGTACATCGTTCAGGCAAACATCTCCGATAGATTAAGTTCGTAAGTTGACGTCGGTAAAATATGTCATAAAAAAAGCCCCGCAGTGCGGAGCTTTATTTTCTTCTCTTAGCTTTAATTACTGAGCTGGAGTAGCAGCAGGAGCAGCAGCTGTAGTGTCAGCAGGAGCAGCAGTAGTATCAGCTACTGGAGCAGCCTCTTCAACTGGAGCAACTTCCTCAGTTGGAGTTACTTCTTCAGCTGGTTTCTCTTCGTTGTTTTTGCAAGATACAACTGTCAAAGCAGCGATCATAGCCAAGCTCAAAAATACTTTTTTCATCTTACTTAATTATAAAAAGGTTAATTATTAATTCGAGGCAAAGATATAAATTTTTTAATTCGGAAAAATTTTTTCAAATCTTTTTTAGAAAAAAACTTTAACATTTGCTTCGGTCGCTTATTTACAAGCATCGTGCCAAAAACACAATTAATGCTAAAAAAACATAAATTTTTCAAAATGACTGTAACATTTTGAAAGTTACTGATTTACTTCTTTTTCGGATGCACCAGTTTGAGTTCGGACATTATATTCTGCGCATTCGCAAACTTGTCGATAATAAAAAGAACGTAGCGCGCGTCCACCATTATGTTCCTGCAAATTGCAGGATCATAGTGAATGTCGCTCATCGTTCCTTCCCAAACGCGGTCAAAATTGAGTCCTATCAGATTTCCTTTTGCGTCAATCGCGGGACTTCCTGAGTTTCCACCTGTCGTGTGATTAGTGCCGATAAAACAAACCGGCATTTTGCCATTTTCCGCATAAGGCCCGTAATCTTTTTTATTGTAAAGGTCGATCAGCTTTTGGGGAACGTCGAACTCATAATCGCCGGGAACGTATTTTTCCATCACACCGTCGAGATACGTAACCGGATTGTAAACCGTAGCATCTTTCGGTTCGTATCCTTTGACTTTTCCATAGGTCACGCGCAATGTACTGTTGGCGTCGGGAAACAGGCGCTTGTCCTTGAACAATTCCAGCTGAGCCTTCACATAGGTTCGCTGGAGAGCCGAAATTTTGAGGTTGATTTCCTCGAATTTCGGGGCAACCGAATTGAAGTACGATTCGGCCATTTCTTTGGTCACCTTAAACGCCTTGTCGTTGTTGAGGTTCGCTATTACCGTTTTCGCATCTCCGTTCAAAAGCGTTTTGAGGCTTTCAAGAGATGTGAGTTTGCTTTGTCCGTAAACTTCCGAGGCCAGAGCCGAAGCGTTTACGTTTTTCAAACTCGCAGGCAGAAATTGTGTCGGATATTTCTTGGAGTAAATTCCGATAAGCTGCTCAAAAACCTTTTCGTCCACAGTCTTGTTGAAATCCTTGTAGAAATCCCCAAGTGCGTCGATCATATTTGCCTTTCGAGCGTTGAACGCTTGTTCGCCTTTCGTAACGTAAACCTGTTCCAATTGGTAAAGTCGGAAGGCGATGCTCGTCAGTTCGGTGTTGCGCAACGCGATTTCCTGAAAGTAGTCTCGAGCCAGTGAGTAAGGCGCGATTTCTTTATAATTTTTTTCGAATTCCGGCAAAAGATTTCCGTATTCGGATTGTTTTCCGGCCTTGGCGACGCGTTTGGTAAACTCCGCTTCGTCTTTTTTCTTGATTCCGACGGCATTCGACTTTTTCAATCCTTGCGTTTCTCCAATCCATTTTTTCCAGTAATTGGCGATGCTCGCGTATTTCGACGCATACTGGATTTTGATCGCCTGGTCTTTTCTCATAAAGCCATCCTCTACTTTCAAGGCGGCGTCGCGCACCTCGATCTTCGCCGGGTTCAGTTCGTTGATGATTTGTTCAACGGCAACCGCAGGCAAGTATTCCGTAGTTCGTCCGGGATAGCCGAAGACCAGCGTGAAATCGTCCTCTTTGATGCCGTCAAGCGAGATCGGAAGGAAGTGCTTCGGTTTGTATGGAACGTTGTCTTTCGAATAGGCCGCGGGCTTGTTGTCCTTGTCGGCATAGATCCGGAAAAGTGAAAAGTCGCCCGTGTGGCGTGGCCAGACCCAGTTGTCGGTGTCCGATCCGAACTTCCCGATCGACGACGGCGGTGCCCCGACAAGGCGAATGTCCTTAAACGTTTCCGTTACGAAAAGCATATATTGATTCCCTTCGTAGAACGTGCGGATTTTATTTTCCTGCCAACTTTCTTTCGGAAGCGAGTTCGACAAAGACGAAATGTTTTCCTGGATCTTTTTCTGTTTGTCAGCTTCCGAAGCCAGTGCCTGCGTGCCATCGAGCACTTTGGTGGTCACATCTTCGATACGCACGATAAAGGTCACGACCATGTCCGGATTCGGCAGTTCCTCTTCCATTTTGTAGGCCCAAAACCCGTTTTGCAGGTAATCGTGCTCGACTGTCGAATGGTTCTGTATCGCGTCAAACCCACAGTGGTGGTTGGTAAGTAAAAGCCCTTTAGGGGAAATCACCTCCGAAGTACACCCGCCGTTGAAGTGAGGGACGGCGTCTTTCAGGCTCGATTTGTTGACGTCGTAAATGTCCTTGGCCGTCATTTTCATGCCGAGGCTTTTCATTTCTTTTTCGTTCATGCCCTCGAGCAGTGACGGAATCCACATGCCGCCTTGTTGGGCCGACACCTGGACGACGAACAAGAGCAGGAACAGTCGTAGGAATTTGGTCATTTTAATAGAATTATGAATTATTGAATGTTGTTCGTTTATAGGCCGATAGAAGCGACCGTGTCATCGTTTGTAAACCAACAATTGCCGTTTATGCGCTGAAAAGCCTTTGTCCAAATACAACTTTTTCGCATTTGAATTGTGGTGTTCCACTTCAAGATACAAAATCTTCAGGTCGCGTTTTTCTGCTTCGGATTTTACGAAATCGATGGTTTCCTTCCCGATCCCTTTTCCGCGGAAGCCGTCCTTAATGTACAACTCATCCACAAAAGCGATTGTTCCTGCGAATTCAAAACTAAAAACGAAGGTCATGATCACATATCCTGCAATATCTCCGTCGGATGCGATAAGCCACGATTTGCCCAGGTTTTCCTCACGGATGAACTTTCGGAACAACGAGGCCGATTTTTCGACGTCGATCGGATAACCGTCGATCGCATAGAAATCCTGCATCATCGGGACGAGTGTTGCGATGTCGTTTTCGGATGCCGGTCTATACGTCGCCATATGTATCAAAATGTTTCATGATCGTGGACGTAGCGTTTTTATTCATCTGCACGAAGGTGGCGCAAATATGGCCTTTTTCGTGTCGGATGTCATCGTTCGAAAGCAATAAATCGAAAGCTTCCTTTAATTGGGCCTGGCCGTCGACAGAGATGCAACCTTCCATATCGACAAGTGCGATGGCTTCGGCAAAATGCGAATAATTCGGCCCGATCACGATAGGAACGCCGAAAGTTGCGGGCTCGAGAATGTTGTGGACGCCGGGATTTCCGAATCCGCCGCCAACGTAGGCGATGTCCGCGTAGCTGTAAATCTTGGTCAAAATCCCGATCGTGTCGATGATAAAGACGTCGAAATCAGCAAGGTTTTTTCCTTCTTTTTCAGAAAACAATACGACTTTCCTCGTGATGGAATTCCGGATTTCAGCGATCTGGGCTTCTTTTATATTATGAGGCGCAATGATGAACTTTACATTTTGGTCGGTTTTGTTGATGAAATCCGCGAGCAGTGTCTCGTCTTTCGGCCACGAACTTCCAACGACGACAGTGGCCGCGCCGTTCTTAAATTCCGAGATGAAACCAAGCGTATTGTTTTTTTCCAGAATCGCCGCGACCCGGTCGAAACGCGTGTCGCCGGAAACCGTCGCGTTGTATTTTTTTAGCGAAGCCAGCAAATCTTTCGAACGGGAGTTTTGAACGAAAAAATGTTCGAACGTGTCCAGTGCTTTTCGGTAAAACCCGCCATACCACTTGAAAAACGCCTGGTTTTCACGAAAAATCCCCGAGATCAGGAACGTCCGCACGTTGCGTTTGTCGAGTTCGTTGAGGTAGTTGGGCCAAAACTCGTATTTGATCATGAACGCCAACTCCGGATGCACGATGTCGAGAAACCGTCTGGCATTGGAAACGGTATCGATCGGAAGGTAGATGGTCACGTCCGCGACAGCGTTGTTCTTTCGCACTTCATATCCCGAAGGCGAGAAAAAAGTCAGCACGATCTTGTGTTCCGGAAACCGGCTGCGCATAGCTTCCATCACGGGCAATCCTTGCTCGTATTCGCCAAGTGAGGCGCAGTGGAACCAGATTGTTTTCTCGTCAGCCGAAATGGAACGGGACAACGTCTCGAACACCGATTTTCGGCCGTCGACGAACAATCTCATTTTCGGATTGAAAAACGCCACAACCCGAATGAAAAATCCGACGATCGAAATCAGTAGTCCATAAATTGCAAACATGGTCGCTAAAATACGCACTTTACAGAAATTTCATTGCCACAACTCACTTATTTAGTAGTTTTGTGTGGCTAAAATTTCGGCATGAAAAAAATACAAATGGTTGACCTGAAAGGTCAGTACGAAAAGATAAAAGATACTGTGGATGCTGCCATACAGCAGGTTCTCGACACGACTTCCTACATCAACGGGCCCGCTGTCCATGCCTTCCAGGCCAATCTGGAAGCATACCTCGGCGCCAAACATGTAATCCCGTGTGCCAACGGTACGGACGCATTGCAAATCGCCATGATGGGACTTGACCTGCAACCGGGAGACGAAGTCATCACAGCCGATTTCACTTTTGCCGCAACCGTCGAGGTCATCGCGCTTTTAAAACTGACGCCGGTTCTTGTAGATGTCGATGCCGATACGTTCAATATTTCGATAGAAGCGATCAAAAAAGCAATCACGCCAAAAACCAAGGCGATCGTACCGGTGCATTTGTTTGGCCAGGCCGCCGATATGGACGCGATCATGACCATTGCGCGCGAACACGATTTGTATGTGATCGAAGACAACGCCCAGGCAATTGGCGCTAATTACCAATATCCGCACGGCATGAAGCAAAAGGTCGGAACGATCGGGCACGTCGCGTCGACTTCGTTTTTTCCGTCGAAAAACCTCGGTTGCTACGGCGATGGAGGCGCGATTTTCACGAACGATGACGAACTTGCGCACAAACTTCGCGGCATCGTCAACCACGGCATGTATGTTCGTTACCATCACGATGTCGTCGGCGTGAATTCCCGTTTGGATTCCGTCCAGGCGGCGGTGCTCGATACGAAACTTCCAAAACTGGACGAATATTGCCAGGCGCGTCGGGCGGCCGCGACGAAATATTCGGAGGCGTTCGCCAATCATCCTAACATCATCACGCCGAGGATCGTCGGCGATACGGACAGCCACGTTTTCCATCAGTATACCTTGCGCATCCAAAATGCGGATCGCGACGGGTTGATGCAGCATTTGCTCGACAAGGGAATCCCGTGTGCGATTTATTATCCGATCGCGCTTCACGCCCAAAAGGCCTATGCCGATGCCCGTTATAAAGAAGAAGATTTCCCGGTGACGAACCAACTGTGCAAAGAAGTGATCTCGCTTCCGATGCATACGGAACTTGAGGACGATCAAATAGAGTTCATTACCTCTAGCGTACTCGAATACCTGTCGTAATGTACCAAAAATGGAAATCGGCGATGGCAAGGCGGGTTTTGTTGTTTGCAGTGGTGTTTCTCATTGCATTTTTTGGGACGCGCTATCTCGTGGGTAAATTCAAGAATCAATCAAACCAAGAACCGGCGGCAACAGAAAGCCACCGATAAAACAGACAATATGAAAATACTCGTAACGGGCGGCCTCGGATTCATCGGCTCCCACACTGTGGTCGAATTGCAAAATGAAGGTTTTGAGGTAGTCATCATAGACAATCTTTCGAACACTACAGAAAAAGTAATCGACGGGATTGTGGCCATCACGGGCAAAAAACCGATTTTCGAGAAAATGGACTTGCGCGACAAAGCCGATGTAAAGGACTTTTTCGCTCGCCATTCCGACGTATCCGGCGTGATTCATTTCGCGGCTTCAAAAGCAGTGGGCGAGAGTGTCGAAAATCCGCTTTTATATTACGAGAACAACATCAATACGCTGGTTTACCTGTTGCAGGAGTTGTCGCAAAAGCCTGAAGCTCAGTTTATTTTCAGTTCTTCCTGCACGGTTTACGGTCAAGCCGAAGAAATGCCGATTACCGAGGACGCATCGGTTCAACCTGCTATTTCCCCATACGGAAACACCAAGCAGATCGGTGAGGAGATTATCCGGGATACGGCCAAAGTTACGAACGTCAACGCCATTTTGCTGCGCTATTTCAACCCGATAGGATCGCATCCGTCGGCCGAAATAGGGGAGTTGCCAATTGGCGTTCCGCAAAACCTCGTTCCGTTCATTACCCAAACGGGAATGGGATTGCGCGAGAAACTTTCAGTCTTTGGCGATGATTATCCTACGATCGACGGAACGTGCATTCGCGACTACATACACGTTGTGGATTTGGCAAAGGCGCATGTTGTGGCCCTTCAAAGGCTAATCGGAAACAAGAACGAGCAAAAAGTGGAGACGTTCAACGTAGGAACCGGTACCGGAAGCACGGTCCTGGAAGTCATCAATACGTTCGAAAAGGTCAGTGGTAAGAAACTTCCTTACCAAATCGTCGGGAGAAGGGAAGGAGACGTCATCACGGCTTATGCCAACACCGACAAAGCCAACAACGTTTTGGGATGGAAGGCGCAGTCTACATTGGAAGACGGCTTGGCGAGCGCTTGGAAGTGGGAACAGAAGATCCGCTCTTAAGCGTTAACCTATCAATTCGACAGGGACATTCTTCAGGCCTTTAAGGGTTTGGATGAAAGTCTCTTTTTCGTTCGACGTAAGATCTTTTTTGGGAACGATTATGGCCGATAAGCTGTTCTGGTAAATCAGGAACCATTTCGGTTTCTCGACGATTTTGAACATTTTGTCCCATCTTACTTCCATATAAAACGATTCCCCGACGATTCTGATCTCGTCTTTCAATATTTCCATTTTGAGGATTTCGCTTATGTGATTGCTCGAATGGTACGTCTTTCGGATCGTGGTAAAAATGACGATCGGCTGGACGACGAGAATCAGGACAAGCGTTGCGAATTGGTAGATCAAGGGTTCGGGAAGGTCCAGCAATCCGAAATAATAGCAAGCCACCCACAACAGCAACAAAATAGCAATGCCTACCAACACCTTCATTATCGGGCGTTGGTAGGTAAGGCTAAAAAGCAATCTGGCATATTCGCCAAAACTGACTTTGGTTGTGATTTTCATTATGCTGACGCAACTTCTGCATCCTTATCGATTTTCTTGATCAAGCCCTGAAGCACATTTCCAGGCCCGACTTCGGTAAATAATGTGGCGCCGTCGGCTATCATTTGCTGTATCGATTGCGTCCATCTCACGGGAGCTGTCAATTGTATGATGAGGTTTTTCTTGATTTGGGCAGGGTCAGAAACCGCGTTTGCCGTTACATTTTGGTACACGGGGCAAACAGGCTCGTTGAATTTCGTGGCTTCGATCGCCGCCGCCAATTCTTCGCGCGCCGGCTCCATCATAGGGGAATGGAACGCACCGCCGACGGGCAAGATCAATGCGCGCTTGGCACCCGCGGCTTTCATGGCTTCGCAAGCTCTCTCTACCGCCGACATTTCGCCTGAAATCACAAGCTGGCCGGGACAATTGTAGTTCGCCGGAACCACCACGCCGTCGATAGTCGCGCAAACCTCTTCCACCTTTTCATCGTCGAGACCCAAAACGGCGGCCATTGTCGATGGCGTGATTTCACAGGCTTTTTGCATCGCCAACGCTCGTTGGGAAACGAGTTTGAGCCCGTCTTCGAACGAAAGCGTGCCGTTGGCGACGAGTGCGGAAAACTCTCCCAGTGAATGTCCCGCGACCATTTCCGGCTTAAATGATTCATTCATCGTCTTGGCCAGGATTGCGGAGTGGAGAAACACCGCAGGCTGCGTTACCTTGGTTTCTTTGAGTTGTTCGGCCGTACCTTCGAACATGATATCCGTGATGCGGAAACCCAGGATTTCGTTGGCTCGCTCGAAAAGTTCTTTGGCCAGATCGGATTGTTCGTACAATTCTTTCCCCATTCCGGTAAATTGGGCGCCTTGGCCCGGAAAAACGTATGCTTTCATAAATTCGATTCGATATTATCAGAAACAAAAATACTATTTTTTCCGACCGTTTCCTGCAATAAAAAAAGCCCGGACGAATCCAGGCTTTCGGTAGGCTAATGCCAAATCAGAGTACGAAATAGGGTTGTTTTACCTTGAGAGCAGGTGTTGGGTGCGGAACCTTTTTTTGAAGTTCATGTTCGTATTCTCCGCGGAACTCGTTGACCATTTCAAGCAAATCTTTGAGGATGTTGTCCGAAATTACGGTCATTGGCGTATCGGTCGGTCGGTTTTCGAACGGGTCTTGCAAGTGTATCGCCATTTTTTCGATCAGGAAGAACGCCGCCCCAATCGTAGTGGTTACGGGAACGACGAGCCATCCGAGGTCTTCGACCATCCCAAACGGAAGCAAGATCACGAACAGGCAAAGCGTGAATCGGATGTACATGCTGTACGTCGTCGGGAAAATCGTGTTCTTGATGCGTTCGGCTTTGCCCATAGAGTCGCACAGGCGCGTCAACGTGTTGTCGATCTCCACTTGCTGGAAAGTGTTGATGCGCCCGTTCTCCATCGCCTTGATCAATTCGCGCGAATGCAACAGCAGCAAGGCATTCGGGACGTGTTTGTGGCGTTTGATCTTTTGGAATTCATCGTCTTCAAGGAACTGTTTGGCCGGTTTTACCGAATCTTTTCCGCGCAGGCGATTCGCAAGGCTGAAACACCAGGCAGCTTGTCTTTTGGCAAAGCGTTCCTTGTAATTGTTGGCTTCGTCCGAAAAATCGGGATCCTTGTAAAAGGCTACGACTTGTCGCAACAGCGAGCGGGAGTCGTTTACGATAGCGCCCCAAACGATGCGCGCTTCCCACCAACGGTCATAAGCCTGGTTGGACTTGAACGCAAGCAAAAGCGAAATGATCGTCCCGACGATTCCCGGAATCGCGATCGGGATCGTGAGCGGGACGGCTTCGTAAAAATAATGGACAAGCCAGAACGAAAGGGCGTATAGCGAGACCAGGGCAAGTTCAACTCTGATCTTGCCCAGGACATATTTCATTGGTATTTTCTTTTTTAACAGCATAAGTTGGCGTTTTTGGAATTAACTGATCGCTTCATAAACCGACAGGACCGGCAGCTTAAGTTCATCGTGGAACGACACCGGTTTTTTACCGAGTTTGACCTTGGCCGGTTTGCGTGTTTCCACAAGTAGATCGATGTCGTTTCGGGTAATCGTCTCGGCCAGCAATTGTCGCAGCGATTGTTCTTCGGCCGGGGAAATTTTGGCCTGGCTCACGATTCTGAACGGGAATTTGCCGTCGAGGTGGCGCTGGAGGTCGGAAACCTGCAATTTGCTTCCCGTATACTCGAGGTAAAGTGCTTTTTGCATTTCAGAAGCCGGCGTCTCGCACAAGTTAAGTATCGGGCATTGGCAATTGGAGAGCAGTCCGAGGCAGTAGCGGTTGATCTTTTTGGACGATTCCCTGAACGATTTCGGAACGATGATCAACCCGATTTCAAGCGCCTGCATCAGGTTGCGCACCAACGGGGCCGATATGGAAGCTTGTCTCTGGACGTGAAGCGAAACGTGCTGCGCCTCCCGGATTTTGTCAGCACATTGCTCAAGGGTTTTCTGTTGGACCGATGTCAAAGTTGGTTTGGCGTTCCTTAAGAATGCCGCTGCCGAGTAAGAAGGTTCGACTTCGTTCAACAACAACAGGACGATCTGGAAATCTTCTCCGTTGGAGTAGGAAATGGCGCTTGTGACGGCCGATAGCGTGTCCGGTTCAAGGACGGTGGGGATAAGTATATTTTTCATGGTTGTCGTTTTACAGATACAAAACAACAACCGCAGGATTAGGCCTTGATTAAGTAAGAATTAGAATTTCCTAAGATTTTACATTAGAATCTTTAATGTCATGACGACGGAACGTGATCGTGGCCATCGTACCTTTTTCCTGTTCCGACTGAATGTCGAGTTCGCCGTTGTGCATCCGGATGATCTTGAACGCCAGCGGCAGCCCGAGGCCGTAACCGGTGTATTTCGAGGCTTTCCGGCCGCGGAAAAACGGTTCGTACAAGTAAGGGAAATCTTCTTTGGGAATTCCGATGCCGATATCGGTAATTCTAACCGACAACCGCTTCCTGTCGGCCATCAGTTCGACAAAAACAACGCTGTTATCCGAATATTTAACGGCATTCGAGATAATATTGGACAACGCCAATTCCAATAACGGACGGTTGCACGGCACGAGCAGCAGCTCATCGTTCTCCGGCATTTCTTCGAGTCTCAAGCTGATGTTGTTTTCGGGATACAACTTGTCAAGGTCGGATTTTACATCCATCAGCAATTCGTCCATACGCACTACGTCGAGCACCTGCTTGTTGCCGTCGTAGCCCGTACGAGTTAGCTTGAGCAGGCTTTCGGTAAGGTTGCCAAGTTTTGTCGCCTGGGCGTTGATGTGGGCCAATGCTTCCTGGTATTCCTCGGGTTCGCGTTTGGATTGCAAGATGATTTCGGTCTCGGCCATGATTGTCGTAATCGGCGTTTTGAGTTCGTGAGAAGCGTTATTTATAAAATTCGCCTGGATCTCGAATGAAGTTTCGAGGCGGTCGAGCATGTCGTTGAAAGTGTGGGAAAGCACGGCGATTTCATCGTCGCCTTGCGGTTGGTCGAGACGGTTGTGTAGATTGGAAGCACTGATGCGCTTCATTTCGGAATTGATTTTCGAAATCGGATTCATTACTTTATTGGCCAGCAAGCGCCCGAGGAAATACGCCAGGATCAAAAATCCAATACCGCCGATAGCCATGATGCGAATGATGTACAACGTACTGGTGTTTCCGCGACGGTCTCGGGCCGTGATTACCACGATGTATTTTTTGCCGTTTTCGTTGAACAATTGGGCATAGTGGTACTGGCTGTCGTCTTCGGTCCAGGACGATCCGTTCGAAAGCACTTCCGTGTAAAATTCCGGCGGAAGCTTGAGTTCCGTATTATATTCGAAAGAGTTCGATCCGTTCACGGGAAGTACCCAATCGCCTTCATCGATAAGCTCTTCGAGACCGCTAGCCTT
This sequence comes from Flavobacterium selenitireducens, assembly GCF_014748335.1. Taxonomy (GTDB): domain Bacteria; phylum Bacteroidota; class Bacteroidia; order Flavobacteriales; family Flavobacteriaceae; genus Flavobacterium; species Flavobacterium selenitireducens. The sequence goes on from NZ_JAAVIY010000014.1 coordinate 41,964, forward strand.
GAGGTTGCGATAATACTCGGCCTTTTTCGGGTCCTGCTGATAATGTATCGACGACACGATCTTCGCTCTGTCCTGCAGTCGTTTCAAGAAGTAATACTGGTTGTTGTTCCTGAATAAAAAGACCATGACGACGCACAGCAACAGCGTGCTCAGGCCCGAGAGCGCAACATAGGTGATGGCAACTTTTTTGCGGATCTGCATCTTACGATTTTAGAGTGTAGCCCAAACCTTTCGCAGTGTGGATCAATTGGTTTTCGTACGGCTTGTCGATTTTTTTTCTCAGGTAATTGATGTAGACGTCCACAACATTGGTGTTCATCTCGAAATTGATGTCCCAAACGTTGTCGAGGATTTGCTCGCGCGACAAGATCGTCTCGGAATTCTTCGCGAGATATTGCAACAGCCGGAATTCTTTGGCCGTCAACGAAATCGCATCGTCGCCTCGTTTGACGGTTTTGGTTCGGTTGTCGATGACCAGATCGCCAATAGCAATGGTTTCCTGTGGCTTGTGTTCCTGGGCCGATCGCCTTACCAATGCGTGCACCCTGGCTTCGAGTTCGGAAAATTTAAAAGGCTTCGTCACGTAGTCGTCGGCCCCGGCCTGCAATCCGGTCACGATATTCTCGGTACTTCCCAAAGCCGTCAAAAAGAGTATGGGAACAAAATTGGCCGATGCGCGAAGGCGCCTGCATATTTCGATTCCGTTGATGTCGGGCAGCATTACGTCTAGCACAACCGCGTCGAACACATATTCCTCGAGCATCATCAAGGCGGTATTCCCGTCGAGAGCGGCGCTTACTTCATGTCCTTTTTCAGAAAATCCCCTGCGGATCACCGACAGCAAATTCGGCTCGTCTTCTACTATTAGTAACTTCATTTGTGGCATTTCGCCAAAAATAGGGATTGAAGTGTGAAATAAACGCTAAAACGATCGTTTGTCGTTTCGAATTGATGAATTCAGAACAGAATCCCGAAATAATTTTGACATAGAAAAAAATCGTTTCCTACGACTGCTAATTATAAATCGATGATGTCGATTGGGATTTGAGCCGTGGATTTCATGGGTTTTCCCGTAGCCCGGATGGCTCAATACTCTTATGTCGCCGACCTTTCCTTCCAACGCGAAATTACGTCTGTCGTATATTGGTTGAAAAAATCGTACTCCGTGTCTATTTTAATGGTCGAAGCCACCACTTTGCCATTTTTCCGATTACAAAATTGACCTTAAACGGAATGGAATCGCCCACATTCATCGCCCTGCTCACAAAATCGCGCTGAGTATCTAAGGCGATGGACCTGGAAATATCACTTGTCAGGCAGGTCGGATTTGGGTTTTCGATTTCCTGTTGTTACCTGCCTTCTTTGTAAACCGGAAGTGAGATCTGAGCGGTTAAATTGGACAAACAAAACAGACTGAAGAGTAATAAACACCTCATCAGGCCAACACTTTCACGAGCTTTGCCGCCGCTTTTGCTTTCTCCACCACTTCCTCAACCGAAGTGTCGGCAGTATCGCTTACCAAAGCGACACCCATTCGTCGATACGGACGCGATGTCGGTTTGCCGAAAAGGCGAAAATCGGTCTTGGGCAACCCGGCGATTTCTTCGATTCCTGAAAAGGTAGGATTTTCGGAATTTTCGGATGCAAGGATAACAGCGCTGGCCCCGACTTTTTCAAGCCTGATCTCGAATATCGGAAGACTCAGTATCGCGCGAAGGTGTAATTCGAATTCATTGAAATTTTGGGTTCCCGCCAGCGTGACCATACCCGTGTCGTGTGGTCGAGGAGAAAGTTCGGAGAAATAAACGCCGTCGCTTGCCAGGAAAAATTCCACACCAAAAAGCCCCGCGCCGCCAAGCGCTTCGGTGATTTTTTCGGCCATGTCCTGGGCTTCGTATAAGTCTTTTTCAGACACCTGGGCCGGTTGCCAGCTCTCCTGGTAATCGCCTCTTTCCTGTCGGTGGCCGATCGGGGAACAAAACAACGTCGGGCCCATGTTTTGGGTAACGGTCAATAAGGTGATTTCGGAATTGAAGTCCACGAACGCTTCGACAATGACTTCGACGACATCGCCACGCGAACCCTCAACCGCATATTTCCATGCTTTTTCGATGTCTTCGGATGTTTTGATAGTCGATTGGCCTTTGCCCGACGACGACATCAACGGTTTGACCACGCACGGAATGCCGACTTCTGAAACAGCAGCTTTGAGTTCTTCTGACGACGTGGCGTATCGGTAATTTGCGGTTTTCAAGCCCAGTTCTTTGGCCGCCAGGTCGCGGATCGCCTTTCGGTTCATCGTGAAGTTGGCCGCCTTGGCAGACGGTACGACGGTAATGCCTTGTTTTTCGTAGTCGTAGAAACGTTCGGTGCGAATCGCTTCGATTTCGGGAACGATAAAATCCGGTTTGTGTTTGGCCACAATGCGGTCAAGTTCGGCCCCGTCGAGCATGTTGATGACTTCGAAACCGTGGGCGACTTGCATCGCAGGGGCGTTTTCATAGCTGTCGACCGCAATCACTTTTTGGCCGATCCTTTGCGCCGCGATCGCAAATTCTTTCCCGAGTTCGCCTGAGCCGAGAAGTAGTATTTTCTGTTGCATGTTTGTTTGTTTAAGGCTTAAAGTTCAAGGTTTGCTCCGAATAACTTTAAACCTTAAACTTTAAACAGAAGGTCAGGCCAAAGCCTCTTTGATTCTCTTGAATGCTTCCTTGAGCACGTCTTCGCTTGTCGCATAGGAAAAACGTATGCAATCCGGATTCCCGAATGCGTCTCCGGTAACCGCCGCTACGTTTGCTTCAGACAAAAGATACATCGCCAAGTCGTCTGCGTTGTCGATTTGCTTTCCACGAAGGGTTTTTCCGAAAAACGAGGAAACATCGGGAAACGCGTAAAATGCACCGTCGGGGACGTTTATTTTCAAACCTGGAATATCGTTGATCAATCCGACGACCAAATCGCGTCGACCCTTGAACGCCTTTACCATATCGTTCAATACCGATGGATCGGCATCTACGGCTGTGATTGTCGCTCTTTGCGCGATCGAGTTCGCTCCCGAAGTGACCTGTCCCTGCATTTTCGTACACGCTTTTGCGATAAATTCAGGAGCGCCGATGTATCCGATTCTCCAGCCTGTCATCGCAAATGCTTTAGCAACGCCGTTCACGGTAATCGTCCGGTCGAACATGCCCGGGACCGATGCAATGGAACAGAAATTCCCGGCAAAATTGATGTGTTCGTAAATTTCGTCAGACACCACGAAAATGTCCGGATGGTTCGCCAAAACGTCGGCAAGAGCCGTCAATTCCTCACGCGTATAAACCGATCCGCTCGGGTTGCAAGGGGAGGAATACCAAACCATTTTGGTCTTTGGCGTGATGGCTTTCGCGAGTTGCCCAGGCGTAATTTTAAAATCCGATTCCACAGAAGTCGGGACTTCTACGGGAACGCCTCCCGCCATTTTCACGATCTCGAAATAGGAAACCCAATACGGCGCCGGCAAAATCACTTCATCGCCTTCATTAAGCATTACCTGGGCGATGTTGTACAGCGATTGTTTGGCACCTGTCGAAACGACTATATTAGCCGGTTTATAATCGAGATCGTTATCGCGTTTGAATTTGCGGCAAATCGCTTCTTTCAGTTCGGCATAACCGTCTACGGGAGAATAGGTGCTGTAATTTTCGTCAATCGCTTTTTTGGCGGCTTCCTTGATGAAATCAGGCGTGTTGAAATCGGGCTCACCCAACGAAAGGCTAATCACGTCTTTGCCCTGCGCCTTGAGGTCGCGTGCCAAAGCAGCCATGGCCAACGTCTGGGAAGTAGCCATACTGTTGATCCGGTCAGAAAGTAAATGGTTCATGCTTGTGTCGTATGTTTGATGGAGGTTTTAGTTTCAGGCCGCGGTAGGTTCGGTTCCCAATTCCTTCAAATGGCGGAAGTGGGCCGCGATAGCAGAACGCATCGTCCGGAATTCATGATACGGAAGGTTGCATTCGGCAGCCGTCTGTTTGATGATTTCGGAGATTTTGCTATAATGTACGTGGCTGATGTTCGGGAAGATATGGTGCTCAATCTGGTGGTTGAGACCGCCCGTAAACCAGTTGACGATTTTGTTTTTGGGAGCGAAATTCGCCGTGGTGTGCAATTGGTGGATCGCCCAGGTGTTTTCTATCGAACCGTTTTCGTCCGGGATAGGATTATCCGTCGCCTCCACTACGTGTGCCAACTGAAACACAACGCTCAGGATGAGTCCGGCGGTGTAATGCATCACAAAAAATCCGAGCAACACCTGCCACCAGATCACGCCCGTGATAATCGGGATCACGATCCAAATCGAAAAATAAATGACTTTCGTGATCACGAGCGTCGTCCATTGGATGACCGGGCTTTTGAACTTTCCGTACGACAATTTGCGCTTGAGGTAACGTCTCATTTGACGGAAATCTGTCGTAATCGCCCAGTTGAAAGTCAATAATCCGTAAAGGAAAATCGAGTAATAATGCTGGAACTTGTGGAAGCGCCTCCATTTAGCTTCATGCGTAAAACGGATGATCTGTCCGGCTTCGAGGTCTTCGTCATGACCGTGGATGTTAGTGTAGGTATGGTGCAAAACGTTGTGTTGTACTTGCCAGTTGTAGACATTTCCAGCCAAAACGTAGATCGTTCCGCCCATGAATTTGTTGATCCAGGTCTTGGACGAATACGACCCGTGATTGCCGTCGTGCATGACATTCATCCCGATTCCTGCCATTCCGATTCCCATGGCGACGCTTAGGAGCAAATGTGCCCAAAACGGGAGGTCGAGTGCCAGAATCAGAAAGTAAGGCGTGAGGAACAGGGCGAAAAGGATGGCGGTCTTGAGATAGATCTGCCAGTTTCCGGTTTTTTTGATGTTATTCTCCCTGAAGTAGGCGTTGACCCGTGAATTCAGTGTCCTGAAAAATTTCATGGAGTCTTGGGTCGAAAATGTCGGAAGGTTGTAATTCATAGTTGAAAATGATGCCAAAGGTAATTATTAATACAAGGTTTATGGTTTACAAAAACATAAAATTTCCGATGCGAATGGTTACTTTTGCGAGCCGCGGCCCAAGTCGGCAAATCGCATATCATAAAACAAAGCACAATGGAAGAAATCCTTCGCCATTTCCCGCATCTGACTGATACCCAAAAGGTACAATTCGGTAAACTCCAGGCGGTTTACGAAGATTGGAATGCCAAAATCAATGTCATTTCGAGAAAAGACATAGACGAATTGTACACCCGTCACGTACTCCATTCACTCGCCATAGCCAAGGTGCAATCGTTTGCTCCCGGCGCATCGGTGATGGACGTAGGGACCGGCGGCGGCTTTCCTGGAATTCCGCTCGCAATTTTGTTCCCCGAAACCGATTTTTACCTGATAGATGTCATAGGAAAGAAAATTAAAGTGGTACAGGCCGTCGCGGACGAACTTGGCCTAAAAAACGTCAAGGCCGAGCAAATTCGGGCCGAAAACGTCAAAGGGCAATTCGATTTCATCGTGAGCCGCGCCGTGACGAACATGCCGGATTTCGTGTCGTGGGTAAAGACAAAAATCGCCAAGGCGCAAAAGCACGACCTGGCGAATGGGATTTTGTACCTTAAAGGAGGAGATCTTTCTGAAGAATTGAAGGATTATCAAAAAATCCAGCTGTTCGATATTCCAAATTTTTTCGACGGGGAATTCTTCGAAACCAAAAAGGTGGTTTATCTGCCGGTAAAGTTCAAAGGATAAAAAAATCCCGGTCGAGATGCCCGGGATTTTTGTTTAGTTCTTGATGAGTTTTTGTATGGTATTTCCCTTGTCGGAAGCGATGTTGACGATGTAAACGCCCGATGTCAGCTGGGAAATGTCGATTCCCGTGGCGGAAGCCTGTTTCACGAGTACGGTTTTGCCTGTCAAATCGCTGATCGAGATCGATTTGATCGTCGCATCGGTTTGGATGTTCAGGATATTGTTTGCCGGATTCGGATACAGCACGGTTTTGTTTTGCGCAACATCTGGTGTTTGCAGGAAGGCCTGGACTTGCATTTCGTAAACATTTTGGGTGTCGTTTATTCCCAGCAACGGAACATTTATAGTAGTCGTCGTGCTCCTGAACTGCGGCCATAACCACGTTTGGTCGTTGTCGTAATAATGGTAAATCGTTTGCGAAAATGTTCCGACATTCCCGAAAATCGGATGAACCAACGTCAGGTTTTGCACGGTTTTGAGGCGCGTAACGGCTCTTGGTTCTTCAAAAGCGTACGTCATCAGCGTTCCGCTGGCATCAATCGAGGTGTTGAAAGTTCCCGAGAACGTACCATTGTTGCCATCGTATTCAAACGTTCCGGCGACGGTGTCTGAATTGGAATGATTTGCAAGTAGCGGGAATGTCCCGATGTCTGCGGGATTCGTATACGATAACGTGAATTCCGGATTCGCGACCCCCACGATATTGCCGCCGCCGTTACCCATAAAAAATTGCGCGATATTGCCGTCTGATATCATCGTAAGGATTTGCGTGGCATTCGGGTACACTTCGAGTTCCTGATCGGTCGGATTCGCTACTCCATACGCAACTCCCCCGATTTCGTCCAAAGCTTCAAAATTCCAGACCTGGCCGCTTCCGGTGGCGGTCTGGTCCAAAGGCGTCGGATTGGCTACGAGATTATAAGCTCTGTGATTGACTCCATCTATAACGAGCATTGGTCCGTTATACAATTGCCCCATGTAAGCGTCGACCTGAAATTGGGCGTGCGAAAGCGAGCTCAGGAAAAGTAAAGCGAGTAAAGTTTTTTTCATTTTACGATGTTTTGGTTTGGCCAAATATAAAAATAAAACCCCGATAAAAATCGGGGCCTCAATTATTTAAACAGCGATTATGTTATTCGCCCAAAAACGGGTAACGGTAATCGACCGGCGTAACGAAAGTTTCCTTGATCGTGCGAGGCGACACCCAACGCAAAAGGTTTTGGGCCGAACCTGCTTTGTCGTTCGTTCCCGAGGCGCGGGCTCCGCCGAAAGGTTGCATCCCTACGACAGCTCCCGTGGGTTTGTCGTTGATGTAGAAGTTTCCGGCGCAGTTTTCAAGCGCTTTCGTTGCTTCGTTTATCGCGTAACGATCCTGGCTGAAAATGGCTCCGGTCAACGCGTAAGGCGATGTCTCGTCCACCAATTTCAACGTTTCTGCCCATTTTGCGTCCTCGTAAACGTAAATCGTGATAACAGGACCGAACAATTCGGTTTCCATCGTTGCGTATTTAGGATTTGTTGTCAGGATGACGGTCGGCTCGATGAAATATCCGACGGACTTGTCGTAGTTTCCACCTATGATAACTTCTGCATCCGCATCGGCTTTAGCCTGGTCAATATATTTTGCAAGCTTGTCGAACGAACCTTCGTGAATGACGGCCGTAACGAAGTTTGAAAAATCTTCGGGCGATCCCATCTTGATCGACTTCAGATCCTTTTCAAGTTCTGATTTAACAGATGGCCACAAACTTTGCGGAATGTAGGCACGCGATGCCGCGGAACATTTTTGTCCCTGGAATTCAAACGCGCCGCGGATAATCCCGGTTACGACCTGGCGGACATTCGCGCTCGGATGGGCAACGATAAAATCCTTTCCTCCGGTTTCCCCGACGATTCTCGGGTAAGTCTTATAAATTTCGATGTTGTTCCCGATGTGTTTGAAGATATCCTTGAACACATGAGTCGATCCCGTAAAGTGGATTCCGGCGAAATCAGGGCTTGCGTAAACCGTCTCGGAAATCATCTGCGCATCTCCGAATACGACATTGATCACGCCATCCGGCACACCGGCTTCCCTGAATACGTCAATGATGACCTTGGCCGAGAAAACCTGGGAATCGCTAGGCTTCCAGATCACGACGTTGCCCATCAAAGCAGCGCTGGCCGGGAGGTTCGCGGCAATTGCTGTAAAATTGAAAGGTGTAACGGCATATACGAATCCTTCAAGCGGACGGTATTCGACGCGGTTCCACATATCGGACGTAGATTTTGGCTGGTCGGCGTAAATCTGGGTCATGAATTCTACGTTGAAACGCAAAAAGTCGATGAGTTCGCAGGCGGCGTCGATTTCGGCTTGGAAAATCGTTTTGGACTGAGCGATCATCGTCGCGGCGTTGATTTTCGAGCGGTACGGCCCGGCAATGAGTTCCGCAGCCTTAAGAAAAATTCCGGCGCGTTGTTCCCAAGGCAATGAAGCCCATTGTTTGCGCGATTCCAAAGCATTCGCGATGGCTTTTTCGACATGGGATTTTTCGGCGAGGTGATAGTGTCCGAGCACATGCTGGTGATCGTGCGGAGGCGTCATGTTGCGGGTATTCCCCGTCTTGATTTCTTCGCTTCCGATGTAGAGCGGAACTTCGATTTTCGCATTCCACATCTCGCGATACGTTGCCTGGACAGCAGCTTTCTCAGCCGAATTCGGGGCGTACGACTTGACCGGCTCGTTGACGGCTTTCGGTACGTTATAAAAACCTTTTGGCATATCGTTGTTTTTTAAGTTGCACAAAGATAAGGAATAGGTATTTTATCGAGGTTGAAGTTTAGGGTTTAAAGTTCAAGGTTTAAAGTTTAAAGTTTAAGGTTTAAAGTTTAAGGTTTTGAAGTTAAGGGTTGAAGTTTAAGGTTTAAAGTTCAAGGTTTAAAGTTTAAGGTTTGAAGTTTAAAGTTTGAAGTTTTGAAGAAGTCCGTCGGAAAATACGATCATCCGATGCGATCGTGCACGATCAATGTTCAACAATAATGTTAGGCCAAAAATTAATTCAATGCGAAAGGCGCACTCAATTTAAAAGTAGGGACGATTACGCGAAAACTTTTCGTCGAAGTAAAGTTGATCATATTGAAATACCCGCGCATGGCGCCAAAAGGAGAGGCGAGCAGGCAACCCGAGCTGTAAGTGTGGGTTTCTCCCGGTTTCAGGACCGGTTTTTTCCCGATGACACCTTCGCCGTCTACCGTTTCAAGATCGTTGAGCGAATCCAGGATATCCCAATGGCGGGAAGTCAACTGTACGGAATCTTTGCCGTGGTTTTCAATCGTCACATGATAACTGAACGCATAGTGGATCTTGTGATTCTTGAAGTACGTGCCTTCAAAAGTCGTCCCAACCGATATTTTTATGCCTCTTGTGATTTGTGAAACCATTGAAAAGTGTCTCAGGAATTTAATGTCGCAAATTTACAAAAAATATGCGTAGATGCGTGAGTGTCAGACTAAATTTAATCAATTGGTGATGTCGGTCGAACTGGCGGCGCCCTTACCGACGACCCTGTCATAACGCGAATTGTTCTCCCTGTAATACACGATGGCGAAATAGTTCGATTCGGTTTGCCAGTAATTGCCATCGATCGCGTTCTTGGCATCGATCCTTCCCGATTTATCGGCAATCTCATACTGGAAGTTCGTAAAACCCTGCTTGATCAGGACGGCCTTTTTATACAACTTCGCCTTTTCGTCATACTCCATTTTGAATTCAGGCGTATGCTGGTAATTGTTGAACATTCCGTTTACGAAAATATCGCTTTTGCCGAAATATGACGGGGCCGAAAGACTGAAATACACCCAAACGTAATCAGCTTCCACTCGGGGATCGTCGCGGTTGACGACCCACGGAATAAAGTTCCCGTTCTGATCCGGGTAGAACGTATAGCCTTTTTCCGCACGCGCTTCGTTCGTGAACAGGTACGCGTTGTAAAGCGACCCGTTCGAATCGATCTTCGCCACATTGAAAGCCGCGGCCCGAACGTCCTTGTTCTCAAAATACTGAAACTCGTTTCCGGCGTAAAACTGCGTCTCTTTGTCGTAACGGTAAATCAGGTCATTGCCGATAGTGTATTGCGGCTGGATGTTCACTATCGCATTGTCGAAACGGCCGTTTTGCATC
>NZ_JAAVIY010000008.1 GCF_014748335.1 Flavobacterium selenitireducens
CATCACCTTCACGTTTTTCAGCGGGTTCTGGAAAATGATATTCGGAGACTTGATCGCAAAGTCCATGTTGTGCATATGCGGCATCGCGTCTATCGTACGGGCGCGCTTTACCTGAAGCGGAACGGCGACCAGATCTTCATACAAAATGAACTTTCGCGAGAATACGACGTCCCGATCTTCATTCAAAATTTTCAACATATAATTCCCACTTACTTTGAGTTGCGTCTGGCGGTTCGGGAACGAGATCGTATAATGCGAATAAATCTGAAGCGTATTGAAAGAGTTCGTATAGGTTTGGATGCGGATGTCGTCAAAACCCGACAAATATTCCTGTTTCACGAGCTGGGACGGCCTCCAATCGTAATCGCAATGCACGATTTGGTAATAATAATTGGCCTCGTTACCATACAAATCGTCAAACTGAACAGTGAATCCATCGTTGAGCGAAAAAATCGGGATCACATTCTGTCCGCTGGTTTGGGTAAACATGATCGAGCGTATGTTATAAGGCGCCTGGATTTCGGTTTCGACCTGAGCGTTGGTCGCAACAAAGAGCAACAGCAAAGCAGCCGTGAGGAATCTTGTCATGGTGAGGAATTGAGATTTCGTAAATATAGGAAAAATGCGTCAAGGCGTTCCCCAAAAACAATGCCGATGATGGGAGCCAATCCGGCTATCCGCTATTAGCTTTCGGCGCGAAAAACCATTTTGCAAACCGCGGCTCGGGCTTCCTCCGGTCGCCCTCGCTGCGGCGCAAAATTAGCATTTCCCGCCAAAAGGCTAGCCGCTGCTATCCGGGCTAAAAAGTGGTGAAAGGTCGAAACGGGCAGGGAATCACAACCTAAGAAATCTCGAGGATGCTAAAGTTGTGGCAAGAACCAATTAACAAAAAGTACAGGAAAACTGTAATTGAATGTGGCGCGAAAACCTTATTTTTATAGATATAACAGATCTGGAAAGATCTGTTATATCTGTCAAGCGCGACCTTTTTTATTTCCTGCATTTGACCGGCACTCATCCGAACGCCAAACAAAAAAATCCCTATTTAAATACCACAGGAATTATTTCACCGGCCGCCAGGCAATATTTTTCCACGAGTCCCGGGGCGATTTTGTTCGTATAGTCTTCTTCGACGACCGTAAAGCCAATGCTTCTCAGCTTGTCGAAATAGTCGCGCCCGTAAACGCGAACGTGGTCGTATTGGCCAAAAATTTCCGCCCGCTTTTTAGGGTCGGTAATCGAGTCGTCCTCAAATGTCGTTTCCCGCTTCAAATCTTGGGGAATCTGGAAAATTCCCATTCCGCCGGGCTTCATCACGCGATATAATTCCTGCATCGCTTTGGTGTCGTCCGGGATATGTTCCAAAACGTGGTTACACAAGATGAGGTCGTATTGGTTGTCATCAAACGGCAAATTGCAGATATCCGCTTTGACGTCGGCCAGAGGCGAATACAAATCCGTCGTGGTATAATCGAGGTTTTTTTGGTTGCGGAACAATTTGTAGAACGCCTGTTCGGGAGCAAAATGCAACACCTTTTTCGGAGCCGTAAAAAAATCCGTTTCATTTTTCAGGTACAACCACAGCAGGCGATGGCGTTCGAGCGAAAGCGTGCTCGGCGACAATACGTTATCGCGTTGCTTCCCGTATCCGTAAGGCAGGAATTTCCTGAAACTTTTTCCGTCGATAGGATCGGTAAAAGTGTCGCCGGCCAAAACTGCCGCGATAACCGGGCGCGCGACGTAACTCAACCGGATCAGGATCGGTCGCGGAATCGCGTTGAGTATGAATTTGAAGAGTTTCTTCATTACGATAGCACTAAGGCCTCACGTCTGAATTCCTGCTCTTCATCACTTTCGATTCCGAGTGCCTTGTAAATGTAGGCGTAGGTGGAAAGTAATTCCGGCTTTCCGTCTATGATGGCCACGTCGTGTTCGAAGTGTGCTGACGGTTTTTTGTCGGCCGTTACGATCGTCCAGCCGTCCTTGAGGGTTTTGATGTTGCGCACGCCAAGGTTGATCATCGGCTCGATGGCGACAACCATGCCTTCGGAGAACATCTTGCCTTTGCCGCGTTTCCCGTAGTTGGGCATTTCAGGCTCTTCGTGCATTTTTTTGCCAAGCCCGTGTCCGACGAGTTCGCGCACCACTCCATAACCAAAACTTTCTGTGTACGTCTGGATGGCGTTGGCCACATCGCCCACGCGGTTTCCGGCCCTGAATTCCCTGATCCCGATGTAAAGCGACTCCTTGGTCACCTCAAGCAATTTCTTGGTAGCGGGTGCCACTTCTCCGATTTCAAACGTATAGGCGTGATCGCCATAATATTCGTTCATCAACACGCCGCAGTCGACCGATACGATGTCGCCTTCCTCGATCGGGCGATTCGTCGGCAAACCGTGGACGACCTCTTCATTTACGCTTGTCAGCAATGTCGACGGGCATCCGTAAAGTCCCAAAAATCCGGGAATGCCGCCATTGTCGCGAATGAACGCCTCCGCCATTTTGTCGAGTTGCAACGTCGTGACGCCTGGCTTGATTTCAGAGGCGATCATGCCCAGGGTTTTGGAAACCAAAAGCGCGCTTTGGCGCATGAGTTCGATCTGTTCGCGGGTTTTAGGGATAATCATGTCGGTTGATTTTAACGAAATACAATCGGCCTTAGCCGTAATCGGCTGCAAAAATACAATATTATCCGTGAAATAAATGTGAACGTACGATATGACAATTATCATAGGTGAACGCGGTGGCTTGCTTTAATTTTGTCACTAAATTTAGAAGATGAGCAAGTATGTCACTGCGGCCCAGGCCGTTCAGATCGTAAAATCAGGAGACCGCGTGTATGTACATGCAGCTGCGGCAACGCCGAACCTATTGACCAAAGCACTTTCAGAGCGGGCGGCTGAATTGCGCGACGTCGAAATCTGCCATATGCACACAGAAGGTGAAGCGCCTTATGCAAATCCTGATCTGCATGAGAGTTTTCACGTAAATTCGTTTTTCATCGGTAAGAATGTCCGTCACACGCTCGAAGCCGGCAACGGATCGTACACTCCGGTTTTTTTGAGCGAAATCCCAAGGTTGTTCCGCAAAAACGTTCTCGCGATCGACGTCGTCCTGATCCAGGTTTCCCCTCCGGATTCACACGGCTATTGCACGCTCGGTGTTTCGGTAGAGGCGACATTGGCCGCGATCGAGAATGCGAAGACGGTGATCGCGATGGTAAATGTACGGATGCCGAGAACGTTTGGAGATAGTGTGATCCCGGTTTCAAAGATTGATTTTCTCGTCGAAGCGGAAGTCGCATTATACGCCCAGAAAATGGCTGCGATTTCAGATCAGGAAGCCCGAATCGGACATTTCGTCTCCTCGCTGATCGATGACGGAAGCACGCTGCAAATGGGAATCGGGTCGATCCCGAATGCCGCCCTGGCGAATCTCAAAGATCACAAACACCTCGGTTTGCATACGGAAATGTTTTCGGACGGCGTCATTGACCTTATCGAAAGCGGCGTGATCGATTGCAGTGCGAAAGGCGTCGTAAGAGGGCGCGCTTTGGCGACTTTCCTTATCGGAAGCCAGCGCCTGTACGATTTTGTAGACAACAATCCGTTCATCGAAATGCGCGAATCGTCATTCGTGAACGATACTTCCGTGATTCGCCGCAACCCTAAAATGGTGGCGATCAACTCGGCAATCGAGGTCGATATTACGGGCCAGGTGTGCGCCGATTCCATTGGAGGCAAAATGTATTCGGGCGTAGGCGGACAAATGGATTTTATGAGAGGAGCCGCACTCAGCGAAGGCGGAAAGGCAATCATTGCCCTACCGTCTGTAACCAAAAAAGGGGAGAGCCGCATCGTACCGTTTCTCAGGCAAGGCGCCGGAGTCGTAACTACCAGGGCGCACGTCCAATATGTGGTGACGGAATTCGGCATCGCAGACCTTTACGGGAAAACGCTGAAGCAACGCGCCAAAGCCATGACGGACATTGCGCACCCGGATCATCGGGAACGCATCGAGCAACAGTATTCCGAATTGCTTAAGGCTTGATAGGAACAAAAAAAAATTCGCGAATTCGGGTTTGTTTATCCTCGAATTCGCGAATTGGCATTGTACTCAGAACGTGCTTAGAGCAGCGAACTGCGCGTCATCGCATCCGGTTTGGCAATTCCCATGATATCGAGAATCGTCGGGGCAATGTCGCCAAGGATTCCGTCGCGGATCGATCTTCTGTCAGGATCTACCAAAACCATCGGAACCGGGTTCGTCGTATGGGCCGTGTTCGGGCTTCCGTCAGGATTGATCATCGTTTCGCAATTGCCATGGTCGGCGATCACGATAGTTGTATAGCCGTTTGCCAAGGCGGCGTTGATGACTTTCTCGGCACATCGGTCGACCGCTTCGCAGGCTTTGATCGCTGCCTCCATAACGCCGGTGTGGCCTACCATGTCGCCGTTGGCAAAGTTGAGGCACACAAAATCGACTTCGCCTTTTTCAAGCTCCGGAACCAAAGCGTCGGTGAGTTCGTAGGCGCTCATTTCAGGCTGCAAATCGTAAGTGGCCACTTTTGGCGAGTTTCTCAAAATCCTTGATTCGCCTTGAAAAGGTTCTTCGCGTCCGCCTGAAAAGAAGAACGTGACATGCGGATATTTCTCGGTTTCGGCAATCCGGATTTGTTTCTTTCCCGCCTTTGAAATGATTTCACCGAGGGTTTCGGTAATGTTGTCTTTGTCGTAAATCACGTGAACATTCTCATACGTGTCGTCGTAATTCGTCATGGTCACATAGTACAAGTTGAGCTTGTGCATGTTCTGCTCATGAAAATCCGATTGCGAAAGCGCTTCTGTCATCTGGCGTCCGCGGTCTGTACGGAAGTTAAAGAAGATCACGACATCGCCCTCTTTGATCGTCGCTAGCGGTTGCCCGTTGTCGCCGGTGACGACGATGGGTTCGATGAACTCGTCTGTAACGCCGTTCTGGTAGCTTTCGTGTATGCTGTGGACCGAATCTGTCGTAGGCGTCCCGATTCCGTGGACGAGCAAATCGTAGGCTTTCTTGACGCGTTCCCAGCGGCGGTCGCGGTCCATGGCAAAATAACGCCCGACGACCGATGCGATTTTCGCCGATTTGTTTTCAAGATAGTGTTTGAGGTCGCCTATGAAAAATGCGCCGGACTTTGGATCGACATCGCGTCCGTCCGTGAACGCATGAACGAAAACGTTTTTAAGCCCAAAATCGTCGGCGGCATCGACGAGTCCTTTGATATGGTTGATGTGGGAATGAACGCCTCCGTCTGAAACCAAACCGAGGAAATGCACGTCCTTATTGTGATCCTTGGCATACTGGAAGGCGTCGACAAGCGGCTTTTCGCGCGCAATGGAGCCATCTTCGACCGCCAGGTTTATCTTGACGAGATCCTGATAAATGATACGTCCGGCGCCGAGATTCATGTGCCCTACTTCTGAATTTCCCATCTGGCCGTCGGGAAGGCCAACGTTGAGCCCATCGGTGCGCAAGGTGGCGTGAGGGTATTTTTCAGGAAGAGAATTGATGAAGGGAACGTTGGCGTTGTCTGGTGCCGAAACTTTCGGGTCGGGAGAAATGCCCCAGCCGTCGAGGATCATCAGGATGACTTTGTTGTTCATGGTAAGGTGATTAGATAATTAGTCGATTAGATAATTAGAAAATTAGCGAATTAGCGAATTGGCTGGTTTGCGAATTAGCGAATTGGCGAATTTGTCGGTTAGGGATTGAACAAATAACCGACAGTTTGCAAAGATAACGCATTTACAAAATCGCAAAGTTGGGGCGGTGCGAATTGTTCGTTAAGATTTACGTCTGAGGGAATTGTAATCGATAAAATATCGGATGCTGACCGAAAATACGGAATTCAGGTTGTTGCCAAACAGGTTGTCGAGGTTGCGGCTCAGGTTGTTTTCGATAGCGGTGCGATAATCTCCGGCGTTATTGCGGTACAAAACCGAAATCTGGCTGGCCGGGGCGAACCACCACGAATAGGTAAGGTCGAAATTCCAAAGGTTGAGGTTCTCGTCATATGGAGCGACCACGGCCGGATCGTTGGATCGGAAGTCGAGAAAACCGTCGTTGCGCAGCGCAAACAGTTCGTCGTATTCGGCATAACTCCAATAGTAGCGCGCCGTCACATTGAATGTCATGCGATTGTTGACCGAATAGCGTCCCGAAAGTTCGGCGGTGACGGTCTTGCGGTCGCGTTCCCCGAAAATAATGTCCGAACCATCGATATCGACAAAGCCACGGTCGTTCGTATGAAAGATGTAATCGCCCGAAAGCACAAGCAACAATTTGTCGTTGATGCGGTAACGCGGGCCGATGTAGAACTCGAAAATATTGCGGTCGTTGTCGTCCGTAAAACTCGCGTAAGGATTCACGTCGATGGCGAACTTTCGATTGTAGTTCGATGAAAACAGCGTGCTGAACGTGGCCGAACGCGGATTGTAGGAATATCTTCCGTAGACACGCGGCTGGTAAAAATCATACGTGATCATCGGCTTTATGTTGGCCGAAAAATTCCAATAATCGTTTTTCTTGCTGTTGAAGTTCGTCGATGCGACCCAATAATAATCCTGGACCTTGCTGGTTTGGTTCTGGAATTCTATCGAAGAGGACAAATCGAAACGAAACGTATTGAAGGTTTTGTTCGGGTTGAGGATCCGATAATTGTAATTTGCGTAGAAATTATAGTAGTTGTTGATAAAGGCGATGCCCAGATCGTTGATGTCATAGTCTTTGGAGATGTACTTCGCCAGTAGATCGTAACGGTGGTTGCCGTGCGTCTTGATAAAGTTCAAAGCGGTTTTGAAGCCATCGTAATCGCCTATTCCGGAGAGATTCGACTCGTGGATGTAACTGTATTTGAAATCACCTGCAAGTTTGTACGTGTTCTTTTTCGTATTCAGGTCCCACACGAGAGCCGATACATTGGCGTCCCTATAATTGCCGTTTCGCGTCGTATTGGCATTTACCAACGATACCGAAGAATTTCCCTGGAAGCGCTGGTCGAGTACGACCAGGTTGTAATTGGTAAGCGGTTCGACAACCACTTTGCGCTGATCGCCGGTTACGGTATTTCGAATGGTAGCTGTCGTTTTTTCGGTGACCGCGTTGAGAATTCCGACGCCCAGCCCGCCTTTGGTTCGGCCTGAAAGTTTTAAGGCATTAATCAGGTCCACGGAATTCGGTTGGTCGATGATTTCTTCGTCTACGTTCGTGAGCGCAGTCGTCGACGGTGGCCCTCCGATGCGTCGCGAATACAAGAGCGCGCCTTTGTTGAACAGATCCGTGCCTTCGGTAAAAAAAGGACGGTTTTCGTTGAACTGCTGCTCGAAAGGCGAAAGGTTCAGGATGACGTTGTCGAAGCGTGTCTGGCCAAAATCCGGGATCAGGATCGCGTCAAGCGTAAAAGAATCGTTTATCCCGTATTTGATGTCGAGGCCGGCCTTGAAGGTGTTGCTGGATTGGTGATCGGTATAGTCGTAATAATAAGAAGCATACGGAATGAAAAACAAACGCGTGGGCGGTTTGATGTTCTCGATGCCTTCGAGGATTCCGGCCTGCGGAATGATCGCCCCGATTTTAGTGTCGATGCGGTTCCAGGTATATTTTTGTCGGTACCGGCGCAGTTCGCGATAGAAATTCAATCCCCAGGTTTGAACCGTTTCGTTGGAAAACCGAAGTGCGGCATAAGGAATGCGCATTTCCACGACCCAGCCCGAATCGGTGACCTGGACGTCGCTGCTCCAGATGGCGTTCCACGAAAAATCCTCGTTCTCCTCGACGGCCAAGGCGTCCATTTGCACGCCGGCGGCGCTCACGAAAAAACGATAGTCCTGCTGTCCGTCGTTGAAGCCGTTAATGAAAACGCCAAAGTGTTCGGAGGTTCCGAAATCGTCCCGCTCAGTAATTTCCTTGAGCATTTTGGACGGCTCGTCGTCGTATAACGTCGCCCCGATGTAGATTGCCTGATTGTCGTAAAGCACGCGCACTTCGGTTTTTTTGGAAGGGTCGATCGGTTTGCCGTTGTCAGGCTCAAACATGATAAAATCGGCCGCAACCGGAGCGGATTGCCAGATCGGCTCGTCTAGTTTTCCGTTAACGGTAATATTTTCGGTAGCAGATACGGCTTGAAGTGTTTTTTTCTGACCCGCAGCGAATTGCCAACACAGGAGAGCGAAAAGCGCTGAAAGGGTTGTAAAACGGGTCATTCAGGGGAAGCGTTTGGTGGAACAAATTTAGTATTTAATTCCAAATAACAATTTATTTACAATAAAATGCAATTCAGACCGTTATACTACCTCACTCTCGAAATTTTGGATTAAATCATCGTCCCGGCGAATCGTGAAGCCACTATGCTTAATGCATTTTGTCGACATATTTTGCCGTTAATCGGTAATTTTTTTATAAAAAGTTGGGATGGTAACTTTTAATCCTTATTTTTGGCGTCCCTGAATCTAAATTTAAAACCAAGAAGTTCAATGATTTACAGAATTTTCCCTGTTCTCTTATTTGCCGTTTTTGCCTTTACATCCGCAACACCGACGAAGACCGAGAAACCCGTGAAGAAGACCATTGCCGCCAATGAGAAGTCGGCCGTGGAAATGAAGATTGAGAATGTGTACGGAACCCTGAATGCAGGAAAATTTGCACTGCCAACGAAGCAAAGTTTTTACAAAGCCCTAGAAGGTTTTTACAAACTGAAGAGCCAAGGAGTTGTCGCCAAAGACATTTTGACCGTCATCGATTTTACGATGTCTTCCAACACAAAGCGCCTGTGGGTTATCGACCTGGCCACGAACACCGTGTTGTTCAATTCGCTTTGCGCCCACGGACGCAACACCGGAGATGAATTCGCCACTAAGTTTTCGAACAAGTCGGAATCATATATGAGCAGCCTCGGCTTTTACGCTACGGGCGAAATCTACAATGGTAAGCATGGGCAATCGCTCAAACTCGACGGATTACAGGCCGGCGTAAACGACAAAGCCCGCGCAAGAGGCGTCGTGATGCACGCTGCCGACTATGTTTCGGAATCCTTTATCGCTGCTCATCGCCGTCTTGGCAGAAGCCAGGGATGTCCGGCGCTGCCTAACGAACTGACAAAGGAAATCATCGGTACGATCAAAGGCAAGTCGTTGTTGTTCATTTATCATCCGTCAGGAGAAAAGAACTTCAGCAAATTACTGTCGTAAACGCTTGTACAAGTCGGCGTCGTAATTGTAGATGTCCTCACGAAACTCGAGTTCGCCTCGTTTATTCATCCAGGCCGTCCAATACAATTGATGGATGCGCGTCTTGTTTTTCAACTTAATGTAGGTGGTTTCCCTTGTGGCGACCACCTCATTTATTTTGTCGAGGTTCCATCTTACGGAATCGTTGATCAGATAAGCGGCCAGCGGCAGTGGATTTTGTACACGCACGCAACCCGAGCTCAGGCTGCGGTAATTCCGGCTGAAATAGTCGCGGTGATTCGTATCGTGCAAATAAACCGTAAACCGGTTCCTGAAATTGAACTTCACGTTGCCTAGCGAATTGTCGTCACCGGGATCCTGGACATAGCGATAATTGTTCGGTTTGGCGGAATTCCATTTTGAGGCCGATACGACCTCGCCTTTGTAATTGTAGATCGTCAGGCGGCGATTTCGGAAGTAGTTTGTGTCTTTTGCCGCATCGGGTCCTAAATCTTCTTTTATTATCGTAGGCGGAACCGTCCAGGTAGGATTCAGGATGACGTCCGAAAAAACCGACGACAGAACCGGCGTCTTCCGTTTTTCTTTTCCCACGACGACACGCCTCGTATCTACCGTATCGCCATTTTTGACGACGCGCAAGCGATAATCCGGGATATTGACGATCACGTACTGTTTACCCATTTCATGAGGAAACCAGCGCCAACGCTCGAGATTGGCGATGACTTGCTGCCTGCGTTGGATCTTGGTGAAGTTGAGTGCCGCAACGGTTCCGGCGCCCACTACGCCGTCAGGGACCAATCCGTGTCTCAGTTGGAATTTCTTCATCGCATTCGATGTCTTTTTGTCGAACCAGGCCGTTATGCTGTCCGACGGTTCGAGATCGCCCCAAAACATCAGGCGTCGCTTGATCGCTATTACCGTTGCCGAGGAATCACCGCGTTTGATCTTATGGGAAAAAACAATTTGCGTTAGCGTGTCTTTTCCGAACGAATCGAGTAACGACAATGCTTTTTTGAGACGTTTGTAAACCAGGTGCTGAGGTTCGATTTTCGAAACGACTCGTTGGAGCGAATCTCCAGAAACCGCCTGTGCCAGCGTTTGGTTGACGTTAAAACTCGGTTGGGGCAAGTCCCAATTCGGGTAAATGTGGTACGGATTGAGTTTTCCGCAGGAAACCTGGATCAGGAATTTCCGGACCGATTGCGTCAGCAGGAATTCGTAGGTAAGTTGTTCGGCCTCGGATAAATCGAGGTATTTTTTTTCGTACCTGCGGATTTTCTCGAGATAGAAATCGTCAGGGTCCAATCCATGCCGAGCTGCGGAGGAGAGAATTTCCATGGCTTTTTTTCGTCTTTCAGGGCCGACCCAAAACGTATGGAATTGTTGATCGCGGTAAAACGATGTGAGTTGTTTGTCGCCCAGTCTGACCACCGCGGACGAGTCGAACGCGACGCTGCCCGGCTCGTGTTTTATGACCGAAACCTTGCTGTCGGGTGTCGCCCCGGGTTTTTTGCATCCGACGGACGCGCCCAGCAGAACGAGGAAAAGTATTAGTTTTCGCATAGGCTTCACATTCGCTTGAACATCACGTAATGGGTGCCGATTTCCCCAATTTGGAACGGTTTTCCGGTAAGCTTATATCCCATTTTCTCGTAAAAACCGGTCGCGACCTCCCGTGCGTTGAACCACACGACCTCGGCCGCGGCCCGTCTCGCCTTGTCTTCGATAGCCTCGATAAGGATTTGTCCGAACTTTTGCCCTTGGTAATCTTCGAGGACCGCCATTCCTCTCAACTGAAATTGCCGATGATCCGGAAATGCGGGATGTTTGCTCTGGAAAAGTGACGCCACCGCAGCGAGTTCACCTGTCTCATAAAGACCGAAATGCGTCGTCGAACTTAGGTCGTCACCGTCGAACCGACAAGTTTCAACCGGTCTTCCGGGCCTCAAGACGGGATGGCGCACCGCATAGGTTTCCGAAGAAGGGATTTCGCGGATTTCGGGCATGGATGTTTGGGTTTTTTATTAAAGGTATAACAAATTCGCGCGCAACGGGATAGGCTTAACATTGAATTACGAACCGAAAAAACCTTAAAAAAAATTTCTGAAAAATTTGCGTGTAAGGATTCTTCTGTCTTATATTTGCACCACCAAAACAGAAATCATCGAACAGCTACGAAAGTAAAGGTTTTGTGAGACAAATGCGGAAGTAGCTCAGTTGGTAGAGCTCCAGCCTTCCAAGCTGGTTGTCGCGAGTTCGAGCCTCGTCTTCCGCTCCAAAGCCTTAGAGAAATCTAGGGCTTTTTGTTTTGGGTTTGAAGTTTAAAGTTCAAGGTTTAAAGTTAAAAGTTGGGCGTTCCGGCGGCTTCGAAATCCGGTTAGCGTCAAATATCTTTTGCCGCCGTCAGGCCTTTCGCTTCAAGTCCTCCGTCCAAAACCCTTTTTCGCAACTTCGCCTTTTGGCTTCTTGGGTCGCCAAAATCCTCGCGCTCAAAATTGGTTTGGTCGTGCGGGCTTTCCGCTTCAGTCCTTAACGCGGTCCCATTTCCGTCAGGCTTATCTGCCGATAAAACTCAAATCAGAACCAGGACGCAATTCTTCCGCATCTTTACCTTGAAGGAACAACCGCGCCGTCAAACTTCCGTTAAGCGTGATTTTTTCACCCTCGACTTCCAGCCAACTCCCTTCGCGCAGGCCTAAAACAGGGAGCGAATTAAACTGATGAAATTCCTTTATGCGGGTTTCCCGCGTTTCGCCCATGTGGTTCGATCGAGGATCGGCGTCGAGATAATGCGGATTCAAATTGAACGGAATAAGTCCCAACGTGCGGAAATCCGGCGGGTACACGATAGGCATGTCGTTGGTGTTTTGCATCGTCAGGCCGGTAATATTGCTTCCTGCACTGCTGCCGAGGTAAGGCGTGCCATTCTTCACGGCCTCGGCCAGCTCATCCATGACCTTGAACCTGTACAATTGGCTGACGAGCAGGAAAGTATTGCCGCCGCCGACAAAAATCGCTTCCGCGGCCCGGACAGCGTCGACCGGGTTTTCGTATTCGTGCAATCCTGAAACTTCGATTCCGATACTTTCGAACGCCAGTTTTGCGCGAACGGTGTAATCATCGTGGGAAATCCCGCCGGGACGGGCGTATGGAACAAAAAGCAATTTTTTCTTGGCATCGAAAAAGCGACGCAAATCGGGCATGAGGTATTCGAGATATCGACCGCCGTGCAGCGTCGAAGTACTCGCAATGATGAGTC
Source organism: Flavobacterium selenitireducens (assembly GCF_014748335.1). GTDB lineage: Bacteria > Bacteroidota > Bacteroidia > Flavobacteriales > Flavobacteriaceae > Flavobacterium > Flavobacterium selenitireducens. The sequence goes on from NZ_JAAVIY010000008.1 coordinate 12,487, forward strand.
GTTTCATTTGGCTTGGTTTTGAAGTGGGGAAGGTCGGGAGAATTGCGAAAGTACGCAACCGTTTACCTCGTCGCGACCCACGGTTTCAAGCAACTATTAACATAAACTTGTGAGCATTTTCCGAACATCTCGAATAAATTTACTCGACAAACTCAAACCTTCCCGCATGAAACGTGTTCTACTCTTACTGACCCTTTTGCTGGCGCTGCATTCTTCGGCCCAAAAACGCAAGGCGCTCGCCGGAAAAGTAACGGTAAGTGAACTTCCCGCCGAAGCGGATGAGGTCAAGATCACCAACCTGCAATCGGGTGAGAAGCTTGCGACAACGCCGGGCGGTTTCTTTACGGTGAACGTGCGAAAAGGGGATACGCTCATGTTCAGGGGAATCGAAATCGTGACAAGGAAAATGGTGATTACCGGGTTCGACATGGATGAGGAACTGCTACTGGTAGACCTCGATCGTCCGGGAACACAACTTTCGGCGGTAAACGTCGACGGAAGGAAAATCACGACGAGTTCGCTCGGAATCCCACAGGGAAAAGAATATACGGTTGCCGAACGCCGCGCCCATACCGGTTCCACGACAAAATCGCAGCGCCCGACCGACGAGGCTTACACCGCAGTAGGAACCGATGGCGCACTCAACAAACTCAGCGGACGCGACAAACAACTTAAGAAAGAGGTCGAGGTCGAGAAAAAACAAATGTGGAAACAAAAGCTCAGCGAGCGGTACGAGCGCAAATATTTTACCGACACACTCAAAATTCCGGCTTCTCACGTAGATGGGTTCCTCTTTTATTCGGTAGAGGATAAAAAGTTCCTCAACGCGCTTGAATCTGAGAATAACGAACAGATCGAACTCCAACTTGGCGTCCTCGCGACGCGATATAGAAAGACGTTAAAAGGGGAGACCAAATAACGATTTCCTTTCACCTCACTGAAACCGTGCTGGCCGATCTCGTTTTTGGCGCGATTTTAGCTTCGGGCCGACGCCACTGATTAAGGATCTGATCTTCGTTACCAACAAACACGAACTTACCGTCATTGAAAGCAAGTACCTACACCGTCATTTTATTGTTCTGTTCCTTGGCAATGTGCGCCCAGAAACTCAGATTTCGACTGGTGTCCGAAGGTAATCCGGCCGTAAACGTCAAAGTGCTCAACATCGTGACCGAACATACGGCCCAAAGTGACGCCAAAGGGGAATTTGTCATCGCAGTCAAAGTCGATGAAATGTTGGTCTTTCCGTCAGAAAATTACGAGTACAAGCGCTATTTGGTAAAGGAAGAAGATTTTAAGAAGACAGAAATCGTATTGGCGCTCGTCCCGAAACCTGTCGAGCTGGACGAAGTGGTAGTAAATCGCGACATCAATCCCGAAGATTTGGGTCTTGTTCCCAAAGGGCAAAAACAATACACTCCCGCCGAGCGAAGGCTCAAGCAGGCCGGCGAATTCAAGCCGATGCTTTTGGTCGGGCAATTGGCCGGTTTGTCGATTCCCATCGATCCGATAATCAATGCGATCACGGGTCGTACCAAAATGCTCAAGAAAGACTTGAAAACCGAAAAGCGCGAGCGAAGCCTGGCTAAACTGAATGCCATGTACGACAAGGCGTATTTTACGGACAAGCTCAGGATCCCATCTGATAAGGTCGAAGGCTTCCAGTACTACGTCGTCGAAACGCCAGAGTTTCTAGCAATTTTGGAAGCGGGCGTAAAGGCCAAAACCGATTTCAGCCTTACCGGTCTTGCGCAAAAATACAACGAACTACAAAGAGGTGAGAAGTAGAGCCGCTGCGTTTCTGGTTGTATTCAGTGTATGCGCAAGTTGGGCGCAGCAGGTTAATTTTCGGTTGGTTGGAATAGATTCTGTTCCGGCAGTCAATGTAAAAGTATTGAATCTGGTCAGCGAGAAAACGGCGGTAAGCGATGCGAACGGCGAATTTTCGATTGAGGCGAAAACAGATGAATTATTGGTATTTCCATCGGAAAATTTCGAATATAAACGCTATCTGATAAAAGAAGGTGACGCCGCCAAAAAACAGATTACGATCGTCATGATCCCCAAACCGATACAACTCGATGACGTCGTTGTTTTGAGAAGCATTAATCCTGAAGACCTCGGACTCGTCCCAAAAGGCCAGAAGCGGTATACGGTTGCCGAACGAAGACTGCGTCAGGCCGGCATCAATCCTCATGCGGCAGTCGGTGGGAGCGGTACGGCGGGCTTTGCGCTTTCCGTCGATGGGATCATCAATTCGATCAACGGCCGCAGCAAGATGCTCAAAAAGAATCTCGTGATCGAGCGCACCGAGGCTCGCCTGGTCAAGTTCAGGAGCATGTTCGCCGATGATTATTTTACGGAAAAACTGCATATACGTCCGGAGATGGTCGAAGGTTTCAGATATTACGTAATCGACGATCCCAAATTTATCGCGGCCCTAAAAACCAACGTAAAGGCAAAAATCGAGTTTTGCCTCGTCGGGATGGCCCAGAAATACAATGAATTGAATGATGAGACTGAATAAGGGAACGCTGGTTTTGGTGTGTCTGATGATAAGTTGCGCGAGTTTCGGCCAAAATTTGAGGTTCCGTCTTGTCGCTACGGATTCTTCGGCGGCAATGAACGTGAAAGTGGTCAATATCGTAACGGAGAAAACTGCCGTGAGCAATGCTTCCGGTGAGTTTCTGATGGAAGCAAAGCCAGACCAGATGCTGGTTTTTCCCTCAGAGAATTACGAGTATAAACGTTACGAAATACAGGCCGAAGACATCAAAAAGAAGGCGGTCACTATTGTTCTGATTCCAAAGCCCATTCAGCTTGACGACGTCGTTGTCAACAAAGATATCAGCGCCGAGGCAATGGGTTTTGTTCCGAAAGGACAAAAGCAATACACGCCGGCCGAGCGAAAGGTTTATACTGCGACTTCAGGACCGGTCGATATCGTGGCCAACGCGATCAGCGGACGCACCAAGATGCTCAAAAAACAGGTGTCGATCGAAAAGAAAGAAGCCCTTTTCGAAAAGTTGCGCTTCCAGTTCGACGATTCGCTTTACATCGCACAACTTCGGATACCGTCAGACTACATAAAAGGCTTCCAGTATTTTTGTATAGACGACCCGGCAGTCGCAAAAGCGTTGAACGCAAAAAACAAACCCATGGTTTTAGAGCGCATTTCACAACTTGCCCCAACTTATTTGGAGATGATCGCTAAAGAAGAAAACGATCGCGAAACCAGCGGGAAACCTTAATTTTGCACAATGAAAAAAATTGGTTTCGCTCTCGCCTTCGTTGTTGTGCTGCTGCTTAGTTCGGCATGGACGCATAAATTCTACGTTGGGATTTTCCAGGTCAACTATGCGTCCGAAAAGAAAATGCTTCAAATCACGACACGTATTTTCGTCGACGACCTGAACAACGCGCTTGAGAAAAAACACAAAAAAAAGTTTTTTATAGGCGAAAAAAATGTCGCTGAGGCTGATGTCGCCTCGATGAAAAAATACATTGCCGACAATTTTCGCGTTGCAGTCAATGGACAGCCGCTAGCGCTCGACTTCAGGTCGTATGAAATGGAAAATAACGTCGTCATATGTTATTTCAGGATAACCGATGTAGTCAGCGTGAAAACCCTCGACATTACCAACAAAGTGCTTTTCGACTTCGTAACGGAACAGCAGAATATCATACAAACCAATATCAACGGCAGCAAACAAAATCTTTTGCTTACGATTGACGAACCTAGCGGGAAGCTCACATTCTGAGCTAAAAATCCTTAAATTGCTTTTTTTTGATGCTATGAACAGAATTTCAAGCTTGCTTTTGCTTTCCTCGTTGGCGGTTTTTGCCCAGGAAACGCCAAAATCCAAAGAGTCGGGGCATACCGACACGAATAAATTCCGCCAGATGTACGATTTGCTGGCCACTCCAAATATGTACCGAACGGCTTCGGGAGCGCCCGGGCCTGAATATTATCAGCAAAAAGCCGATTATAAGATGGATCTCGTCCTCGACGACAAGGAGGCGAAATTATCGGGCGTCGAAACGGTAACCTATCACAACAATGCCAAGGAGCCGCTTGAATATCTTTGGATGCAGCTCGACCAGAACCAGGCCGCCCGTACCTCGTTGAGTCCGCTGCAGGAAAGCACAAAAGCCGACAAAACCATCAGCGTTTCCGGGTTTTCAAGGAAATACCTCGAGGAAAAATTCGACGGCGGGTTCCGGATCGAACAGGTCGCGGACGCGAAGGGGAATCCGATGAAATACACGATCAACCAAACCATGATGCGCATCGATCTCGACAAGCCGCTCAAGCATGGCGAAAAAATTTCGTTTACGATAAAATGGTGGTACAACATCAACAATTATATGAAAGACGGCGGTCGTTCGGGATATGAATATTTCGAAAAAGACAAAAACCGACTTTACGTATTGGCGCAGTTCTATCCGAGGATGGCCGTTTACAACGATGTCGAAGGCTGGCAGAATATGCAGTTTTGGGGATCGGGCGAATTTGCGCTGCCGTTCGGTGATTTCGAGGTCAACATCAATGTTCCCGCCGATCATTTCCTCGATGCGACGGGAGATTTGCAGAACCGCAAAGACGTTTATTCAGCCGAGGAACTCAAGCGCTACGACCTGGCGACGAAATCGTATGACAAACCGGTAATCATCCGCACACAATCCGAGGCGATCGAATTTGAGAAATCCCAATCCGACAAGCGCAAAACCTGGAAATTCAAAGCCACGAACGTGCGCGATTTCGGGATATCGACTTCGCGAAAATTCATATGCGACATGATGGCCGTCAACATAGGAGGCAAGAACATCATGGCGATTTCCCTTTATCCGAAAGAAGGAAACCCACTTTGGGAGGAATATTCGACGCGGGCCGTCGCTCACACGTTGAAATCGTATTCGAAATATACGTTCGATTATCCGTATCCGAAGGCCATTTCGGTAAACGCCCAGGATCAGGGAATGGAATATCCGATGATCTGCTGGAATTTCGGACGTCCGGATGCCGATGGAAAATACACCGATCGCACCAAATACGGTATGTTGGGCGTGATCATACACGAGGTCGGACACAATTTCTTTCCGATGATCGTCAACTCCGACGAGCGCCAATGGACGTGGATGGACGAAGGTTTGAACACGTTTATGGAATATCTCGCCGAGCAGACTTTCGACCCGAATTTCCCGTCTACACGAGGCCCGGCCAAAAATATCGTGCCTTATATGAGCGGTGCGCAGTCCGGCCTTGAGCCGATCATGTCGAATTCCGAAAGCATTCGTCAATTTGGTAACAATGCGTATGGGAAACCTGCGACAGCTCTCAATATTTTGCGCGAAACGATTCTGGGACACGATCTTTTCGATCATGCTTTCCGAACGTATTCACAGCGTTGGAAGTTCAAGCATCCGACGCCTGAGGATTTTTTCCGTACGATGGAAGACGCCTCGGGAACCGACCTCGACTGGTTTTGGAGAGGCTGGTTTTACACCACTGATTATAACGACATCGGTATAAAAGAGGTCAGGCAATTTTATGTTTCGGCGGACAAACCCAAGGATTTCGATTCTCCGGAGGTCAACCGTCGCAACCGCAGGCAAATGGCCGGGCCCCTTGTGTTCATGGTGACCGAGGGCGATTCGAACTTTAAACCGGAACTCAGGAAAGCGTTCGACCCGACACAGGTACAACCGCTCAACGAATACCTCGAGGCCAATTTTACGGCGGAGCAGCGCGCGGCTTTGGACAGTCCGAAATACTTCTATCAGGTTACTTTCGACAAGCCCGGAGGTTTGGTCATGCCGCTTATCGTCGAACTGACATTTGAGGATGGAACGAGTGAAACACATACGTTCCCGGCCCAGATATGGCGAAAAAGCGATGCCGAGGTTTCCCGTGTTTTCGCCGTGAAGAAAACCGTGAAAAAAATCCAGGTCGATCCCAAGGAGGAGACCGCCGATGTCGATATTGCCAACAACACCTGGCCAAAAGAAGCCGTCAAAACCAAATTCGACTGACGAAAATTTTGTTAACTCAAAACCTCGGGGCGCGTAACTTCGTACCTTTGTACAATACCTAAATTTTTCACCATGTTCGGAATAGGCGGAGGAGAGTTGATTTTTATCCTTTTTATCGTACTGATGCTGTTCGGGTCCGACAAGATTCCGGAAATGGCGCGCGCACTCGGAAAAGGCATGCGACAACTCAAGGACGCCACGAACGAGATCAAGAGCGAAATCCACAAAGGGGCCGAAGCGAACGGTCTCGACAAATCGCTTTTCGACGTGAAAGAAAACATTACCGCTGAAATCGACAAGGCAAAGGACAGCTTGATGGGCAACTCCGAAGATCTTGAGAAGACAAGGCAGGAATTGGAAGACATTGCGTCTGGCCCGATAAAAAGACAAAGCCGATGATCGATAAACTCATCGAACTCGACCAGCAGTTATTCATCTGGCTCAACAGTTTCGGCTCCGAGACTTTCGATGGATTGTGGCTCATCATAACCAAATTCACCAGTTGGATCCCGATTTTTGCGATAATCCTCTACCTGACCTTTAAGCGTTTGGGCTGGAAGCATGCCTTGTTGATAATCGGCTGCATCGCGCTGTTGCTGACGATCACCGACCAAACGACAAATCTTTTCAAAAATGGTTTTCAACGGTTGCGGCCGGGAAGCGATCCGGAAATCGTGGAATTCATAAGGGCCGTGATCAAGCGCAAATCGTTCAGTTTTATCTCTGGGCACGCTTCGAACTCCATGGCGGTGGCATTCTTTTGCTATCGCGTATTGCGTCCATATCTCAAATACACAGGATTGTTTTTCATATTTCCTGTTGTTTTCGCGTACAGCCGAATTTACCTCGGATTGCATTATCCCGGCGATATATTGGCGGGATATGTCTGGGGATTGGTTACCGGGACAATCGTCATTTACCTCTACGGATATTTGCGCAACAGATTCTTCCCTGAGCAAAAAGGCGATCTAGATCACCCGACTAACAGTGAGCCCGTCGCGGATGGGCAATAGAACCGTTTCGACTCGGGGATCTTCATTCACCATTTTGTTGTAGTCCAGTAGCGATTGGGTGCTTTTGTCGTTCGATTTGACTTCCTCCAAAACTTTTCCGCTCCACAATACGTTGTCAGACAATATGATTCCGCCTTTTGACATCATCGGGACGACCATTTCGAAGTAATTGGCATAATTGTGCTTGTCGGCATCGATAAAGACGAGATCGTACCTTTTGTTGAGGTTCGGGATGATTTCGAGAGCATTTCCCAAATGCTGGAAAATCTGATTTTTCCAAGGCGACTTATCGAAATATTTACGTTGGAAATTGAACAATTCTTCGTTGTTATCGACGGTATCGATCGTTCCGTTTTCGGTTAGGCCTTCCGCCATGCAAAGAGTCGCGTAGCCCGTATAGGTTCCAATCTCGAGAATGTTCCCGGGACGGATTATCTTCGAAAGCATACTCAAAACCCGTCCCTGTAAATGTCCGCTGAGCATTCTGGGTTGCAGTATCTTTTGATGGGTTTCCCGATTGAGATCTGCCAAAAGTTGAGGTTCTGCCTGTGAATGGCGTTCGGTATACGATTCGAGTTCTTCGGAAATGAAATGCATCAGGGTTTGGTATTCGTGAAAAAATGGATCAGGAATTCGGACTTCGTCGTGTCGTCCATCGCGCCATAACAGACGATGTTGTACGTATATCTGCCGCGGCTTCCCCACAAGGCAACCTGGTTTCCATCGGGATGGCGCAGGTTTTTGATCTTATAGAGCTGATAGGATTGGTTATCTGTGGCAAGCAAGTCAACTTCCCAGGCGCGCCGTATTTTTTTGAGCTTGTCAGCCACGTACAGTTTGAGCGCTTCAGATTCATTCGAGGCAGCTTTGTATTTTTTCGATTTCGTGTCGATGTAGAATCCGATGTTGCGGTCAGGGCTCGTCAGGTAAACCGATGTCGCCAGATCGCGTTTGTCGCGTTCCCAATTCCCTGGAATTTTGACCGTATCGATAGCCTTTACGGAATAGTACAGAGCCGTTAGATTGTCCTTTTCGGAATAACCGACCTTCTGGACTTGCGCATGGATGGAAATCGAGGTAACAAATGCGATAATTAGGAGATTGATTTTCATCGGATGTTTTTTCAAAGTTACGAATTCCTCTTTTTTGCCTTGGCGTTCTGAGGAATTTGCTAGGTCAATGGTTTTTTCGGATTGATTGCGAGCGGTTTGGAAGTTAGTTTTTTCCAAACATAACAGATTTTTTAAAATCTGTTATGTTTATCAAATTTAAGCCAATTCCACTTCGCCAAATTACAGATTTCCTGTACATTTTCTTAAATTCCAAATCCAGTTCAATCCAATTCCCGATTCCAGGTGACTTTACGAAATCCGTAACACCATCGCATGCGTTGACTTTCAACTTAAACCGTATCTTTGCACCGTGGAAATGGAAAAGAAAGACATACGGGCGTTGACGAAGGAAAAATTGCGCGATTTTTTTGTGGCAAACGGCGATAAAGCGTTCCGCGGCAATCAGGTTTACGAATGGTTATGGAGCAAAGGTGCCCACAGTTTCGAGGACATGACCAACGTGTCGAAAGATACGCGCGCTATGCTCGAACAACACTTCGTGATCAACCATATAAAGGTCGACAAAATGCAAAAGAGCGAAGACGGAACGGTGAAGAACGCCGTTCGCCTTCACGACGGCCTGCTTGTCGAATCGGTGTTGATTCCGACTGAGACACGCACGACAGCCTGCGTTTCCAGTCAGGTAGGATGTTCGTTGGACTGTAACTTTTGCGCGACGGCCAAACTCAAGCGTATGCGCAACCTCAATCCTGATGAAATCTACGACCAGGTGGCGGCTATCGATCGCGAGAGCAGGCTGTATCACAATCGTCCGTTGTCGAACATCGTGTTCATGGGAATGGGCGAGCCGCTGATGAATTATCCGAACGTGATGAAAGCGATCGAGAAAATCACCTCGGAGGAAGGCCTCGGCATGTCGCCAAAACGCATCACGCTTTCCACTTCGGGCATACCTAAAATGATCAAGAAACTTGCGGATGACGAAGTGAAGTTTAAACTCGCCGTTTCGCTCCACTCGGCAGTCGAAGAGATACGCAACCGAATCATGCCGTTCACCAATAATTTTCCGTTGACCGATTTGCGTGAATCACTCGAATATTGGTATGCCAAGACCAAGAGTCGCATTACCTACGAATACGTGGTCTGGAAGGGAATCAACGACGACAAAAAATCGATCGAGGCACTCGTGAAATTTTGTAAATATGTGCCGTGCAAGGTCAACCTGATCGAATACAATCCGATTGACGATGGGGAATTCCAGCAAGCGCCCGCCGAAGCCGTTAACGCTTACATTTCCGCTCTCGAAAGAAATGATATCGTGGTCAAAGTCAGGCGCAGCCGCGGTAAAGACATCGACGCAGCCTGCGGTCAACTCGCCAACAAAGACGAATAAAAAACGCCCTCTCAGCCGGGCGTTTTTTTATGGACTAATTCAATAAGATCGTTTCGGGCGATTCTGCGTTGATGGTCAACAGCGCAAAATAGTCGCAAATCCCATCGCCGTAATCGAGACGGGCGTCATCCGAATCCATCGTGAAACGCATTTGCCCTTTTCCGATGAACGGACAGGTCAGACGCCACAACAAGGGTACGTCGATCGCGCTGGTAATCGTGCCGCGCGAAGATGTCGAGGTGGAAGAGCCGGTTATCTGATAAGCATTGTCCGACCAATCTGAAGACGTTCCTTGCCCTTCCACCAATTCGCGGCTTCGGTCGGCACTGTGCTGGAAAACCACGCCGTCCGGTTTGGTGATTTCCATGTCCACATTGAGGTCGGCGACGTCGTGCAAATCGGGCTGGGCCGCGGTACTTTGCACAGAGAAATCGATGGATTGATTCCCCGCGATACGATGGTTGGCGTAATGAAAATCGTCGAACGTGTAATCGACATGATAGACCGGTGCGGTAAAATCCAGGCTGCCGCTGATTGTAATCTTCCCGGTTATGATCGCGCCTGAAGCCAATGTGCATCCCGACGTTCCGAAATCGATCACGCTTGTCCAACTTTCGCTTGTCGTAGTCGTAACCGACGCACAATCAGGAATCAAGCTCTCCGGTGCCGACGGGCCTCCTGAATTTGCCAATTGGTTGCGGTATTCCTGTTCGGCGATAACGGAAATGTCATCCGCCATGCGATCAAAAAAATTGACGTCACGCACCACGTTTTTATTGAGCACAGGTTCATCCTCTGTAGAGCAACTTCCCGCCAGCAATAGGGTCGCGGCAAGAAATAGCAGGAATTTAATCTTCATATTGCTTAAAGTTTGCGGTCGGCTAAGATCGGTAAAATCCTATCGATTTAAATCAAAGGTAAAAAAAGCGTCTTCATTTAACCTTTGAACTTGTGGCAACATTAGATTATCTTTGGGAGGCAAATGAACATCAGCGCTCAAATAAAGCAACCCATCAGGCCGGAGATGGAACTTTTCGAAAAGAAGTTCTACGAATCGATGTCGTCCCAGGTGGCGTTGCTCAACCGCATCACGTATTACATCGTCAACAGGAAGGGCAAGCAGATGCGTCCGATGTTCGTATTCCTCGTGGCCAAGATGGCTTCCGGCGGAACCGTCAACGAGCGCACCTATCGCGGAGCGTCGGTCATCGAACTGATCCACACCGCCACGCTTGTGCACGATGATGTGGTCGACGATTCCAACCGTCGCCGCGGATTCTTCTCGATCAACGCGCTTTGGAAGAACAAAATTGCGGTACTCGTCGGAGATTATCTGCTTTCGAAAGGGCTTTTGCTTTCGATCGACAACGGAGATTTCGACTTGCTACAGATCATTTCCGTCGCGGTTCGCGAAATGTCCGAAGGTGAATTGCTGCAAATAGAGAAAGCGCGCAGGCTTGATATTACAGAAGAAATCTATTACGAAATCATCCGCAAAAAGACCGCAACCTTGATCGCCAGTTGTTGTGCGTTGGGCGCGAGATCGGTCACGGACGATTTGGAGAAGGTCGAGAACATGCGCAAATTCGGGGAACTTATCGGAATGGCGTTCCAGATTAAGGACGACCTGTTTGATTATTCGGAGGAAGCCATCGGCAAACCGACCGGCATCGACATTAAGGAACAAAAAATGACGTTGCCGCTGATTTATGTCCTGAACAATTGTTCCGAAAAGGAAAAAGCCTGGGTTGTCAATTCGGTCAAGAACCACAATAAAGACAAGAAGCGCGTCAGAAAAGTCATCAATTTCGTCAAGGAGCGCAACGGTTTGGGTTATGCCGAAGCGAAAATGGAGGAATTCCGGAGCCAGGCGATCGTGCTGCTTGAAAAATATCCTGAATCGGAATACAAAAGCGCGTTGGAACTTATGGTGAATTACGTGATCGAACGCAAAAAGTGATCGCATTCGTTTTAAGACTGACGCGATATTTGAGAATTTGTTAACGGGATGAGTTTGTCGGAGTGTGATTCCGAAACTTGAAGGCGAACTATTTCCTTTAAATTCGTGTATTTGCGGCTAAAATAATTTTTGGACTGATTCGCTTCCTGGCTCGGTTTGAAACGTCAGTCTGGCTCAAATGCAGCATATTTAGTGATGTTGCCGCGAATTCGCGAATTGACTCTTAGCTTGACGCTTTCGCGCACCCGCGGCTAACATATTTTGTTCGTTGTCCGATTCTTATTTTTGCATTTGAAGCGAACTATTCCTTTTTTAAATTCGTGTATTTGCGGCTAACATATTTTGTGGACTGATCCGCTTCCTGGCTCGTTTTGAAACGTCAGTCTGGCTCGAATGAAGCATATTTAGTGATATTGCCGCGAATTCGCTGACTCTTAGCTTGACGCTTTCGCGTACCCGCGGCTAAAATATTTTGTTCGTTGCTCAATCTTATTTTTGCACTTGAAGCGAACTATTTCCCTATCTAAATTCGCGTATTCGCGGCTATAATGTTTCGTTCGTTATCCATCCTTATTTTGCACTTGAAGCCAACTATTTCCTTCTTAAATTTGTGTATTTGCGGCTAAAATAGTTGTTCGCGTATTCACTTCCTGGCTTATTTTGAAACGTCGGTCTGGCTCAAAATGCAGCATATTTAGTGATGTCGCCGCGAATTCGCGAATTGACTTTTAGCCTGACGCTTTCGCGTATCCGCGGCTAACATATTTTGTTCGTTGTCCGATTCTTATTTTTGCATTTGAAGCGAACTATTCCTTTTTTAAATTCGTGTATTTGCGGCTAAATATTCTGTTGACTGACCGCTTTCTGGCTCGGTTTGAAACGTCCGTCTGGCGCAATGCAGTATATTTAGTAATGTTGCCGCGAATTCGCAAATTGACTTTTAGCTTGACGCTTTCGCGTACCCGCGGCTAAAATATTTCGTTCGTTGCTCAATCTTATTTTTGCACTTGAAGCGAACTATTTCCTTTTTAAATTTGTGTATTTGCGGCTAAAATATTTGGGCGCGTATTCACTTCCTGGCTTATTTTGAAACGTCAGTCTGGCTCAAATGCAGCATATTTAGTGATGTTGCCGCGAATTCGCGAATAATCACACTGTAATTGGTTGTTTTTAACCACCTGTAAATCAGTGGTTTTTCATTTATTTTTAAATTTTTCGGCTTTTCGTGCAACGCTTTTCCAAAAGGCGTCGTCTAAGCTACCAGAAACCCGTTAAAAAAAGTTTTGAAGGTAATAGCATTACATCAGGAGCAACATGAGATCATCGCTTTGGCAGTGGAGAACAATCGACACGCCCAGCAAAAAATCTATTCGCAGCACGCTCCCAAAATGCTCAGCGTCTGTCGACAATATGCAAAAGACGTCCACCACGCCGAAGACCTGATGATCACCGCTTTCATGAAAGTGTTCGCCAACCTTGCAAATTTCAAGCACGAAGGGAGTTTTGAAGGTTGGATCAGGCGCATCATGGTCAACGAATGCATTTCGTGGCTGCGCGTGCAAAAACGAGTGAATTTTGTCGAAGACACATATTTTGTAGAAGGCGGCTTCAATGATATCGAGAGCGGTCTTAGTGTAGACGACATCCAAAGCCTCATAGACGATTTGCCGGACGGCTACCGGATGATCTTTAACCTCTACGCAATTGAGGGATACAAACACCGCGAAATTGCAGAGATGCTCGGAATCAACGAAGGGACGTCAAAATCCCAATTGTCGCACGCAAGACGGCTTTTGCAACAAAATATCAGTAAATTAAAGAATTACGAGTATGGCACGGAATAAAATGGAAAAGGAGTTCTCGGAAAAACTCAGCCAACGGGAAATAACGCCAAGCGCCGCAGCTTGGGACAGATTGGATGCCATGTTGTCTTCTGCGGAGGCACAACCGAAACCAATTCCTGTAAAAAGAAATTTCAACTGGCTTTTCATCGCAGCGAGTCTGTTGGGTTTTTTGTTGATCGGGACGTTGTTCTTCAACGAGAAAGAAGTGAAAAGCACAAGTAAGGAGATCGATCGCCAATTTGTCGAAGGAACTGAGGAAATCGCGCCTGTCGAAATTGAAATGGCGACACCGCAAACGCAGATCGCTGAATCCGAACCTCGGGTGCGAAGCCAAAAAGGCGCTGTCCGAAAGGTTGGGCATTTGGGAGCGAATCCGGTTCAAAAACAGCAGTTGGCCGACAATACCATCAATCATCATCAACCTGAACCAATCATCGATCAAAAAACGAATCAGTTCAATCAAGCCCAGCCCGCCACGGACGATGCAACAATCGACGCCCTATTGGCGGCGGCACGCGAAAAACGCAGCAACAATGCATCCGGAGCCAAAGTCAATGCGCGCAAACTCCTGCTCGAAGTAGACAGCCAGGCCGAGGAAAAGCTCTCGCCACGCCAGCGAGCATTGCGCGCCCTTAACCGCAACTACCAACAAGTCAAGGTTGCCGTCGAGAACCGCAACGTCGAAGAAAATCACTAAATCAATCAATTAAATCGAACACCATGAGAAACGTTATTTTTTACGTATCGGCTTTGCTATGCCTTTTTGTAGGCAAAGCGGTTGCCCAGCAAACCTTCGAAGATCGCATCAAGATCATCAGCGACAAGATTTCGGTTATCACCAAAGAAGAAAAAGAAGCCCTGAAACTCGAAGTCGACGCCGTCAACAAACAATTGCAGTCGGGCCAGATGTCCCAGGACGTCGCAGACCAAAAGAAAATCGAATTTGCCGAAACCCGCGCGGCCAACATCGAAAGGCGAACCGCCGCCGCCCAAGAAGAACTTAAAAAGCTCGTCCAGGAAAAAGTCGATGGCAAGATAACCGAGCGCGACTCCACGCGCCGATTTAAGTTTACGGCTTCCACCAGAGGTTTCAAACTCGAGGACAGCAGCCAGCCAAAGGACACCATGAAAGGCGAGCAGCGCACCACGTCCCAGTTGGTTTTCGCCTTTGGACTTAACCATTTCCTCACCGATGGTGCGATGGCTCATTCCGACTACCGCGTTTGGGGATCCCATTTTTATGAACTTGGTTTGTCGTGGAATTCTAGACTGCTTAAAAATCACAACCTGCTTCATTTGAAATACGGGCTTTCGATGCAGTGGAATACCGTCCGGCCTACTGACAACCGCTATTATGAAGAAGACGGCGACCAAACCGTGCTGGTCGAAAGCCCGGTGAATTTGGGCGATTCGCGATTCCGCAACGTAAACCTGGTTGCCCCGGTACATTTGGAATTCGATTTTTCAGGCAGGGACAAATACGGAAGATTCTTTTCGCATCAAGGTTTCAGGGTCGGAATCGGCGGATTCGTTGGGGCAAACGTCCGGTCGAAGCGCGTACTAGAATACGAAGACACGAACAATAACGAGGTCACGCAAAAAACCGTCGGCGATTACAATGTCAATGATTTCGTGTACGGTGTGAGCGCTTACGTGGGCTACCAGGCGGTAAGCTTGTATTGCAAATACGACCTCAATCCGGTATTCGAAGACAACGAAGTCGACCAGCACAACATTTCATTCGGAGTGCGACTCGATCTCAATTAAAATTTGGTTAGTTAGTTATAAAAGGTGGAAACGCTTTGGGAAACCGAGGCGTTTTTTTTGTTGAGGTTTGAAGTTTGAGGTTGGGAGCGGATCCCGCTGTTCGCTCATAGTCCTCTCGCCAAAAGCGGTTTTTTGTCGCCCCGGCCTCGGCTTCCGCCGGTCGCCGGTCCGGAGGCGCAAAAATCAGGCTTTTCGCGCTGCGGGCTATCCGCTGCCATCGGGGCTAATCGTCGAGTCCGAAACCAAATCCAAACGACAACTCCAATCGACGTCGCTGTTCATCGTTGCGTCCAATCGTGGACACTGGATGAAAGTGTCACTTTTGGGTCACGCGCTTGCGATTCCGCAAATGAACAAATGACAAATCAACATCCTTTCGTATCTTTCGCCTCTCATTTGTCGTTGCCTTTCGACAGTTGACTTCCCGCTGAATGATTTCAAAAGCCACCATCGACACTGTTTTCGAAACCGCCCGCCTCGAGGAGGTGATCGGCGATTTCGTCCAGCTCAAGCGCGCAGGATCGAATTTGAAAGGTTTGAGCCCATTTTCGAACGAGCGCTCTCCTTCGTTCATGGTCTCGCCCGTCAAACAAATCTGGAAGGATTTTTCGTCGGGAAAAGGAGGAAACGTCGTGGCTTTTTTGATGGAACACGAACATTTCACATATCCGGAAGCCATCCGCTACCTCGCCAAAAAGTACAACATCGAAATTGAGGAAACGCTCAAAACCGATGAAGAAAAGGCGGCCCTCGACAACCGGGAAAGCATGTTTCTCGTATCCGAATACGCCCAAAAGTATTTTCACGACATTTTGCTCAATTCCGAAGAAGGGAGAGCGATAGGGTTGAGCTATTTCAAGGAACGCGGTTTTAAACGCGAAACGATCGAGAAATTCGCGCTAGGTTATTCGCCTGAAATCTGGGATGCGTTCTCAAAAGAAGCGCTCGGGAAAGGTTACAAACTGCAATTTCTCGGAAGCACCGGGCTTACGATCGTGCGCGAAGACGGTCGTACCGTAGACCGATTTCGCCATCGCGTGATGTTTCCGATCCAAAGCATGTCGGGTCGCGTGCTCGGTTTTGGCGGACGGATTCTCACAAACGACAAAAAAGTCGCCAAATACCTGAATTCGCCCGAAAGCGAAATCTATCACAA
The DNA here is from genome assembly GCF_014748335.1 of Flavobacterium selenitireducens. GTDB lineage: Bacteria > Bacteroidota > Bacteroidia > Flavobacteriales > Flavobacteriaceae > Flavobacterium > Flavobacterium selenitireducens. Next base: position 28,726 of record NZ_JAAVIY010000008.1, read on the forward strand.
AAGCAAGGTGCTTTACGGTATTTTCCAGGCCAAGCAAGCCATCGCGAAGCTCGACAATTGTTATCTCGTCGAAGGATACACGGACGTCATTCAATTGCACCAGGCCGGAATCGAAAATGTGGTGTCCTCTTCAGGAACGGCATTGACTCCAGATCAGATCAGGCTCATCAGTCGCCTTACGAAAAACATCACGGTGCTTTTTGACGGTGACGCCGCCGGCCTCCGCGCTTCCATCCGAGGCATCGACCTGATTCTTGAGGAGGGCATGAACGTCAAGGTTTGTACGTTTCCCGAAGGAGACGATCCCGATAGTTTTGCGCGAAAAACGCCACACGGCGAACTTGTCGATTACCTTGAGAACAACGCCAAGGATTTCATACAGTTCAAAGCCGGCTTGCTTGTAGACGAGGCGCAAAACGACCCGGTAAAGAAAGCGGGCCTGATCCGGGACATGGTCACGAGCATTTCGAAAATTCCGGATCGCATCCAACGCGAGATCTACATTCAGGAATGCTCGCGCATCATGGATATTTCCGAACAGGTCTTGATAAGCACGCTCGCGCAACTCGTGCAAAAAGATATAGACGATGCCGGCAAAAAATTAAAAGCGGAACAAAAAGACAAAGCGTTTGAAGTGGTTCGGCCTGATTCCGAAGAAGTTCAGCAAAAAGTCGACGTGCTATACGAACTCGAACGCAAAATCCTGGAAATCCTGTTGCTTTACGGCCACAAAGTTGAGGAATTTGACGACGTCGTCTTTGAAACGAACGAAGAAGGCGAGATCAAAGAAATCGGAATTAAGCGCGAAGCAAAAGTCCTTGACCGCATCTTTCTAAGCTTGCAGGAAGACGAAACCGAACTCGCGAATCCTTTGTTTAAAGGTATTTTTGACAACCTCATGGCGTACTGCCAACACAACGAGGAGTTCGTTGTCGATCAATATATGGCGCAACTGCCGCCCGAATTCGCCCCGGAAGTCACCGACATCCTGATGGTGGACGAACGCGAGCAGCTCCACAACTGGGAATCCCAGAACATCGTGGTAAAGCTTAAAGACCAGTCGATCGCGCAATATGTATCCGAAACCATTCTGACATTGCGATGGTTCCTGGTAGACCGTATCATCAACGACCTCAAAAACGAATTGTCGCGCGAAACCGATGCGGACAATTCCGAAGTATTGTCCATGGCTATGGATTACTACGCGCTCATCGGATCGTTCTCGAAAAAATTAGGAAGAGTAATGACGCGCTATAGTTAGACGATTTCGAGGGTTTTCGCTTTATTGACAAGATCGACCAAATTGGTCACGTTGAGTTTCGTCAGCAGTCGCAGTTTGTACGTGCTCACGGTCTTTTCGTTGAGGTTCAGGATTTTTGAAATTTCATTGTTTTTCTTTCCGTCGCTTAAATAGCGCAGCACCTCAATTTCACGGTTCGACAGCTTGCGGTACAAACGTTCGCTTTTGTTCTGCTTGGCGATGAGCGCAAGATTTTTCTTGATGGTATCGCTAAGCATGATCGTGCCGTTGTGTACTTTTTGAATCGTTATCCCCAAGGTTTCCAGCTTTGCGGATTTGTGAACGAAACCGGAAACGCCGGACTTGATGGCGTTTGGCGCGTAGATCTGTTCCGAAAGGCTCGTGAATATGATGATTTTGGTTTGCGGATGATTCTTTATGATGGCTTTGACTTCGTAAATACTGGTGAGTCCGTCGAGTTCAAGATCCAGGATCAGGATGTCGATTTGCTTGTTGCGCAACGCTTCGGGGATCATGAAAAAGTTCCCTACGTTGGAGACCACGTGAATCTCGGGATGGTCTTTGAAATAAGACTTTACCCCAAAGTGGACCACCGGAAAATTGTCGGCTAAACAAACATTTATCATACTGTTGGGTTTAATGGGTTAAAACAATGGGGCATTCAAAATTAGAAAAAAAATGAATTGTCTTATAAAATTATGTTAATTTAATTTCAGATTTGAAGGAATTTCACAAACGGGAATCGGAATCATCTTGTGAAGGTTCGCCCGGTTGCGACTTTCGAAGATTTGGAACACCTCTTTTTCGCGTCCTGAGAAGTCATCAGATGTCTTATTTTGCTCAAACTCCCGCATCGCCCATTCCAATTCGTCATAGGTCGCGCCTAACTGGTCTTCGTCCGTGCGGTCGTCGACGAACAAACCGTCGGCGGGAGCTGCCACCTGGATAGATTCGGGAACGCCAAGATATTCCGCAAGCGCGTAAACATCGGACTTCATCAAATCTGCAATCGGGCTGACATCGACGCCTCCGTCTCCGTATTTTGTAAAAAAGCCTACACCAAAATCTTCCACTTTATTTCCCGTTCCCGCGACCAGGAGCCCGTTGAGCCCGGCGTGATAATACAATGTCGTCATGCGCAGGCGGGCGCGGGTATTGGCCAGGGTAAGGAACAAATTGCCGTTGTCGTCGGCGTTGGGAAATGCGGCCTTGAACGTTTCGAAAACAGGAGTGAGATCCGTTCGGGCCGACGAGACGTTCGGAAATTCGCTCGTCAACCGATCGATGTGCTCCTGGGCGCGCGTTACATGATGAGGCGGCTGATGGATCGGCATTTCCACGCATAACGTCGAAAATCCGGTTCTCGCGCAAAGTGCGGAGGTTACGGCCGAATCGATTCCGCCGGAGATACCGACAACAAAACCATTGACTTTTGCGTTTTCGGCATACGTTTTTAGCCATTTTACAATGTGTTCGACAGTTTCTGCAGGTCGTATCGCGCTTTTTTTGGACATGTTGCTGAGGTTTTTTACGGTATATTTGCAGCCGGATTTTATCACGCTAATTTAATCAACAAATGAGGAATCTGCTTACATTTTTGGGTTTAATTGTCATACTTGCCTCGTGCGACAAAAAATCCAAAATCGAAAAAGAGGTCGAAGAAATACCTGTAAACATGCAGGTGCACCGGTTCGATAAGGCCTTTTTTGAAGCGTCGCCCGAAACGATGCAGGATCTTCGGTACGAGTATCCGTTCTTCTTTCCCGATTCGTCAAACGCACCTTATATCGAAAGGCTTAAGGATCCGTTGTGGCGCGATGTTTATACGGAAGTCGATAAGAAATATTCGGATTTCAGCGGAGAACGCCAGAAGATCGAGGATTTGTTCCGACACATTAAATATTACTTTCCCCAGGCGAAAACTCCTGTCGTCTACACCGTCGTCGGAACGATGGATCATGGCAATAAAGTGCTGTTTGCCAAAGATACGCTGATTGTTTCGCTCGAGCTTTATCTCGGTAAGAACCATAAATTCTACACGGGCGAATTTCCGGAATACATCCGTCAGAATTTTGAACAAAGCCAGATTTTGCCGGATATAGTGTCGGCCTGGTCGCAATACAAGATACGTCCGCCTGACAATACTTTTTTGGGGCAGATGCTCTATTTCGGAAAACAATTGTATCTGAAGGACCTTTTCCTGCCGAATGAGGCCGGTGCCGATAAAATTGGCTATTTGCCTGGGCAATATGCATGGTGCGAAGAAAACGAGGGTTATATATGGTCGTATTTCATCGAAAGTAAAGTGTTGTACGATACCGACCAAAAACTGTTTGAACGATTCCTGGCCCAAGCTCCGTTTTCAAAGTTTTATCTCGAAATCGACAATGAAAGCCCGGGTCGCGTCGGTCAATACATAGGATGGCAAATCGTCAAATCTTATATGGAGAATAACGAAGTCGCGTTGGCCGACATGCTCAAGACCGATGCCCGCACCATCTTCGAAAAGTCCAAATACAAACCCAAGAAATAATGAGTAAGCTTAAAAATTCCGAAATAAAAATCACGATTGCCACAGACGAAAACCACGTTCCGGAAAAAATGTATTGGTCCGCCCAGGACGGAGGCGTCGTGAACGAGCGTGCCAAGGCGATGCTGTTGTCGATTTGGGATCACAAGTCGCAGGAAACGCTGCGCATCGATCTATGGACGAAAGACATGCCCGTGGATGAGATGAAGAAATTCTTCCATCAAACGCTCGTGGCACTGTCGGACACGTTCCAACGCGCCACCGACGACGAAAAAATGGCCGATTCGATGCGCGATTTCTGCGAATACTTTGCGGAAAAGATGGATTTGGTCAAAAAATAAAAACGAGCGTTATATCTTAAATCGCTTGTGACTTACGGCGCCTTTTCAGAACGTTCTCCATGTCCTTGATTATTTTCCGGTAGGCACTTAACAGAACCGTCGAACTTGGCTTTAAAGTTAAGCTTTCGTCTTCGCTAAGCCGCCCTGAGCAACTCTGCTGATAGATGATTTTCTGGTTCTTCAGGTCGTAAACCTCGCATATTACGTGAGCGAATGCAGTGTTCATCGCGATATAGTTTCCGTATTGCGTCGTAAAATCACGTTCGTTGACCCATCGGCTGCTGACGCAATGGAGATTGATGAAATAGTCGTATCCGGTTCCGTCGCGAAGTGCTTTCATTTGGATTTTGGTCGGATTCATCGGCGTTTTTTCGGATATGAGTAGCCGAACGTCGCCGAGATAGTCGATTCGGCCATTGGATAGTCCGGAAAGGTCATTTTTAGCCTTTTCAGTAATATCGGACTTTATTAAAGCAGGACCTTCGACAAATCCCAGCAGCCATTTTCCGTTCGAGAAATTCAGTTGTTCGAATCGGGTGTCACGTCCGAGTTTATACTCAGCGACATTGCATGAGGATAACGCGCAAATGCTTAAGAGCAATGCAATTTTTTTGATCATTGTGGCGGTTTGTTTGCAATCGGAAAACATAAGGGATATCGATGATTTGCGAACAAGCATTAAAATCCTTGGTTGAATACCTGCTTGTTTACATCGTCGATAAAGGTCAATAACTCTTCCTTGCCTCTCGCATCTTCCGACGAAGTCACAAAATGTTTGGGCATTTCTTCCCAATTGTTCGATAGCAGCGCTTTTCGATAAGCTGCGACTGCTTGGTCGGCTTTTACCTTCCCGATTTTATCTGCTTTAGTGAACACAATGCAAAACGGAACCTCGATCGTGCCAAGGTAATTGATGAATTCAATGTCGATTTTTTGGGCTTCGTGCCGAATATCCACCAAAACGAACGCACACGTCAGGTTTTCCCGTTTTTCAAAATACTCGGTAATGAATTTCTGGAACGTCGCCTTTACAGATTTGGAAACTTTGGCATATCCGTAACCCGGCAAATCGACGAGAAACCAATTCTGGTTGATTTTAAAGTGGTTGATCAGCTGGGTTTTTCCCGGCTTTCCAGATGTTTTGGCGAGATTCTTATGATTCGTCAGCATGTTGATCAAAGACGATTTTCCCACGTTGGAACGACCGATGAACGCATATTCCGGAATTGGCTCGTTCGGGCATTTTTTCGGATCGGAATTGCTGATGACGAATTCGGCGGTGTTGATTTTCATGGGTTTAATTAGCGAATTAGTAAATTAGCGAATTAGCGAATGGCAATGATCGGATACATAATTTGCAAATGGAAAAATGTCAAATCATCGGCAATGAATGGTCGATATTGGAATGAGTGCGAGTTCACTAATTTTTCTCATTCGCTAATTCGCTAATTGATTTCATTCGCTAATTAGAGATTCTGTTTCCTCAACCAATCGTGCATAACGCGGTTGAATTCCTCGGGATGCTCCATCATCGCGGCGTGTCCGCAGTTGTCGATCCAGTACAAATCCGAATGCGGTAAAAGCTGGTGGAATTCCTCGGCGACTTCAGGAGGCGTGACTTTATCGTTGGCGCCCCATATCAAACAGGTATGGATGTGCATTTTCGGCAAATCTTTTCCCATGTTATGCCGTATGGCGCTCTTGGCGATCGTTAAGGTCTTGATGAGTTTGATGCGGTCGTTGGCAACCTGGTAGACTTCTTCGACCAATTCCGGCGTAGCGATCTTCGGGTCGTAAAAAACCTCTTCCGCTTTTTTCTGAATGTATTCGCGGTCGCCACGTCTTGGGTAACTGTCACCCATGGCGCTTTCGTAAAGCCCGGAGCTTCCGGTAAGGATCAATCCCAGCATTTTCTCCGGATACATTTTCGCGTGGTACAAAGCAATGTGTCCCCCAAGCGAATTTCCAAGCAAAATCACGCGGTCAAAACCTTTGTACGTGATAAAATCCTTGACCCAACGCGCAAAAGCCTTGACATTGGTCTTGAGGATGCTTTGGGTATAGAGCGGCAGTTCCGGGATGATGACCTTGTAGCCATGCTGCGAAAAATAGTCGAAAACACCGCTGAAATTGCTCAAACCTCCCATGAGGCCGTGAAGCACGATGATAGGCGTGCCCTCACCGCTCTCGGTGTATTTGTATTTGCCTTCTTTGATAAGATCGTTATCCATTAATGCGAGTATTGTTCAGGTCGCTGCAAAGATAGCAGTTTTGGTATTAGGCAATTGATTTTTTGCTGATTCGGCATGCGGTATTTCAGATGTGTGGCAATCAGTCAATTATCAACATTTTGAAATGGTTTCGATTGCACGCGGATATCGTACGCAAATTCTAAAATCCGTAAAATTCAAAATGAGATTTGACGCAAGCCCAAAATTATTTTCCAAAAACCTCTAAAATTATAAGAATTCGTTAAACAATCGACGTTGAATTATTGTGATGCTGAACCATTTGGGTGGGTGAACAAATGGTAAAACTTATCAACAAGTGGGTGGAAATGGAAAAATGTGGGAAATTTTGTTATATTTTTGTCACAATCAAATCCAAAACTGCAGTTGGAGGCAATAATAGGAACATACGAATGCAAGGCAGACGACAAAGGCAGGCTCACATTGCCGGCGCCTTTGAAGAAGCAGATGGCTGCGTCGCTTCAGGACGGTTTTGTCTTGAAGCGTTCGGTTTTTCAGCCGTGCCTCGAATTGTATCCGATGAGCGAGTGGAATGCCATGATGGCCAAGATCAACAAGCTCAACCGCTTCGTGAAAAAGAACAACGATTTCATCCGACGCTTTACGGCGGGCGTGAAATTGGTCGAAATCGATGCGGCGGGAAGACTTTTGATCTCCAAAGATTTGCAGCAGTTCGCCCAGATCAAGCCGAAAAGCGACATCGTCTTGTCGTCTGCGGTGAACATCGTCGAGATATGGGACAAGGATTTGTATGAAAAGTCGCTTGACAACAGTGAAATCGATTTTGCCGACCTGGCCGAAGATGTAATGGGGAATTTAAATGAGGGCGACAATGGAATATCATAATCCCGTATTGCTGAAAGAGACTGTCGATGGCCTTGATATCAAGCCTGACGGAATTTACGTTGACGTCACCTTTGGCGGTGGCGGACACTCGCGCGAAATCATGAAACGACTCGGGCCGAACGGCAAACTGTTTGCCTTCGACCAGGACACCGACGCTTTGGAAAATGCGATCGAAGACGAAAGGTTCACGCTCATAAACGAGAACTTCCGATTCATCAAACGTTTCCTGCGCTTCCACAACGTAAAGCAAGTTGATGGCATCCTCGCTGACCTTGGCGTTTCATCCCACCAATTCGACGTGCCTGAGCGCGGTTTTTCGACACGGTTTGAGGGCGCTCTCGACATGCGCATGAACCAAAAAGACGAACTCGATGCGTTCAAAGTCGTCAATTTCTATGACGAGGCGAACCTTCGTCGGGTGTTCCTCGATTATGGCGAACTGAAAAACGCTCCCGTGATCGCACGCACCATCATCGAATCCCGTGAAGTTTCACAAATCCGGGACACCGAACAACTCAAGAAAGTTCTCAACCGCTTTTTGCCCGCACATAAAAGTAACAAGATCCTGGCCCAAATCTATCAGGCGATCCGGATAGAAGTCAACCAGGAAATGGACGTGCTCAAGGAATTCATCGAGCAATCGCTTGAAATCCTGAAACCGGGCGGCCGCCTGAGCGTGATCTCGTATCACTCTCTCGAAGACCGCCTGGTAAAGCGCTTCATGAAAAATGGAATGTTCGAAGGAGAGCCCGAGCGCGATATGTTCGGGAATTTCTCGGTTCCGTTCAAAACGATCGGCAAACTCATCGTTCCCGACGAAGCCGAAATCCGTGAAAACAACCGCGCACGCAGCGCCAAACTGCGCATAGCCGAAAAAATCCAGCCATGAACGTATACAGCATACTCAAGGCGAGATTCCTGATCAACGAGGACGCAACCAAAAACTGGCGCTTCATCGTGTTTTTGATCGTTTTGGCCATCATCATGATTGCGAACACCCAGAGTTACGAACAAAAAGTGTTCAAGATCGTGGCGCTCAACAATGAGGTGAAAGAGTTGAGGTCGGAATTTGTAGATCGACGATCGGAATTGATGCAGCTCAAGATGGAATCTACGGTTTCCGATAAAATGCTCGAAAGAGGCATAGTGCCATCGCCGGTTCCGCCACAAAAAATAAAAGTCAAAAAGCCAGAAGAAAAAGGATTTTTCGCGAAAATATGGCAGTAGAAGAAAAGAACATATCGTACCGCATCTATCTGTTCGCTTTTATGATTTTCATCATAGCGGTGGCCATTACGGTGAAGTTGTGCAACATCCAGTGGGTGGAAGGCGACTATTACCGCAAGTTGGCAAAGGAGCGCACAGTAAAGAATTTCGTGATTCCGGCCAATAAAGGCAACGTCTATTCTGCCGATGGAAGTTTGCTCGCTACCTCGATTCCCAATTACGACATCCGGTTCGATGCCGTTGCCCCGAAACAGGAAGATTTTTCCAAAAATGTAGGCGCTTTGGCGGATTCGTTGTCGGTGCTTTTAGGAAAGCCGAAGTCGTATTTCTATGCCGGTCTGACCAAAGCGAGAAATACCAGAAATCGCTATTACCTGATCACGAAAGGACTGAGTTATACGGAATACGTCCGCATCAAATCGTTCCCGCTGTTCAACAAAGGTGCATTCAAAGGCGGCATCATCACCGAGCAATACACGGTTCGCGAACATCCGATAGGCATGATTGCCAAGCGCACTATCGGTTACGACGAAATCCGCGCAGACGGCAAGCACTACGCCAAAGGAATCGAAGGTGCGTACAAAAAATACCTCGATGGGAAAGACGGCCGCATTCTCAAGCAAAAGATAGCGAAAGGGCAATGGAAGCCGATCCGCGACGTGAATGAGGTCGACCCGATTGACGGTTACGACATCATCTCGACGATAGACGTCTACATCCAGGATATCGCCCACCATGCGTTGCTCAAGCAGCTGCGCGACTATGACGCCGATCACGGCTGTGTCGTGGTCATGGAAACCAAAACAGGTTACGTCAAAGCGATCGCCAACCTTGGCCGCAATAAAAAAGAAGACAGTACGTATTACGAGCGCGTCAATTATGCCATTTCTGAATCGCACGAGCCGGGTTCGACGTACAAACTCGCCGATCTCATGGCGTTGTTTGAAGATAAGAAAGCAGACACCAGCGACATTTACGACAGCCGTGGTGGCGATTTTACGATTCGGGGCAAACACGTCCGCGATTCACACGAAGGCGGTTACGGCAAGATTTCGCTCGGGCGCGCCTTTGAAGTATCGTCGAATACGGTTTTGGTCCAGGCGGTTTACGATGCCTACAAAAACGACCCGATGCAATTCGTACAACACCTCCAGGATTACGGGCTCGACAAAAAACTCGGATTGCCTTTCGAAGGAGAAGGCCAGCCGTTCATCCCTGTCCGAGGCGGACGCAACTGGAGCCATTTGGCACTTCCGTGGATGGCGTTCGGGTACGGTGTCTCGATCACGCCTTTGCAAACGCTGACCTATTACAATGCCGTGGCCAACAACGGCGAAATGGTCAAGCCGCAATTTGTTTCGGAAATCCGCGAGTGGAACAAAACGATCAAGAAGTTCGACAAACAGGTGATCAATCCGCAAATCTGTTCAGAGGCGACCGTCAAGAAATTGCAGGCCTGCCTTGAAAATGTCGTCAAGAACGGAACAGGGAAAAAATTGTATTCCAAAAACTTTCCGATGGCGGGCAAAACAGGAACCGCCCAGGCGAATTACAACCGTCGCGACGGAGTCGAAAAGCACTACGTCTCCTCGTTTGTCGGATATTTCCCGGCAGACAATCCGAAATATTCCGTGATCGTCGTCGTGCACGAACCGAACACTTCGCGCAACAACTATTACGGAGCTGATGTTGCCGGGCCTGTGTTCAAGCGCATTGCCCAGAAAATTTACACTGACGCCCCGTCTACGAACGAAGTGAAAAACCTCGAGCGCAAGAGCAAAAAACAGGAAATCAATTACAACGATTATTATACACAGACCCAAAAGGTCAAGGAAAAAACGATTCCGAACGTCAAAGGAATGCCTGGAATGGACGCCGTGGCATTGCTCGGCAACCTTGGCGTAAAGGTTAAGGTGATCGGCATCGGAAAAGTAAAAAAGCAATCGATCCAACCGGGGCAACGCTTTGGGGAGAACGACGTAATCACACTTGAATTGTCATGACTCAACTGAAGGATTTATTGTACAAGGTATCGATCGAAGCCGTCAAAGGTTCGACCGACATTGCCGTGCGCAACATCGACTTTGATTCGCGCAAAATCGGGGATGATGATGTATTCGTAGCCATCCGCGGAAGCGTTTCAGACGGTCACGACTTCATCGAGAAAGCGATCAACCAGGGCGCTACGGCGATCGTCTGCGATAGTTTCCCGGACATCATCGTTACCGGAATCACTTACATCCAGGTCAAAGATACCAATAAGGCGCTCGCGTTCCTGGGGGCGAATTTCTACGGAAATCCATCCCAAAGCCTCAAACTGACGGGAATCACGGGAACGAACGGCAAGACGACGATCGCCTCGCTTTTGTACCAACTTTTCAAGAAAGCGGGTTATAAATCAGGTTTGATATCGACGGTAAAAATCATGGTAGACGAGGTGGAGCACAAGGCGACGCATACGACGCCCGATTCGCTGACGATAAACAAATACCTGCGCGAGATGGTCGAGGCCGGCGTCGACTTTTGCTTTATGGAAGTTTCGTCCCACGGCATCCACCAAAAACGCACCGAAGGGTTGCTTTTCGCGGGAGGCGTATTCACGAATCTATCGCACGACCATCTGGATTATCACGACACATTCGCGGAATATCGCGACGTGAAAAAGTCGTTTTTCGACCATTTGCCGAGACAAGCCTTCGCGCTCACCAACCTCGACGACAAGAACGGCCTGGTGATGTTGCAGAACACGATTGCGCAAAAGTTGACCTATGCGTTGAAATCGTATGCCGATTATCGCGCCCAGATTTTGGAGAACCAATTGTCCGGGTTGCTGCTCAAGATCAACGAAAGTGAAGTCTGGGTAAGGCTGATCGGGACGTTCAACGCTTATAATTTGCTTGCGATTTACGGAACGGCCGTCAACCTCGGGCTTGAGTCGCTTGAGGTGTTGCGTTTGCTTTCGGAGCTGGAAAGCGTTTCGGGACGGTTCCAGTTTATCGTTTCCGATCAAAAAATAACGGCCATCGTCGATTATGCACATACGCCGGACGCTTTGGAGAACGTGTTGAAAACGATCAACGATATCCGCACCAAAAACGAGCAATTGATCACGGTTGTAGGCTGTGGAGGCGATCGCGACAAGACCAAGCGTCCGATCATGGCCGATATCGCCTCGACGCTTAGTGACAAGGTAATCCTGACGTCGGACAATCCGAGAAGCGAGGATCCGCAGGACATCATTTCCGAAATGGAAAAAGGCGTGCAGCCGCAAAACTATAAAAAGACCGTCGCTGTCGTCGACCGCAAGCAAGCGATCAAGATGGCGTGCCAGTTGGCCGGGCCGAACGACATCATCCTCATTGCGGGAAAAGGACATGAAACCTACCAGGAAATCAAAGGAGTGCGCTACGATTTCGACGATATGGCGATCGTAAAAGAACTGTTGGACCAATTCAATAAATAAGCAATGCTGTACTATCTGTTCGAATATTTTGACAAGTCGATGAACATTCCGGGAACGGGCGTGTTCCAGTACATCACGTTCCGGTCGGGATTGGCGGTGTTGCTGTCTTTGCTGATTTCGACGATTTACGGAAAAAAAATCATCAACTTTTTGCGCAATCAGCAAGTTGGGGAAACCGTGCGTGAACTTGGCTTGGAAGGGCAGACGCAAAAAGCGGGAACGCCTACGATGGGCGGTCTCATCATCATCATTTCGACATTGATCCCGGTTTTGTTGCTCGCCAAGCTCAACAACATCTATATCATTTTGCTCATCACGACCACGCTGTGGATGGGCACGATCGGATTCATTGACGATTACATCAAAATCTTCAAAAAAGACAAAGCCGGGCTAAAAGGGATTTTCAAGGTCATCGGCCAGGTCGGATTGGGACTGATCGTCGGATGCACGCTTTATTTCAATCCCGAGGTCACGGTGCGCACCGACACGCAATACACTGATGTTTTTTCTACCCAGAACACGATGGAAACCACGATTTATCCTGCGCCGGTAGAAGAAAAATCGACGACTACGACGATACCGTTTTTCAAGAACAACGAACTCGATTATGCCGAAGCCTTGAAATGGATGGGAGACGACTATAAGGATTGGGCGTGGCTGATTTTCATTCCGGTTGTGATTTTTATCATCACCGCGGTTTCCAATGGGGCCAACCTCACCGACGGCATCGACGGACTGGCGGCCGGGACCTCGGCGATCTCGGTGCTTGCGCTCGGGATTTTCACGTTCGTTTCGGGAAACATCATTTTCTCGAATTATCTCAACATCATGTACATCCCGAATTCGGGTGAGATGACGGTTTATATCGCGGCTTTTGTGGGCGCGCTCATCGGATTTTTGTGGTACAATTCGTATCCGGCGGCCGTGTTCATGGGCGATACCGGAAGTCTGACCATTGGCGGCATCATCGCGGTTTTGGCGATTGCCGTCCGCAAGGAACTGATGATTCCACTCATTTGCGGAATTTTCCTGATCGAAAACGCTTCCGTGGTGATACAGGTCAGTTATTTCAAATGGACCAAAAAGCGATATGGCGAAGGCCGACGGGTGTTCCTGATGTCGCCGCTTCACCATCACTACCAGAAAAAAGGCTACCACGAAAGCAAGATCGTGACCCGTTTTTGGATTTCAGGGATCCTGCTCGCCATTTTGGCCATCGTAACGCTTAAACTCCGATAGAAATGAAGCGACTCGTGATTTTAGGCGGAGGCGAAAGCGGCGTCGGGACGGCGATCCTCGGGAAAAAACAGGGATATGAAGTGTTCCTGTCGGATTTTGGGAAGATCAAAAACAATTACAAAGAAGTTCTTTTACTCAACGGCATCAAGTTCGAAGACGGCGGACACACCGAAGACAAAGTCCTCAACGCCGACATCGTGATGAAAAGCCCGGGGATCCCGGATAAGGCCGACATCGTGAAGAAGCTTCGGAAAAAGGACATTCCGGTGATTTCGGAAATCGAGTTCGCTTCGAAATACGCCAAAGGCAAAACCATCGGGATAACCGGAAGCAACGGCAAGACCACCACCACGATGCTCACGCACTGGTTGCTCAAAAGCGGTGGATTAAACGCCGGCATCGGAGGCAACATCGGAAAGAGTTTCGCCTGGCAGGTCGCCGAAGACAACTTCGATTGTTACGTACTCGAGTTGTCGAGTTTCCAGCTCGACGGAATCATCAAATACGCGCCTCATATCGCGGTAATCACGAACATCAGTCCCGACCATCTGGACCGTTACGATTACAAATACGAGAAGTACATCGAGGCCAAGTTCAGGATTACGATGAACCAGACCAAAGACGATTACCTGATTTATGACGCAGACGACGAAGCCATCGTAAACTGGCTCGAAAACAATAAGACAAAAGCACAACTGATTCCTTTCTCATTAACCCAAACGCTCAGGAAAGGCGCCTACCTAAAAGACAACAAAATGGAGATCAACATCAACGAAGAAGAATTCATCATCGAAACGGGAGAAATTTCCCTCGAGGGCAAGCACAACCTGAAGAACGCCATGGCGGCGGCTTCGGTTGCCAAGCTGATGCAGATCCGCAAAGCGACGATTCGCGAAAGCCTGACGAATTTTCAAGGTGTCGAGCACCGTCTCGAGAAAGTGCTCAAGATCGGGAACGTCCAATACATCAACGATTCCAAAGCGACGAACGTGAATGCTACGTTTTATGCGCTGGATTCGATGACAGCCCAAACGGTTTGGATCGTAGGTGGCGTCGATAAAGGAAATGACTATTCGGAACTTATGCCATTGGTTCGCGAAAAGGTCAAAGCCATCGTTTGCCTGGGTGTCGATAACCGCAAGATCATCGACGCCTTTGGTAACGTGGTAGACATGATGGTAGAGGTCGACAACATGACCGATGCCGTCCGCACTTCCCAAAAACTTGCCGAGAGAGGAGAGATCGTATTGCTGTCACCGGCCTGTGCGAGTTTCGATTTATTCGAGAATTACGAAGATCGCGGGAAGCAGTTTAAAAATGCAGTTCAGAATCTGTAGTTACAGGTTCAAGGTTTAAAGTTTAAGGTTTAAAGTTGGTCGGAGACAGATAACGAGTCGATCTTAGAAGGGAACCTTAAACATTAAACTTTAAACAAATAAAATAACAAAATCAAAAGTGAAAGATCTACTATACAGCTTAAAAGGAGACAAGGTCATCTGGGCGTTCATCGCGCTTTTGGCGCTGTTTTCGTTCATGCCCGTGTTCAGCGCGAGCTCGAATTTGGCGTACGTCGGATCTGGCACGGGGAACACGGTTAGTTTTCTCGTAAAACACGCGTTGCACATCTTCATCGGGTTTTTGATGATCTATTGGGTGCACAAGGTGCCGTATCATTATTTCAAGGGAATTTCGATGATCGCCATGCCCATCGTTTGGGCGTTGTTGCTTTACACTTTGGTCAAGGGAACGGTAATCGCCGGGGCAAACGCCGCGCGCTGGATACAAATTCCGTTTATCGGGATCGGATTCCAGACCTCGACATTGGCGTCGTTGGCAATGATGGTTTTCGTCGCGCGTTATCTGTCAAAAAAGCGCGAGGCGCCCCTCACGTTCAAGCAATCGTTCTTTGAATTGTGGCTGCCGGTTTTTGTGACCATCGGATTGGTGTTGCCGGCGAATTTCTCGACCGCTGCGCTAATGTTCTCTATGGTCGTCATGCTGGTTTTCATCGGACAATATCCGTTGCGCTATATCGGGATCATCATCGGAGCCGGAATTGGCGCGCTGGTGATTTTCGTCGCTTTGGCCCATGCGTTTCCCGATGCGAAATTCTTCAATCGCGTCCATACGTGGGAAAGCCGTATCGAAAGTTTTGGGCAGCGAACCGAAGATCGCGATACTTCAGATGAGCATTATCAAACTGACCTGGCCAAAACCGCCATCGCATCGGGTCAATTATACGGCCTCGGCCCGGGAAAAAGCGTACAGAAAAACTTTCTCCCGCAATCGTCATCCGATTTCATTTACGCAATCATCGTAGAAGAATGGGGATTGATAGGCGGCATAGGCGTCATGGTAATGTACCTGCTTTTGTTTTTCCGATTCATCGTCGCCGCTCACAAAGCACCAACCGTTTTCGGCAAGCTCGTCGTCGTCGGATTAGGATTTCCGATAGTGTTCCAGGCGATGATCAACATGGCCGTGGCGGTGAATTTGCTTCCGGTGACGGGACAAACGCTTCCGCTGATTTCAAGCGGAGGTTCGTCGATCTGGATGACGTGCATTTCGCTCGGGATCATTATCGGCGTGACCAAAAAAGAAGAAGAAATCGCACAGGAAATCGACGATAAGGAAAAACGGGAGGAGGCCTTGCGCAGGATGATCGATGCCCAGATCGCACGAGAAGAGGAAGCCGAAAAAATGATGAAGGAACGCGCTATCGCATTGGCGAACGGGATAGACTTTTCGATCGAAGACAACACGAATCCGATGGATGCCGTGAGAGGGAAGTGAATTAGCGAATTAGCGAATTAGCGAATGAGCAAATGAACGATCCTCAAATAAACATATAAACAAATCAACATTGAAAAAACCCAGATTCATATTAAGCGGAGGCGGCACCGGTGGACATATCTACCCGGCGATCGCGATTGCCAATGAATTGAAGCAGCGGTTTCCAGAGGCGGAATTTCTATTCGTGGGCGCCCAGGACAAAATGGAAATGCAAAAAGTGCCTCAGGCCGGCTACAAGATCAAAGGTTTGTGGATCGCGGGTTTGCAGCGCAGGTTGACACTCGACAATACGATGTTTCCGGTAAAATTGATCTCGAGTTTGTTGCGTGCGCGCTCCATCATTCGCGATTTCAAACCGGACGTCGCCATCGGAACCGGTGGTTTTGCAAGCGGCCCGTTGTTGCAGGTTGCCGGTTTGGCTGGAATTCCGACACTTGTCCAGGAACAGAACTCCTACCCGGGAATAACAAATAAAATGCTGTCGCGAAAAGCGGCAAAGATTTGCACGGCTTACGAAGGGCTTGAGCGCTTCTTTCCCAAAGAAAAAATCGCGTTGACGGGAAATCCCGTGCGCCAGGACCTGATCGATCTAAAAGGAAAGCGTGGCGAAGCTTACGACTATTTTCAACTCGACCGCGATAAAAAGACGGTCTTGGTGCTTGGCGGAAGCCTCGGTGCGCGTCGCATCAACCAATTGATCGCCAAGGAGCTTGTGAATTTCGCCTCGCAAAACGTGCAGTTGATCTGGCAATGCGGCAAGTTGTATTTCGACGAATACAAGCATTTCGACGAAAAACCGTCCGTACAGGTCATGTCGTTCATCGATCGCATGGATCTGGCTTACGCTGCCGCGGATATCGTGATTTCGAGGGCCGGAGCGTCGTCGGTTTCAGAGTTGTGCCTCGTGGGCAAACCCGTGATTTTTATACCGTCACCCAACGTAGCCGAAGACCACCAGACCAAGAATGCGAAAGCCATCGTCGACAAGGAAGGCGCGATCCTGATGCGTGAAATCGAACTCGATACGCAATTCGAGCCCACGTTCCGCAATTTGCTGTCAGACGAAAATCTTCAGCGAAAATTGGGAGACAACATCGGTAAGCTGGCAAAGGAAAACGCCACAAAGGATATCGTGGAGGAGATTGTGAAATTGATTGGGCGATTGGATAATTAGATAATTAGATAATTAGCGAGTGGGGCAATTAGCGAATTAGCGAATGAGGCAATTAGATAATTAGTCAATTAGATAATTAGTCAATTAGATAATTAACGAATGGGGCAATTAACGAATGAGACAATTAGCGAACAACTATCAACTAACAACTAACAACTAACAACTAACAACTAACAACTAACAACTAACAACGAATTAAAAGTGAACCTGAACCAAATCCATAACGTCTATTTCATCGGCATCGGCGGCATTGGCATGAGCGCCCTGGCACGCTATTTCAAATATGCGGGAAAGAACGTCATGGGTTATGACAAGACGGCGACCGAACTCACGTTCGCGTTGCAGCAAAAAGGAATCGGCGTTCACTTTCAGGATAACATCCAAAACATACCACAAAATTTCAAAGCGGAGAATACACTCGTCGTGATCACGCCGGCCGTGCCGAAGTCGCACGCGGAGTGGAACTACTTCCTCGAAAACGGCTACACTGTGAAAAAACGCGCAGAGGTTTTAGGCATCATCACCAAAGACACGTTTTGTTTTGCCGTCGCCGGTACGCATGGCAAGACGACGACCTCGAGTATTTTGGGCCACGTCCTGTTCGAATCGGGTGTTGAAGTAACCGCGTTTTTGGGTGGAATTGTCGAGAATTACAACTCTAATCTTATCGGAAACGGTACGAAAATGACCGTCGTGGAAGCTGATGAATTCGACCGTTCGTTCCTGCACCTGCATCCGAATATCGCCTGCGTCACTTCGATGGACGCCGACCATCTCGACATTTACGGAGATTCGGCCACGATTGAAGCGTCATTTCGTGAATTTGCAGATAAGGTTGACGACAAAGGGCTGCTGTTTGTGGCCGACGGACTTCCGCTTGACGGAAAAACAGTCGCAGTCAACAACAAAGCGGATTTCAAAGCGTTCAACATCAGGATCGTCAACGGGGAATATTTATTCGACGTCCAAACGCCGGACGAGACGATTCCCGACATGCGGTTTGCGCTGCCGGGTTGGCACAATTTGAGCAATGCGCTCATGGCGTTGGCAATGGCGCGCACGTTCGGCGTTTCGGCAGATAAAATCAGGAAAGCGTTGATTTCGTTCAAGGGAATCAAGCGTCGCTTTTCGTATCAGATCAAGACCGCAGATCGCGTCTACATAGACGATTACGCCCATCATCCGACCGAAATCGACGCGGTTCACCAGGCGGTGCGCGAATTGTATCCGGACAAAAAAATTCTCGCAGTTTTCCAGCCGCATTTGTTCAGCCGCACCAAGGATTTTGCAGACGATTTTGCGAGAAGTTTGTCGAATTTCGATGATTTGCTGTTGCTTGACATTTACCCGGCAAGGGAACTTCCGATGGAAGGCATCACCTCGGAATGGCTGCTTTCGAAAGTAGAAAATCCGAATAAAAAACACGTGGCGAAAAACGACCTGATCCATGAGATCCTCAGCAGTAATTCGGATGTCGTGGTCACGATAGGCGCAGGCGATATAGGGGAGTTGGTTCCGGAAATAAAAAAGGCATTGTCATGAAGCGTTTCAATTGGGAAAATATTCGTTTACTGCTGATTTTCATCGCGATAGGATTTTTGTACGCGTTCAGCGCAAATCGCAATGAACACAGGGCTTTGCAAAAATCGGAGGTCAAATTCGACCGCATCGAAAACCTGTTCGTGACGCCCGAAGCGGTTAATAAATTGTTAATAGAAAAAAATAGGGCTTCCGAAACCGTTGGGAAAGAAAATTTAGATTTGAACAAGTTGGAAAAAACCGTCAACGCCCACGAAATGGTTGAAGAATCAGAAGTTTACGTGAGTGTGGACGGCGTATTGAAAGCAAAAGTAAAACAGAAAACTCCCATCGTGAGGGTCTTCGGTGCAACCGGTTCTTTCTATATCGATTACAAGGGCAAGACGATGCCGCTTTCGGAACTTTACACTGCAAGAGTGCCGTTGGTTACGGGAAAGGTCGACCCTGAGAACAAGGAAATCATGAACGTTTTCCGGATGATAAACGACGATGATTTCCTCAGGAAGAACATCATCGGGATCAAAGTGCTCGAAAACGGTGCTTTGGTGATGAAGAACAGGAATTACGCTTACGAGATCGACTTCGGGAAACCGATACACGTAGAGAGGAAATTCAGGAATTACAAGGCATTCTTCCAGAAAGCCGCGCTTGACAGTACGATTAACAACTATAAGAGGATCAACCTGATTTTTACGCAACAGGTGGTTTGCTCAAAATAATTCGGATATGGAAAAAGAGAACATTGCAGTAGGGTTGGATATCGGGACGACGAAGATCGTGGCCATGATCGGTAAGAAAAACGAGTACGGCAAACTCGAGATCCTCGGAATGGGGAAATCCAAAAGTCTTGGCGTGGCGCGAGGCGTGGTGAACAACATCACCCAAACGATACAATCCATCCAGCAAGCGGTGATGGAGGCCGAGGCGAATTCGGGTTACAAAATCAAAGACGTCGTCGTGGGAATTGCGGGTCAGCACATCCGCAGCATCCAACACACCGATTACGTGTCGCGGAACAATCCCGACGAGGTCATCGGCGATAAAGACATACAATTGCTCATCGACCAGGTGAATAAGCTGGCCATGCTTCCGGGTGAGGAAATCATCCACGTTTTGCCCCAGGAATTTAAGATCGACGGTCAGCACGAGATCAAGGAACCGATCGGCATGTACGGCGGTCGTTTGGAGTCGAGCTTTCATGTCGTGGTCGGCCAGGCTTCGTCCATCCGCAATGTCGGAAGATGCGTGCAGAGTTCCGGAATCGAGCTTTCGGGCTTGACGCTGGAGCCGCTGGCTTCGTCCGACGCTGTTTTGAGCCAGGAAGAAAAAGAAGCCGGAGTTGCGCTTATCGATATCGGTGGCGGCACTACGGATTTGGCGATTTTCAAAGATGGCATCATCCGTCATACGGCGGTCATCCCATTCGGCGGGAATGTCATTACGGAAGATATCAAGGAAGGTTGCTCGATCATCGAAAAGCAGGCGGAATTGCTGAAAGTGAAATTCGGATCGGCATGGCCGGGCGAAAATAAAGACAACGAGATCGTTTCGATTCCGGGTCTTCGCGGTCGCGAGCCGAAGGAAATCTCGTTGAAGAACTTGTCGAAAATCATCCACGCGAGAGTAGTGGAAATCATCGAGCAGGTTTTTGCCGAAATCAAAGCTTACGGGCACGAAGATCCGCGCAGGAAACTCATCGCGGGAATCGTATTGACCGGAGGCGGATCACAATTGAAGCACATCAAGCAATTGGTGGAATACATTACCGGGATGGATACGCGTATCGGGTATCCGAACGAGCACCTGGCCGGGAATTCAAGCGAGGACATTTCGTCACCGATGTATGCGACGGCAGTCGGACTTGTCATGAACAGCGTGAATAACAGAACTCAAAGTGCGGTCCGCGTCCAGATGGAGCAAATCGTGCAGCCGGTGTTCAGGCAACAGCCGGTTCAGCAGGCCAACCCGTTCCAATATCAGCAGCCGACCCAAGCCCAACCGCCTGTGTTCGCCCAGCCGGAACCGGTCAAAGAGGAGAAAATCCTCGAACGGATGGAAGTCGTCGATGTCGAAGTGAAGCGCGAGCCTCAAACGACCGAAGGCAAGATCAGGCGTTCGTTCTTTGACAAATACGTCGAAAAGATCAAGGAATTCCTCGACAACGCCGAATAACCAAAACGGCAACAAAACAAAAACAAAGCAAGAATTAAATAGCAGATAGTATGACAGGCAACTCAGAATTCGGAAGCATTTCATTCGACTTACCAAAAAATCAGTCGAATGTCATTAAGGTAATAGGAGTTGGAGGCGGCGGAAGCAACGCCATCAACCACATGTTTAAGCAGGGCATCAAGGGTGTTGACTTCATCGTTTGTAACACCGATTCCCAGGCGTTGGGCAACAGCCCGGTTCCGAACAAGATCCAATTGGGTGTGAACCTTACGGAAGGTTTGGGCGCCGGGGCAAATCCTGAGGTTGGGCAACAATCGGCTATAGAATCGGTTGCGGAGATCGAGAAAATGCTCGACAGCAACACCAAAATGGTATTCATCACGGCCGGTATGGGCGGTGGTACGGGGACCGGTGCGGCTCCTGTGATCGCGCAATTGGCAAAGGAAAAAGATATCCTTACCGTAGGAATCGTGACCATCCCGTTCCAGTTTGAAGGGAAAGTCCGCCAGGAACAAGCGCTCCAGGGCGTGGAACGTCTGCGCAAGCAAGTCGACTCGCTTATCGTGATCAACAACAATAAATTGCGCGAAGTTTACGGAAACCTTGGCTTCAAAGCCGGGTTTTCGAAAGCCGACGAGGTTTTGGCCACCGCTTCCCGCGGAATCGCCGAGGTCATCACGCACCACTACACGCAAAACATCGACTTGAAAGATGCGAAAACCGTATTGTCGAACTCCGGGACCGCCATTATGGGATCGGCTGTGGCAATGGGTGAAAACCGCGCGAAAGAAGGGATCGTTGCCGCTTTGGATTCCCCTCTTTTGAATGACAATAAAATCGCAGGAGCGAAGAATGTCTTGCTTTTGATCGTGTCCGGAACCAGTGAAATCACGATTGACGAAATCGGCGAAATCAACGACTATATCCAATCGGAAGCCGGTTACAACGCAAACATCATCATGGGTGTGGGCGAGGACGAAACGTTGGGCGAATCTGTAGCCGTGACCGTAATTGCTACGGGTTTCAACATCGAACAGCAAACCCAGATCGTGAATACGGAACCAAAACGCATCATCCATTCGCTCGACGGCGAACAAAAAATGGAGCACAATCTTTCTAAGGGAAACGTCCTGCCGTCGGTTGATTTTTTGAAAGTTGAGGAAAGCGCTCCTCACAATTCCGTTGAAGATATCGTAGAAAAGGTCGTTTTTGAATTGACCGAAGAGGAACCGGTTATCGTTCCTGCTCCGATTGCACAGGTAGAGATCGCGGCCCCGGTTGCGCCACCGCGTCCTGTTTTTGAGATGGACCTGGTCCCGACGTCGGAATTCATCAAGAACCTCGACGTTACGTTTGAAGTCGTTTCGGCCGTTAAGGACTTCGATTTTTTCATGACGACGCCAGAGGTTAAGGAGATGAAAGTCCAGGATCCGGTTTTCGTAAAAGAGGAGCAGGCTGCTTTTTCTTTCGACCTTCCGATCCAGTCGAATATCGTTACAGAAGATAAAATCGTATTCGACCTCACCCAGGAAACGCGCGATATCAAAGTAAACGAGGCGGTTCACGTAGTTCCGGTCACGGAGCTCAACGAGACCGGTATTGTCAAGTATTCGCTTGAAGAATATATGGAAGTCGAAAAAAGCCTAATGGACTCCAAACCAGCGGCGAGCGCTCCCGTAGCGCCGACCGAACCGGAACTGGATATCCAGATGAAGCACGTCGAAACTCAAATTCCGACATCGAACTTCAGCTCGGCTTATGAAGAGGTTTCCCCGCTCGAAATGTCGATCGAGGAAACTTTGAAACACCGCGCCGACGAGAGAAGACGCAAATTGAAGGAGTTCAATTACAAGTTCCACAATGCGCGCATTGACGAATTTGAGAAAGAGCCGGCGTACAAGCGCTCCGGCATAGACATAAGTTCAAATCCGATCAACAATGGCAATTCACGCATGTCGCTCGGAACCGACAGCAACGACGATTTGCAGTTGCGGTCGAACAACTCTTTTCTACACGACAATGTAGACTAACCAAAACCATTTTTTCTTTTTTAACCCGAAAAATCCACAAGAGTTTTCGGGTTATTTTTTTTACCTTCGCACCACCTAAAAAAGAGTACCATGAGTCTACAGGTCCAGATTACCGAAGAGATCAAAAATGCGATGCGTGCAAAAGATACCGTCGCTTTGGAATCGCTGCGCGCAGTAAAGTCGGCTATCCTTTTGGCTCAGACCGAGAGCGGTGCAAAAGAGGAACTCAGCCAGGACGAGGAAATCAAGATATTACAGCGTTTGGTCAAGCAGCGCAAGGACAGTGCTGCGATCTATAACGAACAGGGCCGTGCCGATCTTGCGCAACCTGAAATCGATCAGGCGGCCGTCATCGAAAAATTCCTTCCGGCTCAATTGTCCGAAGCGGAAATCGAGATCGTCGTCGAGAAAATCATTTCGGAAGGCAACCTCGGCGGAATGGCCAATATGGGTAAAGTAATGGGGCTGGCTTCCCAAAAATTAGCCGGGCAGGCAGATGGCAAAACCATCTCCTTGGTAGTAAAGCGTCTTTTGGCGTAAAATAAAAGGTCCCGTAGTTCAACGGATAGAATGTCAGATTCCGGTTCTGATGATGGAGGTTCGAGTCCTCTCGGGATCACGAAAGAGTGAAAAGGGTAAGCCCCACACAGCCAAGCTCCGCTTCAGCTGTGTGGGGCTTACCCTTTTCACTTTGACAGCGGAGCTCTCAAGGACCGTGCGTAGCGCAGTCCTCATTCATGATTCCGATATCGGTTCTTCGCGAATCCCGACCGCTCCGCCGTTTGTAGCAGCATACTTGGTTTTGGATCGCATTGTTGTAGCGCAATTCCGACAGCGGTTGTAAGCGAACAAATCCAATACACGATCATTTACTAGTGCTCGTTTGATCAAAAATATTGTCGTTGCGTTATCCATACGCGCGGCGCCTTTTAGCAAATGCCAGCATCGTAACTATTCTTTAAAATAGAAAGCGTCACAGCGTTTTGGAATAAGTTGGCGGAACGTCCTTGGTTGTCCGAAAATTCAAAAAATCTAGGTTCGCAAACGAAATGTTTGTAGCGCAGGGAAATAAAATGTACAATAGATCGCTAGAACCTTATCACTCACCAATCACGTCTGCTTATTCAGCCACCCATTGATCAGCCAAATCGATCGGATGACATCTTTCGGGATCGAAAAATCATCATAAGCGGGATTTTCAGACTGCAACAGGAAATTCGAAAAGGGATTCACGGGATCGCGCCTGATATATTTGAGGTATTTTCTGCCGTCGTCGCATACGATCCCATAGATTTGGCCGTATTCGAGATGTTGGCGCCATGCTTCGATGTTGGTGCCGAATAGGATGCTACCGCTCTTAATCTTGCTTTCCATGCTGTCGGAATATGTCCGGAACGCAGTGCAGCCGGCAAATTCAGGAATGTCCATGAAGTAATCCGGACGAAGCGTCGGACGTTGCTCGGAAACCTTGTCGACGTCATCCCCAAATTCCGCATTGAAATACGGTACGAGATTTTTGGTTCCGTCGTTTTCCTTGATCTCGGCGAGAAGCGCCCTGAACAAAGAGCGCCTGTTTTCCGGAATCGGCGAACCTTTTTCGTATTTGACAATCGATTCCCGGCTCAATCCGATGCGCTTGGCGAATTCCGCCTGGGTTTCCTTGAATTTTTTACGGATGAACTTTACGTTTTCGGCTGAGATGTCGTGTTGCATGGCGAAAAATAGTTATTCACAAAATACCAATTTCTGTGAGGTTATAAACTTTGTATTGTAAATTTGCAATCAGGTAACTACGAAGATAATCAAATTGCCCATTATCTTTTTGCCGATAATCTCCTAACAATCCCTAACTTTAATCAAAGCTCGTGCACGCAGTTGAACGACATATCGGACGCAATATCAGCCGTGTGCGCGAACTGCTTGGCGTCAAGCAGGAAACGCTGGCCTTCTCGTTGGGACTCAGTCAGCAGTCGGTATCCATTATCGAGAAAAATGCGAAGGTCGACGAGGAAAAGCTAAGATCGGTTGCTGAAGCACTTAATGTGAATCCCGAGATCATCCGGAATTTCGACGAAGCGAAAATCCTCGAATACCTGGAAAAATCGGTAGAACCGACTGCGACCGCTGCGACGATCGATCACAACATCCTGTTCCGGTACCTGTTCGAGCTATTCGAGGCCAACAATCGGCTGCATGCCGAGAAACAGTCGCTTTATGAACGGTTGTTGGAAACGGAGCAGGAAAAATACAGTCATCTGGAAAAAATCTTCCATTTGAACCATATCAAATAAAAGTCATAACACATGAAAGTGATAGTAACGGGAGCAACAGGAATGGTGGGAGAAGGCGTGTTGCTCGAATGCCTGCAAAACGATGAAGTCTCAAAAGTGTTGACGATCAACCGAAAGCATGACGACAGGCAACACTTGAAGTTAAGTCAGTTGGTCGTCCCAGATTTTTTCAGGCTAGGCGAGCGCGAACATGAGATTCGCGGTTACGACGCCTGTTTCTTTTGCTCGGGAGTGAGCTCGATAGGAATGGGAGAGGAAAAATACAAGAGGATCACGTATGACACTACATTGTCGTTCGCAAAAGCGTTTCTGGATGCCAACCCGAATTCGGTGTTTCACTACGTCTCGGGAAGCCATACAGACAGCACGGAAAGCGCTCGCCTGATGTGGGCGCGCGTCAAAGGAAAAACCGAAAACGACCTCATGCGGTTGCCATTCAAGGCGGTCTACAATTTCAGGCCGGGCGTCATGCTTCCGATGAAAGGCCAGAAAAACTGGAAAACCCTCTACGAGTGGATGGGAAAAATGATGAAATTCATTGCGCCAAAATCAGTGTTATCGGTTGGAGATGTCGGGAGAGCGATGATAAAGGCCACCTCGAAAGGGTACTCGCGACATATACTCGAAGTCGCGGACATCCGAATCGTAGCGAACTCTTAGAAGAAAATCCGGACGAAGCCGTTGAACGTCCGTCCCAGAGACGAGATATTGACCTGTTGTATCGTCGCGTCAATCGAATTGATACGATAGCTTCGGTTGATGCTCGTTTGCGCGCCTAGTACGTTTTGCACCGATGCGCCGATCTTGAGTTTTGCCTTGGCGGACAATGATTGCGTGAATCCTGCCGAAGCATTCACCTGAAAGTAATCGTCCAATCGTGCGGTATTCGGTTCTTTGTAGGCAATCGCAAGATTTTGGTCTTCGTCGAAAATCGGGATCGGAGAAGCCGTTTCAGTATAATACTTGCCAGAATACCAATTGGCGCCCAAAGCAAACTGCCATTTGAGGTCGTCGTAAATCGCGCCGGCCCTGAATGCGTGCGGAATACTATACACATTCGGGAAAACAGACGGAGAAAACGACTTGAAATCGTACTCGTTGCGATTGTATTGGTAATTTAGCCATGTCGTCAAATTTCGCCACTGTTTCTGCACGAGAAGTTCGGCTCCGTAGACGCTGTAACCGCCAATGGCCTCGGCAAACTCGAACTGGTTCTGGAAGCCTTGGCTGCGGCTGCTGATGTCGCTTACCCTTTTTGCAAACGGTTCAGCCGACAGTAGCCAGCGATTTTTCCGATAGAGGATTGCCAACGACGCCTGGCGCGAAGTAATCAACGGGTTGGCCTGGTTGTCGGCGACGGTCCATCGCTTTTTTTCCAATCCGAAAAAATCCTGCTGAAGATCGACGGTTTGCTGCACCGTCTGGCTTTTCATCTCCGCAAGCACCGAGATTTCCAAACCTTTTCCCGCATCGTAAGTGGCTACCAACCGGGGCTCGGTGCGGTATCGGTTTAAAGTTTGATAGAAATTTTGGCGCACACCTCCAAAAAGGAACCACTTTTTCCATTTCCATTCCGATTGGGCAAATAGCGCATGAGACGTCAAAAAGCGGCTCGATTCCTCGTCCTGTCCGAAGTTGTCGGAGTTTTCGTCGACAACGCCGGTTTCGTTCAAATGATAACCGGTCTTGACTTTCAGGTTTTCAGAAAAAGTGACCGTATGACGTGCGGTGAGTCCTTTCTCGATGATGACGTTGCGCTGGTTCAGGATGCGGTTCCCGACCTCGATCGAGCGGTCTTCCGAATCCACACGGTAACGCGTCGCAAACACCGAGAAGCTGGTATGGTGACGCCCGTTCCAATCGGTGCGCAAAATGGCGTTGGCGGCCAGGGATTGTTGCTTGAGTTCGCTTTCTTCATCGTTCGTGGCATTGTTTCCGGTAAGCCGCTGGAAGACTTCGAGCTCGTTTTCGATGAAAATCGAATTGACCTGGAGTTCGGAACGGTTCCCGATCTTTTGTCTAAACTGTCCCGTAAAATCGTAAAAATAAAACTTTTCGGAACTTTTATAGTCGACTTCCTGGTCGAGAAAAAGGTTTGTGACTTTCGTATTCTGGAAAATGCGTTTGAAGTAACTTCGGTACGTTGGCGAATCGAAAAAGTCCGTAGTGGAACGCCGGCCGCTGAACTGCCAGCTCGTTCTGTCGGAAGTCTTGAACGCCGTGTTGAAATCCATGTTGAGCATATTCGCCCCGACGGAATTCTCAAAATAACTTCCCGTTTCCGGCAACGTTTCGATCACCACCGTTCCGGAAACCGCATCGCCCAACTGAGCTGGCGTCGCATTTTTGTGAAGCGTTACCGAATGGGACAAATTCGGGTTCAGCGCCGAGATCAACCCAAAGAAATGCCCGGTTTGGAACAATCGCATTCCGTTCCATAAAAACAGGTTCTGGTCGTGCGTCCCGCCGCGTATCGACAAATTCGAGATCGTCTCGTCAAAGCTCACGGCTCCGGGAAACTGCTGTAATGTCTGAAACACGTCGGGTTCGGTCAGGCCGGGTAACAGCCCGGTGTTTTTCGATTTGATGTGGTAGCTGCCGTCGGGACGGTTTTTTATGCCGCGCGTCAAAAAATGCACAATTTGGGTTTCCTTGAGCATTTCCGTCGATTGGCGCATCAGGATCTTGTCATTTCGCGGACGTGATCGGATGACGACCGGCTCGTATCCGACATGCGTGACGGCGAAACCGGTAAATTGCGGAATACAAAAAGTTCCGCCATCGTCGCTCTGAAGGTTTTGCTGCGGAAGCTGGACCGTCGCCGACGGGATCGGAAGAAAGGAATCGGCGTCCAAAACCAGAAAGCAAATTGGATTTTCGCCCACGGAATCGCCCACAACGAGGTAAGTATCCGAGATAAATTCAAACGACAAACCCGTCTGCTTTTCGAGTGCCGACACGATTGTTTTTAAGTCGCCCTTTACCGGCGTGACGACGACATTTGCGATATCTTCGTCTATAAAACCGATGTTGACGGATTTTTCGGCCTCCAGCTGGCGCAGGAAATCGCGCAGCGTGATTCGTTCCTCGCCGTTTTGTGCCGATACGGACAAGGCGAAGAAGCATGCAAGTGCAAAGAGGCGTTTCCTAAAATCCAATCAATGCCGTTTTAACGTGTATCTGCCTTTAGCGGTTTCCCATCTCTTCACGTCGAAAGCGGTTTCGAGAATGCGCAGCGCGGTGTCGAGATCGTCTGCCGGCATCACGCCCGTGAATGTCCTGGATGTCCTGAGTTTGGAATCGATACGGATGTTGTACACGCGTTGCAATTCCGAAGTGATTTCGTGTATCGAAGCAAATTTGAACGCGATCTGTCGGTGCATCCACTCGGGTTCGGCCGACGCTGTTGAGGCTTCTGTCCATTGGCCATTTTCGATTACGACCGAATTTCCTTTGGTAAGAATGGCGCGCTTCCCGTGGAATTCCAGCGCGACTTTTCCTTCAAAGCAACTGACTTCCATTTTTCCTTCCCGCGATTTGACGTTGAACTGCGTGCCCAAAACCGATACCGTTCCCGTAGGCGTCACCACCGAGAAGCGCTTGCCTTTCGCCACTTTGAACCAGGCTTCTCCTTCCAGGTTCAGCTTGCGGTTGTCGTTCCAGTCGAATTTTTTGTAATTCAGCGACGCATCTGAATTCAGGGTTACCCGTGATCCGTCCGGCAACGTAATGTTCTGGAATTGGGCGTAACCTGTGCGAAACTGTGTGGTACGTGCGATCGTCATCCAATATCCGACGCCAAGCAAAACCGCGATGCAGGCCGCGGCCGATAGCCAGACCATCGTTTGTCGTATCGGGATAACCCGGGTTTGTTTTTTCGGAGCCGAAAGTACGGCGTCAAGCATTTCGGGCCTCTCGGACAACGGTGTCTCAAGGTCTTCGGTATAAAGCGCGATCTTTTGGTAGATGTCCAGTTCGCCCGATTGTTTCATTTGGGCCAATTCGGATTCGCTTAAATCCCCGTTGAGGAAATGGGCGAGGTGATGTTCTCTTTTCATAGCAGATTATCTAAGATATTCGACCTGTCGTTTCAGGGATTGCATCGCTTGGTGGATGCGTTTTTCTACAGCTTTGACCGAAATTCCAAGTTTTTCGGCAATCTCGGCATATTTGAGTTTGTCAATGCGGTGCATCAGGAAGGCAACGCGTTGGGTTTCGTTCAAATTTTCTATGGCCGAGAGCAATTTGTTTTTGAATTGGTCTTCCTCCATTAAGAATTCCGGGTTTTCAATGGTTCCGATGGGCATTGCTTTGGATTTGGCGTAACGCAATACGACCTTTTCGTGGGCGATTGCCTTAAGTGACTTCTTAAAAGCGACCGTGTATAAATAGGACTTGGCCTTTTCGATAGGAATTCGTTCGCAATTCTGCCACAATTTGATAAAGGCTTCCTGAGCAATGTCGTTGGCTTGTTCCTCACTCCCGAATTTGTAATACAGGAAGTTACGAAGGTGTCGTTCGTGGCTTTTAAAAAATGTAGCGAAGAGGTTAGGCTCGCATGTTTCGCATGTTTCGGGCATAATTTTTCCGTTTGTTCTTAGCTAACCCTGAACGACAGCAAAACCCTACCGGGAATAAAAATATTTTTGAGGTAGGGTTTTTTGCGATGTCGGGATTCTATGGTCGTACATCAAAAATACGGCATTATCGCCAACGGGACGACTGCAGCGTTTCGCAAAATCGAATCAGAAATCCAAATTTTAAAATTAAGACCATGAAAAATCTCCTTCTATCAGCAGTAATCGCTTCGGCAGCTTTATTTTCGACATCGTGCAGCAGCGACGACGACGGGCCGCGCCCCAACCAGGATCCGGCGCCGGCAATAGCGGTAGCGACACAGGGAACCTGGCGAATTACCAATTTTGAAGATAACGGCATCGACAAGACTGCCGATTATGCCGGGTTCAACTTTACGTTCAACAACGAAAATGTAATTGCCGTCGACGGCAACGGTCAAACTATCACGGGAAGTTGGTCGATCGTGTCAGACGACGATTTCGATGTTCCGGAAGATTCCAACCTCGATTTCAATATTTTCTTCCAGGAACCGGCGAGTTTCCGTCCGCTAAATGAAGATTGGGACATCGCGACCTATTCCGAGACGCGCATCGAACTTCAGGATCTCGACGACGACGGCCCGTCAGATTACCTGGTTTTGGAACGCAACTAATCGTTTCATTTCCATAGCGCAAAAAAAATCCCTTAGCAACACTAGGGGATTTTTTTGTTTACGACAATAACTTCCTGAGATCGGCAATGGTTTGCGTCGGATTTTCGGCCCGAAATACAAAATTTCCGGCTACCAACACGTCGGCTCCAGCCTCGGTAAGCGCCAGGGCGTTGTTTCCGTTCACACCACCGTCGATTTCGATCAGCGTGGTAGCACCGGCCTCATCTATCATCGTTTTGAGCTGACGGATCTTTTTATAAGTATGTTCGATAAACGACTGGCCGCCAAAACCCGGGTTGACGCTCATCAGGCAGACTAAATCTACATTCTGGACGACGTCTGCCAAAAGCGCTACCGGCGTATGCGGATTCAACGCGACTCCGGCTTTCATGCCCTCAGCTTTGATCGCTTGTAGCGTGCGGTGCAAATGGGTACAGGCTTCGTAATGGACGGTGAGGTTATTCGCTCCCAAATCGGCGAAAGTCTTGACGTAGCGATCCGGATCGACAATCATCAAATGGACGTCAAGCGGTTTTTTGGCGTGTTTGGCAATAGCTTCGAGAACGGGCATCCCGAACGAAATATTCGGGACGAAGACGCCGTCCATGATATCGATGTGGAACCAATCCGCTTGTGAAGCGTTGACCATTTCGATTTCCTTTTGGAGATTGGCGAAGTCTGCCGCCAGCACAGATGGTGCTATGATTGTGTTGTTCATGTTGTGTTATTTGTGTAAAAATAAGCTTTTGGGCAACCTTTTGGAGTATACTGTATTTAAAAATTGCAGAATCTGTGTAGTCGTATCGCGATGATTTGTTTGGGCGATGGAATGTCAGCATGGCAATCGAGCCGATGATAATGTATTTCGAACGGAGCGAAGTAAGAGCGTTTCAAATTCGATTTGAAATCGCATTGAGAATACTGTGCGGATGCCTTTTTGTTTTTTTTATTTGGGCGAATGTCTTATGAGTGCACAAGAATTGTATCTATCGTGAATCTGAGACATTGCGCCCCACCCGCCAACCTAAATTTAGGATTCCCACGAAATCTCCATTACAGATTTTCTATCAAAAATGTTAAGCACCCCGACCATTCACGCAGTCACGAAAACCTTTAGAATCGGCAAAGTTTTTAAAAGCTCATGATCGGATAGATATCTGAAATTTCTCGATCTCCGAATCGAAACGCCAATTGTCAAGCCAGATATTTACAGCGAAGGCACGCACACAAAGGTCTGACAAACGCCTTGCGAAACCTCCGCACTATGATCCTTTGATAAATAAAAAACTCCGGAAACCCGAGCGCATTGCGCGAACTGACCGGAGTTTTTTATGCCAATAAAATAAAAAACTCCGGAAACCCGAGCGCATTGCGCGAACTGACTGGAGTTTTTTATGCCAATAAAATAAAAAACTCCGGAAACCCGAGCGCATTGCGCGAACTGACCGGAGTTTTTATGCCCATAAAATAAAAAACTCCGGAAACCCGAGCGCATTGCGCGAACTGACCGGAGTTTTTTATGCCAATAAAATAAAAAACTCCGGAAACCCGAGCGCATTGCGCGAACTGACTGGAGTTTTTTATGCCAATAAAATAAAAAACTCCGGTAATCAGCCGGAGTTTCAATCATCAATCAAAAAACGAACAGTTAATCAGACTGTTGTTACTATAAAATTCCTTGCGGAGTTTTGTCATTGTTTCTTTTCCAAACATACTAATTATTTTGGAAATTTAAGTTTCAATATTAAATTTAACTGTTTCAGGATTACTATCACTGTACTTCAATTAAATCGGCTTTGTCGGGAAATTATCCCAAATAAGTCTTTAATATTTTACTTCTCGAGGTATGCTTCAACCTACGGATCGCTTTTTCCTTGATTTGGCGTACTCGCTCACGCGTCAGATCAAAAGTCTCGCCAATTTCTTCAAGCGTCATAGGATGCTGGTCACCCAATCCGAAATAAAGACGCACGACATCCGCTTCACGAGGCGTCAACGTCTCCAACGAACGCTCGATTTCCGTGCGAAGCGACTCGTGGATCAGCTCGCGATCCGGGTTAGGCGATTCACCTGAACGCAAAACGTCGTAAAGGTTGGAATCTTCTCCTTCAACCAAAGGCGCATCCATAGAAAGGTGACGGCCCGAGTTTTTCATGGACTCTTTCACGTCGTTTACCGTCATGTCGAGTTCCTTTGCAATTTCTTCGGCACTTGGCGGGCGCTCGTTCGATTGCTCGAGCAAGGCGTACATCTTGTTGATCTTATTGATCGATCCGATTTTATTCAAAGGCAAACGCACGATACGCGACTGTTCGGCCAAAGCCTGAAGAATAGACTGGCGAATCCACCAAACAGCATAAGAGATGAATTTGAATCCGCGTGTTTCATCGAAACGTTGAGCGGCTTTAATGAGTCCAAGGTTTCCTTCGTTAATCAAATCGGGAAGGGTCAAACCCTGGTTTTGGTATTGTTTTGCAACCGAAACCACGAAGCGCAAGTTTGCTTTTGTAAGCTTTTCAAGTGCTCTCTGGTCTCCTGCTTTAATTCTTTGTGCGAGTTCCACCTCTTCGTCGGCGGTAATGAGGTCGACTTTCCCGATTTCCTGTAGGTACTTGTCTAGTGAGGCAGTTTCCCGGTTGGTTACCTGCTTCGTAATTTTAAGTTGTCTCATGAAATGATTCCCTTTTTTTAAGAAGATACGGTTCTTATACGGTTGGTTGCCGCAAAAAGTTACAATCGAGTAAAAAAAAGTCGACAAGTTTTTTTACACGCCGATTTTACTATATTTCGCAAAATTTTCTTTATGAAAAATCTTGTCAAAATCCTGTTAATTTTTTGCGTCGGAATGGCGTCCGCACAAAAGAATATCGATCCGACTCCCGAAGATATCGAGTTGGCGAAAAAACTTCGCGCGCAATATACCAAAGACGATGTTGTGATCCTCGAGAGCATGGACAGGGTTTTGTTTGGGATCAGTGATGACGGATCGAAAGTGACCGTACTGAGCAAAATCCGCGAAAAGCTAATGAACATCGGCCATCGCGCGGACATCCACAAATATGAGTTCTACGACAGCGAGTCCAAAATCGAGCATTTCAACGTGCGCTATCGGAACGAAAAGAATGCGAATTTCAGTGTTACTGACGAATTTTATCGCGACAACGACCTGTTCTACAACGATGCGCGCGTAAAACACATGGCCGTCGACTTCCCGGTCCAGGGTTACATTTACAATTACGAAATGGACAAATCGTATAAGGACGTGAAGTACTTTACCTCGCTTTATTTCAACGAAGAGTTTCCGGTGCTCGACAAAAAAATCGTGATTACCGTTCCGAAGTGGCTCAATGCCGAACTGCGCGAATTCAATTTTGAAGGAAAAAACATTTCGAAAAGCCAAACCACTGCAGGCAACGGCGACATCATCTACACCTATAACATGGACGGCGTTCCGGCCATCTTCAAGGACGACAACGCTCCCGGCCGGACGTATGTGTATCCGCACATTTTAGTCTTGGCGAAATCGTTCAGCAAAAACGGAAAGGAAAACCGCCTGTTTTCGAACTCCGCCGATCTTTACGCGTGGTACAAGTCGCTCGTGGACATGGTTAAGGACGACCCTTCTTCTTTCAAGGGCAAAGTAGACGAGCTGACCGCCAATGCGAAATCGGACGAGGAAAAAATCCGCAACATCTATTATTGGGTACAGGACAATATCCGCTATATCGCGTTCGAGGACGGAATCGCCGGCTTCAAACCCGACGAATCCCAAAACGTGTTCAGCAAACGCTATGGCGACTGCAAAGGCATGGCCAACCTGATCAAGCAAATGCTCAAGACGGCTGGCTTCGACGCCAGGCTGACGTGGATCGGGACGAAGCACATTTCGTACGACTACACCGTTCCGTCGTTGGCGGTAGACAACCACATGATCTGCACGCTTTTCTACAAAGGCAGGAAATATTACCTCGACGGAACCGAAAAATTCGGCGCATTCGGCCTTAATGCCGAGCGTATCCAAGGCAAAGAAGTCATGATCGAGGATGGCGACAAATTCATCATCGACAAAATTCCGTCAAACGGCATCGAATCGAACAAGGAAACGCTTGCGATCCGTTTGTCTATTGCCGATGCGATGCTCAAAGGAAAGTGCAGCAAAACATTCCTGGGCGAAAGCGTTTCTGAATTCCTTTACGGTTACAACAGATTCGGATCTGAACGCAAACAGGACGCGCTCCAGAATTTCCTGTCCCAACACGACAAAAATATCCTGGTCTCCAACGTCGTGACGTCCGACCTCGCCAATCGCGAGCAGCAGCTCAAGATCGATTACGAAGTGTCCGTCAACAACAAGGTGTCGAGTTTTGACGAAGAGATTTACGTCGACCTCGATTTTGTAAGGGAGTTTGGCAGTTTCGATTTCAAGGAACGAAAAACCGATTATGAATTCGATTATAAAACGGATTATCAATCGTCAGTGGCACTCGAGATCCCGGCCGGATATAAGGTAGCCAAGCTTCCGGAAAACCTTTCGGTGGCGGGAAAGGATTACACTGTAGCGATCACGTTTTCCCAGACGCAAAAGGAAATCGTCTGCAAAAAGAATTTCACGTTCAAGAACGGCGTGATAAAAGCCACGGAATTTCCGGCGTGGAACGAATTCATGAAAAACCTGAACGCCATTTATAACCAACAAATCGTTTTTTCCAAACCGTAACATGAAGAAAAGCATTACCACTATTTTGCTGTTTATCGCAGCACTGGCTTCGGCCCAGGACAAGGAGGAAGTCCGAAAAATGTTTTGGGAAACCAAAGATCAGGGCGATGACGTCGTGGCCGTTCCCGACCGTTACAAAAATGAGTCGGCCGTAATTTTGTACGAATACGATTATTATTACTATCCGATGTTTTATCCGAAACAGGGCGTCAGGAAGCGCATCAAACTTCAGGATGCAGCGGCAGTAAAGGAGTTTTCGGAATTTTCACTGAAGGAAATGTCGAAACGCAGCCGAGACGTCGACAAGAATTCTCTCGGCGTACGCATCATCAAGCCGGACGGGAAAGTGATCGAAGTGGATACGGAAAGAGAATTCAAGCAGGTCGACAACGATAAGATTCTTGCGATTCCAGGCCTTGAAGTGGGCGACATCATCGACTATTATTTTTACGCCATAGTCACGAACATCAACAGTATTTTCGACACCCAGGAAGCTACGTTGGCCGATGTCTATCCGACTTTGAGCCTGCGCGTTGAACTACAATTGGACAAGAAGCTGTTCATCAACCTCAATTCGTACAATGGCGCTCCCGAATTTGCGGATCTTCCGCCGGGAAGAAAAGGCGATCGCAGGCTCGAAATCCGCGGAAGCGATATCCCGAAGATTGAAACCGGCCGCTGGCTCTATCCTATGGTGGCCTTGCCGTGTTACAAATGGCAGGTGAGCAACAAACCGTTTGGCAAACCGGACAAGGAAGTTGCGAACGGGAAAGTCAAGAAAAACCTGACCCAGGAGGACATGATGTTCGCCTACCAGGATCGCTATCGCCCGTATGGCGACATGGTCCACATCGAACGGTTCCTAAAGAAAAAAACGTTTGAAAACGACGCCGATAAAGTGCGTCAGGTATATTATTTTACGCGTCATTATTATTACACCCAATTCATAGAGGCATTCGCTATCAACGAAGCGAAAATCTTCAATCCTTTCGAGCTTTACAAAAAGCCGATTTTCCTCGACAACGAAACGGAATTCATCAACCATTTCATGGCATTTTTGAAGGACAATAAAATCGATTATGACATCGTCGTGGCAACGGCCCGTTACAATGGGAAACTCGACGAAATACTGCTTTCGCCGAATCTCGAGGTGATGTTGCGCGTCAATACGACGCCGGAGCCGGTTTACCTGCAATATTTTTCGCCGTTCACAAATGCGGACCAGATCGCCTCGGAGCTTGAAAATTCCGATGCCTATGCGCTCAACGTGTTCAAGCGAAAGAAAGTGACCGATGTGGAGCAGGTGCGTCTTCCGTCGTCTACTTACAAGGACAATACGTCCAAGGTTTTTTCAAAAGTTTCGCTGGACGCCGCGATGACGGGGCTTAAAGTGAACCGACAGTCGTCTTTGTCGGGGCATTTGAAGGAAGACGAACAAAAGGACCGCCTTTATTTTTTTGATTACGTCAACGAAGATCACCAAAAATTCGAAACCGAACCTGTGCTTGACAAAGTCCGCAGTGACAAGAAACAGGAGCAATACAAGAAAGAATATGACGCGCTGATCTCGAAATACAAGGAAAAGCAAAAGGAGAATTTCAAGAAATCGGTGGCTCAGGAATTCGACAACCTCAAAATCGAGAAATACGAGTATTCTGTTAAGAACACGGGTCGATTCGGCAAGAACGAAGCATTTGTTTACGACGAGGAATTCGATATGGAGAACAGTTTCGTGAAAAAGGCGGGAAGCAATTATGTGGTCGAAATCGGAAAGGTCATCTCCGGACAGGTCGAGGTCAACCAAAAGGAGAAAGACCGCAAACTCGATGTCTATATGGGATTTCCGCGCAGTTTTGAAAACGAGGTCGCGTTCGATATACCGGCGGGCTATTCCGTACAAGGGCTCGAAAAACTGAACAAGAACGTGACCAACGCCACGGGCGGTTTTGTGAGTTCGGCAAGGGTCGAGGGCAACCAACTCGTCATCAAAACCAATAAATATTACACCAATTATTACGAACCGAATTCGAACTGGCCCAAAATGGTCGATTTTCTCGAAGCGGCTTATCAGTTTACCCAGGAAAAAGTGCTGTTGAAAAAAGCGTAACGCACACAGACAGCTTTGGTTCAATCGGGAGTCAACGTTTGGGAAATCGATCCTGAACCTTGACTCCCGAATGATTTACAGCAGCAATTCTTCTGGCTCGTCGAGTTTTCCGGCGTAGAAGTCGATCTTGCGTCCGGCCTTGTTAAAAAAGACTTTCCGATCGCGCGTCCCGGACAAATTCAGCGATTTCGCGCTCTTCATCTGACGCTCGAAATAGGAGTGGGCCTTTTGGCAGGTAATCTCGTCCTCGGTGATGAAATAGCCAAGGGCCGTGTACGGAACGAACATCGTCTTGTGTTCGCCCGAAGAAAAAATCACATTGTTGTTGAGTATGATCAGCTCGTGGAAGTAAAGATGGAATTTTGATTCCTTTGCTTCCGACTTTGCCTCGACCTGACGCAGGATCGACCGCACATCTTCGTACAATAATACCGCATTCGACCTCGTCAGCATACCTGATTCAAAAAAGTAATCGATTTGCTGAAGTGTGCTGTTGATCGTCGTATCGTTCCAGATTTCGTATACCGAAGCCTTTTCATAAGCCGATTTTATACGGGCGGCATGATGCTGGAGATTTTCGGGTGACCGGAAGTGCTCGAACGGCAGATGAGCGTCGTCCGCGGATAGCAAATGCGTCCATACGTAAAGTTTGAATTTGGAAAGCAACGTCCCGCTTATCGTGTAAAACAGCGGAATGTCTTTGGCGGCGTAGAACAACGAAACGTCGTCGAGCGTTGTGAACTTTTCGATGTAACCGGCAGATTCGCTAAAGTATTTCGCGAGGTCAGCCGCATGTTCGATTTCCATGGTTTTCTCGACAACAAGTGAGTTCGAACCGGTCAATACGGCGTCTATCGAAATCTTGTAATGCCGGCACAACGTCACGGCCTCGTCTATCGAAAATTTGCTCTTGGAAGCTACCCGCCGGTGGGCCGCGTCGTAACTGATGCCCAGCGCCACGGCTACCGCGTCGATCAGCGATCCTGACTTTATTTTTTTTCTGATGACCGAAAGCAATACCTCCTGTTGGCTCATTTTTGCGATTTTCACAAATTTACAATTTTAAGTAGTGCGGCTTCTGCAAATTGGTTTGCTTTTATCGCAATAGATTTGATTCAACCAAAAAAGAAGGATCATGAAAAAAACCGTATTGTGTTTAGTCGCCATGTTGACGCTGGCCGCATGTGCAAGTTCGAAGGCCAAAGAAAAATCCCGCCAGGCGTTGCCCAAGACAGCAAAGCTCACATTTGAAAATTACAGTATAAAAAAGGACAACGCCTCACCGCAAACCACGCTAACGGGACTGTTCGGCATACTCGAGTCGACGGTAGATCGAGTTACGGTTCGGTTTGACGAGGCGAATAAACTGCATATCGATTACAAGGATAAAATTGGCCGACCGAGCAGTTACGGTTATGCGGGTAAATTCCGCAAACGCTCTTATGACTATCATAAACACAACAGCCACAAAGGAATACCGCCGTTTTACTGGGTGACGCACGTCGAACGGCTGCGATTCCGGCTCGAAGCTGATTCCACGCTTGTCGTACAGCATTATTACAATCGTACGGGAATGATCCTGATGATGGCAGGCGGAGGGTCCGACAAACAGGAATACCGCTTCAAATGCACAAAAAACTAATCTGCAAATACAATGAAAACAACGACCAAAATGCTGCTGATCCCGATTCTTTTACTGGTGTCGTGTTCGCACTACATCATCAATGAGGCCGGCTATATCCGCCCGCCAAAGCACTATAAATTTACGTATCGGAAGAAAGTCAAACCGCTGGGAAATCCCACGATCATTGATACCAATGCGGTGTATTACCTTTCGGATGCGAATTTTTACCGGGATTCCGACGCTTACAAAGTCAACGATCGCTACCTGAGGTTTTACGCCGACGGCCGCGTGAAATTGCAGAGTACCAAGACTTTTCCAAAAATTAATGAGGTCAACGATCCGGACCGAGGGATTGTCGGTTATTTCCATTTGAAGGATTCGCTCGTCCGTATCCAGTTGTATTCCGATATCGGAGGCGGTTCGGACCAGCTTCATTTCGGTAAAATCGATTCCTTCGGGAACCTCGTCCTGTTGCACGACAATCCGCGCACGGGTTTCCGGATGGGATTCGGCAAAGCAGGAACAGACCGACGCATCGAAAGGAAGTCCTATTACAATCCGTTGGTGTACAGGAAAATATACCTGGAGGAAATGACGTACGATAAAGGGAATTGGTAGTGGAAGGACTCGTTATTTGACCTCGAATTCCGCGGTGGCGAACACTGGTGTTCCCTCTTCCGAGACACCTTCGAGAACGGCCTCGAACACGCCTTTCACATCTGAAGCATAAAAGCCGATTGTAGGTTCGTCTCCCGAAAAATCAGGAATCCACGCCAATTGGTAACGGTAATCGGGAATGCGGCGATCTGTGGGAGCGGCGTGATCCGGAGCAAAGTACCGTTTTGCAGGAAACGGTCGCGGCAGTTTTTCGTTGCGGATAAAGTCGCCTTTGGATTTGGGCTCGTAGTTGCCGTCCTTCGTTTGGACGCTGACCAAGCCGTTAAATCCTTGGGAGCCCAAATAATATGTACCCGGGATAGCGGTAATCCTATCGATGTTTTTTGCCGGATAGTCAAACAATTCGGTTGGGTCTGGCAGCCATATCCCGTCTACGATCACCATCGATCCGCCGACAGGATCGTACCCGAGGATATTCTCACGTACGCTCACCGAATATTTGTCGCCGTTCTTCGTGTAAAACGTGCCCTCGACAACTTCCGTCAGCGTTTCGGCAAACGTAGGGAAACGCGTGTACTCATCGAGTTTAAAAACAGTTCCGGACGGCGCGTAGAAAGCGCTTTTCGAAGCAAACGCCGGAATGCTGTCTTTTTTACGAGCGAAATAGGCATTTTCAATCTGGGTAGCAACGGCTCGCTGCGCAATCGCATTTTTGGCCGATGCCGTTACCGGAAATGCCTGAAATTCAAAGCGCGAAAAGTCGGGTTGCGGGAGTTTATCGAGTACCAGCAAGTAGTCCTGGCGGTTCGCGCCTCCAACCTGCACGATGGCATCTTGTTGGAAATAGGGTTTGTCGAGCGTGAACGTGAACGATCCGTCCGGCCGCGTATCGATGACTTTTGTCGTGAAATCCTTACCTGGGAACGAGAGACTGACAGTTACGCCCTTCACGCTGTTGCCGCTTTTTGAGCTAACCTTACCGCTAATGGATTCTCCGCGAAGTTCCGGTAATACAGTGCTTTCGGATAATACGAACGTGTTTTGGGCGGAGGCGGACATTTCCGGAAAAAGCATGAACAGCGAATCCTTACGCCTTACCGAAAGCGAATAATGGCCTTTGGAAGGAACGGAAATGCCAAGCTCGACTTTTTCACGGGTTGCCCACGATGATTTTTTGGGAGCGATCGCAGCCTTTGCCGAAGAGAGTCGCATGGTTTTGAACGATAGCTCGGAGCCGGCCTTGTCGGCGGGTGCGAACGGGTTGACGATGGCCACGTCGAGTTGAGGATAGTTTACTTTGGGCTGGCCTGTCATCCACTTGGTGTATCCGACGAGTTTATACGAACCGGAAGTCAGGGAAGATGGAACGAAAAAGTCACCTTGTGCAACGCCGTTCTCAAGATAGAGTTTCTGGATGAAGACCGTATTTCGCTGAGAATCGACGAGGCATACATAAGCAATTTTGCTCAGTTGGCCCGGCTTGTTTTGAGCGTCCTGGCAGTACAATTTGTAGTACAGCGTTTCCCCACTGACGAGCGTCGTGGCATTGGTGTGCAGAACGATTTTTTCGGTAGTCGAAAACGCGTTTCCGAGGCTTTGCTGAGCGATTATCAGTCCTGAAAACATCAGGAAAAGCGTTGTAGTTATCTTTGTTATTTTTGCGGACATGTCGCGGATTGTTGTTGCTTGTTAACGATTCAGATCAATTCAGTTTTCCCAATAGGCCGGCGGTTCGAGTTTCCCGGTTATCGTGCAATCGACGCACTGATCACTGGCAAGAATGTAAAATCCTTGTGGGGAAAAGCTGTAAAATTCCATGCTGCCCACTTCGGTAAGGTCAATGATCACATGGGCATCGCCTAACGGGCGCGGATAACTCCAATTGTTTTGATCGAGCGTCCGTTGGCTGCATTCGTAAGGCCACGGAATTGGCAAATTGTTCGGGAAAATCTCGTTGTAACTGAACCGTACCACAGCTTCGGACACCGAGCACACCTGGAAAAACCCAATGACCTTTTCTTCGGGATTTTGGTCAGATCGTATGTTTCCGAAGAAAAACCCGGGTTGTGTCTGCGACAAAATATTGCCGGTCGACGAAATCTCACTGAGCGTTTTGTAAAACGTATAGGACGGCAAGTTCTGGACGTATTGCCTTACCTTGATTGCATAGCGGTCGTTCAGGATGTAGCTTGTGTCAGGGATGAACCGAACGGGAAAATTCTGCACATTGTCCGAACTTAGTTCATTGGTAGAAGTCAGTATGATCCGGTTCGATTTATTGATGCGGTAACATGTCTGCACGTTAACCGTACGGGGCCAAAGGTAAATTTCTTTAAAATCATCGTCGTCCGAATCGTCTTGGCCAATCACGACCTGGCTTTCGGAATACAACGGCGTCCTGAACCGCCCGGCCTCTTCATATTCGTAACGGTAATATTTGGATAAACCGGTTGGGTCGCTCGAGTTGACCGAAATTTGTACGCCCTGTTGTTCGCCCATGTTCATCACCTGCGTACTCAGGCTCCCGATAGAAGTTACCGCGGTTTGTTTTTCCGGTGTCGACGAATAGGATTTGCCGTCAGACGTCGTAACGTGAAGGGTGTAGCTGCGTTCCGGGTCAGGTAAGAAAGCGTTCTGTGAAACGTACATCGTGTCCTGTTGCTCAAACTGAATGACGTTTCCGGCGTCGTCTTCCACATAAACGTCCGCGTCGCTTTCGAACGGCTGCTCTTCGTTGAAACGGTAGGTGCGCGAAATCTTGAACGCATGCTGCTTCATCTCATTGGTAAGCGTGGCTTCGATGACGATCGCGCTCTCGAAATTGCGTGTCTGTAAAGCGTAGGGATCAGTACAACCCACTGATACGAGCAATGTCGCAATTGCGGCTAATCGGAAATACTTTAAATATTTATAGTTTTTTGTGTTCATCATGATGTTGTCAATCTTGCCAAAATGGCGGTGGTACGTTTGACCCTGTCCTGCGGCAGTCTACACATTGGTCACTGGCCAAAATGTAAAAATCGCCTTCGCCCCAGTAAAAGAAATACATCTGGTTGTTGTTGACCAGCTCGACGATGTCCCAGGCGTCTCCTTTGGGTGAAAGTGTCCAATCTGTAGGATTCAGTGACTTTTGGGTGCATTCGTAAGGCCAGGGTGTTGGTAAATTATCGGGGAAAATTTCGTCATAATCAAATCTCAGTATGGCTTCCGAGACCGTCGAAACTTCAAAAAAGCCAAAAACCTTTTCACTTGCGTCACTATCTGACCGAACATTTCCGTAGAAAAATCCAGGTTGGGTCTGGGAGAGGATATTACCGGTAGACGAGAGGTCGCGCAGCGTCTCGTAAAACGTATAGGATTCCAAATTCTGCACGTATTGCCTCACCTTGATCGCATACCTGTCGTTGATAACGTAAGCTGTATCTGCTATGAAACGCATCGGGAAATTATCGATACGATCTTCGCTGAGGTCTCTCGTGGAGGCGAGTACTATATTTTTCGATCTCCCTTTTTTGTAACAAACCTGTGCCTGTTCGGTTCGCGGTTGTAAAATGATGTCGGGATGGGGATCGCTGTCGCCACCATCCGGGGCGATGATGATTTCGTTTTCCGAATAAAGCGGTGTACGGAACCGGCCCGCATCTTCAAACTCATACCTATAATAACGAGAAGAACCGGTCGGGTCGTAGGCATTGACGCAAATGCTGACACCTCGCTGCGTCCCGAGATTGGTCACGATAGGATTCAGGCTCTCTATAGGATTGACCGATGTTTGCTTCTGGGGCGTGGACGAATACGTTTTTCCGTCAGCGGTCGTCACGTGAAGCCGGTAATTGCGCTGCGGATCTGGCAAAAACGCATCGTCCGACACATACATCGAATCCTGTTGGGAGAACGGTATCATATTTCCAGCGTCATCCTCTACATAAACTGTCGCCCCATTTTCAAATGTTTGAGCGTCTTCAAA
This sequence comes from Flavobacterium selenitireducens, assembly GCF_014748335.1. Taxonomy (GTDB): domain Bacteria; phylum Bacteroidota; class Bacteroidia; order Flavobacteriales; family Flavobacteriaceae; genus Flavobacterium; species Flavobacterium selenitireducens. The sequence continues at coordinate 72,144 of NZ_JAAVIY010000008.1, forward strand.
CCGATAGGCACGCGAAATCTTGAACGCGTGGTTTTTCAATTCGTTCGTCATCGAGGCTTCTATCACAAGCGCACTCTCGAAATTGCGCGTTTGCAAAGCATAGGGCTCGGTGCATCCGAAAATAAACGACAGAAGGCTCGTTACAGCGACTAAATGCGAGGTTTTCATCGACCTAGAACTTGAAATTATAGGTAAGCGTCGGTACGGGAATCGAAAAGATAGAGGTTTTGTAAGCCTTGACCTGTCCTGCTTCCGTTACGAAAAACACTGAGTACGGATTGTTTCGACCCAACACATTGTAAATCGAGAAATTCCAGAAACTGTGTGCCAGCTTCTTGATCTTGTGGTTTCCTTCGATGTTCACGCCAATGTCAAGGCGGAAATAATCGGGAATGCGGAATTCGTTCCGATCGCTGTACAACGTAAATTCCATTCCGTTATACATGTATGAACCGATGGGATACGTTATCGGACGGCCGGTCTGGTAAATGAAGTTGGCCGAAAAACTGTATCGCTTCGTAAATTTATAATTTAAAACGGCGCTGAAGTCGTGCGGTTTGTCAAAATTGGATGGAAAATATTCCCCGTTGTTCACGCGTTCGTCCGAAAACCGGCTGTCGAGCTTGAGAAACGTACGCGAATACGTATATCCGAGCCATCCGTTCAAGCGTCCCGAATTTTTCTTGATGAGGAATTCCACGCCATAGCTTTTGCCTTCTCCCTGCAACAATTCGGTTTCGACGTTCTCGTTTAGCAACAACTGAGCGCCCACTTTGTAATCGAGTATGTTTTGCGAGCGTTTGTAATATCCTTCGAGGCTCACTTCGAACATATCGTCTTTGAGATTTTTATAAAAGCCGAGCGAAAACTGACGCGACATTTGAGGGTCGACGTTCAGGTCGGACAACTTCCAGGTCGCCGTCGGAGACTGCGTCGTATTGCTCGAAAGCATGTGAATGTACTGATAGGTTTGGTCGAAACCGGCCTTGACGGAAAAATCTTCGGCTATCATGTAACGCGCCGATACTCGAGGCTCGAAACCGCCGAACGATTTCATGACTTCGTTTTTTCCGTACGTCTTCTCGCCGGTGACCGATCCGTCGGAAATGGGAACTCCAGGTTGGTACGTGCGCACCGTCGAAGCACCCATTGCAAGGTAACTCGAATAGCGAACGCCAACGCTGACGAGCCATTTCTCGGTAATCTCGAAATCGTCGCTGATAAACGCTCCCGATTCAAGCCCTTTTTCTCTTTGGATCTCGAGCGACTCTATGAAGGATTCCGCGCCCAAAGGGTCGATGTGACCGGGCTCGATTTGGTACAATTTGCTGTTGATCCCGTAATTGATTTTGTGTTTTTCGCCAAGGCTGTACCGGAATTTGAAAGCTGCCTGCGTTTCATTTATCGTATAGCCGAGGTCGAAAGACGATGAGTTTCCGGCGTCATACTCGATGTCGAACTTATACTGGCTGTTTGTGAGCGACAAAGTTCCTCTGTGCTTGTTGTTGAATTTGTGGTTCCATCTTACCGAAGCGAGTCGGTTGTCGTATTTATAAAGGGAATCCGACGTGATGCTGAAATCGTCATGGCTGTAATAACCCATGAGCTCGATATCGTCGTTTTCGCCGAGTTTGTGCGTGTACTTGAGATTGGCATCGTAAAACGAAGCGCGGCTGTTTTGAAGGTCGGAATTTTTCAACGAGCGTAAGATCCATCCGGAATAGGTCGCCCGTCCGCCAATTACCAAACCGCTTTTGCCTTTAACGACCGGAATATTGAGCATGAGATTGCTCGTTACGGGGCCGAGGTTTCCTTCGCCGGAAAGTTTCTCCGTGTTGGCTTTCTTGGTGGTAATGTCAAAAACCGAGGAAAGCCGCCCGCCGAACTCAGCCGGAATACTTCCCTTGTAGATCATGACGTCTCCTGTCGTAAACGGGTTCACGGCCGAGAAGAAGCCCAAAAAGTGAGACGGATTGTACAAAACGGCGTCGTCAAGCAAGATAAGGTTCTGGTCTTCTTTACCGCCGCGCACGTTGAATCCAGCTGAGCCTTCGCCCGTAGTTTTGATGCCCGGAAGCGTCGTAGCTACGCGAAAAATGTCGCGCTCGCCTAAAACCAGCGGTATGTTCTTGATGTTTTCAACGTCGATGTTGGTGACGCCTGTTACGGCTGTCCTGAAGTTCTGTTTTTCGTTCATATGGACGATGACCTCCTTGAGCACGTTAGGGTTCTCGGTCACGCGAAAGTCAAGGCGGCCGTTGGAATAGGCCATGACTTTGCGCGAAGCCTGCGTATAGTTCAACGACTTGATTTCTATCGTATGCTGGCCCGACGGGACTTTTAACGCGTAAAAGCCGCGATCGTCCGTGACGGCATCGAGGTTCGAACCTTTGACGCTTAACAAAACACCGGGAACGGCTTCTCCGGTTACGGCATCGCGCACATAACCTGTAATCGTGGCGGTTTTTTCGGCGGAACTTTTTTCCTTGCCTACCAAAGCGACCGTTTCTTCACCCGAACTTCCGCCTTCCTTAAAAAATACCGGTTTGTCTGATGAGACAACGGGTTTGCCGTCGGTTTTTCCGTTAAAGTAATTTTCTGGCAAATCGTCATAAATCACGCTGTTCCGGGTCAGGATTACGCGGTTGCCGTCTTGGTAGAAGTTCAGGTTGGTCTGTGCGAAAACGGCTTCGAGGACCGTGTTCGCATCGGTATTGGTAAAACTGGCCGAAACAGGTTCGGCTTGCTTGAACCAAGTCTCGTCGAAATAGAAAGTGAGGGACGAAGCAGCTTCGATTTTCTGGATAGCGTCGGCAACGGAAACATCGGTAAACGAAACGCTGATTTTTTGCTGGGCGAAAAGCATCGATTGCATCGACAGCATCAATAAGAGCAATAGTTTTCTCATGAGCCGTAAACGTTAAAATTGTCGATGTGCTGAAGCAGTTTTTTCATGAATTGGACAGGTGTCTTTTTGAAGAGCTCGCGTTCTTTTTGGTAAAAATCGCGTATGCGTTGCTTTTGGTCCGGAAATAACGCGATCACGTCATTTTTCGAATTGGCTTTTGAAAAGGTGCCGTTCCTTTCGACGATGAAATTCGGATCTTGGGAAAATTCCTCGTACGTAACGCTGCCATCGTGTCTTTCGCGCCGGAATTTGTGGTGTTTGGCGTACAACGTAAAACTCTTGCCTTCGACCTTCTCATAATATCCCGAGACGAAATCCGGTTTAGCGGTAAGATTGCCAAGGTTGACGAAAGTAGCACTTCCGATGGCGAAAGAGTCGACGAAATTCTTCTCGAGGATCGTGCCGATATTGTTCGAAATATTCTTGGGACGCAACACGAGGATGTCGTGGTAAATATCATACCGCAACGAGACGTCGAAGTAGGGTTGGCCGTTGTAGACGACGCTGCCCGACACATAATCGTCCCTGTCATAAAACTGGTGGTTGCCGTTTTTTACCTTATAAGGATTCGGATAGGCTCTGCCGTTGTTGATGTTGAGGTTTTCAAGCCCCGTCGCCGCGTCGTAAGCGTTGTAGATATCGGCGGCTTTTTGGGAGCGCGCCTCAATACCTAAAAACGCAAGACAAACGCACGCGAAAACGAAATGTTTGTCGCAACCGATCATGTTTTATTTTTGATTCAAGGGATAGGAAATTCGAATGTAGGAAAATTTTTAATAGAAATTTAAGGGACAAAACAAAAAAATCCCGATAACGTTTGATTATCGGGATTTTAACTATAAAGCAGTGGTTCTTACTCTTCGGTTTGAGGAGCGTCGTTGCGCGGCTCGCGATCTTCACGAGGTGCACGGTCTTCGCGCGGACGGTCGTCACGCGGACGGTCGTCACGTCTCGGTCCGCGATCATCACGTCTTGGCCCGCGGTCATTGCGGTCTCCTCTAGGACGGTCGCCGTCGCGTCTTTCAGGACGTGGGGCGTTTTCGTCTCTTGGAGGACGTGGCGTCAACGCCTTTTTCGAAACGCGTTCCTTGCGTGTCTTAGGGTCGATTCCCATGTATTTCACGTCGAACTCATCGCCCATGTTCACAAGGTCGGTTACGTTCTCTGTTCTTTCCCATGCGAGTTCAGAAACGTGAAGCAAGATTTCGTTTCCTGGAGCGTCCTGATATTCTACGACAGCGCCGAAATCCATGATCTTGATGACTTTGACTTTGTACGATTCCCCGATAACCGGCTTGAACGTAAGCGAGTCGATCTTGCGAAGTACCGCGTCGATTCCGTCCTGGTCTGTACCCAAGATTTCGACAACGCCTTCTTCGTTGACTTCGTTGATGACGATGGTCGTTTTCGTAGCTTTTTGAAGTTCCTGGATGACTTTTCCGCCAGGTCCGATAAGGGCTCCGATGAATGCTCCCGGGATCGTCGTCATGATGATCTTCGGTGCTTTCGCCTTGACTCCGGCGCGAGGTGCAGCCTGGACTTCAAGCAATTTCCCGAGGATATGCAAACGTCCGTCGCGAGCCTGGTTCAACGCCTGTTCCATGATTTCATAGTTCAAACCGTCGATTTTTATGTCCATTTGGCAAGCGGTGATACCGTCTGCGGTTCCGGTTACTTTGAAATCCATGTCACCAAGGTGATCTTCGTCTCCCAAAATGTCCGAAAGTACAGCCCAACGACCTGTTTTGTCATCGGAAATCAATCCCATGGCAATACCTGAAACCGGTTTTGTCATCTGGACACCCGCATCCATCAAAGCCAAAGTTCCGGCGCAAACCGTCGCCATCGAAGACGAACCGTTCGACTCCAAAACCTCAGAAACGATACGGATCGTATAAGGATTTTCGTCAGGAATCATGTTTTTCAACGCACGCTGCGCCAGGTTTCCGTGACCGACTTCGCGACGTGAAGTTCCGCGCAATGGCTTGGCTTCACCTGTCGAGAACGGTGGGAAATTGTAGTGAAGGTAGAATCTTTCTTCACCTTGTTCGCTTGGTGCGTCGATGATGTTCGCCTCACGCGATGTCCCTAAAGTCACTGTAGCCAATGCCTGGGTTTCGCCTCGTGTGAACAATGCCGATCCGTGAACCGATGGAAGATAGTCGACTTCACACCAGATCGGACGGATTTCGTCGGTCTTTCTTCCGTCAAGGCGCAATCCCAAATCGAGGATCACGTTGCGGACGGCTTCTTTTTGTGCGGATTTGAAGTATTTTCCGATCAACTCCCCGAATTCGAGCTGTTCTTCTTCGGTAAATTCGGCTTTCAATTCTTCTTTTACAGCTGCAAATTGCTCAGAACGCTCGTGTTTGCCAGTTCCTTGTTTTGCAATCGCGTAACATTTGTCGTAAGCGAAAGCACGGATTTTCTGGTAAACGTCTTCGTTTGTCGCTTCTTCGTCATACGTGCGGACTTCCTTCTTTCCGAACGCAGCCTGTAAACGCTTTTGAGCCGCGATTTGTACTTTGATGGCTTGGTGGGCGAATTTGATCGCTTCTACCATTTCGGCTTCAGAGATTTCCTTCATTTCACCTTCTACCATTGCGATGGAATCTTCAGAAGCGCCGATCATCATGTCGATGTCCGATTCTTCCAATTGTGCCATGCTCGGGTTGATCACAAATTCCCCGTTGATACGCGCTACGCGAACTTCAGAAATTAGCGTTTCGAACGGAATGTCCGAAAGTGCCAAAGCTGCAGATGCTGCCAAACCGGCGAGAGCATCGGGCATGACTTCTTCGTCGTGCGACATCAACTGGATCATCACCTGCGTTTCAGCGTGGTAATCATCCGGGAAAAGCGGACGCAAAACGCGGTCTACGAGACGCATCGTCAAAACTTCCTTGTCGGAAGGACGGGCCTCGCGTTTGAAGAATCCGCCAGGAAAACGACCTGCGGCTGCGAATTTTTCGCGGTAATCTACCGTCAGGGGCAAAAAGTCAACACCCGGACTGGCTTTTCTTGCGGAAACTACCGTTCCAAGCAACATGGCGTCGCCCATTCGGACAACGACTGAACCGTCGGCTTGCTTGGCTAGTTTTCCAGTTTCGATCGAGATGCTTCTTCCATCTCCCAGATCGATAACTTCCTTAAATACTTGTGGAATCATAAATCCAAATTTCTTGATTAAACAATGGGTTTAGTAGTTGTGTTGTTGTGTGCGTGTGTAGTTGTCTAAAACCCAATGAAAAACCAAAACTTTTTTTCTGCAATCTTTTATTAAACGCGTAAAAACAAAAAGAGGCGCGCGGGCACCTCTTTTCGATTGATTATTTACGAATATTCAATTCTTTGATGATCTCGCGGTAGCGGTTGATCTCGGTCTTCTTCAAGTAGTCGAGAAGGCTTCTTCTTTTACCTACGAGCTTTACAAGCGAGCGCTCCGTGTTGAAATCGTGGCGGTTCTTTTTCAAGTGCTCCGTCAAGTGATTGATACGGAAAGTGAAAAGCGCGATCTGGCTTTCTGATTTTCCTGTGTTGGTAGCGTCTCCGCCGTGTTTTGCGAAAATTTCCGCTTTTACTTCTTTAGTAAGATACATTCCAATATTGTTTAAATGATTTTTATGTATGTAGCCGTTTTTCGGATACGGGTGCAAAAGTACATTTTTTTAATTAGCGAATGAAATTAATTAGCGAATTAGCGAATGAAAAATTACAAAATGGTAGAATTGCCTAGGTAATCATTCTGAAAATCAGCTCTTCTTTTTACGAAATTCACTAATTACGGCATTTGCTAGTTCGACCTTCGATTTTACGGTCGTTCCGACCCTCCCGTCGCAAAAATACGGTTCAACAGCGAATATCAAATACAGAAAATCTGCCTAAAACGTTAATGAAACAGGATTGCGGTTTAACAATTTTTGAGGTTTTTCTGTATCGGGGATATTGTCAGGCAGCATAATTTTACGACGGGAGGGTCGGAACGACCGCCTTATAAAAAAAACGCCCGATTTCCCGGACGTCTATTTATAAATAAAGATAAATCTTACTTCTTGTCTTGAAATAAAAACTTCGAAATCAGCGTATTCAAATCCTCGAGGAAACGCTCATCAAGATCCGTGAAAGCATCTAGCACTTCGGAGTCGATGTCGATCTGCCCAATATTTTTTCCGTTGACGAACAAAGGAACCACGACCTCCGATTTTACCGTCATCGAACACGCGATATAATTATCCTGGGCATGCACGTCCGGCACGACGAAGTTTTGGTTAGACATCGCGACCTGTCCGCAAATCCCTTTTCCGAAAGGAATCACGGTATGGTCGGTTGGTTCGCCTGCGTAAGGGCCAAGTATCAATTCCGGTTTGTCGCCGTTGTGGAAATAAAACCCGACCCAATCGTAATAATCGATGTTGTCGCGCAGCAAGTGGCAAATCTTGAGCAATTTGTCGTCGCGCAATGCGTTATCGTTCTTAAGTATGTCGATTGCTTTCTGTCTGAGTTCTTCGAATGTCATAGTTCGGATTTTTCTGCAAAATTACGCCATCGGCACCACAGGAATTATATAAATTTGTTAAAAAAATTTTTGGACGCCCTCAAGCAGTACACGCCATTTTTTATTTTCCTGGTCAAGTTTTTCGCAGTTTATGCGGGTTTGACTTTGGTGTATCAAATCTATCTCAATTCGTTTGAGGTTTCGCGATTTGAAACCGACGACTTCACAAGATCCGTGGCCGTACAAACCAAATGGTTTACCGATCGCCTGGGTTATCTCACCGAAATAAAACCTCATGTTTCCCAGCCGTCCGTAATGTTTATTCTGGAAGGAAAATACGTCTCACGCGTCGTCGAAGGATGCAACGCATTGAGCGTGATCATACTTTTCTCGGCATTCGTGGTGGCTTTCAAAGGGAGCTGGAAAAAAACCATCCTTTTCATCTTGGCTGGCGCGTTCGTTATCCACATACTCAACATCATGCGGATCGGGTTGCTCAGCATCGCGCTTTTACACTATCCCGAACACGAACATATTTTGCACGGCGTGATTTTCCCGGCTGTCATATACGGAGTGGTTTTTCTGCTGTGGATCGTCTGGGTCAACAAATTCTCATCCCATGGGTTCAAAGAGCGCTGAAATCGTCCAAAAATCGCTGACCGTCGGGGCGCTCGTCGTGTTGTTGCTGGCCGTTCGAATGTTCGAGGACCGACTGTTTTACGATCCGTTCCTGTCGTATTTTAGGAATGATTATCTCAACGGGCCGTTGCCGGCGTTCGACGCCACTGATCTTTTCTTTGGGTTGAGTTTTCGCTATTTCCTCAATACGATGCTATCACTGGGAATCATTTTCGTGTTATTCCAGGACGTCGGGCTGCTCAAATTCACCACCGTGCTCTATCTCGTTTTTTTTGTCGCGCTGATGGGATCTTTCTTCGCATTACTGCATTTCCAAAGCCAGAACAACTTCCTGATTTTTTACACGAGGCGCTTTCTGATCCAGCCTCTATTCCTGTTGTTGTTCGTCCCGGCGTTCTATTATCAGAAGCGGATATCTAAAAAATAGGCTTTCCTTAAGAGCTTCCCGTTCGGTTTTGCTTATTTTTGCGGCATGGGAATCAAGAAATCCATAGGCATTCTGCTCGCTTTCCTCGTTTTGGCTTCCAACACGGGTCTTGCGTTCAGCGTGCACTATTGCGGAGGCGAGATCGCGTCGGTCAAGCCGATGTTGCTCGTTTCGGACGATTCTTGTTGTGGCGCGCAGAAATCCGAACCTATGGGTTGCTGCAAGACGAAAATCGTGAAATCCGACAAGGAGCACGACATCGTCATCAAAACGTTTTCGTTCGCATTCGAAGCGGCGCTGGTTTCTGAGCGGCCAATTACGGCACCTCGCCAAACCGTTTCCACTTTTGTCAAAAGGCCGTCCGCTTCCTATTATTGCGAAGCCAATGCGCCTCCGCTGTTCCAACTTTACAATCAATATCTTTTTTACGCCTGATTTTTTTGCCTGACTTGGGATTCAACCAATTTCTTACAAAAAAATCAACTTTATGCGTTTACTACTAACGGCTTTGCTGCTGTTCGTTGCGCTCTTTACGTCGGCACAAGACACGTTGCAGACGATCAGCGTCCAATCGAATTCGCGAAGCCTCAAAAAATCATTGTCGGTCACGGCCAATACCACGGTCATGACGAGCAAGGAATTGCTCAAGGCCGCTTGCTGCAATCTCGCGGAGAGTTTCGAGACCAACCCGTCCATAGACGTAAACTTTTCTGATGCGCTGACCGGCGCCAGACAAGTCAGGATGTTGGGATTGACAAGTCCGTATCTGATGATCACCGAAGAGAACATTCCGTCGGTTCGCGGCGCTTCCCAGGCTTACGGTTTGACCTTTACGCCGGGAACCTGGATCGAAAGCATACAAATTACAAAAGGCGCAGGTTCCGTCGTCAACGGGTACGAAAGCATTTCCGGCCAAATCAATACCGAACTGCTCAAGCCTGCGAACGACATCCCGTTTTTCCTCAATGTTTATGGCTCTACCGACGCCCGTTTCGAGATCAACACCCACCTGAATCACAAACTGTCTGATAAATGGGCCAGCAGCCTGTTCCTCCACGGGAATTCGCGTTTGACCAAAAACGACATGAACAACGATGGTTTCCTCGACAATCCGTTGGGAAACCAAGTCAATGTGATGAACCGCTGGCAATATACCAATGCGGAAAAAGGCTGGGTCGGGTTCGTCAACCTGCGTTTCATGAACGATGAAAAGCAGACCGGCCAACTTGATTACGTCCCGTCTCGCGACAAGTTTGGCGGGCAGCTTTGGGGATCGGAGATCAATACGAAGCGGTACGACCTGGCGACAAAAATCGGGTATGTTTTCCCGGACATGCCGTTCCAAAGCATCGGATTCCAAAATGCGTTGACGTATCACGACCAGGATTCGTATTTCGGTTTTCGGCGTTACGATATCGCCCAAACGAGCTACTATTCCAACCTGATTTTCAACTCGATCATCAGCAACACCATGCACAAATTCGCGACCGGTTTGAATTTCGCCTACGACAAGTATGATGAAAACGTGCTGGGTTCAGATTTGGGTCGCGTCGATAACTCCATTGGCGGATTCTTCGAATATACGTACGACAATACTGACAACTTCAGCCTCGTGGCGGGAATACGTGCGGACAACCACAACCGTCTCGGGGCATTCTTCACGCCGAGGCTTCACCTGCGTTACAATCCCTGGAAGGATGCGGTAGTTCGCATATCCGGCGGAAGAGGGAAGAGGGCGGCGAATATTTTTGCCGAAAACCAACAGATATTCGCAACCAACCGCGCAATTGCGTGGGGATCCGAATTCAAAGGCCCGTATGGAATGAAGCCGGAAATCGCGTGGAATTACGGGCTGAGCTTCAACCAGAAGTTTTTTATTTTCGGACAGCCTGCCGATGCCGGGTTCGATCTTTACCGCACCGATTTCCAAAACCAGGTGTACGTCGATTGGTATGCCTCGGGAAATGCGGTTGGATTCTACAATCTCGAAGGGAAGTCTTACGTAAACAGCGTGCAGGTTGATTTCAATTACGAACCGGTCAAACATCTGAACATTCGCTCTGCCTATAAATATTACGACACCTTTACGGATTATCGCCAGATAAGTGCAGAACGTCCGCTGACGCCGCGCCACCGGTTTTTCACGAACGTCGAGTATGCCACCCACATCAAGGAAAACGGCCAGCGTTGGAAATTTGATGCGACCTGGAACTGGACCGGAACGCAACGTTTGCCTGTCACGGCAGTCGTGCTTCCTCAACGTTCGCCGGCATTTTCTGTGGTGAACGCTCAGGTGACGCGCACGTTTTCGTCGGTTTTTGAAGTCTATGCGGGAGCGGAAAATCTGACAAACTACAAACAAAAAAATCCAATTTTGGGAGCCGACGATCCGTTTGGCCAGAATTTCGACGCGTCTGTGGTATACGCGCCCGTTTTCGGCCAGATGTTTTACGCCGGGTTTCGCTTTAAAATCAAATGACCATGAAAAAAATCGTTTTTATCATGTTGGTCGCGCTGTTCGGAATGGCCGCCAACGCTCAGGAAAAAAAGAACAAAAATGCAAAACACAGCATTGAGGTGAACGGAAATTGCGACCAATGCAAAAAGCGGATCGAGAAAGCGGCGCTGTCGGTCGCAGGTGTCAAATCTGCAGTTTGGGATACCGAATCACATCGGCTCAGCCTGATCGTCAACGAGGAAAAAACCTCGCTGGAAAAAGTCGAGGCGGCTATCGCTAAAGTCGGCCACGATGCAGGATCGGCCAAGGCGACACCAGCCGATTACGAAAATCTTCACAGCTGTTGCAAATACGACAGGAATCCTTGATGTTCGGGACGTTGGCATAACCGTTAATAAAACTTTAAATTGGGGCGTGAAATTGCGGCTTTTGTAATAAATCCGTACTTTCACGCACCGTTTTTTAACACCTTACAACAAGCCCAAATGAACGAATTTAATTGGAAAGACCTGATTGATCCATTGTTTTATATACACTTTGACATCAATGGCGTCAAGGTCGGGCTTTACATCGTTCTGTTCATTGTCTTTGCCGAAACCGGTTTGTTCGCGGGCTTTTTTCTTCCCGGCGACAGCTTGCTTTTCCTTTCCGGAATTTACAATCGCGAATTGCTTGAGACCGTCGTCAAAATCGACAGTGCTTTCCTGAATGTGGCGTTGTTGTCTACGCTCGTGGCGCTTGCGGGAATTCTCGGGAATATGGTCGGGTATTGGTTTGGGGCGAAAAGCGGCTACTATCTTTACAACAAAAAAGACAGTTTTTTATTCAAGAAAAAATACCTGATCCAATCGAAAGAGTTTTTTGAAAAGCATGGCGGGCGCGCAATTATTTTCGCGAGGTTTCTTCCCATTTTCAGGACGTTTGCGCCAATCGTGGCCGGGATCGTGCTCATGGACAAAAAACGGTTCATGTTCTACAACGTACTGAGCTCATTCATATGGTCATTCAGCTTGATTTTCGCCGGCCATTACCTTTACGGATTCCTGCTCGAGCGCTTTGCCATCGACCTTAAGGAACACATTGAACTTATCGTAATTTCCCTTGTTTTGATTACGATTGTCCCGGTAATCATCAAGTTCAGCAAAAAGGTCAAGACTCCGGAAGTGCCGGGAAGTCCGCAATAAGATTACAATCTTCGTTTACTTTGTTTCGATCGTCCGCTCTTCAGATATGAGCGTTCCGTCCGAGGCGATTCCCTCAATGATTACTTTTACGGCATCCTGTTGGAAATTCGGGAATGAAAAACGGAAGTTTCCTGAGCTGTCCGTGGCCACATCTGGAATCCAGTGAATGGCACCCATGGTATGGAACGCGTCGTTGTGGTAATCGGCGTATTGCGGGTTTTCGTATTCCGTAGCTTTTTGGAAACCACCTTTTATCAACAGCGCCTTGGAAAGGATTTTCGTCGAGTTGTTGAAATGACCCTTTTTAGTGTAGATCCTGATTATCCCATTGGCGCCAGAAGATCCGGCTCCATATCCTCTTTTATTGATGTAAACCTCGTCGATCATGTCCATGCGATATGTCGTGAGCAGGTTGTGGTCGTCCTGTAGAACGTCATCTACGAAAATTACAGGGCTGTTCTGCGCTTCGAAAGAGGTTGAATACGTTCTGCTGATGATCACGCGTCCGCCGACTTGGGAAACGTTGAATCCGTTATTTTGTATAAAGTCGACGATCGTCGAAAACATGCTGACATCCTGAGGCGTAATTTTAAACCCTTTTGCCATGTTGTTGGCGTAAAACCTGGTGTTCTGTTCGCTGAGTTTCGGTTTTCGGGCCGTTCTGACGGTCACCGAATCGAGTCGGATGCTATTTTTCATGTCGGGAATCCCAAATCCAAGTTCGACAGGCTTGAGCAGGCAATTTTTTTCCAACGGCTCGAACGGCTTTATAAACGGGCGATTGTTTCCGCTAAGATGGGACGCAACCTGAAGTGGGCTGCGTTCGTTTTTCTTGTTGAACAATGAAATGTAGACCTGTGCGGAATCCTCGGCAATGATATTTTGGAACTGGAACTCATTTTTTTCGTTGAGTTCGGCAAATTCGTTTAGGCCGAAAGCCATCGCGTTCAGGTTGATTTTCGAGTTGGCCCTATCGACTGACTTGTTGTTGAGGCCGCCTTTGATAGAAAGTCCTTTGTCGAATTCGTATCGTATTTGAGGAGCGATGCCCGTTATTTTAGTCCAGTCGTACTTCTGGACTTGCGTGATGAGCATGTTGTCGAGCTCGTAATGCTTCTTGCGGTTGAACCCGACAAAATAATTGCGGCCGCTAATCTTTGCGCTACCCGGAAGTGTCGCGAGTTCGAGTCTCGTATAAATGTCCTCCTGGGATTTTACGGAGGATACAGGCACGACGGATATACTCAGACTTGCTAATTTCAAACCGCCGCCTCCTTGCACCACGATAGAATCGCCGCGTTTTTGGCTGACCCTCAATTGCGTTTCCTCAGTTGCTTTGCGATACGCCTGATATACCATTCGCTCACCGATCTTATTTTGGTTGGCGTCAATAAGGTAAACGGTGTTGAGGCCGTCCGAGAAGTGGTTCGAAGGGATCGAAAGGACTTGTCTGGCCTGGCTGCCGTCGAACGAGAGTTTTGCGGTCGTGCTTGCGCCATAACTTTGAATCACCAGGTCGAATGGTTTCCCTTTTATTTGTTCAAGCGTCGCTTTGTTGGTTTTGACCGTGACCGTCGCTTTGTCTGGGAAAATATAATTGTTGATTGAGAACGTCACGCCCGATACGCTCGGCGTCGGCAGCGTTTTTTGGTATTCCTTTCCTTTTATCGTTGCCGAAAGCACGTATGGACCCATGTCCGTGTCGGCGACCTCGAATCGCGAATAGCCGGCGGCATCGGTCGTAGCCGACGCGATTTCCAATCCTCTGGCGTTTTTTACCTTCGCCTCGATCCCGGTAAGGCCGTTCCCGTTGCAGTCGGCAATCCTGAAGGCAACCGTGTTGGAAGTTCCGTATAGGAAAACGCCGCTTTCAGGCGCAAACGAAATGTCGAGTGAAGCGTAGTCTATCGCGTTTGGGACGTAAAATTCCCGGGATTTTGCATTGATAACGGTTATCGGATACAGGCTCGATTCGTCTTCGGCAAAATTGTTCATGAAATTCGTATACGATTGCAGATAGTACAAACCGGCAGGCAGGTTTTGAGGCGTGTTGATGAAGCCACTGAACACGGCATTCTCACAATAAAGAAGCGCGCCCGCGACCTTTTGTCCTTTCGCGTCCAATAAGGAAACGTAGGCGTTTGTAGTCTCTCCGTACGGCAAATGCGTTTGTTTTTTGACGACATAGCCTTTGAGCCAGATTCTTTCACCTGCAAGATAGGCCGCCTTGTTGAAGTGAAGGTGCATGCCTTCCCGGTCGGCTTCGAAATACTTCGCTATCGATGAGGATTGGGAAGCGATTGGTGCCACGGCAGTTTGTTGTGCGTGCGAAAACGCGGCAATGCCCGTTAAAATAAGGGAAAGCAGTTTGTTCATCGGTTTTGGTCTTACGTATTGCGTCGGGTTTGGCCGTGCTTGAGACGGCGAATATAAAAAAAAGCCACCCAGGATCGGATGGCTTTTCTCAAAATATTTAGGATGGAATTACATCATTCCCGGCATTCCGCCTCCCATCGGCATTCCGCCTCCGGCACCTTCCTCTTTGATGTCGACAAGCGCACATTCCGTGGTCAGGATCATTCCCGCAACCGACGCCGCGTTCTCAAGGGCCACGCGCGTCACTTTCTTAGGATCGATAATTCCGGCGGCGAGCATATCCACGTATTCGTCGGTTTTCGCATTGTATCCGAAATCGCCTTGACCTTCGGCCACTTTCGAAACGACGACAGAACCTTCAAGGCCTGCGTTCTCAACGATAGTACGCAACGGAGATTCGATTGCGCGAGACACGATCTGGATTCCCGTAGCTTCGTCCGCATTTTCAGCGTGAACGTCTTTCAAAGCCGCTTTCGCACGCAATAATGCAACGCCTCCGCCGGCAACGATTCCTTCTTCGACCGCCGCACGGGTGGCGTGAAGCGCATCGTCGACACGGTCTTTCTTTTCTTTCATTTCAACCTCAGATGCGGCTCCGACATAAAGAACGGCGACGCCTCCCGCCAACTTGGCCAATCGCTCCTGCAATTTTTCACGGTCGTAATCGGACGTCGTGACTTCCATTTGGGCTTTGATCTGGGCAACGCGGTTTTTGATGAGATCCGCTTCGCCAGCTCCGGAAACGATTGTGGTGTTGTCTTTGTCGATCGACACGCGTTTTGCAGTTCCGAGCATTTCCAGGGAAGCATTTTCAAGCGTGTAACCTCTTTCTTCAGAAATTACGGTTCCTCCGGTGAGTATCGCGATATCTTCCAGAAGCGCTTTGCGTCGGTCCCCAAAGCCTGGTGCTTTTACCGCAGCGATTTTAAGGGCGCCACGCAGTTTGTTTACCACCAAAGTGGACAAAGCCTCTCCGTCAACGTCTTCTGCAATGATCAAAAGCGGTTTGCCCGATTGTGCCACTGGTTCAAGAACCGGAAGCAATTCTTTCAAAACCGAAACTTTCTTGTCATACAGCAAAATATATGGGTTCTCGAGTTCGGCTTCCATTTTTTCGGTATTCGTCACGAAATAAGCGGAGAGATAACCGCGATCGAATTGCATGCCTTCCACGACATCCACGTAAGTGTCGGTTCCTTTGGCTTCTTCAACCGTAATGACGCCTTCCTTACCGACTTTTCCGAACGCCGTTGCGATCAATTCGCCGATTTTGTCGTCGTTATTCGCCGAAATCGAAGCGACTTGTTTGATCTTGTCGTTGTCGCTTCCGACCTCTTTCGACTGTTTGGCCAAATCGCCTACGATCGCCTCTACAGCCTTGTCGATACCGCGCTTCAAGTCCATTGGATTTGCTCCGGCGGCCACGTTTTTAAGCCCTTCTTTCACGATGGCTTGCGCGAGAACCGTAGCCGTAGTGGTTCCGTCTCCTGCCAAATCGTTGGTTTTGGAAGCTACTTCCTTGACCATTTGAGCGCCCATGTTTTCGAGCGTGTCTTTCAATTCGATTTCTTTCGCAACCGAAACACCGTCTTTGGTGACGGTCGGTGCCCCGAATGATTTGCTGATGATCACGTTTCGGCCTTTAGGGCCAAGCGTGACTTTTACTGCATTTGCCAATGCGTCAACGCCGCGCTTCAATCCGTCGCGGGCTTCAATGTCGAATTTTATGTCTTTTGCCATTTTGTTAATTGTTGATTTGTTGAATCTTTGATTTAGTTATCACTTATACCGAATCGTCTTCCGACAACGGTTTAGATAATCGCGAAAATTTCGAATTCGCTCATGATCAGGTAATCTTTGCCTTCGAATTTCAGTTCTGTTCCGGCGGAGCGACCGTAAAGCACGGTATCGCCGACCTTCACAGTCATTTCGTGGTCTTTTGTGCCTTTGCCAACGGCTACGACGGTTCCTTTTTGCGGTTTTTCCTTAGCGGTGTCCGGAATAAAAATACCCGATGCGGTCTGTGTTTCGGCGGCAACGGGCTCGACAAGTACTCGGTCTGAAAGAGGTTGAATTTTCAAAGCCATGTTATATTGTTTTAGATTATTAAAAATATCGGATTGCATCTTGTGCGTTCCGTTCGCCGCGCTTCGGTCGAAAAACATGCCAACGGTCGCTGACTGTCAATTTTGCATAAAAAAAATGCCAGCGTTGACAGGCTGGCATTTCAAATATCGTGATTCCAAGATTATTTGGCAGGTTCGGCTGGCGTCGTCTCGGCAGGAGTGACCTCTCCATTTGCAGGAGCAGCGGCCGGAGTCGTCGCAGCCGGAGTTGTTGCAGCCGGAGTCGTCGTGGCAGGAGCAGCAGTTTCCGTTTTGTCGAAAACCGAATTCTTATCTGCCATAGATCCTGAGAAGCTCAAGCTTGACAATATGATGAGTACGATCAATACAGTGGCCAACGTCCAGGTACTCTTATCGAGGAAGTCATTGGTTTTTTGGACACCGCCCATCATTTGCGCGCCTCCAAGGGAAGAAGACAAACCGCCGCCTTTCGGGTTCTGTACCATCACTACGATGATCAGCAAAAAGCAAACGATGGTGATCAACACTAAAAAGATAGAAAACGTACTCATTATTATAACTTGTTATTTTGTTGTAAATTCCTGATATCTAAAATTCGGTCTGCAAAGAAACTATTTTTTTCCGGATATTTCAAAATTAAAATTTCATACGCCTGAATCGCTTTCTCGTACTTCTTCTGTTCGAGGTAAACCCGCGCCAGTGTTTCGGTCATGAGATAGGAATTGTCTGCCTGGGACGGCTCGAAAATAAACGAAGGCGACTTGGCTTCGGGCGTTATTTTCGGGATTTTAGGATTCGATTCGATGAATTTATCGATCAGCTCCTTTTTTTTTTGTCGCTCGGAATCATCTTCGGAGGCGTCGCTTTGAGTTTGCGAATCGATAACTTCCTGAGTGTCGGGTCCGGTTTCTTTGCGCTCGATAGGTTGAAATTTCGAGAGCTGCAGCCATTCGTGGAAAGAATGCTTTTCGGACGAAGAAAAATCAAGCGGCTTTCCAATCTCGAGATTTTCTTTTGAAGCGGCGACTTCCTCGATCTCGACGACGTCTTCGGTAGCAACCGCTACGTCCGGGACTTGTTGTGTCTTTACTTCTTCGACATCGGCAACGACAAGGCTTTTCGCATACTGTTCGGCTTCTTTAATGGAATCGAGAACAGAGCGCGTCGCGGCGTCATATTCGGGTTCGACTTGCGATTTTTCGGAAATTTCAGATTCCCCTGCATCGAATTCAGCTTCTCTAGCTTCAGCTTCCTCGATTTCAGCTTCCTCAATTTCGGATTCTTCAATTTCAAATTCTCCAACTTCAGATTCCGGAATTTCTATTTCGGATCGATCGGTTTCCGCCGGCGCTAGCTCATTTCCTTCGGCTTCCAGCTCTCGTAAAACATTCGATTGTTCTTTTTCGTTTTCCGGAATTTGGCGATCCGCTTCCAATTCTTCGGCACGCACGAATTCCGTGTCGAGACTCGCGCGGAAACTGTCGTCCATCGTCAGTTCCTCGATTTCAGGCTTTTGGGTCACTTCCTGAATGTCCGAGACTTCGATCGCGCGCAACTGCTCCTGTTTTTCGACATAAGCGGCCCGGTCTACGGAAGTAAAATTATCCGAAGTGATGAAATCGAACAAAACGCTGCGGTCGGACGTAAAAGCAGCCGTAACCTTTAGCGCGTAATTGTACCGGAAACTGTCTTCGTTGTACAATCCCTTGAGACGGAGCGCTCGCGCACTCTGGAAATACGGAAATTCCGCGACGATCTTGTCGAGTTCGTCCGTGCGTTTCCCGTTGATCGCCTCGGGATGATTGAGCAGATATGTGAAATCCGAAAGGTTCAATGCGTTGGTTTAGATTCCGAAAGTAGTAAAATTCGGCGATTGCTGGCTACCACTTCGCAAGGGATTCGTTAAAAATATCCTGTGTGATGCGCGTAAAAATCTCATCGAGCGCCGCAGCCAGGGTAGGTCCCGTCAACTGTGTAGCCGCCGGGAAATCGTAAAAAAACGAAAAGCGTTTCTCGAAATTGTCGGCTTCTTTTTTCTTGTTCGAGAAACGGACCATTACTGAAATCGTAAGCCTGTTCTGGGCTGCGCGTTGGTCGGCTGTGGCTGTCATTGGCGAAATGCGGTAGTCGACGATTTCCCCTTCGTACAGCAAATCCCCACCGGAATTGGTCAGCGTGAGGTTTGTCTGGTTCTGGATCAAATCCTGTAGCGCCAACGTAAAAGTCCGGTCGATTCCGGGTTCGATGAGTTCGGAAGTGTTCTGGAAGTAGTTGACCTGGAACGATTCGGCGTCGATTTTTCCTGTTCCCGTAAAGTTGTAATTCACTTTGCATCCGCTAAAGAGCAAAAACACGGGCAATAAAAAAAGTAAGCTTGATTTTCTCATATAAAAAGCGGCGTTACGGTAAAGTGTCGCCTTGATAATAATATTGGGCAAGTTGGGTCTGGCCTTCGAAATTTCCCAAATAGTAGCTTTTTGCAATCGAAGACTGGGGCAATCCGTTGGCGTTGTAAAGATATTCGAATTCGCTGGATTCCGGGTCTTCCGGGTTGTGTACTTCGGATAAAATATTGTTTGTGGAATTGTGAAGGGACGAAATGAACTTCAACCGGAAATCCGGAGACCATCCCTGCAGCAAAAGCGACATCGCACGGGTAATCGGCAAGGTGGCGTGCCGTAACGGATTCGTATGGGAATCATGTGTGAATCCGCCATATATCATGTCGAGATCGCTCATGCTTTTCAGGTTTCCCGTGGCGTCATACGTGACCAGCGAACGCATGTCAGTTCCCTCGCCGAGCACCCAGGTGAAGTGATCTACTTCGGTTTTTAGCAACATAGAGGAATCCATATGCCATTCGCGCCTATGCGGAATCGGGTCTTCCGAAGTCGGATCCGGCTCTCCAAGTATAGCGGCATAAGTGTTGGTCGCCTCATCGAACGACACCGCCAAGCCATTTACGGACGACAGCCTGTCCTGAGCATCATAAGAAAATTCGTAAGTTACGCCCATGTAGGTCGTACTTGTGAGGTTGTGCCCGGCATCGTAACTGAAGTTTTGCAGGATCGTGCCATCCGGTTTCGAAATGCTCATGAGGAATCCCTGCTGGTCGAAATCCCAGACCTGGGACGTGTTCGCATTTTCCGGATAAAATACTACTCTTTGCAGTAAGGTCGGGTCCGGCGCTGTCGCGGAACCGGCGTCATCACTCGTGCACGAAGCGAAAAACAAAATCGAAAACAAAAGTAGTGTCGCTCTCATAAAAGATGGCGTTGGTTATCTGCTAAAGGTAGCGAACTTACTCTAAATCAAACTGTTTTATCTTTCGGTAAAGCGTCCTTTCCGAAATGCCCAATTCGTTTGCGGCGGCCTTGCGTTTTCCTTTGTTTCGCTGCAACGCCTTTTTGATCATCTCGATTTCCTTTTGCTCGAGACGCAGCGGTTCTTCCTCT
Organism: Flavobacterium selenitireducens; assembly: GCF_014748335.1. Classification (GTDB taxonomy): domain Bacteria; phylum Bacteroidota; class Bacteroidia; order Flavobacteriales; family Flavobacteriaceae; genus Flavobacterium; species Flavobacterium selenitireducens. Next base: position 92,173 of record NZ_JAAVIY010000008.1, read on the forward strand.
TCGACGGTTTCGGCAAAATCATAATCTTCCTCGTGATTGGTCGTCAGTGGAGGTGCTTTCTGGGCATTGTTACCCGACGTTCCGCGACCTGGAACCGGAATCAAGGAGACTGCGTGGGCCTGTTCGAAATCAAATTCGTCTTCGTTTTCGCCTCCATAAATCTTGCGGATAAGCCCGGGATGGTCTTCCTGCACTTTGGCGCCTCCGTCTTTCATCAGTTCGAGCGTGAGTTTCTTGAGGTCGTTCAGGTCGTTTTTCATGTCGAACAACACTTTGTAAAGTATTTCGCGTTCGGTAGAGAAATCGCTGTCGGATTTTTTATCGGAAATTACCGATGGCAGGTTGCTCGAACCTTCAGCCGGCGGTAAATACGAGTTAAGCGTGGCGGCCGATATGTCGCGCGTGGTTTCCAGGACAGAGATCTGCTCGGCGATGTTGCGCAACTGACGGATGTTTCCGCCCCATCGATACCGCACCAAAAGCTGGACGGCCTGTTCTTCGAGTCGTATCGGCGGCATTTTGTATTTGTGCCCGAAATCGGCAGCGAATTTTCGGAACAACAGATGGATGTCGTCATTGCGTTCGCGCAACGGCGGCAAATGAATGTCGACGGTGCTCAAACGATAATACAAGTCTTCCCGGAACTTTCCTTTCGCGATCGCGTCCGCCATTTTTACGTTCGTGGCGGCTACGATCCTGACATTCGTTTTTTGTACCTGGCTCGATCCGACCTTTATGAATTCCCCGTTTTCGAGAACGCGAAGCAAGCGCACCTGCGTCGTCAGCGGGAGTTCGCCGACTTCATCGAGGAAAATGGTTCCGCCGTCTGCGACTTCAAAATAGCCTTCCCGCGTCGATGTAGCTCCGGTAAACGCGCCTTTTTCGTGTCCGAAAAGTTCGGAATCAATCGTGCCTTCCGGTATCGCGCCGCAGTTGACGGCTATGTATTTCCCGTGTTTGCGATGCGACAACGCGTGAATGATTTTGGGAATGCTCTCTTTTCCGACGCCGCTCTCACCGGTGACCAAAACCGAGATATCCGTAGGAGCTACTTGTATGGCTTTTTCGATCGCGCGGTTGAGCTTCGGGTCGTTGCCGATTATCTCGAAACGCTGTTTTGTGGCTTGTACTGATTCCATTTTATTAGTTTAAGGTTTGAAGTTTAAGGTTTAAGGCTGTTCGTGCACAACCTAAACCTTAAACCTTAAACAATTTAATTCATTTCCGAAAAGCCGATCGCTTCCCCGATCAACGTCGCGCTCGTGCACGAATCGATGCGTACCAAAACGAAATCACCGGGCTTGTAATGTTCTTTCGGGAAGACGGCGACCGTGTTCTGGGAATTGCGTCCGCTCCAATGTTGGTCGGAACGGTGGGATTCTTTTTCGATCAGGACTTCCACGACCTGCCCGACAAAAGCCTCGGTGCAATTCAGGGAAAGTTGACGCTGTAACGCCACGATTTCAGCCAGGCGGCGTTTTTTGGTCGCTTCGGGAATGTCGTCTTCGAGTTTTCTCGCTGCCGAAGTTCCCGGTCTTTCGGAATAGGCGAACATGAATCCGTAATCGTAATTCACGTATTGCATCAGTGAAAGCGTGTCCTGGTGATCTTGTTCGGTTTCGGTCGGGAAGCCGGTGATCATATCCTGGGAGATCGCGCAGTTCGGGATAATCGCCCGGATCTTGTCGATCAAGGCCATATATTCTTCGCGCGTGTGCTGTCGGTTCATTTCTTTCAGGATACGCGTACTTCCCGATTGGACCGGCAAGTGGATGTATTTACAGACATTGTGGTGTTTCGCGATCACATAGAGCACATCGTCGTGCATGTCCTGAGGGTTCGACGTCGAAAAACGGAACCGCATTTTAGGATACGTCGTTGCCGCCATGTCGAGCAACTGCGCAAAGTCGACGGCGGTCGCTTTTTGCATATCGGTGGCTTTCTCGTAATCTTTTTTGAGGCCGCCTCCGTACCAAAGGTAGCTGTCGACGTTTTGGCCGAGGAGCGTGATTTCCTTGAAGTTTTTGGAATGCAGATCCGCGATTTCGTCCATGATGCTTTGAGGATCGCGGCTTCGTTCGCGCCCTCGTGTGAATGGTACGACGCAAAACGTACACATATTGTCGCAACCGCGCGTAATCGACACGAAGGCAGTCACGCCATTGCTATTGAGTCGAACTGGGGATATGTCTCCGTATGTTTCTTCTTTTGAAAGAATGACGTTGATCGCATCGCGTCCTTCTTCGACTTCGGCGAGCAGGTTCGGCAGGTCTTTATAAGCGTCAGGTCCAACAACGAGATCGACGATCTTTTCTTCCTCGAGGAATTTGGCTTTCAGGCGTTCGGCCATACAGCCTAAAACGCCCACTTTCATTCCCGGGTTGATGCTTTTTACTGCATTGTATTTCTCGAGGCGCTTGCGAACGGTTTGTTCTGCCTTGTCGCGAATAGAGCACGTATTGACCAGCACAAGATCGGCGTCTTCGAGATTTTGCGTAGTGTTGTAACCTTGTCCGTGAAGGATAGATGCGACGATCTCGCTATCGCTGAAGTTCATCTGGCAACCGTAACTTTCTATAAAAAGTTTCTTCGTATTCTCCGGCTTTTGTTCGAGCACGAGGCTTTCACCTTGTTTGCTTTCCTCAATAATCTTTTCCATAAGGCGTAAATAGGTTGGCAAAGATACGTGAAATTTACTACTCGTGACAAGATGTCAGTTTTTGATTTAACATCAAATTATACAACATTTTATACCTTAATATATATAGGTATGAAATTCCTTTTGGTTTATGTCGGAAATCCAAAAAACCGGTGACGGCTTCCAATTTAAAATTTTACCCTACTTTTGCGGCAAACGAAAAATGGTATGGCAAAGAACTTAGTAATTGTGGAGTCGCCTGCGAAGGCTAAGACGATCGAGAAATTCCTAGGGAAGGATTTTCAGGTCGAATCCAGCTACGGGCACATCGCCGATCTTCCGTCAAAGGAAATCGGTGTCGATGTCGAGCACGGCTTCAAACCCAAATACGAAGTTTCGCCAGACAAAAAAGCGCTCGTCAAAAAACTCAAGGATTTGTCCAAAAACGCCGAAACGGTGTGGCTGGCTTCCGATGAGGACCGCGAAGGAGAAGCCATTTCGTGGCACTTGGCGGAAGAGTTGAAACTCGACAAGTCAAAGACAAAGCGCATCGTATTTCACGAAATCACCAAAACGGCGATCCTAAAGGCTATCGACAATCCGCGCGGCATCAACTACGACCTGGTCGATGCCCAGCAGGCAAGACGTGTCCTGGATCGTTTGGTCGGATATGAGTTATCGCCCGTACTGTGGCGCAAGGTCAAAGGCGGTTTGTCTGCCGGACGCGTCCAGTCGGTTGCGGTGCGATTGATCGTGGAACGCGAACGCGACATCCAGAATTTTAAACCCGTGGCCTCCTTTTCTATCGCCGCGGAGTTTACGAACGAAGCAGGAAAGACCGTAAAGGCGCGTCTTCCGAAAAATTTCAGCACCAAAAAAGAAGCCGAGGATTTCCTTGCAAAAAACATTGGATCCCAATACAAAGTCGCCGACCTTGAAACCAAGCCAGGCAAAAAATCACCGGCGGCTCCGTTCACGACCTCGACGTTGCAACAGGAATCGGCGCGCAAGCTTTACATGCCGGTCGGAATTACGATGCAGGTGGCGCAACGTCTTTACGAGGCCGGACTCATCACCTATATGAGAACCGATAGCGTCAACCTTTCGGCGGAAGCATCGGAAGCGGCGAAAAACGAAATCATCTCGTCTTACGGAAAGGAATTTTCTAAACCGAGGAATTTCGTCACCAAGTCAAAAGGCGCACAGGAAGCACACGAAGCGATCCGTCCGACGGATATGTCCCGTCATACAATTACGGGCGACCGCGACCAGGCACGTCTTTACGACCTGATTTGGAAACGCACGCTTGCTTCCCAAATGAGCGATGCGGAACTGGAGCGCACGAACGTGACGATTTCCGCCGACAACCACTCCGATAATTTTATCGCTTCGGGCGAAGTCCTCAAATTCGAAGGCTTTTTGAAAGTCTACCTCGAAGGGCACGACGATGAGGAAGAAGAGACAGAAGGAATGCTACCCGCGTTAAGGGTAGGCGAGAGCTTGCGGAACCAGTCGATTACGGCAACCGAAAAATATACACGTCCGTCGGCTCGCTACACGGAGGCGTCACTAGTAAAAAAGTTGGAGGAACTTGGTATCGGGCGACCGTCTACTTATGCGCCTACGATTTCTACGATCATCAACAGGACGTATGTCGAAAAAGGAAATATGGAGGGTGTCGAGCGGAAATACGTGCAATTGACGCTGAACTCCGGCAAGGTTTCCGAAAAGACGTTGACCGAAAATACGGGTTCGGACAAAGGGAAATTGGTTCCGACCGACATCGGTACCATCGTGACCGATTTCCTTGTGAAGAACTTCGAGTCCATCATGGATTATAATTTTACCGCCAAGGTCGAGGAAGATTTCGACGAAATTGCCGAAGGAAACCGCAATTGGGCCAAGATGATGCAGGATTTCTACAGCAAATTCCATCCGAACGTCAAAGAAGTCGAGGAAAATGCGGAACGCGAAAGCGGGGAGAGAATCCTCGGAGTCGACCCGAAATCAGGTAAACAGGTGAGCGTCCGTCTCGGAAAGTTCGGCCCGATGGCGCAAATCGGGGAAGCCGACGACGAGAACAAGCAGTTCGCCAGCCTGATGTCCGACCAGAACATCGGAAACATCTCGCTTGAAGAAGCATTGGATCTTTTCCTGCTTCCGAAAAGCCTCGGGCATTACAAAGAAGAAGAAGTCGAAGTCAACAACGGCCGCTTCGGTCCTTATGTGCGATTCGGCAAGACGTTCATTTCGCTTCCGAAAGGTGAAAATCCGCTTGACGTGACTTTTGAACGCGCCACGGAACTCATCGACGAGAAGAACAAAGCCGATGCACCTATCGCCATGTTCGACGGGTTGCCTGTGCAGAAAGGTGTCGGTCGATTCGGGCCATTCATCAAATGGAACAACATGTTCATCAACGTGAACAAGAAATACAACTTCGACAAGCTGTCACAATCCGACGTCGAAAGCCTGATTGTCGAAAAACTCCAGAAAGACGTCGACAAGGTCATCCACAATTGGGAAGACGAAGGCATCAAGGTGGAAAAGGCACGTTGGGGAAGATCGGTAATGACCAAGGGCAAAATCAAAATTGAATTCGGAAAGGATTTCGACGTTGAGGCATTGACGCTTGACCAGGCCAAGGAAATGATCGCGGCCAAAACGCCTGCAAAGAAAACGGCGGCAAAAAAACCGGCATCGAAACCGGCTGCGGCCAAAACAGCTGCAAAAAAGCCGGCCGCCAAAAAAGCTACGGTAAAAAAGAAATAATATATGGAATTTGATTTTCTGTCTCCCGTTGAGGAGGAGGTGCTGGACTTCGTAGGGAAATTTTCGAGCCAGCATTTGGGAAGCAAGGTGACGTTTCATTCGCGTAAGGATTTTCCTGACCTCGACAAAATTCGGATCGCCATCATAGGCGTTTACGAAAATCGAGGGTCCGGTTCGGTACAAGCTGAAACGGACCTTTTTCATTTCAGGAAAGAACTCTACAGTTTGTTTCCCGGAAACTGGGGCGTTTCTATTGCCGATTTGGGAAATATCCACGCCGGAGAATCGGCAAGCGACACCTATTATGCGTTGCAGAAGGCGTGCGCCGGTTTGCTCAAGCGCCGCATCATGCCGATCGTCATCGGAGGCAGCCAGGATTTGACCTATCCGATGTATCGCGCTTATGACGAGCTCGAGCAAATGGTGAACCTGACCGCGATCGACAGCCGTTTTGATTTTGGCAAAGGCGACCAGGACGCGGCTCCGGCTCATTCGTATCTGAGCAAAATCATCGTGGACGAACCGAACAATCTTTTCAACTACGGCAATTTGGGTTATCAAACCTATTACAATTCCCAGGAGGAAATCGACCTGATCGACAAATTGTTCTTCGAGGCCTACCGCCTGGGAGAAATTTCGAACCATATCGCCCTTGCGGAACCGGTGCTGCGCGACACGGATCTCGTGAGCCTGGATCTCATGGCGGTAAAGTCGTCGGCGTCCGGTAATATGGCGCACTTCGTCCCGAACGGTTTCGACGGAAAAGAGATTTGTGCACTGGCACGTTATGCCGGGATCAGCGACAAGGTGAGTTCGTTCGGACTGTTCGGACATCATGGCTCGCGTCATGAAGCGCCGCTGATGGCCCAGGTGATTTGGTATTTCATCGAGGGCGTGCAATATCGTTCGAACGAGTATCCGTTCGGAAGCAGGGAAAGCTACCTGAAATACACTGTTGCATCAGAAGGAGAGGAAATCGTTTTCTACAAAAGCGACAAAACCGATCGCTGGTGGATCGAAATTCCATTTGTTGCAACTCTTAACAATAAATTAAGGAGAAGCACGTTATTACCGTGTTCGTATGAGGAATACCTGTGTGCCTGCAACCAGGAAATGCCCGAAAGGTGGTGGAAAGCGCAACGTCGAAACATTGTGTAAGGAATAAAAAGTCAGTTTAGCCTTATTTTTGCATCTTTCGTAGGAATATTTTTACAGATATAACGTTTTAGTGTATTTTATCGGTATTTTTATGCATTTTATCGATGAAATATTTTTTTGTTTTGAACATTAATTCTACATTTGAACCCGGGTTTAAATTTTAGAATTATTTATTGTTTTTTTAAAAAATTATAAATAGGTTTACGCCCTTAAAAAAGAAAACACACATAACCCAAATTTATATGAAGAAATTCGTTGCATTCACAGCATTTTTCGCTCTTTTGGCCAGCTGCGGTTCGAATAACGGCAAAGGTGAGCTTGTAGGAGTGAAAGGGAAGAAGTGGCATCCGGAGAAACCTTACGGAATGGTTTTGATTCCTGGAGGGTCATTCATCATGGGTAAATCAGATGATGATTTGGCGAATATTCAGGACGCGCCTACTAAAACGGTGACGGTTCGTTCGTTCTATATGGATGAAACTGAGATCACCAACAGCGAATATCGCCAGTTCGTCGAATGGGTAAAAGACTCTACGATCCGTGTTCGCTTGGCTATCCTTGCCGATGAAGTCGGTGGCGGAAGCACGGCCGGTGGCGGTGGCGGGAAGAGCAACGGAAAAGGCATCAGCGATTTTGCCTTTAACGATGTGAATCCTGAGAAAATGACGCCTTACGACAAGTATATGTACGAGAATTACTATAGTGTCGGTACGACTGATGATCCTTATGCGGGAAGACGTCTTAACAAAAAGGTAAAGTTGATCAACGATACGAGCAAGTATCCTGATGAATATTACACGGAAGTCATGGACAGTATGTATCTGCCCGTTGCGGAATCGTACAATGGTTTGCGTACGATTGATGTCAACAAGTTGCAGTTCCGTTACTCTTGGATGGACATCCAGGCTGCTGCCAAGGCTAAAGTCGGGAAACGCAGCCAGTTCATCAAGACTGAAAAGGTAAAGGTATATCCTGATACGACTGTGTGGATCAAGGATTTTGCTTACTCTTACAACGAGCCTATGCACAACGACTATTTCTGGCACCAGGCGTATAGCCAATATCCGGTTGTAGGTGTTACCTGGAAACAGGCCAAGGCATTCTGCGCATGGAGAACTTTGAACAAAAACGCTTACATCAAGACGAAAAAAGGCAGGGATTTGATCAACTCGTTCCGTTTGCCGACGGAAGCGGAGTGGGAATATTCTGCCAGAGGTGGTCTTGAATCAGGAAGCTACCCTTGGGGCGGCCCTTATACGAAAAACGACCGCGGATGTTATTTGGCTAACTTTAAGCCGAACCGTGGGGATTACGCAGCTGACCAGGCATTGTATACCGTCGAGGCTAAATCTTACGAGCCGAACGGATTCAATCTTTACAACATGGCCGGTAACGTAGCTGAGTGGACGGATTCGTCTTACGATCCTGCTGCTTACGAATATGTTTCTACGATGAACCCTACTGTCGGTGACTTGGGTAATATGCGTAAAGTGGTCCGTGGAGGGTCTTGGAAGGATGTGGCCTATTTCCTTCAGAATTCTACCCGTGACTTTGAATATGCTGACACTGCAAGAAGTTATATCGGCTTCCGTACAGTTCAGGATTACATGGGCTTGCAAGTAACCGGCAAAGCTCCAAAAAGATAAGAACCTTAATTATTAACCACTATTATTTTAAATTAACTTAACTAACTAAAAATTATTATTATGGCATTATTGAGTCCTAAAGTAATGAATTTCTGCTACGGTATGGGAGCGGCTGTTGTAATCATCGGAGCACTTTTCAAGCTTATGCACTGGCCTTTTGCGAGCGCGATGTTGATCATCGGTCTTGGAACTGAGGCGTTGATTTTCGGTCTGTCTGCATTCGATCCTGTTGCTAAAGAGCTTGACTGGTCTTTGGTATATCCGGAATTGGCTGGAGGAGAAGCTAAAGCTAGAGACAAAAAAGCTGAAAACCCGGCTGAAGCACAAGGTTTGCTTTCCCAAAAGTTGGACAACTTGCTTAAAGAGGCTAAAATCGATGGCGAGCTTATGGCTAGCTTGGGCAACAGCATCAAAAATTTCGAATCTGCCGCTAAAGGAATTTCCCCTACAGTTGATGCAATCTCTTCACAAAAGAAATACAGCGAGGAGCTTACTATGGCTGCCGCACAACTTGAGTCGTTGAACAGCTTGTACAAAGTACAGTTGGAAAGCGCTTCACGTAACGCTCAAATCAACCAGGAAGTTGCTGAAAACAACCTTAAACTTAAAGATCAAATGCAATCGCTTACTTCGAACTTGTCTTCATTGAACAATGTTTACGGAGGAATGTTGTCTGCAATGGGAAGAAACTAATTCCTGATCATTTTTTTAATTTTAACTAGCTAATACAAAAAAATGGCAGGAGGAAAATTAACCCCTAGACAGAAGATGATTAACCTGATGTATTTGGTTTTCATCGCGATGTTGGCATTGAATATGTCAAAAGAAGTTCTATCGGCCTTTGGTTTGATGAACGAACAATTTGAGTCGTCTAACGTTGACGCTTCCAAAACGAATGATCAAATGCATTTGGCGATAACGGCTAAGGCTGCTGAAAGTCCGACGTTTGCTGCTGCAAAACAAGTTTCAGATAAAGCGAAAGCTATTTCGTCTCAATTCTATGCCTACATCGAAACGTTGAAAGGCGATATCACGAAAGACATTGAAAAAGAAGAAAGTGGGAAACTTCCTTACGAAGCAATGGATAAGGGTGATAAGATCGATGAAAATTGGTTTGAAGGCGACGGTTATTCTCCGAAAGGGAAAGAAATCGTAGCTGCAATCGAGAAGTATAAAGCTGATATGAAAGCGGCTTTGGGTAACGATGTGAAATACAAAACTGTAGCTGCCGAGATCGACAACAAGTTTAGTACTGCAGATGTTAAAGATGGTGAAGGCGTAACCAAGAAGTATCTTGATTATCATTACAAAGGCTTTCCGTCGATTGCGTCATTGACAAAATTGTCAGCAATGCAAAACAATGTCAAAGTACTTGAAGCGAATATCTACAACATCGCCCTTGGAAAAGCGGCTCTTGAAGCTACTTCGATGAACAAGTACACCGCGATTGTGGTGCTTGATAAAAACGCGTATTTCCAAGGAGAGAAAGTTACGGGTAAAGTTGTTCTGGGTCGTTACGACTCTAACACGAAGCCGACATCTTTTGCTGGTCCTGGTAGAATCGACCCTGCAAGCGGTCAGGCGGTCATTGATATGACGGCTGGTGCTGTTGGTGAGCAGAAGATTGCTGGTAAGTTTACCTTCCTTGAAGATGGTAAGACTGTACCACTTCCTTTCGAAGGAAAATACGTGGTTGTTCCACGTCCTTCAGGAGCTAACATCTCTGCAGATAAGATGAACGTGGTTTACCGTGGTCTTCCTAACCCTATGACGATCTCTATCGCAGGTATTGCTGACAGCGATGTCAAGGCATCTGCTCCAGGTTTGTCAAGCTCAGGCAAAGGAAAATACAACCTGAATCCGGGTGGTGGAACTGAAGTTGTTGTCAGTGTGAACGGAAAGTTGCCTGATGGAAAATCTGTGACTGACAAAAAAGTGTTCCGTATCAAGAACATCCCTGGACCTCAAGGTGCGATCGGTGGTGTAATCGGAGACACAAAAGGAGCGAAATCCCGTCTTGAGGTTTCTCAGGTATCTGCGAAACTCGATGACTTCCTTTACGACTTGAACTTCCGCGTTACCCAGTTTACTTTTAAAGTTCCTGGACAGGCTGCGGTAGTTGTAAATGGTGATCGCGTTGACTCACGTTGTAAAGCGGCCTTGGCTCGTGCTACTCGTGGAGACGTCGTTACTATCTCTGATATTAAAACAGTAATCGAGGGAGCTCCGAACATCACGACAAAGAAATGTTCACCTGTCCTTTACGAAATACAATAAGAATTTAAGTTATTCGTTAACCTACATAACTTAACAGTTAAAACATGAAACTTAGAAACCTTATAGTAATAGTGTGTGCAGCGGCTGCAAGCCAATCGTTTGCGCAGTCCAATTTGCTCAATGCGAAGACTCCGGACGAAATCGGCAAAAAGACGCCTGCACAGATGATTTCCGATAATGACAAACCATTGCCATACGGATATGTGCACGATCGCGACGTACTGATGGGAAAAACGGTCTGGGAATACGTCGATCTCGATCAGCGTGTGAACTTTCCGATGTATTATCCGGTCGACACGGCCAACATCGGTAAAGACAGACGTTCTTTGTTCAATGTTTTGTTGGCGAATATCCAAAGCGGTAGGATTACCGAAGTCTATGCAGACGAGTATTTCAACACCAAAAAGACGTTGAAAGACATGGAATCCGTTTTCACATACATCGACACTCTTGATTCAGGACGTGACGAATTGAACAACAACCGCGATCTTTATTTTCCACGCGAAACGAAAGCGGTGGTAAAAAAAGATAAGAAAGGACGCGTCATTTCGTCTACTCCAGGTGGAACTGTTCCTGCCCAAAGGCAATTGGATCCGCAGTACATCAACAAAACCGAGTTGACACCTCAAGATGTCAAAGGATATAAGATCAAAGGATATTGGTATTTCGACAAGCGTCAAGGCGAGATGAAATATCGAATGTTGGCGATCTGTCCTACGGCTATCGAGGCACGTGACATCGGAAAGGAAAAGGCTGAGCCAATCGAGCTTTTCTGGGTGTATTTCCCTTCGATTCGCGAAGTATTGCACGAGCACAAAGCATTCAACGAGCGCAACTCGGCCATGCCAATTTCGTTTGACCACTTGTTGAACTCCCGCCGTTTCAGCGGAGAAATCTACAAAGAAGAAAACGTTTACGGTGACCGCCAAATTGCAGACTATATGAAGGACAACGCTCAAATGCAACTTTTGGAGTCGGAGCGCATCAAAGACAAGATCCGCGATTTCGAACAAGATATGTGGAATTACTAAAATCCTCGAATCAATAGAAACCCTCGCTTTTCGTGAGGGTTTTTTTATTTTGGGCGTGCCGGCGGCGAAAACTATCTGGTGTAATGCGGAATACGCAATCGCCGCCGTCGGGCTGTCCGTTATAGTCCTCGCTGTGCAAGCGGTTTTTTTTGGATGTTTTGCGGGCTCCCTCCGGTCGCCCCAAAACCTCCAAAAACCAGCTTGCCCATCTGCGGGCTGCCACTTCCATCCCTCACGCACAATCCGTACTTTTACACCATGACAGATTATATCATCGTTGGTGCCGGGCTCGCCGGGCTTGCTTTCGCACAAACCGCGTTAAAGCATGACAAGTCCATTGTCGTTTTTGAAAACGATTCCCAGCATTCGTCCCAAACGGCCGCCGGAGTTTACAATCCGGTTATCCTAAAGCGCTTCAGTAGCTTGCAGGATGCGCAGCAACAACTTGATTCGGTAAGGGAGTTTTATACCGACATAGCATCGCGTATCGGCAAAAAGTACAATATCGATATGCCGATATTACGCCGTTTTGCATCTGTCGAAGAGCAAAACAATTGGTTCATCGCATCCGAGAAAGATGGGCTTTCTCCATTTCTATCCACCAAGCTCGTCCGCGACAAATTCCCGGGAATTGATTCGCCATTCGACTTCGGGCTTGTCCAACAAACCGGATTCGTCGACACACAGGCGTTCCTGGCCGATTTCAGGCAATTTCTAAAGGCATGCGGGTTTTATCGCGAACAAAGTTTCGACTATTCGAGATTGGATCAGAAAGACGGTTTTGTGCAATTTGGAGATGTTCAAGCCAGGCACGTTGTCTTTTGCGAAGGCTTCGGAATTAAGTCCAATCCATATTTCAACTATTTGCCGCTCGAAGGAACGAAAGGCGAGGTTATCGTGATCAAGGCCGCTTTGGACATTGAGGCGATCGTAAAAGGAGGCGTTTTCATACTGCCCATTGGAGGCGGCACGTACAAAGTCGGCGCGACCTACGAATGGCATGACAAAACTGAAATCCCTTCTGAATCCGGCAAGCAGGAGTTGATTGAGAAACTAAAGGAAATCGTCAGTGTAGATTTTGAAATCATCGACCACAGGGCCGGAATCCGCCCGACGGTAAAAGATCGCAAACCAATGGTCGGAACACATCCGACTTATCCAAATCTCCATATCCTCAACGGACTTGGAACGCGAGGCGTCATGCTTGGCCCGACAATGGCGAAACTGCTCTATGAGAACATCGAAAACGGAGCGCAGATTCCGTCAAATGTGAACATCACGCGTTTTCCTCGTATCGCTTGACGGCATTTGCGTCGTAGTTGACGAAAAGGTTGATGTAAATTGCGCGGGAAACCCTTGTTATGACCGGCATCAGTGCAAACAGCAAGAAGAAAATCCAACCGAAAGCCGTAAGCAAACCGGCGCCAAGTGCATATGCGATCCCAAAAATCACCATTCCCAGGAATACGGCCAAACCGTAACTGACGTACATCGCCCCAAAAAAGAAGGAAGTTTCCATTTTGTATACGAATCCGCATTTGCGACACCTCGTGTGCATTTTCAGGTTTTGCCCGATATTGTACGGGTTCGGATTCACGAACATTTTGTCGCTGTTGCATTTCGGACAAGTTCCTGTTAAAATGCTATAGAGTTTGCTACCTTTTTTTAACATTTGCAAAAATTTTCGCGGGAGCATTCCGAACTCGCGATTCACTGCAAAATTACGGATTCGGTTCCGTAAAAAATCGCACAAAATGCTCAATATCCACAATCTCTCGGTGTCGTTCGGCGGCACGTATCTGTTTGAAGAAGTAACGTTCCGTCTCGGGGCCGGCGACCGCGTAGGTCTCGTCGGTAAAAATGGTGCAGGAAAATCGACCATGCTAAAGATTTTGGCAAGGGATTTCGCACCGGATTCTGGCGTGATCGCCACCGAAAAGGAAGTCAGCATCGGGTTTTTGCGTCAGGACATCGACTTCGAACAGGGCCGAACCGTTCTTGAAGAGGCATATCAGGCGTTTGAGGAGATCCAGGACGTGGAGCGAAAGCTAGAAAAAATCAACCACGATCTGGCGACGCGAACCGATTACGAATCGGACGGTTACTCCAAACTCATCGAAGACTTGTCGGACTTTACGCATCGGTACGAATTGCTCGGCGGGTACGACTACATCGGGAATACCGAAAAAATCCTGCTTGGGCTTGGTTTTAAACGAGAGGAATTCAACAATCAAACCGACACGTTTTCCGGCGGATGGAGAATGCGTATCGAACTCGCCAAACTGCTCCTTCAAAACAACGATATTTTGCTCCTCGATGAGCCGACGAACCACCTCGACATCGAGTCCATCATTTGGCTCGAAAGTTTTCTAAGGACGTTTCCCGGCGTCGTCGTCATTGTTTCCCACGATAAAATGTTCCTCGATAACGTGACGAATCGCACCATCGAAATATCATTGGGAAAGGCTTATGATTTCGCAAAGCCGTATTCACAATATCTCGAACTTCGGCAGGAAATACGGGAAAAGCAATTAGCTACCCAAAAGAATCAGCAAAAGAAGATCGAAGAGACCGAAAAACTCATCGAGAAATTTCGCGCGAAGGCTTCAAAGGCATCGATGGCGCAGTCGCTCATCAAGAAATTGGACAAAGTCGAACGCATAGAAGTTGACGAGGAGGATACCTCGGTCATGAATATTTCCTTTCCGGTGTCCAAAACGCCCGGACGCGTCGTAATCGAGGCGGAAAACGTCACAAAGGATTACGGCGATAAGAATATCTTCAGGGACGTTTCGTTACTTGTTGAGCGCGGTTCCAAAATGGCGTTCGTCGGCCAGAACGGGCAAGGGAAATCGACGTTCATAAAAGCAATCGTGAACGATATCGACTACACGGGAACGATCAAGCTCGGACACAACGTTGAACTGGGTTACTTCGCCCAGAACCAGGCCGAGTATCTCGATGGGGAAATTACGCTTCTCGAAACCATGACCAATGCCGCCACCGACTCCAATCGATCGAAAGTGCGCGACATGCTTGGCGCATTCCTGTTTCGTGGGGACGATGTCGAGAAAAAAGTCAAAGTGCTTTCGGGAGGCGAGCGAAACCGCCTTGCGTTGTGTAAACTGTTGCTGCAGCCTATCAACGTCTTGCTCATGGACGAACCGACGAATCACCTCGACATCAAATCCAAGAATGTTTTGAAGGCTGCTTTGCAAAAATACGAAGGCACATTATTGCTGGTTTCCCACGACCGTGACTTTTTGCAAGGGTTATCGAATGTCGTTTACGAGTTCCGCGACCATAAGATCAAGGAATATCTGGGCGACATCAATTTCTTCCTCGAACAGCGCAATGTCGAAAATATGCGTGAGGTCGAAAAAAGGGATGTTGCCAAAAAAGAGGCGAAAGAGGCTCCGAAATCGTCCGAAGACCAAAAGAAAAGCAAACAGTTGCAGAACAAGCTTTCAAAAGTGGAAAGCCAGATACAACAGCTCGAAGAAGATATCCGAAAAGATGACAAGGCATTGGAATCCAACTATGACAAGCACATTGAAGATGCCAATTTTTTCGTAGCCTACAACCGCAAAAAAGAAGAATTGGAGAAATTAATGGCAAATTGGGAGCAGATACAGGAAGAGTTGGAGGCTTGACGATCGTACAACCATTAGTTTTGGCGGCAATTTTTTTGAAGTTTTGGCGAAAGCTTGGTGATACCGAAACTTATAAATTGCGATTGGCGATCGGAGACCTAACAGATTTTTAAAATCTGTTAGGTCTGGCAAAGTTCGGCAACATTTTTTTCGCGCACTTACAGTTTTTATTCCTTTTTTGTTAAAGTATTCTCTCACGAAATGAGCCCGATTCTTTTGGAATGCGCGATCGCCTCCTCGCTATCGCGAAAATAACAGCACGCCACATTCATCGCTTCCATATTCTTCACGGCGGCGTCGGCTTTCGGTTTTTTCTCTCTTCCCGTCTGGCGAATGTACACCGCCTTCACGGTAACGGGAAATATTTTGCAGATGGCCTCATACAGATAAGGGTCGTGTTGGGAATCGTCGCCCAACAGCGTGTATTGCAAATGCGGGTAGAATTCCAAAATGTGCTTGATTTTTTCAAACTTATGGTTGTGATCGCCCCTTCCTGTTATAAAGAAGTCCATCAGGCTCGTCTTGATATCCTTTAACAGCAAGACGGCGCGCGGCAGTTCGTGCAATTGCGTAAAATCGACGATGAAACGATAGAGGTTCCACTCGCTGCTCGATACGTAAAAAAAGGCGTTCTGTTCGTTCTTTTTGTTGCGTCCGGCCGTGCTCAGCGCCTGATAATGCGGTACGACGCCTTCGAAAACTTTTCTATCGTTGACGTTGCGGAACAGGAGGATGTACAACTTTTTGAATGCGTTCCTGGTGTGGGAAACTAAAAAGGTGTCGTCGATATCAGAGATAAAACCCAGGTTTCCTTCATGCGGCCGCACGAAACTGCTCTTGGTCACGATTTCTTCTCCTTCGTGTACGATACTCACACGGTAGTCCATCCAACCGTATTCGGTTTCTTTCTTTAACGGGATGGAAAATTTGAAATAACCGTCGTCAAGGGTCTTGGTATGGATTTTCTGGTCGTTCCAATGCAGATAGACGTCGGCGTTCTTTTGCGTTTTAATGCGAAACATCCGGATGACCCATTTTGCGTTGCGGAAGCGTTTTTTCTGAAAGTTGTATTCTTCTTTTGTTGTCGGACGAAAGACATGGCCCATTACGATGAGTTCTTCTTCGTTTGCATAACCTCGGTACAATTTCAAAATCGGCTTCATGAAAATCTATAAATTTGGGTGGGAAACCGTGTTCATCCGACTCGAAATGTCGGGAAAGCGAATTCCTTGTTAAACCTTATTTCAAATTACGAAAAATCACGCAATTTTAGGTTATGGAAACTACCAAGACTTACCTTTTCGTCGTAAACCCGATATCGGGCGACCTCGACAAAGCCGAAATCCTTTCGCAGGTAGAAACGTTCGCCAAATCCGAAGGCATCGCCATCACCACTTACGAAACTACCGGGAATGAGGACGAAAAAGCAGTGCTCGCGTTATACGAACAACACAAACCTGACCGCATTCTAGTGGCCGGAGGCGATGGCACGATCAAAATGGTGGCGGAAGCCGTCGAGCACCAAGACGTGATCCTGGGTATTTTGCCGGCGGGATCGGCCAACGGGCTATCGGTAGATCTCAATTTTCCGACCGATATCGACGAAATTCTCAATATTGCCTTCCACAACGAGGCCATGGAAATCGACATGGTGTGCATCAACGGCGAAAAAAGCCTGCACCTGAGCGACATCGGGCTAAATGCGAACCTGGTGAAGAACTATGAGAACAGTTCCGTCAGGGGCAAGATCGGATATGCGCTCCAAAGCATCGCCACTTTACAGGAACAGGATGATCCTTTTTCGGCCACGATTGAGGTCAACGGGCAAACCGTCGAAACCGAAGCCCGCATGATCGTGTTCGCCAATTCACAAAAATACGGCACCGGAGTGACCATAAATCCGGTCGGAAAGATGGACGACGGCAAGTTCGAAATTGTCATACTGAAAAATCTTGATCTCGTCCTCATCAGCAAGATCGTCACGGGGAATATGCCGTTGGACACGGGCGAAGTCGAGATATTTTCTACAGAAAAGGCCAAGGTGACCACGAGTGTCCCTGTTCATTTCCAGATCGACGGGGAATATTTCGGAGAAGAATCCAACCTCGAAATGTCTATTCTTCCCAAGCAAATGAAAGTTGCGATCCCGAAGTGATTACTTGAACGGATGCCGTTGCTGCCACTCGGTTTTGGGCTCGAGGTAATCGAAGACACGGTCGAGTTTTTTGTTGATGAGCCGGTTGCGGTGCTTCATGAACCCTATCATTTCTACAGGTTGCGCCCCAACCGAACTTTTTATCTCAAGAGCGGTCCGGGCGAACACGATTTCCCGAAATCCTTTATTGATCCCGAATGCGATCATGTCGTATAGCATGTTCAGGTAAAGCATTTTTTCGCGTTGGACGCTTTCGTCGTAGCCGAGAAAATAGGTATCGAGAACATCGCCGTTTTTTATCAGCGTGCTGAAGCCAACAAGTTTTCCGTCGTCGAAATAGCCGTAAAAAAGGAAGTTTCCGCCTAATTTTTCCTTGAGCGTCCTGAAATGGTTTTCGGCAAGGAAAAACGTATTGAACGGGGCATTTCGGGCGACGTGATGGTAAAGCTCGTTTATGGTTTTTTCATGTTGAAGGATGTCCTCGAGATGCATCTTTCGTTTCTCAAGCCCATCGGATTTTTTTCGCGCGCGTTTGAACTGGTCGCGGTATTTTTTGAGAAGGGAAGCGATGTAGTCATCGAACGAATTCCAGTCGGGGCGGATCTCAAGCACCATATTGGGCTGTGTCGAAAATTGAAAATAATCGGAAAATCCGGCAGTCTTGAACCGATCGGCTTTCGACTCGGAAAAATCCTTGAACGTCACCAAATGTATGGGCTTGCCTCGTTTGCGATATTGCGATGCCAACGTGACTGAAGCGGCCTTCAACGCGAAGAGAACCGACGAATAATCTGCGGTTTTGCCCGATACGAACGCGTTCTGGCCCGTAAGCATGTTGTTTCCGATAAACATGACATGGGAGCTGAACCGCTTGAAGACAAAGTTGCGTACCGAAGTTTTGATGCAGCGGTCGCGTTCGCCGAAAGATTCGAGCGAGTTCAAGTCGAGGAATTGGCTCAGCGCGGCCGCAACGAGTTCGCTACCGTCGAAAACTCCGATGAAATGGCATTCCATGTTTTGGGGAGCGGACGTCTCAAGAACCGAGAGATATCCGCAAGAAAGAAAGATATTCGCAGCCGCCAATTCGTCCCAAGCGGCGGGCAACTGGTCAACGCGGTCGTAAAGTGCAAACGAATATTCTTTTTCCAACATCCGGAATTGAGACTCCAAATGTAAAGTTTCGGCTTATGGCGTGAGTCGGCTTAAGCAAAAATTTAACGTCGGAAATAAAAAAATCCCGCTGGGTAAATTGGCGGGATTTCGACGATTTGATTTCGGACCTTATTTCCAGGCACATAAGATGCCTCCCATGATAGCACAGGTTACGACCCAGTATCCGCCGGCGACGAGCACATACTTAAAACTCCGCTTCTCGTAAAGCGCGCTCGTCCCGACAACGGGAAGCGCAAAGAACAATCCGGCCATCGAGCCATGAAGCGCGCCGTGTTTGAAAGTGCGATACGTCTCGCCGTAGGCTTGCATGTAATTGTCCAAAACCGAAGGATCCACGCCCTGGATGTCCATAGTCGCGCCATAAGCGCCTGCCTGGTGGACAACCAGGCTGTACAAAATCCAGCAGATGAAAAACGAATAGAGCAGGCAAAGCCCGAACACTTTTACCATGTTGAACTTTTCCTCAGGGTCGAACGTGATGCCCGCTTCTTTCATCCAGACGGTTCCGAACACTTTTGGATTGTACCAGATCATGCCTACCGCAAGTGAGGCGAACGGCGCCACGAGCAGCGGCCAAAAATTGAAATCTTCCATAATGTTATGTATTGGTTGGTAGACTCAAATGTACGGAAATAAGACAATCGTTAATGGCGGATAAAAGATTGCATTTAGTAGTGTTTTTGTAAGACTAAATTTATAAAATAACTTAATATTATGCATTTCATCGATTTTATTTGTCGATTATCGATGTTTCGATTAGTTTTACGACGTCAAAAATTCCCAAAATCATTATCTGATGAAAAAAATATTTACTCTTGCACTAATCCTCGCCGCATCGACGCTTTTGGCAGCCATTCCCGCAGCTGAAAAAATTGCCCTCATCCGACTTTACAAAAACACGAACGGCGCCCAGTGGACCAATAAATGGGATTTGAAAAAGCCCGAAACGCAATGGTACGGCATATCGATTAAGAACAATCAGGTTGTAGCGATCGACCTGTCGAACAATAATTTGAACGGTACGTTGCCGGTCGAGCTCGGAAACCTTACCGGATTGGTAAAACTTAACTTGTTCAAGAACAATCTTACGGGACAGGTTCCGGCCAGGATCGGCCAGTTGCAAAACCTGCAATTCCTGAATCTTGCTTTCAATAAATTCGAGGGTGCGATCCCGACGTCCATCGGACAACTCTCGCAATTGCAAAGCCTTGAAATGTACATGAACCGTTTTAGCGGAACGATTCCAGCCGAGATCGGGCAATTGTCCAAACTGCAAACGCTTTCACTGTACAACAATGAATTGGAAGGGGAATTGCCGACAAGCCTCTATGCGATGACATCACTGAAAGTGCTTTTGCTGAGCAGCAATAAACTCAACGGGAAGTTGAGCCCGGAAATGGGTAAATTGGCGGCACTTGAAAACCTTAGCCTTTTCGAGAATAAATTTGACGGACAAGTGCCCTTCGATCTTGAGAAGTTGAGAAACCTCAAAGAACTCAATATTTCCTATAATATGTTCAACGGACTGGTTTCCCGCAAACTCGCCCAACTGGACACGCTACACATGACGATGCTCAACGAGCAAGGTGTTGCCACTACGCTCAAGGTTGAGAGAGACAACACTGCAATTGCCGACGAAGACTAGATTTCTCATATACTATGTTTCTGCAAAAGGCCCGTTGTTCGACGGGCTTTTTTATTGGCTTAACGCCGAGAGGATTTCGTTGGCCAAAAGTCCGCTTCCGCCTCCGTAGTGCGGAATGATAATGATTTCCGGCTTTTGCGCGCGAAATATTCCGCTTAAGTCTCGTTCGCTTTCATCGGGCAAACCGCAGCCCAGCAGCACGATGTCAAAATCGTTTTGGGCGAACAATGACACGGCGTCAAAGTCGGTTGCGGCGCCGAGCCCGAGCCAGTTTTCCCTGGCGTTGATCAGGCGCAGTACGGTTTCGGTGATTTCCGCGTGGCGGCCGACATACAATATCTTGATCATAGTTTCCAATTTTATTTCCTTAAAAATTTAGACCCGACAAATTCGCATATGCCGGGCCTAAAAGCACCAATCAATCAAATCTCCGGATTGCCCGGAAAGTATTATTGCTTAACGAACTGCAGCTCGATCGCAAAGCGAACTTCCTCGCTTACCAAAAGTCCGCCCGATTCCAACGCGGCGTTCCAGGTCAATCCCCAGTCTTTGCGATTCACTTTTCCCGTGATCGAAAACGCAGCCTTCGTATTTCCCCACGGATCCTGCAACAATCCGCCGTATTCCGCGTCGAGGGTGACGGGCTTCGTGAGGCCGTGCAACGTCAGATCGCCGGTAAGGGTATAATCGTCACCCGATTTTTTCACAAATCCGCCGGCCTTGAATGAAAGTTTAGGGAATTGTTCGGCGTCAAAAAAATCAGCGCTGCGCAAATGAGTATCGCGGTCTGCGTTGCCGGTGTTGATCGAAGCGGTTTCTGCCGAGAATGCGATTTGAGCCGTGGTGAAATCGTCTCCATCCGTCTCTATGGTAGCTTCGACATTGTCAAATTTTCCGGATACGTTGGTAAACATCATGTGTTTTACTTTAAATCCGATTTCTGAATGTGTAGGGTCGAGGACCCATTTTGTTGTTGACATAATATTTGAATTAGATGATTAGATAATTAGTCAATTAGCGAATTAGCGAATTAGCGAATTGGCGAATTGGCGAATTTTTGAATTTACTTGTTTAGTGTTTATTTGAGCGACATCGGAACTTCCATGAGCAGGATTTCGGCGTCTTGGGAGTTGGCGGTGATGTCGATCGCCGAAGTGTCCCAAATGCCGAGCCCGTCGCGTTCGTTGAGCGCAATGTTGCCGATCGAAAAATCGCCTTTGATCACGAACGCATAAATGCCGTTTCCGGATTTTTTGAGCGAATATTCCGCATTAGCGTCCTTGTCGAAAGTGCCCAAATGGAACCAGGCATCCTGATTGATCCAAACACCCTCATCGTCGGAATTGGGCGACAGTATTTGCTGGAGTTTGTTGTGACGGTCGCTCTGGTTCAGCGTGATCTGGTCGTATCGAGGCGTAACGTTGCGCTTGTTCGGATAAACCCAAATCTGAAGAAACTTCGTCAGCCGGTCCTTGTTCTTATTGTATTCGCTGTGGAAAATTCCTGTCCCGGCGCTCATCACCTGGATGTCACCTTTGCGGATCACGGCAGTGTTGCCCATTGAATCCTGGTGTTCCAAGTCGCCTTCGAGCGGAATTGAAATAATTTCCATGTTGTCGTGAGGATGGCGTCCGAAGCCCATCCCGGCATCGACGCGGTCATCGTTCAAAACCCTCAGGACGCCAAAGTGCATTCTCTCGGGATTGTGATAATTCGCGAAACTGAACGTGTGATGGGAATCGAGCCAGCCATGGCTTGCGTGACCTCTCGTATTGGCTTTGTGGAGCACCGTATTTTCAAGGACTTTAGATTCGGTATTCGGCAGATGATTGAAGCCGACAGGTTCGAGTTCCTTGATTTCATCGATGTCGTTCTTGAGCACTTCGCCCATCGCGGCCGATGCTACGAACATTCCGGTTCTCATCAGCCCTTTCTTTATAAAATCTTTTCTGTCCATTGCGTTGCGTTTTATTTACAAGGCAAAGTTGCGGCAGATTTGGGTCGTGGGCATTGAACTAGGACAAGAAATTAATTAGCGAATTAGCGAATTAGCGAATTTGTCAATTAGATGATTAGTCGATGAGATGATTAGTTGATGAGATGATTAGTCGATGAGAGGATTATTCGATGAGATGGATAGTCAATTAGATGATTAGTCGATGAGATGATTAGTCAATTAGATGATTAGTCGATGAGATGGGTAGTCAATTAGATGACTGGTCAATTAGGCGAGGGATGGAGGTGGTTTGAAGCTGTTCCGGCTGTTCGCTAATAGTCCTCGCGGTCAACGCCCATTTTTTTATGCGTCGCGCCGGCTTCCTTCGGTCGCCGCGCCACGCATAAAAATGGAAGCGTTTACCGCTGCGGGCTATCCGCTTCCATCCGGGCTAGTTCCGCGTTGCGAGATCGGGCCGGCATGGTGGCATGATTCCTTACCGTCAGTGTTCCAAACGGAAATGCTTATCTGTCCTTAACAGATTCTCATCTTCGCAAATCCCGTATAAGGTGGCCAGCAAATCGCGCAGCTCGTCTGGCGGAAACATTGATTTTATGTATTTCTTTTTTCCGTTGTAATATACGATCAGCGTTTTTACCGATCCGTCGCAGCACAGTTTATCATCCGCTGTAATATTGTCAAGGTCGGCCATATAAAGTTGCCTGCTCAGTTTCCTGAATGTTTCCGGTCGCAATTTCCCTACAAAATAACCTGTGCGTGAAGAATCGGTTTCCATATTTCCAGATTCTTTATACACCTTTCGGCATGCACGCTTACCGTGAGGTGTCGGTTTATTTCCAGATGATATGTCGGGCATTTTCCAAAACAGCCAGAAGTATGGAAAACGACTTTGTTCACCACAATATATGGTTTTTTCTCGCAGGCCGTCACGAATGCGATCGCCACCATCCACCAATATTTTCGTAAAGAGATTATAATTGCCATTTCTGAATCGTTGCACATCGGCTAAAAATCATCCTCCGGCCAACCGCTTGCGCACCTTGGACAAAAATTCCGGTGAGATCCCAAGGTAAGACGCAATGTAATGTTGGGCGACGCGCTGCGGTATCGTCGGGTAAAGCTGTAGGAATTCCAGGTATTTTTCGGTAGCGTTTTTGGAGACCGAATCGAAAAGTCGGTGTTGGGTCGCTGACAGGTTGCGTTGCACCAAAATCCGGAAGGCGCGTTCGAACTTTGGTACACGGGCAAAAAGCTCCTCTTTGCTTTCTGGCGTAAAAACCAGGAATTCGCAATCTTCAAGCGTTTCAATGAACACGCGGCTTGGCCTCGTTTCGTAAATGCTGAATGAAATATCGGACAACCAATTGTCTTCGACCGCAAATTGCAGCACGAGCTCGTTCCCTTCCTCGTCGATGTAATATTTACGCACGCAGCCTTTCAGGACATAGGCTTCAAAATTGCACTTTTCCCCTTCGCGCAACATAATGGTCTTTTTCGGCACGAATTGGGGCTCGATCAACCCATGCAGCACGGAAAACTCGGCTTCGGTAAACGAGACATAACGCGAAAGGTTGTGATTCAGGTTGGCTTCCATTGGCAGATATTTGGCTAAAATTACCAAAAAATCTTGTTCTGCTTCAAGTTTTGCGAACAGCCAAAATTCGTAATTTTGCGTAATTAAAAAAATGGGGATGATTTTCGAGAAGCAGTTTGACAATCCGTTCCAAATCAGGATTTCGTTTCACAAAGTGTTGGAAGCTTTGGAAGCGATCGCTGAGTCGGACGTAGACTTTCGCGCCAACTATGCAAAGGGATTGCTCGCCGCTGCGGCAGAAGTTCCCGAACTCCGGACAGGCATCACAGACCATCAGCTTATTTCGGACCACGGCGTGTTGATCCGCCATTTGCTAGCCGATCTCTTTCCGACGGCACTCACCAAAAACGAGATCAAGGCCATAACGATCCCTTTCCACCACATCATATTCAACCATACCGAGCGTTTCCAGCAAATCCTGCTCAACGCCGGCCCCGGTTTTGACATCAGCATACGCGATTTCAGCGAGCACCAGTTTTATGTGATGAGCTGTTGCATGATCCTCAAATATTATTACGGCCACGACGTGGATTTCGCTCGCCCGGTTTTTTATGACATTCCTGATTCCGACGGCAGCATCAAACACTATCGCATCCTGTATAATGCCGATTTCCTCGAAATCCTCAAGACCGGCGACGCGCCTGAAATTACGCCCGAAGACATCAACCTGTTGCTTGACAACTTCGACAACTTCGAACTCTGGAAGGCAAAATTCCCGATAAATTCCTGGATACTCAGCGGTTTCGGCATTATGACGCTTTACGACAACACCGTCGAAAGCGCGGTTTCGCTGCTCAAGGAAAACCTGTTGGCCCCGGACAAGAAAAAGAAAAACAAGGAAAACGATGTGCTCGAGGGTATTTTCAGGTCGATTTACCGCATTCCTAATTTAAGGCTGGGTTTTGCAGAATACCATTCCGAAGAGCAAAAGTTCCGTTCTGCCACGCTGGGCGCCCATGTTCCGAGTGTTTTGCTGGCCGACAGGCAAGAGCGCGATTACAACGACATTTGCGGCTGCTCGATGGATAGCCTAGTCGAGGATAAGAAATATTTCGCGATCTCAGATGTCGAAGCATTTGGGCAGGAGTATCCTACGGAAAAAGATTTTGCCGACCATTTGCTTACGCAGGACGTCCGCAGTGCGATTTTTGCACCCATTATGAAAAACGGACGCGTCCTGGGAGTGTTCGAGTTGGTTTCGTCAGTGCCGAAGCAACTCAACAGCATCAACGCCAACAAGCTCGACTTCATCCTGCCATTCATTACCGATACGATGGACCGCTATTATTCCGAAAAGCAAAATTACATAGACGCCATCATCCAGAAGGAGTATACGGCGATCCATCCGAGCGTTTACTGGAAGTTTCGCGAGGAAGCCGATTTGCATACGATTCCTGAAAATTCCGACAAGCCGTTCCGCGAAATCATCTTTAAGGATGTGTATCCGATGTACGGCCAAATCGACGTAAAAGGCTCGTCCGTGGCCCGAAACCAAGCCATCCAGGCCGATCTCAAAAAGCAAATTGAACTGTTACTGTCGATACTGACCGACCTGGCTTCGGCTCACAAGCTGCCCGTGCTCGAACAGCATGTTTTCGAACTCGAGAAATTGCAGGGCCAAATCCTCGAAAACCTCAAGGCTGACTCTGAGTCTGTGGCCCAGAATTATATCTTGAGCGAGATCCATCCGATGCTCGATCACTTCAATTCCTATCCGGACATGGCGGAAAAGATCGCGGCTTACGGCAGAATGCTCGATCCGGCCTACGGGATGGTTTACAACGAACGCAAGAATTTCGACGAAACGCTTTCGCTGATCAACAAAAAAATGGCGGCCGTACTCGATAAAAAGCAGGAAGAAGCCCAGGAATTTTTCCCTCATTATTACGAGAGGTTCAAAACCGACGGCGTCGAACACAGCCTGTATATCGGGGCTTCGATAGCGCCAAAGAAATCCTATAACCCGATCTTCCTCGGGAACTTGCGGCTTTGGCAACTACAGGCGATGTGTGAGCTCGAGATCGAATATTTCAAGTTGCGTCCGACCTTGCCATACGAACTCGACGTTACCTCGCTGATCCTGGTTTACAGCACGCCGATTTCGATCCGTTTCCGAATGGACGAGAAGCGCTTCGACGTGGACGGAACTTATAACGCCCGTTACGAGGTCGTCAAGAAACGCATCGACAAATCGCGCATAAAGGGAAGTGAGGAACGTATCGCGCAAGCCGGAAAGATTACGATCGTGTTCTCGCAAAACCAGGAGGAAGCGGAGTACAGGCGTTACATCCGACTTTTGCAATTCAAGAACAGGCTTGGCAACAATGTCGAATCGTTTGAGGTAGAAGATCTTCAGGGCGTTACGGGATTGCGTGCGCTACGCGTCGAAGTGCTGTATCAAATCACCGAAGAAGGCGAAAATTACACTTTCGACGACCTCGTCAGGGAACTTAGCCTAAAAGCTTAATACGATTTGAACGCGACCACGAACGCGACCACCGAACTGATGATGCCGAACATGAAAATGTTATACGTGATGCGCAGCAGCTTGTATTTGCGCTCGAGCACGGTTCCCAGCAAGTAAAGGTCTTTTATCAGGGATTCATAAAGGTAATTGCGGTCATCCATCATTTCCTTCATCGCGTTTTGATAATCGGCGAGCGGCATTTTCGAAAAATTTCCGAAGAACAACAAATTGATCTTGCGATTGGCTACGTCCTGAGGATTATAGGTAGCCGAACTCACCTTGGGACGCGTGGCCAAAATCGCGAAGATGATCGATATGACGCTGAACATCAGCATGATGAAGGTAGGCGTTACCAAATGCGCATTGCTCGGGCTGTCGAGTTTTGGGATCAGTGTCGACAACGCGATCGAAATGATGATGGCGTTGACCGAAAGCAGGATGTTGGCCTTGCTGTCTGCGATCTGGCTCAATTGGGTGTGGTTGTTGAGCGTTACCCGAAATAGGGTTTCGACACCCCGATCAGGTTTTTTTTTGTCCTTTTTCTTTTCGTTTCCAGGGTTTTCCTCAGACTCCATTTCTTTGAGTTTTTGTTGTATGGACGCTATGTTTTTTTCTTTTTGGGACTGCCAATGGTTTCTGGCGTAATCGGTGTGGAATTTGTGCCACTTGGTGAGCATCTCGAGATTGCCTTTGGCCCATTCCGAATCACTGTAGACACGGCCCTGCGACGCCCATTCTTCTCTCAATAAGGACGCGATTTTTTGGTACTTCTCGCTTCCGAAATGCGAACAGTCGGCATCCCGAATGATTTTCTCGGGAGTAGTGTCGGGCTCGAGGCACATTTCGGTAATTCGGATAAGCTTTTCCGCCAACGCGGCGGTTTGCGGAGGCACGCGGTTTTCTGAAGCAAATTCATTGAAGATCAGTGCACTGTTGTTTTCGTGTTTGTCGGGCCCGTTTATGTAGCCGGTGTCGTGAAACCAGGCCGCGAGTTCCAACGCTGACCTTTCTTCGTCAGACAACACTTCGCTTTCCGCCAACTCCAAAGCCGATGCGACTACGCGTTTGGTGTGCTCAAAATTATGGTAAGTATATGAATCAGAAAGTTTATCTTTGAGTAGGTTGCGCACGAATTTTTCGGCTGTCTCGGGAAGTGTCATTGTCACCATTTTACCTTACCAAATTATGAAATTATTTTCGGTTGCCGCGAGCGTACGGCAAAATATGAGGCTTTTGGCGATTCTGGCCGTGTTCGCCATGTTCCAGTCTTGCGCCACGCATTCTGCCAGGTTCGGGGAAGAATCCGGAAAGATAAACGACGACTTCGACTCATCTGCCGTTGCACATAAGTTTTTTCTTGTAGGTGACGCCGGAAACTGGACCGGTACTCAAACGCCCGAAGTGTTTTCTTTATTGTCCGAAAAACTGAAAGCTGCCGATAGCGCAAGCACATTGCTCTTCCTGGGCGACAACGTGTATCCGCTTGGGCTTCCGAAACCCGATGCGCCAAATTATGCCGACGCTATCGCGAGGCTGCAAAAACAGATCGACCTTTCGCGCGACTTTAAAGGCAAGACAATTTTTATTCCCGGCAACCACGATTATTACCAAGGGTTGGCAGGCGTCCAGGACCAGGCTAAATTCGTCGTTTCGGCATTGAATCACAAACGCGCCTTCATGCCAAGAAAAGGCTGCGGCATCGACAAGATGGACATCGACGAATCGACCGCGCTGATCGTCGTCGACAGCCAGTGGTTCCTCGAAGATTGGGACGATCATCCTACCATTAACGAAGATTGCGATATCAAAACGCGCGAACTTTTTTTCAAGGAACTGAAAGACAAAATCAACGATTACCAGAACAAGACGGTCATTCTGGCCATGCATCATCCGCTGATGAGCAACGGCGCCCACGGTGGGGAATTTTCAGCACGGAAGCACATTTTTCCGTTTGCCGCCAAAATACCGCTGCCGACCGTGGGAACGGTGATCAACGTGCTCAGGAAAACTTCGGGGCTCAGTCCGCAGGATTTGCAAAACAAGAAATACAATGCGTTCGTGAAGCGTGTCAAGACGTTGGTCAGCGGAAGCGATAACGTCCTGGTCGTATCCGGTCACGACCACAACCTGCAATATATCGACAGGGAAGGGATAAAACAGGTCATCAGCGGCTCGGGTTCCAAACAGGAGGCGGCGCGCATCATCGACAAGCGCGATTTTTCATTCGGCGGAAACGGCTTTGCCGAAGTTCGCGTACTAAAAAACGGGGCGACGAGCGTTTCCTATTTCGCTCCCGATTCCGATAAGCCCGATAAGATGATTTTCAGGACGCAGGCACTTCCGGCGCGACGGATTCCCGCGATCAGGGAGTATCCGACGACGTTTGCGCCGACTAAGGATACGGCTGTGTATTCGGAGAAAATGACCAAAAAAAGCGGCTTTTATCGCTTTCTCTGGGGAAAACACTACAGGGAATATTACAGCAAATTGGTGCGCGCGAGCCAAGCTTCTCTCGATTCGCTACACGGCGGATTGACGCCAACCCAATCCGGTGGCGGAAACCAATCGATGTCGCTGAGGCTCGTAGACAAGGACGGGAAAGAGTACGTGATGCGCGCGCTCAAGAAAAGTGCGACGCGTTTCCTTCAAACGGCGGCGTTTCGCGATCAGGCCATTGCCAAGGATTTCCAAAATACCTATACCGAGAGTTTCCTCATGGATTTTTATACGACATCGCATCCGTATTCTGCATTTGCGGTGGCCAATATGTCCGAAAGTATCGGGATCTCACATTCCAATCCGGAGTTGCTTTTTATCCCGAAACAGAATGCGCTCGGGATTTACAACGACGAATACGGAGGTGAACTTTATTTGGTAGAAGAGCGTCCGATGGACAAATTCAAAGACCTCAAGAGCTTCGGCCAACCGGATAAATTTGTAAGTACGGACGACGTTTTGGCCAATCTCAGGTCGGATGCGAAATATTCGATCGACAAAAACTCGTGGATACGCGTCCGTATGTTTGACATGCTCATCGGAGATTGGGACCGCCATCCCGATCAATGGAGATGGGGCGAGTACAAGTCGGACAAAAAAGTGGTCTACCGCCCGATTGCCCGAGACCGCGACCAGGCATTCAGCAAGGTAGACGGCGCGCTTTTATCCATCCTCATGAACATTCCGGCGCTACGGCACATGAAGCGTTTCGACGAAGATGTCCGCAACGTGAAATGGCTCAACAAACAGGCTTATGCGCTCGACCTGGCGTTCGTTCCGCTCGCAAATGAAGAAGATTGGGTGCGTGAAGCCAAATGGGTAGCGGAGAATCTGACCGATGCCGAAATCGACGCGGCGTTCAAAACCATGCCTAACGAGGTACAGGACGAAACCGTCGACAAAATAAAACAACAACTCAAGATACGACGGACCCATCTTGAGAAGTACGCCCGAAAATATTACAAAGTATTGCAGCGCACGGTACTTGTCGTAGGAACCGAAAAGCAGGATAAGATCGAACTGACGCGGTCAGGCCGCGATACCAAAGTGGAAGTGTTCCGACTAAAGAAAGATGGAAGCAACGAAAAAACGTACGAAAAGACGTATTCGCGCTCGGACACCAAAGAAATTTGGGTATATGGGCTCGGCGATAAAGATACGATAGAGGTAAAAGGCAAGGGGAGCCGTAAGATCAGGTTGCGCTTGCTTGGCGGCAACGATTCCGATACCTATATCGTTGAAAACGGAAACAAGGTAACGATCTACGATTTCAAATCAAAAAGCGACGATTTGCTCAAAGCGGGCAATGCATGCCTGTCCATTTCGGACGATTACGAGGTGAATACCTATGACTTCCTGAAGCCGAGATACAACGTTTTTGCAGGCTATCCGATGGCCGGTTTCAATCCTGACGACGGCGTAAAAATTGGAGCGGTTGTAAATTATACGGTATTCGGGTTCGACCGTAATCCGTTCACGCAAAAACACAGCATAGGAGCCAATTATTTCTTCGCAACGAGCGGTTACGAACTATATTACAAAGGCATTTTCCCAAAAACGATCGGGCATTGGAATCTACTCGTGGAGGCGCGATATACGAGCCCGAATTTCAGCCAAAACTTCTTCGGGTTCGGCAATGAAACCCAAAACAACGATAACGATGAAGGCCTCGACTACAACCGCGTCAAAATCCGGACGGTAGAAGCGGCACCTACGTTGCAGTGGGTTGGCGAACAAGGGGCTTCGGCGAATTTGCAGGCCGGCTTCGAGCGCATTTCCGTCGACCGTACCGCAGGCCGTTTTATCGCGGAGCCGGGCGCGATCAATCCGGATGTTTTCGACTATAAAGACTTCATTGATATCAACGGGGAATACCGATTCGACAACTACGACAACGTCTCGAAGCCCACTTTGGGATTTACGTTCTCGGCTTTGGCGGGTTACAAATTCAACCTAAAGGATTCCGAACGCAACTTGCCGTATGCCGAAACCGGGATGGGAATTACGTACAAGCTTACGCCGAGAGGCAAAGTCGTACTCGCCACGTTTGCCAAGGCGAAGTTCCTTTTCAACGACGAATACGAATTTTACCAGGCCGCGACCGTAGGAGGCGATATGGATATGAGAGGGTTCCGCAACCAGCGATTCGCGGGCCAAAAGTCGTTTTACCAAAGCACCGACCTACGTTGGGACATCGGCAAGTTCAGGACGGGTATCGCCCCGTTCAGCTACGGAATTTTAGGCGGGTTCGATTACGGACGCGTCTGGCTTGAAGGAGAGGATTCCGATAAATGGCACCAAACGTTTGGAGGCGGGATTTGGATCAACGGCGTCAACCTAGTCACCGGCCGCGTTTCCTATTTTCATTCTACCGATGGCGGTCGTGTTTTCGTAGGATTAGGGTTTGGCTTCTGACAAATCGAGGCGGTAGAGAGTGCCGCCGATTTTTTTCGTTTTCTCGTCCGTAATCAAGATCTCGTCGTTCGTCGCGAATCCAAGGCCTTCTTTTTGGGAGAAATGGTCGAGTTCGATCGTTTCCACTTTTCCGTCGAAGAACGCATCTGAAGAAAATCCGGTGAACAAAAACACTTTGTCTCCCGTAAGCAATGCGACCTTGCGTCCGTCGGGACTGATGTCGGCCGCCGTGATCGCGCAACGGTTGAATTTACAGCAGGTCTTGAATTCCCCTAATTTTTTTGCGACGTGGTGGCCCGGCTTGTTCGGTATTTTATAAAGAAATGTCGTACCGTCGAAATTGGCGCTTCGATTCTTGGTGAACAGGTAAAAGTGACCGTCTTTTTCAAAAAACGCTTCGCAATCAAAAAAACGCTCACTTTTTTTGGGAGGAAATTCGGTCTGCTCCAGGTAATGAAACGTCGTCTTTTGGGAGACGCTTGCTTTCCTGTCGCTTAATTCCGATGCTGATATCTTAAAGATCGCCAGATCACGGCGCTTGTTGTCGTTGTTTCCGAAGTCTCCGATGTATAGGTTCCCGGCATCATCGGACGTCAATTCTTCCCAATCTTCATTGTTCGCATTTGTCACCATTACGGATTTCAGCAATTTTCCGGAGCGGTCAAGTGCATATACTATCGGCTCATTCCCGTGATCCTGGGCCGTCCAAATCGTATTGCCTACGACCTCACAAGCGGAATTTTCGGCCAGAGCCGACGGCAATCCACCAAGGGTTTCCAATCTCGAATTCTGTGCACACGCCGCGCAAACCAACAACAACGTAAGGGAAAGGTTCTTCATGAGATAAAAATAAACAAACCTTAAAAACACGGCGGCCGATTTCACAAAGTATTAGTATATCGCTAACAGGACGGGTTTATTCGTTTCGGTAACTTAGAGTAACCTAAATACGAAATTATGATACAGAAGATAAACGAAGTACCTGCAAACATGGTAGCTTTTCGCGCTTCGGGAGAAGTGACGAAAGAAGATTTTGAAAACGTGTTCCCTGAAGTCGAGGCGTTAGTGGAGCGAACAGGCAAACTCAACTATTTGCTGGAATTGGAAACGTCTCCGTCGAACTTTACGATGGGCGCGTGGTTGCAGGATGCCTTGCTAGGAATCAAAAACATCACGAAATGGAACAGGGCCGCGATCGTTTCGGATTCCGATGCGGTACGCACCTTTACCGATGCATTCAGCAAGGTGATGCCGGGTGAATTCCGAGGTTTCCCAAAAGAAGAATTTGACCATGCCGTCGACTGGGTTTCGGAAAAAACAATTTGAGTTTCAGGCAAAAGTGTAGCAATCGTGTAAGGTTTTTACAAACGGATTGCGTAACTTAAGGGTTCGTTTAATTAAAATCCTTTTCGCCATGAAAGCCCAAAAACTACACCAACCACAACCTAAGGCGCGCAGGGAGTTCGCCAAAAGACTATTTGTCGAATACCGAAAAGTTTCGCTTAAAAGTGACCAATACATGAGCAATCTCATGGTGACCAATAGCAATTGCCTGAAGTACAACAACATCAACACTTTATTATTATTTTGACCATGAATCCGAATAAAGACTATAACAACGACCTCAATAATCTCGAGAGCGACAATGACGAATCGCGCAACCTCAGGGAACATGCAGATGAAAAAATCCGCGCTGTGGATCTCGATAACGGAAAAGGAGACGATTTCGATTTTTCTTCTCCAGACAAATACCTCGCGATGGAACAAAAAGGCGTTTCGTTCACGCCCGATGCCGATCCGATGGCGCTCAATCCTGACAATATAGAGTTTCGCCAACATGGGCAACTCTCGGATGAGTTTGACCTCAACAATCGGAACAGCCGCAATGCCGAGGCGTTCAGCCAGGACGAATACATACTTCGGGACAACATCGATCTCGATGAAGACCAATCTCAGTCGATTTCATCAGATGAAGAAATCGACACCAACGAGCACAACGACGGATTATAACGTCCGCAACTAAAAAAGCCGCAATGTTTAAATTGCGGCTTTTTTTATTTTTTGTATATCGCTAATCGGAATAGATCGACTTGAGCTCGATTTGGTTGAAGACAATGTGTGCCTCACGTTCTTCGGTTATGGCTTGACTGATATGGCCCGAAGCGATTTTTTGATCGAGGGCATCGGCCACAGACAGCAGTTGTTCGTATACGCTTATCTCGTATTGCATGATGCGGCGACACGCCATAGTAATCGCCTCGTCTCTTTCGTACCCGGACTTCGCCGCGGCTACCGCCGATTCGGAGTTTTGGAACAGGTCCGCTATCGATTGATCCTTCGAAAGTAGTGCGCGCTCGCCCAATGTGTCGAAAATGTGCAGTAACCTGTCGATCTGGTGCTCGGTAACGCGTGCATGTGATTGCAAGGCGAGGATCAGTTCGTAAGAGGTGGCGGTTTTTTCTAAATTAGGGAGCAGGTCGAGCAGTGTCTTTTCAGACCAATAACGACGTTTGAGTTCTTCGTCGAATCGATCTGACAATTCCTGCCTGGAGACAGATTGAGGGTTAGGGGCGGGATTTTGAGGGGACTTTGAAGGTGTTTTGGTTCTCATAATCATATCGGCATTGATATTACCAAATTTCAGGATATTGGCTCCGATACTTTTACAGCAGGATTTGCGAAAGTTGCACGATTATACATTAAATAAAGAGCCGCAGCACCAACATGCAGTCGTATGCCTTTACATAAAATTTCCCGATGTTTTCAGCAATCACCTTGTTGCAATTGTCGCTTTGACGTTTCAATGCATTTGGAATGTTCAGATTTTTCATCACTCAAAAAATTAACGGGATCGCATTTTTTTAACTTTGTTGTTTTCTTTCGGTACCGCGCGATTGACGACCGACGGGTTCCAAAGCATTCTCCCGAAAGTTTCATCTTCGAGGTCTTCAAAGGAAGCGCGTTGCTTGGACTGCGTTTTATAAGTAGTGGTTTTCATTTTTGTATCGATTTATAGTTTACAAATTTTGGTTTTCGGATACTAATCTGCCTTATAGCATTTCGTCAGAAAATTGCACTTTATCATTATCGGAATGATACAAGCCGAAATAAGAATCCTGTAAATTATAACCGGCTGACTTTCATGAACTTTGTAAAAAAGCCACAGTCATGAGAACAAAGGAAACCAGAAAACAGGAAATGACGGAAAAGAGCAACCCATCTGAAAACGAAAACTTTTTTGTCACGTTACCTTCGACGTTGAATTACGTAAGGGAATCAGATGAAGACGATGCCGGATTAGGGTATCCGGACTTTTACGAAGACACCGATAACATGAATCGCTATTTGTGGTAACCACTTTCATATCACGCCAATGCGAATGAAACGTAATTTTTATCAATTTTTACTTGCACGTTCGCATAATGGTCGTATATTTGCAACCGAAACAGCGCGGGATAGAGCAGTAGGCAGCTCGTCGGGCTCATAACCCGAAGGTCACAGGTTCGAGTCCTGTTCCCGCTACTAGATAAGCTCCTAATTGGGAGCTTTTTCTTTTTATATCGGTGGTAATCATTCAGAAATCTGCCAAAAAAGCTTGCACATGAACATGAAAAAGATTGTCGAATACCGCGCATTACTCGGTGTTACGAAAACCGCCACGCTGAAAGAGCTCAAGACGATTTACCGCAACAGCATGAAAGACATCCATCCGGATACGATTGCAGATGCCGACGAACGTCACCTGGCTGAGGAAAAAAGCAAGCATATCATCGAAGCGTACCACTTCCTGGTGAGTGTTGCGCCGGAGACGGCCGAGAAAAACAAGGAAGCGTATGCCAAGACCACATCGGCTTCTCCTATTTTCGAGTTTTATTACGAGAATCAGGCGCTTTACATCACGTTTGCTGATGGCAGCACTTACGAATATTTCGGTGTTCCGAAGGCCATTTATATCAAAATGATCAATGCTGAATCCCCGGCCCGTTTCGCCAGACGCCACATTTACGGCACCTATCTCTACAGAAGCGCCCAGAAGATCGTCGCAAACGCCGAATAATGCAAATCAGTCCATCTTATCCGATGGATTTTTTGTTTCGGTAAAACAGCAGTTCTACATCTGATTTCTCCCATTTCCCGATAAAGAGAATTATCTTTGCCAAAACTCGCATTATGCACAAAGCTGGCTTCGTCAATATCATCGGAAACCCGAACGTAGGAAAATCGACACTCATGAACGCGTTTGTCGGTGAGCGACTTTCGATCATTACCTCCAAAGCCCAAACGACGCGCCATCGCATTCTGGGCATCGTCAACGGAGAAGATTTCCAGATCGTTTTTTCGGACACGCCCGGCATCATCAAGCCTGCTTACGAAATGCAGGAAGCGATGATGGTATTCGTGAAATCGGCTTTTGAAGACGCAGACGTTTTGGTTTACATGGTCGAAATTGGGGAGCAGGCGCTAAAAGACGAGGCATTCTTTAAAAAAATCGAACATTCCAAAATCCCGGTTTTGCTGCTGCTGAACAAAATCGATACTTCGAACCAGGAACAGCTGGAAACACAAATCGGATATTGGAAAGAAAAATTGCCGAATGCGGAAATCTATCCGATCTCGGCCCTCAATAACTTCCACGTCCCTGAAGTGTTCAACCGCATAGTGGAACTGCTTCCGGCCTCGCCGCCGTTCTATCCTAAAGACCAGTTGACGGACAAGCCGGAACGCTTTTTTGTGAACGAGATCATCCGCGAGAAAATATTGCTGAACTATAAAAAGGAGATTCCGTATTCGGTTGAAATCGAGACGGAGGAATTTTTCGAAGATGAGACGATCATCAGGATCCGGGCCGTGATCATGGTAGAACGCGATACCCAAAAAGGCATTATCATCGGGCATAAAGGAGAAGCGTTGAAACGCGTCGGGATCCAGGCACGCGCCGATCTCGAAAAATTCTTCGACAAGCAGATCCACCTTGAAACGTATGTGAAAGTCAACAAAGACTGGAGGTCGAACGCGCGTCAACTCAAGCGTTTTGGGTATGACAACAAATAGTCGCGTCTCTCCCCAAATTTTCAAGACCAAAGAAGGCTTTTGCCTGGTTTTTCCGGACCGCCTTGTTTTCAGTAAAAACGAAGATGGGAAAATTTCGGCAGAAGATAAGAAGGACTATACCGGCTGCGCCTTGTTCGTCTTTGCGATTTTGTCGCTTTTTTTCGCGAAAGCGGCCTTCGGAAACTTTATCGACGGCCATTATTTTGCGGGATCGATGTGGCTGCTCGGCGCACTTTTCACCACTTTTTGTCTTTACAACAGTTGGAACAGCCGGGACGCTGACGTTCTGAAGCGTCAGGATATCGTCTCGATGAAGCTCACGCGACATAGTTCGGTTTACAAAAATTCCTATCTCGACATCGAATACAGGCGTTATCGCAAAAAGCAAGACATGAGGGTCGAACTCCGCGGTTCGCTCAAACACGGAGATGCCGAGGCGCGCCATGCAATACGAATCCTGACTCTTGAGGGTATTCTGGTACAGGATGGCGTTGCGGTTTCCGGTATTCCGTATGAAAATCTGAAGATAGAGCATCAAAGCAAATTGGCAGTGTTTTACGACGCTCATCCCCCTACTTTCGACTGGTCGGAATTGCCCGAAATCCAGGAAGTCGAAAAAGAATTGGACTTGGTTTTTCCGAAATCGTATTTCGAATACTTGGCGATTGCGGGAGGTGCCAATAGGATGCGCTACCAGGACATTGAATTTTTCGGTCTGTCGAAACTGGAAAGCCGGAACAAGGAACTGCGCAAAAAGATAAAGGCGCTCGATGCCGATTTTTACGAGCAGACGCCATTGGTGACGTTCGCTTTCCGCAACGGCCGTTATCTTTACTTCCGCCTCGACGCTGGTTTTGATCCAAAAGTGTACGAGATTCTCGCCGATAAATCAGCAGCCGACGCACCCGGTCTGGATGAGCCGATTGTCATTGCCGCGTCGTTTTCCGAACTTATTGGCAAAGCAGTCGATTCCCAGGTTTAAGCTACGATATTTTCCATCAGGTCGTGCAAGCGCGCAGCCTGCTTATACGAAATCCGGCGGTTCCATTGTGCTAGCAAGGCCAGCCCAAACCATAACGAGATCGCACCGAACATAAACAGCAATTCCTTTCCGGCAGGTTCTGACGCCGAGATCTTGACGTATAGAAATAGGACGCTCGCCACAAATGAGACAAAGGCGACCGTCCGCATGACGAGCAGGAAGACCCATAAAACAGGATTCTCGACATATTGGCCTTTTACCACGGTTTGCCCGGACCGGTCGCTGACTTCCAAATGCAGCAATGGCGACCAGACCTGTTGCTGGTCTTCGGCCACCTCCAGCCAAATATGGTTTCCATTCTGCTTTACTATGTAGTCGCGATTTGAGTGCGACTCGAATGAGCGGCAAGTGCGCTTGATTTCGTCGGCGGACTTCATCGTCGATTTGTGGAAGTGGTCGGGATAGGAGATACGGGCTTTCATCTGCGTCTTCATTTATCGGATAACGTCCGAAGTTGCCGCATTATTTGTTAAAGACGGTTAAAGGTTTGCCAACGACAACGCAAATGTAAATGGCTCAGGAAACTAAAAGAAAACGTACCTTTGCCGCAAAATTCTTAAGTATGGGCAATATCGTAGCGATCGTGGGTAGGCCAAATGTCGGAAAGTCGACGTTGTTCAACCGCATGATCCAGAGGAGGGAAGCCATCGTCGATTCGGTAGCAGGAGTAACGCGCGACCGCAATTACGGCAAAAGCGAATGGAACGGAAAGGAATTTTCTGTTATCGATACAGGCGGTTACGTAAAAGGGTCGGATGATGTTTTCGAAGGTGAGATCCGCAAACAGGTGGAACTCGCAATCGACGAAGCGGACGTCATCCTTTTTATAGTAGACGTCGAGGAAGGCATCACGCCAATGGACGACGAAGTGGCCAAGTTGCTCCGAAAGGTCACCAAACCGGTAATCTTGGGAGTAAACAAGGTAGACAACGCGATGCGCGAAAAAGATGCGATTGAGTTTTATAACCTCGGTTTGGGCGATTACGTCACGTTCGCTTCGACTTCCGGTAGCGGAACGGGCGAGTTGCTCGACGCGCTCATCGATGCGTTTCCCGAAAAGCCGGAACCGACGCAAGAGGAAATCGCTTTGCCGCGTTTTGCAGTCGTCGGACGCCCGAATGCAGGGAAATCGAGCATCATCAACGCACTCATAGGCGAAGATCGCTATATCGTAACCGACATCGCGGGAACGACGCGAGACGCCATAGACACCAAATTCAACCGTTTCGGATTCG
Organism: Flavobacterium selenitireducens; assembly: GCF_014748335.1. Lineage (GTDB taxonomy): Bacteria > Bacteroidota > Bacteroidia > Flavobacteriales > Flavobacteriaceae > Flavobacterium > Flavobacterium selenitireducens. The sequence goes on from NZ_JAAVIY010000008.1 coordinate 130,579, forward strand.
ACTTCAACCTGGTCGATACGGCCGGAATCCGCCGCAAGGCAAAAGTCAAGGAAGATCTCGAATTCTACTCCGTGATGCGTTCGGTGCGCGCCATCGAGAATGCCGACGTCTGTATTTTGGTGATCGACGCCACACGCGGATTCGAAAGCCAGGACCAGAATATTTTCTGGCTTGCCGAAAAAAACCGCAAAGGTGTTGTGATCGTCGTGAACAAATGGGATCTCGTTGAAAAGGACACGATGTCGACACGCGATTACGAAGCCAAAATCCGCAAGGAAATCGAACCGTTTACGGATGTGCCTATCATTTTTACATCGGCAACGACCAAACAGCGATTGCTCAAGGCGCTTGAAACAGCAGTTGGCGTTTTTGAAAGCCGCAAGCAGCGTATCCCGACCTCGAAGTTCAACGAGTACATGCTCAAGATCATCGAGCACATGCCGCCTCCGGCACTTAAGGGCAAATACGTCAAGATCAAATATTGCATGCAACTGCCGACTCCAGTCCCTCAGTTTGTGTTTTTTGCAAATCTCCCGCAGTACGTGAAAGAGCCGTACAAGCGATTTTTGGAGAACAAGATTCGCGAAAAGTGGGACTATTCGGGTGTGCCGATGGACATTTACATTCGCGAGAAATAAAATGAGCCCTGGTTGACGCCAGGGTTTTTTCGTATGGATTTGTTACAGATTGGTAAAGGAAATTAAATTGTAACAGATGTTATAGTTTCTTCCGTCTCACGCGCCTTTATCACGAAGGGCCAAATGATTTTTGAGTGTAAACCCGATTGCAAATGACGGCCACTGTGAAAAAATGTCAGGCTTCCCATTCGGAATGTTAAAAAATTTGTAAGAAATTTTACCTCGCACATACTATTTCAGTTATTTGGCGTTAAATCACTCAAACAAACTAATCTTTAGATGCTGAAAATCTATTTTTCCGTATTGGCCATCCTGGCCGGTCTGGGCGCGTATGCCCAGAACTCAGTGACCATCAAGGGCAAAATTCTTGAGGCTAAAACCCAACTTCCCATCGAGGCCGTGACGGTTTACGTCGCTTCGGCCAAAGACTCGACCGTGGTAGATTACACCGTCACCGACAAAAACGGGGCGTTTTCGTTCACGACGAGGAAGTCCGACAAACCGGTTTTTTTCAAGGTTTCCTTCATCGGATTTAAATCAATCGAAAAAAGTTACGACAAGGGAATCGCCAACAACATCGATTACGGCACGCTCAAAATGGAGGAGAGTGAGACCATGCTTGGAGAAGTCGTCGTCAAGAACGAAGCGCCTCCGATAAGGATCAAAAACGATACGTTGGAGTTCAACGCTTCTTCATTCAAGGTAAGGCCGGATGCCAATGTCGAGACGTTGCTCAAGCAGTTGCCGGGCGTCGAGATCGATAATGAAGGCAAGATCACCGTCAACGGAAAAGAGGTCAACCAAATTTTGGTCAACGGAAAGCCTTTTTTTGACAAAGACGGCAAAGTCGCACTGCAAAATCTCCCGAGCGACATCATCAACAAGGTCCAGATCACGGACACGAAAAGCAAGAAAGAGGAGCTTTCGGGCGAAAAAGCAAGCTCGAACAACGCGAGTATCAACCTGACGATAGACGAAGACAAAAACAAAGGCTTTTTTGGAAAAGTCATGGGCGGATACGGCACTGACGACCGATACGAGTCGTCGCTGATGCTCAACTATTTCAACAACAAACGCAAGATTTCGTTGCTTGCCTCGGCCAATAACATCAACTCGTCAGGGTTTTCGATGAATGAGATTTTCGATTCCATGGGCGGCGGCCGCAACTATTCGATCTGGACGAACGACAACGGCTCTTTCGGCATCAACGGGATGCGCTTTGGCGGAGGAAACGGGATCACGACTTCCCAACTCGTCGGACTCAACTACGGGGACGAACCCTTCAAGAACTTCACCACGAACGGAAGCTATTTTTACAACGGGGCGGAAACGGAAAACCGCAACCGCACCAAAGAGCAAACGTTTTTGAGTACGGGAAGCTTTACGACAGATTCCAACGCAAGGACAATCGAGGAACGCTCGGCCCACAACCTGAACTTTGAACTCGAGTATAAAATCGATTCGCTGACGACGATTTCCGTTTCGCCTAAATTCGTCAAAGGCCATTCGTATAGCGAAAACAAAGGAAATTCGGTAACAACCGAGGAAAACGGGCGTATTTCCCGAGAAAGCTCGCGCGACAACTTCGATGATTCGGATAACCAAAGCCTTGGCGGAAATTTCTATTTCAATCGCGGCTTCAAGCGGAAAGGACGTTTTCTAAGTGTTTGGGTCGATGACGAACATACAAAGTCCGACGGTGTCAGCCGAAATCTCTCGCTCAACACCTTTTACCGCGACCAGGATCAGGATGGCGTTACCGATCTCGTCGAAACCGATAACCGAAACCAGAAGCGACTCGACCGCAATCGTACCGACCGGTTCAACTCCGGCATAGAATTCTCTGAACCTTTGCGCGATTCGATAAGCTTGAAAGTCAGCCTCAATTTTGAAAAACAACAAAATATAGCCGATCGCAGCACTTACGACTTCGACGCGGCCACGAACGAGTATTCGATCCTCAACGATTCGATCACGAACTATTTGAGGTCGTCCACGCGCAACATCAATCCGCAGGCGGGATTTTCGATCAACAAGAAAAAGCTCAACCTAAGCATGAACTTCGGAACCGCCGTTTACCTGTTCGAAGCTAATTCGAATTATCTCGGCGAACGGGTTTCACTGAGCCGGGAAAAAATTTACCCGACGGCCAATCTTTGGGGCGGATACAACTTCACCAAGTCGCGCAATATCTGGATCAACTACAGCTTTGACGTGAATTTCCCATCGGCGGCTCAGGTATTGCCGGTGCTCGATGTTTCGGATCCTTTGAACACCAGGATCGGAAATCCCAACCTAGACCCGAACAAATCTCACTATATGTATTTGAGTTTCCGCGACTATGATTATGCGACCAAATCCGGCTGGAGCATTTACGCGGGAGGAAACCTTTTTGAAAGCCAGGTGGTTTCGTCGACAACCTACGACTCGAGCCGAAAAAGCACGACGGAATACATCAGTCTTTCCGGCAACGCCAATACGTGGTTCGGAGGAAATTACAACAAGACGATCAAGCGAGACGCTCACTCGTTCCGCTTCGGGCTTGGCTTCAACGGAGGTTATAACCGCAACCAGGGTTTCGTGGAAGGAAAATTGTACGAAGCCGAATCGTATAGGATAACGCCTCGTGTAAGCTTCAACTATGATTACGGCGAGTTGCTTTCGATCGGTCCGAAGTATGATTTCACCTATAGTGAAAGCCAATACACCAATTTCGTTACCGACAGGCAAACCAACGTGACTCATCGCTTTACGTTGCAAACCACGAGTTATTGGCCTAAACACGTCGTTTTCGGGAACGATTTCAGTTACACCTACAACTCGAATATAGCGGATGGTTTCAAAAAGGACTTCTATTTATGGAACATGAGCCTGGGCTACAATTTCCTCGAAGACCACCTGCTGTTCAAAGTGAAAGTGTACGATTTGCTCAACCAAAACCAGAACACCACGCGCAGCATTTCGCCGACGTACATCCGCGATGAAGAAAATACCGTATTAAAACGCTATGCGATGTTTTCACTTACGTATAAACTTGATAAATTCGCAGGTAAGAAAAAAGAAGGCGAAGGACGAAGCCGCTTCATCATCAACTAACAGCAAAGCATGAAAAAGTACACGGGTAGTTTCGACAAGAATACGATAAGGGTTTACGATGGCGATATCCTTTACGGATCTATAGATTTCAACAGGGATTTGCCTGCTCACGCCGATATTTTCATTTATGCGGACCGGTTTCACATCGGGCCGAAAAGCGCGACAGAAAAAGACATCGTGCTTACCAAGGCTGACGTTCCCGTATTCTCTTTCGCATTCGACAAAGTTTGGGGCGGAGCCGAGATCCTTTCGGAAGGCAACCAAACCGGATACGAGGTGAAAGGGCGTTGGTTTCGTGCAGGAACGCGACTCATCGACGCCGACGACAAGGATGTTGTCGCGGTAATGACCAACGAAATGTCCGAACCCGCGATCGAAATCACCGTTTACGAAAAGACCGAGCCCGTAATGGTCATGTCAACGCTTTACTACCACTTATATGCATCGCGATCCAAACGGCTTTCCGTCGCATTGGGCGCAGCATTCCTGGGTGCGGTCTGATTTTCGCACAAAATAATAAAGGGCCGCACTCGATAAGATTGCGGCCCTTTTTATTTCCTGTCCCACGATCTTAAGGACATTTTTTTTCCGAAAGCAAGTTTCCGGCTTCCTGATAACCGAGCGCGTAAGCCTTCCTCAAATCCGTGCAATAATCGCCGGATGTTTTGGTGTTGATGCGATAAAGCGCACGGTCGTAAACGGCTTCCGGGTCGTTTGGCCGCAGCTTAACGGCCATGTCGAAGTCGGCCAACGCGGTTTTGTCTTTGAGTTTTTCCTTGCACAACGCGCGGCTGAGATAAAGGTCGCCGTCGTTTGGGTCGATGGTCAGCGCGCGATCGAAATCCGAAACCGCCTCCTTGAAAAGCCCTAGCTGGAAATAGAGATATCCCCTGTTTATGTAAGCTTGTCCATTCATCGGCTCCAACCCGATACACGCCGTATAGCCTGTAATCGCGCCCTTTTTGTCGTCGGCCAGCGAACGCGCGAACGCCAGGTTGAAATGCGCTTTGTATTCCTTGGAATTCAATTTTACACACGTCGCATAATCGGCAATGGCCAGGTCGAGTTGGTTGCGTTTCTCGTACAGCATGCCACGGCTGAAAAAACTCTGGAATGCGTTGGGATTGATCGCGATGGCTTTCGCATAGTCGGCTAACGCCTCGACTTCGAGATCAGGAAGTTTTGCCTTCCAATAACCGCGTTTGTGGTAATGATCGCCATTTTTATCGTTGACCGAAATTTTTTCGTCAAGCTCGGCTATGTTCTTGAGAACTTGTTCGCGCGTGAAGCCCTGCCCTAGAACGGTAGGCGCACAGCAAATCAACATCCAGAACAGATGCAGTAGGTTTCGTTTCATTTGGGGAATGAATTAGAGTGCAAAATTGGTGAAAAAAAACAAAATCACTTGCACGTTTCGACAATGATTTGTTTGGCTTCTGGCATTCCGAGTTCCAAGGCTTTGCGAAGATCGGCGCAGTGGTTTCCGGGCATTTTATGGTTGAGCCGGAACAACGCTCTGTTGAAGTAGCTCGCGGCATCTTTAGGATTGAGCGCAATGGCTTTGTCGAAATCGAGCATGGCCGATTTATTTCCAGTCGACGCTTTGGACAGGCCCCGGTTGGCATACGCCGCCGCATCTTTCGGATTCTGCGCTATCGCAGCGTCGAAATCGCGAATAGCCTTTTCGGTTTGTCCCAGTTCATGGTAAATTTTGCCTCGGTTCAGCAGTGCGTCTGTCAGGTTGCCGTCGATCGAAAGGGCTTTGTCGTAATCGGATAAGGCAATTTTCAGGTTTCCTTTCGTCAAATACGAAAATGCGCGTCCCACATAGGCTTTCGCTACGTCGGGTTTAAGCGCGATAGCTGCCGAAAAGTCTGCTATGGCCGAATTTTCCCGCTTGATTTTTTGAAACGTAAGCCCTCTGGAATAATAGGCGTCGTAGTGGTTGGGATTTAATTGTAGTACGGCGTCGAAGTCTGCGATCGCACCTTCGAATTCCGACAATTCCGTCTTGTAGAAACCTCTCATGAAGTAGGTCTCGGCACCCGGATTATTCGCCAGGATGGAGTCGCTCATACGGATGGCTTCGCGTAGGCTTTCTTTGTCTCCCGGATTGATTTTTTGTGCATTGGCGCAACAAGCGACGATCAGCAACAGTAAGTTTGTCAGGCTTCTCATTTTAGGTTTTTGCGGCAAAGCTAAATAAAAATCGCGGCCAATTCGACCGCGATTCTTTTTTGATAGCTTTTGTATTACCAGCTTCCGCCTGCGCCACCTCCGGAGAATCCTCCACCTCCGAAGCCACCGCCAAAGCCGCCGCCGCCGCCTCCAAAGCCTCCCGAAGAACCGCCGCCAAAACCGCCACGTCCAAGGCTGGAAAGAATCAGGATATCAGCGAGATCCGGGCCGGAGAAACGACCGTTGCCGCCGCGTCCGCCACCTCTGCCTTTAAAAATGCTGATGATGACGATGATGACGATGAAAATCACGATGATCCCGATAAAACCACCCGGGCCGTCTCCATCGCCTTTTCGCGTGCCTTTGTATTTGCCTTTGAGTACGTCGAAAATAGCGTCGGCTCCTTTGTCGAGGCCTCGGTAGTAACTTCCGGCCTTAAACTCGGGAATGATGACATTGCGCGTAAGCTCGCCCGTGATGCCCGCGGAAAGCCTGTCTTCTACGCCATAGCCTGGTGCGATCCATATCCGTCGTTCCTTTGCCGCGAGCAATATGAAAACGCCATTGTCTTCCTTGGCTTGACCGATTCCCCATTTCTGGGCCCAGTTTACCGACAGGATTCCGATGTCTTCTCCTTTTATCGTCGGCGTCGTGACCACCACGATCTGTGTGGTCGTCGAATCCGAATACCGGATCAGTTTTTCTTCAAGTTGGCTTTTTTCGGTCGGGCTCAGCAAGTTGGCGTAATCGTAAACGCTGGTCTGGAAACTTGGCTTTTCAGGAATGTCGAACTGGGCGAATCCGATAGAGGTCAACAACAAGAGCGTCGGCAAAAGCGCCATTTTAAAAAATCTTGTCATCAGCTTCTTGAAATTTCGTTAGACAATTCGTCCGTGTCGCCTTCCTGCCAAGGGAAAAATTGTCGCAACCGTTCGCCGGCGCGCGTGATTCCTTCGATGAGGCCGGTCTTGAAATCGCGATTCTTGAAATGGTTTTGCATCACGTCTTTAGTACAATCCCAAAAATCGTTTTCGACCACCGCGTCTATACCTTTGTCGCCGAGAATGACGAAATGACGGTCGTCGATCGCGAGATAGATCAGGACGCCGTTCTTGAGTTCGGTATTGTCCATTCCCAATTCGTGAAAAACCTCGGACGCCCGCTTATAATGGTCGGCATTCGTGTGTTTTTCTATATGGACACGGATCTCACCCGATGTTTCCCTTTCCGCCAAACGGATCGCCTCGATTACTTCGAGTTCGTCATCGGGGCTGAGCAAATCGCTGACTTCTGTCATGGTTAAAACTTAACTTCTACCGGTTTTTCGGCTCCTTCAACAGATTTGAAATACGGTTTCTCCTTGTAGCTTCCGAGGAAAAAACTCTGAGGAGCGGCCAAAATATACCCGTTGAAATCCTGAACCGATTCGTTAAAACGGGTTCGGGCCGTCAAAATCTGGTTTTCAGTGCTCGCCAATTCGTCTTGTAATTTGAGGAAATTTTGGTTGGCTTTGAGTTCCGGGTAACGCTCAACGCTTACCAAAAGACGTCCGAGTGCCGAGGAAACGCCCGACTGCGCCTGTTGGAATTGGGCAAATTGTTCCGGTGTGATATTGGAAGGGTCGACCTGTACCGAAGTGGCTTTTGCGCGGGCTTCCACAACGGCCGTCAATGTTGACTTTTCGAAATCTGCGGCGCCTTTGACCGTGTTGACGAGGTTTCCGATAAGGTCGTTACGGCGTTGGTAGGCGGTTTCGACATTTCCCCACTCTTTCTGTGATGCCTGGTCTTTGCGAAGCGCGGTATTCTTAACGCTGAAGAAGTAAAAAACTAGGATCAGGATAACCCCGATTCCGATAATCCATGGCAAAAATCTTTTCATGATGTTTGATTTTAATTGTTATTGGTTATTGTAAGTCGAATCTCAAAAGTCAGATAGTCATTGGTGTTTTGAAACCGAGCCGCGCGTTTTCATCAAATCGCGTGCCTGATTACAAATTGTTCTTCAAATCTGTCAGCTGTTTTTTGATGGCTTCGAGTTTCGAGACGATCTCATATTTGTCAAGCGTTTTTTTCTGGTCTTGCTTCAGATGCGTTTTTGCACCTTCGAGCGTGAATCCGCGCTCTTTTACCAAATGGTAGATGAGTTGCAGGTTCTTGACATCTTCAGGCGTAAAAAGTCTGTTTCCTTTTGCATTTTTCTTGGGTTTGAGAATATCGAATTCCTTGTCCCAAAACCGAATCAGCGATGCGTTGACGTTGAATGCCCTGGCGACTTCGCCAATGCTGTAATATCGTTTATCTGGTGAAAGCTCTATGTGCATTAATCGAGAGATTGGTTTTCCTGATTCGCCGCTTTTGCGATCTGAACATATTCTGCGGCCGAAATATTTCCGTAATAAAAATTCAATGGATTTACGACTTCCCCGTTTTTGTGGACTTCGTAATGCAAATGGGGCGCTTCCGATCGTCCCGTGCTTCCGACGAATCCGATGATGTCGCCTCGTTTGACCCGTTGTCCGGCGCGCACTTTGTACTTGCTCAAATGTCCGTAAAGCGTTTCATATCCGTATCCGTGGCGGATCACGATGTGATTGCCATAACCCGATGCAGTATTGTCAGCCCGTTGCACAACGCCGTCCCCGGTCGCGAAAATCGGCGTCCCGCTCTTGGCCGAAAAATCCATTCCGGCGTGAAATTTCCGGACTTTCGTAAACGGGTCGGTGCGGTATCCGAAACCAGAAGCGACCGCGCGCAAATTCTCGTTTTTTACGGGTTGTATTGCGGGAATCGCCGACAGTAATTTGTTTTTTTCCTTAGCCAGCTTCAGGATTTCATCAAGCGATTTCGATTGGATTGCCAATTGTTTTGAAATCACATCGACGCGTTTCGAGGTATTCACGACAAGTTCCGAATTGTCGAAACCTTCGAGATCCTTGTATCGGTTGACGCCTCCAAATCCGGCCTTTCTTTGTTCCTCGGGAATTTGGGAGGTGTTGAAATAAGTGCGGTAAATGTTGTTGTCGCGTTCCTCTATGCTTCCCAAGACCTCATTGATCTGATCCATTTGCTTGTTCAGTATAGCGTAGCGAATCTTGAAATTCTCGATTTCCCTCGCCATCAACCGATCTTTTGGCGTCTCGAAATAAGGCGTGTTCAGAAGCACGATGAAAGCCAGTGTCCCGAACAATGCCGAAGCCAGTAAAAACAAGGCGGCGTACGCTAGTTTAGTGCGCTTTTTGACCTTGATTTTCCTGAACGCCAGATTTTCGGAATCGTAATAATATTTTACCTTCTTCATGTTTCAAAAAATCCTATTTTTGCCGATTAAAAACAGGGTTTCCGGCAACTTCGCCTTCTGAACAAATTTAGCTAAATGTTTGGAATAGGCGGGTTCAACCGAAACTTTATTAGCGAATTAGCGAATTAGCGAATTAGCGAATGAGACGTTGACTGAAAAACACTCATTCCCGAGCGAAGCGAGTTCTGCGAACAAATTCGCTAATTCGCTAATTTTCAAATTCGCTAATTGAATTAAAATGACTTCCCAGCAAATCCGCCAGCAGTTCCTCGACTTTTTTCAATCGAAAGGGCATTTGATCGTGCCGTCGGCGCCCATCGTGCTCAAGGACGATCCGACGTTAATGTTCAACAATTCCGGAATGGCGCAGTTCAAGGAGTATTTCCTGGGCAATGGAACGCCTAAATCCAAACGCATAGCCGATACGCAAAAATGCCTTCGCGTGTCCGGGAAGCACAACGATCTTGAAGAAGTCGGCATCGATACGTACCATCACACGATGTTCGAAATGCTCGGCAACTGGTCGTTTGGCGACTATTTCAAGAAAGAGGCGATCCATTGGGCTTGGGAATTGTTGACCGAAGTTTTCAAAATCGACAAAAACATCCTGTACGTCACCGTTTTCGAAGGTTCGAAAGAAGAAAATGTTCCGTTTGACCAGGAAGCGTACGACATCTGGAAAACACTTATAGCCGAAGACCGGATTTTGCTCGGCAACAAAAAAGACAATTTCTGGGAAATGGGCGACCAAGGTCCGTGCGGCCCGTGTTCGGAAATTCATGTCGACATCAGGTCGGAAGCGGAAAAGGCGAAACAACCGGGTCGCGAACTCGTGAATTCAGATCATCCGCACGTCGTGGAAATCTGGAACAACGTCTTCATGGAATTTAACCGGAAAGCCGACGGTTCACTCGAGAAATTGCCTGCTCAACACGTAGATACCGGAATGGGCTTCGAGCGTCTCTGCATGGTGTTGCAAGGCGTCCGGTCCAATTACGACACAGACGTTTTTGGCCCTTTGATCCAAAAGATCGAGGCCGTTACCCACAAAAAATATACGAAAGACAACGCGTCCGAAGACGAAGAAAAAACCAATATCGCAATTCGCGTCATTGCCGACCACGTTCGAGCCGTAGCGTTTGCGATCGCCGACGGCCAATTGCCGTCGAACACGGCCGCAGGTTATGTGATCCGACGCATATTGAGACGGGCGATCCGTTACGGTTTTACGTTCCTGAATACAAAAGAGGCGTTTATTTACAAACTTGTCGAAACGCTGGCCGAGCAGATGGGAACCGCGTTTCCTGAAATCCGGAGGCAGCAGAAATTGGTCGAAAACGTGATCCGCGAGGAGGAAAATGCGTTTCTGCGCACGCTCGATCAAGGGTTGCAACTACTTGACGATGTGATAAAATCTACAGAGGGAGAGACCGTTTCGGGCGTAAAGGCGTTCGAATTGTTCGATACTTTCGGGTTTCCCAAAGATTTGACGGGACTTATCCTAAAGGAAAAAGGAATGTCTTATGACGAAGATGCGTTTGAAAAGGCCATGTTCGAGCAAAAGACGCGTTCGCGCGCGGCTTCGGAAATCTCCAAGGACGATTGGCAGGTTTTGGTCGACGGTAATGTCGAGACGTTCGTCGGATACGATTTGCTCGTCAACGAAGTGAAAATTACGCGATACAGGACCGTTGATTCCAAAAAGGACGGCCGTTTGTACCAAATCGTCCTTGATCACACACCATTTTATCCTGAAGGAGGCGGGCAGGTTGGCGACAAGGGAACGTTGACCAACGGAAGCGAAGTCATCCCGATCATCGACACCAAAAAAGAGAACAACCTGATTTTGCATTTCACACAGAAATTGCCGCAGGATCTCAATGCCGCGTTCATTGCACAAGTCGACCGCGACCTGCGCGACCATACGGCGAGCAACCACTCGGCGACTCACTTGCTGCACCAGGCGTTGCGTTCGGTTTTGGGAACGCATGTCGAGCAAAAAGGGTCGCTCGTGAGTCCGAATTATTTGCGTTTCGATTTTTCGCATTTCGCAAAAGTCACCGACGACGAACTAAAAAAGGTTGAAGATTTCGTAAACGAAAAAATCCAGGAGCACTTGCCGCTTGTAGAAAGACGCAACATCCCGTTCCAGCAGGCGATCGAAGAGGGCGCCATGGCGTTGTTCGGCGAGAAATACGGAGATTCGGTACGCGCGATTAAGTTTGGCGAAAGCGTTGAATTGTGCGGAGGAATCCACGTCCAGAACACAGCCGAGATCTGGCATTTCAAAATCGTTTCCGAAGGAGCCGTAGCAGCCGGCATCCGACGCATCGAAGCCATTACTTCGGACGCGGTAAAGGCGTATTTCGCTGCTCAGGAAAAGACGTTGTCCGAAATCAAAACGGCGCTCAAAAATCCTCAGGATTCGATAAAGGCCGTTTTGTCGCTTCAGGACGAAAATGCGAAGTTAAAGAAGCAGGTCGAGGCGTTGCTAAAAGACAAGGCGAAAGCGCTCAAAGGCGAACTGGCATCGGAATTCGAATTGATCAACGGCGTAAATTTCCTGGCCAAAAAAGTCGATCTCACGGCAGAAGGCGCAAAAGACCTCGCCTACGAACTTGGCAATATAGACAACAACCTGTTCATCGTCCTGGCCACGGCCAACGAAGACAAACCGCTGTTGACGGTCTACATTTCGAAAGAAATCGTCGCCGAAAAAGGATTGAATGCAGGACAAGTCGTGCGCGAACTAGGTAAGTACATCCAAGGCGGCGGAGGCGGTCAGCCGTTCTTTGCGACCGCTGGCGGAAAAGACGTATTGGGAATTCCGGAGGCGTTGGAAAAAGCAGTGGACTTTGTCCGATAAAATACAGGACGTCAATTAAAAATATAAAAATCCGATTTCGAAAGAGGTCGGATTTTTTTATTGCGGCTGCTTTTGCAGTTTAAGGAAAAATCTTATTTTCGGCCAAGCCTAAACCATGAAAAAACTACTGTTATTTTTGATTTGTTCCGCTGCATTGACCGCGTGCACGTCCGACGATTCCTCAAGCGTTTCAACCGAAGGCTCGCGCCTCAAAAAAGTGGTGCTGGATTTTGGCGACCAGATCGAGACCGTCCGTCTGCAATACAGCGGCAATAAACAGGTCAAGCAAATTACGGGATCGGGATCGACATCATATTTTTTCTCAGGAAACCTGATTACAAAATTGGGTTCCGGCAATAACTTCCAGCATTTCGAGTACGATTCCCAGGATCGTTTGCTTGCCGCTTACTATTCGGGAGGCGGAAATGAATACCGCACGGATTACGTCTACAATGCTGACGGAACCGTCGATTGCGAAGAGAAAACCAATGGGGAGGTCAACGAAATGCGCCGTCTGTATTTTGAAAACGAAGAAGTCGTCCGAAAAGACATCACCCGAAAAAATTCCGATACGCAACAGTGGGAATCGAGTTCGTTCTTTTTTACCCACGACGATAAAAACGTTCCGGACCAAGGCGTCGGGAGATGGATTTTCAATTACCTGAAAAGCTTGGGAAGCGACACCTATCCCGTACATCACAACGTGGTGACCATCCGCCAGGAATTCAATGGGGAAGAGGCGACTTACGGTTACGAATATACTTACAACTCACTCGGCTATCCGATCACGATGATGCAAATGGACAACAATTGGCAGCCTACGGGTTGGACTACAAATTATTTTTACCAGTAAGCCTGGTCCGGAAATGCTTATTTTTGCCGTCCGACGATACATTCTAAGACGGCTTTTTTTATGCAATTTACCACTCCGGTTCCAATCAGTAAATCTGGTTTCCCGATCTCCTACGATTCCCGCCTATTTTCCATGGGATCGTGTTTTGCTGAAAACATCGCGCAAAAGCTCGATCATTTCCAGTTTCGCAACGTCGTGAATCCGTTCGGGATTTTGTTTCATCCGCTTGCGTTGGAAAAGGCGTTCGGGTTTTTTTGTGACGGAAAAGTGTTCGATGGATCGGATGTTTTCTTCCACAACGGGCGCTGGCATTGCTTCGACGTCCATTCCGGGCTGTCTTCACCAGACAAGGAAAGCCTGATCACAACACTGAATCAGATCACGTCGGACGCATCCGAAACACTAAGGGAAGCGACTCATATCGTCATCACGCTTGGAACTGCCTGGGTGTACCGAAACAACGGCTCGGGTGAATTCGTCGCCAATTGTCATAAAGTGCCCCAACGGGAATTTTCGAAGGAATTGCTCGCGCCGGAAGCGGTTTCGCGATCCGTCAGCGCCATGTGTGATGTGATCGCCAACCTGAACACGGGTGCGCACGTTATTTTTACGATTTCTCCTGTAAGGCATCTAAAAGATGGGTTCGTCGAAAATCAGAGGAGTAAGTCCCACCTGATTTCCGGTTTGCACGCCTCCATCGAAAAACGCGAAAATTGCCATTATTTTCCCTCTTTCGAAATTGTAATGGACGAATTACGCGATTATAGATTTTATGCTTCAGATATGATACACCCGAACCAGGTCGCGATCGATTACATTTGGGAACGGTTCGTTTCTTCCTGGATTGCTGATGCGTGTGCCGACGATATGTCGGAGGTGGACGCCATCCGCAAGGCGCTTGCCCATCGTCCGTTCGAACCCGATTCCGAACAGCACAATAAATTCCGGTCGACGGTACGCGAGAAGATCGAAACGCTTCGCAAGCGGCTGCCTTTTCTCGATTTGGGCTAAAATACGGCAGATGTCGTATTGCAGGCGGTTCCGGTTACTTGCAGATTTGTAGAAATTTAAACGAATCTGTAATTAACCTAACCAACACCATTATGAAGAAAATCAAGTTCATCGCCAAAACGACATGTATCGCATTGGCAGTTTCACTCGCCGCGGCCTGCAGCAGCGATGATGCCGGCGGATCCGGAGGCGGTTCCGGGTCTTTTTTGACATCGAAGGTTGACGGGGCAAACTTTAAGGCCGCCGTGATGGGCCAATCTACCGTTGTAGCGGTCAGGAACGGCACGTTTTACCAAATTGGCGGCTCGAACGCCGAGCTGCAGAACATGACCATAGGATTGTTCAACGTTACCGGCGAAGGTACTTTTGAAGTCGGGCCCGACACAGACAACGTATTGTCGTTTTTTGAAAACAACATCAGTTACGACACCAGCGATTGCGCCGGAGCCACCGGAACCGTCACGGTTACCAAACTGGACGAAGAAATGATCGAGGGCACTTTTAGCTTTACGGGGAAACAAGATGAAAATTGCGCGTCCTCGAAAACGGTGACGACAGGGAAATTCCGCGGGATTTTTATGCAGAACTAATGCAAATTGCCATTTGTTATAAGCCGGGATTCGTCCCGGTTTTTTGCGTTTTCCGGACACCGTCTTTTCCCGGACCTGATTTGTCGGAACCGCAATCACACTCTGCCTGAGGCTGTATCGAAGCGCATATCCAAGATTTTCTATATTGCATTAAATTTCGGCCGGATGAAGAATTTGGGAATTATCGGATTAGTGTTGCTGATATTCGGATGCCAGCAAAAGACAGCGTCTAAAGCGACAGGTTTCACCGCTAACCAAAAAGCGGTCATAGCCGAGTTCAGGCGAATGAAGGACGTTAGCAAGTTACCCGTCGATTCGATGTCGGTCTTCGCCGGTAAACTCGAATCGATGACGAAGTCCGAACAAAACGAATTTAAAGCGATGGCGCTTATCGCAAGAGGTTCCGAGCAAATGAACCGCGCCCAGTATGAACTCGGTTACAAATCGTTCGAGAACGCCATGCGGTTGCTTAAAAATTCGGATACCGATACGCTAAAAGGACGCGTTCGCACAGGTTTCGGAAACTACTACAAACAAACCGGCGATTATCCCAAAGCGCTCAACAATCTGCTTGAGGCGCTCCGCATCTTCGAAACGCATGGGGATTTGCGCGGCATGTCGATGACCAATGGCAACATCGGCCAGGTTTATATGCAAAAGAACGACATCGCCCTCGCAAAGGAGCACTTGCGCAAGGCAATGGATGTTTATGCGAACCAAAAATGGCAGCCGACCTATCTCAACGCTGCCCATACGTTGGCCAACGTGCATGGAATATCGGGAGAATATCCGGAAGCGCTCAGGATAGATGAAGAGGGTATCCGAATTTCGGACAGTATCAAATCGCCCAAACTGAAAGTGCCGTTCCTTGACAACAAGGCGATGTGCCATTTGTTCGGAGGAAGGCTTGACAGCGCCGAATTTTATTTCAACGAAACGCTTAAAATCGACCTCGTCATCGGTGACGACAAGCAAATTGCCGATACTTACAGCAATCTGGCGAGCCTCGAGTCCAAAAAAGGGAATTTCGCCAAAGCCGAACGTTATGCGCTGAAAAGCATTTCGATGCTGGAAACCATAAACAACCAGGTAAACCTGATCAAGTCGGTGGAAATTTTAGGAGAATTGTATCAGGGTTGGGGGAAATATCCGCAGGCCCTCGCGGCCAAAAACCGCTATCTCGACTTGTACAAAACGCTGATGAACGAAAAGCGGGAAGCGGCCATGGCGGAGTTCAAGATCGTGCACGAAACGGAGAAGAAAGAAAAGATCATCGCCCAAAACCATCTCCAGCTGCTCAAAAAGGAAAAGGAAGTTCACAGGCGCAACAACCTCATTGGCGTCATTTCACTTGCCGCTTTGTTCATCGGCCTCGTCGGATTTTTTATCTACCGTCAACAGCGCCTTCGCAACCGTCAAATGGAACAGGAACACGAACTCAAAACTGCCATTGCCCAGATCGAAACCCAAAACAAGCTCCAGGAGCAACGTCTCGAGATTTCGCGCGACCTTCACGATAATATCGGCGCCCAGCTTACGTTCATCATTTCATCGGTGGACAATTTGCGATACGCGTTCGACTTAAAAGATTCCAGGCTCGAGCAAAAACTCAACAGTATCAACAATTTCACGAAATCGACGATTGTCGAGTTGAGGGACACGATCTGGGCGATGGACATGGCCGAAATCGCGCTCGAGGATTTGCGCATCCGGATCTTCAATTTCATAGAGAAGGCCAGGGGCGCCAAAGAAGACATCGAATTTGAATTCAACATCGACGAGCGGCTCGACAACCTGCGGCTGACTTCGGTTGGCGGAATGAACCTCTACCGAAGTGTTCAGGAAGGCGTGAACAACGCGATGAAATATTCGAATGCGACCAAGATCGCGATATACATCGCTTGTAAGCAAGACGATCTTCAGCTGCGCATCGAGGACAACGGTGTGGGTTTCGACACCGCCCTGACATCAAAAGGAAGCGGGCTCGTCAATATGAAGAAGCGCATCGCGGCCTTGGGCGGATTCCTGTCGCTCGAATCTTCCGGAAGTGGAACCCGCATCACGATCGAGATTCCGGGATTTTGCAAGAAATAGTTGTTTTTAGTAAATGAATATCCATTCGTTTGATGGAAATTAAATACGTCAAATGGCGTATTGCGCAGCTGCTTGATTTATTGGACTTTCGTAGCCAAATCCCAAGTTATGAAATCCCAACAGCAAATCATCGGAGTCAAGTTCTGGGGCCTAGTTTTTATGGTGCTTTTCGTTATTGCGCTCCATTTGGCCTACGTGCTTTTCTATTGATTGAAACCTTACCTTAGTTCTGATGAACATTAAAATCGCTATCGCGGATGACAACAATTTCCTGATCCGGGCGATACAGGAAAAGCTTTCGTTTTTTGAGGATCTGCACGTAAAGCTTACCGCATCAAACGGTGTGGAATTGCTCGAAAAACTGGAAATCAACCACAATGTCGACCTTATCCTGATGGACATCGAAATGCCCGTAATGGGCGGCGTGGAAGCAACCGCGGCGGTAAAGGCAAAATATCCGCATGTGAAGATCATCATGCTTACGGTATTCGACAACGACGAAAATATCTTCAATTCCATAAAGGCCGGTGCCGACGGCTATCTGTTAAAGGAAGTCAACCCAAATGATTTGCACCAGGGGATTCTCGAAACGTTGAATGGAGGCGCGGCAATGAACCCGTCGATTGCGTTGAAGACTTTGAAATTGTTGCGCAATCCGGTTGACTTCGGAAGTCGGTCCGAGGTGGCGGACGTTAAACTTTCGACAAGGGAAATTGAGGTTTTGGAACAGCTTGCCAAAGGGCTGAACTACCACAATATTGCCGAAAATCTTTTTCTTTCGCCGGGGACGGTGCGCAAACACATCGAAAATATTTACACCAAACTCCAGGTGCACAACAAGCTCGAGGCAGTGCAGAAAGCCAAGCGAAGCAACCTGATTTAGTTTTTCGGACGTCAGGGATTTCGTATCTTTAAGAAAAAAAGATGACCGTCCGCCGCATTTTGTTTATCAGTTGTTGTATTATAGGTTTTTTGCTCGCCTACCGTTATTGCGATTTCAAAGGTGAAGATTCGTCTTTGGAATCGGATACGAACCTGATCCAGCAACAAATAGTGAACGTCGGTAAATTGGTGGTTACGGAAGGCCATTTTTCCGAAGTCCTCACTTACAAAGACCAGCAAAGTTATTTTATGAACATGCTTTCGTTTCGAAAGAAGGCGTTGTTGGTCGTGAATGCTGACGTGACTGTCTCTTACGATTTGCGCCAGGTCAAATATCAGATCGACGAAAAGTCCAAAACCGTCACGATCACAAACATTCCCAAAGAGGAAATCAAGATTTCACCTGACATCAAGTTTTACGATATCGACCAAAGCAGCATGAATCCGTTCACGGGCGACGATTACAACAAGATCAACAAATCCGTCAAGGCGAGCCTGGAAAAGAAAATAAACAACTCAACGCTAAAGTCTAATGCCAAAAACCGATTGGTAAGCGAGTTGTCAAAAATGTTGATCCTTACCAACACCATGGGCTGGACGTTGCGATACGACGGAGCCGAAATTGCCACCGAAGAACAACTGACGGCCGGCATCAAAGGTTAAAAAAAAAGCCATCCGTTTCGGGATGACTTTCAGTCTTATACTTTTTGGTTTTCGAGTATCAGTTCGAGGCCGTCACTTATCAGATGAGCAACTTTCGGACGCTTCTCACTGATGTTCTCCAGATGGAGCAGGACTTGCTGCTTCAGTCCATCCTGATCGGAGTGGTGCAAAAGCTCGACGATTTCTATCGGAAGCAACCAGTCGCCAGGATGATTGGCGTACAAATCCTCGAAAATGTCCGATAGGTTCTTGTACGAATCACGCCCTTCGCGAATGTCACGAACCGATTGGTAAAGTGCTTCAAGCTGACTTCTCTCGGCAGATTCCCGGGCTTTTATCGTCTTGGAGGACGGAACGTGCGTGACCAGGTCGAAACTTTTCACGTCGGCCGGTCCGGAAAATGCCGAGACTATTTTTTTACCGACGGCCATGTCATAAATGCCCCATTCAGGACGGAACAGTACCTGGTCGTTATGCGTCACGGTACAGTTTCGGAAACTGATCAGGATGATTTCGCCCTGGAGGTTGCGCGAACCCGTTATGATTTCGCCGGTTACGGTAATGTCGCCTTCAAATTCGAGGGTGACGGTTTCTGCTTCGTATATGTCGTATGCCCGCAGGTCACGAGGGCTCATGTCTTCTATCGACAGGTTGATGCCTTTCAATTTGCCCACTGGCGACCCGAATCCGTCTTTATGTGTATCGGTTCCGTGGCCTACGAGTTCTTTCTCGCGGTAAGACAATGCGGTTTTGCCCGTCGTTTGTATGTAGACCGGTTTCCCGGAATTTTCGATCACGTTCGTAAACACGCCTGAAACCTGCAATCCTGTGCTAAGTTCGATCGTGCCTATTGCATTCGAGTCGATCAGTTTTTGAACGCCCGTCAGGCCACCGGTTCTCAGCGCCATTCCGTTCGCGAATTCCTCGAGCACGAGGTTCAAGTGGGCAAAATCAGGTGTGACGTATAACTGAGGTTGGGGCTTCGTAATGTCGAAACTTTGGTCTGCGGCTGCGATGTCGTATGGAATTTTGATGACTTCATCGGTCATGCACCAGGCGCTTTCGCCGATTGACGACAAGAGACCCGCTCCATAAATTTTCGGGTGTTCCACCGTCCCGATGAGACCGTATTCCACCGTCCACCAATGCAGATTGCGTATGCGCGCCATTTCGGAGACGGCACCCATGTTGTTTTGGAGGTCCGCAACCGCTTTTTCGGCGGCATCGATTTGCTGTTGAGGCGTACCTTCTGCCTCTTTCAGGATCGAAAGCAGGCGGATTGCCTCGTATAATTCATAATCCTTGCCTGACGATATCGCCTTACAACCGATTTCCCCGAAGCGTCTCAAATATTCCGCATATTCCGGGTTGGCGATGATCGGGGCGTGACCCGCACCCTCGTGGATGATGTCGGGAGCCGGTGTGTATTCGATGTTTTCGAGCTGGCGAATGTCCGACGCGATCACCAAAACGTTGTAAGCCTGAAATTCCATGAACGCATTCGGCGGTATGAATCCGTCTACGGCTACGGCCGCCCATCCGATTTCTTTGAGAATACGGTTCATGCCGTACATATTCGGAATAGAGTCGACTTCAAGGCCCGTTTTTCGCAGCCCTTCGAGATACGATTCGTGCGCGACTTTTGAAAGATAGTCGACATTCTTGCGCATCACATATCGCCAAACGGCTTGGTTGATCGGAGTATAATCGCGATAATCCTGCGGTTTGATGAATTGTTTGAGATGTTCGGGAAGCCGGTCAATCAACGGATTGCTTTCAAAGTCGGTATTCATAAAAAATGCTCACTTGGGTTGCGGTAAAAATACGAAATCCTCAAGAGTTCGCGAGAAATGAAATCATAAAAAACCTCATTTCGAAGTTGAAAATTGCCGTAAATGACAAACCTCAAAGATTTTAAAAACCTCTGAGGTTTGCTAAAAAGAAAGATAAAAATCACGCGATAGTAGCGTCCAACCGCATTCTTATTTTTCCTTCGGCGGATATTGCGCAAGGATTTTCGCCACGAACTCCTGTATGCGCTTTTCCTTTTTTTCCGTGTCTTTAGTCAGGACGCCTTCCCCTTCGCCTTGCCAAATCAGTTCTTTCTTTTTGGCATCGATGAGGTCGATGAACAATGTTCCTTCGGTATACGTGTTCACGGACGTGTTTCCGCCGTACATCCACGGATTCCATCCCCATCCCCAACCATAGCCCCAGCCAGAATTGAACGTATTGACATCTACTTGTTGGCGGGCTTTTGTAAAAATGTTGATCAAAAGGTCAGGATTTTCGCTTTTTGAAAAACCCTTGGCGGTCATGGTTTCGTCGATCGCGCGCATAATGCGTTTTTTGTCCAGGTCGGAAATTTCGACTTTATCGATCCCGGACTTGTAGAAGGCGTAGGATTTGTAACCGGTGAAATTGGCGTTCTTGTCGTAGTCCGTGTTGACGCGAACGGACGAGCATCCAAAGAAGACGAACGTCAGGAAAATGGGTAAAAAATGTATAGTTTTCATAGCAGATAATTTACAGGTTGTTTTCGCGCTTTTCCTTGAAATTCCTGACGATCGCTATGATGTTGAGCACAATCGAAATCAACAGGGCCGCGCACTTGAGGAACATATTCTCCATGACCATTGCCAGCGGAAGAAATCCTGTTCCCATTACAAGTAGCGATATGCTGTTGAGTTTTTGCATGTCAGATGTTTTCAAGTAAACCGTCGTCGACGATATTCGGAAGCGTCACTTTGAGCAACGGCTCGTGTTCCATCGCTCGTTTGATGGCGAAGATCGCTTCTTCGTTCCTGGCCCAGCTGCGTCGGGAAATTCCGTTGTTCACGTCCCAGAAAAGCATGGATTTCAGGCGTTTGGAAGCGGCCTCGGAACCATCAAGAACCATGCCGAATCCGCCGTTTATGACCTCTCCCCAGCCGACGCCACCGCCGTTGTGGATACTTACCCAGGTCGCTCCTCGAAAACTGTCGCCGATGACGTTCTGTATCGCCATATCGGCCGTAAAACGAGAACCGTCGTAAATGTTGGAAGTTTCGCGATAAGGCGAGTCCGTGCCCGAAACATCGTGGTGGTCGCGGCCCAGAACGATCTGACCGATTTCCCCTTTCGAGATCGCCTGGTTGAATGCTTCCGCAATTTTGGTTCGTCCATCGGCATCAGCATAAAGAATGCGCGCTTGGGAACCCACGACGAGTTTGTTTTGCTGCGCGCCTTTTATCCAACGGATATTGTCTTCCATCTGTTGCCTGATCTCCGAAGGAGCATTTAGGGCCATCTCTTCCAAAACAGAAAGTGCGATCGCGTCGGTCTTTGCCAGGTCTTCAGGATCGCACGAGGTACAAACCCATCGGAAAGGCCCGAATCCGTAATCGAAACACATAGGGCCCAAAATGTCCTGGACGTAGCTCGGGTATTTGAAATCGATGCCGTTTTCCGCAAAAATATCGGCTCCGGCTCGCGAACATTCCAAAAGAAACGCATTTCCGTAATCGAAAAAATAAGTGCCTTTTGCGGTGTGCTTGTTCACTGCAGATGCATGCCTGCGCAGCGACTCCTGCACTTTTACCTTGAACAGGTCGGGATTTTCGGCCATCATCACGACCGCTTCATCGAACGGAACGCCCACAGGATAGTAGCCGCCCGCCCAGGGATTGTGAAGCGAGGTTTGGTCGGAACCCAGATCGATGTATAGTTTTTCCGTATCGAATTTTTCCCAAACCTCTACGACATTTCCTTCGTAGGCGATTGACACTGTCTCTTTGTTCGCTTTCGCGGATTTTACACGTGAAACGAGTTCGTCAAGGTCGGAAATCACTTCGTCGACCCAACCTTGCGCATGCCGAACCTGAACCGCTTTGGGATTGACTTCGGCGCAAACGGTAATGACTCCGGCGATGTTGCCGGCTTTCGGTTGGGCGCCGCTCATGCCGCCAAGGCCCGAGGTGACGAACAGTTTTCCGGATAAGTCTTCTCCGTTTTTGGCGATTTTACGGCCCGCATTCATTACGGTAATCGTGGTGCCGTGCACAATTCCCTGAGGTCCGATATACATATAACTTCCTGCTGTCATCTGGCCGTATTGCGTCACGCCGAGCGCATTGAACTTTTCCCAATCGTCCGGTTTGGAGTAATTGGGGATCATCATTCCGTTTGTCACGACAACGCGCGGCGCCTCGCTGTGTGAAGGGAAAAGTCCCATCGGGTGTCCGGAATACATCACGAGTGTCTGTTCATCTGTCATTTCGGACAGGTATTTCATCGTAAGCCGATATTGCGCCCAATTTGAAAAAACCGCCCCGTTTCCGCCATACGTAATCAATTCGTGCGGATGTTGCGCAACAGCATAATCGAGGTTGTTTTGTATCATCAGCATGATCGCTTTGGCCTGGTCGCTTTTTCCCGGATATTCCTGAAGCGGTCGCGCCTTCATCTCGTAATCGGGGCGCAGTCGATACATGTAGATGCGTCCGTAAGTACTGAGCTCATCGAGGAATTCCTTTGCAAGTTGCGCGTGGTCTTTCTTGTCGAAATACCGAAGCGCGTTGCGAAGTGCGAGTTTCTTTTCATCGCCGGACAAAATCTCCTTCCGTCTCGGTGCGTGGTTGATATGCGCCTCGTAGGGTTTTGGATGTGGCAACGTCGAAGGAATGCCTTCTGAAATCTGTTCCTGGAATGTCATTTTTTGCGGAATGTGTTGGTGTTTTTATCGTATCCGTAAGGGCAGTGGCGACAACCGCTTCGGCAGCAATGGCCGCGTTTGAGGTGGAATTTCTCCGTAAAAACCTTAAAGCCTTCGGGCGTCAGATAGTAATCTTCGCCTTCAATCAATTTATTTGCCTGGTTTTGCCCGTTCATTAGCTACAAATTTAGGATATTTGAAACCAATGATAGTTGTGGTTGCGAAATATTTAATTCCAAAGGGATTTGTCGGGATTGCGCTGTGGCCGTTCGTCCTGCTTGCGTCCGACGTGCAAAAAAACAACCCGTCGACCATCGCTCACGAGCGGATCCATCTGCGTCAGCAACTTGAAATGCTGGTTGTTCCGTTTTTTGTTTGGTACGGTCTGGAATACCTGATTCGCCTTGCGCACTACAAAGACCGGAAGTTAGCTTACCGCAACATCAGTTTCGAGCGCGAGGCTTATGCAAACGAAAAAAGCCCGGACTATCTCAAGACGCGGGCTTTTTGGTTTTTCGTGAACTATATCTGAATTACTTCACTCGCTGACGTTTCGTTTCAGCTTGTTTTGGGGCGGGAATGAACCTGCCGCCGTAATGCGCCGTTTTTACCACGCCTGTGTCGGTAACGTGCTTTTCATCGGCACGCGTTGCGACGATCGAATAGGAGAATTTTACCGATGAGGTTCCGCCTTTCAACTCCACGACATCAAACGATTGTGCGGACTTGTTGGTCACATAAACGCCGTTGCAATCGCCTTCAAGCTGGATGAAGACTTTCATCGGATGGGTGTCGTCGACCCTTATGTTTTTGGATAATGTCGGATCGATTTTAATATGCGCCTTTCCGCCCACGAGCTCGCCTATACCGTAGTCTTCGAACAAGCTTTCCGGAGATTCCGCGCAATGCATCACGACGCGCTCATTTTCGACGTTTTTGACGATCGTGCTCACGGTGCCGGTGCCGAGTATCTTGAAATACAGTCCGCCGATTTCATCCCAGTGTCCTACATTCCACTGTTCGTCAAAAACATCCTGGACGATAAGACCCGACCCGCTTTCGAGCAAGGTGTCGAAGTAGGAAAAGATGCCCGTATGTTCACCGGAAAACGCTCCTCCTGATCCATCGACAAGCCCGTTCCAAATGCCGTTGTCGCCTATTCCGTTGATTCCTGTTCCATCAACATTTGTATTCGTTCCCAGCACGACATCGTATGCTGCGCTTCCCCAGTCCACATCGAGTTTTGAATTGCCGGTGACCGTGTTGATAAGGAAGTTGCCATTTGCGAGAATCCTTGCGCGTTCTGTACCGTTCGAGGAAAAATTGAGGATATTCGCTGCCGATGACCACATTCCTGTAGTTGTCCCGGTAGCAAAGGAGTAGAATGGGAGCCCGGCTGTCCCGCCGTTTACGCCATGTATCTGATTGGCATTCGGAATGCGCAGCCGTTCCTGGCCGTTCGTGGAAAAGTTGAGGATGTTCGCTGCCGAACTCCAAACGCCCGTCCCGGTATTTCCGTTGAACGAATAAAAAGGGAGAGCGGCGGTTCCGGCGGTCATTGCGTGTACCTGTCCCGCATTCGGAATCCGGAAGCGCTCTTGTCCGTTGGTCGCAAAGCCGATTGCAGACGTAGCGGCAAGAAACATCCCGGTATTGGCATTGCCTGTTCCATTCCAGCTGTACGTCGGTCCGTTGACCGAACCGGTCCCGAACGAAGTAAGCTGTCCATTTGTCCCGATGTTAAAGCGGTCCGCACTGTTGGTTTTGAATCTCAAGTCCTGGGCGTCAGTCGTCCCAACAAAGTTAGTGGCAGGCGTAGTGCCGGAGTTTCCCAGTAGCGCCCATTGCGTAGTCGACACATTTCCGATTTCGTTCCATGCTGCTCCCGTCCAGTAATAGAATCCCGGCACGACGTTTTGAGGAAACGTTCCGGCGGCGGTCGTATTGTAGACTAAAAGCGATGTGGCGGGTCCTGTAATGGGTCCTGCAACATTTTTTGCCGTCAACGCGACGCGTGGTATCAACAGTCCTCTGTTCGTGGCGGAGATGTCTAGTTTTGCGGATGCGTTAGGCGCGCCTCCAATCCCGATGTCGCCGTCGGTTTCGATGCGGGCTCTTTCCACGTTCGCGGTTCGAAATCGCAGTTCCTGGCTATCTGTGGTGCCTACGAAGCTATTTGCGGGATCGGTTTCGGCATTTCCCGGGAGCGCCCACAAGTTTCCCGTTGCGCTGCTTCCCATTTCCCTCCACGAAGTCCCTTGCCAATAGTAGAAGCCGGGCGAGACGTTGTTCGGCGCGACTCCTGTGGTGGCCGTATTCCATATCAAGGTGCCGTTGACGGGGATTCCGCCTCCGTTTGAATTGACGACGGGAGCCGACACGATTTTTGAGCTAAGGGCAACTCTCGGCACGAGAATCCCGTTCGTTGCAGAACTGACATCGAGAGCGCCTTCAGGAGTGGTCGTCCCGATACCAACTTGAGCCTGTGAAAAAAATATAGAATATAATGTGATAATCGCCAAAAACATGTAGTTCTTCTTCATATTCAGTTAAATTCGTTAGACTAATTGTAATAAATATATCGGATGCTAGAAATATTCCAGCAAATAATCGACGAACAGCATCAAAAACCGATGAAGGATAAAAAATGCATACGGAGAAGGATTTTGTATCGGAAATTGCTGATTTTTAAGCGGTAATATCGTACCTTTAGGCTAAAATTTTCCAGAATGAAACCGACGCTGACTTTTTTTGCAATGCTTGTGGGCGCCAGTGTATTCGCGCAGCTTTACGTGAGTCCCGGCAGCTATGTTTATTCGAATGACCAATTCGTTTATGTGAAACAAGATGTCAATCTTGCCAATAGCGGAAACCTTTATTTGAGAAATGGCTCTCAATTGCTTCAAGGTGTCAATGGTTCGTCTACCAATTCGGGGCAAGGAAAATTGTCGGTTTATCAGGAAGGTACGGTAGATAATTTTGAATATAATTACTGGTGTTCGCCTGTAGGGAATGCCTCGGCGGCCTCAGGTAACGAGAGTTTCGGGATTACGATGCTCAACCAGCCTACGGGTTTGATTACGAGTAACCCGGCGTCGATTTTGCCAATGAACAATACGAATGGGCAATCCAATCCGCTTGCGATTTCCCAACGTTGGATTTATAAGTTCATCACCTCAAATAATTATTCGCAATGGGTGGCGGTAAATTCCGCAACTTCGCTGGCGGCGGGCGAAGGTTTTACGATGAAAGGTACAGCTGGTACCGATGGCACGACGATTCAGGGCGTCCAGAATAATCCGGGGGCCAATCAACGCTATGACTTTCGAGGTAAGCCGAATGATGGTGACATACAAATCAGCGTTGCTGCAGGCCAGTCTACTCTGACCGGGAATCCGTATCCATCGGCGATAAATTTGTCACAGTTCCTTACAAATGCAACTAATTCGACGGGCATCGCCTACTTTTGGGAGCAGGAAAAATCGTTGAATACCCATGTTTTAGTGAGTTATTCCGGAGGTTACGGGGCATATGCGCCTGTTACCATGATGGGTCCGGGAATTTATACACCCGCTGTTTTTTATAACTACGAGGTAGACGGGGACCTGATTCCTGGTTCTAGCGGAGTAGGAGGTAATTACACGCGATATATCTGTCCTGTCGGACAAGGATTTTTGATCAAGGGCAGTGCCAATGGAACGGTGACGATGCGCAATCAATATCGTGTATTCCAAAAGGAAGATCCTGCATTTTCACAGTTCGAGCGCCCTTCATCTTTTGGGTCTGACGTGGCCACGACCTCACAATTCATGCCCGATATCCCTAACGTTGCGGGATTCGACTATACGCAGGTAAGTTCGGCTCCCGTTCCTCAGATTCGGTTTTCGGCCAAGATCGGAAACGGCATCCGCACGCTGGTGCTAGGGTTCGATCCGGCGGCCACTGACGGACCGGATCACGCAATGGACGCCCAGTCCGGCGACGGCAACGCAATCGATATGTTTTTTGCGATGGACAGTCGGGAGTACCTGATTTCCGTGATCGACTTTGCCATCGATAAGCGAATTCCGCTTGGTTTGAGGAATGTCAACGCACCTGCGACGTTCCAGATCACGATGAACGAAATGATCAATTTTAACGGATCGCAACATGTCTATGTTCACGATAAACTGAACGACACCTATTTCGAAATTACGAATGCGGTTTATGAAGTTACGATGCCCGCCGGAGTCAATACGGATCGTTTCGAACTTACCTTTACAGAAAGTTCACTCGGAACTGCGCCGGTTTTGGGCGCCGACAGTTTTGTGATCCTACAGGATAATCCCAAACAGGAACTCAGGATATCGAATCCTAATCATTTTGAAGTCAAGACGGTAGCGCTCTACGACCTGACTGGTAAACTGGTTTTGGATAGGACGAATCTCGGCGCATTAGGGGAATACCAATTTTCTACTGCGGGTCTAAGCGAAGCGGTTTACATCGTAAAGGTCACGACGGCTGACAACCGCGATATAGGCCAGAAGGTTTCGATTTTTAGAACCAACAATTAACATACGGCAGCTTTCGGGCTGCTTTTTTTATGGGTATTTTTGCGAAGTGCCGACACTTCAGCGAATAATTTCTCATCCGGATGTTGAACTCTTTATGAAAAGAGACGATTTGCTCGATCCAACGATTCCGGGCAATAAATTGCGCAAGCTCAAGTACAACCTCGAACAGGCGCGGACTGAAGGGAAGTCCACGATATTGACGTTTGGCGGCGCTTTTTCCAATCACATTTCGGCGATAGCCTCGGCAGGAGCGCGTCACGGTTTTGCCACGATCGGCATTATCCGGGGCGAGGAGCTAACGCAATCGTATCTCCAAAATCCGACACTGTCCCAAGCTGCAGAATGCGGTATGCAACTTGAATTTATCAACAGGGCTGATTATAGAAACAAATCTGAGAAAACGTTTTTAGGTAAGCTGGAACAACGGTTTGGCGACTTTTATCTGTTGCCCGAAGGCGGCACGAACAGTCTGGCGGTCAAAGGTTGTGAAGAAATTCTTTCGGGCGATGATTTCAGCTTTGACTATATTTGCTGCGCTGTCGGTACGGGAGGCACGCTGGCCGGAATCATCAATTCGTCCGAAACCCATCATAAGATCATTGGGTTTTCGTCTCTCAAAGGCACATTTGATATTAGCGGGATTGCGAAGTTTGTCGACAAACACAACTGGAAGATCATTTCGGATTACCATTTTGGAGGATACGGAAAGGTTACGAACGAGTTGGTGGATTATATCAATTGTTTTTACAATAAAAATAAAATACCGCTGGATCCCGTTTATACAGGGAAGATGATGTTCGGTATCGAGGATTTGATCCGAAACGGTTACTTCCCGAAAGGTTCGAGAATTCTTGCTATCCACACTGGCGGACTGCAGGGAATTGCGGGAATGAACCAAAAACTAAAAACTAAAAACCTACACATAATTGAACATGGCTAAGAAACTCCTCTTTCTTTTAACCATTCTGCTTTTAGCAAGTTGCGGATCACAAAAACAAAATTCTTCACGCTCGTCTCGACCGGTTTACCGCAAGCCGACCACTACCGTTGCCACGCGCAAACCGAGAACGGTCAAACCCGCGCCACGACCGTCCGAGACTCGGAGCTCTTCAGGTTCGGAAACGCAGACACTTGAGGCGACCACAAGGGTAAAAGTGACGAACGACATGATTTTCGCCTACATCGACCGCTACAAAGGCATCGCGCAAAACAATATGTCGCAATACGGCGTTCCTGCGAGCATAACCCTTGCTCAGGGAATTTTGGAATCCGGAGCCGGGACCGGTCCATTGAGCGCAATGGCCAACAACCACTTCGGAATCAAATGCCACACCGGCTGGACAGGCGAAAGTGTACGCCATGACGACGATTCCGAACAGGAATGTTTCCGCAAGTACTCGGACCCGAGCGAATCCTATCGCGACCATTCGCTTTTCCTTACCGGTCGTAGCCGATATTCCGCATTATTCCAGTTGGACAAAGACGATTACCGAGGATGGGCGAAAGGATTGAAAGCGGCGGGTTATGCAACCGATCCGAAATATCCGGACAAACTCATCGGGATCATTGAGCGTTTCGGCCTCGACAAGCACGATGCGGTGGTGTTAGGGAGAGAATATGTTCCTTCGCCACGCCAACTTCCTGTTGCTACGCCATCCGGAGCGATCGCTGACAATTCCAATTATTACGTCGTGAGCAAAGGCGACACGCTTTATTCCATTTCGAAGCGCTTCAATCTAACGGTAGACGAACTTCGCCAGCTCAATAGCCTGCCGGACAACGCCATTTCAATAGGTCAAAACCTCAAAATCAAATAAAAATGCTATACCAACGTAGCAGCCAGCTTTTTGCTGAAGCTGAACACGTAATCCCCGGAGGCGTCAACTCTCCGGTAAGAGCCTTTCGGGCAGTTGGAGGCGTTCCGGTCTTCATGAAAAGCGCAAAGGGAGCTTACCTTGAAGACGAAGACGGCAACCGCTATATCGATTATATCAATTCCTGGGGGCCCATGATACTCGGGCACGCTTACCAGCCTGTAGTAGATGCTATCGTCGAGAAAGCCAGGCTTGGAACTTCTTTCGGCGCGCCTACGGGGCTCGAGACGAAAATTGCGCAGCTTGCCGTTAAGATGGTTCCCAATATCGACAAGATCCGTTTTGTGAATTCCGGAACGGAAGCGTGCATGAGCGCCGTACGACTTGCGAGAGGTTTCACCAAACGGGATAAGATCATCAAGTTTTCCGGTTGTTATCACGGTCATTCGGACTCATTCCTGATAGCGGCGGGTAGCGGAGCGGTAACTTTCGGGACACCGAACAGCCCGGGAGTCACGGCCGGAACGGCAAAAGATACGATTCTGGCGCGTTATAACGATTTGGATAACGTAGCTGCGATACTGAATGAAAATGTTGGGGAGATTGCGGCCATCATCATCGAGCCGGTTGCCGGAAACATGGGCTGCATTCCTCCAAAACCAGACTTTTTGGAAGGACTCCGATCGTTATGCGACCAAAATGGGACGTTGCTTATTTTTGACGAAGTCATGACCGGTTTCCGATTGGCAAAAGGCGGCGCCCAGGAACTCTTTGGAGTCCGTGCCGATATCGTTTGTTTCGGAAAAGTGATAGGAGGAGGGTTGCCCGTGGGCGCATTTGCCTCGCGAAACGAAATCATGAATTATCTGGCTCCCATCGGGCCGGTATATCAGGCAGGAACGCTTTCCGGAAATCCACTGGCAATGGCCGCGGGATATGCTATGTTGCAGGCTATTGACGCCGATGCCGGTATTTTCGAACGGCTGGAGCAAAAGACGGCTTATCTTGAATCCGGATTGCGGAAAGTCTTTACAGATAATGACCTCGAGTTTACCATCAACCGCGTCGGATCGATGATTTCGGTTCATTTTGACGCTGAACCCGTTTCCGACTTTGTCTCGGCAGCTAAAGGCGATAACGAAAGCTTCCGCAAGTTTTTCCACGGATTGCTGGCAAAAGGAGTTTACATCGCGCCATCGGCCTATGAGACGTGGTTTTTGTGTGATGCCCTGACATATGACGACCTCGACGCGACCATTGCCGCCGCTTCAGAAGTTGTGAAGACGCTATAAATAAAAAATCCCGCTCGAAAGGCGGGATTTTTTTATCTGGAATCTCTTAATGGGTCAACTTTTCCCAGAGAACTTTGTTGGCGCGTAATTTCTCGACTTGATTTCCGTCAAGGCTACCCTCGATTTTCTTTTCCATGATGACAGGAACTTCTTTTTTCTTTTGGGCTGTCACGCTCGGATCTGCAAGCATCTCGTGTTTCATCTGAAAAAGTTTCGAGAAGTTTTCGAGTTCCGTGCTGTTCAACTTAAGGAAGTCCGCAAGCTCAACTGCTTCCTGTCGGCCTTTTGACGCAGCCGATGCTTTTTTCTCCTGAGCTTGCGCGGAAACGCCAAATGCGAGCATCATGGCAAAAATAAAGAGTATTTTTTTCATTTTGGAATTTGTTATTCGTGAAAAATAGATTCCAAATCTAACGGATTCTTATCAAAACTCAAAATTTATTTAGGGTTTTGCTGTTGCAATCCGTCGGTTTTTTTAGGACGCTTGTAAAAACCGTTTCTGGCGTTTCTTTCCTGCTTCGAATGGATTTTTTCCCATTTCGCGAACTGGTCGGCGTTGAGAAGCTTTTTCATCTTTGCCCGGTTCTCGATCTGAGCATCGAGTTTTTTACTGCGCATGGCGTACACTTCGTCGGCGGTAGGCGTGATTTTCTGGTCGCGCTTTTCCTTCATTTTTACCTTCATTTCCGACCTCGATTTTTCCTGATCGGCAATAATTGTTGCCATTTGCTTTTGCTGGGATGCCGTGAGGTCCAGTTTAAGCGTCAGTTCTTTGACGCGAAGGTCGTTTCGTTGCTGGGCCGTCAACTCGACTTTGGGCTGGCGTTTGACGGTCTCTGGTTTTTCCTGGCTGAACCCGATTGTCCCCGCGAGGAGCAAAGCGGCCATAACTACATTTTTCATGTCTTTCGGTTTAAAGTTTCGCGGTTGGACACAACGATAAGGATTGGGTTTAATGATCGTCGGCAATTTGTGCCGGCATTAACACAAAAAAAGGAGCCGAAGCTCCAAATTTTCAGAATGTCAGGTATCCATATTTTTCATTCGAGCCGGAACTGGCCCGAACGATATATTTGTCTTCGGAAACCTTGACCAGCACGGATGTATCAAGATCGAAATCTTCGTGCCATTGCTTGTAATTGTAGTCATAGAACGGTTCGAGCCCGGTTTTCGAGAGCGTCTGTTTATTCTTTTGCTTTCCGCTTGCATCGTAGGTCTCCATAATGATGTGGCGGTCGAGTTTGCTCTTTTTCTCGTCAAACTGAAACTTCTGCAAGTTCTGGTACATAATCGAAAGCTCCCCTTTGCGGATGAAATACAAACACGAAAGATAGCGGCCATTGTCGTTTTCTGTCCCGGTCTGCTCGTCCTGGATTTGATTGAAGAAATCAAGTTTTCCGGACGCATCGTCAAGCCTTGCGAAAACAAACCCTAAATTGGCATAGCTGTAATCGGTTTTAAGTTCGAACGCATTCCCTTTTACGGGCTGCGTCTTTTTATTTTCGACGAATCTATCGGCCAACAGCCATGTTTTACCATTTTCGTGAACGATTTCCTTTACGCGAAGTCCTGTTTCCGGAATCTCATTGGAAACCGTGTAGCTATTTTTTCCGTTCGCATCGAATTTCGCCGCATAAACCGAAGAGGCAGGATTGTTTCCCCGGTGAACCTGCACGGCTTTGGCGCCGACACGTGTCGCAAAACCCTGGAGATAGAAGTCGCTTTTATCGAACCATCCTTTTGTGTAATACAATTGGTGATCGTTGTCCAGTTTGAGCGAAGTTTCGGTCATCGCATCCGATTTTCCGTCCCAATAGTAAAGCGTGCGAAACGGTTTTTGTTTTGAGAGATCGACATTCCTGACGATATAGACTCTGCCGTCGTCCGAAACCGAGATGTCGAATTCATCCGATCTGGCCTTGTTGAGGTAGGGCGTCTGATGCGAAATTTCCTTTACCAGTTTACCCGACGCGTCCAAAAGACTCAGGTGTATCGTCTCGTTTGCTTTTTTGTCGAGTGCGAACCGCCTGATGACGGCAAACATTTTCTTCCCTTGCGATTGTGCGATGAGAAATTCGGCATTTTTTATCGGAATCGAAGTTATGCGGAACTTATCGGACTTTGTTCCCGAATTCACGTTTATGTTTTGGCCGAACAATACAAGTGCTTTGTCTTTTCCGATCCATTCCTCGAGAAATGCGACATGATTGACGCCGTCGGTCTGGAACATGGCCAAATGCGTCAACATCGCTTTGCCCATCGGCGGTTGTTCGACACTGAGGTTGAAGCTGTTATCGCGTCTGAAGTTGCTGCCCGAATACATATCGACGGAAACGTCCCGATTGAAAAGGTTGTCGTTGTAACGCGAAACGATCCGGTAAAGACGGTTGTTGTCGTAGACATGGGAGACTTCGCTCGCCGTTTCGTTGCGCGCGCTTTCGGCATTGTTCCAGCTGAAGGCCTGGGCTTGGATCGCGATAGGAGCAAACAACGCTACCGACCAAACAAATATCTTTTTCATGAACTGTTTTTATTGGGCGCAAATGTAAACGAAATCGGCAGATTAAAACGTTAAAGTTCTAATCTGCCGATATATAGGTGGTTTTCGAAAATCTACTGTTGGAAAATGACGGTCTTGGTATCGCCCTCCACGACTACTTTTACCAGTCCGTGCTTGGAAAGGCCTTTCATCGCGGCGTCCCATTTTTTTCCGCTCAAACCGGCTTGTGTTTTTAGCGCATCCAAAGCGAGCGACTTTGTTGTTTTGAGTATTTCGGAAACCAGTTTTTCTTCGTCTGTCAACTGTACCGCTTTTTTCTCAGGGCGCATTTGCGGGAAAAACAATACCTCCTGTATCGATGCGTTGTCGGTAAGAAACATGATCAGGCGGTCCATCCCGATTCCCATTCCCGAGGTAGGCGGCATTCCATATTCAAGCGCGCGCAAAAAGTCGTGGTCGATGAATTGTCCGGCTTCCTCGTCCCCGCGTTCTGCAAGCTGCAATTGGGCTTCGAAGCGTTCGCGTTGGTCGATAGGATCGTTCAATTCCGAATAAGCGTTGGCAATTTCCTTTCCGCACACCATAAGTTCGAAGCGTTCCGTCAGTTCGGGATTGTCGCGGTGGGATTTGCACAGCGGCGACATTTCTTTCGGGTAATCCGTGATGAACGTTGGCTGGATGAAGTTGCCTTCGCATTTGGCTCCGAAGATCTCGTCGATGAGCTTTCCTTTCCCCATTGTTTCGTCGACCTCGATTCCCATCGATCTGGCGGCTTCGAAAAGTTCCTGTTCCGATTTGCCCGAAATGTCGAATCCTGTGTATTTGATGATCGCATCAGTCATTGTGACCCTGGCGTACGGCGCCTTGAAATCGACTTCGTGTTCGCCAAACGTCGTTTTGGATGTGCCGTTGACCGCCGTTGCGCAATGTTCGAGTAGGCGTTCAGTAAAATCCATCATCCAGTTGTAGTCTTTGTAAGCGACGTAGATTTCCATCGCGGTAAATTCCGGATTATGGGTCCTGTCCATGCCTTCGTTGCGGAAGTTTTTCGAAAATTCGTAAACGCCGTCGAATCCGCCGACGATGAGCCTTTTGAGATAAAGCTCGTTTGCGATCCTCATATATAAAGGAATGTCGAGGGAATTGTGATGCGTCACGAACGGGCGTGCCGAGGCGCCACCCGGAATCGGTTGCAAAATTGGTGTTTCCACCTCGAGATAACCTTGGTCGTTAAAGAAAGAGCGCATCGCGTTGAACAATTTCGTCCGCTTGACAAAGGTTTCCTTGACGTGGTCGTTTACGGTGAGGTCGACATAGCGGCGACGGTAGCGTTGTTCGGCATCCGCGAAAGCGTCGTGGATATTTCCATCGGCATCGGTCTTGACGACAGGTAGCGGACGAAGCGCCTTGGCAAGCACTTTCAACGATGTGACGTGAACCGAAATTTCCCCGACCTGTGTCTTGAAAACTTTTCCGGTTACGCCGATGAAATCGCCTATGTCGAGAAGTTTTTTGAAAATGACATTGTAGGCCGTCTTTTCCTCGTCGTCTGAAATATCGTCCCTGGAAATATAGACCTGGATGCGGCCTTCGGAATCCTTTAGCTCGGCAAACGATGCTTTGCCCATGATGCGCTTGCCCATGAGGCGTCCGGCAAGGGTAACTTCTTTGCCGTCGAAAGCGTCGAAATCGTACTGGATTTGTTTGGAAAGCGCCGTTACATTGAAAAGTTCAGCCGGATAAGGCTCAATTCCCATGTTGCGCATTTCCGTAAGGGCTTCGCGTCTCAGTATTTCCTGTTCTGATAATGCCATTTTACTACGTAATTTTTAGGC
This sequence comes from Flavobacterium selenitireducens, assembly GCF_014748335.1. GTDB lineage: Bacteria > Bacteroidota > Bacteroidia > Flavobacteriales > Flavobacteriaceae > Flavobacterium > Flavobacterium selenitireducens. Next base: position 165,437 of record NZ_JAAVIY010000008.1, read on the forward strand.
GGCAAAGATAGACAATGTCCGGAATTTTTGAAACTTAGATTTCTGCTCCCCGTTAAATGGCGGCGATTCGTAAAGTTGCCGCCTTCACCCATCCGAAACATAACGCGATTTCAACCCGTCGCCATACAGAAAAACTGTACAAAATCTTAAATTTTTGTCGGTTTGGACAATCTGCAAAATTCGCAACCAAACCCAACTTTGCCGGTTTGTTCGTACCTTTGCCTCATGAATAAAAAAGTGATTTTGCAGGAATTGGGTCGCAAGGATTACAAAGAAACCTGGGACTATCAGGAGTCGTTGTTCCAGTCAATCGTCGATGTGAAACTTCGCAATAAGAACGAGGGGATGAATCTTGATACGCCCAATTACTTTTTGTATGTCGAACATCCGCATGTTTATACGTTGGGAAAAAGCGGCGATCTTCAAAATTTGCTTTTGAATGAGGCGCAGCTCGAAGCGAAAGGTGCCACTTTTTATAAAATCAACCGCGGAGGCGACATTACGTATCACGGTCCGGGACAAATCGTCGGGTATCCGATCCTCGATCTTGAGAATTTCTTTACCGACATCCACAAATATTTGCGCTTGCTTGAAGAAACGATAATCCTGACTTTGGGCGACTATGGACTCAAAGGGGAAAGAAGCGAAGGGGAAACCGGTGTGTGGCTCTGCGTTGGAACTCCTTTTGCGAGGAAAATCTGTGCGTTCGGCGTTCGCGCTTCACGTTGGGTAACGATGCATGGTTTCGCTTTGAACGTCAATGCGGATTTGGGTTACTTCGACAATATCGTACCTTGCGGGATCCGCGGTAAGGGTGTTACTTCCCTGAATGTGGAATTAGGCGTTCCGGAAATTGACATGGACGAAGTGAAGTCCAGGATATTGACACATTTCAGTGCGTTATTCTCAGCCGAACTCCTTCAAAACTCAGGTCCTCCTCAAAATCCAAAGCCAATTGATCGGGCAGAAGCCTGAACGAAGTGCGGTGGTATTTGGTAATGCCGTGGTTCCTGATGGCATCGCGGTGCTCTGAGGTCGGGTAGCCTTTGTTTTGTTTCCAGTTGTACATCGGAAATTCTTCGTGAAGCTGTTCCATATACTCGTCCCGATACGTTTTGGCCAAAATAGAGGCCGCCGCTATACTCAGGTATTTGCTATCGCCTTTTACGATACAATCGTGCGGTATGTTTCCAACCTTTTTGAAGCGGTTTCCATCTACGATAATATGTAATGGTGTCGGAGTGAGTTTCAATACGCATTCCTGCATCGCCTTTATTGATGCGTTGAGGATGTTGATTTCGTCAATTATGGTGTGGTCGAGATGCGTTACCGAAAAACACAGTGCCTGATCCTCAATCATAGGTCGCAAGTATTGCCGTTGTTTCTCGGTCAATTGCTTGGAATCATTGAGCAGGTCGTTGCTGAAGTTGTCAGGAAGCATGACGGCCGCAGCGGTTACAGGACCGGATAGGCATCCGCGTCCGGCTTCGTCTGTGCCGGCTTCGTGCAAATGATCTGAGAACCTCCTGATTAACATTAATTTAAAATTTCAGCAAAAATAGAAAAATGACGCAACCTTTCCGAAAAGTTGGCATCTTGGTAACAGTTATTTGCAAAAATGCCACTGTTTGTGGTCATTTCACTGAAAATAAATAATATTAATCCGAAGTAATATTTGTTTAATTAAGAAATAATTGTGAAGTTTGCGGAATAACTAACTCAAATAAATTTAATATGAGATCGAAGTTTAAATGGATTTTTACGCTTGTTTTAGCGTTAACTATGCAGCTTTCTTTTGCTCAGGGAAAGACTGTCACTGGTACGGTTTCTGATAATTCAGGTCCGCTTCCGGGTGCCAACGTTGTGGTTAAAGAAACCAAAGCTGGCGTTCAAACTGACGTTGATGGTAAGTATTCCATCAAAGTTGATCAAGGGCAGACTCTTGTTTTCTCTTTCGTCGGTATGTCCGATCAGGAAGTGAAAGTTGGAGCGAGCAACACGGTCAACGCTAAACTTTCTGAAGGCGGAATCGCACTTGGAGAAGTTATCGTTACAGGGGCTTTGGGTATCCAAAAGAAAGCCAATGCGATTACTACAGCTCAACAGGTTGTCAAAAACGACGAGTTGACCAAGGCGGCGCAGCCAAACGCTGTATTGGCGTTGGTTGGTAAAGTGTCTGGTTTGCAGATCAACACTACAAATAGTGGTGCTAACGCCACTACGCGTGTCGTACTTCGTGGTAACCGATCATTGACTGGTGAGAACCAAGCTTTGGTTGTTATCGATAACGCGATCTCTTCGTTGGCGGCTTACCAACAATTGCCTCCGGATATGATCGAGAGCGTAAACGTTATTAAAGGTGCTCAGGGAGCTGCTCTTTACGGACAGCAAGGTGGGAACGGTGTAATTGTCGTGACAACTAAAAAAGGAGCAAAAGGTTCTAAGCCTACCGTTAACCTTACATCATCTATCGATTTTGAAGAGGTTTCATTTGTGCCACAACGTCAGATGCGTTATGGACAAGGCTGGAGCGGTCAGCATATCAACTATGAAAACGGTGGCTGGGGTGCTGAATTCGACGGCGTGCCAAGACCAACTGGTTTGGCTCAAGCTGACGGAAGCTACATTATGGCTCCTTACCGAGGCATCAAAGATAATATCAAGGAGTTTTTCCAGACTGGAACCATCATGCAGAACGGTTTGAGTATTGTTGCCGGAGATGAGAATGGTTATGCAAGCTTCATCGCTAACCGTCAAAACACGAATTTCGTTGTTGATGGTGATGAGCTAAACAGAAATGCCTTTATTTTCAGGGCAGGTAAAAAATTGGGTAAATGGAGCATTGACGGAAACGCCAGCTATACATCCCAAAAAGTTGAAACTACTACTTCAGCATTGTACACTGAACTTTTGCAGGCGGCTTCCAATATTCCTATTGAGCGTTTTGCAAGACCATTCAACCAGTACCACTGGACGTCTTACTACAACAGCCCATATTGGTCTCAAGAGAATATCCGCAACGAGCAACGTCAGGATCGTTTTCGCGGTGTAATGGAATTGGGATATAAGTTTAACGACAACATCAATGCTCGTTACACCTTTAATATCAATACCATCAATACCAACCAGTTGAATTACACAAATGGTTATACGGATCAGTTGCAAATCGGAGGTGGTAACCATACCGTTGTTTCTACATTTGACGCGACTAACTCTGCTGCGAGAAACATCTATGCTGACTTTATCTTGAATTTTGATTACGATCTAACAGAAAAGCTTGGGCTTAAGTTCAACGTCGGTAACAACGTTCAGGACAACTATTTCAGCTCGGTTTCTGTTGGTGGTGACAACCTTACTGTTCCTGGAGTTTACAACGTAGGTAACGTACAAGGTATTCCGCGTGCCACCAATGAGCGTACGCGTATCCGTACAGCTGCTTTGTTTGCCAACGTCGATTTGGATTACGGAAACTTCTTGTTCCTCAACTTGACGGCACGTAATGACTGGACATCTCGTTTGGACGAATCTGAGAACAACTTCTTTTATCCATCGGCTGGTTTGTCTTTCGTTCCGACCGAAGCATTCGAGGCTCTTAAGGACAATCGTATCCTTAACCGTGCGAAAATCTATGCCAACATCGTAAGAAATGGTAATGACGGTGGTATTGCTTTCGCTGACATCTTTGATAACTATGTTCAAGGTACCGGATATGCGTTTGGCGACCTAAACTCCTTCATACAAGATCAAAGTGTTTCGTTCCGCTATTTGAGACCGGAGATTTATACAAGTAAGGAAATCGGTATCAACCTTGAATTTTTCGGTGGCCGTTTGACGCTTGATGCAGCATACTTCCGTTCTGATAACGAAGATTTGATCACGAACATTGCGCCTTCATTCACATCTGGTCTTACCTCGCTTAGAACTAACATCGGGGAATCACACGTTACTGGTGGTGAGATCGACTTGGGCTTCACACCTATCGATACTAAAGACTTCGGTAATCTTGGTCTAAAGTGGACAAACCGTTTGAGCTGGTCTAGAGCGATCACTAAAGTAGATAAGGTAAGCGACCAAGCTGATGAAGTGCCTATCACGAACATCGCTGCAAATGGCGTTGGTGTATTTGCTGTTAAAGGAGAAGAGTATCCTTTGATCAAAGGTATCGGGTATGAGCGTGACGGAGAAGGTCGTATCATCATTGATGCTGCTACAGGAAATCCTGTCAAGACTACTGAATACATCAATCTTGGTAAGTCTACTCCAGATTATATCTTGGGATACAATACGTCTTTGCAGTTCAAAGGTTTCCAATTGTCTGCTACAATGGATTACAGAACAGGTCACCAGTTCTGGTCTGGTACAAAACAATGGATGTCATGGTCAGGTCACTTGTATGACTCAGCCGTTAACGGACGTACAGGATTTGTTTTCCCTAACTCCGTAACACTTGATGGTTCTGGAAACTCAGTTCCGAATACAAACATCTTGACTGGAGGTACTACTTACGGTAACTACATTTCGTACTACCAGGATGAGTATGCGGAAACTGCTGAAAACTTTGTTTTGGACGCTACTGCATTTAAAGTTCGTGAGTTGTCTTTGAGCTATTCTTTCCAAAAAGAAACATTGGACCGTTTGGGTCTTGCACAATTGAGATTGGGAGTTAACGCGCGTAACCCGTTTATCGTACTTCCTAAAGAGAATCGTAATTATAGTGATCCTGAGCAAACAAGATCGTCTGGAAATGACATCGGTCTTGCTGTACCAGGTCAATATCCTAACACAAGAACTTACGGTTTCTCTATTAACGTAACATTCTAATAAAAACGCAATGAAAAAATTAAAATATATAGTTCCTGCTTTAGCTTTCGCATTTTTCTCTTGCGAAGACTATCTCGACGTGAACTCTCCTGTTGATAACCCTACAGGAGACCAGGTTACTCCAAACCTGTCATTGTCTGCGGCTCAAACCCAGACCTACCGAACACTGGCCCGTACAGGAAACCAATTCGGAAACTTGTTTTTGAACAACTGGGGATATAACGTAAACGCATTCGCAGTAACAAACCCGGAGGAATTCTCTTTGTCTCTTACGAATAACACGTATGCAGGTATTTGGGACGGACTCTACGTGAACACGGCGAACTTTACCAACATTATCGAGCACCCGGCTGCTAATTACGAGAATCACAAAGCAATCGCTAAAATCCTAAAGGCTTTTTACTTCCAGTATCTTGTCGATTTGTACGGTGATATTCCTTACACGGAAGCTCACAAAGGAAGTAACAACCTTACTCCTGAATACGATGACGACCAAGCGATATACCGTGACTTGGTAGTTCAAATCGAGGACGCGATCAATACGATCGACAACCCGGTTTCTGCTACAATTCAAGTTGGTGCGGAAGATGTCATTTTTGGAGGTAACATGGGCGCTTGGAAAACATTCGCCAACACATTGAAATTGCGTATCCTCTTGCGTCAGTCAGAAATGACGGATGGCGAAACTACCGCTTACCTTGCTCAGGAGTTTTCTGAACTACAGGATGCGACGTTCCTAACGACTGATGCTACGATCAATCCAGGGTATTCAAACTCGAATGTTGAGCAAATGAACCCTTACTACAACTTGTGGCGCGATATCAACGGTGAGCCAACTAACTTCTATCGTCAGTTTGCAGCGTCTCGCTATTTCGTAGATAACTTGAATGATGCCAGTGCTCCGGACCCACGTAGAAGCAGAATTTTTACGCTAATTGGAGGTAACGTAGTTGGTGTTCTTCAGGGTGATAGTTCAGCTACCAACGGTGGAACTGCGCCTAACCCAATTTCCCAGTTCGGACCGGCTGCTACATCAAGCGCTGCAATGGACGGATACATGATGTTGGCTGCAGAAAGCTATTTGTTGCAATCTGAGGCTGCATTGAGAGGTTTCATTCCTGGTGATGCTGGAGCTTTGTTTAATCTTGGAGTTGCTGCATCTTTCAACCAAATGGCTGTTGCGCCTGGAACTTACATCAGCAGTATTTCCGGTATCCCTAACAAAGGCTTCAACGTAGGATTTACACAAGAGCAAAACCTAAGAGCCATCATGTACCAAAAGAACGTTGCGCTAACACATGTTAACGCGATGGAAGTATTCATCGAATACACACGTACAGGATTCATCGACGAAATTCCTCTAGCTGGAACAGGAGTGCCAAACGGTCAGATTCCTCCAAGAGCAAACAGAATGAGAAGATTGTTGTACCCGAACTCTGAAATCGTGGGTAACTCTGCAAATGTACCGCCTCTATCTTTGGACGCGATATTCACGCAAGGTCCGTTTTGGTTCGTAGATTAATATAAAAAAATTGATAAAGATGAAAAAGTTATTAGCATTGGCAATTGTAATGGCGGGAGCTATTGCATGTTCGGATGACGATCTACCACTAGGTCCTAATCTTCAGCCGGATGATCAGTTTATTGTTGGATTCCCATCTAGTTCCGCTACGTTCAGCTATTTTGCTGATGAAGGTCCGGTTCAACGCGAAGTGCCAATTGTGTTGATTGGCGGAAACGAAGGTAACCCTTCAGATGAGCCGCTTGTTATCAATTGGCGTGTTGTTCCGGGAACAGAACCGGGTGGATCTACTGCAACTGAAGGGTTGGAGTACGATTTGCCGGATGCTACAGGAACCATTTCAATTCCTGCGGGACAGAACTTCACTCAATTCCCTGTCATTATCAACACAGGTGATTTGAACGCTGACGTTTCGACTCGACTTGTAATTGAACTTACGCAGGTTTCGGGAGACGGAAATATCGTTTCTTACAACAACAGGCTTGTTACGGTAAACTTTGTAGGATGTTTGGCTGACCTTGAAGGAAATTACAATGTAAGTACATTGAGAGAGTCTACAGGGCAGGTTCTTAACCAAACTGATCAGCAAATTGATGAGGTAGATGTCAACTATTTCGTAACTGAGAATACAGCGACTTTGACGCCTAACCAGATTGCAGGACCTCAAGGTTTCAACTTTGAAGTATTGTGCGGTGAGATTACGGTTCCATCACAGGGATTGTTCCAAGGCGCTTATCCTAACAACGTGGTTGGTGTGCCTTTCGACTCAGGCGAATTTGCTGGTCTTCAAGGTGTTGTAATGAGTGACAACCAATTCAAAATCCGTTATCAGGTTAACTATGGTGGAGCTACCGGTATCGTTACTGTTGTGAGCACTTACACTAGAGCCGACTAATAAATAATAATAAAGAAATGAAAAAAATATTAGGATATAAATTCATGTTCGCAGCTGCATTGCTGATGTCGTTGGCTTCTTGTAACGACGATGACAATGCGACTGAGACGATGCGTACGGAAAAAGCAAACGTCACGTTTACCGTTTCTTCTACAAATGTAGTTGAAGGCCAACCGATCGAAATCACGATGACGACGGACCGCGCCCTTAAGAATGCAATGGAGTTCAAACTTTCCGTGTTGTCTACCGCTTCAGGTAACTTCCGTGAGTTTACTGTTCCTGCTGGAACTGAGACCACTCCAGATTCGGGATTCGGATTGATCGGATACCAAATCACGATGCCAGCTTACACGACCACTTACACTTTCACAATTGTTCCGGATGTTGATTTTGACATCGAAGGAACTGAGGTTTTCAACTTCCGTTTGGAAGAAGAAGGAAATTCGAGAGGCCTTATTGCTGAGGCTAACAGAAATTTCACCGTAAATGTCGCGGACTATGTTAGTTCGGATGTAGGTGTCGAATTGGTTTGGGATGGAAGCACTGCTAACTGGTTCGGAACTATCGAGCCGGGTACTTATCTCGGAGCTGATGGCGAACGTCACGATCTTACTGCGTTTGACTTCGACATCTATGTATTCGACGGATCTGGAACCACGGAGGTTACGGAGTTTGCGGGTGCTACTTCAAACTCTCCGGAGTCAGTAATTATTCCTTCAACACTTCCTGATGGTGAGTACCTGATCATCGCAGATTTCTATGATGCTCCTGGAGATGAGGCTCAGCCTTTCGCTCTCGACGTTACGATGAACATCACGAAGTTTGGTGTATGGTCTGTTTCTTTGCCGCTCGAGTACATGTCTGACGGCGGAACTTCGGCTGCTGCCGGTGGATTGGGTGACGGTGTTTTGATTCCGGCTATCCTTATCAAAACAGGAACTACTTACGAACTGTTGGATGCAGACACGAATGAAACTCTTGCTCAAGGCCGCATGGCAAGCGTGAGAAGTAAAATCGCTGCAAACAAATTGGCTAAAGGAAGAAAGTAATCTTCGTTAGCAATTAATATAAAGGCTGTCAGTAATGACAGCCTTTTTTTATTATGGCATTAAGAAATCCTTTGTGTATTTTTACGGCTCAAAATGAATGGATGAAATATCTGATGTCTTTGCTGGCGGTTTTTTTCGCCATTTCAACTCATGGGCAAACCGAAACGCCTGCACAGGGCGAAAAGATCACATCGGCGGAGAAGAAAGCCACGATAGATATGTATCGCATCGTCACTCTCGATCGGGATACGACCTATGTAGACACGTCGCTTACCATCAAAGACGAATACCGTCACAATTATTTGCGAAAGGACATTTTCGGGCTTTTGCCGTTTGCCAATGAAGGCCAGACGTATCAGCGGCTCGACTTCGGATTAAAGAGGTTCAATCCCTATCCCGAGTTCGGTCACAGTTCCAAGCACTTTGCCTATATGGAAGCGCACGACATCCGCTACTATTCCGTGGCGACTCCGTTTACCGAACTTTACTTCAAGTCGGTTATGGAGCGGGGCCAAAACGTCGACGCTTTGGTAACGGCTAACATTTCTCCTCAGTTCAATTTTTCGATCGCGTACAAAGGCCTTCGATCGGATGGAAAATACATCAACCAGCTTTCGAGTACGGGTAATTTCAGGCTGACGGCAAGTTACCGCACGGCGTCGAACCGATACGTAGCCAATTTCCATTTCGTTTCCCAGGACTTTCTCAATGAAGAGAACGGAGGCGTCTCCAACATTGCTGATTTTGAAAGCGGCAACGACCAATATAAAAACCGTCTGCGCTTTAATGTGTACTCCCGCGACGCCAAATCGTTCATGCGCGCAAAGCGTCTGTTTCTCGACCACGATTTCAGGGTAAACGGAAGCGATGCCCAAAACAACCTCCATATCACGCATCAATTCAATTACGAGACGAAGTTTTTTGAATACAATCAGGTTGATCTCGTCAGTGTTCTCGACGACGACACCCGGATCCAGCGATTTGGGGCGTCTTTTCGTCCGTCGAACGTAAATGACCAAACGCATTATAATCGCATGTATAACAAAGTAGGTGCGGTCTATGAGAACAAGACGCTGGGCAAGTTTAAGTTTTTTGCCGAAGATTTCCGTTACAATTATTACTTCGATCGCGTGTTATTGCTCGACCCTGTCAACACGGGGCTGTTGAGCGACGAAATTCAGAGTATCGGAGGTGAATACGAATACCGCAAAAACAATTGGACAGCAAATGGCCTCATTTCCCAATCGATGACGAATCAATCGCTTTCCCAAATCCAGGGCCGCGTGCGTTACAGGTTCAATGAGGAAAACGTTGTGTCGTTTCAATACGAGCGCATGAACAAGATTCCGGATCATGTCTACAATCTCAATCAAAGCAGCTACATCGGATATAATTGGGTCAACGATTTCAAGAACGAAAAGATCAACAATATTTACGTCAACGCCGGTACGAAATGGTTTACGGCCTCGGTGCAAGTCTCGTCTTTTAAGGACATGCTATATTTTGAGAATACCACACAGTCTGATACGATCGTTATTGCGCCAAAGCAATTTGCCGGTTCGATCAAATACTTTTCGGTTAAAATTGGACGGGATTTCAGGCTAGGCAAGTTCGGACTCGACAATACGGTGCTCTATCAGCAGGTTGACCAGCAGAGCGATGTGCTCAACGTTCCGAAAATCGTCACGCGCAACACGTTGTATTTCCAGGATCAATATTTTAAAAAGGCGCTTTTTATCCAGACCGGAATTACGTTCAATTATTTTACGAAATATTACGCCAACGATTACAATCCGGTAATAGGGGAGTTTTTTGTACAGGATCGGAAAGAGATCGGCGATTTTCCTATGTTCGACTTTTTCCTCGACATGAAAATCCGCACGGCCAGGATTTACTTCAAATGCGAACATTTCAATTCCGCCTGGACGGGGAACAACTTCCTGACGGCGCCCAATTATGCGTATCGCGACTTTATGATCCGGATTGGGATGGAGTGGAATTTCTTCAAGTGATCCGACGCCGATTGCCAGCAAACCAGACCATCGTCGCGTCCAGTCAGTTGCGTATCATCGAAATCGATTGAGCGTTTCCAGCATCAAACTTAATCCCTACCTTTGCACTCGAAATAATTCAAGCAGAATGAAATACGCAGAAAATATATTGGGTACGATCGGCAACACGCCAATGGTCAAACTCAACAAAGTCATTAAAGGCATAGATGCTTTGGTTTTGGCCAAAGTGGAAACATTCAATCCCGGAAATTCGGTTAAAGACCGCATGGCCGTCAAGATGATCGAGGATGCTGAAGCCGACGGACGACTCAAGCCCGGCGGAACCATCATAGAAGGAACATCCGGAAACACGGGAATGGGACTCGCACTAGGTGCAATCGTCAAAGGATACAAACTCGTTTGCGTCATCACGGACAAGCAGTCCAAGGAAAAAATGGACATTTTGCGCGCCGTCGGGGCGAAAGTCGTCGTTTGCCCGACCGACGTCGAACCGACCGATCCACGATCGTACTATTCGGTTTCACGCCGACTCGCCGAGGAAACACCGAACGCCTGGTATGTGAACCAATACGACAATATGTCGAATACTCAGGCGCATTACGAGCAAACCGGTCCCGAAATCTGGGAGCAGACCGAGGGAAAAATCACGCATTTCGTAGTGGGAGTCGGAACTGGAGGCACCATTTCGGGCGTCGCAAAATATCTCAAGGAACACAATCCGAATGTCAAGATCTGGGGCGTCGACACTTACGGTTCGGTATTCAAAAAGTACCATGAAACCGGCATATTTGACGAAAACGAAGTCTATTCGTATATCACCGAAGGGATCGGGGAGGATATTCTGCCCAAAAACGTCGACTTCTCGTTGATCGACGGGTTTACAAAAGTCACCGACAAGGATGCAGCCGTTTACACGCGCAGGTTGGCGCTTGAAGAGGGGATCTTTGTCGGAAACTCGGCCGGAGCCGCTATCAAAGGCGTGCTTCAGCTAAAAGAGCACTTCAAGCCGGACGATGTCGTGGTTGTGCTTTTCCATGATTCAGGGAGCCGTTATGTAGGCAAGATGTTCAACGACGACTGGATGCGCGAACGTGGTTTCCTAGACGAAGACATTACGAAAGCCGAAGATCTCATCAAAGACCATATCGACAAACCGCTTGTAGTCGTACGGACAGAAGAGTTGGTCTCACATGCGATCGAGAGGATGCGAAACTACAAGATTTCACAAATTCCGGTTATCGACATCAACGGGTTTGTAGGTTCGGTAGACGAATCCGATCTTTTCCAGAGCTATATCAACGACAAGAATGTTGCAGAAAAACCGATTCGCGAAGTGATGGGGCAACCTTACCCGATCGTGAAAGCCGGAACAGCTGTCGAGGAAATTTCACGACTGATCAATAAGGAAAACCGCGCCGTGCTCGTCGATTTAGGCAACGGACGACACCACATCGTCACAAAATACGACGTGATCGGAACTATAAAATAATTCCAAATCCCAACCTCCAATTGGGGCAAGACCAAAAAAAGCGAATCCACCACCGGATTCGCTTTTTGCTTTTTGAATGGCGCTGTTGGTTCGCTTCATATCAGATCAGATAGCAGACTTTGACGCATCGGGATTGTGGCATGATGCAGTCAGAAGTTGCGATTTGCTTTACTCATTTCCAATCAAAACGCCCGACAATGTCCATGAGCTACGGCTCTCGCCTTCAGGCTCGCCAATGGGTATTTTAACTGATATCGTATGTTCGCCCGCGGGTAGGTCGCCCAAGTCGATCCAAACCGGATTCGTAGCCGTGGCCGGACACCAGTTTGAGCGGCTGTAGTCTGAAGAGGACAGCCCGTTTTCGAAGTTACCGGATGCCGGGTTGCTCAACCTGTAAGCGCCGCAATCCGTGCGCCACGGAACGAACGCATGGACCTTTTTTCCGTTGTGCAGAATGGTATTTTGTTTTTGGAGAAATTCATCCCCATTCTCCCATCCGCCATGGCCTGTCGTGATATAACGCAGTCGGGCATTCTTTACAGGAGCCGCGAGCGAAAATGTCGTTTGGTAGCCCGTTTCGGTTTTTAAAAGTGAATTGTGGTCGATATGTTGTCTTTCAATGAAATTCTCGGTATTGAACAACGGAAGCACAACACGCGCCGCGGTGTTTTTCGCACTTTCATTGTGATAAGTGATATTGGCGCTGACCTCGTGTCCGCCTTTGTCATAGTTTCCGATAGTAAGGCCGATCACGACTTCTTTTCCGCTAATTGCCGGCAGGACGTCCGTGATTTCCTGTCGGTACATCACGCTGTCGAGCCAGACTTTGTTCTTGAGCTTGACGATAGTGTTGTACTGGCTGATTCCGAACGGTGTGAAAAAGCGCATCAGTTCCAGATGAGGCGGCTGGTTTTTCGATTTGACCGATCCGATTTTCTGGGCCGATGGAAGCGCGAACATTTTTTTGCCGCTTTTAAGATCGTCAATCAAAGCCGAGGCATTGTCGGTGGGAACAACGAATACGATTCCCGTCCGGTCGTAAGCGTCTCCTTTCGATTTTTCGGTGACGTCGAGAAAAGCCACGCTTCCGGCAGGGATTTCGGGAATTTTGATTTTGCGCAACACCACTTGGCCGTGTTGCAGGCGAACGGTGTTGGCATCGGCAATCGTATCGTCCGAAAAATTGACCTGTTGGTTTTTGAAAACTGGGATGTTCACAAAGCGGCTTTTCCAAAGCTCGTCGCGATAAGTGATGGCGTCTACGAGAAATTGGCGTGGTTTAAGGATGATAGGATGAGGCTGTGTCGCGTTCTTTTCGATTTTGATCGCCGTCACATGGTAATTGCCGTTGCGCACGGTTTGGAGCACCAAGCCTAGTTTTTGGCCCAAGACCGACGGCCCTCCGTAAACGTCCAACTCTGTCGTGTACCAAACCTCTACCCAATTCGAGCTGATGACCGTCTTGGCTTTTTTGCAGTTGTAGCCCAGTATTTTTTTGGTCTCGTTGGTCAATTCCCATTTTTGGTTGCCAAGCGAACTGCTGTCGATCATGCGAACGAGTTTGTCGTCCTTTAAGTAGGCGTAATTGGTAATGCTTGCGTTTGGGATGTCTACCGAGGTTTTCTCGTAGGGAATATCGGCTTTGCCTGCGAGAATCTTTTCCGAAGTGATCAACGAACTTTCCCGATGCGCGAACAATACGATTTTATCCTGGTTTTCCACGGGATTTCCGTTGGACGTCCGTTCGTAGGTAACTTTGACCGAGGTCGGCATTTTCGATTTTTGTCCGAAGCTCAAAAATCCGATAAGGAAGACAATTGAGAGATAATATTTTTTCATAGTTGGATTTGGTTCAAACAAAGATAGCAACCTATCTTGCGCGTCCAAACATTTGCCATGACCTTTACTGCCATAGATTTTGAAACCGCTACCGGACATTTTGAAAGCGCCTGTTCCGTCGGGATCGTCACGGTTCAAGATGGCGTCATCACCGAGGAATTCCATACGTTGATTCAACCACCGAACAATGAGTATTGGTATCGCAACATCATGGTTCACAACATCAAGCCGGTGCAGACGCTTCACGAAAGGACTTTCGACGCTGTTTTCCCGGAACTCCGGAGACGCCTTACGGGGCGCAAGATCGTCGCGCATAACGAGTCGTTCGACCGCAACGTGCTGGCAAAGACGATGCGTTATTACGGACTGTATTACGACGAACTCGAGATAGCCGAAAAGTGGGAATGCACGGCCCGCATTTACCGCGCAAAAGGGTACAAGCCGGCCAATCTCAAGGCATGCAGCCTGCGCAACAATATCGAGCTCAACCACCATGAAGCTTTGTCGGACGCGCGCGCTTGTGCAAGACTTTACCTACTTCGTTGATTTGTCCGGATAGACCGCAATTTTGTGAGTGCTCAGTCTGTAATCGTATAAAGGAGAATTGTAGGCCTTGTGGAAACTGATCGCGCGTGAAGCTTGTTTGGGCATGTGGCACGAAACGCAATTCTGTTCCATTTCTTTTACCGAAGCCGATGCGAGCGTTTGCCTGGAATGTTTGGGAGCGGCGTGGCAACTCGAGCAGATCCTGGCATAATGAGCAGGGTCTTTCGCCGCGTTTGCGTGCGGATCGTGACACGTTGTACAATCCATATTGGGGCTTTTCGCAAAGCACTGGCTTTGGGTTAGCATGCCGTGTTGGTTGCCATGTACGTCAATTTCGGCATTCGGGATCGGGCGATAGTAATCCGTGAGGTTATCGCCGGGCTTGAAATCGAAACGGGATTTTATTTTCATGCCGTCGGCTCCCGCATGGCAAATCGAACAGGCGTCCAATTTTTGTTGTCTCGAAAGTGACTTAAAGCTCGTCATGTGCAGCGCCACCTTTTCTCCAGGAAATTCCAAGTGATGGTCGACGTGTTTTTTCGCAGGGCCGTGGCAGCGTTCGCAGTCGATACCGTAAATTATTTTGTCCTTGCGGATCACATCCTCGACGTCTCCGGTAAAGGCGTTATTTTCCTCCGAAGTAAGATCGGACGCCACATTCCGGACATTGGAACTGTGGCAGGCATAACAATCTTTGAGCATTTTGCGCGAAAAATCGGGTGTCGTCTGCGAGAATCCGGGACTCGTTCCCCAACTATCGGAAGATCGATAATAGGAAAGCGGCAGTTCGAAGGTGTTGAAATCGTGCCAATACACGGATGTCTGGGCATTGCGCCCGCCAAATACGATGTCGAACGAATGTTCCGAAACTTTCCTGCCGTCCTTATACCAAACCTGGAACAAGCTGTCGCCTCGTTTTTCCATCTGCATCTTCGAGCCGTTGCCGTAATCGAAAACGTTTTTAGGGTGGCTGAAACTCCCGAGGACATTGTCTGCCGTCGCCTCAGCGGTCGCCTTAAAATGGGCCGTGACCATAGACGAGTGTGCGACATCTGAATGGCATTGCACGCAACTTTGGGCTCCGGCATAATCGACGCCTCTCGGATCCTGATAAGCGGCATCTTCGTTTTTGCAACCGATAAAAACAAGGGCCGCCAAAAAAAGAAGGAATCGTATTTTTTTCATCCTTGTAAATATATCCAAAAAACGTATTTTTATGAGGTGGAAAATCAGAAGATACCGTTCATCATCAAGCTCAAGTATTTTTTTGAGCAATACGGTTTCCAGGTGTCGTCCCGTTTGGCCGACCGCCTCGGGATGCGTGCTACGAGCGTCCGTCTGTTTTTCATTTATATTTCATTCGTTACGGCCGGGCTTTGGTTCGGTGTTTACCTGACGCTTGCGTTCTGGATTCGTCTCAAGGACATGATCCGCGCCAAGAGAAGTTCCGTTTTTGATTTGTAAGCCGATTCACATGTTTTTTATGCCATTCAACTTTAATACACGCCATAATGAAAACCTCCATTTTAAAGCGGACCGGATTTACCCGTTCGCAACGGCAGGGAATTCTCCTGCTTTCGATCCTCATCGCCATCGTCCAAATTTTTTGCCTGTTGCCCGAAAACAAGATTTTCAAATCTCGTGACCCGGAATCCCGCAAATGGCTAGCGCTTTCAAAAGAGCTCGATTCGTTGAAGCTGCTTGCCTCGCGAAAAAAAGTTGTCGTCTATCCGTTCAATCCGAACTTTATCTCTGACTATAAAGGCTACCGTTTGGGCATGAGCGTGCCGGAAATCGACAGGTTGCACGCGTTTAGGGATAAGGGGAAATTCGTGAACTCCGCTTTGGAATTCCAAAATGTCACAAAAGTTTCCGATAGCCTGCTTGGTGCGATTTCTCCTTATTTCAAATTCCCGGATTGGGTAAATCGAAAACAGCAACCCAGCAAATACCTGACTGTTGGCAACCGGGCCACATCCAAATCGAAATTGGATATCAATCTTTGCGACAAGCAGGAACTGATGGCGGTCTACGGAATTGGCGATGCGCTATCCGATCGTATCATCAAACAACGCGAAGTGCTCGGCGGGTTCGTCGACATGAAACAGATGCACGATATCTGGGGATTGTCGAGGGACGTCATTGAAAAATTGCAGCAGCGGTTCGAAGTGAGGCAACTTCCCGAACTCAAGAAAATACGCGTAAACGAAGCTTCAGTTAAGGAATTGGCGGCGTTCCCTTATTTTCGGTATGCCGTCGCCAAATCGATCGTGACGTTCAGAAGCATGAACGGCAAAATCAATAAACCTGATGATTTGTTAGGAATCGAGAACTTTCCTGTTGATAATGTAAAAATAATTAGCTTATATTTGGAATTCTAAAAAAATACAACCGAATATGAACTACGATTTTATTGAGACCGAATCCATGATAGCGGAATCTATCCGTGATTTTGCCGAACAACACATCCGACCGCATATCATGGAGTGGGACGAAGCCCAGACTTTTCCGGTTGAGCTCTTCCGCAAATTGGGAGAAATGGGTTATATGGGAGTCCTTGTTCCGGAGGAATTGGGTGGTTCAGGATTGGGTTATCATGAATACATCACCGTAGTAGAAGAAATTTCAAAGGTTGACCCTTCGATAGGATTGTCGGTAGCGGCCCATAATTCGCTTTGCACAAACCATATCCTGACATTTGGGAACGAGGAACAAAAGCTGCGCTGGATTCCCAAACTCGCAAGCGGCCAATGGATAGGCGCATGGGGATTGACCGAGCACAACACGGGTTCGGACGCAGGCGGCATGAACACGACGGCTGTCAAGGATGGAGATGACTGGATATTGAATGGCGCCAAAAACTTTATCACGCACGCGATTTCCGGGGACGTTTCCGTGGTGATCGCACGCACTGGCGAAAAAGGGGATTCCAACGGCACGACGGCTTTCGTTCTTGAAAAAGGGATGGCTGGATTTACATCCGGTAAAAAAGAAAACAAACTCGGGATGCGCGCGAGTGAAACTGCCGAATTGATCTTTGATGGCTGCCGCGTTCCGGACGCCAACCGTCTTGGCAAAGTGGGAGACGGTTTCAAGCAAGCCCTTGCGATACTCGACGGCGGACGTATTTCGATAGGTGCGCTTTCGTTGGGAATTGCAAAAGGCGCGTTCCAGGCGGCGCTGAAATATTCAAAAGAGCGCCACCAGTTTGGCAAGCCGATCAGCGAATTCCAGGGAATCGCGTTCAAGTTGGCTGACATGGCTACCGAGATCGAAGCTTCGGAATTGTTGCTTCACAAGGCGGCTCATTTGAAAAACAACAAACAACCGGTTACCAAAATAGGCGCGATGGCCAAGATGTATTCTTCTGAGGTTTGTGTTAAGGTTTCGAATGAGGCCGTACAGATTCACGGCGGATACGGTTATACCAAAGATTATCCGGTGGAGAAATTCTACCGCGATTCGAAGCTTTGCACGATAGGCGAGGGTACGACCGAGATACAGAAATTGGTGATTTCGCGGAATTTGCTCAGAGACTGATCTTAACTGACTGACTTTAAAACCGGAATTCGCTTGGATTCCGGTTTTTGTGTTTTGGAAAGGTGCGTGAGGGATGGGAGCGGCATCCTTTTAAGGGTTCGGGGCGGCCGCAGGCCGCCC